>NZ_JACDXJ010000001.1:0-1330000 GCF_013520865.1 Microvirga mediterraneensis
GCGCTGCGAGCCTGAAGGTCAGTCGAGGGAGGGTGCGGTGCATCGCCCGGCTCGCTGTGAGTGTGAGAGTGGAAGAGCCGGACGGCGCCTCGCACGCGGTTCTTTTCAGGTGGACCAGCTGGGGAGCGCCCAAGGTCGACCTCCCGCGACCACAGGTGTGCGAGACCTGCGGCGGGACCGCCTCCCGCCCCGCACTGGCTGACGCCTCGCGAGCGCGCCCCTCGGCGGGCGGGAATGCGAACGATATAGCCGAGCTTGTCCGCCCTGTCAAGAACAAAGTAAGAACATAACGCTCGCCTCGCACCCTGCGCCCTGATCCTTCGAGACGCCGCTGCGCGGCTCCTCAGGATGAGGATGGCGGTTTCAGAGCCGGGGTTGTCTCAAAAAACTACTCCGCATCCGGCTGAACGGAGGGATGCGCTTTCCTGAAAGCTTCGTGCTCGCCGGCGAGCTTCTCCACGCGAAGGATGCGCGGATAGGATTCCAGCGGCACGTTGAACCGTCGTGCCGCGTAAAGCTGCGGCATCAGATAGACATCGGCCATGCCGGGTTCGGGCCCGAAGCAGAAGCCCTCGTCGCCGATCAGCGCCTCGACGGCGGCGAGCCCCTGCCCGACCCATGTGGCGATCCAGGCCGCCACGTCCTGCTCCGAGCGCCCGAAGTTCTTCCTCAGGTGGTTGAGCGGGCCGACATTGTGCAGGGGATGGATATCGCAGCCGATGATCGAGGCGACGGCGCGCACCTTCGCCCGCTGGACGAGATCGGCAGGGAGCAGAGCGGGGTCCGGATAAGCCTCCTCCAGATATTCCAGGATGGCCGGGGACTGGGTGATCACGTTCTGCGCATCGAGCGCAAGAGCCGGCACGCGGCCTTGCGGGTTGATGGCGCGATAGGCGGGCGCGTTCTGCTCGCCACCGTTGCGGACAAGATGAACGAAGGCCTGCTCGGCCTCGATGTTCTTCAAGGCCAAGGCGATGCGCACGCGATAGGAAGAGGTGGACCTCCAATAGGTATAGAGCTTCATGGAGATAACCTTAGAGCGCTGGCAGGATCACGGCCCGGCATTCGCCGAAACCGATGGGAGCATAGCCTTCGCGGCGGCCGCGAGCGCGCAGGATCACCTCGTCGCCATCCTCCAGGAAGCGCCGCTCCTCGCCGGAGGCGAGCACGACCGGGTTCTTGCCGCCCAGCGTTGTCTCGAGAATGCTGCCGCAACTCTCCCGATCGGGCCCCGAGATCGTTCCCGTTCCGATGAGATCGCCCGGCTGAAGATTGCAGCCGTTGCTGGTGTGGTGCGTGATCATCTGCGCTACGGTCCAGTACATGTGCCGCGCATTCGACACGGCGAGGCGATGCGGCGCCAGGCCCTTCTCCCGCAAGCCCGGCGTGAGAAGCAGGACCTCGAGCTCCAGGTCGAACGCGCCTTCCTTCCTGTCGGCCTCATCGGTGAGATACGGCAACGGTGCGGGATCGCCATCGGGCCGCTGCGGCTGAGCGATCCGGAACGGCGCAAGCGCTTCCGGCGTGACGATCCAGGCGGAGACCGTGCTGGCGAAATTCTTGGCCAGGAACGGACCCAGGGGCTGGTATTCCCAGGCCTGGATGTCGCGCGCCGACCAATCGTTCAGCAGGCAGTAGCCGCCGACATGGCTGGGCGCCTCGTCGATGCGGATAGGCTCTCCGAGATCGTTGCCGGGGCCGACCCAGACGCCGAGCTCCAGCTCGTAATCGAGCCGCTGGCTCGGACCGAAACCGGGAGCCGCGGCATCCGCGGGCTTCGCCTGACCGCGCGGTCGGCGCACCGGAACGCCGGAGGGACGAATGGACGAGGCCCGGCCGTGATAGCCGATGGGCACGTATTTGTAGTTCGGCAGCAGGGGATTGTCGGGGCGGAACTGCTTGCCGACATTGGTGGCATGGTGAATGCCGACGTAGAAGTCGGTGTAGTCGCCGATGCGCGCCGGCAGGTGCATCGTGCAATCGGCTGCGTCATGCAGGCACTTCTCCACCTTGTCCTGATCCGGGCTGCCCTGAGCCAGCAGATCGGACAGCCGCAGGCGCAACGCCTGCCGAGGCCCTGCGCCCGTCGCAAGAAACCCATTGAGAGCCGCGCCGGAAGCAGCCTCCGCCGCCTTGGCGGCCTCGCCGGTGAAGAGGCCGGTCGCGAGAGCCGCCGGCAGGTCGAGGATCCGGTCGCCGATGGCCACTCCTCCTCGCGGCGCGCCGTCGCCGGGGCTGAAGACCCCGAGCGGCAGGTTCTGGAGCGGGAAGTCCGGGTGGCCGTTGGCCGAGGGCACGAAGCTTTGACGCTTCGGGTCATGCGTGTGATCGAGCACTATCGTCTTTCCCCTCAGCGCTGGTTCGGGTTGAAGTGCTTCTTCAGCTTATGGCCGTAGGAAGCGTAGTCCTTCTGCAGCGACTCGGTGCCTGCCGCGAACGCCGTTACCTTCTGCGGGAAGCGCGTCTCGAACATGAAGGCGAGCGTGCCTTCGAGCCGGTGCGGCTTCAGCTCCACGTTGCTCGCCTTCTCGAACGCATCCATGTCGGGCCCATGCGGCAGCATCGTGTTGTGGAGCGACATGCCGCCCGGCACGAAGCCGCCGCCGGTCTTGGCGTCGTAGACCCCGTAGATCAGTCCCATGAACTCGCTCATCACGTTCATGTGGTACCACGGCGGCCGGAAGGTGTTCTCCGCGACGAGCCAGCGGTCCGGGAAGATCACGAAGTCGATGTTGGCGGTGCCGGGCGTCTCCGACGGCGACGTCAGCACCGTGAAGATCGACGGATCGGCGTGATCGTACAGGATCGGACCCACGGGCGAGTAGCGGCGCAGGTCGTACTTGTAAGGCGCGTAGTTGCCGTGCCACGCCACCACGTCGAGCGGCGAGTGATCCATGTCGGCGACCCAGAGCGAGCCGCCCCACTTCACATACATCTTCGAAGGCGCGTCCTTGTCCTCGTAGGCCGCCACGGGCGTGAGGAAATCGCGCGGATTGGCCAGGCAATTGGCCCCGATGGGCCCGCGCTCCGGGAGCGTGAAGGCGCCGCCGTAGTTCTCGCAGAAATATCCGCGCGCCGGTCCGTCGACAAGTTCGACCCGGATCTTCACGCCGCGCGGGATCACGGCGATCTCGCCCGGCTCGATGTCGATGATGCCGAACTCCGTCCACAGGCGGACACGGCCCTGCTGCGGCACGAACAGCATCTCCCCGTCGGCATTGTAGAAATACTCGTCCACCATCGAACGGGTGATGAGATAGACATGGGCGCCCATGCCGGCCTGGCTGCCGGCGTCGCCCGCCGTGGTGATGGTGCGGATCCCCTCAAGGAACGAGACGCTCTCCTCCGGCAGCGGGATCGGGCTCCAGCGCATGGGCGCGATCGGCACCTCCACCTCGGCCGCGGGCGCCGTGCGCCACAGGCCGATATCGGCCTTCCGGAACTCGCCCCAATGGGTCACGGTCGGACGGATGCGGTAGAGCCAGGAACGCTCGTTGGTTGTGCGCGGCGCCGTGAAGGGCGAGCCGGAGAGCTGCTCGGCATAAAGCCCGTAGGAGCATTTCTGCGGCGAGTTGCGGCCGATGGGAAGCGCGCCGGGCAGCGCCTCGGTCTCGAAGCCGTTGCCGAAGCCGGACATGTAGCCGGGCTGGATGGCGCTCTCGAGCCGTTCGGCGGCTTGGCCTTTCAGGGATGGGTTCTGGACATTCATGGTCGTGACCTCCACAATTGGTCGCGACTGTAACTGTCTATTTTGTAACCAACAACGCCATGACCAAACTCCAGCTCGAACAATTCCTGCCCTATCGGCTCAACCGGATCGCCTCGGCGGTGTCACAGGATTTCCGCTCCGTCTATGGCCCCCACCACGACCTGACGATCCCGGAATGGCGGGTGCTGGCGACCCTCGGACAATTCGAGGAAATGGGCGCCAAGGCCATCGGGCGGCACTCGGCCATGCACAAGACCAAGGTGAGCCGCGCCGTACGCGCCCTGGAAGAGAGACGCTGGCTCAAGCGCCGCGAGAGCGAGGAGGACAGGCGGGAGGAAATCCTGACCCTCACGGAGCTCGGCCGGAAGGTCTATCGCGACATCGTCCCGAAGGCGGCGGCGTTCGAGCGCCGCATCCTGGACGAGCTCGGCCCGGAGGCCAAGCCGCTCCTGAAAGTGTTGGAGCGGCTCGAACGGATTTTCAGCGCGGCGTGACGTCGAAGCCGAAATACTTCATCGAGAGCTTCTCGATCGTCCCGTCGGCCTTCGCTTCGGTGATGGCCTTGTCGAACAGCGCCTTCAGCTCCGGATCGCTCTTGCGCAGGCCGACCGAGCTTCCGCGCCCGAGCATGCCGCCCTGGAAGCGCGGCCCGACCAGCGTCATCTCCTCGTTGCCGACCTTTGCGGCAGCGCCCGACAGGTAGGCCGTCGAGGCCATGATCAGGTCGATGCGCCCGGCCGTCAGGTCGAGGTCGTGCTGCTCAGTGGTCTTGTATTCGCGGATCTCCGCCGTACCCTTCAGATACTTGTCGAGGAAGTTCGCGGCAATCGACGAACCCTGCACGCCGATGGTCTTGCCCTTCAGGACCGGCTTCAGCTCCTCGATGGCGGCTGCGGCGCCCGCCTCGTTGGTCGCCAGCGAGAAGATCTTGCCGTTCAGCGGCATGTTCACGAGCGGCCCCGACTTCAGCACCGCGAAGGTCTGGCCCGTCGTGCCGTAGGGCTGGGTGAAGGCCATCACCTCCTCGCGCTTGGCGGTGGCCGACATGCCGGCCATGATCGCATCGAACTTGCCTGCATTCGGTGCCGGGATGATGCCGTCGAAGGACTGCGCCTCGATGGTGCACTCGACCTTCATGCGCTTGCACAGATCCTTGTAGAGATCGATCTCGAAGCCATCGAGCGTGCCGTCCGGCTTTGTGAAGTTCCACGGGGCGAAAGCGCCTTCCGTGGCGATGCGGACCTTCGTCCAGGTCTTCTCCTGCGCCGTCGCGCCGGTCCCGAGCGCGAGCGCCGCGCCCGTGAGCGCGAATGCCAGAATCTTGCCGATGATCTTCATGATGATCCCTCTGTCGATGGTGCACGAGCGTGTCGCGCCCGGTTGTGTCGTGGTTGGAAAAACGATGCGTGGTCCGTCACGCCTGGGAAGAGATCTTCCTCGCCGAAACCGGCGGGTCGACGTCATCCGGTATCGGGTTGACGAATGGCGTGCCGTTGAGCCGCTCGCGAAAATCCGCCTTGGCCGCTTCGATCAGCGCGGGATCGAGAAGGAGATCGACCGCCGTTCCGGCCATCACCTTCGCGGCGTGCTCCATGCCCTTGTGCGCGGCTGGAGCCTTGCCCTGCGCCACGAGTTGCCAGGAATGGCCGGGCGTTCCGACCGCATAGGTGGCGCCGCGCATCTGAACGGTCGGCACCACCCAGCTGACGGTTCCGACATCGGTGGAGCCCACGAGGGTTCCGTCACCGCTTTCGGGCGGGACGATCACATCGCAGAGCGGGACGCCCATGCGCGGCTTCAGCCCGAAGCGCGCGAAGGACGACTTGATGTCCTCGACCGAGAGCGTCTTCTGGATCTCGGCCGCGAAGGCCTTGTCCTTCTCGTCGAAGACGGGCGGCCCGAGCCGCTCCAGATTCTGGTGCATCAACTGCTCCAGAGGCGTGTTGCCGACCAGGTTCGCATCGCCGCTGACGATCTCGCTGCGCACGGAGGTCTCCGTCATGAGCGCCGCTCCCTCGGCGATCTTCTTCACCCGACGGAGCAATCCCTGCATCTCGGGCAGGTCGCGGGCACGGATCAGATAGCGCACCGTCGCCTTGGCCTGCACGACATTGGGCGCGATGCCACCCGTATCGGTGACCGCATAATGGATGCGCGCGGTGCTCGGCATATGCTCGCGCATGTAGTTGACGCCGACATTCATGAGCTCGACCGCATCAAGCGCGCTTCGGCCCAGATGAGGCGAGGCCGCCGCGTGGGAGGCCCGCCCGCTGAAGTGGAAGTTCAACTCGTTGCACGCGAGCGAGATCGGGTTGTTGACGCCGGCGAAAGGCGCGGGATGCCAGGAAATGGCGATGTCGACGTCGTCGAAGACACCCGCCCGCACCATGAAGCCCTTGGCCGAGCCCCCCTCCTCGGCCGGGCAGCCGTAATAGCGGACCCGCCCCTTGATGCCATGCGCTTCGAGATAGTCCTTCACGGCCGTCGCGGCCATGAGCGCGCCGCTGCCGAGCAGGTTATGGCCGCAGCCGTGCCCGTTGCCGCCTGCGACGAGCGGCCTCTGCTCCGCTAATCCCGCAACCTGGCTCAGCCCCGGCAGGGCATCGTACTCGCCCAGGATCGCGATGACCGGCCCGCCCTCGCCCGCCTCGCCCATGACGGCGGTCGGGATGTCCGCAACATTGCGGGGGACCCGGAACCCCTGCTGCTCGAGAACCGCCACGTGCTCGGCACAGGAGCGGTGCTCCTCGAAATTGAGTTCGGGCATGTCCCAGACGCGGTCGCTGAGGGCATAGAAGACCTCGCGCTTGGCCTCGATTAGATCCCATATTTCTGAGGAATTCTTTGCCGCCACGCCCTGACCCTTCCTGCATGGCCCCACGGACCCGCCGCCTGGAGAGGTCCCTGCCATACCAATTGAATGTTAGCCAAAATTGGTACCAATATGATGCACAGCTCCGGATGCTATGCAAGAGGAGACAAGGCGAATGATTTTGCGGTCGTGTCGCTTTCTGCCTAAAGGAGGAGCAGTGCACCCCAAAGGACGTGACGACATTCCATGACCGACACGGATGCTCCCTTGAAGAAGGCCTGGATGAATGTCGCCGATCTGATCGCGCGCGATGTCCAGTCCGGCGCCTTCGCCCCCGGCACATGGCTGAAGCAGATCGATCTCGAGCAGCGCTACGGATCGGGCCGCCCGGACGTCCGCCGCGCGCTCGACTACCTGACCCAGAAGCGGCTGGTGCAGCATGTGCCCAACCGGGGCTATCACGTCGTTCTGCCGGACGGGGAGCAGACGGCCCACATTCTCGAGCTGCGGGTCATTCTCGAAACGGCTGCCGTCGACAGCATCGTGGCCAACGCGACCTCCGAGGCCATCGAGCGGATCGAAGCCCTTGCCCGCAGGTTCGACGAGATGATCCTCCACGGCACGGTCCTGGAGCAATACGAGGCGAACCTCGCCTTTCACCGCGAGCTTCTCGGCCTGTGCTCCAATCCGGAATTATCCTCTCTGGTGACGGATCTGCGCAGCAGGACCTCGTCCGCATTGGCCGGCCAATGGAGTACGCGGGCGCGCGTCGAACAGTCGAGCCGCGAACATCATGCCATGGTCGAGGCTCTCGGCGCCCGGGATGCGCAGCGGCTCAAGGACGTCATCGCCCTGCATATCCGCCAGCCGAAGAACGAAGGCACTCCGCGGCAAAGTGGATCCGTATCGCCGTAAAACGCGGCAGATCCCACTTCACCGCTTCGCCGCCGGCATCACGTGCCGGCGACGATCGACCGAAGGTCCCGGCCCTCGACGAAGCCTTCGAGCGTTGCGCCGAGTTTCCCGACGTCCTTCAGGTAGGGAAACGTGTTGTGGCCCGTTTCCAGCTCGATGACTTCCGTATGCGGGAACGTGCCCAACCGGCTTGCGACCTCCATGTCGAAGGCATTCTGCCTGCCGGCCAGGATCGTGATGGAGCTTCCGGCATTGGCGGACAGAACCGGCGTCAGATCCGCGCAGTCGATCCGCGCGTCCTTCAGGTGCCGGATGCTCAGGCTGCCCGGCATGTTCAGGATATATTCCGGAGCGGATGCCAGGATGCGGTCGGCCCCGATGGCGACGCCGATGCCCAGGGCGGGGAAAGCCCCCATCGAATGACCCAGGCATAGGATTTCGTGGTCGCCGAAGTCAGATCTCACATCCCTAAGGAATGCCAGGAGACCCGTATAGGAGGACGCAACGCCTGGAATCCCTGTCTGATACCACGCATTCCGGCCGGGATTCAGGAATAGCTTCTTGCAATCCACGTCGCGCAGGAAACTCGAATGCGATCGCGTTCCGGGTTTCTGGTCGATATAGGCAAAGACAATCAAAAGCTTCTTACGATCGGATACAGGTTCGAAAATAACATGGTCCGAATTTCGGACGGAAATCGATTCGGTTCTCATCAGCTCCTGCAACATGCCAGGATCGATCCTCTGCAATATGTATCGCCAGTTGTCGGCATCCATTTCATCCCTGCCGCCCGAACGCCGCCTTTGGCTTTTCGTCTGCAGACGAGCCATTCTTCGAGCGACTGCTGGAGCGCCCTGCACCTGTCTGGTCAAGAACCCGCTCTACTGCCCATGGGCCGCGATGGATTCCAGCTCGGATCAGGACGATGCACGGACGCAGAGACGGATTACTCGTCCGCTCCCATGTCGCGATAGCGGACGGCATTGCTCCATGTCTGCTCGATGCGCTTCAGTGTCCGGAATGTCGTCTCCAGATCGCGCATCTCCGCTTCATTGCGTGCCACGAGCTGCTGATAGGTTTTGTCGTTTCGCCTGATCATGTCGCACAAGGCGCGGCCCTTCTCCGACAGGCGGATGCGGGCGGATCGGCGATCCCGTTCCGAGGCCGTGCGAATGACATACTCGGCCTCGACGAGCCGCTTGAGACTGTAGGATGCGTTCGACCCGAGATAGTAGCCGCGCTCGATCAGGTCGCGGACCGACAGCTCGCTCGACCCGATGGTGAAAAGCATCATCACCTGGGATGGACTCAAATCGTCGATCCCGGCCTCGATCAGATCAGCCCGCACGAGATCGAGCGAGCGCCGGTGCAATCTCTCGATCACGCGAACGATCTCGATATGGCTGATGCCTGCCGGCTCCGCCTGAGGCACCTCAGGGCTTTCCGGGCGGCTCACGGGCGCATCGCTCCTCCGGTACAGATCCTGCAAGGCCGCAGGCAGTTGAGGTTCCGGATCGTCCTGCGCGACGATCCAAGGCAAGGAGTTTGATATATTTTGCATATTATACCCCATTATTGGCCAATCAAATTAGTTCGAAATTCGAACTAATTTGATATTTCTCTTGGCGTTGGTGGCTTATCCAAGCGTTAAACTAAACAACCTTGGATAGTCCTTACTGTTGTTTCCTCTGCCAGAGACTTTTATTGTTAGGCGAATCATACTTTATGGGTAGACGCTCTACCATCGATGATTCATAAATATCTTCGAATATCTTTTAGGCAAAATTTTGATCTGCCGCATCATTGCCTCTTTTGGAGCCATTCCTGCATGAGCAAAACGGCCAATTCGGAAGCCGCCGATATCCTCCACCAGGGGCGCAAAGCGTTTGCGACCGGCGTGGCCTATGCGGCCGCCCTGAGTGCCGTCATCAACGTGCTTCAGTTGATCGTCCCTCTCTTCATGCTGCAGGTACATGACCGTGTCGTGAACAGCCAGAGCACGGACACATTGATCATGCTGATCATCGTCTCCGCCATCGGCCTCGCGATCTATTGCATCCTCGACTATGTGCGCGCCCTCACCTATCAGGTGATGGCGAGCAAGCTGGTCAGGAAGCTGAACCTCCCGGTCCTGGAAGCCGCGATATCGGCCTCCGTGACGAAGGGCATCTCCAAGTCCGGCCAGGCGATCCGCGACCTCAACGACATCCGGACCTTCATCGTCGGCAACGCGATCAGCGTCCCGCTGGAAGCCTTCTGGGCTCCCATCTTTCTCGGCGTCCTGTTCGCCCTCCACTGGCTCTATGGCCTGGTGGCCCTGGTCTCGGCCACCATCATCATTTCCTTAAGCCTCCTGTCCGATTTCCTGACGCGCAGGGCCATGAAGCGCGCCAATGAATCGTCGTTGCAGAGCATCAGCGAGATCGGCGGCACCCTCCGTCACGCCGAGGCGATCGAGGCCATGGGCATGCTCCCGGCCCTCTCGGAGCGGTGGCGGCATTCCCAGCTGCACACGCAGGATCTCCTGGATGTGGTGACGCGCCGGAGCCGCGCCATGGCGTCGTTCACGCGAACCTGCCGGTATGCCATGCAGATCGCCGTTCTGTCGGTCGGAGCCATTCTGGTCATCAAGCAGGAAGTCAGCCCGGGTTCGATGGTGGCGTCGAGCATCATCATGGGACGCATGCTCCTGCCCTTCGACTCGATGGTCGACGGATGGCGGCAATGGGTGCTGGCCCTTTCGGCCTGGAAGAATGTGACCGATCTCATCGAGCACCAGGCCCCCAAGCGCGAGACCAAGCCGACGCCGCGCTCCCAGGGCGACCTCACGGTCGACCGGCTGGTCTATGCCCCGCCCGGAGCCGACGTGCCCGTGCTCAAGGGAATCTCGTTCACCCTGTCGCCGGGCGAAGTGCTCGGCATCGTCGGCCCCTCGGCGGCCGGCAAGTCCACCCTCGCCCGCGCGCTGATCGGCGTGACCAAGCCCACGTCCGGCGGCGTCTATCTCGACGGCAACAACGTCTATCTCTGGGAGCGCGGCTCGTTCGGCGACATGGTCGGCTACCTGCCGCAGAGCGTGTCGCTCCTCGACGGGACGATCCGCGACAATATCGCCCGGATGCGCGATAGCGATCCGCGCCTCGTCCTGGAGGCGGCCCGCCTCGCCGATGTCCATGACATGATCGGCCGCCTGCCGCTCGGATACGACACGCCCCTGGGCGACGGCGGCCTCGCCCTGTCCGGCGGCCAGCGCCAGCGGATCGGCTTGGCGCGGGCCATCTACGGCAGGCCGCGCCTCGTCGTGCTCGACGAGCCC
The DNA here is from genome assembly GCF_013520865.1 of Microvirga mediterraneensis. Lineage (NCBI taxonomy): Bacteria > Pseudomonadati > Pseudomonadota > Alphaproteobacteria > Hyphomicrobiales > Methylobacteriaceae > Microvirga > Microvirga mediterraneensis. The sequence goes on from NZ_JACDXJ010000001.1 coordinate 10,753, forward strand.
AATTCCAACCTGGATACGGATGGCGAGCGCGCGCTCGTGCGCACCATCGAGGCCCTGCGCGCCGACGGCGCCATCATCATCCTGATCGCGCATCGCCCCTCCGTCATGCAGGCCGCCGACAAGCTCATGGTTCTCCAGGAGGGCAGGATCAGCCAGTTCGGCCCACGGACATCCGTCGTCAGCTCGATCACCCCCGGCGAGAAGCCGATTGCCGCCGTGAAAGGAAGCGCATGAGAAAGCGTTCTGAGATCGTGGAACGGAAGCCGTTCGTGCCGGCGACCTACGCGACCGTTCATGTCGAAGCGACAAGAGACCGCCTCCCGCCGCGGGATCTGGGCGAGCCGTCCTATCGCGGGCCGGTGATCGCCGGTCTGGCGACGATCTTCCTCGGTCTCGGCGGCCTCACCACATGGGCCTTCTCGGCGCATCTCGACAGCGCCGCGATCGCGACGGCCACCGTCGTGGTCGATTCCAAACGCAAGACCATCAGCCATCTCGAAGGCGGCATCCTCAAGACCCTGCTCGCCCACGAGGGAGAGGTCGTGAAGGCCGGGCAGCCGCTGCTGCGCCTCGACGATACGCGGGCGAAGGCCGAACTCGAACAGCTGCGCTCCAGACGGCTCGGCCTCGAGGCGAGGCTCGTGCGCCTGCGCGCCGAACAGGCCGGGCTCGACGACCTCACCTTTCCCGACGCCCTGCTCCAGGCGGGCGGGCCGACGGCCGAGGATATCCTGAACGCCGAACGCAAGTACTTCACGGCGCGGCGCGAGATGTTCAACCGCCGCGTCGACATCCAGCGCAAGACTATCGCCCAGCAGGTGGCGGAACTCCAGGCCGTGCAGTCCCAGACCGAGGCGAATACCCGGCAGGCGGAACTGCTCGACCGGGAGCTCAAGGCCATCGCGGGCCTCGTGGAGAAAGGCTACGCGCCGCGTCCGCGCCTTACGGAAATGCAGACGCGCGAAAGCCAGCTTAAGGGCAATGCCGGCGAACTGGTGTCCCGCAAGGCCAAGGCCGAACAGGCGAAGGCGGCGGCGGAACTGGAGATCCTCTCCCTCGGAAACGATTTCCAGCAGCAGGTCGCATCGGACATCCAGACCGCGCAACTCGAGCTCGCCGATACGGTCGGGCGGATCGACGCGGCCACCGACATTCTCCGACGGGTCGAGATCGTCTCTCCGGAGAGGGGTATCGTGACCAATATCCGCTCCCATACCCTGGGCAGCGTTATCGGTGCCGGTCAGCCCATTCTCGACATCGTGCCAGAAAACGAACCGCTGATCGTCGAGGCCAAGATCGGCCTTCGCGACGTCGATGCCGTGCGCGTCGGCGCGCCGGTCCAGATCAGGCTCACCGCCTATAACAGCCGCAGCACCCCGCCCCTCGCGGGAAAGCTGACCTACCTTTCAGCCGACCAGCAGATGGACGACCGGAACAATTACGCCTACTTCGTCGCACGCGCCGAGATCGCGCCCGAAAGCCTGAATGCGAATTCCAAGGTCGCGCTCTATCCTGGAATGCCGGCAGAGGTCCTGATCGTCAACAAACCCCGGCGCGCCATCGACTACCTGCTCGCCCCGATCACCGAAAGCTTCGACCGCGCATTCCGGGAGGAATGATCCGAAGCCCTTCAGCATCGCTCACGTTCGACCGCGCTTCCACCGCGTGAAGCGACGCGCAAATATTAGTTCGAATTTCGAAACATATTGAATAAACCCACAAAATAAATTCAAACAAATAAAAGACAATATTGACTTATATATTCTAGTACATTGATGCCTCAGGAAAATACTACTTTAGGATTTACAAGTACTACTCATTGTTTTACTTAATGCACACCGGGACATTCTCGACATAAGCACCTCCCGGAAATCTCCTTGCGCAAATAGCGCTTCATTTTGGCTCGAACATGCAACCGGGTGCGTCGCGGCTTGCCCGGTGCTGACAACAAGGATGAGAGATATGGCGACTATTGGTGGTGGAGCCTCAAGCGATGTCTTGCACGGCACGCACGGACCGGATGTGATCTTCGGAAACGGCGGCGACGACCTGATCTTCGGCGGCGCCGACAGCGATGCTCTCTTGGGCGGCGCCGGAGCGGACACACTCTTCGGCGGCAACGAAGACGACTGGATCTCCGGCGGCGCCGATGACGATGTTCTGTTCGGCGGCAACGGAGCCGACGTGCTTCAGGGCGATGCCGGAAACGACATCCTGTTCGGCGGCAACGGCGACGACATCCTGCTCGGCGGCGCCGGTGACGACTACCTTCGCGGCGGCAACGGCAACGATATCCTCCGCGGCGGCGACGGCAGCGATGTTCTCGAAGGCGGCTCCGGAGACGACATTCTTCAGGGCGGTGCCGGCGACGATATCCTGCGCGGCGGATCCGGCGACGACATCCTGGATGGCGGCGCGGGCGACGACATCCTTCAGGGTGGCGCCGGTGGCGACACCTTCGTCTTCAGCGGCGGTGGCGGCAACGACGTCATCCTCGACTTCAAGGCCGGCCAGGACATCCTGCAGATCTCCAAGGGGATCAACGGAACCGATATCGCTTCGGCCGAGGATCTTGCCGGTCGTGTCCATCAGGTGGGCCACAACACGATCGTCGATCTCGGAAACGGCGACACGGTCACCCTCGTGAACGTGAACGCCGACGACATCAACAGCAACCCGAGCGACTACTTCTCGGTTCACTGATCCGCCTCTACGGCAAAGAGCGGATGCCGCGGGCGCTTCTGCGGCATCCCACAAGGACAGATGGAGACAAGAAAGCGATGGCGGATTTTGCCATGCTCGCATCACCAGCCGATGACCTCGCCTCCCCGAAGGTGGCGTCTCTCGGGCGCGATGTGGTTCTGCTCACCTGGGACGTGCCGCACACTGAGCGGGGCTCGCCGTCGAGCCTCAGGAGCGGCGGCGAAGACATCTGGCCTTCCGCGTCGCTGCGCCTTTCCCTGCCCGGTGGAGGAGCACGCCTCTTCTGGGTTTTCCAACGTCCGGACGACGAACGTGCACGCCTCGATCTCCGCCTCGAAACGGGCGGCCATGGAAGCTCCGTCACCATTGATCGCGATGTGACGCCGGCCCCGGCGGACGCCGAGGACCTCCTCGACGGCATCGACGCTCATGGTCGCGTGGCTCTCGCGTCAGCCCTGTTCAACGTATGGGGCGCGATGTTCCGCCTGCGGCGGGACAGAACCTTCATCGGCCTTCTGGGCGACCTTCTCACGCAGATGGCCCCGACGCCCGGACAGGCTGTCGCCATCGCGCAGATCGCAGACGATTTCGTCCTGGCGCAAACGTCGCTCGTCACGGGATTCGGCAAGATCGACGCGATCTATACATTCGGCAGGAATGGACCGACGCGCATTCATGCCCTTCCCCACAGGATTCGAAATGGGAAAGACGGGCGGGATGTCGTTCATCTCCTGATCGACCGCGCGCGGATTCCCGCCGACGATCCTCTCCTCATTCTGATCGGCCCCGGAGGCCTGTCCGTCCGACGCCTTCTCAAGCCGGATGCACGCCTCCCCTCCATCGAACGTTGGTTCCGCGAGCAGGCGCATGCGGCGCCCGGCCTGCGGGAGCACGTGCTGAAGGAGATCGCCGAACGTTCCGCAGCGGGTCCTGCTTATGCGCTCGAGCTGCAACTGCGGTCTCCCCTGCGCCCGCGCCGGCTTTCGAGCAGCCCCACGGCTCCGTCGGCCGAGATCATCTCCGCGCTGTCGACATCTGCGGGAACCCTGGTGACGGGGTGGTATCGTGACCCGGTCAACCTCTTCTCGGGGATAGAAATCGGCAGCTCCGAGAGCGAACCGCTCGATCTGACGAAGGACCTGTTCACGTTTCCCGTCGAAGTTGCAGGGGCGACGAAAGGGTCCCGCCAGGGAGCCACGGGCTTCGCCGTTCTGGCCCCGACAGGCACGGGCGCGGCGCAGAACCTGCAACCGCGATTTCATCTGCGTCTGAAATCCGGCGCACGCCATTCTCTCGTGCCGCGTCCCCAACCGGCCGATCCGGCGGAGGCTCGCGCCATGGCTTTGCGCGCCATCCCGGCGCAGCATGTGGACCAATCCGTCCTGACGCAGGTCCTCCGGCCGGCCATCGCCCATCTTCATGCTCAGGTCCGCAATCGAATCGGGCGGCCCTCGATCCGAAGAATCGGCATCTCTCACCAACGTCCGAAAGCGTCGGTGATCATTCCGCTCTACCGGAACCTGGAGTTCCTTCGCTTTCAGATCGCCGCCTTCGCGGCCGATCCATGGATTCGCGCGAACGCGGAGCTCATTTACGTGCTCGACTCTCCCGAGCAGGCTCAGGAGGTCGAGCATCTCCTGGGTGGACTCCATCTGGTCTACGCGCTTCCAGTTGTTCTCGCCATCATGGAGAGAAACGGCGGATATGCGCGCGCCAACAATGTCGGCGCATCCATCGCGAAGGGCGATGTTCTCGCGCTGGTCAATTCCGACATCATCCCGGTCTCTCCCGGATGGCTTGAAGCGCTGGCCGCGCGCCTGAACGGTCGCCGCCGAATCGGCGCCCTCGGACCCAAGCTCCTGTTCGAGGATGGATCGATCCAGCACGCGGGCATGTACTTCTCGCAGGACCATCGCGGCTACTGGCTCAACCAGCATTTTCACAAAGGCATGCCGCGCGACTACGCTCCGGCCTGCGAAGAACGCGTCGTTCCCGCCGTGACCGGCGCCTGCCTCGTCACCACGAGGTCCCTGTTCGAATCCGTCGGCGGCTTCACGGAGGATTATGTGGTCGGAGATTACGAAGACAGCGATCTCTGCCTCAAAATAACCATGACGGAGCGCAAGATCGCGTACGTCCCCGACATCGAACTTTACCACCTCGAACGGCGGTCGATGTCTCTCAACGCCGAGTACATGCGCGGGATCGCCTGGCAGTACAATTGCGCCCTCCATACCGAGCGCTGGCGCGATGTCATGATTGCCGCAATGCAAACCGGACGTCCCCGTAAAGGAAGGAATGTCGCCATATGAATGCGCAGTTCGATCTCACGAACGCTTCGCGCGCGCCGGGCCTCGGTCCGGATGCAGACGCGGTTCTCAAGCATATGATGGAGCGGATCGCGCAGGATAATTCCTTGCCGGCTCCTCCACCGGAGAACGTCTTCGTCGGTGATGGCGACTATCGTGCGATCGGCGTCGAGTATCTCGGCCACTTCGTTCGGATCGGCGGGCTTCAGCCCACCGACGCGGTGCTCGACATAGGATGCGGCATCGGTCGAATGGCCGTTCCACTGACGCAGTACCTCGATCCAGAGAAAGCCTTCTATGAAGGCGTAGACCCTGTGAATGCGGGCATCGAGTGGTGCGTGCAGAACATCACGGCGTCATACCCGAATTTCCGGTTCTGCCGCGTGGATGTGGCGCACGAATTGTACAATCCGGGTGGAGCGATAGCAGGCCATGAGATCGTCCTGCCGTTCTCCGACGCGAAGTTCGACTTCGTCACGATGGTGTCCGTCGCGACCCATCTGCCGGAAGCTGAGATTGCCGCCTACGCGCGAGAGGTCATGCGCCTGCTGAGGCCTGGTGGCCGCCTGTTCCTGACCGCCTTCGTGGTCGCGGCGGGCGATCCGGACAGGCAGACAGCCCGTCCGCGCTTCACGCGGGGGAAGATGCCCGGGACATGGTACGGAGACCCATTGGCGCCGCTCGGCGCCATCGGCTTCGACGCGGGGATCATCGAGGACATTCTCAAGAAGGCCGGTCTTCACATCCGTCGCCTGAGCCTCGGCCATTGGCGGGGGATCGAAAGCACTCATTACCAGGATGTCATCATCGCCGTGAAGCCGGAGGAGAGCACGTGACAACACGCGTTCTGGTCGTTGCCCACAATCATCCGGATTTTCATCCTGGCGGGACGGAAATCCTCGCCCATGATCTCTTCCGGGAATACCGCTCGCGTCCCGACGTGGAAGCCTTGTTCCTGGCCGCGACGAACAATCTCCATCGCGGGCAAAGGCCGGGCACGAGCTTCCAGTCCCCCGGAGGCGCACCGGACGAAGTCGTCATGTGGTGCGGGCATTTCGATCAGTTCAACCTGAGCCAGATCGATGCTTACGGAGTCGTTCCTCATCTCGTGAGCTTGCTCGAAGATTTTCGGCCCGACATCGTCCATATTCACCATGTCCTGCTCATGGGCGTGGAGTTCATCGCGCTCGTGCGACGCATTCTGCCGAACGCCCGCATCGTCATGACGCTCCACGACTACTTCCCCATCTGTGCCCACGACGGGCTGATGATGCGGACGTCCGGCAAGGAGCGATGCGACCGCGCAACGCCCCATCGCTGCAACGGATGCTTTCCGAACATCCCGGCCGACCGTTTTCTTCTTCGCGAGACCTATATCCGGACCCATCTCGACCAAGTTCACCGTTTCGTCGCCCCCAGCCGCTTCCTCAAGGAGCGTTTCGTCAGCTGGGGACTTCCGTCCGGTTCGATCGAGATCGTCCCCAATGGGCGCCCCGCCGTCGTGCCGTCCGCTCATCGCTCGGCTCCATCGGGCAGGCGATCCGTGTTCGGGTATTTCGGCAACCTCAATCCCTGGAAGGGCGTTCCCGTTCTCCTCAAGGCGGCTCAGCGCCTCATCGCGGACGGCGTCGATGATTTCGAGCTTCGCCTGCACGGAGGCGCGCCATTTCAGGCGAAGGAGTTCGTCGAGAAGATCGACACGCTTCTCAACGAGACGGAGCCGCAGGTCGTCAGGCTCGGGCCCTATGGGCGTGAGGACGTTCCGGGCCTCATGGCGGCAGTCGACTGGGTGGTGGTGCCGTCGGTCTGGTGGGAGAACGCCCCCCTGGTGATCCAGGAGGCGTTCGCCCATCGGCGTCCCGTCATCGCCAGCGGCATCGGAGGAATGGCGGAAGCCGTGCGGGACGGGATCGACGGCCTTCATGTCCGCCCCGACGACCCGTCCCTGCTCGCCCGCACCATGCGGCAGGCCATCGAGACACCCGATCTTTGGGACACGCTGGCCGGCGGGATCACTCCGCCTGACGACATGACCACCGTCGCGGAGCGGCACCTCACTCTCTATCGCGGCCTTCTCAAAGGCGCCGATATCATCGAACTGAAGGCGAACGCGGCATGAGCACAGCACAATCAAAGAATGCGGTGGCCGTACCGGCGGGTCCGCAGCTCCAGGGGCGCGTCGACGCCATCGAAGGACGGCGCCTGTACGGATGGGTCTGGGATCGCACCCGCCCGACGGAACGCCTCCTGGTCCGGATCAGCCTGAACGGAGAGAACCTCGCATCGACCACGGCCGACATGCCGCGCGTCGACCTGCGCCGCAACGGGATCGGCGACGGCGGCTACGCCTTCGAGATCGAGCTGCCGGACACGGCCGGCCAAGGCACCGCCAGCCTCTCCGTCGTGGCGATCTCCCCGTCGACCGGCGAGGAACTCGTCCTGCAGGCTCCGAGCCAGGACGAGCGCGCGGCCGAGGCGGCGATCAACGCGCCGCTGAACCGGGTGTTCGACCGGCTCGAACTGCTCATCGAAGCGCAACGCCGCTCGCAGATCCTGCAGCGCGAGGCTGTCGAGAGTCTTCGGGGAACGTCGACGCAGATCAACGAAATCGTCGCCGAGGAGAACGGCATCGCGGCGGCTCTCGACGCGGTCAGGGCCAATCAGACCGACCTCGCCCAGAAGATCTCCGACATCGAAGTCTTCCACATGCGCTTCGACAGGGTTCTGGCGGATTTCGGAAAGCAGATCGACGACCTCGGATCCTCCGTCGACCGGCCGATGCGAAGAGCCGTCGCGCTGCTGATGGCGTTCGGGGGAATTTCCGCCGTGAGCGCCATCGCGGCCCTCATCGTCCTCCTGCGCCATCCTCCCTGGTAGTCCCCTGTCGAAGCGCGAGCGGAAACGGTCATCGAACGGAAATTCAGGTCTCCCATGCAGTACAATACGCAACCGTTGGAAATGCGCGAGCTGCCTCTCGACGGCGAGAGCGCCCTCGTCACCCCGATCGGCGACGACCTTGCGCTGATCGCCGGCGTGGCCGACGCTATGGCCGACCGGATCGAAACGTTGCTCAACGGCGATCCGTCCATGTCCATGAAGGCCGATACCGTCTCCTGGGCCCGGAAGGATGCGCCTGAGGATGCTGCGGTTGGCTTCGTCGCCATCGTGCCGATCCGCCTCGCCGCCAAGGTGCGCCTGCGCTCGGTGGTGATGCGGCGCAACGGGCCGCCGATCCGCTACACCCTCGTCAAGCCGGCGGTTCCGCTCGCCACGCTGATCCGAATCGTCTCCGCCGATTCCGGAGACCGGGCCCCGGTCGTCATCGACCGCATCGTTCATGCCCTGATCGGCGGGAAGACCAATCAGAAGCGCCTGGAGGCGGCCGTTTCGGTGCTCGGCGCCGCGGGCCCGACGGATGGCTGGATCGAGGTCATCGGCTCGATCGACACGGGGCATGTGTTCCTTCAAGGCTGGGCCACAGATCTGCCGTGCGACCGGGTGCGCGTCCTTGCCGCCCATGACGGTCTCATGGCCGGCGAGTTCAAGTCGGCGTCGGTTCCCCGCAATGACCTCGGGGAGCAGGGCAAGGGCTTCGTGGGCCTGCTCGACACGGGATCATCGGTGATCGATCCCGGCAAGCTCAAGACGCTGTTCTTCCGGGGACGGGACGGGTGGCGCAGCCTCGAAGTCTATGAGCGCCGCGTTCTCCTGTCCCCGACGGACGTTCCCGCCCATATCCGTGACGGCCTGGTCCGCGCGAATGCGAACCCGGACACCATGCTGACGCTCCGGCGGGCCGGAGAGCGGTTCGACGGTCGCGACACCGTGTCGGATCTTAAAGTGCCGGTCCGCCTCGGCATGGACATGGTGGCCGAAATTCCCGGCGGCGGGATGCTGGTGGCCGGCTGGATGCTCGATCCGGAAGGCCACGTGGATTCCCTCACCCTGAGGTCCGGCGCGACCCAGCAGCGGATCGACGAGACCTGGACCCGCCTCCCCCGGTCGGACGTCTCGTCGGCGTTTCAGCACAACGGCCTCTTCGCCGGACGTCTCGATCCGGCCCGCAACGATCACGGCTTCCTGGCCTTCGTCCCCGGTCCGCCGTCGGCCGCGGATGGGCCGGTCTATTTCGAGATGGCGGTCGGCGACAATGTCGCGTTCTATCCGCTCACGCCGCTGCGCGGCATGTCCCGCCGTTCTCTCGAGCGGCTCATCTCGCCTCTCGACCCGCGCACGGCGGCAGCCGGCGCCGCCATTGAGCGTCATATCGGTCCCATGATGCAGGTCATGGCGGCGCCCGCGCCCACGGTGACGGAAATCCGCGACTTCGACTTCGATGATTCTGAAACCGGCCGGGCCCTGGTGGTCGGCGCCGGGGTCGATGTCGAGGAAACGGCCGTGACCCTGTCGCTTCTCGCGCTGGATTCCGAGACGAAGGAAATGCCGATCATCGTCGCAGCGCCCCTGGAGGCCTTCGACAGCATCGCCCCGGAAGCGGAACGGCTCTCGCGCTTCTACGGCATCAAGGTCCGGGTGATCGGCGCAAGCGGCGTGCAGGACGCCTGCGACGCGTTCGAGGCCGCCATTCAGGCGACGAAGGCGGAGACGCTGATCTTTCTCGCCGCAGGCGTCCTGCCCCGGCAGGCCGGATGGATCTCGTCGCTGGAGCGCGCCTATCGCAATCGCGGCGGCAAGGCGATGATCAGCCCGACGATCCTCTACGAGGACAATTCCATCCGCTTCGCGGGAACCTGGCTCGACCAGGAGGAGCAGAAGCTCGTCGACCGCTACATCGGGTATCCGCGCGACGTGGTGCGCGGGTCCCAGCCGACGGAGGTCATCGCCGGATCGCTGTCCTGCTGCATCGTCTCGCGCGAATCCATCGCATCGGTCGGCGGCTTCACGCGCTCCTATCTGGGCGCCGGCGAGAAGGGGCGCGACCTCTGCCTCAAGATGAGGCTCGGAGGGACGCCTGCGGTCTGGCTGCCGGATGTCGAGATGATCTCGGCCGACAACGATGTCGGCCCCACGGCTTTTCCGGTGCACCGCCTGGCCCAGAAAGTCGATCGCTGGAGCTTCGACCGCAAGTGGTCGCTCCTCATCAACAACATGAGGTAGTCAAAGCATGTCCAATCCCTCTCCCCGCGTCCTCATCGTCTCGCACGGCCATCCGAGCTTCTCCCTCGGGGGCGCCGAGATCGCCGCGTATAACCTGCACAAGGGCCTCAACCGGATCGGCAACGTCGAATCCCGTTTCCTGGCCCGCGTCGGCCACCCGGTCGCGCGGCACAGCCGTACGGCCCTGATGAGCCTTCGGCAGACCGAGGGCGAATTCCTCTATCATGCCGACGAGTACGACCATTTCCTCCTCTCGAACCGGAACACGGAGGAAATCGAGCGCGACTTCCTTCGCGTCCTGAAGGACCTGAGGCCCGACGTCGTTCACTTCCACCACTTCATCGGCCTGGGTCTCGAGATGATCTATGCCGTCCGCCGGGCGCTTCCCGATTGCGTGATCGTCATCACGTTCCACGAGTTCCTGTCGATCTGCAGCCATCACGGGCAGATGGTGAAGACGGGCGGCACGAAACTCTGCCACAGGGCTTCGCCGTCGGATTGCAACGCCTGCTTCCCGGAGATCTCGCCCGCGCGCTTCCTGCGTCGCGAGCATTTCATCCGCGGCCTTCTCGACGTCGCCGACTTCTTCGTGTCGCCGAGCCAGTTCCTCGTCGACCGTTATGTGGATTGGGGCCTGGACCGATCCCGCTTCATCGTCATCGAGAACGGCCTGGATATTGCCGAAACGGCGCCGCCGCGCAGCCTGCCTCAGCGCGGAGGCCGGCGCTCCCGGTTCGGCTATTTCGGCCAGATCACGCAGTTCAAGGGCGTCGATGTGCTGCTCGACGCGGTCACGTGCATTCCGGATTCTGTCTGGGGCGACGATGCCCAGCTGATGATCTTCGGCGGCAACCTGGAGCGGCAGCCGGAGTCGTTCCAGGAGAAGATCAGGAACCTGGTGGAGCGCGCCGGATCGCGGGTACGGTTCTACGGCTCCTATCAGAACAGCGAGATGCCGCGCCTCATGCGCTCCATCGACTGGACGATCATTCCCTCGATCTGGTGGGAGAACTCCCCCATCGTGATCCAGGAATCCTTCCATCACGGACGTCCCATGATCTGCAGCAATATCGGCGGCATGGCCGAGAAGATCGTCGACGGCGTCAACGGGCTGCACTTCCGCGTCGGCTCGTCCCAGGATCTCGTCGACCGCATGACCGAGGCCCTGACGACCCCGAAGCTGTGGAACGACCTGCGCGCAGGCATCGGACAGCCGATCACCTACGAGGAATGCGCCCAGCTTCATCTCGATCTTTATCAGGAACTTGCCGCGAAAAAGGCGACAAGCGCGTCAGCGGTCGCGCTCACGGCTTAGTCGCCTCGACACGAAACCATCTGGAGGCACAATCATGAAGCGTATTCTCGTCATCAGCCCTTCGGGCGAAGTCTACAATCACGACAATGTCCGCTGGTACCGGCACAAGGACATCCAGCGCAGCATCAACCATTACCACAACATCGGGGACGCCTTCGTCTTCGACTCGTCGCTGAAGCTCCTGAACTACGACAAGCTCGATGCCCTGGAGATTGCGAACCCCGATCTGACCCAGATCGACCGGATCAATGCGGAGTACGATTACGTATTCCTGCGCGGGTCGAACTACGTCCACAAGGACATGGTCTGGAACCAGGCGGTCGACGTGCTCAAGAAGCTCAAGATCCCGGTCATCGCCTGGGGCATCGGCGCGCAGGCGCCGGTCAAGGGCAAGATCGAGCTGTCGGAGGAGACCAAGACCGTCCTTCGCATGATGGCCGATTCCACCACCTCCATCGGCGTGCGCGGGGCCTACTCGGCGCAGGTCCTGTGGGATCTCGGGATCAAGAACATCCGCATCGTCGGCTGCCCGACCGCATTCCGCCGGAACAACCCCGACCTGAACATTCAATTGCCGCCCCTGGAGAACATCCGGACGGCGGGCATCACGGTCCGCCGCGAGGTGTCGTCCACCTATGCCCGCGACATCCAGCAATACCTGACCTTCCATCGCGACCTCGTGAAAAGCCTGGCGGCCCGGTTCGACGTGGTGCTGATGGCGCAGGGCGAGGTCGAGGAGAAGAAGATCGTGCTCGGCACGGCGGAGCAGCGGGAAGAGGCGTTCAAGGCCCTGCGCGCCGACAAGCAGGTCAGCGACTGGTATCTCGACGATACCATGGAGAAGCTCCACAGGGAGAGGCTGTTCTATTCCGACGTAGTGGCCGATTACGAGGATCTCGTCCAGCAGAAGGACCTTGTCCTCGGATACCGGCTCCACGGCAACCTGATGGCGCTCGCGAACGGCGTTCCGTCGATCTACTTCACCTATGACAGCCGCACCGTCGAATTCGCCGAGACCTATCAGATCCCGAGCTTCGACGTCTTCTCGGGCAAGACGTTCAGGCTCGAGGATTACTGGGACCAGTCGCTCTTCGACAAGTTCAACCGCGCCTATCATCACACCTACCGCGAAATGCATCAGTTCCTGGTCGAGAACGGGGCGGACACGAAAATGCAGCCCGTGATGCGGCAGAGCGAGTACAGGCAGCTGCAGGCAGCCTGATCGACCTATCGGGGATGCCGGCAGCGTTCCGGCATCCCGTCCAATTCTCACGCGTCACAATAAGGAACGAGGGGCACTCATGACAGTGTTGGTAACGGGCGGCGCCGGCTATATCGGAAGCCATATGGTTCTGGCATTGGCCGATGCCGGAAGGGACGTGGTGGTCCTGGACGATCTCAGCACCGGGTTCGACTGGATGGTCCATCCCGACGCGACCTTCATCGAGGGCGATGTGGGTGATGAATCCCTCGTGGCGGAGATCATCAGCAAGCACTCCATCAAGGCGATCGCCCATTTCGCGGGCTCGATCATCGTTCCGGAATCCGTCAGCGACCCGCTGAAATACTACCTGAACAACACGGTCAGGACGCGCTCGCTCATCAGCGCGGCGGTCGGAAGCGGCGTCGAGCAGTTTCTCTTCTCCTCGACCGCCGCCGTCTATGGCGATGCCAAAGAGAGCCCGATCACCGAGGGCACGCCGCTCAACCCGGTCTCGCCCTATGGCACGTCTAAGCTCATGACCGAGATGATGCTGCGGGACGTGACCCGCGCGCACCCTCTGCGCTTCGTGGCCCTCCGGTATTTCAACGTCGCGGGCGCCGATCCTCAGGGCCGCAGCGGGCAAAGCACGCGCCAAGCGACGCATCTCATCAAGGTCGCGACCCAGGCGGCGCTGGGCGAGAGATCCCACATCGACATCTTCGGCACCGATTATCCCACGCCCGACGGCACATGTCTGCGCGACTACATTCACGTGTCCGATCTGGCCCAGGCCCACATGCTCGCGCTCGATTACCTCGATGCGGGCGGCAACAGCACCGTGTTCAATTGCGGCTATGGGCGCGGATACTCGGTGCACGAAGTCGTCGAGGCCGTGAAGCGGGTCTCGGGGGTCGATTTTCCCGTGAACCTGTCCCCAAGACGGGCCGGCGATCCCGCCACCCTGATCGCAGGCGCCGAGCGGGTTCGCGAGACCCTGAACTGGTCCCCTCGGCACGACGATCTCGAGGCGATCATCCGCCATGCGCTGTCATGGGAGAACAGCCTGAAGCTGCGCCGCGCGGAAGCCGCCTAATCCCGGACAACACCTGATTTCAGAATGGATTTTACATGCTCGACGAAATGACCATGGATAAGCCGCTCAGCCAGCCCGCTTCCGCGCCGAAGGCGTCCGCCAAGCCCCTGCGGGTCGCGATCCTGTGGAAGTATCCGTCCCTGGGACTCTACTCGAACGCCGCGTTCGAGGATCTCTACAACGGGATCGGCCACAACAACGGCAATCTGGCCTTCGTCTATGCGATCGCCAGCCACATTGCCAATCCGGTCAAGTTCTTCAGCTGGAGCGCATCGGCCGAGAGCCTGAAGGAGAACGCCGACGTCATCGTCATTCCGTGCGCCAACCAGTTGGGCCGCCACACGGATTACGGCACCATGGCGGACAACCTGGAGAAGTCGGGCCTGCCGATCGTCGCCATTGGGCTCGGCGCCCAGGCGGACAGCTACGATCAGGACATCCAGCTGACCGACGGGACCCGTCGGTGGGCCGAGGTCATCGCGCGCTCCAACCCGTCCTCTGCGGGCTCCAACATCTACACGCGCGGCGCGTTCACTACGTCGCAGCTCGACAAGCTGGGTATCAACGGCTCGGTTGCCGGCGGCTGCCCTTCGTATTTCACGAACCCGAATCCGGGCCTCGGTCAGAAGATCCACAAGCAATGGTCGGACCTTGCCCTGCCGCGCTCCATCTCGGTCGCCGCGGGTCATCAGGCATGGCTGAAGACCCGGGACATCGAGCATCAGCTGATCGGCCTCATGATGGACCCGATGTATCCGGGCCAGTACGTGGTTCAATCGATGGGCGAGATGATCCGCGTTTCCCGGGAGATCTTCGACGGGATCGACCCGCATGCGCTGAAGGAGATCCACAACCACACCGTTCCGCATTACACCTTCGAGGAATTCAAGTCCTGGTGCCGGAACTACGTCCGCTCATTCTACGACGTGCCGGCCTGGATGGACACGCTGCGCCGGCACGACCTCACGATCGGATCCCGCTACCATGGCGTCGCCCTTGCCCTCCAGGCGGAGCGCATGGGCCTGACCGTCACCATCGATTCCCGCACCCGGGAGCTGTGCGAGAATACAGGCGTCCCGCATGTGGCCGCGACCGACCTCACAGCACCGCTCACCCGCTCCAGCCTGAAGAAGATGATCCGGTTCGATCCGGACGCCTATGACCGGCATCGCAGCGCGGCGGCCGCGCGATATCTGGACTTCCTCAGCGCGAACAGGCTTCAGCCAGCCTCCTTCCTCGGCCGGATTGCGACCGGCACCTGAGACGATGATCTCATGAGGATGGGACGTTGGAACGCCCTCGCATGGCCGGCGCTTCTGCTCATGATGATGAGCAGGTCCGTGATCGCGGGCGAAGAGCTTCGCTTCTCGGTCTCTCCCGAGCCTGAGGTGGTTTACAGTTATGAGCGGCAGCGCTGCGACTGGCGCACGATCCCCGATTCGCCCGCCAGGGCCTATCGCCGCCGGGACGGATCCCTTGCTCTGATCGCCGCGCATTTCCGGAACAGGGTTCTGGAGGGGTCGAACTTCGACGACCTGCGCACCGACTGTTCTCTGGTCTCACAGGGCGAGGAATCGGCGGATCCAGCGGCCCTGAACGACCGCTTCTGGATCCAGAGCCTCATTCCTCTCGAAGACGGCCGTGTTCTCGGATTGGCGAGCCAGGAATTCTCCGGGCTCCGCCATGACGGGCTCTGCGCCAAGGGGCTCGGCAAGCCCGAATGCTGGTATCTTTCCCTCGTCGCCCTGGAGGCGAACGAACGGGATTTCTCCTTCACGCTGCTGCCCCGGGAGCGGCGGCTCGTCGCCGGGTCGAACAAGCGCTTCGACACCGGCACCAAGGCGGCGGGCTTCCTCACGCTCTCGAACACTGTGTTCGACGGAGAGCACGCCTATTTCATCGCCTGGACGGAGGATGCGGCAGAACCGGGCGGGCGCGGGAACTGCCTGTTCCGCGCCCCGCGCTCCGATCTCGTGACCGGTTGGCGCATGATGAGCGCGGGCCGCTTCGTGTATCCCCCGAATCCCTACCCGGTCGATGGTCAGAAGCCCATCCAGGCCACCTGCGACCGCCTCGGGAACGGCGACATCACCGGCAAGGTGCGGTCCCTTGTCCGGCTGGAATCCAGGAAGCTCTGGATGGTCGTCTGGTCCACGCGGGTGGACGACACCGGGGGCGTCTATTATGCGACCTCGCCGGACCTGCGGAACTGGTCGCCGGCCGCCTTGCTCGCCCCGTTCGACCCGCCCTGGGGCTCCACGGAGAAGAAGGCCTATTACGATTATCCCTCGATCATCGACCACGACAGCCCATCGCCCGTGTTCCAGACGGCCGGGCGCACGTTCTACCTGTACCTGACCCGCTTCAACTGGCAGGCGAAGCGCCCGACCATGAACAGGGACCTGGTTCGGTTCAAAGTCACCTTGGACTGACGGAGATGTCACCCGGCCGCGACCGTCCCGGCCACGCGCTTGGGGCGATTGGAGCTCCGCCCCATGCGTGAGCGGGAGACGATCCTGCGATGGAGTTCGTCCACATGGCGGACGGATTGCAGCGCCGCGAGCATCGGCTCGCAAATCAGCCGCGCTCCGTCGGGATCCCGGTGGCAGACGGGATCCCAGAGCCCCATCGGCGTCCAGATCTCCGGGTCGTGCCATTCCGGCATGCCCAGGATCGGGTAGAGGCACACCCCTCGCAACGGCACCCCGTCCTGAAGCAGTTCCTCGGCCTCCTGCGCCACCTCCCGCAGCCAGCGCCCGCGGCTGTCGCCGATATGGCTGGTTTCCGTGATCATCACCTCGCCGCCATAGCGCTCCCACACCGAGCGGACGAGGGAACCCAGGGGCCATCGGCGAGGGTCCTCGTCGGCGAGCGGCGGGATGACCCCGTCGGCCCGTGGGGTCCCGCCCAGCTCCCATTGGTTGGTCCAGTAATAGTTGATCCCCACGACATCCAGATGCCTCCGGCTGCCGCCGAGCTCGGGCAGCAGGCGGCCGCAGAGCATGTCCCAGCTCTGAAAGACGAGGCGATCGTTGAAGTCCCGCGCCTCCTCGGCAAGCTCCGGGCGGTCGATGGGTACGGACACGCGGCAGAGGGGATCGACATTCACCATGCGTGCGCCGGGGCAGGCGACCCACAAGGCGTTGATGCCCGCGATGGCGGCCCTGGAGAGTGCCACCTTGAGGTCCCAGCCGCGTCCCGTGACGTGGGGCGCAAACAGGCCCTTCTCGCCGGCCGCATAGGACATGAACGAGGGTTCGTTCACCGGCGTGAAGGCGCAGGTTCCTTCCGTCCGCCCGGCGATGTAGCGCCCGACCGCATAACAGTAATCGGCGAAGCGCCGGGGGAAATCCTCGCTCCACAGATCGAGACCCTTCGGATAGCCGTAATGGAAGAGATCCCACACGACTTCCACATGGTGACGGCGCGACGCCTCGACGAAGGGCTCGACCGTGGAGAAATCGTAGCGTCCGCGCCCGAGATCCACCAAGGGCCAGCGGATCGTTTCCCGGACAGCATGGATGTCGAGCCGGGCAAGCTGCCGGTAATCCTCGTCCACCGTCCTGTCGTGCCCGGTCGCCACGACCTGATCGAACCAGCGGCCGTGCCGATTGTAGCCTGTGGAGCCCTCGAATCCCGCGAGAAAGAAGCTTCTGAACATCACGCTCTCCCCTTCCGCCTCAAAGCGCTGCCGCGGCGCGGGACGGGGCCTGCGAGAGCATGCCGACGCTCTCGGCCCCGCCTCGCACCAGGCGACGATAGATATCCACTCCCGAGGTCCGAACCCGGCGCAGCGGGTCGGCCTCGTCCGGAACGATGTCCCACAGACCCATCTGGGCCAGATGCTCGTTCACGGGGCGGTTCCCCTGGCGGTAGGCCCATGTGACGAGCGCAAACATCGGCCACCAGGTATATCCGACCAACGGGATGCCATCTTCGCGCAGCTGCCGGGTGGCCGCGACCGACGCCTCGAGCCAGTCGAGCCGCCGGCGCAGGGAGCCCATCGAGGCCGTTTCCGAGACCATGAGCGGAGCCCCGTAGCGCTCGTAATAGAGCCGCCCGAGGCGGGTGATGAGTTCGGCGCCGGCGTAAGGCATGCGGATCCGGAAGCGCCCTCCCGCGTCCCGCAGCAGCTTCTTCTGCGTGAACATGGGGTAGAGGTTCATGCCGATGACCGGCAGGGCTACGGCGTTGTCCTGAAAGTAGGCCAGATCGGCTTCCCGCGCGCCGTTCTTCAACAGCCAGGCCCAGAGGGAATGACGCTCGTCGATCCGTCCCGAGACGAGATCGAGGGCGAGAAAGACGATATCCTGACGGCGCCGGGCCTCGTCCTCGAAGGCCGGATCGTCGGTATCGAACAGGTCGGTCGCATCGACGAAATACGGCACGATCTCGGGGTCGACGCTCTCCAGCGCCTTGACGGTTTCCACCATGCCCTTGGCGATGGCCAGCATCAGCGCCACGAAGCCCGGCCAGCTGCGCCGGAACGGCGGCCACCAGCCGAGGCGCCCGCAATACCAGCCTGTGATGCGCGGCTCGTTGAGAGGCGTGTACCAGGTGATCCGTCCCCGGAACCGCTCTGCGAGACGGGCCGCATAGTCGGAGACGAGCTTCGGGTAGTCGGGATGGAGGAAGGCGCCCTCAATCCATTCTGGCAATCCGTAATGGACAAGGTCGACCTGAGGATCGACGCCAAGGTCGAGCAGCCGCTCCAGGGTCTCGTCCGGGAATGTCCAGTCCCAGGTGGTCGGCGTCGGCTGGATGCGGTGCCATGGCACGCCGTAGCGGGCGCAGGGCACGCCGAGTTCGGCCACGAGGCCCAGATCGTCATGCCAGCGGTCGTAATGGCCGGTCAGTTCGTATTCGTCGAGTGTCCGCCCCGTAACCGGGTGCGGGGCCGTAATGAACGTGTCCTCGATCCCGGTAGACCACCAGAACGCATCTGGTTCAGTCAGGCGATGGAGCTTGGAGCGAGACGGGAGCGCTTGGGTCATGCCGAGGCCATCCCTTGGGCGTCAGTGCTTCCACTGCAGCACAGCGGTGAGGCCGCGGGCGAACCTCGGCCGTCATGTGATCCAAGTTAGTGAACGACTCACATGCGGGAAAGTTGCACCCGAGCCCCCTCTTGAGAACCTCCCCGGCCCTCATGCGTTGGTCGGGAACGGGGTAAGCCTGCCTCCTGCCCGACAGCGGCACCGAAACAACGAGCGCATGCGACATGACCGAGACCATCGCTCCTGCCGACCTCCATCCTCGCCCGCAGCTGCACCGGGAACGCTGGATCGATCTCTGCGGCCCATGGGGCTTCGCGTTCGACGACCACGACGAGGGGCTTGCCGAACGCTGGTTCGAGCGGGCGGAGCCATTCGACCGCGAGATCCTGGTGCCCTTCGCCCCAGAGAGCAAATCGTCCGGCGTGCATGAAACCGGTTTTCATCCGGTGGTCTGGTACCGCCGCGAAGTGCGGATCGAGGAGGCGGATCGTCGCAATCGGCTCGTCATTCATTTCGGCGCCGTCGATTACAAGGCGACAATCTGGGTCAACGGCCGCATGGCGGTCGAGCATACAGGCGGTCAGACGCCGTTTTCGGCCGACATCACCACGCTGCTCGTTCCCGGCGAAACCCAGATTGTCGTGGTTCGGGCCGAGGACGAGCCCCGGGATCTCCAGCAGCCGCGCGGCAAACAATACTGGGAAGAGCAGCCAGGCTATATCTGGTATCATCGCACCACCGGCATCTGGCAGCCCGTCTGGCTGGAGCCGACCCCCCAGGTGGCCATCGCCGAGCTCCGTTGGACGCCGGACGTGGACCGCTTCGGCGTCGGGCTGGTCCTGCGCCTCGATCGCAGGCCTCCCGCAGGCTGGAAAGTGCGCGTGCAATTGAAGGGGGACAGGCCGACGCGCACTCTCGTCGACGATACCTATCTGCTCTCAGGGCGCGAACTGCGGCGGGACATTCTGCTGGATATCAACGATGCGGCGATCCGCCGGCGCCGTACCCTGCTCTGGGCGCCGGAGCATCCCAATCTCATCGAGGCGCAGATCGAACTGATCGACGGGAACGGCACCGTCATCGACCGCATCGAAAGCTATTTCGGCCTGCGCCGCATCGAAGCCCGCGACGGACGCTTCATCATCAACGGCATTCCCACATTCCTGCGCCTCGTCCTGGCGCAGAACTACTGGCCGGATTCCCTCCTGACCGCCCCGGATGCGGATGCCCTCAAACGCGAGGTCGAGCTGGCGCAATCCTTGGGCTTCAACGGGGTCCGCATTCACCAGAAGCTTGAGGATCCGCGCTTCCTGTACTGGTGCGACCGGCTCGGCATGCTCGTCTGGAGCGAGGCCGCCAACGCCTATGTCTACTCGGACCGCGCCGCGGAAATGCTCACCCGCGAATGGCTGGAGGCCGTCCGCCGCGACTATAATCATCCCTGCATCATCACCTGGGTTCCCCTCAACGAAAGCTGGGGCGTGCCCGACCTGGACCGATCGGAGCAGCAGCGCAGCTTCGTGAGCGCGCTTTATCACCTCACCCGGGCGGTTGATCCCACCCGCCCGGTGATCGGCAACGACGGCTGGCAGCACGCGGTCGGCGACGTGTTCGGCGTACACGACTATGCCATGACCGGAGACCTGCTGCGGGAGCGCTATGCCGACCGGCAAACCATCGCGCGCACGTTCCGCGAAGTCCGACCGCATCACCACCCTCTTCTGGGCGAAGGCACCGAGATCGAGGACAAACCCATCGTGATCAGTGAGTTCGGCGGGCTCGGCTTCGTGCCGCAGGCCACGGAGGATTGGTTCGGATACGGCCAATTCGCCAGCCCCGATGCCCTGCTTGACCGCTACGAGGAACTCGTCGATGCGCTGCTCGCCTCCACGGCGCTTGCCGGGTTCTGCTACACCCAGCTCACCGACACCGCGCAGGAAACCAATGGCCTTCTGACCGTCAACCGTGAGCCGAAGTTCGATGTCGAGCGTCTGCGCGCCATTAACAGCCGGCCGTCGAAGGCGGTGCCGAGCGAGATCCTCGATGTGCTGATCAAACAGGCGGTCGAGCAGCGGCGGCGCGAGCGCGGGCAGGAATAGGTTTACGCCGAGTTGGAATGCTGGGACGTCTCGCGGGCGATAAAGCCCCCTGGCTTGACCGGAACCTAGCGCTCCACCGATGATTGCCCCTATGGACCCGATAGACGCCTCAACAGCGGAGCGCCGCCTGAATGCCTATTCCCCTGCCGAACCAGCCTTATCCGGAGCCGACGCCGGCGGATCCCAATCCCGCCCCCGTAAGCCCGCCCACGCCGCCCGAGGGTCCGCCGCCTGAGCCTATCGGCGTGCCGCCGACAACGCCCGGAGACATTCCGCCGCCCGGCGAACCGATCGGCGTGCCGCCGACATCGCCTCCTGAAATTCCCGTGACGCCGACGACACCTCAACCGACGGCATGAGTCCTATTAAGTCGTATCGGTCGAAGCATCGGCGCTGCTGAATTCTGGATGGGAATGCCAGTTCAGAAGCGCTGCGCCGAATAGGGTTTGAGATCGATTTCGCCGGTCATCCCATCGATCAGATCCGCCACCAGCCGCGATGTGACGGCAGCTTGGGTCAAGCCATGATGGCCGTGACCGAAGGCGTAGACGATGCGGCGATCCCGCCTGGAAGGACCGATCACCGGTAGGGAATCCGGAATGGATGGACGAAAGCCCATCCAGCGCCTCGCATCCTGATCGGCTTTGAAGTCGGGCAGAAAGCGCCGGAGCCGTGCGATCATCGCCGACGTGCGATCATGGTTGGGCTTGGCGTCCAAACCGGCGAATTCGACGGCACCCCCGACCCTGTCGCCGGTATCGAGCGGCGTCGTGACGAAACCCTCGCCCTCGAACATGACGGGGCGATCAAGGCCGAATGAGCCCTTAGGATACGTGGCATTGTAGCCGCGCTCGGTGTCGAGGGGGACATCGTCTCCCAGCATCTTCGCAAGCGGCCGGGACCAGACACCCGCGGCGATGACAGCCCTGTCGGCAACGACCGCGTTCGCCGCGCCCTCCATCCGGATGTGGATCGCGGCATCGTCCGGCTCCAGCGCCAGGACGCGAGCGGCCACTAGCTGCGCGCCGCGTGCGAGAGCAAGCCTTTTTAGATCCGACGCCAAATGGGCGGGATCGGAGATGTGGCACGCTTCCGGGAAGAGCACGCCTGCCTCGACGTTATGGAGCGCGGGCTCCAAGTTTGCGAGTTGCTCTTGATCGAGAATCTCGACTCCGATGCCGAGGTCACGCTGGCGATCGAGAACGTCCTTGGCCCGCAGAAAGGCCTCCTGCTTCTTCCAGACGGAGAGAATGCCCTTCTCGCGTAGATGCGCGTTCAAATCCAGCGAGGACAGCAGCCTCTTCCAGGAAGGCAGCGCTTCGGCGTTGATGGCGCGGATTGCGGCCATGCTGGCCTTGATCCGCCGGGGGGACGACGCCAGCACGAAGCGCATCAGCCATGGCGTCAGGGCGGGAAGGTAGGCGGGCCTGATGGTGAGGGGACCCAGCGGATCCATCAGCCAGTTCGGAAGGTTCCTCCAGACCTTGGGAGAAGCCAGCGGCATGATGTCGGTATGAGCGATCCAGCCGGCATTGCCATCCGTCGGCCGAGCGGTCTGGCCGCCCGGATCGATCAGAACGACCTCATGTCCCCGATCCAGAAGGGCGTGAGCGGCCGCGAGGCCGACGATTCCAGCTCCGACAATCGCGATCCGCATCGTGCATCCATTCAGGGGAAAGTTCGATCCGCCTTTGACGCTTCCCCGTCAGGCGCGTGACGGCCGATCCACGACCTGGAACCCTTTCGCGAAGGGATCGCGCTCGTCGATGATGATCGTATTGAATCCCGTCACCCGCGCCCAGCCCTCGATGGAGGGAATGATCGAATCCCGGTCTCCGACCTTTGCCCGCCCCTCGATGCGTCCGACGAAGGTGGACCCGATGATGCTCTCATGGACGAATGCATCGCCCTCCTTCAGCTCGCCGCGCGCCGCGAGATGGGCCATGCGGGCCGATGTCCCCGTCCCGCACGGCGAACGGTCGATGGCCTTGTCGCCGTAGAACACGGCGTTGCGGGCCGTCCCGTCTGCGGTCTGCGCGCGCCCGGTCCACAGAACGTGGGTCAGACGGTTGATGTCCGGGTTCTCCGGATGCGCGATCCGGTAACGCGCATTGAAGGCATCCCGCAGTTTGGGGCTCCAGCGCAGGACGTCCGAGGGATCGATGCCGGCCAGATCGGAATAGAGCGGCTGCGGCTCGACGATGGCGTAGAAATTACCGCCATAGGCGACATCCACCGTCAGATGCCCGAGCCCCTCCACCTCGACCTCGTAGCCGGTCCCATAGAGGAAGGACGGAATATTGGTGATGCGGACCCGCTCGATGAAGGGGCCGTTCTGTTCATAGCGGGCCTCGACCACGCCGGCCGGCGTATCGAGACGCAGGAGCCCCGGTGTCTTGGGATGGATCAGGCCGTTCTCGAGCGCGATGGTCACTGTCCCGATCGTCCCATGTCCGCACATGGGGAGACACCCGGATGTCTCGATGAACAGGATCCCGACATCGCAATCGGGACGCGTCGGCGGATATAGGATCGAGCCGGACATCATGTCGTGTCCGCGGGGCTCGAACATCAGGCCGGTTCGGATCCAGTCGTATTCCGCCAGGAAATGCTGGCGACGCTCGAACATCGTGCCGCCCTTCAACTGCGGGATGCTGCCACCGGAAACCACGCGAACGGGGTTTCCGCAGGTGTGGCCGTCGATGCAAAAGAAGGTATGGCGTGCCATCGCTGCGCTCGCTGATCGTGAGATGGATAACGACAACAGAACGGGCGGAGGATATCAAGACCCTCCGCGGCGTCTTCATCAGGCGGCGGACTTCAACCCGACATCGGGAAGAACCGGACGATTCTTCAGCGCCTTGTCCATGACAGCCTGGACCTCGGCGCGTTCCTCAGCGCTCAGAGCAAGACGCGGGGGGCGCGTCAATTCCGAACCACGGCCCATGATCGCCTCGCACAGCTTGATGCACTGCACGAGATCGGGGCGGGCATCGAGGTGCAGCAGCGGCATGAACCAATCATAGAGGGCCCGCGCCTCTTCGTAGCGCCCGGCTTTCGCGAGCCGGAACAGGGTCTCGCCTTCCTGCGGGAAGGCGTTCGACATGCCGGAGATCCAGCCTTGCGCGCCGAGCATCACGCTTTCGACCACCACGTCGTCGAGCCCCGCGAACAGCACGAAGCGGTCACCGACCATGTTGCGCGTGTCGGTGAAGCGGCGCGTGTCGCCGGAGGAATCCTTGAAGCACACGACGGTTTCGCAATCGGCGAGCGAGACCAGAATCTCGGGCGTCACGTCATTCTTGTAGATCGGCGGGTTGTTGTAAACCATCACCGGCAGATCGGTCGCCTTGGCAACGCCGCGGAAATGCGCGGCCGTCTCGTGCGGCTTCGAGGAATAGACGAGTGCGGGCATGACCATGACGCCGTCGAGGCCCACGCGGGCGGCCTCCTTCGCGACCTCGCAGGCGAATGGGGTGGTGAATTCGGCGATCCCGGCGATCACCGGCACACGGCCTCCGGAGACGGCCTTCGCCGTTTCCATCACGGCCACCTTTTCCGAGCGGCTGAGCGACGTGTTTTCGCCGACCGTTCCGCAGACGATCAGCCCGGAGACGCCGTCCCGGATCAAGCCGTCCATCACCTTGGCCGTAGCCTCGATATCCAAGTCGTAGTTCGACTTGAACTGGGTGGTCACCGCAGGAAACACCCCTTCCCAACCGATTCTCGCCATTACACCCTTCTCCCACTCTCGACATTCAATGCCATTATTGTAGATTGTATAAAATATACCTTGTCAAGCCAAACTCGTGGGATGCTGCTATGGAAGCGTTCTTGGCAATTCAGCGATAGCCCGATTCATGACTCTTGAAAGCAAGCCATCCCCCCGGACTGCGCAGAAGTCCCTTCAGCATCGGACGATTGCCGCTGCCGTGGCTGAAAGCCTGCGGGAGCGGATTCTCGATGGTGAGTTCAAGGCGGGCTTTCCGCTGCGACAGGATGCCTTGGCGGGCGAGTTCGGCGTGAGCCGCATTCCCGTCCGAGAGGCCCTGATGCAGCTCGAAGCAGAGGGCTTGGTCAAGATCCACCCCCACCGGGGCGCCATCGTGTCAGGGCTTTCCATGGAGGAAGTCCAGGAGCTGTTTACGCTCCGGGCTCTGCTCGAGCCCCGCCTTCTGGAGGCCTCCGCCCGGCAGCTGACTCCGGACGATTATGAAAGGCTCAATGAGATCCTTCAGGAATACAGCGCGGAGCTTCGCGCAAAGCATGTCCGGCGATGGGGCGAACTGAATACGCAGTTCCACATGCTGCTGTACCGTCATGCCGGGCAGCCTCGCACATTGGCGATCGTCGCCAACCTCCTGCAGGAATGCGACAGGCATACCCGGCTGCAGCTCTCCCTCACGGACGGCATGAAGCGCGCGGAGACGGAGCACGCCGAGCTCCTGCGTCTCTGCGAGAACGGGCAGATCGCAGAGGCATGTTCTCTTCTGAGAACGCATATCGAGGATGTGGGGAAATCCCTGCGGACCTACATCGAAGGTCATCAGAGGACCGATGGCAGCCGAACACCGCAAATGCCGGTTCGGGATTGAGCGACGCCAGTCCGGCGCGGCAGGCGAACCGGAGTCGCGCGACTCCGGTTCGAGAATTGTTCATTCCTCGCGGAAGGCTTTTGCCATGTTGTCCGCGATGGGCTTCGTCAGATACGAGAAGACCGTGCGGTAGCCGGTCTGGATGAAGCCCTCCACCGGCATGCCGGGCACCAGCTTGAGAGCGCCGAGGCGATCCCGCTCCCCGTCCGCGAAGGCCACGCGCACCGGATAATACTGAACGCC
Organism: Microvirga mediterraneensis; assembly: GCF_013520865.1. NCBI lineage: Bacteria > Pseudomonadati > Pseudomonadota > Alphaproteobacteria > Hyphomicrobiales > Methylobacteriaceae > Microvirga > Microvirga mediterraneensis. The sequence goes on from NZ_JACDXJ010000001.1 coordinate 36,426, forward strand.
CGAGCGTTGGTCCGTCACAAGGTCGGCGGCGATCAGGCTCACCCTGCCTTTGATCTCCGGCGTGGTGCGCTGGTTGAAGGCCGAGAGCCGCAGGACCGTATCGAGCCCGGGCCGCAGCTGATCGATGTCCTGCGGCGACACCTTGACCTCGATCGAAAGCTCGTCGGCCTCGGGAACGATCATCATCAGCGGCTCTCCCGCATTGATGACGCCGCCCACCGTGTGGACCATCGATTGATGCACGAACCCGTCCTGCGGCGCCCGGATGTCGATCCGCTTCAACTGATCCTCGGCCGCCACGCGGCGCTCGATCAGTTCCGCGATCTTGGCCTGGACCTCACGCAGCTCCTTCGAGACTTCGCTTTTGAGATCCTGCTCGATCTGCAGGATCTGGAGTGCGGTTTCACTGATCCGGCCCTTCGACTGCGCGATGTTCGAGATGAGTTGCCCGCGCTCGCCGCGCAGGCGCGTCTCCTCCCGCTTGAGGGCCGTCACGCGGGTGATCGGAACCAGATTCTTTCGCCAGAGCTGCTCGACGCCGCTCAGCTCGCTCTGGATCAGCTGGATCTCGTCGGCCTTGGCGGCCGCCTGGAGATCGAGCCCGTCGATCTGCTCCTGCAATTGTGCGATGCGCTCCTTGAGCTGCGCCTTCTGACCGTCGCGGGCTTCGCGGCGGGACTCGAAGACCCGGCTCTCGCTTCGCGTCAGTTCGGCGATCTCGGTCTCGTCGAGACGGCTTCTGAGAGCCGCCGGGAAGACGATTTCATTCACGCCATCGCGCTCGGTCTCAAGGCGTCCCTGGCGAGCCGCGAGCTCCTCCAGGCTCTTCGACACCATGGCGAGATTGGCACGTGCGACCGTCTCGTCAAGCCGGATCACAATGTCTCCCGCTCGGACGCGGTCGCCGTCCCGGGCATAAATCTCGCCCACGACGCCGCCTGTCGGATGCTGGACCTTCTTGACGTGACTGTCCACCACCACGGCTCCCGGCGCCACGACGGCTCCGGACAGCTCCGTCACCACGGCCCAGCCGCCCAGCCCGCCGACGAGAAGGAGGGCTGCCGACAGGCCGAGCAGAGTATGACGGCGAATGGAAACGCGAGCGCTTGCAGTCTTCGCGGGGCTCATGAGGCAACTCCCAGATCTTCGACGACTTTCAGGGATGTGACGGGAGTGGCCCGCGGTTCGGGCGATTGCGCCGCCGGCACGGGGCGCAAAACCCTGCTCAGCACCTCCTCCTTGGGGCCGAAGGTCTGCACATGCCCCTCGCCCATCACGAGGACCATGTCGACTCCCGCGAGGGCGCTGGGACGGTGAGCGATCACGATCACGACTCCTCCCCGCGCCCTGATGCTCATGATGGCCGCCGTCAGCGCCTGCTCTCCCTCGTTGTCGAGATTGGAGTTCGGCTCGTCGAGCACCACAAGGAACGGATTGCCGTAGAGGGCGCGGGCCAGAGCGATGCGTTGCCGCTGTCCGCCGGACAGAGCGGCCCCGGCTTCACCGACCTGCGTTTCATAGCCGTCCGGGAGCTGAAGGATCATCTCATGCACATTGGCGGACTTGGCGGCCTCGATGATGTCCTCGGGCTTCGGATCCGAATCGAAGCGCGCAATGTTCTGCGCCACGCTCCCGGCGAAGAGTTCGACGTCCTGCGGCAGGTAGCCGATGTGGCGTCCCAGGTCTTCCGGCAGCCACTGCTCCAGCGCTGCCCCGTCGAGGCGGACCTTGCCCCGCCATGTCGGCCAGACGCCGACGATCATGCGGGCGAGGGACGACTTTCCGGATGCGCTCGGCCCAATGACCCCCAGGCCACTTCCCGCATTCAGTTGAAACACCGCATCCTGGATGGCAAATCTCTGACCGCCCGGTGCGCCCGTTCCCGCATTCTCGACGGAGAGAACGGATCGTGGCGCGGGCAGCTTCAAAGGGGCTTCGGCGCGTGCATTGGCCTCGAGAAGGGTCTTGAGCCGATGCCAGCCCTGGCGGGCGCTCACGAAGCCTTTCCAGTTGGCGATGGCGAGTTCGACCGGCGCCAAAGCCCGCGACGTCAGGATCGAACTGGCGATCATGATGCCGCCCGTCGCCTGGCCGTCGATGACGAGGTAGGCGCCGAGTGCAAGAACCGCCGATTGCAGCAGCATTCTCAGCACCTTCGACATGGCGCCGAAGCCGCCGGCCACGTCGGATGTCTTCTGCTGATACGCGAGATAAGTCGCGTTGGCCTGGCCCCAGCGGGCACCGATCCGCTGCGCCATTCCCATGGCGTGGACGACCTCCGCGTTTCGGCGCGCACCGTCGGAGATTCCGTTCCGGACCAGAGCGGCGCCGACTGCGGCCTTCGAGGCCTCCCGCGTGAAGAACTCGGTCAGAAGCGTGAAGGCGACGAGGACGATCGCGCCTCCCAGGGCGACCGCCCCGAGCCACGGATGGAACGCAAAGCATATGAACAGGTAAAGCGGCATCCACGGCAGGTCGAAGAGCGCAGACGGACCGCCCCCGGCGAGGAAGGCCCGCAGCTGATCGAGGTCGCGGAGAGGCTGCTGCCCGTCGCCTTCCGCCTTGCCCTTGATCGGGGCGGCAAGCTGGCCTTGAAAGACTTTCTGACTCAGATCCTCATCGAGCGCGGCGCCCACCCGGGCAAGGATCCGGCCCCGCACCATGTCGAACAGGCCTTGAAAGAGGTAGAGCACGACGATGATGATGGAGAGCCCGACCAGTGTCGGGATGCTGCGGCTGGGCAGGACCCGGTCGTAAACCTCCATCATGAAGATGGATCCCGAAAGATAGAGCAGGTTGATCAAGCCGCTCAGCACCGCGACGCCGAGGAAAGCGCCACGGCAGGAAGCGACGATACTGAGACGGCCCTTAAGCGGATTGGTCATCGGCGTAGCCTCGGAAGAGCGCACCGGCTGCGGTGCTCAGCTTCGACATCGGGGAAATTGTAGAAATACTTTGGTATGGGATCCCGCCGGGAGAATTTTGGGGGGCGAACCCTCCCGGCGGGACCATCGCGATCTCAGACAAACCGCATCAGAAGATGAAGTCGCTGTTGTCGAGATCGGATGCGTTGACACCCTTCAGGATGAGGATGTCGGAACCGTGTGAGACCATCGCATCGTGGCCGACCTGCGCCACGGTCAGATCAGACACTTTGTCAACGCCGGCGAGGCCCCTCGCGTCTATCCTGTCCTGGCCGTTCCGGAAATCGGTGACCGTGTCCCAGCCGCCGTTCTTCTCGAAGACGAAGGTGTCCTGTCCCGAACCACCGGTCAGGCGGTCGTTGCCGGATCCGCCCTTCAGCAGATCATTGCCCGATCCACCGTAGAGTTTGTCCTTTCCGGATCCGCCATGGAGCTGGTCGTCGCCGGCCATGCCTTTGAGCACATCGTTGCCCGAGCCACCCTTGAGGGCGTTGTTCCCGCCATTGCCCGTGAGGCTGTTGTCAAGGTGGTTGCCGGTGCCGTTGATGTTGCCCGATCCGGTCAGGACGAGCTTCTCCACGTGAGTGCCGGCAAGCGAGTAGGACACGCTGCTCCTGACCGTATCGACGCCCTGGCCGCTGCGCTCGATGACCCGGTCGCCGGCACTGTCGACGATGTAGACATCGTTGCCCCTGCCGCCTTCCATCCGGTCGTTGCCGGTGCCGCCATCAAGACGATCGTTGCCGTCTCCGCCGATCAGTCGGTCGTCTCCGGCATCGCCATGGAGCTTGTCATGGCCACGACCGCCGTCCAGCCGGTCGTTGCCGTCGTCACCCCTGAGGGTCTCGCTTCGCGAGGTGCCCTTGAGAGCGAGGTTGACAGGCGCCTCCGGCTGGGTCGGAGAGACCGGGATCGGGTTGCTCGGATTATCCGGCGTCGTCGGCGTGACGGAGTCCGCTGGCGGATTGGTAACCGTCGGAGTTCCGGGGTTTGTCGGGGTCTCAGGTTGAGGCGTCAGCGGGACTTCGCAAAGGTTCGGTCTGCGCCCTCCCTCACACCGGAAGGTCACCCGATGGACGCCGGAGGTGATCGTCGTCGTCCCGTCCTCGTTGTCCTCCCACTCGTACTCGTCAGCCTTGCGACCGGGCTCGAGCTCGATCACGTCCTGCTCCCGCAGCGTGCCGATGATGGTATCGTTGCCGCCTTTGGAGCGGAACAGGATCCGGTGCGCCGAGGTGAGCTGGGAAATGTCGACCGTATCGGCATCGCTGGTCCCGTTCACCGTGATGGTGTTCAGGGCCAGGCTCGTTCCCGTGAAGTCGCCGATGACTTGCACGGTGTCGTTCCCACCGGCACTGCCTCCGACAGGGCCGCCCGGCACCGTAACCTCGCGGGTCCCGATGACGATTTCCTCGATGTTGTCGAGCTCGGCGATGACGGAGGTGTTGCCGTTCACCGTGCGGGTGATGACGATCTCCGTGGCAGCAACGAGATTGGTGATGCCCGCCGCGATCGCGGCATCGCGGGAATACACCCGGAACGTCTCGGACAGTCCGTTTCCATTCACGTCGAAAGTATCGACGCCATCTCCGCCGTCAGCGAAGTCATGCCCATCCTGAGAGGTCTCGAACGTGATGCCGAAGATCGTCGTGGAGGTCGCGTTCCAGACGATGGTATCGTTTCCGGCACCGGCCAGGATCGTGTCGTTTCCGGTATGCCCGTCGAAGGTGCTGCCGGCCCCGTCACCGATCAGGATGTTGTTTCCTGCCGTACCATCGACCGGGTTCGTGTCCCGTGTCACCGTGACACTTGCCGCGGCGGTACGGACCGGGTTCCCCCCGTCGCTGACGGTGTAGGTGAAGGAACCACCGGCGGTCCCAGTATCCGTGAAGGTCACGGAGCCGGGATTCGTAGTCAGGGACAGGTTGCCGAGGCCATTCGGATTGCTCACGGCCGTGATGTCCAGTGCCGGGCCATCCGGGTCGGTGTCGTTCGACAGCAGCACCCATTCCGGCACCACGATCGAACCATTCACGATGTTGGTGATGATGCTATCGTTGTTTGCGCTGACCGGATCATTGACCGAGACCACGTTGACCGTGGTCGTCGCGACGTTGCTGTCCATGAGACCATCATTCACCGTCACCTGGATGACGCGGTTTCCCGCGACCGGATCGTTCGAGTTGTTGTCGAACGTCACCGCCTGGATCGCCCTCTGATAGGCGGCCAGGGATGCCGCGCCCGTCAAGTTTACGGTGATCCGGCCCGCCACCGAGGTGTCGATGGTCGCCGATATTCCTGCGGGCAGGGTGCCGACGTTGAGCTCGTCCGCAGCCTGGGCATTGGTCAGCACGATCCGGGCGGACACCATCTGCGCCGCATCGTCGACGATCCCGGGGTTGCTCGATATCGCCACCGCCGCGCCGCCCTCGGTGAAGGAGGTCGCATAGTTGACGGTCGGGGCGGCGGCCGGGACTAGGACGCTGACCGACAGATTGTCGATGTTCACGAACTCGTTGAATGCGTTGATGCCCGACGCCACGAAGCGGATCGCGGCACCTGCCGTGAACGGCCCGGAGATGTCGTAACCCCGGTTCCCGCCGTTGGTGTTCCCCCCGATGGTTTCGATCAGCGTCCAGGCTGCGCCATCCCTCGAGAACCAGACCTCGACCTGCTCGCCGATATCCAGGCCCTGCTCGGCGAGCGAGTAGGTCAGCCGCGCCGTGGCGACACCCGCGAGGTCAAGGCCGCGCTGGATGCTGGCGCCGTCACCCTGGTCGAACCGCAGGGCGCCGTTCGTGATCTGGATCTGCCCGATGGTCGATGTGGCGCTGCCGTCATCGCCGGTCTCGATCCAGTTTGTCGCCCACGGACGGGACCCGTCGGACCGGCTGTAGGATGCGGACGTGAAGTTGTCCGCGTGATTGCCGCCCGCGTCGAAAGCGTGGAGAGACAGCTTCGGCGGGGTCACATTCACTTCAACGTCGGCGAAGCGCAACTTCTCGATGTTGAAGAGGCGATCGGTTCCGTCCGAGATGCGGTTGTTGCCCGTGGTCGGGTCGGTCTCGACCGTCACCGTCACGTGCTGGACGGTGACGCTGCCGTCGGCATTGCTCGTGATGGTGTAGTTTGCCCGAACGTCGCCGTAGACCGCCACGTCGATGGCACTGTTGTTCAGGTCGCCGTCGACGATCTCACGGACGATGCTGAGCTGACCCGGGTTGAGGGTCGCGCTGAGCATCAGGGCGTCGAGGGTCTTGCCGCCGAACTGGGCGGTGGCTCCAGCTCTCGGAGCCCCGTAGGCGTAATCGGACTCGAGGTAGACCTTCTCCGTCATCCCGTCCGCCGTATAGGCGACGCCGTCCTTGACGATCCGGATCCGCACGTTGAGCCACTTGTCGCCATCGATGATGTCGTCACCGGCAAAGCCCTTGATGGTGTCGCTGCCGCCGCCGCCGAGGATGATGTCCGCGGCCTGTGAGGTATCGAGCACGATCAGCTCGGGGTTGCCGTCCTTGTCGCGGACGGGGTTGCCTTGTGTATCCACAACCGGGATCCGGACGCGATGGGCCACCAGCTGGTCCAGGCCGTCGATCAGGTGGACGTTCTTCTGCAACAGGTCGTTGGAGAAGGATTCGAGCGGCGAGTCGGGGCCTGGGATCGCGGCCGTTCCCGTCGCCTCCGCCCGGGTGTTCACCGCCGCGACACGTCCGGTGAGGATATCGTTGTGCTTCCAGCCCGACAGACCCTCGACCAGATCGAAGCGGTCGCGAAGGATGAAGGCCTCCTGGTTGTCGAAGATCGGGATACCGAGGTCGGAATTCGCCGCGACGGCATCGCCCTTGTGGATCGCCCAGTCGAAGCCGGCCATACCGTTGTTGCGCTGGATTCCCTCGCCCTGGAACATGATGTCGTCGCCGGATTCGGCATCGTAGTCCGTATCGCTGGCGCCGCCATTGAGCACGTCGTGACCGATGATGGTGGAGTTGAAGAACAGTTCCGAGTTCTCACCGGCAATGACGTCGAACCGGGCACCACCTTCGATCCAGTCGTCACCCTCGTTGCCGAGCAGGAAGTCGCCGCCGTCGCCGCCGAGGATGAAGTCGTTGTCCGTTCCGCCGAAGGCCTGCTTTCCGTCCGGCCCGGCGATCAGGAAATCCTGGCCCTGGTTGCCGAAGAGCAACGCCAAGCCGCTGCCGCCCTGGATGACGTCGTTGCCCTCCTCGCCATGGAGCTTGTCCGTCATGCCGATATCGGTGCCGGCATTCGTGATGATGTCGTCGCCTTTGCCGCCGTGGATGATGTCGACGCCGTATCCGGCCTCGATGGTGTCGTTGCCCTCGTAGCCCCAGACGGTGTCGTCGCCCTCACCGGCCACGATATAGTCGTCCTCGGCAGAACCGCCCATGACCACATGGTCGGTGCCGTTGTAGACGAGGACGTCGTCATCGCCGTCGCCGTCGATGTCCTTGCGCACCACCAGCGGCGTGAGCGCCTGGAGGATGGGATTGTCCCAGACCGGGTCGGCGCCGATCTGCTTCGACCGGATGATCTCGAGCGTGTAGGCGGGCGTGGCGAAGATGTCTCCCGGAAGCGCCGTCCGGCCCTCATCGCCGAGGTCGGTGTTGCGCATGATGATGTCCGTCATCGAGTTGTTTTCAAGCTCGTTGAGGAGGTTCAGTCCCTGGACGCGGGAGAGGTAGTAGAACCGATCGGCATCCTGAAGGCTCTCCATCTGGGTCTCGAAGACGAAGGAGAAGGTCGAGCCGAGCATGCCGCCGAAGTCCATCTTCTTCTCGGCGAGACCGCCGATCCAAAGGTCGACATCGTTGAGACCCGAGTTCTGGGCGGTCCATGCGCCCGTCGCGTTGAGAAAGTCGAGGCGATCCGCCGGAGCGCCGGTTCCGCCGAGCACGAGCAGCGTCGCCGCAGCCCTTTTGGCCTCGAGGGTGGTCGCAGCCTCGAGCAGCGGGTGCTTTCCGTAGGCCGCGATGAAGTTGATGATCGACAGCGAATTCTGCAGGTTGAGGGCGAAGTCGGTCCAGCTCACATAGGCCTTGAGCTGCGAATCCTGCCCGGACATCTGGTAGAATTGCGCGCGAGCCTCGTTCAGGGACGGCAGGCCGAGATCGCGGCCGCGGGCGATGTTCAGGGCGGCGAGGTCGAGCGGGATGCCGACCAGCTGGTTGCGCAGCACGTGCGTGACGAATTCGTCGATCTCGTTGCCGTGCTGACGGGACATACCCCGCATGATCGCCCCGGCCGCATGATCGTGGTCGAGGGTCACGTTGCCGTTCGCATCGGTCGCTCCGAAGGCCAGCGGATTGAGGAACCCGTCGAACAGCTTCGTCGAGAACGGGTTGCCGTTGGCGTCGATGGTATCGATATTCTCGTTGAGCATCGAGTGGCCGAAGCGGTATACGGCCTGGGCGAACTCCGCGAAGATCGCCGGATTGATATCGACCGACGGCTCGAACACGAAGGCGTCCACGTCGGGCTGCATCTTGCGGGCGAACTCCTCGAAGACGAGGTGCTGGTACTCCATTTCGTTCGTGAAGCGGGCAGCCTGGAACAGGCGCTCGCCATCCCATTGAAGGCCGGAAATGGCCGCGGGATCCGTGGGGATGGCAGAAACCGGGACGCGAAGCCACTCGTTCAGGAAGGCGAGATCGCCGCTGGAGAGGACCACCGACTTGACCTGGTCGACGAGGTGGTTGTGCTCGGAGTGGAAGACGTGGTGGATCGCCGTCAGGCCGACGTTCTCGTTGCCGCGGCCGTCACCCGTGATGTAGTGCGAGTCGAGCAACTCGTTATCGTAGGCCGTGTTCGAGCCGCGTGAATTCACGAGCCCGGTCGTGCTCCCGTCCGCATTCGCGTAGCCAACGGCACTGTCGCCGTCCTTCTGAAGAACTCCCCCCACGATGACGGGAACCGCCGCGTGAGCAATGTCGTCGAGGAACGCGTGCCCGGTGAGGACCGCATTCACGAGACTCACAGGAGCGTCCGGCGTGCCCGAAATCACGATGTCGTCTGACGTGTTCGGAACACCGTCAGGGCCGAGGCCGACGATGACCTGCGCGAAACCCGTCTGGGGATCGGGGATAAAGTTTCCGTAAGGGTCCGTACGCAGCAGAGGAACCTTGCCGACATTGGCGTCGGTCAGGTCGATGCCGAGCATGGTGCGCGCCTGCTCCTTGACGTCAGCCCAGGTGGCAAGCCCCCTGTCGCCGTCGAGCAGCCGTCCGGTGGCAACCGTCTTGCCGCTCGCATCGGTCGTATACTCGCGCAGGAAGACCTGGTGCGAGGCATGCGAGGTATAGGTCTGGTTCTGGTCGACCCACGGCGTGGTCACATTGACGGTATCGCCGTCGGCGTCGCGGCTGGCGCGCGTCATGACCATGAAGTTGGTATGAGGCGTCGCCGGGTTGTAGAGCGGATCATCCGGCGAAAGCGGGATATAGACGGTACCGCTGCCCCCCTTGGCGATCAGGTCGAGACCGTGGTCGAAGAATTGGCCGAAGAGGGTGAACAGCGAATTGTACGGCGCCGAGTCGCCGATGTCGGGCGAAACGTTCGGGATGAGGACGGTGTCCCCGTCCATTACGATGCCCTTCTCGGCGAGAAGGTCGGACAACGCATTCTTCGCCGCGTCGACGGCGGCCGTCGCGTCCTGAGCGTTCGTCTGACCAGAGGTCAGGTTGCCTTGCGCCGTCGTGAGTTCCGCATTCTTCGCCGCCAGTGTGCTCTGGGCAGTCGCAACCGCGCCTGCAGAGGCGTCAGCATTCGTCTGCGCTTCGTCCTTGATCTGCTGCTTGTCGTACAAAGCCTGCTGGACGACGAGCAGATTGGCATTCGCTTCGTCGAAGGCGGCCTGTTCATCCGGCGTGACGCCACCGGCAATGAGGCTGTCGAAAATGGCCTGGGCTTCGTCGAACGCCGTCTGCGCATCGGCGAGCTCAAGCTGCGCCGCCGCAAGAAGACCCTGGTTTGTTTGATTCACCTCCTGTGCCGTCGCAAGAGTGGCTTGGGCCGCGACGACAGCCGTCGTCGCTGCGGCAACGGCATTCTGGAGCGCCGCGATGGCGCCGGATGCCGACCCGGATTCCGCAATAGCGTCGGCAATGGCTGCGCGAGCATCCTGGATCTGCTTGATGGCAGCCATCTGAGCCGCGCCCGTGATCCCGGCATAGGTCAGCGCCGCCCCGATGGCGGCGGGATTGCCGAGGGTCTGATCGGCGACGAGATTGGAGATCAGGCGCGGGTCGGCGTCGACGACGGTGCCGGGTTCCAGCATCGGCGATCCCGTGGCCGATCCGGGCGTATAATTGTTGTTCGTCAGCCACACCGGATTGGCTGGCGTGCCGAACATCATGGAGTCGTCGCCCTCGTTCACGTAGTCCGGGCTCGACATGTCGGGAAACGGCTGGTCGGCCGCGCCCCAGGTCTCCCGTCCCTCGACGAGATTGTTGTAGGTGCCGTCGACTGTACGCAGACCGTAGGGCAGCAGGAACGCTTGGGTCGGCGTGGTGGCGGCATTGGGATCGAGACCTCCCGCTTCCGCCACGAGGGCTGCCAGATCCTCACCGTCAGCGTGCCGCTCCGCAATCTTGATCTGTTTCAGGATGAAGTCGAGATCATGCTTGACCAGATTCACCATTGTCGTCCCCTCCAAGTCATCGCCGCAAAGTTGACGGCACCTGGACACATTCTGGGCGAATTAAGGGGCTCTTAACTATACGGCCTGAGGTCCGAATCCGATCCCTGGTCCCTCAGTCCTATCATGGTCGCAAGCACATCTCGGACTTTGGTCGGTCGACCGACCATGGTCGGAAGTCGGCGCTGCATCGCCAAGCGAGTCGGCACCAAACCACCAGCTCCTCCTGTCCTCGCCCGAACGCGAACCGGCGTTCCCAGGTCATCTCTTGCGATGGAAAGCTACCTCTTCGGGATAGTCTTTACCCACTAGGAGGCTGCGCCTTACTTTAGAGGGATCTCTAGATCCTGACCCTGTATGAGAAGGCAACGGTCCGGGGCCGGAGGGATCGTCGCTGTGCTTGTTCTCGAGAAATTGAGGTTTGGAAGACCGTCGAGGACGAGACGGCGGAAGAGGAGAAGTCTTGCCAGACAATTCCTCCTGGTGGCATTCGCCGTCATGCTGACCGGAATGTTCGCCATGGGTACTTTCGTCTCATGGCAGATCGAGAAGAGCGTCGCCGAGGTCAAAGCCGCCTCGACGGCACTCTACATCAACGCCTTCATCGCCCCTCATCTCCAGAATCTTTCAGGGAACATTCTCCCGGCCAGCAGCATCCAGGGCCTCAACCAGGCGATGGAAAGACCCGACTTCCAGGCAAGCATCACCTCGGTCAGAGTTTGGAACCGCGACGGATTGATCATTCATAGCGGCGAGCCTGATCTCATCGGCAAGAAATTCACTCCACCTTCCGCTTCTCAAAAAGCGTGGTCCGGGACGATCGCCGCGGAATTCGACGACATCCCTGGAGACGAGGAGATTGCCGAGCGCTTCAGCGGGCTTCCTCTCCTCAAGGTCTTCGCCCCCATCAGGAACTTCGAGACCGGCGATATCATCGCCGTCGTCGAGTTTCATGAGCGCGCGGAGAGGCTGAACTCCGAACTCGCAGCGTCGGAATGGAAGGCTTGGCTCGCAACAGCCTTGATCACTCTGAACATGATGGGCTGCCTGTTCATCATCGTCGCCCATGGGAGCAAGACCATCGACCGACAGCGCGCCGCGCTGAAGGAACGCGTCTCTCAGCTCTCCGAGCTGCTTCGGCAGAATCGGATCCTGCAAAGTCGAATTGAGCGCGCGGCTCAGAACGCCACGGAAGACAACGAGCGCGTGATGCGGCGAATGGGCTATGACCTGCATGATGGGGTCGCGCAGTTGATCAGCCTCGCATTGCTGCGGATCGACCGGATCCAGGGAGCAGAAGGAGAGCGTGATAACCTTCATAAGATCCAGAAGGCTCTTGCCGACGCGCTCACCGATACGCGCAACATCTGCAAAGGACTGCTTCTGCCGGAGATTCAAACCATGACGCTCAGGGACGCATTGATGTTCATGATCCGTCAGCATGAGCGCCGAACGGGAACGACGATTTCCTGCCAGATCGCGGATCTCCCGGACAAGGCATCACAATTCGTCAAGATTGCCTTGTGCCGCTACCTTCAGGAAGGTCTGAACAATGCCTTCAAGCATGCCGAGGGCCAGGAGCAGCTGGTCGAAGTCAGTTGGGATGGAGTGACCGTAACCGTCGAAGTGGCGGATAAGGGACCGGGCATACGCGATGCGAGCCTTGCCCTGAGCGAGCCTCGCCTGGGACTGGCCAGCCTTAAGGATAGAATTGAAAGTATCGGAGGAGCATTGAGCATCAAGAGCGTCCCTGGCAACGGAACACGTATCAAGGCGTCTCTGCCTTTGCTTGACGAAGGGGATGCGGATGCAGCCTAGAATTCGCGTCGGTGTTGTCGACGATCACCCTCTTTACAGGGATGGCGTCGTATTCGCGCTGGAATCGGAGCCCGACATCGAGGTCGTCGGGGAAGGCAAAAGTGCCCAGGATGCCCTCCAAATCGCCCAGGATCACGCCCCGGACGTTATTCTCCTGGATATGAACATGCCGGGAGGGGGTATCAATGCCGTGGCGAAGATCGCGCAACGTTGCCCAGCGACCAAGACGCTGATGCTGACCGTCGTCGATGATGAAGATGAAGTACGAAGCGCCTTGAGGAAAGGAGCCAAGGGCTACCTCCTGAAAGGCACGGGAAGCTCAGAGCTCGTGAATGCGATCAGGTCGATCCATCAGGGCCAGAACTACGTATCACCGAGTTTTGCGGCGCAACTCATCATGGCGAGAGGTGTCGGGGAAAGCACTTCGTCAGGTTCACAGCGGCGGTTTCCTGAGCTTTCCGACCGTGAAGAACAGATCCTGATGCTCATTCTGCAAGGTCTCAGCAACAGGGTGATAGGCGATGAGCTCGGGCTTACCGAAAAGACCGTCAAGGGGTACGTGACGTCCGTTATGGATAAGCTTCAAGTTCGCAATCGCGTGGAAGCGGCGATGCTGGCTTCGGATCGCATTTCGGGGAAGCGGTGACCTGGATGGCATCCTTTCCCGAGATCAGGACTGGTCATCGTTCGGGTCGATCCCATGAGTGAAAGCCCGCTTTTGGATCCGATGCTTCGGGCATGTTCCATGTGGCTATTATAGAGGAAAGCCATACCTCTTCGGGGATAATGCCTAAGGGGCTTAGGCGGTCGCGCCTTGTCACTTCATAGATATTGCTGAATACAACCTTGGGTCAGTATTCTGAGAGAGTGATGAGGCTCCATGAGAGCACCATTGAGTACATGATAGTTGGCTGCATGATTTTCTGGCAGCACACCATATTGGAACTGGGGGGCTCCAATGACAGAACAGGTTCGTGTCGGCGTCATTGATCGGCATCCGCTCTTCCGCGACGGGATCACCCTTGCCCTCAACTCTCAACCTGACATCAAGGTCATAGCCCAAGGGGTATCGGTCTGGGATGCGATCGACATCGCCCAGAGAGACGCTCCTGACGTGATCGTCCTGGACGCCGACGTCTTGGATCACAGCATGGGAGCTGTGGAATCGATCCTCCAGCACAATCCCGCCATTCGCATCGTCATTCTCGCCGACAACGCGGACGAAGAGCATGTCTACGGCGCCTTGAAGCGTGGCGTACGTGGCTATTTGCTGAAGGGCACCTGTGGTACGGAGCTGATACAGACAGTACGGGTGCTGCGTCAGGGACAGAGTTTCATCTCACCCAGCCTTGCGGCAAGTCTTCTGATGAGATCGGGGCCGAGTACCGCCACCGAGGCAAAAGACTCAGGGCCTCTCCCCTCTCTGACTCCCCGCGAGCAGCAAATCCTGTCGATCCTGGTTCAGGGACGCAGCAATAAGGAGATCGGCAACAAGCTCGAACTCAGCGAGAAGACGATCAAGCACCACCTGACCAACATTCTGCAGAAGTTACGCGTTCGGAATCGGGTGGAGGCAGCTCTTCTGGCCTCCAACCATCTTCCGCAACGTATGCTGGCCTCTTAGAGTATCGGATCCGATGCTTTAGGGTATCGGCTTTAGGAGTGGCCTCGCATCGAGGGCCGTTTTCCCTCAGCGCCCCTTGCTCCTGCGCCAAGCGGCAAAATCAGCGTGGGTTCTTTCATCCGTCGGCGGATAGAGCCCCAGGATGGAACGGCCCCTCATGACCTCATCCTGGACGAAATCCTCGAAAGCGGTCATCTCCACGGCCTCGCCGGCGATTTCATCCGCCAGATGAGCCGGAATGACGACGACACCTTCCCCATCGCCGACGACGATGTCGCCGGGCCATACGGGCACGTCACCGCAACCGATCGGAACATTGATGTCGAGCGCCTGATGGTGCGTGAGGTTGGTCGGCGCAGAGGGGCGGTTGTGGTAGGCCGGGATGTCGAGCCGTGCGATTTCAGGCGAATCCCGGAAGCCGCCATCGGTCACGACGCCAGCAACGCCCCTCTTCATCAGGCGTGAGACCAGAATTCCGCCGGCCGAGGCCGCACGGGCGTCCTTGCGGCTGTCGATCACCATGACGGCGCCCGGCGGGCACTCCTCCACGGCTTTGCGCTGGGGGTGAGAGCGATCCTGGAACACGCTGATCGGGTTGAGATCCTCGCGAGCGGGAATATAACGAAGGGTGAAGGCCTCGCCCACCATGTTCCCGAGACCGGGATTGAGCGGGCGAACATCCTGGATGAACTGGTTGCGAAGGCCCCGCTTGTAAAGCGCCGTACACAGCGTGGCGGTACTGACGGTCTTGAGCTTCTCGCGGGTCTCCGGTTTCAGCGTGTTCATCATCCTCTCCATGGGTCAGTAGATGGCGGGTTCGCCGGTAGGCGCACCGAAACACGTTTCCAGGAAAGCGGAAGACGCTCAAGAGCATCTGCGAAATCATCTTTCCGGCACCCTGACGCATGTGGACGAAATCAGATCAAGCAACTTTGTTGCGCGCGAGGTCGGCACATCGTATGAAAGGTGGGCCCCTCATTTTTCTGATATTCTCAAGTCACGGCGTCACTGGAGAGCGGAATCCAAAAAGTCCGATCCTTCAAGACCACGCTGATGTCCGATCTGCCGGAGCATGTCTTGTGGCCCACAGGGCAGCCTGAGTGCGGTTGCAGACGCCAATCTTCTTCAAGATGGTTTTGACGTGAACCTTCACCGTCGCTTCGGAGAGGCTCAGCTTGCGGGCAATAACCTTATTGGGTGAGCCGTCCCGCAGGCAGGCCAGGATCTCGACCTCTCGGTTCGAGAGTGATGGGACCGCACCTTTTCCGTCGTGAACGCCGTTCACCAACCCGTGACGGCTGTGGTGAGACGTCATTCCGGCAATCGGCAGGACAATTGTTGCCGGGAGAATGGCCTCTCCCAGCATCACCAGCTCTAGCGATTTGATGAATACCTCCCGTTCATGGGTCGAAAGACAGAACCCATGAACCCCTGCATCCCATGCCATAGGCACGACGTTTGGATCGAAGGCGTCTGCCACTAGGACGATTCTTGCCGCAGGAGCATGAGCTTTCAACCTCTTGACGAGGTCAATGGCTCCGCTCGCAAAGCTATCCGCATCGATAACGAAGAGCGCTGGCAGTTCACCCTGGATGACAGGCAGGCACGCGAAGCCGTCAATGTTCTCATGCCAAACAGTAAAGCCTGTCTCGGAAAGGAGCCCCTCCAGTCCAAGGCGCAGAACATGATTTCGACAGACAGGGAAGACGGTGGCGGACAAGTGGTCTCTGTTGTCGAGATCGAAACGATCTCCGCTCACATTGTGCAATGCCATGATCCGGCCACCCTTTCTTTGGGCAGGTCATTATTGTCGTCCCGAAGGCCGGTGGCTTTCATTGTATGACGTAGACAATCTTGCGGGATGCCGCGTCGACAATGAGACGATGGCCATCAACCATGGCATAACGATAGGTTTCATGCCTCGGGATCGGATGCAATTCGACGGAATGGGAGAGGCTTTCGCCGACGGAGGTTGGCTGTTCAACGCGGGGGGCTGCCGCTTCCTGCTGGCTTACGTTCAATCTTGAGGACACTTCCGCAGCAACATTACGGATTACATCCGGAATGAGATTGGCTTGAAGCACCGGTGCCGATACCGGACCTGTCGCGTTCGGTGCTGTTGTAGGCCCTGCGACGGTCCCCACTGAGAAAACAGCTAACACCAGATGATACGCGGCTTTCATCCTCACACTCTCTCACATGCCGGACGTGAGCAGAGAACGGAAGGGCGCGCTGGTTTATTCCACTGTCCTACAACATTCTCGCCTACACCATTTTCGGAGATGCGGACCAAAGCGCCCGAAACGCAGGCTCAGCGGCTCGCCTCCGCAAGAGCCCGCGCTTCCGCGTCCCCGACCAAGGCTGCACCCGCATTGATATTCTGCAAATAAGCCGCCATCAGGTCGTCGCCCCCGCTCGGCGTATACTCGTCATCATTCACGGTGCTTGCTACAGCGAAGGTCGTATTCCACTCATTCTTGCGGCAGGCAATGGCCTCCGCCGCCTCCTGGGAGGATCGCAGGCGGAATTCACGGCATAAAACTCCATCCGCGAGGCGATAAGTCGAAATCACCCGCAGGCGGCCGAACGGCAGTTCCACATCCTCCCCCGAGGCGCTCTTGCTTAATATGCCGTGGACCATCGGGTTCTCCAGCTGGGCCATGAGCCCACCTGCCCCTGCCCTCTCGCGGGATCCGGCGAAATACCCCAAGGCGACCGCAATGACCGCAATCGATGCCGCAAGAGCCAGTTGCACGAAGGGCGACTTCCACCTGAACCACCTGCTACTCTGCGGTTCGACATCGGAACCGGCACCTACCCCACGGCTCGCTTCATAGACCTTGATCTGAGCCGACACGGCGGCTCGCAATTGCGGCGGGACGTCGGGCATGGAAGCTGCCGAAAAGGCGGAGTGCGTCAGGCGGCGGCTTTGCTGGAAGTCCATGACTCTCCTGGCCACGGTGGGATCCTCGGCCATCGCCTTGGCAATGGCTGTCGCCGTGGGCCTGTCGAGCTCCCCATCGGCAAACGCCATCAGGATCTCATCGCTGAGATGTAGCTGGGACATTCTATCGGTTCCCCTCTTGCATGCTTTCAGCGCCTAGGCGGCCGTCGTCAGTTCCATCAACCGCTTGCGCGCCCGCGCCAAGCGGCTCATGACTGTTCCGATTGGAACTCCGAGAACTTCGGCCGTCTCCCGGTAGCTGAGATCCTCGGCACAGACGAGGAGGAGCACCTCCCGTTGCTCTTGAGGCAGGTTATCGATGGCACGCTGGACTTCGGACAGGACCAGCCTGCTCAGGATCGGCCCTTCGCCCGGATCCCCAACAAGTTGCGTTTGCTGCGATAGATCTTCCGCCATACCTTCGGTTCTCATCCGTCTCAGGTGATCGATCCAGTAATTGCGGAGAATCCGGAACATCCATGCGTCGAACTTCGTCCCAGGGGACCAGCTGTCCGCATTGGCAAGCGCCCGTTCACAGGCTCCTTGGACGAGATCATCCGCAAGGGGTTGCGAGCGACAAAGCACAAGCGCAAAACGCCTCAGCCGTGGCAGAAGCGCCACCAGTTCCTGTCCTATGGCTGCCGGCATTGCTGCTCCGCATGGCCTCTTTGCATCATAACGATGAACCTAGTCGCTTTATTCCGATCTCAAGTCGGAAAGAGCTAACAGGGTCGCGATACGAAAACGGGCGGCCGTGAGGCCGCCCGTCGTCGGGGTAAGAGAAACCGTGAGCTTTAGCGGATGACCTGAACGATCTTACGGCTGCTCGGCTCGACCAGAACAGGGGTGTTGTTCACAACAGTGTACTTGTAACCCTTCACCTTGTACTGGGCCGGAACCTCATGATAGGTCACGCCGGATTCAGGCAGAACCGCGCCCACACGCACCTCTTCCTTGTAGGTGTAGGACGGAACGGACTGGGTTGTCACATACTGGCGGAACTCCGGCTGCTGCTGGTCGGCGATACCGCCCACGATGGCGCCCGTCACGCCACCCACGGCCGCGCCGACCGGGCCGCCGACAACCGCACCGCCGACCGCGCCGGTCGCAGCACCGGCGGCAGCGCCGCCCTGAGCAAAGGCTGCCGCAGGGACAAGGGATGCAAGAACGGCACCGGCGAGAAGGAACTTCTTCGACATGATCTTACTCCTGAATGAATGTTCGGGTTTCGCACCCGGCAACCGACAACGCGTCATTCATCAAGTAGTTTCATAGCAAGTTTCAGCTTATTATGCCTCTCCCGAACCCAGGATGGGCCTGAATATGGCCTATGAACATCACATCGCAGAATCACACCTTACTCTTATTCATCCTATGTTCATCTGAGATTGAAATCAGACATTATCTCAAGAATAGTTTCGATAAGCCCAGCCTCAGGACTGGACGCTTCCTTTCTTCCCTTGTGCCTGCCGGATGAAACAAACCCTGTGCCTTGGCCGTTATTGCCTGTTGGGTCGGATATCCCAAATCCGCTCCTGAGGGTCTCGCCAGAAATCCTAATGCAAAGGTGAGCGTTTCGATGAAGTCAAGACAACGCCATCTTCTGTTCGCCGTATCGTGCCTCACTTTTGTGTACCCGTTAGAGATTCAGGTCGAAACGGCCAAGAGCGGTAATCTCACTCTGGGAGGCATCTCTGCAATCGCCAGGGAGAGCGACAGGGACGGTGGAAGAGGGAACGGCGGAAACAATGGGAACGGCAAAGGCAATGCCGGGAGAAGCGGAAACCCTGGCAATAACGGCAATGCGGGCGGCAACGGCGCTTCAGGAAGGAGCGAGGCCGCAGGTAACGCGAGCAACAAAAGCAGTGGCGGCGGAAATGCAAATGCGGGGCAAAGCAATTCGGGCGCCCGTGCCGGTGCATCTGGTCAAGGTGACTCCTCAAGCCGAGGTGCCCCCTCAAGCCCTGCGAACTCATCAGGCCAGGAACACTCCGCCAACCGAGGCAATTCAGTCGGGCATGGGAAGGGTGAGGATAGGGGAAAAGCTCTGGGTCGCACCGCAGCCCATTCTCCCGTCAGGAACCAGTCGGCGCCTTCCATATCCGGGGGACTGGCGGCCCTGTTCGGAGCAATATCCGATAGCATCCGCCCGTTGACGGCACCAGTGACCGTACCTGCTCAAAACGCCAGAACCCGCAAGAGCGCCACAACGGCCAAATCCGCACCCACCAGTGCTCGCTCGAAACAATCATCAACGCATGTGGGTCCGAAGAATAAGGTACAGGCCACGGCTGGAAGCGTGAGCGCGCGGGCAACGAGCCGGGCGCCGTCCGCTGATCGCAAGATAACCTTAGCCTCGGTCAATCAATCTCTTGCCAAGCCTTTGCGCGCCAAACATTCCGTTGTCGCAGGCGGCTTGACGTCAAGCAGCTTGGAGCGATTGATCGCACAAGGTTTCCGAGCTGAGAAGCAGACGAGCGGAAGTCTCACGAGCGTCGTTCAGCTCGTTCCTCCGCGTGGAATGTCTCTTGGCCAAGCCCAGCGCAGAATTCACATGGTCGATCAAAGCGCTACGGTTGATCTCGATCATTACTATTACACGGATGAGGGGCCGACGGACTGTACAGGACCAAGCTGTGAGGCGATCTCGCTCGTCGGCTGGAGCGTGTCCACTTCCGAGCAATGCAGCCCGACCCCGACCATCGGCATGATCGATACGGGAATTAATCGCGACCATGAAGCGCTGAAAGGACAATCGATCGAGATCCTGTCGGATCTCGATCTCCGTGGCAGCCCGTCTCAGCGTGATCATGGCACGGCGATAGCAGGCCTCCTCGTCGGCAAGCATGGTAGCAACACTCCAGGCCTCCTCCCCGATGCCCATCTTCTGACCGTGGATGCCTTTTATCGAGATGGTGGAACAGCGGATCGAACCGACGTAGTGACGCTCGTCCGGGCATTGGAGGCTTTGGCGAAGCGCAATGTGCGCATCGTCAATATGAGCCTGTCGGGGCCGTCCAATGAAGTGCTGAAGCGGGCGATTGCTTCCGCTCAGGCCAAAGGCATGATCATTCTTGCGGCGGCGGGCAATAATGGTGCAGGAGCAGAGCCATCTTATCCTGCTGCCTACCCGGGCGTGATCGCCGTCACCGCGATCGACAAGAAACTCGCCATCTATTCACGGGCGACGCAGGGAGAGTATATCGACATCGCCGCTCCCGGAGTGGATATATGGGTCGCTTCATCGGACGGCAGCACCGTCAAGAGCGGCACATCCTATGCCGTTCCGTTCGTAACCGCCGCAGCAGCGATCCTCAGCGCATCAAGTGATCCGTTGAGCGCGACAGATCTTCGAGCGACCCTCGAGAGCAGAACTCTCGATCTCGGCGCACCGGGCCGCGACAAGACCTATGGGTATGGGTTGCTGCAAGCCGCGAACCTCTGCGCGCCAAGCCGCGAGGAGACGCCCGTCGCGCATTCGACAATGGGGTCGGGCACATATCTCCCCTGACTACCGTTTTGCACTCGCACTCTTCAAGTCATGCCCTCGTAGGGATACATGCGTCACGGAAGCTCTGGCGCTAGGGCGCAAGAACAAGATCCGCTTGCGCGCTCTACCGCCGAGACCGCCCTGAAGGGGACGACCAATCCCATCAAGGCGGAGCGCCCTGGAAGAATCCATGTCGTCCTCTCGGTCTAAATATGGAGCTCCATTCCCAATGCCTTGAGGGCAGCTTCCTGGAAGGCTTCTCCTTGCGTCGGATGCGCATGGATCGTGCCGCCGATGTCTTCGAGGCGCGCGCCCATCTCGATTGCCAGGCTGAAGACCGCCGCCAGTTCGGAGATGCCCTGTCCGACGCCCTGGATGCCAAGCACCAGATGGTTGTCCGCGCGGGCGACGACCCGCACGAACCCGTCTTCGCCCATCTTGGTCATCGCGCGGCCGTTGGCCGAGAAGGGAAATTGCCCGATTTCGATGTCGACGCCCGTTCGGCGCGCCTCGTCCGGCGCCAGGCCCACGGTGACGATCTCGGGGTCGGTGAAGCAGACGGCCGGGATGCTGCGCTTGTCCCAGACGCGCCTGTGGCCGGCGACGATTTCGGCCGTCATCTCGCCCTGTGCCATGGCACGATGAGCGAGCATCGGCTCTCCGGTCACGTCGCCGATGGCGTAGATCCCGCGCATCGACGTCTGGCATCGCTCGTCGATACGGATGAAGGGACCATCCATGTCGAGGACGAGTTCGTCGAGCCCCCACCCTTGCGTGACCGGCCTCCTTCCGACGGTGACAAGGATCTTGTCCGTCTCAAGTGCCTTCTCCGAGCCGTCCTCCGCCTCGACCAGCAAGGATCCGCCCGCTTTCGCCAGGCCTTTCGCCTTGGCACCGGTCACCACCGCGATGCCGAGGGCCTGGAGCCTCTTGGCGACGGGACGCGTCAGTTCCGCATCGTATTGCGGAAGAATGCGCCCCTGAGCCTCGACGACCGTCACTGTCGCGCCCAGCTTCGCGAAAGCCGTGCCGAGCTCCAGGCCGATATAGCCGCCGCCGACCACGACGAGCCGCTCCGGCACGGTTGTCAATGAAAGCGCCTCGGTCGACGAGATCACGGGACCGCCGAAGGGCAGGTTCGGCAGTTCGACGGGAGTCGATCCCGTGGCGATGACGACGTTCTCGGCCCGAATGATCTGGAGGCCCGTTTCCGTCTCGACCTCGACCGTCTTGCCGTCACGGAAGCGCGCATGGCCCTGGACGGTCTTCACCTTCGCCTTCTTGAGCAGGCCCGACACGCCGCTATTGAGGCGCCCGACGATGCCGTCCTTCCAGGCGACCGTCTGGGAGAGATCGATCTCAGGCTTCGTCACGCCAATCCCGAGAGGGTTCCGGCCGTTCGCCAGATGAGCGATCCGGTCGTATTCCTCGGCCGCATGAATGAGCGCCTTGGAGGGAATGCAGCCGACATTGAGGCAGGTCCCGCCGGGCTTTCCGGAATCGACGATCACCGTATCGAGCCCGAGCTGGCCAGCGCGGATGGCGCAGACATAGCCGCCCGGCCCGGCTCCGATGACAAGGAGCTTGCAGGAAATATCCTTCATCGGGTTCAAGCCTCCACGAAGATCATGGCGGGTGTCTCCAGCAGCGTCTTGATGCGCTGCACGAAGACCGCCGCGTCCCAGCCGTCGATGATGCGGTGATCGAAGCTCGACGACAGGTTCATCATTTTGCGGGGAATGAAGGTCGATCCGTCCCAGACCGGCCGCACCATCATCTTGTTGACGCCCACGATGGCGACCTCCGGATAATTGATCACAGGCGTGGTGACGATGCCGCCCATGGCGCCGAGCGACGTGATGGTGATCGTCGAACCGCTCAGCTCATCGCGGGTGGCAAGACCGGCTTTCGCCGCCTCCGCGAGCCGGTTCAGCTCGGCTGCGCATTCCCATAAGTCACGTGCCTCCGTGTGCCTTACCACCGGCACCATGAGGCCCGATCCCGTCTGCGTCGCGATGCCGATATGGACGCCGCCATGCTGGTGCACCACACCTGCGTCATCGTCGTAGATGGAGTTGAGGTGGGGCTGCTCGGCGATGGCCCTCACCATGGCGCGCATGAGGAATGGCAGCAGCGTCAGTTTCGGCTTGTCAGCCCGCTTGTTCGCATTGAGCGCCGCCCGCAGATCCTCGAGTGCCGTTACGTCCACTTCTTCCACGTAGGTGATGTGTGGAATGTGTGACTTCGCGATCGCCATCTTCTCCGCGATCTTGCGGCGCAGGCCGACGACCTTGATGTGCTCGACGGACGTGTTCTGGCCAAGTCCTGGCGTTTTGGCGACCTGGCGCCCGTGAGTGAAGAAGGCATCCAGATCCTCATGGGTGATCCGCCCCGCGGGGCCGGAGCCCGGAACCTGCCGCAGATCGACCCCGGCTTCCCGCGCCCTCAACCGAACGGCCGGGGAGGCAACGGGCCTCTCGCCCTCGGCCCGCGTCACGGATGCGCGATGCATCCTCGCGGCAGGAGCTTTCGGCTTCTCGACCGGCTGCGGCGGCGCGCTCCTCGCCTGCCGTTCGACGATGGCGTCCGGGACCTTGACCGCGCCGTCGGCCTGGGCCTCGATCTCTGCGGCGCGGGCGGGGGGCCCGGCCACCTTCTCGGCTGAACTGCTCTCGGAAGATGCACCATCCTCCCCTTCGACCTTCAAACGGATCAGAGGCGAGCCGATGGCCACCACATCGCCGATATCGGCCCCGAGCCACAGGACCTCGCCATCGACGGGCGAGGGAATTTCCACGGTCGCCTTGTCGGTCATGACGGCGGCCAGCACCGCATCCTCGCGGACGAGGTCGCCGACCTTCACATGCCACTCGACCAGTTCGGCCTCGGCGATGCCTTCCCCGACATCGGGCATTTTGATCAGGTGCTCGCCCATGTCAGGCCTCCATCGTCTCGACAAGGGCGCGGCCGACGCGGGCCGGTCCCGGGAAGTAGTCCCATTCCTGAGCATGCGGATAGGGCGTGTCCCAGCCCGTCACGCGGGCAACAGGCGCTTCCAGGTGGAAGAAGCAGTTTTCCTGGACGAGGGTCGCGAGCTCCGCCCCGAAACCCGACGTGAGAGTGGCTTCGTGCACGACGACGCAGCGACCCGTCTTCCTGACGGAAGCGGCAATGGTCTCCAGGTCGAGGGGGATCAGGGTGCGCAGGTCGATGATCTCCGCGTCGACTCCTGTCTCAGCCGCAGCCGCCTGCGCCACGTAGACCATGGTGCCATAGGCCAGCACGGTCACGGCGGCGCCTTCCCGCACGATGGACGCCTTACCGAGCGGCAGGTTGAAATGACCGGTCGGCACTTCGCTCAGGTCATGCTTCGACCACGGCGTCACCGGGCGGTCGTGATGCCCGTCGAACGGACCATTGTAGAGGCGCTTCGGCTCCAGGAAGATCACGGGATCGGGATCCTCGATGGCTGCGATCAGGAGGCCCTTGGCGTCGCGGGGATTGGACGGCACGACCGTCTTGAGGCCCGACACGTGCGTGAACAAAGCCTCGGGACTCTGGCTGTGGGTCTGCCCGCCGAAGATGCCGCCGCCGGTCGGCATTCGAATAACCATGGGGCAGGTGAATTCGCCGTTCGAGCGATAGCGCAACCGGGCCGCCTCGGACACGATCTGGTCGTAGGCCGGGTACATGTAATCGGCGAACTGAATCTCGATGCAGGGCAGCAGGCCATAGCTTGCCATGCCGATAGCCGTGCCGACGATGCCGGCTTCGCTGATCGGCGCATCGAAACAACGCGTCTTGCCGTATTTCTGCTGGAGGCCGGCCGTGCAACGGAAGACGCCGCCGAAATAGCCCACGTCCTCGCCGAAGACCACGACGCGCTCGTCGCGGGCCATCATCACGTCCATGGCGTCGCGGATGGCTTCAATCATCGTCATGCGCGCCATGGCTTCACACTCCTGCCTGCTGGCGCTGACGGCGCAGATGCGGCGGCATCTCGGCATAGACGCCATCGAAGATTTCCCGGGCGGACGGCTTGGCGCCCGCATGGAGCGTGCCGTAGCTCTCCGCCTCCTTCTGGGCCGCGATGACCGTATCGAGGATCTCCGCCTCCGCCTGCTTGTGCCGCTCCTCCGACCAGGCGCCGCGCAGGATGAGATGGTTCTTCAGCCGCATGATGGGATCGCCCAAGGGCCAGGCATCGGATTCGGTCTTAGGGCGATAGGCCGAGGGATCATCCGACGTCGAATGCGCGCCGACCCGGTAGGTGACGTATTCGACGAGCGTCGGGCCGAGATTGCGCCGGGCCCGCTCGGCCGCCCATTTCGCCACTGCATGGACGGCGAGATAATCGTTGCCGTCGACCCGCAGCGAGGGAATGCCGAAGCCCAGGCCGCGCGCGGCGAAGGTTCCCGCCCCGCCCCGGGCGATGCCCTGGAACGTGGAGATCGCCCATTGGTTGTTGACGATGTTGAGGATGACCGGCGCCTTGTAGGTGGACGCGAAGACGAGCGCCGCGTGGAAATCCGATTCCGCCGTCGATCCGTCGCCGATCCAAGCCGCCGCGATCTTGGTGTCGTTGCGGATCGCCGAGGCCATGGCCCAGCCGACCGCCTGGACATATTGGGTCGCGAGATTGCCCGAGATGGTGAAGAAGCCATGCTCCTTGGAGGAGTACATGACGGGCAATTGCCGCCCCTTCAGGGGATCCCGGGAATTCGAATAGACCTGGCACATCATGTCGACCATGGAATAGCCGCCGGCGATCAGGAGGCCCGCCTGCCGGTAGGTCGGGAAGTTCATGTCCCCCGGCGAGAGCGCCTTTCGGAAGGCGCAGCTGATCGCCTCCTCGCCCAAATGCTGCATGTAGAAGGAGGTCTTGCCCTGCCGCTGCGCGATCAGCATGCGCGCATCGAAGGTGCGCAGGGTCATCATGTTGCGCATGCCCTCGATGAGCTCCTCGTCGCTCAGAAGCCCGGCCCAGGGACCCACCGCCTCCCCGGCACGGTTGAGCACGCGGATGATGGAGAAGGCGAGGTCGCGGATGGTTTCCGGTTCCACGTCCACGTCCGGACGCGGGATGGCTCCGGCCTTGGGGATTCTCACATTCGAGAAGTCGGGAGTTCCCCCCGGTCGAACGGCGGGTTCGGGCACATGGAGGGTCAGCGGTCCATAGTCTGTCATGGTCTTTCGTTCTCCTCCCGAGGAAACTAGGAACGAAACACCATTCGGCCATAGGCTGGGCCGTTTCTAAAGGGCCAAATGCCGGTTATCGACAGGCTCTGATAGAGCACACGAATCTGCGGGCGCCATCAAGGCTTCACTGTCGCCAGAATTTCGCCGGCGGTGATTTCCGGCTCTCCCTGAATCAGGTCGGCCAGGCTGGCGCGGATCCAGGCCAAGGCCTTCTCGTTGGCCGCGAGAGCAGCCTCGCGGCTGTCGAACAGGGTGATGGAGCCGCCGGCGCCGTTGCCGCAATCGAAGACATGATACCCCTGAAACCCGGGAGATTGCCGCAGGATCTGGCCGATTCCGCTCTCCGCCCGCCGCGCAGCCTCGGGCACCGAACGCATCTTGCTGAATTTGCGAATGACGACATACATGGATGCCTCCACCTGCTGAAGAAGCCGCAACCCGAATACTCAAAAGGCTGACGCAAGACCTCGCGGGCGCAGCGTTTGCCGTACGACGCGCTAATGAGCCATCAGGACCGGCAGGCCCGCATGGGCGATGATGTGGCTCGTGGCGCCGCCGAAGATCATCTGCCTCAGACGGCTCTGGGTATAGGCTCCCTTGACGAGAAGATCCGCATGGAACGAGGCGGCATCCTCCAGAATCGCCTCGCCCGGAGAACGCGTGTTCAGCCTGCGGACCGCCGTCTCGGCCCTGACGCCGTTTCGCTCGAGGCGAAAAGCCAGATCCACGCCGCTCGGACCGTCCCCTCCCCAGCCATCCAGCGACAGGACGACGACCCGGCCGGCCTTCCTCAGGATGGGCATCGCGAGCGCCACGGTCCGGGCCGTTTCCGTACTGCCGTTCCAGGCGATCACGACGGTCTCGCCGATCGACGCCGGAGACGCGGGCGGAACCATGAGGACGGGCCGTCCGCCCTCGAACAGGGCGGCCTCCAGGGTGGCCAGCCGCGGCGGCTCATCCTGCGCTCCGGGGCGTCCGAGCACGATCAGGTCGAACACCCGGCCGAAGCTGCCGATATAGCTGTCTGCGAACAGCTGCTGCCCGAGGAAATCGCAGGTGACCTCATTCGGCGCCTCCGTCTTCCGCGGCACCGCACAGGAGAGCATGAACTCCTCGAAGAGGCGCTGCGATCGCGACAGGTGCTCGCGCTGCTCCTTCTCGCTCAGGATGGTCCAGCCGACCGGAACGTCGAAGGCGATGACCTCCGGGATATCGGGACCCAGCGCCAGCCCTTCCACATGGCTCCCGAACCGCCCCGCGACCAGCAGGGCGGCGTCCAAGACGGAGCGGATGAAACTATGGGGCTCAACCGGAACCAGAATGGCTTTCATGGCACCCACCTCGGCCAGCATGCGGGCCGATGCCTCGAAAAGCATCATACTCCCAAAGTTGGCGTCCAGCACAGTTTATCTTCACGACCGCGTCAGACATGCACGTTGCCGAAAGCCAGCTCTCCCACGCCCTTGGGCTTGCGCAGGGTGGCGTAGAGAATCCAGCCATAGAAGACGCCCAGCCCGGCGATCACGGCCCATCCGGGGATCGGCCCGATGGCTACGTTGCGGACCCATTCCCCGACCGAGCCGACGAGGTGGGCATCGACGGCATTCTCCTGCATCCTGATGAAGGTGGTCTTCACCAGCCAGGCGAAGAGCAGGATCAGGAACATCCAGCAATAATTGCGCCTGAGCCGCCGCGTGATGGCCTCGCTGGTGCTGGTCAGGAACAGGGGGCGCCGGAGGTCCTCGCCCAGCTTCTGGACCCAATCGTCCGTCGTCCCCTCTTCGGGAGCGAAGATCTGGGCGAAGTAGTTGCGCTCCATCCGGCGAACCCGGTTGCGGTAAACGTCGAAGAAGCGGTAGCGCCGCGCCTCGATCACCAGCAGCAGGAGCACAAGAACCATGGCGAAGATCAACACGCCGTGATGGGCGGTCGAGGTGGACAGGGAGACCGACAGCATGGCGGCCACCACCGTGATGGCCCAGTTGGTCGTCCGGTCGATCCGGTCGCGCCAGCCCGCCATCCGGGCGATCTCGGCGCGGTAATAATGGGCCATGAGGTTGATGAATTCGGTGGAATTGCTGGGAAAGACCGGCGCCTTTACGGCAGGCCGCAGGGGCTGCACAAGGCCTGGCTCGTTCTTCGGCAGCATGATCCGGCTCCCTCTGCCCCGGCGGCGTCTTTGTTTTTAGGGTTTCACCGGGACAAAATCATCAGCGCCAGGGAGGTTCCGGCCCACGACGGAAGATGTGTGGAAGGAGATTCCAGACAGCCGCCCGTCGCACGGCGTCCCGCCCTGGCGGTCCGGAGCGGGATAATCCTTGAGCGCCAACGGTTCGGCGCGACGATAGGCGATTGGCAGCGCGTACCAGATGAGCTGAGAGACGGAGCCATCGGCGGATGCCGATTGGACGCGAAGGCGTCCCCGCCCGGAATGCCCCTGGGGAAGCGGAGCGCCGTCAGTCCCAGACCGCGTGGGGAAGTGCATCGAGCGGGATCTTGAGATAGCGGGTTCCGTTGCCCTCCGGTTCCGGAAGGCGACCGCCCGCCATGTTCACCTGGAGGGCGTGCAGGATCAGCTTCGGCATCGGCAGCTTGGCGTCCCGCGCTTGGCGCATGGCGACGAATTCGTCCTCGGTGCGCGCCTGGGCGAGATGCACGTTGTGGGCCTTCTGCCCGGCGACGCTGCTCTCCCAGGCCGGAGGCCGCCCGCCGGGCATGTAGTCGTGGCCGGAGAACAGGCGCGTGTCCCCGGGCAGGGCGAGGATGCGCTGGATGGTCCGCCACAGGGCCCTGGCGTCCCCGCCGGGAAAGTCGCACCGGGCCGTGCCGAAATCGGGCATGAAGAGCGTGTCGTGGATGAAGGCGGCATCGCCGACCACGTACGTAATGGAGGCGAGCGTATGGCCCGGCGAGAAGATGACCCGCGCGTCCATCTCGCCGATCCGGAATTCGTCCCCATCGGCGAACAGGCGATCCCATTGCGAGCCGTCCGGTTTGAAATCCGCGAGGTTGTAGATGTCCTTCCAGAGTCGCTGCACATCGACGACGCGCTCGCCGATGGCCGTCTTCGCGCCCGTGCGATCCTTGAGGTATGAGGCCGCCGACAGATGGTCCGCATGCGGATGCGTATCGAGGATCCACTCGACGGTCAGATCTTTGTCCTTCACGCAGGCGAGCAGGGCATCGGCCGATGCGGTCGCGACGGAGCCGGACTTCTCGTCGTAATCGAGAACCGGATCGACGAGAGCGCAGCGCCGCGTCGCGGGATCGGACACCACATACTGGACGCTGCAGGTGCGTTTGTCGAAGAACGCGTCGACGTGCGGCTTTGCGGGAGAACGGCCCGGTGCCTTTCGAGGGATCGCTTCAGTGCTCATGGCTTCTCCTCCTTCACACGCGTCCTTCACACGCGGATGCGCGAAACCGTTCATGCGTCTCGACCCGACGCGCCGATCGGGAGCGTCATCGAAACCGCCTTCCGCACGATGGGCTCTTCAAAACGTGAAGCATCGGAAACGGTCCCGAGAAGGACACATCCCTCTCAGGGCAGATGCGCGAATACGCCTCTTGGCCTGCCGCCATGTATAGACCGCGCGACGGCACCGGTGAAGGGGCGCCCGGATGTCCTGGGCCGTCCTCGCCCGCTCAGGCCTGCACGAAAACCTCGGCATGCTCGACGGAGAAGCGTTCCAGCTCCTCGACGACCGCCTCCAGGTGAGCCTCCATGGCCTGGCGGGCCGCGGCGGCGTCGTGCGTCTCGAGGGCGCGGAAGAGTTCCCGATGCTCGGCGAGGGTCACGGCATGGCGCCGGGGCGAGGACAGGAGACGGCGCACCCGGTCGATATTGGCCCGCGAGGCGTCGATCACGGCCGCGACCCGGGGCATCCCCAGCCCCTCGACCAGGATCGTGTGGAATTCCAGGTCCAGGGCGTGGAAGCCGGGACGGTCCCCGCGCGAGACGGCCTCTTCCTGCGCCTCCAGGTTGCCGCGAAGCGCCTCAATGGCCTCGGGGGGCAGGTGCTGGGCGGCCGCCTCCGCCACCATGCCCTCCAGGGCCCGCCGAATCAGCATCGATTCCCGGATCTCCGGCAGGCGGATACGGGCCGCCCGGGATCCGCGCTGAGGCAGGATCTCGACCAGCCCCTCGGCGGCCAGGCGCGTCAACGCCTCGGAAACCGGGAAACGGGAGACCCCGAGGACCGCGCAGACGGCCCCCTTGTCGATGAATTCCCCAGGGGCGAAATCGAGAGCCACGATGGCGGCCCGCAGCGACGCTTCCACCTTCTCGGTCGTATGCCCCCGCGTGCCCCGCTCCAGGGGAACGAGGAAATCGTATCTTTTTCTCTTGTCGAGCGCGTCCATTTGCCTAACATGTTAGCCGAACCGATGGGCGCACGCCATCAGCTTGTCGGATCCCATCCACGAGCAAAGCCGCTCGTGATCATCGTTCAACCGGCCGCAGAGCCGGTCTCCCGGAGGAACGCCTATGCCATTTCCGACCCGCCGCCTAGCTTTCGGACTCATCGCGGCCGCAACCGCCATCCTGCCCGCCCTTCCGGCCAGTGCCCAGACCAAGCTGAAATGGGCCCATGTCTACGAGACCTCAGAGCCCTTCCATACGCAGTCCGTCTGGGCCGCCCAGGAAATCGCCAAGCGCACCAACAACCGCTACCAGATCGACGTCTACCCGGCGTCGCAGCTCGGCAAGGAAAGCGACATCAACCAGGGCCTGTCGCTCGGCACGGTCGACATGATCATCTCCGGCCCGAGCTTTGCCGCACGCAGCTATCCGCCCATCGGCATCGGCTATTATCCTTACGTCTTCCGCGATTCCGGCCATCTGCTCGCCTTCGCCAAGAGCGACGTGTTCAAGGAGCTCAGCGCCGGCTACGCCGACAAGACGGGCCACCAGATGGTCGCCCTCACCTATTACGGGGTGCGCCACAGCTCATCGAACAAGCCCTTCAAGACCTGCGCCGAGATGAAGGGCCTCAAGATCCGCGTGCCCGACGCTCCGGCCTATCTGGCCATGCCGCGCTCCTGCGGCGCGAACACCTCGCCGATCGCCTTCGCGGAAGTCTACCTGGCGCTCCAGAACGGCACCGTCGACGCGCAGGAGAACCCGCTGACGACCATCGAGGCCAAGAAGTTCTACGAGGTCCAGAAGCACATCGTGCTCACCGGCCACATCGTCGATCACCTGGCGACGATCATCTCCAAGCAGCTCTGGGCCAAGCTCTCGGACGAGGACAAGAAGATCTTCGCCCAGGTCGCCCAGGAAGCGGCCGTCCGCGCCTCGGGAGAGATCCAGGCGAAGGAGAAGGAGCTGATCGAAACCTTCAAGCAGAAGGGCCTGACGATCACGGAGGTCAACAAGGACGAGTTCAAGGACGCGGTGATGAAGAACGTCACCCTGGAATCGCTCGGCTACCGCAAGGCGGATTACGACAAGATCCAGGCCCTGAAGTCGGAAGGCCTCTGATCCATCGGCGAGAGCCGCCTCCGGGCGGCTCCCTTTCCCCACCGTCGATCCCGCTGCCGCTCCTTTTCCGGCAGCGGGAATCCTCAAGACCTGCAAGGACAAGGCGCAGCAATAGATGACGACTGAAGTCCACACCCAGGTCAGCGCCGAGGAACTGGCGCAGACCTTCGACGAAAGCGAGCACGCCCCGGTCGATCTCTCGGGCTATGCCTTCGAGGATTGGCTGGCCCTGGCCCTGTTCTGGGCCATGGCGCTCGCCGTCTTCGTTCAATTCTTCACGCGCTACGTGCTCAACGATTCCTTTGCCTGGACGGAGGAGATCGCCACCAATCTCAACGTGGCCCTGGTCTTCGTCGGATCGGCCATGTGCGTGCGCATGAACCGTCACATACAGGTCGACTTCCTGTATCGCTATCTTTCTCCCGGCCTGGCCCGGGTGCTGGCGACATTGATCGACATCGTCCGGGTCTCTTTCTTCGTCTATGGCGCGATCCTCATCTGGCGCTTTATGAGCATCGTCGGCGACGAGCAGATGACGACCATCGCCCTGCCGAAGAACCTGGCTTATGCCTTCGCCTTCATCGGCTTTGTCCTCATGAGCTTCCGCTCGATCCAGGTTGCCGTCGCCAACTGGCGCCGCGGCTATTCCGTTCTCGAGCGCCCCGAAGCCTTCGACGCACCTCTAGTGGCGGAAACCTGATGCTCATCCTGATCGGCTCCTTCCTCATTCTGATGATCCTCGGACTGCCGGTCGCCATCTCGATGGCCGCCGCGTCCCTGCTCTACATCCTCGCCACCGGGACGGTTCCGGACGTCATCGTGGCGCAGCGGATGATCGCCGGCGTCGAGAGCTTCCCGCTCCTCGCCGTCCCGTTCTTCATCCTCGCCGGCAACCTCATGAACATCGCCGGCGTCACCGGCCGCATCTACTCCTTCGCCGTCGCCCTCGTGGGCTGGATGAAAGGCGGCCTCGGCCAGGTGAACATCGTCGGCTCAGTGGTGTTCTCGGGCATGTCCGGCACGGCCATCGCCGATGCCGCCGGCCTCGGGACCATTGAGATCAAGGCCATGAAGGACCATGGCTACTCGACCGAGTTCGCGGTGGGCGTCACGGCCGCGTCCGCGACCCTCGGGCCGATCATCCCGCCCTCCCTGCCCTTCGTGATCTACGGCATGATGGCGAATGTCTCCATTGGGGCGCTGTTCCTGGGCGGCCTGATCCCCGGCATCGTCATGACGCTGCTGATGATGGCGACGGTGGCCTATTTCGCCTACAAGAACGGCTGGGGCTCGGATACGCCCTTCTCATGGCGCCAGCTCGGCAATGCCAGCATCGAGGTCGTAATCGTCCTGATGTTTCCCGTGGCCGTGTGGCTGATGATCCAGGCGGGGCTGTCGTCGAACGTCTCCATCGGCATCGCGCTGGCCGTGCTCCTCGCCCTCGACTGGTATTTCGACTTCTCGGCCGTGATGGCCCTCATGGCCCCGGTCATCCTGATCGGCGGCATGACGCTCGGCCTCTTCACGCCGACCGAGGCGGCGGTCGCGGCGGTCATCTGGTCGCTGTTCCTCGGCCTCGTCCGTTACCGCTCCATGACGTTCAGAAGCCTCGCCAAGGCGACCTTCGACACCATCGAGACGACCGCGTCGGTCCTCTTCATCGTCACGGCGGCGTCGATCTTCGCCTGGCTCCTGACGGTCAGCCAGGCGGCGCAGATCCTTTCGGACGCGATCCTCGGATTCACGCAGAACAAGTGGGTGTTCCTGCTTCTCGCCAACATCCTGATCCTGTTCGTCGGCTGCTTCATCGACACCATCGCGGCCATCACCATCCTGGTGCCGATCCTTTTGCCCATCGTGCTCAAGCTCGGCATCGCCCCGACCCATTTCGGGCTGATCATGACGCTCACCCTGATGATCGGCCTGCTTCCCCCGCCGCTCGGCATGGTGCTCTTCGTCCTGGCGAGGGTGTCCAAACTGTCCGTCGAACGCACCACTGTGGCGATCCTGCCCTGGCTCGTCCCCTTGATGCTGGCGCTGATCGCGATCACCTATATTCCGGAGCTGACCCTTTGGCTTCCGCAGAAGATGGGATTGGGGCGGTGACGGATCGTCCCGGAGCATCGAACGCAGAACCGGCAACCGGCTTTGCGTGAAGAGATGCGAGAAACCGGCATCGGACGTGCATTCGCATTCACGTCCGATGCTTCAAAAGCCTATCGATGAGACACCTATGAGCACGCCCCGCACCATCCGCCTCTCTCCCGATGACAATGTGGTCATCGCCATCGACCTCGTGAACCAAGGCACAGACGCGGCGGGCCTCACGGCCCGCGAGCGCATCCTGCGGGGCCACAAGATGGCCGCGGAGCCGATCCGCGAGGGCGAGCCGATCCGAAAATTCGGCCAGATCATCGGTTTCGCCAAGACCCACATCGTGCCGGGCGAGTGGGTGCACGAGCACAATGTCGGCCTGCACGATTTCGAGCGCGATTATGCGTTCGGCGTCGAGGCCAGAGAGGACGATCTTCTCGCGCCCGACCTGCGCGCCACGTTCCAGGGCTATCGCCGCGCCTCGGGCAAGACGGGCACCCGCAACTATATCGGGATCCTCACCTCGGTGAACTGCTCGGCTTCCGTGGCGCGCTTCGCGGCCGGCGAGGTGGAGCGTTCCGGCATCTTAAGCGGCTATCCCGGGATCGACGGCGTCGTGGCCATCGTGCATGGGACCGGCTGCGGGCACGCGGCCTATGGCGAGGGCTTCGACATCCTGCGCCGCACGCAATGGGGCTATGCCAGCCACCCGAATTTCGCCGGC
This sequence comes from Microvirga mediterraneensis, assembly GCF_013520865.1. Lineage (NCBI taxonomy): Bacteria > Pseudomonadati > Pseudomonadota > Alphaproteobacteria > Hyphomicrobiales > Methylobacteriaceae > Microvirga > Microvirga mediterraneensis. The sequence goes on from NZ_JACDXJ010000001.1 coordinate 70,379, forward strand.
GTGATCATGGTCGGGCTCGGCTGCGAGGTATTCCAGATCGGCCGCATGAAGCAGGAATACGGCCTGACCGAAAGCGAGACCTTCCGCACTCTCACCATTCAGGAGACGGGCGGCACGCGGCGGACCGTGCAGGCCATCGTCGATGCGGTGAAGGACATGCTGCCCATCGCCGCCAGGGCCCAGCGGGAGACGCGCCCCGCATCGGAACTGGTGCTCGCGCTCCAGTGCGGCGGCTCCGACGGTTATTCCGCCTTGACGGCCAATCCGGCGCTCGGCGTCGCGTCCGACCTGCTGGTGCGCCACGGCGGAACCTCGATCCTGTCCGAGACGCCCGAAATCTACGGTGCGGAGCATCTGCTCACCCGGCGCGCCGCCACGCGGGAAATCGGCGAGAAACTCATCGCGCGGATCAAGTGGTGGGAGGATTACACGGCCCGCAACGGCGGAGAGATGAACAACAACCCCTCGCCGGGCAACAAGGCGGGCGGATTGACGACGATCCTCGAGAAGTCGCTGGGCGCGGCCGCGAAGGGCGGGCGCTCCACGCTGCGCGCCGTCTACGAATATGCCGAGCCGGTGAAGGACCGCGGCTTCGTCTACATGGATACGCCCGGCTACGATCCCGTCGCGGCAACCGGCCAGGTGGCGGGCGGCGCCAACCTGATCGCCTTCACCACGGGACGCGGCTCGGCCTTCGGCTGCAAGCCCGTGCCGTCCCTCAAGCTCGCGACGAATTCCGACATCTACCGCCGCATGCTCGACGACATGGACATCAATTGCGGCGACATCCTCGACGGCGTCTCTCTCGAAGAGAAAGGCCGGGAGATCTTCGACATCCTCCTGCGCGTCGCGTCCGGCGAGCACACGAAATCGGAGGAGCTCGGCTACGGCGATCTCGAATTCGTCCCTTGGCAGGTCGGCGCGACCATGTGATCGCGCCGACGCGTTAACGACTTGTTAACCATGTTGTCGTCATAGTCTTCGTGCCGATCCGCTTGGCGCATCGTGCGGACCCAGAGGGCCGCGTCAGCGAAAAGTGGATCCGGTTTTCCGTACTCAACGATGCGCCAGCCAAGAGTTGGAGCATCGGATGGATCCCAAAAGTGCAAGTCCACTTTTGGGTCCGATGCTCTAGCCGACAGGCTCTCTCCCAAAAGCGACCGGGGCGCGGATGTACCGCCTCGCTCGCTTTGGGATGCAGGCCGCAGCAAGCATCGCCCCTGCCCTCAGCCGAACACGTAAAAGGCCCCGCCAAGCGCCGCCAGCGCACCGACGAAGGCGTAGGGGTACCAGGTCGGGTATGGCTTGTTGTGACCGTCGTAGCTCAAGCGGAATCTCCCGGTTAAGAAGCACGACCCGTCTTCCTCACGCAAAATGGTATTTTCGTGAAAGCCGTTCGATGCGGATCGCCTTTCAACCGCGATGTCGCGATGGAACTCTCAAGAAAATTACTTTGAAGCTCTTTTAAGGAAGCGAATTCCATCCCGATCTCAAGGCCGTAGAGGGTCTTTTAGAACGCCTCTGATTTTTTCCTAAACCCTTGATCAATCTACGTTCTTTCCGATACTTCATCGGCCGCGCCGGGACACCTCCCGGTCCGCCGATGCGAAGGAGAATGCGTTCATGGGCATAAGCACCTGGAATGAGCCTGGACACGCGTCCGGCAGTATCCTCGCCTGCCTGGCCCTGCTCCTGCCTTTCGGCGGAACGGCACTCGCTCAGGACGCTCCTGTGAACGAGATCGTGCCCGCGGCCACGCACGACATGTCCTTTCTCGGCCTGTTCCTTCAGGCCGATCCCATTGTTAAGAGCGTCATGATCCTGCTCGTCCTGGCCTCGCTCGGCTGCTGGACCATCGTGTTCGAGAAGCTCCTGCGGCTCGGCGGCCTGCGCCGCCAGGCCCGCGCGTTCGAAACGGCGGCGCGCTCGGGCGACAGGCTCTCGCCGCAGATGGAAGGCGCGACCGGGCGCATCGTCAGCGCGGGCCATGAGGCATGGCGCGACCAGGACGCGTCCGAGAGCCGCGCGGAACGGCGCGAGCGCATCGAACGCGCCATGCGGGCTGCGCTTTCCGCCGACATGCGCCGGCTCCAGGTCGGCCTGCCGTTCCTCGCCACCATCGGATCGGCCGCGCCCTTCATCGGGTTGTTCGGCACGGTCTGGGGCATCATGAACGCGTTCTCCGCCATCGCGGCGAGCCAGGACACGAGCCTGTCCGTCGTGGCGCCCGGCATCGCGGAAGCGCTGTTCGCCACCGCCATCGGACTCGTGGCCGCCATTCCGGCCGTGATCGCCTACAACAAGCTCACGACCGATCTCGGCCGCCTGCAGCAATCGTTTTCTGCCGGAATCACGGCGCTCGGCGACCGCCTGGCGCGTGACCGGAAGCTTCAGGTCCGCGCGGAGGCGGCGGAATAATGGGCATGGGACCGATGCGGCCGCAGGACCAGGACGACGCGTTCGGCACCGCTCCCCTGTCGGAGATCAACGTCACGCCGCTCGTGGACGTGATGCTCGTCCTGCTCATCATCTTCATGGTGGCCGCGCCCCTCATGACCGTCGGCGTGCCCGTGCAGTTGCCGAAGACCGCCGCGCCGAAAGTCGCGCAGCCGAAGCAGCCGGTCGTGATCACCATCGACGCGCAGGGCCAGCCGTTCCTCGACAAGGAGCCGCTGGCACCGGAGATCATGATGCCCCGCCTGCGGCAGCTCGCGAACGCGGATCCGAGCCAGGTCGTGCTCGTGCGCGGCGACAGGGCCGTTCCCTATGGCCGCATCATCGAGATCATGGGGCAGATCAACGCGGCGGGGTTCAGCCGCGTCTCGCTGATCGCGCAGGCGCCCGGCGGATCGGCCGCGCCCTAGATCAAGCACGCCATCCGATGTCCGTTCAAAGCATGAGACCGCCCCAGGAGCCGAGCCGGCTCGGCCTCGCCTTCGCGACGGCGCTCGTCCTGCATGGCGCTGTGCTGACCGCCGTGACCCTGTGGCCGTCCGACAAGGCCGACGCGCCCGGCGAGCAGGAGATCACCCTCGATCTCGCTCCCGCCATGGAAGAGCTCGTGTCCGTGGCGCCGTCGTTCGAGCAATCCCAGAAGGTGCCGCCCGTCGAGACGGAGACGCCGATGGAATCGGAGACCGTCGAGGATCAGCCGCCCGAGGAGATCGTCGAAGCCCGGCCTCAGGACGTGGCCGAAGCGCTGCCGGTCGAGGCCGTTCCAGTGGAACAGGAAACGGCGCAGACGGAGGCCGTCATCCTTCCGCCGCCGGAAACGATCGTCGCCAAGCCTCTCGAAGAAAAGCCAGCCCGCAAGCCCGAGAAGAAGAAGCCGCCGAAGCCGGCCGAGCGCAAGCCGCCGCCGCGCCGGTCGGTCGCTGAACCGAAGCCGCTTCCGTCCGATGCGCGCCAGGGACAGGCATCGGCCTCGCGGGAGAACATGGGCGGCCAGGCGGCCGCGGCCGATCCGACCGCGCGCAACCGCTATCTGGCGAGCCTCGTCGCGTCCTTGCGCAACCGCCTGCGTTATCCGGACGTCGCCCGCAGCCAAGGTGTCACGGGCATCGCCACCGTGCGCTTCACCATGGACCGGTCGGGCCGCATCGTCGGCGCGTCCCTCGTGCGGAGTGCCGGCCATGCAGCCCTCGATCGGGCCGCTCTTGCGGCGGCAAGCCCCGGATCCTCCCTGCCGCCGATCCCGGACTTCATTCCGCAAACGACCTTCACCGTGCCGCTGCGCTTCAACCTGCGTTGAGCGCGAGCTCGGCCTTCGCGGCGAACTTGACGGTTACATTCTCAGGACTACCCTGTCCGTCCGCAGCTCCAACCTCCATCGGCGGCAGAAGGCCGATGGTATGGGTTGCGCGGAACGTCAGGGAGAGGCGTCATGGCCGAAAGGCCAATGCCTTGACCCGTCCTCCCTGTGTTACGGCCACGGGCAAGTCTCATTCCGGCATGATCGTCGACGCACAGGCCACGTCATGAACACCCGCAAGATTCTCTACCAGTTCGGCTACCGCCGCTGCCCGGACCAGGATCGCCCCTCCCCCGCCCGACATCCCGTCATCGTCGTCGGCGCGGGCCCCGTCGGGCTGTGCACCGCCATCGACCTGGCGCAGCGCGGCGTTCCGGTCGTGCTCCTCGACGATGCTGACCGGATCGGCGAAGGCTCGCGCGGCATCTGCTACGCCAAGCGCACCCTCGAGATCCTCGACCGGCTCGGCGTCGCCGCGCCCTGCCTGGAAAAAGGCGTCACCTGGAAGCTCGGCAAGGTGTTCCAGCGCGACGAGCAGCTCTACGCCTTCGACCTGCTGCCTGAGGACGGACACAAGATGCCGGCCTTCATCAACCTGCAGCAATATTATCTCGAACACGCGCTCGTGGCGCGCGCCGCCGAACTGCCCCAGCTCGACATCCGCTGGCGCAACAGGGTGAGCGCGCTCAAGCGCCGCAACGACGGCGTGACGCTCACCGTCGAGACCCCCGAAGGATCCTACGATATCGATGCCGATTGGGTGGTGGCGGCCGACGGCGCGCGTTCGGCCCTGCGCGGAATGCTCGGGCTCGAGTTCAAGGGCGAAGTCTTCGAGGATCGCTTCCTCATCGCCGACGTGAAGATGAAGGGCGACTTTCCGCCCGAGCGCTGGTTCTGGTTCGACCCGCCCTTCCACGACGGCCGCTCCGCCCTTCTGCACAAGCAGCCCGACGATGTGTGGCGCATCGACCTGCAGCTCGGCCCCGATGCCGACGCGAAGGCCGAGCAGGCGCCCGAGCGCGTGATCCCGCGCATCCGCCAGATGCTGGGGCACGACGCGTTCACGCTCGAATGGGTGTCGGTCTATACGTTCCAGTGCCGGCGTCTGGAGCGCTTCGCGCATGGCCGCGTGGTCTTCGCGGGCGACGCCGCCCATCAGGTCTCGCCCTTCGGCGCGCGCGGCGCCAATTCCGGCATCCAGGATGCGGAGAACCTCGCCTGGAAGCTCGCGCTCGTGATCAAGGGCGAAGCGCCCGAGAGCCTGATCGACACCTACGATGCCGAACGATCAGTGGCCGCCGACGAGAATATCGGCCATTCCACCCGCTCGACGGATTTCATCGCGCCGCGCTCGGCGCAGGAACTGCGCTTCCGCGATGCGGTGCTCGCTCTCGCGCGCCACGCGCCCTTCGCCAAGCGCATGGTGAATTCCGGCAGGCTGTCGATGGCGTCCACCTATGAGACATCCCTGTCGACGGTGGATGAGGATGTATGGTCGGGGTCCGCCCACCTCGGCGCGCCTTTGCCCGATGCCCCCATGCGCAAGGGCAGCGGCGAGCCGGTCTGGCTGCTCGAGGCACTGGGCGGCGAGGAGACGCTGATCCACGTGCCCAACGGAACCGCTCCACCCGCAGGCAAGCGCGTCCTCGTCATCGGCCATGACCTGATCGACGCGGACGGCTTCTTCGAACGGCGTTTCGACGCGACGCCCGGCAGCACCTATCTCGTGCGCCCGGACCAGCACCTCGCGGCGCGCTGGCGCCACGCGACAGCGAAAGCGATCGCGCGTGCATCGCGCCGCATGAAGAATATGGATGGAGAGCCCGCATGAGCGCCCTCGTGACCGAAAGCCGCTTCGCCGATCCGGATCGCGCCTACCGGGCGCTGATCGAGGCGCATCGCGGATTGTCGGACGAGCAGAGCGCCGCGCTCAACTCGTCCCTCGTGCTGATCCTCGCCAATCACATCGGCGACCAGGCCGTCCTGAAGGAAGCGCTCGCACTCGCAAAACAGAGTCTCGAGCAGACCGGATCGGCGCGTGAATAGGTCGACGTTTCACTGATAGAACGTCCAGAGAAGATTCTCGCTGAGTTCCTTCAGGGCCTCGACGGCATCGGGCCGTTCGCGGGCCACCGCGGCCACGATGGCGTCGGCGAGCGCGAAGGCGGCGGTCGGCGAGTTCGGCAGCAGCCGGTTCCGCGCCGGTGCGAAGAGGGTGATGTCGGCGATGGGGACGAGCGGAGAGCTCGGCCCGTCCGTCAAGGCCATGACCATGGCCCCACGGTTCTTGGCGAGTTTCGCCAGATCGACCGTGCCGCGCGAGTAACGCGGAAGGGAGATGGCCAGCACGAGATCGTCCGCCCCCACGTTCATCAGGTGCCTGACCGCTTTCTCGGCTCCGCCGCGGGACGACGCGAAGATCACGTTCGCATCGAGATAGAGCGTCAATCCTTCATCAAGATGGGCCGCCACATGATGGCTCGCCCCAGATCCGACGATGAAGATCCGGCGCGCGCGCAGCAGGACGTCCATGGCCCGGGAGCAGGTTTCCTCGTCGACGGCCGCGAGCGTCTCGTCCAGATTGGCCGCCTGATCCTTGAGGGCCGTCACGAAGGTCGAGAAGGCGGAGCTTTTCGTGCTGTGGGCATCGGCGAAGCTGTCGACGGGAGCCATCGCCAGCCGCAGCGCCTCGGAGAGCGCGGCCCGGAATTCGCTGTAGCCGGCGTAACCCAGAGAACGGACGAACCGGGTCACCGTCGCCGTGGAGGCGCCGCTGCGCTCTGCGAAGCCCTCGATCGTCATCGTCGCCGTCTCGAGAGGGTTCTGCAGCACGAAATCCGCCGCGCGTCGATGCGCTTCGCTGAGCGAGGCGTAACCGAGCGCGATGCGGTGGGCCAGATCCGTCGTCGGCTTCAGGACTTGAGACACGGACACTCCAGACTGATTGACGTCAGGATATTTTCATGATTTTTAATCTGAGAAAATAAATCTGTCAAAAGACAGCCGCCAAGGGAACCAGGAGAGAGATTCAATGCGCCGTCCACTCATATTCGCTTTCGTCGCCAGCACCTGCCTGCTCAGTGCTCCCGCCTGGGCTCAGTCGCTCAAGATCGCGCTCAGCTCGGAGCCGACCGCGATCGACCCACATTATCACGATCTGACGCCGAACAACGCCCTCGCGGCTCATATCTTCGACGGATTGACCAAGCAGGATGAGAAGCAGAAGGTCCTGCCCAGCCTTGCGACGTCCTGGGAGAACGACGGCCAGAACCGCTGGACCTTCAAGCTCCGCCAAGGCGTGACCTTCTCCAACGGCCAGCCCTTCACGGCCGACGACGTGATCTTCAGCTTCTGCCGCACCCTGAAGAACGAGACGGCGATCGCGGGCTCGTTCGCCGACATCACGGGCAACTTCACGGCCGTCGAGGCGCCCGATCCGCAAACCATCGTCATCACCACGAAGGCGCCGGACCCGCTGCTGCCGAACTTCCTCTCCAGCATCGCCATCCTGAGCGCGTCCGTTCTCCCGCATGACAAGCTCTCCTTCGACGTCGCCAAGAACTGCGGCGTCACAGGCGCATGGCCCGTCGTCGGCGACTTCAACGACGGCAAGCTCGCCATCGGCACCGGCCCCTACAAGTTCAAGAGCTACACGAAGGGCACGAGCGTCGAGCTCGAGCGCAACGACAAGTATTGGGGCCCGGCTGAGCCCTGGGCCAACGTGACCTTCGTACCGGTTCCCAATGCCGGTCCGCGCCTGGCGGGCCTGCTCGCCGGCGATTACGATGTGATCGAGAACCCGGCTGCGCGCGACGTCTCCCGCATCAAGGACGACAAGCGCTTCGGCCACGTGATCACGCCCTCGACCCGCGTGATCTATTTCCAGCTCGACGTCGAGCGCGAGCCGAGCCCGCTCGTGAAGGCCGAGAACGGCAAGAACCCGCTGAAGGATCCGCGCGTGCGCAAGGCGATGTCGCTCGCCATCGACCGCGACGCCATCATCAAGCGCATCATGGACGGCGCGGCCGAGCCGGCCTACCAGTTCCTGCCCAACGGCATGTTCGGCGCGCTGGAGAACCCGCCGAAGCTCGCTTACGATCCGGCCGCGGCGAAGAAGCTCCTGGCCGAGGCCGGCTATCCCAACGGCTTCCAGGTCACGCTCTCGACGACCAACGACCGCTACATCAACGACAGCCAGATCACGCAGGCCGTCGCGCAGTACCTGACGCAGGTCGGAATCCGCTCGGAAGTGGACGCCATGGCCCGCGCCATCTACTTCCCGCGCCGCGCCAAGAAGGAATTCAGCGTCGCCATCGGCGGCTGGGGCTCCACGAGCGGCGAGGCCTCGTCCTTCCTGAAGCAGTGGGCCGCGACGCCGGACGAAGCGAAGACCATCGGCGGCTCGAATTACGGTGGCTATGCCGATCCGGAATTCGACAAGCTGATCCGCGCGGCGATCACCACCCTCGATGATGCCAAGCGTGCGGAGATGCTCAAGCAGGCGGGTGTGAAGGTCATCGAAGGCGGCGCGTTCATTCCGCTGCATTTCGAGAGCACCATCTGGGCCTACAAGGCGAACCTGAACTACGTCGGCCGCGCCGACCAGTTCACGATGGCCATGCAGGTCAAGCCCGCGAAGTAAGCAAGCCATGAACGAAGCCGCGAGCAGATCGGAACGCCTGACATGACGGCCTACATCCTGCAACGTCTGATTCAGAGCGTCCTGGTTCTGCTCGCGGTTTCCGTCGTGGTCTTCCTCGCCGTCTACGGCATCGGAGACCCGATCGAACTCCTCGTTCCGCCGCAGGTCAGCGCCGCCGAACGCACGGCGATGATCCAGCGCCTCGGACTCGATCTGCCCGTCTGGCAGCAATATCTCGGCTTCCTGGGCAAGGCCCTGAAAGGCGATCTCGGATTCTCCTTCGTCCACGGCGTTCCGGCGGTCGACCTGATCCTGGCGCGGCTGCCGGCCACGTTCGAACTCGTTCTCCTCGCCATGAGCCTTGCCGCCATCATCGGCATTCCGCTCGGTCTCCTGGCCGGCCTCAATCCCGAAAGCCGTCCGAGCCGCGCCATCATGGCCGGAACGATCCTCGGCTTCTCCCTCCCGAGCTTCTGGAAGGGCATGATGCTCATCCTGCTCTTCAGCGTGTTCCTCGGCTGGCTGCCGACGGCGGGACGCGGGGAGACGGTTTCCGTCTTCGGCATTCCGACGAGCCTGCTGACGCTCGACGGATTGAAGCATCTCGCCCTGCCCGCCCTGAACCTCGCCATCCCGAACATGGCCCTGATGATTCGCCTCGTGGCGGCGGGCACCACGGAGGCGATGACGCAGGACTACGTCAAGTATGCCCGCGCCAAGGGCGTGCGCCGCAAGCGCATCGTCGGACGGCACGTGCTGCGCAACATCCTGATCCCCGTCGTGACGGTCGCCGGCATGGAGTTCGGCAGTCTCGTGGCCTTCTCGACCATCACCGAGACCGTGTTCGCCTGGCCGGGCATGGGCAAGCTCCTCATCGACAGCATCTACCAGCTCGACCGCCCCGTCGTGGTCGCCTATGTGATGCTCGCAACGCTCCTTTTCGTCGCCGTGAACTTCCTCGTCGACATTCTCTACGCGGCGCTCGATCCCCGCGTGAAGCTGACGGGAGAAATGGCATGACCGCTTCGAGAATGGTGGCGGCCGGCGCCGACACGGCGCTGCGCCACAAGGTCCTGCGCCGGATCAGGAGCCGCCCGACGACGCGCGGCGCGGTCGTCCTGCTCGGGATCCTCCTGCTGCTCGCGCTGCTCGCGCCCTTCATCGCGCCGCAGAACCCGCACGACCTCGCGTCGCTGAGCGTGATGGACAACCGCCTGGAGCCCGGCGCGCAGGGCATGACCGGCATCACCTACTGGCTCGGCACCGACGCGCAGGGCCGCGACATGCTCAGCGCCATCCTGTACGGCCTGCGGACCAGCCTGCTGGTCGGTCTGGCATCCACCGCGGGGGCCCTCGCCATCGGGGTCATCGCCGGGCTCGTCGCGGCCCAGTTCGGCGGCGCCATCGACGCGGCGATCATGCGCGTCGTCGATTTCATGCTCGGATTCCCGTCGATCCTGATCGCCCTCGTGCTTCTCGCCTCCATCGGGCGCGGCGTCGACAAGGTGATCATCGCCATCATCCTGGTGCAATGGGCGCAATATGCCCGCCTGATGCGCGCGGCCGCCCTCGTCGAGCGGCGCAAGGAATATATCGAGGCTGCGGTCAATTTCGGCCTGCCGACGCGCCACATCATGCTGGCGCATCTCCTGCCGAACTCCATCAGTTCCGTTCTCGTCGTCTCGACGATCAGCATCGCGAATGCGATCACGCTGGAAGCCACGCTGTCGTTTCTCGGGGTCGGCGTTCCGGTGACGCAGCCCTCCCTCGGGCTCCTGATCGCCAACGGGTTCGAGTTCCTGCTCTCGGGCGAGTACTGGATCGCGGCCTTCCCGGGCATCGCCCTCGTGCTCCTGATCATGTCTCTCAACCTCGTGGGCGAGCGCCTGCGCCGCAGCTTCAACGTGAGGGGCCAATGACCTCCCCGCTGCTCGACGTTCGCGGCCTGCGAACCGTCTTCCACGACCTCGCCGGTGCGTGGCCCGCCGTCGACGGCGTCGATCTTGTCGTGCAGCCCGGTGAGATCGTCGGCCTCGTCGGCGAGTCCGGCTCCGGAAAATCCGTGACCGGCTTCTCCCTGGTCCAGCTCATCGACGCGCCCGGCGAGATCGTCGACGGCGACGTCCTGTTCAAGGGCGAAGACCTGCGGCGCGCGACCGAGGAGCGCCTGCGCCGGCTGCGCGGCGACCGCATCGCGATGATCTTCCAGGATCCGCTGATGACGCTCAACCCGGTCCTCACCATCGGCGAGCAGATGTGCGAGGCCATCCAGGAACACCGCTCCTGCAGCCCGCAGGAGGCCCTTGAGGAGGCATCGCGGGCTTTGTCACGGGTCGGCATCTCGTCTCCGCAAACGCGCCTGAAGCAGTATCCGCACGAATTCTCCGGCGGCATGCGCCAGCGCGTCGCCATCGCGACGGCCCTTCTCAACAAGCCCGACCTGATCATCGCCGACGAGCCGACGACGGCACTCGACGTGACGATCCAGAGCCAGATCCTGTTCGAGGTCCAGAAGCTCAGCCGGGAGACCGGCACGGCGGTGCTCTGGATCACGCACGACCTCGCCGTCGTCGCCGAGCTCGCCGACCGGGTCGCCGTCATGTATGCCGGGCGGATCGTCGAGACGGGAACCGTCGACGACGTTCTCGATCGCCCCCGCCATCCCTACACGCTTGGCCTGCTCGGCTCCTCGGCCGCGACGGTCGCTCCCGGCGAGCGCCTGCGGCAGATCAACGGCGCGGCCCCCAGCATCGATGCGCGCCCGAGCGGATGCCCGTTCCGTCCGCGATGCGAGCGCGCCCTGCCCGTCTGCGCGCAGATCGATCCTCCGCCGCAGGTCATGAGCAACGGGCAGAGCTATCGCTGCCACAACCCCGTGCCCGAAGGCTCCGCCCCATGACCGAACCCTTCTTCGAGCTGCGCGGCGTCAAGAAGTACTTCCGCGGCAAGTCGACCTTCGCGCAGCGCCTTCTCGCGACAATCGGGAGCGCGCCACCACCACCCGTGCTGAAGGCGGTCGACGGTGTCGATCTCACCGTGAAGCGCGGCGAGGTTCTCGGCCTCGTCGGCGAATCCGGTTGCGGCAAGTCCACGCTGGCACGGGCCGCGACCGGGATCACCAAGCCCAGCGCCGGAGACATCGTTTACGAGGGACGGCGCGTTGCCGAACTGCGCGGCAAGGACCGGCTGGATTATCTCCTCAAGGTCCAGATGGTGTTCCAGGACCCCTATGCCTCGCTCGATCCGCGCATGCAGGTGCGCACCATCGTGGGAGAGGCCCTGCGGGTGCATGGGCTGCTGCCGAAGAGCGAGATCGACGCGGCGGTCGACAGGGCCTTGACCGAAGTCGGCCTCGATGTCGCCTACCGCAACCGCTATCCGCACCAGTTCTCCGGAGGACAGCGCCAGCGCATCGGCATCGCCCGCGCGCTGGCGGTGAAGCCCGACTTCCTGGTCTGCGACGAGCCCGTCTCCGCGCTGGACGTCTCGATCCAGGCGCAGGTCATCAACCTGTTCATGGACATCCGCGAGAAGCACGGCCTGACCTATCTCTTCGTCAGCCACGACCTCGGAGTGGTCCGGCACATCAGCGACCGCGTGGCGATCATGTATCTCGGGCGCATCGTGGAGATCGGCCCGGCCTCCGCGGTCTTCGCCGAACCGGCCCATCCCTACAGCGCGGCCCTCATCGCGGCGAGCCCCTCCACGGAACGGCGCAAGCGCGCGTTCCAGCCGCTCAAGGGCGAGCTGCCCTCCCCTCTGGCGCCGCCCGGCGGCTGCCCGTTCCACCCGCGCTGCGAGCACGCGATGGCGAAATGCCGTGACGTTCGCCCTGCCTTGAAAGAGATCGCTCCAGGACGCAGCGCAGCCTGCCATCTGCACAATTCGGACAACACATGACGACAATCACGCTTAGCCCCGAGATCGGCCGCAGCACGCTCCCCTTCGTCGACCCGCACCACCCCGACCGGCCGATTGAGGTGAACGTCTATCGCCCGGCCGATCACGGCCCTGACGATCCGGTCGTCATCGTCCAGCACGGCATGCTTCGCAACGGCGACGAGTATCGGGACTTCTGGATTCCCGCCGCCGAGAAGCACCGCATCCTGATTGCCGCGCCGACCTTCTCCGACGCGCATTTTCCAGGCGCGGAATCGTACAACAACGGCCTGGTGGTCGAGGACGGCGGAAGCATCCGCCCCATCGCCAAGTGGCTCTACGCGGTCCCGGCCCGCGTCTTCGCGGCCCTGCAGAAAGGCGGCGCGACGCGCCGCCCGAAGGCACGTCTTTTCGGACACTCCGCCGGGGGGCAGTTCGCGCACCGGATGCTCGCGACCCAGGATCACGGGTCCTTCGAGGCCGTCATCGCGGGCAATCCGGGCTGGTACACCTTGCCGACCCTGGAACGCAGCTTCCCCGAGGGGCTCGGCGGCCTCGGCCTCGATGAAGCCGCCATTGCGCGCTGGCTCGCCTATCCCATGCACGTCTTCGCGGGCGATCAGGATATCAGCACCGACGACCCGAACCTGCCGGCCCAGGCGGAAGCCCTGCGGCAGGGACCGCATCGCTATGGGCGCGCGCAGTTCGTCTACGATTTCGCTCGACGCGAAGCCGAGCGCCTTGGCCTTCCCTTCCATTGGAAGCTGATCCGCGTCGAAGGCGTGGGCCATGACGGGGCCGCCATGTCGCGCGCGGCGGCCGCCTATTGGTTCGAGGGGCGCATTCCTCCGGCCGAAGAACTGATCACGGCCGATGCAGGCGCTTTGTAAAGCGGCACCGCTTCTGTAAGCGCCCACAACCGACTCTGGAGCAAGACATGAACGTCCGAAACGAGATCTGGCAGCATGTGGATGCTGCGAAGAGCCGCCTCATCGACTTGAGCGATCGCATCTGGGGGATGCCGGAGGTCTGCTATACGGAAGTGCGCTCATCCGCCGAGCACGCCGCGGAACTGCGCCACCAGGGCTTTCGCGTCACCGAGGGTGTCGCCGGCATTCCGACGGCCGTCATCGGCGAAGCCGGTGAAGACGGCCCGGTCATTGCCTTCCTGGGCGAGTACGACGCCCTTCCGGGGCTCAGCCAGGAATCCGGTGTCGCGGAGCATCGCCCCATCGAGTCCGGCGGCCACGGGCATGGATGCGGGCACAACCTCCTCGGCTCGGGCGCCATGCTGGCTGCCATCGCCTTGAAGAACTGGCTCGCGGAGAAAGGCATTCCGGGCCGCGTCCGTTACTATGGCTGCCCGGCCGAGGAAGGTGGCGCGGCCAAGGCCTTCATGGTGCGTGCCGGCGCCTTCGACGATGTCGATATCGCGATCTCATGGCATCCCTACAGCTTCTGGGAGGTCGCGCCGGCCCTGTCGCTGGCCAATACGCGCGCTGATTTCGCCTTCACGGGCCGCGCGGCTCACGCGGCCGCCTCGCCCCATCTAGGACGCAGCGCGCTCGATGCCGTCGAACTGATGAATGTGGGCGTGAACTACATGCGCGAGCACATGCCGTCCGATGCGCGCGTGCATTACGCGCTGCTCGATACGGGCGGCATCGCGCCGAACGTGGTGCAGGCCTATGCCCGCGTGCGCTATTCGATCCGCGCCATGGACCTCCAGGGTATGCTCGACCTCGTCGAACGCGTGCACAAGATCGCCCAGGGTGCGGCTCTCATGACGGAGACCAGCGTCGAGATGCGCATCGTCAGCGCCGTCTCGAACACCATCGGAAACACGCCGCTGGAACAGGCCCTGCACAATGCCATGGAGGAACTCGGGGCACCGCCTTTCGACGATGCCGACCGCGACTTCGCGCGCAAGATCCGCGCGACGCTGTCGGACCAGGAGATCGCCTCCGTCTACCGCGCCATCGGGCAACCGAGAACCGATGCGCCTCTCGCGGATTTCCTGACGCCGCTCGACTCGCCGCGCAAGCCCATGATCGGCTCGACCGATATCGGCGACGTGAGCTGGGTGGTGCCCACCGTTCAGGCGCATGCGCCGACGGTCGCGATCGGCACGCCGTTCCATACATGGCAGGTCGTGGCCCAGGGCAAGATGCCGGCCGCGCACAAGGCGATGGTGCATGTCGCCAAGGCCATGGCCGCAACCGGCATGGCGGCGATCACTGATCCGTCCCTGATGGCCGCCGCCAAGGCCGATCTTGCGCAGAGGACACGGGAAACACCCTATGTGAGCCCGCTGCGCGAGGGCGTCGAGCCGCCCCTGGACATGTCGCGCAATTAGAGCTGCTTCCACTTACGTGGAACTAACTCTTGGCACTGCTGAGCTGCATTCCCGGCGAAACGGATCCGTCTCACCGGGAATGCGCGGCCGCCTGGCGATGGTCACTCGTCAGGCTTTTTTGCAGCCACCCATTGCTCCTCGAAGTTCGGAGCGAGAGACAGGCTCGCCGGTGGGACAGCTTTCGGCGGGGGGCTGTGAACAGCCGACACGAGGTAGTGCAGCGCGGCCTTGAGACCCGCATTCGTGTAAGGCTTCGCAATGACCCCGATCGCGCCGGAGAAGTCGTCCGGGATGCGCTTCACATTGGCGGTCATGAACACCACGGCCGTGCCCGTATTTTGCGTGATGAAGCGGCCAAGCTCGACCCCGACCGGACCGTCGGTGAGATGGATATCGACGAGCGCGAGGTCGGCGTGGACCTCCTTGGAAACGTCTACGGCCTCGGGGTACGATGTGGCCGTGCCCACCACCTGATGGCCCTCGCCTTCAAGGAACATCTCAAGCTCCATCAGGAGCAACGCCTCGTCTTCGACGATCATGATGCGGAGGGGGCGATCGATGCTCATTCTGCCCGCGTGAGCTCCTCAATGGCGCAGGCCGAAGGCCTGCAGGCTGGTTCCGGCGCCGAGCGGCACGGTTCACCGAGGGAAAAGTGGCACGACTCTATCAGTTCCATCCGGTGCGGGTTACTTCTGCTTGTCATGCGGATCCGGCTTCTTCAGGTTCGGGGGAGACGCGGGGGATGGTCCCTTGAAGAGGAAGTCCTGCCGAGCCTGCAGAATACTTTCGGCCCTCGACACGACATCGTCCACGCGCTTGGCAAATCCATGCATCGGAAGCTTCAACATCGCTTTGCTCCTGTCTAAACGGCCTTAGCCCCCGCAAGCCCGGTCACCGCCCCGAAAGGCCGGTCAGTGATCGACTCGAATCCGCTCTCCTGCCCTGGCGATCAGCTCTACGGCCGCGGCGAGCTCGTCCTCGTCGAACTCGGAGCAACCGCGGCTGGCGACAACGGAACGGCTGGCGTGAGAATAGATTTCCAGCCAGAAAGACGGCATCCCGACAAGGCAGGTTTCCGACGGCGCCTCGGTCAGTCGCGCCTCCATGGCACCGGCCCGGATCACGGTCACGGTGCGCGATCCGTTTCGTTCGTTCGATGTGCCCGCAAGCCGGAAATACGCGCGGATGATCCCCTGCTCAATCTCGTCGGCGTCGGTCCTGGTCCAGCGTATCGCCGCCGGTGCGGGATAGGGCTGACCTCCATTCCGGCCGCTCATGCGATGAAATTCTGGTGCCCGCAGGACTTTCAGTTTTTGTCGCATCCTTCGCCGCCTCTTTGAGGATCGCTTGGTCGATCCGTGCCGACGCGGTTCGCCAGGCATGAAACACGCGACGGCAGATCCGACCCAAACCCATTCCCTGCACTGCCATCCTGTCTTCGCCTGCACGCACCTTCAGCAAACAGCGCCTGACGCCGAATTGAAATCGGGTCATGACCCGAGGGAGGGCCAGGATTGACCGGAGGAACGATGGGGACGATCAGGGCTCGATGAGCTTGTTGCGCACGGCATAAAGGGCGAGTTCCACGCCCGAACGCAGGTTCAGCTTGCGCATCGCGGCGGTTCTGTGGGTCTCGACCGTCTTGATGCTCACGGCCCAGCGATCCGCAATGGCCTTGTTGGTCTGCCCCTCGGCCACGAGTTGGATCACCTCGCGCTCGCGCGGGCTCAGCGTGTCCGATGCCGTGACCTTGCCGCAGCTGAGGAAGTCGTCGAGCAGGGTCTCGGCAACCTGCGGCGAGAAATACGGCTTCTTGCGCGACAGGGCCCTGACCGCACTGACGACCTCGTCGTCGTCCTCGGTCTTCAGCACGTATCCTCTGGCGCCCGCCTTCAGGACGTCCCGAATGACGGCCTCGTTGTTGTGCATCGTGTAGACCAGCACCTCGGTCTCCGGGCTCGCCAGGCGGATCTGCCGGGTGGCCTCGAGGCCGTTGAGAACCGGCAGGGAAAAGTCGAGGATGGCCACGTCCGGACGCTGCTCGACGGCAAGCTCGACCGCAGTCTGGCCGTTGTCGGCCCCGCCGCAGACCTCCCAGCCGGACTGCGCCTGCACCAGCGCCTGCAGGCCCCGGCGCACGATCGCATGGTCGTCGGCGATCAGGATCTTGATGCTCATGGTCGCTCCCCGGTGACGGATGATCATACCGGGCTGGGATGCCTTGTGGATCGGGTCTTCACCTGAGAGATCAATCAGGTTTTGCCTGAGCACCGCTTCGGGATGCGCCTGGCGGGCGATCCGCTTCGGCGACATGAGAAGCTACGACAGGTTTGATCTCTCCTCGTTCACCGGAAATCGTCGGGAACACGAGACGGATGCGCGTTCCGTGCCCCTCCTCGCTCTCCAGCCGCACCTCGCCGGCACTCTGCTGGGCGAAGCCCAGCACTTGGCTGAGGCCGAGACCGCTGCCCTGTCCCGGCCCCTTTGTGGTGAAGAACGGATCGAAGGCCTGTTCCAGCACCGTACGGGACATGCCGATGCCTGAATCGATCACGGAAATCCGAACCCATGTCTGCTCCGGATGGGAGGACCGGCGCAGTCCCGCCCGCGATCGGGGCGACGCGATCATGGCGGTCTCGACCGTGATCGTGCCGCCATAGGGCATCGCGTCGCGGGCATTGAGAACGAGATTCAGCAAGGCGGCTTCGAACTGCACCGGATCGAGGAGACAGACAGCGCCGTCGGCGTTCAACCTGAGCTCCACCGCCGCACGCGGACCTGCGGCTTGGTTCAAGATAGTCGCGAAGCCTGCGATCCGCTCGTCGATCCTCGTCGCCCGCTCCTTGAGCTCCTGGCGGCGCGCGAAGGCCAGGAGCCGTTCGGTCATGTCCTTTGCGCCTTTGAGGAAACGTTCCGTGTCGTCGATCAAGGCACGGGCCTCGGGGTCGTCCTTCACCGAAGGCTTGAGGAGCGCGCAGGTGGATTGCACGATGCGGATCGTGTTGCCGAAATCGTGCGCGATGCCCCCGGCAATGTGCCCGAGGGCCTCCAGGCGCTGGGCGCGACCGAGCCGCTCCTGCTCGGCCCGCTTGCGCTCGCGGCCCCTGCGGACGAGCAGCGACAGGACGCCGACCAGTCCCAGGAGCACCGCCACCGTGGCGACGACGACGGTGGCATACTCGTACCAGGGCTGATAGACGGAGGAGCTGGCCAATCCCACGAGAACGAGCGCCGGAACGTCACCGAGAGACTTGTACCCGACGACCCGCGAGATGCCGTCGACGGGACTGACGGACCAGTAAACGCCGTGGGGATGCTCGACCAGATGGCGGAAGGCCGCGGAGGCTGTCATGAACGATTTGCCGATCGCCTGCTCGGACGCAGGACTGCGAGCCAGCATGGTGCCGTCGCGGAGCAGGAGAGCGATGAAACCGTCCCGTCCGACCGCCAAGCCGCGAAAGAAGCTTTCGAATTGGAAAGGATCGACAACGGCCACCACCACGCCGCCGAAGCTGCCATCCGGACGATCGATCCGGCGGCTGATGCTGATGACCCACGTATTATCCGCACGGCTCTGGATGGGATGTCCGATGTCGAGGCCCAGTTCGGGGTCCTTCTGGTGGATCTTGAAGTAGTTCCGGTCGGCGACGTTCACCCGCGGCGTCTTGGGATAGCCCGTGTCATGAATGAGGAACCCATCAGGTCCGACGACGATCAAGCCGCGAACGTACGGCAGAGCCTTCACGCGCCCTTTCAGGTCGGCTTGGAAATGGGGATCGTTGGGCGGAAGATCCGGCTTGGCCGCCAGGGTCTCGCGGATTCCGAGAAGGGTGAAATCGATCGCCTGGAAGGTCCGTTGCGACTGTTCCGCGAGAACGTGGACGAGGTTGCCGGCGATTTCCTCGCCCCGCCGGGTCGCGTCCTGGTAGCCGCGCCACAGGACGAAGGCGCTCAGGATCACGATCCCCGCAACGAGAACGAGAGCGGGCGCCAGAGCGGTGACGAGAGGGGACGATTTGAGCCTCACACCGATATTTCTCCCACTCCGGGAACCGAGTGCACGCCTCTTCGATATAGTTCCGACGGCGCAATCATCTACCGGACGCAGACGCATGAAAAGGGTCGGCGCTTCCAAGGCGTTCTAAAGTCTGAGAGCGTTCGGTCTAGCTTCTGTCCGTCAGGCACGCATAAGCGTTAAGGTTCACGTCCCCATAATCCGGACTGACGGGCACCTGCGGATCCGGCCCTTTCACATTGAAACTGATTCTATGACCCTCGACGCCCGTACGCTGGCACTCGTCTACATCCTGCTCTCGGCCCTGCTGAGCATCCTGCTCCTCTTCGCCTGGGCTCACAACCGGCGGATCCGCGCGCTGGCGTGGTGGAGCGCCGCGTTCGGCATGGTGCCCGTCGGCATCGGCATGGCCAACCTCGGCCGGACGCCGCCGAGCCTGCCCGTCCTGCTGATCGCCAATATGATGGTCGCCGGCGCCTATGCGGCCTTGTATGCCGGATGCCGCGCCTTCAATGATCGGCCCAGCAGGCTCCCGGCCCTTCTGGCAGGGCCCGCTCTTTGGGCAGCGGCGTTCCCGTTCCTCAGCGAAAGCCCCGGTGCGAGATTGGCCCTTCTGTCGCTGATCTCGAGCGTCTATGCCGCAATGGCGGCCTGGGAGTTGTGGAAGCATTCCGGCCTGCGTCTGACGGCGCGGCGCGCCGCGATCCTCTTGCTGCTGGCGCTCGCGGCGTTCAACGGCATTCGGCTCACCCTGGGCCTGTCGCTGAGGCTGATCTTCTGGGCCGACGCCTTCGCCAGCCGATGGTCCGGGGAAATGGCGCTGTTCCTGGCGATCTACACCCCCACCCTCGCGTTCGTGCTGCTCGCCATGGCCAAGGAACGGACGGAGTTGGCCCTTCGGGAAAGCGAGGAGCATTACCGGTATTCGGTGGAGCTCAGTCCACAGATCCCCTGGATCGCCGACCCTCAGGGCAACCTCCTCGATGTTCCGCCGCGCTGGGAGGCTCTCACCGGATTGCCGGTGAAAGAGTCGCGGGGAACCGGGTGGACGCAAGCCATGCATCCTGACGATCTGCCTCTGATCGTCGGTCGCTGGTCGCACTCCCTTTCGACCGGGAAGCCCTTCAATGCCGAGTTCCGGGTGCGCCTGGCCGACGGCAGCTACCGCTGGTGTCGCGGGCGCGCCGCCGCCCGTCGGACGGCGAGCGGAACCGTCATTCGATGGTACGGCAACATCGAGGACATCCATGATCGCATGCTCGCGCAGGAGCAGCTGCGTTGGGCAGCCTACCACGACGATCTCACCGGGCTCCCCAACCGGCGGCGCTTTCAGCAGAGGCTCCAGGAGGCCATCGACCGGACTGCCGAGGGTTCATCCATGGTCGGCCTTTTGGTGATAGACCTCGATAACCTCAAGCTGGTCAACGATCGCTTCGGCCATGCGGCCGGCGATGCCCTGCTGAAGGAATTCGCCAAGCGGCTGCGCAGCCTCGCCGGCGGCCCGGAGAGCATCGCCCGCCTGGGCGGCGACGAGTTCGCCCTGATCCTCCCGGCCGTGTCGGGCGAGGCCGAGGCCCTGGAGGCCGCCAGGACCGTGCTCTCTCGCATGCAGCACCCTGTGCCCGGCGATGACGCGGGGCTCGACTGCCGAGGCAGCATCGGCATCGCGCTTGCCGTCGACCCCGGCACGAAGGCGGAAACCTTGCAAAAGCATGCGGACCTGGCGCTCTACCGCGCCAAGGCGAGCGGTCGGGGAGCCTTCCGCTTGTTCCAGCCCTCGATGCGGGACGAAGCGGAAAGGACGGCCTCCGCCCTGGAGCTCGCCGGGATGGCTTTGGCCGAGGACTGGATCGTGCCCTTCTACCAGCCCAAGGTCGCCCTGGGGACGAACGGACGGGGCGGCTTCGAGGCGCTGCTGCGCTGGCATCATCCGCGCCTCGGCCTTCAGACGCCCGACACGATCTGGCCTGCCTTCGACGACACGGAACTCGGGAGCGCCATCGGCGAGCGCATGCGCAGGCGCGTCTTTCGCGACATGCGCCGCTGGCTCGATGCGGGCCTTCCCCTTGGCCGGGTCGCGATCAACATCTCGGCAGCCGAGTTCCGTCACGACGATTACGCCGAGCGGATCCTGGCGGAGCTGCACCAGTCCGGCGTGCCCACGCATTGCCTCGAAGTAGAAGTGACAGAGACCGTGTTTCTCGGCCGCCATGCCGACAATGTGGAGCGGGCGCTGCGAATGCTCAGTGAGGCTGGCGTGACGATCGCACTCGACGATTTCGGCACCGGCTACGCCTCACTGACCCATCTCAAGCGCTTCCCTGTCGATGCCATCAAGATCGACCGCTCATTCGTTCGCGACATCGAGACGGATTCCGGCGATGCGGCAATCGTACGGGCTCTGCTGAGCCTGGGCCAGAGTCTCAACATCGTGGTTGTGGCCGAAGGCGTCGAAACAGCCGCTCAGGCAGCTTTTCTGGAAGCTCACGGCTGCAACTTGGCACAAGGCCACTTCTTCGGACGCCCGATGCCCGCAGAGCATGTGCCGGCAGCGATTGCGGCAGGGTTCGACCAGCGCGACGCGCTGGCCGGCTTTCAGGCGCCGCCGACCTGATCGGATCGGCGGCCAGAACGCTACAAGCTTCTCCCGCTGATCATGGCAACGAGCCCTTCCGCAGCCGCCATTGCCCCGTCGCTGCGGATCGTCGTCGCGATGGCGGCCGCACGCTCGCGTGTCCGCGCATCCAACGCCGTCCCGAGCGGGGCCAGGAGCGTCTCGGTTGTCGGCATCGGGCCGTCATGCGCCGCGCCGATGCCCAATGCGGCGACACGGCTGGCCCAATAGGGCTGGTCGGCTCCCTGAGGCACCAACACCTGAGGCGCACCGGCGCATGCGGCCGCCGTGGTCGTTCCAGCGCCGCCATGATGCACGACGGCCGCGACCCGGGCGAACAGCGCCTGATGGTTGACATCGCCGACAGCGAAGCAGTCGCCCCGATCGTCGATGGGTGCGAGATCGGCCCAACCCTTTGCGAGGACCACGCGGCGACCGTGCATGCGGATGGCCTCGATAGCGGCGCGGGCGGGATCATCTGCGGCATGCATGGCCATGCTGCCGAAGCCGACATAAACCGGGGGAGCGCCCTCATTGAGGAAATCCTCCAGCCCGTCCGGAAGCGGACGCATGTCCGGCAGGATCCAGGCACCGCTCTGGACGACGTCGAGAAGGTCGGTCGGAAGCCATGGGCTGAGGATCGGGTCCGATGCCAGCCACGGACAGGGCGTGAGGACATGGTCGCGAATATTCGCGTACGTTGGCAGGCCGACCGAAGCGCGTTGCGTGTTCACCGCCGCGCCGAAGAGCGCGTCCATGGCCTGGACGTTGAACTCCCACAGCGCCAGGGTGCCGGTTATTGCCGCCGGATGCGGCCAGCCCGGATACTCCATGGGCGGATGGTGAGGTGACGGCAGGATGATCGGATAAAAGACCGCACAGATGAAGCGCAGACCGAGCTTTTCGGCCACGGCCTGCGCGGCCGCTACGGACGGGAACAGGCCGGTTGCGACGATGACATCGCAGCCTTCGGCCGCTTCCGCGATCGCATCGAACTGGGCTCGAACCATCTTGGCCGCGAGCTGGGGCAGGCTTAAGCCTGACTGTCTCGCCGTGGCTATCCAGCGGCGCACCGGCATGAAGGCCGGCGCCAGCGGCAGGCCCGCCCGATCCAGCAGCTCCGCGAATTCCGCATCGGATGGAGCGCAGACCAGCGCCTCCGCTCCGAGTTCCCGCAACGCCAGACCCAATCCCGCCAGCGGCTGAACGTCTCCGCGCGACCCATAGGTCGACAATAGCACACGCATCTTCACGGCTCCCTCAGGTTCGAATCGAGGGAAGTGTTTATGGGATATGACCGGGGACTTGCCGCAAGCCGGGGGGACGCTACAAAACACCTATGGAGGGGAGCTGTCGCGCTCCCATTCTCTCGAGGGCGCGAACGAAGGATCGCCACCGGGCGTTTCAAGGCCTCGCCCGAACCAGGCTCCCCAACTCTCCGTCGAGCGCCCTCAGGACGTCCAAGGCAGCCGCAAAATCGGATCGCCCAAGCGCCTCCCAAACCGTGTCGATCCGTTCCGCCAATCCATCGATGGTGTCCGGGAATCCGGCGGCCTCAATCAACGCTCCCTTCTCGTTGATCAGGTAGCGCCGGTTGAGCGCGAACAGCACCTGCCCGACACAGCCCAAGGCGCGATAGCAACACCCGGCGATATATGTCCGGTCGCGCCGCGGAAGCGCGAGCTGCGCGTTCTCGATGCTGAACGAAACCTCCCACAGGAAGGTCCGTATCAAGGCGGAGCGGAGCTTGTCGGGATAAGGAGAGGCTGCGGCTTTCAGCGCGGCGATCATGCCCGCAGGGTCATGGAGCAACCGGCCCAGGGCGACCTCGCCCATCCAGATGGCCGAACAGAAGCCGTGAGGATGACCCGGCTGGTACGCCATCGAGATCCGCCCTTCGCGGCATTCGGCGATCACGGCGCGGACATCATCGACGCAGCGGTACAGCAGGTCGACTTTGTTTCCTTGGATCCGCAGCCATCCTCCGCCGACGATATTCGGACCCCATTCTCCGACAGGCGTGACGGCTGCCGAAGCCGGATCGTCGACTAGGTCCCGTACCGTGGCAAGCAAGTGCTCCGTGTCCAGTGCATTGGCGGAGCCGAAGTAAAGCCCGAGATCGTAGTCGGACGTCCCGATTGCCGTCCCCCTGGCCCGGGAACCGCCAAGCACGATTCCCACCACACCCGGCACCTCGGACAAGCGTGGAACGATGCTCAAAAGCAATGGTTCGAGGTGGGGCATCCCCTGTAGTCCCTCATCCAGAATAGATCTTACCTCTTAGATAAGGCCGCTGAGATCAAGTCTTGCGATGCTCTCTCGAACAATCGCGTAAGCCGGCAAGAGAGGCAGCTCGGGAGGCGAAGGCTCGCACCATGGCACGGGAAAGGCTCGAGGCGGAATGCCTTTCGATCAACCTGCTTCTCACTGTGAACCGCTTTGTTGAATCAGGCTCCTTTGAAGAGCGTCCCATTTATCGGTTCGAATGCGGATGTGCCGTCAGTTCCACGGAAGGGCAGAACGTACGGCTCCGAAGCCTTTATCGCGATGCGGCGTGGCGCCCGATCACGTAGCCGAACGTCAACGCTGGCCCGAGAGTGATGCCGGCACCCGGGTACGATCCGCTCATGATCGAGTTGATGTCGTTGCCGCAAGCGTACAGACCTTCGATAACTTGGCCATGGACATCCTTCACTTGGCCGTTGGCATTGACGTCCAGCCCCATCGTGGTGCCGATGTCGCCGGGGAAAATCTCAACCGCGTAAAGAACGCCTTCGAGCGGCTTCAGGCACTGGTTCGGCTTATGATCCGGGTCGCCGAGAGCGGTCTGGTACGGGGTCGATCCCTTGCCGAAATCAGGATCCATCCCTTGGGCGGCGAACCCGTTATAGCGGTCGATCGTTTCCTGAAGAGTTTCCGTGTCGATCCCGCAGACCCTGGCCAATTCCTCCACGCTCCGGCCGTGCTTGAGATAGCCCGATCTCAAGTAGGGGCCGATCCGTCCCGGGAAGCAGGGAACCGCTCCCAGCCCATAGCGGCGCAGGGCTGCGTGATCGCAGATCAGGAAGGCCGACTTCCTGTTCCCGTCCAGCAGCTTTTCCACCATCCCCTGCACGAAATCGTGGTAGCTGGCGGCCTCGTTGGTGAAGCGTCGACCATCATGGCCTACGGCGATGATGCCAGGCTTCGCGCGATCCATGAACAGGTGCGGGAAAGGTCGCTTCGAGCCATCAGGCTGCGGAATCAATGAGATCGGCGCCCAGGAAGCGGCATCCGAGTTCGTGGATACGAAGGCCGCGCCGACCGCCTCGGCGGCAGCGATCGCTCCTCCCGTGTTCGGCGAAGGTGCCATGCTGTAGTGAGGCAAGCCACGGCGAACATGCTCAAAGCTCTCGGAGCGGCGCTTGGCATCGTGGGGAAATCCGCCGCTGGCGAGGACGACGCCCTTCCTGGAGGTGACCGTCTTGTCGCCGTGTCTCGTGCGCAAGACCGCGCCTGTCACGCGGCCTGCCCCGTCCCGCTGGAGCGAGACGAGCTCGTGCTCGGTCAGAAGCGGTATCTTCAAGGCAAAGACCGTCTCGGCCAGTCGGCCCGCGACCGCCGCTCCCAAGCTCAACCGCGTATTGCGGCCGACGCTCACCCGGTCCTTGACATAGCGCAGAACCTGCTTTGTCGCATGCACGAAGGAAGGCCACTCGCGCGTCATGCGCACGAAATGGAAGAGGTCAGCACGGCCGAGCTGCATCCCGCCGAGGATTGTGAACTCTTTGATCGGAGGGCGCAGCCGGTTCAGGTTTTCTCCCAAGGCCCTTCCATCGTATTCCAGCGCATCCAGTACGCGCCCCCCGAGCGCAGCGCCTTTCTTGTCAGGGTGATAGTCCGGCGCATAAGGGCGATGTGTCATCTTCAACGCCGTCTTGGTGTTGAAGAAGTCGATGGCCGCAGGACCATTGTCGAGGAAGGCGTCGACGAGTTCCGCATTGAAGCGGTTTCCGGTTTCCAACTCGATATAGCGGCGCGCGGCCCTGCGATCGTCCTCCATACCGGCCGCTCGCATGATCGGATTGTCCGGGACCCAGATCGCGCCACCGGATACTGCCGTCGAGCCGCCGAAATACTCGGATTTCTCGACAATGACGGGTTTCAGGCCGGCATGAGCGGCGCTGATGGCCGCAGCTAGCCCCGCCGCGCCGGATCCGACAACCAGAAGGTCGCAGTCGGCTGGAAGCACTTCTTCAGTCGACATGCACGGGCTCCTGCCTGGGGAAGCGACCGATGGTCCAGCCGCCGTCGACGGCAAGAACCTGGCCCGTGACGAAGGATGCCTCGTCCGAGGCGAGGAACCGCACGGCCCGGGCGATGTCGAGCGGCGTGCCCGCCCGGACAAGCGGAGTCTGCTCGATCATGATCTGGCGGCGCCAGGGCTCCGACCGAATGCGCTCGGCGGTCAGCGGGGTTTCGACAAGGCCTGGAGCGACAGCGTTGACGCGGATACCGGACGGTCCGAAATCCGTAGCCATCTGGCGCGTCATGCCCACGACCGCAGCCTTCGACACCGAATAGGCTGCCGAGTTATAGGCCCCGACCAGGCCGAAGACCGAGGCCGTGTTCACAATCGCTCCACGGCCCGCACGGATCATCAGCGGCACTCCCCAGCGGGACAATGCAAAGGCGCCTTTGACGTTGATGTCGAAATAGCGCTGCAAGTCCTCATCCGTGGTCTCGACTGCGTGAGAACCACGGCCGATGCCAGCGTTGTTGACCAGAATGGAAAGCGTGAGGCCGTTCTTGGAGAGTTCGGCATCGATCTTGGCGCCGAGCTCCGGATCGGTAACGTCGCCTTGCAGAGCAATCACGCGTGGTCTGCGGGCTGAGAGCGCATCGATGCCGGCCACTTCGCGATCGACCGCAATGACGGTCGCGCCGGCAGCCAGGAGAGCCTCGGCGATGGCCTCGCCGATTCCTTGGCCCGCGCCCGTCACAACAGCGGTGCGGCCCTCGAGAGTTGTGATGTCGAAACTCATGACGGACGCCTCAGAATGCCGCAGTGCCGCCGACCGATCGGCCGCCGTCGACGATCAGGACCTGCCCGGTGACGAAATTGGCGCGCTTATCGGCGAAGAACGCAACCGCATGGGCGATGTCTTCCGGGATCCCCAGTTCGCCGGTGGGCTGCTGGTCGCGCAGCAAGTGGACATCCGGGCGAGACAGTAGCATGTCCGTCTGGATGACGCCCGGTGCCACGGCATTCACCGTGATCTGCCTGTCGCCCAACTCGAGCGCCAATGCTTTCGTGAAGCCGGCTACAGCGGCCTTCGACGAAACATAATGTGCATAGTTGCGCGCGCCGAATGCCGCGCGTGAGCAAAGGTTGATGATCCGGCCCCATCTCGGCAACCTGCGCGCTGCCTGCTGGCAAAGATGGAACATGCCGACCAGGTTGACTTCGTACATCCTGCGGAAGTCGTCGGCCGTCAGCTCATCGAAGGCCTTCACATTGAAGATGCCGGCATTGTTCACCAGAACCTGAAGGTTATCAGCACCGTCGATCAACGCCTGTGTGGCGCTCGGATCGGTGATATCGAGAATTTCGGCGCGCGCTTCGAAACCACGGGACAGGATCTGGCCCACGGTCTCAACCGCGGGTCCTTCGGCGCGGTCGGCTACGATCACGGAGAAACCGTCTTCCGCCAGACGATGCGCGATGGCGCGGCCGATTCCGGACCCGGCACCAGTGACAATGGCAGCTTGAAGACTGCGTTCCGACATATTCTCTTCCTCGGATTTCATCTTGCCGTCGGGGAGCGGCGATCGCGATCGCCGCTCCAGGCTCAGGGTCTAGAGGCCGAAGCTCTTCTCGTCGACCTTTGAAAAGATCTCATCGGCGACGAGCTTGGCGACGGCATCCTCGTTGTTGGCGTCGATTCCTTCCAGGAGCTTGGTCCACTTGGCCTGGAGGTCGAGAAACTGTTTCGCGACATCGGTCGGATCCTGCACGCGGCGCTCCTTGGCGGTGCGGCCGGGATAAGTGTCGACCACGTTGGCGCGAAATTTGGCCAGGGCCTCTACCAGAGACGCATCGGGTTCGTTGATCTTCAGTCCGCGCTCCTGCGAGCCCTTCAGTGCCTTGCTGACGGCCTGCGAATAGGCGATCTGCACGCGAGCGACGCTGCGGGCAGTGACATCGAGCAACTTGCGGCGGTTCTCGGGGCCGATGTTGGACCAGAAGTCCTTGTTATAGACATAGGTAACCCCGAGCGAAGTCCCCTGCTCGAGCATGGTGATTGTCTTGACCACCTCCCAGAGCTTGAGGCCCGTTTCGAGGCTGGTCGGGTCGGTCAGCGTGCAGTCGATCGAACCACGCTCGAGGCCGGAATAGACGTCTGCGGCCGTGACGGCCACCGGGATGGCGCCGAGAGAAGCGACCCATTCGTTCTGAGCGGTGCCGGCCGTGCGAATCTTGAGGCCCTTGACGGCATTCAGATCACGCACGTCGCGCATGCACAACATCAGGTAGGTCGGCGTGGAGTATCCAGCCAGGGCGACCGTGCCGTGCTTGGCGAACTCGTCCTTTATCCTTTTGTTCGTGAGGACGGTCTCCGTCAGAGCGAAGGCGGTCGCCATGTCGTTCTTTGCCACGAAGGCAAGATCGTTGATCAGGCCCGAGAGCGGCAGCTCCGAAGGAGTGTAGGAAGTGGCGACGAGCCCGAGCTGAGCCACATTATCGCCAAGAGCGCCCAGCGTCGTCTGCGCCGGAACCAGCGAACCCGACGAGTAGAGCTCAAAATCGATCTTCCCGTTGGTGGCGGCTTTCACGTCAGCCAGAAAAGGCACGTAACCAACGCTCGTCAGGATGTGGCTCGGTGCCAGCCAAGTCGTCGCCTGATACTTATCGGCACGAGCCGCACCGGTCATCAGGGCCAGCGAAACGGCGGTTGCGGTCAGAATCTTTCTCATTGTCTCTCTCCCTAGAAAATTTCGTGCGGGCGGCGGGCGCATGGATCCCGTCGCGCCACGCGGTATTTTACTTCGCCATGAGTTCCGGCAGCGACAGGCTGAGAGCCGGGAAGGCGATCAGCGCCGCGAGCACGAACAGGTCGACGACGATGAACCAAGTGACACCACCGAAGATCTGATTGAGCGAAACGCGACCGCCCAGCGAAGATTTTATGACGAAGACGTTCATACCGACCGGCGGGCTGATCAATCCAATCGTCATCAGCTTGATGACCAGGATGCCGAACCAGGTGAGATCCACACTATGGCTGGACAGGACCGGCGCCAGGACCGGCATGGTGAGCAGCATGATGGAAACCTCCTCCATGAAAGTACCCATCAATGCAAGAATGACGCAGACGAGGATGATCATGGTCATCGTGTCGTAGCCGTCGAAGAAGCCCATTACCCAGGTCGGTATCGTGGCGAGCGCCACGAAGCGGGCAAACAGCGCCGCACCGAGCACGATCATGAAGATGGCCGAAGTTCCCGAAGCCGTATCGATCAGCGCACGGCGCAGCATGCGGTAGTTGAGGCGACCGCGCATGACCGCGACCGCGCAGGCCAGAAACGCCCCTACGGCCCCGGATTCCGTCGCGGTGAAGACGCCGGTGAAGATGCCTCCCATCACGATGAAGGTGATCACCGGCAAGGGCCAGGCGTCCCGCAGGAGAGCCCATTTCTCGGCCCTCGTCGTCTTGTCGACATAGCGCGGCGCGAGATCCGGATTGATCGTGCAGCGCACGGTGATCATCATGATGAACGCCGCCGCTGTGAGAACTCCAGGAACGAAGCCGGCCATGAAGAGCGTATTGATGGATGTATCGACCAGCAGGCAATAGATGATCATCAATACCGACGGCGGGATCAAGGCTGCCAGTGTTCCGGAAGCCGCGACGGAGCCTGTCGCGAGACCCGCATCATACTTGCTGTCCAGCATCTCAGGAACCGCTATGCGCGAGAAGGCGGCGGATGTCGCCACACTCGAGCCACTTGCAGCGCCGAAGAGCGCGGATGCGAAGACCGTCGAGGAGGCAAGACCGCCCGGAATCCGGGCGAGGAAGATCCGCGCCGCGCCGAACAGGCTACGTGTCAGGCCCGCCTCAACCGCCACGAACCCCATGAAGAGGAACATCGGGACGGCAGAGAGATTCCAGTCGCCGATGAGGTTGAACGGGATCGCTTTCGATATTCCGATCGCCGCGCTGAGGCCCATCATTGCCCAGATGCCGAAGAAGGCAGTAACGCCCATGGCGACGCCAATCGGTACGCGGATGCCAATCAGAGCAAGGATGGCGATAATACCGATCAAGCCGATTTCGAGACGTTCCATCCCAGCTTCCTTAGATTTCTACCGTCGAATTAGGATCTGCCTCGCGTCCGTGCTCTCCCCTGACCACACGCATCAACAGCACCACCACAGCAAGACAGAACCCGAACGGCAGCAGGAATTTCGCCGGCCATGTCGTGATGCGCCATATGCCGTCCACGGTCTCGTTGACCCTCCAGGCGCGGACAGCGAGGTCCCAGGAAAACCAAGCCAGCACGCTGTAATAGATTGCCGAAATGAGATCGGCCGTCACCAGCATGAGCTTCTGAGCACGCTCGGGAACCTTTTCGTAGATCACCTCCACGACGATCGAGCCACCCGCCGCCTCCACATAGGCAATCGGAAGGAAAACGGCGCCGATCATGTAATAGGCGGC
The DNA here is from genome assembly GCF_013520865.1 of Microvirga mediterraneensis. Classification (NCBI taxonomy): domain Bacteria; kingdom Pseudomonadati; phylum Pseudomonadota; class Alphaproteobacteria; order Hyphomicrobiales; family Methylobacteriaceae; genus Microvirga; species Microvirga mediterraneensis. The sequence continues at coordinate 100,338 of NZ_JACDXJ010000001.1, forward strand.
GACGACTTCAGCCGTGCCGGGTAGAGGGGCGTTGAAGAGGTACTTGCCCAGCACGTCGATCATGACGTGGATCATCATCAGCAGGATCACGAGCCCCGCAACCCACGCCAACATTTGGGGCAATCTTTCGGCAAGCCTTACCATGGTTTCCTCCGTGGCGCTCATCCGCCCTATTGCATCCGGTAGCCGCCATTGACGTCGATCACAGAGCCCGTGATGTAGGACGCATCCTTGCTCATCAGGAAGGCAACGGCGCCAGCGACGTCTTCGGGACTGCCAACCCGCTGGAGAGGAATGTTTCCGGTGACGGAAGCATAGTTCTCGGGGTCCAGCGATTGATGCAGCATGGGCGCATCGATCAGGCCGGGAGCGACCGCATTGATTGTGATGCCCATAGGGGCAGCTTCACGGGCAGCGGCCTTGACGAGACCGAGAACGGCACTCTTGCTGGCGATATAGGCGGAACTCGAACGATACCCGCCGAGCTGCGCAGCGACCGATGAGAACGCCACGAAGCGCCCGCCTTCGACTGGCTCTCGCGTGCGAGCACGGAGATACTCGCGCAGGAGCAGGAAGGTGCCGGTGCTATTGACTCGTTGCGTCAGGTCCCACTCATCCAAGGAGATCTCGGTCAGCGGCGGGCGCTGCCCGCCATTCCTCAGCAGCAGGATGCCCGCCGCGGCCACCACGATGCCGATCTTTGCCTCGGAGGCCTCAACATCGTTGAAAAGCTTCTGGACCTTCGCTTCATCCGTCACGTCGAGGACGAGAGCCTTGTGTCCAGAGCCTGGCAGGGATGCCACGACCTCTGCGACGCCGGCCTCATTGGAATCAGTGGCGATGACAGGAATGCCATCATTGGCGAGCCGCTGCACGATGGCTCGGCCGATTCCGCCTGCAGCCCCGGTCACGAGGGCATAGATCGTCATGGGTTCTTCCTGAATATTTTCTTGCGATGCTAAGGTTTCGATAAATTGGATCCAAAGTTAGCGATTAACAACCATACTTTGGTCTCATTGGCTTAAATTGGATCCATTATAGGATCGGCGCCACTTGCGCTTGCCGACGTACGCGGTATTTTCGAAGCATGAGCACTTCGAGCACATTCCCCTCTTCTGAGATCACAAGCGCCGATCAAGTCGCGAAAACGATCCGCGAGAAGATCCTGGAGGGCGAGCTGGAGCCCGGGCGACGGCTCCAGCAGGATCATCTATCGGATATGCTCGGCGTTTCCCGGACGCCCCTTCGGACGGCGTTGGCCATGATCGCCCAGGAGGGGCTCATCGATTACGAGGCCAACCGAGGCTATCGCGTCCGGGCGTTTTCCATCTCCGAGGTGCGGGATGCCTTCGCCGTGCGCGCGCAACTGGAGGGTTTCGCCTGCCGCTGCGCAGCAGCGCGAAAAGTTTCGGACGCAGTCATCGCAAAATTCGAGTCTCTGGTGACCGAGGGCGACCGCCTTCTCTCCGGTGGAATGCTGGATCCCTCCCTGCTGCCCGCCTACCGACGCATGAATGTGGAATTCCATCAGCTGATCATATCCCTGGCCGGTAATTCCTGGATCGAAAGCTTCGTGCGGCAAACGCACAATGTCCCCCTGGTGTCCGACCGCATCATCCTCTGGGACAACTATGACATCATCTACCGCTCCCATGACGATCATCATCGGATTGCAAAGGCTATTGCTCAAGGAGAGGGCATCCGAGCCGAGAACCTGATGATCGAGCACGTTACATTCGCAGGAAATCTCTTGGCGGAGAGGCTCGAAATGGATCCACGGGGGGTCCTGACGTCGCAGAGCAAGCCATCGAACGGTTTATCAAAGTCTCGTAAGAACGGATAGTTTTCATGACCGCCCTTAAGCTCTTTCATTCGCCAGCCTCTCCCTATGTCCGCAAGGTCCTGGTCAGCGCACATGAGAAAGGCGTCGAGAACCAGATCGAACTGCTGCCGTCGGCGGCAGGCCCGGTTAAACGCGATCAAGCGATCGTTTCTCACAATCCATCAGGCAAGGTGCCGACCGCGATACTACCGGATGGACAGTCACTTTTCGACAGCCGTGTAATCTGTGCTTATGTGGATACGTTGAGTGACACGCCGCGTCTCGTGCCAGCCTCGCATGAGGAGCGATTCCGTGCGCTGACGCTCGAGGCGCTTGCAGACTCCATTCTCGATGCTGCTCTGCTCTGCCGCTACGAGACGGTTTTGCGCCCCGAAGAGAAGCGCTGGACCGATTGGTACAACGGCCAGATGGAAAAGGTCGACAGCGGCCTCGACGATCTGTCCCGCAATTGGCTCACCGCATTGCAGGGCCCGATTTCCGCCGGCACCATCGCCGTTGCCTGCGCGCTCGGTTACTTGGACTTCCGTTTCTCCGACAAGGATTGGCGTACAGGCCGCGATGCGCTGGCCAGTTGGTACGGAGAGTTCGCCAAGCGCGACTCGATGAAGGCGACTTGGCCACAAGGGTAAGCCGATCGTGTGGCGGGGCTCGTCTGCCTGCGCCCGGCGAACGGCGCGCGGGGTCGAGAGGCGCACATCTACCCGCCTGGTATCCCGGGCATCTGGCGCGGCTTTGCGCGGGAAGATGCGACACAACAAAGGCTGAGAGCATCGGACGTGAGTTCGTATGGACGCCCGATGCTCAAAGTCTAAGGGCACAATGGCCAGCTCTGATCCAGCGTCGCCTCTGGATCGGGGGGCGGAGCAGACCAACGCCTGTTATATGGCGCCTTGATGGGAAAGCCCACCTGCCGGCTTAAGGCTTGACGAGGAGGATAGCCTCGATTTCGACTGCCATTCGATTAGGCAGCGACCCCATGCCGACAGCGGAACGCGCATGGCGGCCGGCGTCTCCCAGAACATCGACGAGGAGGTCCGAGCATCCGTTAATCACCTTCGGATGATCGAAGAAATCATCCTCGGCATTCACCATGCCAAGCAGCTTGACGACGGCCTCGACCCGGCTGAGCTCACCGAGGGCCGATTTCGCGACGGCCAAGAGGTTGAGCCCCGTAAGCCGCGCCTCCTCATAAGCCTCTTCGATTGAAATATCTCGTCCAAGGCGCCCCTGTCGATAGGATCCGTCCGAGCGCTTGGGCCCCTGTCCGGAGAGGTACAGCATATTGCCCGCCCAGCGATACGGCACATAGTTCGCGACTGGAACGGGTGCGTCAGGCAGGATGAGACCAAGGGCTTTCAGCTTCTCTTCAGGCGTCATGGCATTTTATCCGTCAGGTTTGGTGAGGTGAGTGTTATCGCGGAATTTATGTGCTTCCGCGTTTAACGAGCTCCAATGCGACAGTCTCGCTGGACGACCCGTCCGTTTCTCCGTTCAGGCGGGCAAGCAGCATTTCGCCGGCTCGCCTGCCGATCTGGCGGCAATCCATCCGAATGGTCGTCAGGCCTGGCGGGATTTCGGCAGCCAGATCGCTATCGCCGAAACCGGCGATAGCAATGTCGCCCGGCATATTCAATCCGCGCCTGGAAGCCTCGAGGAGTGCGCCCATCGCAATGAGATCATTGGCGCAGAAGACAGCATCGATCTTCTCATGACTGTCAAGGAGCTGATTGAGAGCCCGCTGTCCATCCGAGAGGCCGGAAACCGTATCCAAGCTCAACTCTGCCACCAGCTTGAGTCCCGCGCTGCGCACACCGTCGCGAAAGCCGGCCAAGCGCAGCAGACCGCGACCGCCGCTTCGGCCAATGAAGGCGACGCGGCGGTATCCTTGCGCGGCGAAGTGCTGGGCGACCATTCGACCGCCATCGGTGTTGGAAAACCCGACCAGCATATCGATCGGATCCGGCGGGAAAGCCCATGTCTCTATGACGGGGACACCGAGCTCGCGCAGGAACGAGCGGTTCTCTTCGAGCTCTACCACTCCCGTGAACAAGACAGCCGCCGGGCGCAAGGCCAGGAGCGACTGGATCATCGATGTCTCCCTCGCGTAGGAATACGAGGTCTGCCCGATCATGAGCTGAAAGCCGCGCGGCTCCAGCACCTCGGCGCAACCTTGAACGGCCAGCCCGAATTGTTGACTGACGATGTTCGAAACGAAAGCCGCAACGATGTTCGAGCGCCCGGACCTCAGCGCTCGCGCGTGGGGATTGGATGCATAGCCCGTCACCTCGACGGCCTGTTGGACCTTGAGGCGCTTCTCCTCTGACACCCGGCCCGGTTGGTGCAGGGCCCGGGAAACCGTGATCGGCGACACCCCGGCGATGCGAGCCACTTCCTCGATGCGCACGGGTTTTCGCTCCCCTCCGTTCTCGGGAGTGACCGGCCTTCCGATACGGATCACTTGGTCGAAGGTTGGTGACACGAATCCCCCGCCTGGGTCCCCAATCATCACAATGCCTGGGTCAAAACCGTCCGATCGTCAACCGGCCGCGCGACTTGGATCAGACAGTCGCCTGCCTGGCTATCGGCAGGGAGCCTGCGCGCAATGACAATCCCCGCTTCGTGGAACCGAAGCGTTTCCTCGGTCGCATCGACCCGGCTGAGATCGTGATACCACCCCGCGACGTCACCTTTCTGCACTCGGACTCCAAGAGCGACAGCAGGTTCGAACCAACCCCGACGGGTAGCGAAGATCGATTGCTCATGGCTGTCCAGGGCGAGCAGCTGCATGGGAGCAGCATCAACGCTCGGTGCGCCAAGAACGGGCTCGTCGACGGCGCCGAGCGCCAGCAGAACGTTGTCGATCGCCCGGCTTGTCGCGGCCATGGTTGCGGGGGTGACCGTCCCTCCGCCGCCGAACTCGCCGCTGAGCCCGATGGCGCCGGCCCTTGCGGCGGCGGCCATGGATGTCGGCGCCGTTGCGCCATTCTCGGCAATAAAGCCGTGACCGAGGCCCGTCGCCTTCATGAGGTCCAGGGCCCGTGCGAACCGATCCGGCGGTCCTTGCCTCTCAATGAGGGCACAAGGCAGGTGGGCCATTGTCGTTCCTCCGGAGTGGAGGTCGAAGATCACATCGTGGCGGGGGAACAGCTCCCGCTCCAGGAAATAGGCGATGCGAAAGGTCGGCGACCCAGCGAGGTCTCCCGGGAAGGCCCTGTTGAGATTGCCGTCGTCGAGAGGCGAGCGTCGCCGCGCGGCCATCACGGCTGGGGTATTGGCGAGGGGCAGGATTGTGATCTCGCCCTTGACCATGTCCGGCTCAAGACGACGGATGAGGCGCATCAGCGAGAACTCACCTTCATATTCGTCGCCATGATTGCCTGCCATCAGCAGGACGCGCGGGCCGGTCCCTCGCTTGATCCGCACCATCGGCACTTTGACCTGGAAGTAAGGTGAGCGATCGACAGAAAAGGGAATGCTAAGAAAGTCGGTCGACTTTCCTTCTGCCGCGAAATCAAGCGAATGGTATACGCCGGTATGCATGAAGAATAACCTTGGAAAAGGCGGCGGCAATATCTCACCGCCGCTATATTTCGGCCGTTGGGCTTACATCTGCGGCAGAGTCTGGGCTTCCTTGAAGTGCTTGAGCTGAAGCTCACCCAGTTTTCCGTTCAGACGATTGTAGAACAGGAAAGTGTTGACCCAGTTGAGAAGGTTCTGCTCTCCTTGGGCGACGCCGACATGGGCCGGAGACTGACGGATCAGGAACTTCAGCTCGACTTCCTTGCCGGCGTTGTCCTCGGCGACCTTCAGGGCGATCGCGCTGTTCTCGGCGAATGTCTCCGCCTGCCCCGACAAGTATGCCGCTATCGCAGAAGGCGTATCTTCAAAGCGTACGAGCTTCGTGTCCTTGGCATTGTCCGTAAGCCACACGTCGAGCGTGCTGCCCTTTGCGACCGCAATCGAGCGCCCCTTCAGATCGGCGGGGTTCTTGGTGACGGGCAGGCTCTTCGGACCGAAGACACCCAGGTTCACAGCGGCATAAGGCTGGGAGAACATCACCTGCTGAGCGCGCTCCGGTGTGGCGCCCATCGCGGCAACCAGCACGTCGACCTTGCCGGCGAGGAGGCTCGGAATACGGCTGGCGCCCGTCAGCGGCACGATTTCGAGCTTCACGCCCATGTCGGACGCCATGAGCTTGGCGAGATCGACGTCCAGGCCTGCGGCTTCACCCTTGGCGTCCTTGAAACCCCACGGGGCAGCGTCCAGGAGCAGGCCGACCCTCAGCTTTCCTGCACTGAGAACGTCCTCAAGCTTGTCGGCCTTGGCCAATGTCGGAACAGCGACGAGAACGGCCGCCGCCGCGGCCGCAATCAGATTACGCAGACTTTTCATGTGAGATCCTCTCCTTGTGGTAGCCTCGTCGTAGATTGCCCCTCTGGCATGCTACTTGATCGAGCTGATGAAACTCTTGAGTTCCGGCGTCTGAGGGTTTGCGAACAGTTCAGCAGGCTTACCCTGCTCCCAGACCTTGCCCTGATGCATGAACACGATCTTGGAGGCCACGTTGCGGGCAAACCCCATCTCGTGCGTGACGAGAACCATCGTCATGCCCTGCTTGGCCATGTCCTCCATCACCTTGAGAACCTCGCCGACGAGTTCGGGATCGAGTGCAGAGGTCACTTCGTCGAAGAGCATGAGATGGGGCGCCATGGCCAAACACCGGGCAATCGCCACGCGCTGCTGCTGACCGCCCGAGAGCTGCTCCGGATAGGCATCGACCTTCTCGGCCAGTCCGACCCGTTCAAGCACGTCAAGCGCCAACTGACGCGCTTTCGACTTGCTGGCCTTTCCCGTGAGAACGGGCGCCAAGGTAATGTTTTTCTCGACGGTGAGATGCGGAAAGAGATTGAACGCCTGAAACACGATTCCGACGCGTTGCCGGAACTGCCGCAGATCCCGCATATCCGTCCGGACGGTCTTACCCTCCACTCGGATTTCTCCGGCATCGACCCGCTCAAGCGCGTTGATGCATCGAAGCAACGTGCTCTTGCCCGACCCGCTCCGCCCGATGATGGTCACGATTTCCCCTTCGTCGATGTCGAGGGAAACGCCCTTCAGGACTTCATTCGTGCCAAAGCTCTTGCGCACATCACGGATTTCAACGAGCGCCATTGAGACGAACCTCCAGGGAGCGGGACCAAACGGTGAGAGGGAAGCACATTGCAAAGTAGATCGCGGCGACGATCGAGTAGATCAGCAGGGGCTGAAAAGTCGCTGCGCTTGCCAGCTGGCCTGCGCGGGCCAGCTCAACGAACCCGACGACGGACGCCAATGACGTTCCCTTGATGAGCTGCACCAGAAACCCGACCGTGGACGGTAGAGCGATGCGCAGCGCCTGCGGGGCGATGACATAGCGGAACTGCTGCCACCGCGTTATGCCGAGACAGGCGGCGGCCTCCCATTGGGCCTGCTTCACCGCCTGGATCCCACCGCGCCAGATCTCGCCGAGGAAGGCGCTACTGTAAGCTGCAAATGCTATTCCCACAGCCACGATGGCAGGAACCTCGACGTTCAGGAAAACAGGCACGCCGAAGTAGAAGAACATCAGCAGCCCGAGAAGAGGAATGCCCTGAACCAATTGGAGATATGCGGCTGCGACCCAGCGCAGCGGCGCGAACTTGCTGATCCTCATCAGAGCCAGCGCCAGGGCCAGAGGGGCACCCAGTCCGATCGCCAATGTGACGAGAACGATGGTCCACTGGAGAGCGGCGAAGAGAGAGAACAGGTCGGACGTTGTGAAGACGCGCATATGTGCCCCTATCAGCGCCGGGTCGGCCAGCGGAACGCCAGCCGGCCGACAATCGCGAACGCAACTTTGAACGCTATGACGAGTGCGAAGTAGATCGCGCAAACGACGGCATAGACCTCAAAGCTGCGATAGGTGCGGCTTTCGATGAAGCTGGCGGTATGGAACAGCTCCTCGGCTGAAATCTGAGATGCTATGGATGTTCCGAGCAGCAGCAGCACGAACTGGCTTGTGAAGGCAGGGTAGATATTGCGCAGGGCAGGTGCGAGCACGATGTGCCGGAAGACCTCCCAGCGGGATAGTCCCAGGCAGGCCCCCGCTTCAATCTGGCTCCGAGGAATGGTGTCGAGGCCGGAACGGATGATCTCGATCGCATATGCACCGAAGTAGATGCTCAGGGCGACACTTGCAGCCTCGAACGGGGGCAGCTTTATACCGAAAGCCGGCAGGACGAAGAAGATGAGAAAGATCTGGATCAGCGAAGGTGTGTTCCGAATGATCTCGATATAGCTGCGAATGAGCCATCGCACGGGACGTGGGCCGCTGCGAATGAGCATGGCTCCCAGAAGGCCGATGAGAGTGCCCGCAACGGCCGAAATCCCCGTCAGGGTAATCGTGAGAACGACGCCCTCGGCGAAGCGATCCTGGTAGCGCCAGAGCTGTTGAAAGTTCAGGCTCATGGCCGCCTACCTGAAATAGGTCTGATAGGCAGAACAGACCTGACCGCTCTCGTCCAACCCATAGAAGATCCGCCAGCGGTCAAGGCACGTGCAAGGATGAGAGATTCCGAACTCCACGACGTCTCCAACGACGAGGTCGGTCCCCGGCGACACCCTGAGAAATGCATGCTGATCGTTCAGCTTGCTGACCGTTAGGGGCTCAGTGGCGTTTACGGAGAGCAGGCAACCATCCCGGTAGATATTGAGCGGAATGGGAAGATCTTGATCGGACGAGACGTCCCGCATCCCCATGCCGCAAATGGCAAGGCCCGGTTCCGGACGCGAAAGCACCTCCGCCCAGAGCCGCAGCGCTGGAGTAAAGGCCGCGGCCGCGGAACGAATCGCACCGTCGACCTCGAAGCCCTTGCGCTCGTCCATGGCGCGCAGTGCGCGCTCATAGACGCCATGATCATGGAAGAAGATGGCGCCGCTGCGCAGAACGAGTGTCGCATTCCCGTCCGCGGTCGCAACCGGCTGCAAAGCCGAGACGATCAGATCGAAGAAGGCGGATCCTCCTGCGCTCAGCATCAGGGGAGCGTCTGGAGCGCACTCACGCACCAAATGGAAGGTCCGTATGGCGAGTTCGGAAAGAGCCTCGATCGCTATCCGGGTCGCCACCGGGTCGGCGCTGGCCACCGCCCCTTCATAGGCTGCCACTCCGGCGAAGCACACATGGCCGGGCGCCGACGCAATACTGCTGATCACGTCCTTCGCCGCGTCAATACCCCGGGCACCTGCGCGACCGCGCCCGACTTCGACAAGGACCGGGACAGGTCGACCGGCGTATTGTCCGGCGACCGCAAGAGCTCTGACGGACTGAGGCGAATCCGCGAAAACCCGCACATCGGCATCCGGATGCTCCTTAAGCAGCTCACCCAGCCGTCTCCCGCTGGCCTCCCCTCCGATCTGGTTCGCGAGCAGGAGCCGTCGGCAGCCGGCTTTCAAAAGAACGGCCGTCTGCTGAAGGTTGGCAGTTGTCGCACCCCAAGCGCCCTGCCCGAGCAGCCGTTTGACGATATCGGGAGACATCGGCGTCTTGGCATGGGGCGCGAGGGCCGCACCATGGCTCCTCGCATAGGCAAACATCTGCCTGCAATTCTCGCGAAAGGCGGCCTCGTCCAAGCTCAACACAGGCAACGGCATCGAGTTGTCGGCCGGGCGCCACTTTTGAGAAGCCACGGTTTCGAGGGAAACTGGGCTTGATCCCGGGGGTATGCCACGGAACGTCTCGTCGAGGGTTAGTCTAGGACCCGCCATATCTCATCCATCAAATGACAACGTTACCATAGCTTCGCCGGATACAAAGACAACGTTGTCATTGCCCATACGGCAATCGCCTTTAGTCTAATTGACGTGCAACTGCGTAAGTCTCCGATACGGCTTCGCGACGCGTTCACCGCAGGTCCGGATGCGGGTGCTGTTGCGGAAGAACAAAATGAAGACATTACGCCGTCAAATGCGAGCGGCTCCCGTTTGACTCTCGATGCGGCGTCGAGAGGAATCCCCCACAGGTTCCTTACTGGGTCAGGACTTGAAGCGCCTCACCTGAATCCACGCCCGAGACAGTCGAAAGGGCGGAGCAACGAGCATCCAGTCCTCCAAAGATTTCCTCTTCGCAGACCCGCCGATCACCGCAAAATAGTTTTATTAGTTCCGAGGGATCGACGCTGTCGCGGTTCCAGCTCCGCCTTCCCAGCGCAGACCAAATACGTGAGAGGATGGTCAGGACTTGACCAACAGGGAGAGCTTCGAACACATCGAGGGGTGCAGCGCTGGAGTACGCCTCATCGGCTTTGAGGACGATATTTCCGTAATGGCCGGTCTCCATCACAATCGTCAGAGTGTCGCCGTCAGGCTCCTCATCAGACCCAATAATGGATGCACTGTTGGGATCCATTCCGGTGCGCTTCTTGCCTGCAGCATCGGCGTTCATCCGTGAAAGAGGTTCTTCAAGCTACCAGCATGCCGTGCCAGCGCGTGTCGCGTGCAGACGGGCGGCGGTGCAGGCGACGGTCGAGCAGCTCACCGGCTTTCGCCACTTCGCCGCTGCGCATGAACGCCAGCAGCAGCATGTCCTCCATCATCTCGCGCTGGGCTCCGCTGCCGCCGATGCGCACGACCTCGGCCGCAACCGGTTCAAGGATGCGCACGCAGCCCGCGTAATCCTCTTCCGCGAAGGCAAGCGCCGCGCGGCAGATTGCCGGCACTACCGGACCGGCGGTCAGCGCGCCCGCCTCAATCAGGTCCATCTGGGTCTTCACGCGCTCCTCGACGGCAGCCTTGTCGCCGGTCGCTGCCGCGATGAGCGCCCTGTGGACATCGGCGAAGGCCAAGCCGGCCTTCTGGAAGAAGCCTTCCGAGTAGGCCGCTGCGTCCTGCCACAGCCCCGCCGGCACCGTATGGCCATAGGCCTCGAGCCGCCACAGGAACGAAGCGGTATCGCTGACCACGTTGACCGGCATCCCGGACGTCACCGAGGGCTGGATGTAATCGGCGTAGATCGTCAGCGCCTGTTCCGGATCGCCCCGCTCCAGGGCCCCGAGGGCCGAGTGCCAGGCAATGTGGCCATGAAGGATTCCGCTGCGGTCGTAGCCCGGCAGCCAATCGGCGATCAGCCGCTCCGCCTCGTCGTGTGCCCCGCCTTCGTACATGGCATGCGAGAGCGCGTGCGCCGCGTTGGCGTTGTTCCGGCGCAGGTCGAAGCCCCGCTGGGTGAGGGCCCGGCCGTGCGCGACGTTGCCGTTCTCGGCATGGGACCAGCCCCGGTAGGTGAGAAACCACCAATCGTCGGCGTCGAAATGCCGGGCATGACGCTCGCAGAGATCGACGCGCGCCTGGTCGTGGTCCGCCATGCCGGAGAAGGCGAAGAGCCCGAAGGCGCCGAGCGGCAGCGACAGGATCAGGACATCGCGCGGCCAGGTGTCGGCGTGCGCGAGCGCCCGCTCCAGCGCCTTGGCCGATTGGCCGCTGATGGCCAGCGACAGGACCGCCACATGGCTCCGCTCCCGGTCGGTCCCCCGGCGAGCGACGATCTCCTCCGCCGTCGCGATCCGCGCCCTGGCTTTGGCCGCCTCATTGCGGATAGCGTGCAGGCGGGCGCGGGCCGCATGAGCGAGAGCAAAGTCCGGATCGGCCGCGATGGCGCCCTCCAGAACCTCCGCTGCGCTGGGCCAAGCCGAAAGCAGCAGGTCGATCCCCTGCCGGTAGCGTCCGGCGGCAAGATCGGACGTGGTCGAGAGGGGCAGACCCCGGCTGTCGAAGCGGGTCATGACAGGTTCCTCGTTTCTTGGGATCAGGCACGCATCGGCGCATTCCAGCCATCTATAAGACATCACGTCCTGTCCGTATTTTGACAATCTGTCAAATGATGTAGACTAACAGCCAAACAGGAGCTGGATATGGCATGGGAGACTCTTCAGGCGCCATCCGGCCTGGCGACGCCGCAGCCGATCACCGTACGGGCACAGGCGATCCCGGCGCGCCATTCCTTCCCTGAACATGCACATGGCTGGCACCAGATGGTCTATGCGATCTCCGGCGTGCTCACGGTGGCCAGCGAGGGGCACTCCTTTGCGATCTCGCCGGAGCAGGCCGTCTGGCTGCCGACGGGTGTACGGCACCGGGTCGGATCGCTGCTCGGTGCGGAGTTCCGCTCTCTCTGGATCGCCGACGAGGCCGGGCGCGGCCTGCCGGCGGCCCCGACCGTCTTCGCCGTCACGCCTCTGCTGAAGGCGCTGATCGTCGAGGCCGCCGAGATCGCAGGAGCGGAGGATCGTGACGGCTATGCGGGCCGGGTCACAGACCTGATCATCGATCAGCTCCGGCGGGCGCAGCCCCTCCCGGGTGCGCTTGCGTGGCCCCGCGCGGGCTCCTCCCTGATGGCGCTATGCGAGGCTCTCTATGCGGATCCGACCGATCCGCGCGGGCCAAGGATGTGGGGCGCGGAACTCGGGATGTCGGAGCGGACCCTGGCACGTCGCGTCGAAGCCGAGCTGGGCATGAGCCTGCGTTCGTGGCGTCGGCGCCTGCGGCTGTTCAAGGCCATCGAACTCATGGGCGGCGGCCTGGACGTGACCCGGACGGCCCTGGAGCTCGGCTACGGCTCGACCTCGGCCTTCGTCTATGCGTTCCGCACCGAGATGGGGTGCAGCCCCCAGGCCTATATGCGCGGACGTTCGGCATTCTCGTCCGTGCCCCTGAGGCGGGAAGCGCCGGCCCGGCAGGCCGGCGCGCAGTCCGCTTAGAGCTGTTTCCACTGACGTGAAATCACCTCTCTTCTTTGTATGACCGCATTTTTTGACGGTGAACCGGATCCACTTCACCGAACAATGCTCTAGACGACCTCCTCGGCGCCGCCTTTCAGCTTCACCGGGATCATGAGATAGCGCACGCCGTTGGCCTCGGCGGGCGGAAACTTGCCGGCGCGGATATTGGTCTGGATGGAAGGCAGGAGGAGGCGTGGTGCCGCGAGCGTGGAATCTCGCGCCTGGCGCATCGCCACGAATTCATCCTCTGTGACGCCATCCTTCAGGTGCACGTTGTTCCGCTCCTCGGCAACCGTGGTTTCCCATGCATAGGTGTCGCGCCCAGGCGCCTTGTAGTCGTGGCACATGAACAGGCGCGTCTCGGGGGGAAGAGACAGAAGGCGCTTCATCGAGCGATAGAGCTTGTGCGCATCGCCGCCCGGGAAATCGGCTCGCGCGGTGCCGTAATCCGGCATGAACATCGTGTCGCCGACGAACACCGCGTCCTCGATCTTGTAGGAGATGTCGGCCGGCGTATGACCCGGCGTATGCAGCACCTCCACGTCGAGCTCACCGATCCTGAAACGCTCGCCGTCCTTGAACAGATGGTCGAAGTCGCGGCCGCTGGTGTCCAGATCGGTGGCGTTGAAGATCGGGCGGAAGATCCGCTGAACCTCCGTGATGTGTTCGCCGATGCCGATCTTCGCTCCCGTCTTCGCCTTGATGTAAGGCGCACCCGACAGGTGATCGGCGTGGGCGTGGGTCTCGAGCACCCATTCGATCGCATAGCCCGCCTCCTCGGCGACTTTGAGCATCGCCTCGACGGAGCGCGTGTCGACCGTGCCGGAATTGTGATCGTAGTCGAAGACCGGATCGATGATCGCGGTTTTCCTGGTCGCCGGATCGGCCACGAGATAGCTCACCGTATAGGTGGGCTCGTCGAAGAACGCCCGGATGATGGGTTGGCCTGACATGATCTGAACCTCCTCGCTGGCTCGCGGCGTTGTTGGCATTGACAATATATAAGAATAATCTAAATAAGCAATATCTAATTTAACGAGCATAAACCCCTTGGAAATCGCTCCTGTCTCCGCCCCTTGGGCAAGGACAGGATGACGGCTCAGGAGAATCCATGACGCTCTCGCTCTTTCAAAGCGCCCTCGGACTGGCCTCGGGCTCTCTCGTCGGCTTCACGCTCGGCCTCGTGGGCGGAGGCGGCTCCATTCTGGCCGTGCCGCTGCTGGTCTATCTGGTGGGTGTCACGAACCCGCATGTGGCGATCGGCACCAGCGCGGTCGCCGTGGCGGCCAATGCGGCCATCAATCTCGGCACCCATGCCCGCGCGAGAAATGTGAAATGGCCCTGCGCCCTGGTGTTCACCATGGCCGGCATTGTCGGCGCCTTCGGCGGATCGACCTTGGGCAAGATGGTCGACGGCCAGAAGCTTCTCGCCCTGTTCGCCGTGCTGATGATGGTCGTCGGCGCCCTGATGCTGCGGAAGCGCTCCGGTGAGGGCGACGAGAGTGTCCGGCTCGGTCGGGAGAACTTTTTCAAGCTGGCAGGCATCGGCCTGGCGACGGGTGCCTTGTCGGGTTTCTTCGGCATCGGCGGCGGCTTCCTGATCGTGCCGGGGCTGATCCTGGCGACCGGCATGCCGATCCTCTACGCGGTCGGTTCCTCGCTGCTGGCGGTGACCGGCTTCGGCCTGACCACCGCGGCGAATTATGCCTTCTCGGGTCTGGTCGACTGGTCTCTGGCCGCCCTGTTCATCGGCGGAGGCATCCTCGGCGGGCTGCTCGGCGCGCGTTTGGCGTCGAAGCTCGCGGTCAGGAAAGGTGCGCTCAACATTGTTTTCGCCGGGCTGATCTTCGCCGTCGCCATCTACATGCTGGTCCGAAGCCTCAATCTGCTGTGAGATTGAAGATGCATCACCGGCTTTCCTCAAACCCAAAGGAGACGATCCATGCCATTCACCACGCTCACCGACAACCTCTCGGTTGCGCCCCAGCTGAGTCCCGAGGATCTGCAGCAGGCCGCCGCCGCGGGCTTCCGGTCCATCATCAACAACCGCCCGGACGGCGAGTCCCCTGACCAGCCCCTGAGCGATACCCTGGCGGCAGCCGCGCACCGCCTGGGCCTCGCCTACCGGCATATCCCGGTCGTTCCCGGCGGGATTTCGCCGGACCACGTCGATGCTTTCCGGGAGGCCCTTACGTCCACCACAGGGCCGACGCTTGCCTTCTGCCGGACCGGCACCCGCTCCACCAGCCTGTGGGCCCTCGCTTCGGCCCGTCGCCTTGCGCCTGATGAAATTCTGCGGATTGCTGCGGACGCCGGATACAATCTGGAGGCCCTGCGCCCTCAGATCGAGGCCGCCTCCCGCGAATGGCAGGCGAGCGCCGGCTAGGGAGAGGCCACGCCTTCCTTTGCATGGAGAAGACCATCTCCATGCCGTAAGAGCGGTCGTCGGCCGGAACTGCCAGGAACCCTGCGTCATGAGGGGCAGACGATCTCGCCACATGCGTCGAGCGAGGCGACGATCCGGCCGATTGTTCTCGCCCCCGGATAGCCAAGTATGCCCGCTCCGCCGGCCACGAAGGACGGTGTGGCGGCGAGACCAAGATTGGCCGCGAGGGAAGCCTGCTCACGCAGCATTCCGCCAACCTTCTCGCTGTCGGCCATGGGTTCGCTCTCGCGTCTCGGAACACCGAGCCCTTCAGCGACATCGAGCGCCCTTCGGCCATCGTTCACGCCCGGCATGGCAAACAGGCGCCGGTGAAGCTCGTAGGCGATGGCCGGCCCCCTCAGCAGGAGCAGCGCCAGCTCCACCTTGGCCGCCTGCATGGAACCGAGCGACAGGATGGCGTTGTTGACCAGCCCCAGGCGCAGTTCGGGCCTTTGCTTCAGAAGCACATGCAAGTCCTTCGCCGCCACGCGGCAATAGGGACAGTTGTAGTCATAGAACTCGTAAAGGGTGACGGCGCTGCTTTTCGAGCCGACCCAGATTACGCCAGGAAGAGCGTCGATCTCATTCGTGAGCTCGACGGGAAGCCGGGTGTTGGGGACGGGTTTGCCGTCATCGCCTTTCAATGCATGCCAACCGTCAGTGCTTTGGGCCCGGGCAATGTTGAAGGAAGGCATCGACAGAAGAGCGAGAGCGGTGCCCTGGATGATCCGGCGTCGGTCGAAGGTCATCATGTCATTCCAATCCAAGCTTGCGTGCGGAGAGATACAGGCGCGATCGTCACAGGACGACGACCTTGCTGCCCGCCGGGACACGGCTGTAGAGGTCGATCACGTCCTGGTTCATCATGCGGATGCAGCCGGACGAGATCGCCTGCCCGATGGTTTCCGGCTCGTTGGTGCCATGGATGCGGTAGAGCGTGTCCTTGCCGTCCTTGAACAGGTACAGGGCCCGCGCGCCGAGCGGATTGTCGGTGCCGCCGTCCATGCCTCCGGCCCATTTTTTGTAGCGCGCCGGCTCGCGCCTGATCATGTCGGGCGTCGGCGTCCAGCGCGGCCACTGCGCCTTATGGTTCACGGTCGCCGTGCCCTTGAACTCCAGCCCTTCCTTGCCGACGCCGACGCCGTAGCGCAGCGCCTTGCCGCCTTCCTGCACGAGGTAGATGAAGCGTGCATTCGTATCGACCACGATGGTCCCCGGCTTCTCCGTGGTCGAGTAGTCCACGAGCTGGCGCACGTTGCGCGGCTTGAGCGTGGCGGGATCGACGCCGGGCACGGGGTGCTTGTCGGTGGTCACCGCGGCATAGCGCTCGGCTGTGACGGGATCGACCGCGGGCGCCGCAGCCACGGCGGGAGGGGGCGCGCTTGCGGTGGTGTTGCAGGCTGCCAGCACGGTCGTCAGGATCAGCGGGACGAGCACTCGAAAAAGGCCGGTCGGCCGTGTGAACTTGAACATGGGATTCCTGTCAGAGAGGGAGAGGCGCAAAGGAGCAGGAGCAGCTCACTGCTTGGCCTGTGCGCGGGCGTCGGCGACCGCCTTGCGGAACTGGTCGTAGCTGAGCGCTCCCGATGCCTTGAACGGGCCGATCAGGTAAACCGGCGTCCCTGTGAGTCCGAGCGCGTCGGCTTGGTCGAGGTTGCGCTGGATCAGCGCCTGGATCTCGCCGCCGTGCTGCTTCAGGTCCGCGTTCAGGCGCTCCGTATCGACACCGGAATTCTGGACTGCCTCGGTCATCGTCTCCTTGCTGCTGCGCCTGCCCGGAAGGCCCATCAGCGCGTGATGCACCTGCTCGTACTTGCCCTGGTGCTTGGCGGCCAACGCCAGCTGCGCTCCATGGATGGAGGCTGGCGAAAGGATGGGCCAATCCTTGTAGACCAGACGGATCTTGCCATCGGCCTTGACAAGCCTCTCCAGATCCGGCGCCGATTTCTTGCAGAAGGGGCAGTTGTAGTCGAAGAATGCCACGATGGTGACGTCGCCCTTGGGGTTGCCGCCGACGGGCGCCTGAGGGTCGTTCAGGATCGCATCGACCGAGATGGCACGGTCCTGCGCTTGAGCCGGAACGGCGAGCATGACCAAAGAGAAGAACAGCGCTGTCAAAACAGCGGCGGACAAAGACGGCGTAAAGCGAGGCATGATCGGCTCCTTAGATGTCTGGTAAAGGCGAATGCGGACCCGACGGATCGCGTCAGTGAAAACCGGGCCCACTTTTCCGCACGGTGCGCTAGAGGCCTGCGAGGTTGATCGTGTCGAGGAAGAGGTTGGCGTCGACGACTCCGGTCAGGCGGGTCCTGGGAATCTCCCGGCCCGTCTTCGGATCGATGACGAACATCGTGGGCGGGCCCGGTACCCGGAGGTGTTCCATGAGCGCCCGGCTGCCCGCATCGGCGGCAGTCACGTCCGCGCGCACCAGGGCGATGCGCTCAAGTCGGCGTTTAATTACAGGATCCGAAAACACGCGGCTGTCGATCCTCTTGCAGATCGGGCACCATTCGGCCGTGACATACGCCAGCACCGGCTTCTTCTGGACTCGGGCACGCCCGACCGCCGCGTCGAACGCCTCCCGTGTGGTGACATGGGCGAAGGCCTGTTCCGCGGCCTGCACCCTCGCCGTCGGCTGCAGGAGTGCCAGCCCCATGGAGGACGCTGCGAAATTCAGGAATGTCCGGCGCGACCATGTGTCGGATCGTGTGGAAGCACGGGAACGAGAAAGGATGACGGCCATCACGCGCCCGCCGCCGTGAGCTTCCGGAGGAAACCGTCTGCGTCGATCGTACCGATGGTTCGGACCGGAGTGAGTTCCTGGCCCGTCTTCGGATCGAGGAACAGGATGGTCGGAGGCCCGACCACGTCGAAGCGTCGCATGAGATCACGGCTGGCATCGTTGTAATCCGTCACGTCGGCGCGGATGAAGGGGATGTCCTTGAGCCTTGCCTGTACGTTGGGATCGGCAAAGACGGTGCGGTCGATCTCCTTGCAGGTCACGCACCACTCGGCGGTGAAGTCGACGAGGATCGGATTGCCCTGCGCCTGGGCCGTCTCGAGCGCGGCATCGAACTCCGCCGGCGTGGTGACGCGGGTAGAGGCGAGCGCGGGCGCCGTATCAGGCGTGGAGCCACGTGCCAGGGTAGCCAGCGGCTGCAGTGGGTCGCTCGCCCCGGACGCAGCACCCACCATCAGAGTTCCGCCGTAGACGACCGCCGCAATCCCTGCTGCCTTAGCAACCCGGCGGACCGCGCAGCCGGACGCCGGATCAAAGGCACCGAGGAATACGCCGGTTCCGATGACCAGCATGGCCCACAGGGCAAGCGACACCTGCGGCGGCACAATACGGGAGACCATCGCGATGGCGACACCAAGGAAAACGACCCCGAAGGCCTGCTTGACGCGCACCAGCCAGAGACCGGATTTCGGCAGGGCCTTGGCCCCGACGGTGCCATACACTATCAGCGGCAAACCCATGCCGAGCCCCAACATGAACAGAGCGGCCGCGCCACGCATCGTGTCACCCGTTTGCGAGACGTAGAGCAGGGCCCCGGCCAGCGGCGGCGTCACGCAGGGGCCGACGATCAGGGCCGAGGTGAAGCCGAGGGCCGCCGCGCCGGGAAGCGAGCCGCCCATTGCGGAAGTCCGGCCCGAGATGAAGCTGGTCCAGGAGCTGGGGAGCTGGAGCTCGAACAGGCCGAACATCGACAGCGCGAGGACCGCGAAAAGCACGCTCATGGCGCCCAATGCCCACGGCGTCTGCAGGGCTGCCTGCAGGTTCTGCCCGGACCAGGCTGCGACAATTCCGAGCAGGCCGTAGGCTGCCGCCATGGCCAGCACGTAGGTGGCCGAGAGCGCGAAGCCCCGGCCCGCCGAAAGTCGGCTCCCGCTGCGGGCGAGCATGCCCGACAGGATCGGGATCATCGGCAGTACGCAGGGGGTGAAGGTCAGCAGCAATCCAAAGCCAAGGAAAGTCGCAAGCACCGACGCCAGACTGCCGCTCATCCAGGCATTGTCCTGGGACGCCGTCTGCGGCGTCCCAGGCGCGGCCGTGGCGCCATCAACCGGCTGAGAGGCGCCGGTCGGCACGGTGCTCCGGGATGAGCCGCCCTTCGAAGCCGGCACAGCTTGGTTCGTCGCCGGAAGCGTTGCGACCTCGATGGCCTTCGTGGTGGGCGGATAGCAGATGCCGAGCTTTTCGGCGCAGCCCTGATAGGCGACGTGGATCGTCTGCGGAGAGCCGGCGGCGGCCAGGGCGCCGGACGACACGGTCGCGCGGGTCGCATCGTGGTAGACCTCGGTCTCGCCGAAGGTGGGATCATCCTTCTTCTGGCCGGGGCTGGTTTCGACCGGAATAGGCCTGCCCCCGTCGGGTGAGGCCGAGACGATCACTTTTTCGCGATACAGATACATATCCGGGGCAATGGCCCAATCGAGGATGATACCTCCATCGGGACTCTTCGCTGCGCTGAGCCTGAACGCCTCATCGGCGCTGGGGATAGCGAACTGCGCCCCTGCCCCGGCGGAGCCGAGAGCCAGTGCGGCAAGCGCGAACACAAATCGGATAAGATTGTGGGACAAGCGAATCCTCGCGACCAGGTCAATGTTCCCCCAAACTCCCGGCCAACCTTAAGGCAGCCTTAAGGGTAGCAGGTCACAGAGCCTGCGGAGGTGCTCGATGCGTATTCTCGTGGTTGAAGACGATGCGGTGCTGCTCGACGGCCTGAAGGTTGGCCTTGGCCTTCACGGCTTCACGGCCGATGCGGTGGCGTCGTGCGGCGATGCCCGGGCGGCTCTCGCCACGACCGAATTCGATGCGGTCATCCTCGACCTGATGCTGCCGGACGGCTCCGGACTCGAGATCCTCCGCGAGCTGCGCCGGCGCCAGGACGTGACGCCTGTTCTGCTGCTGACCGCAAAGGACACCGTGGCCGACCGGATCGGCGGCCTCGACACCGGAGCGGACGATTATCTCGGGAAACCTTTCGATCTCGACGAGGTCGCGGCGCGGCTGCGTGCCATCTCGCGCCGGGCTTCCGGGCGCGCGTCGCCCACCTTGACATGGAACGGCGTCGAACTCGATCCCGGCCGTCGGACCGTCGAGATCGACGGCAAATCAATCGGTCTCTCGCGCCGCGAGTTCTCGATCCTGGAGACGCTCATGAGACACCCTGGCACGGTGCTGTCGAAGGACCAGCTCGCGGACCGGCTCTACGGCTGGGATGAGGACGTCGAGAGCAACGCCGTGGAGGTCCACGTCCATCACCTGCGCGTCAAGATCGGGCGCGACGCCATAGAGACCGTGCGCGGCCTCGGCTATCGTCTCCGGAGCCCCTGACGTGACTTCGCTCCGCACCCGCCTCTTCATCATCCTCATCGCCGCCACGACCCTGATCTGGCTGTTCGCGACGGCCTGGATCTATCTCGACACCAAGCGCCAGCTGCAGCATGTGCTCGACACCCGGATCATGGAGGCTGCCCGCATGGTGGGCTCCCTCGTCACGAGCGGCGAGATCGGGCTGTCGGTCCGCGCCGACGAGGCCCCATCCTCCATCCCCCTGCCCGAGCTGATCCCTGTGGGTTACGAGCGTCAGCTCTCCTGCCAGATCTGGTCGTTCGACGGTCGATTGATCGGTCGCTCCAGCGGCGCGCCCAAGGCCGCCCTGTCGAACGGGACCAGTGGTTTCTCGGAACAGGAGGTCGGCGGCGAGCCGTGGCGAGTCTATGCTTTCGCCGACCAGGAACGCGGCATCCGCGTGCTGGTCGGCGACCGGCTCGGATTGCGCGACCGCCTCGTGGCGGACCTCGTGCGTGGGCTCCTGCTGCCAGCCATCGTCGTGGTCCCGCTCCTCGCCTTCCTGATCTGGGCCAGCGTCGGGCGCGGTCTGCAGCCTCTGCGCCGCCTGACGCAAGGGCTCAAGGCAAGGGGCCCCGAGGACCTGAGCCCGGTCGACGTCGGCACACCACCCTCGGAGATCCGCCCCGTGGTCGAGGCCCTGAACGGCCTGTTCGGCAAGGTAGCGGCGGCCCGCGAGCACGAGCGCAGCTTCACGGCCTTTGCCGCGCATGAGCTGCGCACTCCGCTGGCCGGCCTGCGCACCCAAGTCCAGGTGGCCCTGGCGGCGAAGGATCCGAGCATCCGCGAAGGGGCCCTGAGGCAAACGCTAGTGGCGGTCGATCGCACCAGTCGGCTCGTACGCCAGCTGCTCGCCATGTCCGAGCTCGATGCGACAGTGGACGAGGGCGAGGTGCAGGACATCCTCGTCGGATCGGCCTTGGCGGAAGTCATCGCCAGCCTTGGCACGGGCGCTGTCCAGGTTGAGATCGACCCCGCGCTCCACCACACGACGATCCGGATGAACCGGGAGCTCTTCCATCTTGCTATTCGCAACCTGCACGAGAACGCGGTTCAGCACTCGCCGGAGGGCGGTGTCGTCCGATGGGTGCTCGATGTCCAGACGAGTTCGCCGATGATCGCCGTGGAGGACGAGGGCCCCGGCATCCCCGAGGACGAGATCGGCCAAGTGACCGACCGGTTCTTCCGCGGCCGCCATCGCAGCACCGTCGGCAGCGGTCTCGGCCTCGCCATCGTCGAAGCGGCCCTCAAGCGCGCCAGGGCTTCTTTCATGCTCCGGAACCGGCAGGACCGGTCCGGCCTGCGGGCCGGGTTCGCCTTAGGCCAAATCGGGAGCATCGAGAGAGAGGCTCAGCCACGATAGCCGCATCCGCCCAACACCTGACGATGTTTGACCCACTGTCGCTCCGCCCAAGGAACGCCCACGGGAAGTATCCAGTACCCGCCGATCCTTGACTTACGTCAATGTATGTCCGATATTTCAGTAAATTCTGAAATTTCAGGACACGCCGTGAATCTCCCCCCCCTTGTCCAAACTTTCGTGCTGCATTTCGGCGAGATGGGCTCCCGCTGGGGCATCAACCGCACGGTCGGCCAGATTTACGCCCTGCTGTATCTCTCCAAGGAGCCGCTGAACGCCGAGGACATCGTCGAGCGGCTCGGCGTCTCCCGCTCCAATGTCAGCATGGGGCTGAAGGAATTGCAGGCCTGGAACCTCGTGCGGCTCCAGCACAAGCCCGGCGACCGGCGCGACTATTTCGCCACGCCCGACGACATCTGGCAGATCGTCCGCACGCTGGTCGAAGAACGCAAGAAACGAGAGATCGACCCGACCATGACGCTCCTGCGCGAGGTGCTCATGCAGGAGCCCGCCAGCGCCGAGGAGCGTCATGCCCAGGAGCGCATGCGCGAGATGCACGATCTCTTCGAGCTTCTGACCGGCTGGTACGCCGATGTGCAGCGCCTCGATACGGAGCGCCTCGTCCAGCTCCTGACGCTCGGCTCGAAGGTGCAGAAGATCCTGGAAATGAAGGACCGTCTCTTCGTCGTGCCCGGATCGAGGAAGAGCCGCCGAGACGACCCTAAGGAAAAATAAAAATGTTCGACCAGTTCGACGCGCTTCTCCTGGCGCGGTTTCAATTCGCGTTCACGGTCTCCTTCCATTTCATCTTTCCCGCCTTCTCGATCGGGCTGGCGAGCTATCTCGCCGTGCTGGAGGGGCTGTGGCTCTGGACCGGGCGCGAGGTCTATCTCAACCTGTTCAAGTACTGGCTCAAGATCTTCGCCCTCGCCTTCGCCATGGGCGTGGTGTCGGGCATCGTCATGTCCTACCAATTCGGCACCAACTGGGCCGTGTTCTCCGACAAGGCCGGGCCGGTCATCGGTCCGCTGATGGCCTACGAGGTCATGACTGCGTTCTTCCTGGAGGCGGGCTTCCTCGGCATCATGCTGTTCGGCATGGGACGCGTCGGCCGCAAGCTGCATTTCGCCGCCACGCTCGCGGTCGCAATCGGCACCTTCATCTCGGCCTTCTGGATTCTGTCGGCCAACTCGTGGATGCAGACGCCGGTCGGCTACGGGATCAACGAGGCCGGACAATTCGTGCCGCAGGATTGGTGGGCGATCATCTTCAACCCCTCCTTCCCCTATCGCCTCGTCCACACGGTCTTCGCCGCCTATCTGACCACGGCCCTGGTGGTCGGCGGCGTCGGCGCCTGGCACCTCCTGCGCGAGCGCACCAACAAGGGCGCCCGGGTGATGTTCTCGATGGCCATGGGCATGGTCGCGCTGGTCGCCCCGCTCCAGATCCTGGCCGGGGATATGCACGGCCTCAACACGCTCGAGCACCAGCCCGCCAAGGTCATGGCCATGGAGGGGCATTTCCAGAGCCATCCCGAGGGCGCGCCTCTGATCCTGTTCGGCATTCCCGACCAGGAGGCTGGAACCGTGCGCCATGCCATCGAGATCCCGAAAGCCTCGTCGCTCATCCTCAAGCATGATCCGAACGCACCCTTGAACGGGCTCGACACCATCGACCGTGCCGACTGGCCCTACGTACCGATGGTGTTCTGGTCGTTCCGCATCATGGTGGCCTTGGGGTTCGCGATGCTCGGCCTCGGAGCGCTCAGCCTCTTCGCCCGCTGGCGCGGCTGGCTCTACGAATGGCGGCCTCTGCACCGGCTGGCGCTGGTGATGGGACCTTCAGGCTTCGTGGCCGTCATCGCCGGCTGGGTGACGACCGAGGTCGGCCGCCAACCCTTCACTGTCTATGGTCTGCTCAGAACGGCCCAATCGGCATCGCCGCTCGAGGCCCCGGCCGTGGCCGCCTCGCTGCTCACCTTCATCGTGGTCTACTTCATCGTGTTCGGCGCCGGTACCGGCTACATCCTCAAGCTCATGGCCAAGCCCCCGCATCCGGGCGAGACGGGTCCCGAGGCCGGGCGCGATCCGATCCGGACCGCCGGCATTACCCCGGCTCCGGCGGTCAACCCGGCCCGGACCCTCGGCGCAAAGGCATAAACCATGGCACCCCTTCTCGATCTCCCCACGCTCTGGGCCTTCATCATCGCGTTCGCGGTCTTCGCCTATGTGGTGATGGACGGCTTCGACCTCGGCATCGGCATCCTGTTCCCGTTCTTCAGCCCTGGACCGGAGCGCGACAGCGCCATGAACTCGGTCGCGCCGGTCTGGGACGGCAACGAGACCTGGCTCGTGCTCGGCGGCGGCGGCCTGATGGCAGCCTTCCCGCTGGCCTACGCCATCATCCTGCCGGCCCTCTACGCACCGATCATCGCCATGGTGCTGGCGCTGATCTTCCGCGGCGTCGCCTTCGAGTTCCGCTGGCGCGATCCTGGCCATCGCCGCTACTGGGACTTCGCCTTCACGACAGGTTCGGTGGTGGCGACACTGGCGCAGGGCATCACCCTCGGGGCGCTCCTCCAGGGCATTGCGGTGGAGGGGCGGTCCTATGCCGGCGGCTGGTGGGACTGGCTCACGCCGTTCAGCCTGCTGGTCGGATTCAGCCTCGTGATCGGCTACGCCCTGCTCGGCGCGACTTGGCTCGTCATGAAGACAGAGGGCGCCGTCCAGGGCCACAGCTTCCGTCTTGCCGGCAAGCTCGCGGTCGGCCTGATCGTCTGCATCGGACTCGTGAGCGCGGCGACGCCGTTCCTGAGCGGCGCCTATTACGAGCGCTGGTTCGCCTGGCCGCAGGTCCTGTTCACCGCCCAGGTACCACTGCTCGTCGGCCTCTGCTCCGGAGCGCTGTTGGTAAGCCTGGTGCGACGCTGGGAGTACTGGCCGTTCCTGTTGACGCTGGGGCTGTTCGCCCTCGGCCTCCTGGGCTTGGGCGTCAGCATGTTCCCGCACGTGGTGCCGAATGCCGTCACCATCCACGAGGCGGCGGCGCCGCATGCCAGCCTTCAGTTCATGCTGGTCGGCGCGAGCGTGCTGATCCCGATCATCCTCGCCTATACCGGGTATGCGTATTGGGTGTTCCGCGGTAAGACCGGACACGAGGGATATCACTGATGGGCAACGTTCCCGAACAGGGCTCCGCTCTCAGGCAATGGCTGTGGTTCGCCGGTCTCTGGGCTGCCGGCGTCGGCACGACCGGAGCGGTCAGCCTGATCCTTAGGGCCTGGCTGACCTGATCGTCGGTTGGGATATGCCGGTCGCGAAGGCTCAGCCGTCCACCTGCGAGGCTTCACGACGGAAGGAGACCTGCGGCCAATCGGTGGGCGCGAGGCGGAAGAGCGCCATGCCGACGATCATGGCGGCGACGAAAACGAAGACCTGCCATGGTCCGAAGGTGAGCCCGACCAGGGCCGGACCGGGGCAGAAGCCGACGAGGCCCCAGCCGACGCCGAACAGGGCCGCTCCGCCGATCAGCCGAGGATCGAGGTCGCGGCGGGTCGGGATCTCGAGGCGTGGCGCCAGCACAGGCACATTGCGGCGCCTGGCGACCAGAGTGCCCAGCGCCGACACCGCGACGGCGCCGCCCATGACCAAGGCGAGGCTCGGGTCCCATTGACCGAAGATGTCGAGGAAGCCGAGCACCTTGGCAGGGTTGACCATCTGCGAAACGATCAGTCCAAGGCCGAACAGCAGGCCGGACGCAAAGGCGGACAGGATCAGGGGCATGGCTTACATTCCAATGACGTGACGGGCGAGGAAGACCGTGGCGACGGCAGTGCCCATGAAGACGAGCGTCGCCACGATGGAGCGCGGCGAGCCGCGGCCGATGCCGCAGACGCCGTGGCCGCTGGTGCAGCCTGCCCCCAGGCGTGTGCCGAACCCGACGAGCAACCCAGCCACGATCAGCAGAGGCAGGGATGCGCCGACCTTGACGGGCGGCAGCGTGCCGCCGGCCATGACGTAGACCGGAGCTGAGACGAGCATCCCGGCCAGGAAGGCGAGTCGCCAGCCGACGTGACCGCGCTCGGGAGGGATCAAGCCGCCGAGGATGCCGCTGATGCCCGCGACGCGCCCGTTCAGCACCAGGAACAGGGCGGCCGATGCGCCGATCAGAAGGCCGCCGATCAGAGCCGACAAGGGTGTGAAATTATCCATGACTGTCTCCGATCAGGCCGGCTTACCCGGCTTGGTTTGCTTGCAATACAGCTCGTAGAGCAGGCCGAAGAGCTGCTCGATGCGCGGATCAGCGATGCGATACCAGATCGTCTGGCTCTCGCGCCGCGTGGCGACGATGCCCTCGTCCCGCATCTTGGCCAGATGTTGCGACAGGGCCGACTGCGACAGCCCCACGGCCTCGACCAGCGAGGTGACGTTGGCCTCACCCCATTCCACAAGCTTGCACAGGATCATCAGCCGGCGCTCGTTGGCGAGCGCCCGCAAAATGTCCGCGACCTCGGTGGCCTTCTGTTCGAACGTCTCGAGATCGAGTTCCAATTTGGGCATCCGCTTACCTGGATTAATGAGATTAATCTAATTTAGCATCTCCTTATTAATAAGCAAGGCCCATTCGGATTTGGTTCTTCGCTGGAAGAGATGCGCCATGAAGGTCGCAGTCCAGGCGGAAAGTGGGTTGACGGCAAAGACTGGCGCGCCCAAACCGCCTGCACCCCGCGGACAGGCCGCTCCTCACCCGAACCGCATGATGCTGCTTCGCCCTCGCCTTCCGGCGCTTCCGAATATTCGAAAGCCGAATGGCTCGTTCCGTCTGGTCGGGCTCGCCATCGTGATCGGCATCCTGACCGGCCTGATGGTGGCGGTCGTGCAGCAATTCGTCGTCTTCGCGCAGCGCGCCATGCTGGGCTTCGCCGCCGAGCGGAGGATCGCCCTGCCGGACCACGCCTCCTTCCTGAGGATCGCCCTGGCCCTGGCCTGCAGCGCCTTCCTGGTCACCCTGCTGTCGCATCTGATCGCGCGCTGGAAGACCAAGGACCCCATCGACGCGGTCGAGGCGAATGCCCTCAATGGGGGCAGGATGGGCTGGTCCGACGCCACCGGGGTCGTCATCCCCATCCTCGCGTCGGTCTGCTTCGGCGCCTCGGTCGGCATCGAGGCCGCCGTCACCCAGCTCGGGGCCGTGCTCGCCAGCCGCCTGGGACGCCGGTTGGGCCGGCCGCGCTCCGATCTGCGCCTGCTGGTGGCGGTCGGCGCCGCGGCCGCCATCGCGGCCGCCTACCGGGCGCCGATCGCCGGCATGCTCTATGCCTATGAACTGCTGCTGGGGACCTTCTCCCGGCGGACCCTCGCTCCGATAGGGCTCGGCGCCATCGCGGCCGTGATGACCATCTGGCTGCTCCTGGGACAGGCGCGACCCTTCAGCCTTGAGACGGGGCCCGGCACGTCCTGGTCCGACTATCCGCTGGCCGTCCTGATCGGGGTCGTTGCGGCCTTCGCTGGCATCGCGGTGATGCTGCTGGTCTCGGCCATCGAGCGCCTGCTCAAGCGCTTCATGAAGAACGAGGTCCTGCGCCGGCTTTCGGCCGCTCTTCTCCTCACGGCGCTCGCAACCCGCTTCCCGGCCGTACTGGGAAGCGGTCATGCGGCCATCGAGCATGCGGTGTCCGGCGACATCGCAGGCCGCCACGCCCTCGGCCTGCTCGCCGCGAAGGGACTGGCCTCCGCGGCCAGCCTCGGAGCCGGTTTCCGCGGTGGCCTGTTCGGCGCCTCGCTCATGATCGGCGCCCTCCTTGGGCAGGTGATGGCCTGGATCCTGGCCTTCATCCCGGGCGCTCCGGAATGGAGCCCGGCCCTGTGCGCGGTGATCGGAATGGCCTCGGTCGGAGCGAGCGTGATCGGCAGCCCGCTCGCAATGATCTTTCTGGTTCTCGAGACCACAGGAGACTTCGATGCCACCATCGTGGTGGCGATCGGGGCGCTGACCGCCTCTTTCCTCACGGACCGCCTGTTCGGCTACTCGTTCGCAACCTGGCGCTTCCAGCAGCGCGGGCTCGCCATCGAGGGCGGTCACGATGTTTCGCGACTGGAGGCCACCGCTATCAGCGAAATCATCAAGCCGCCGAAGCGGGCCGTGATGGCCAACGGCAGCCTGGAGGAGGTTCGTCGGGCCCTGTCGACGGCAGGCGCACGGGGCACGGCCGTCTATGCGGTGGACGGAACTTTCCTGGGCCTGATCGACCCGCGCCTGGTCGAAGCGATCGAGGCCGAGAGTGCCGACCTGCCGGTAGTGGCTGCGGAACTGGTCTACGAGTCGGGCCCGATCGTGACGCCCGCCGCATCTCTCGCGGAGGTGCTCGATATCTTTCGCAGCGACGACCGAGCCACACTGGCCGTGGTCGGGTTCGAGGACCGCAACAAGATCGTCGGCTGCATCCGCGCCCGGGATGCCTTTGCGCTGGCATCCTCGCTTCTGGACGCCCAGCGCCGGGAGGATCTCGGCGGCGGAAGCTGGAAGTGACCTGGACCAGGGTACGGTGCCATGAAGAGGCGGGCGCTATGAACGCAGCCATCGGCAGAGGTCGAACGGTCCCTCGAGAGTTGCTGTGCGTCGGCGAGAAGGCGTCATGAGGCGCTGAAGCCGACATGCTCGTCTTCTCGTCATCCAGCCTGAAGTCAATTCCACACCTCTTCGAGTCCCTCAGGCGAGACGGGTTTGAGCAAGGTCAAAGACGAAGGCCGGGACTTCCGTAAAGTTCCGGGGCTTACGGAACATCCTCGCCATGAACACCACATCCAATGCTTCGCCATCGGCACCGACAAGCTCGCGGACGGTTTCGGTTGGCGCCACTGTTGGGTGGGCACTTACGCTCGCACCAGCCGCGCTTGGCGTCTATCTTTTCCTGAATCACGCGGGTCACGGCATCACTGCCCTGTCCTCTTTACTGCTTTTGACCCGTCCACTGAAACACGTGTTCGTGCATGAGAGTTTCGATCACAGGCAAGGCACGTGAGCATCGCTAAGCCGCGCTGCCCTGACATCGGAGCCGGCACGATACCCCTCCAGACCATTGCGCCGGGCTCATAAGGAGAAGCCGCCATGAAGACCTCCATTCTCACCGCCACTCTGATCACCCTCGCGGGCCCTGCCCTGGCCCAGGCTACGGCTCCCGCGCCCCATCAGACGCCCCCAGCGCAGGCCGTAGAGCAATCGCCCATGAATCGGATGCCGATGAGGAAGATGGGCCAGGACATGATGCAAGGTCAGGGGATGATGCCAGGCGGGATGATGGGCGGCCCCGGCCATGGCATGATGGGCCGGTTCTCGGCGGAGGACATGAGCGCCTTCATCGACGCCCACATCGCCGCGATGCATGCCGGACTGAAATTGTCGGCCGACCAGGAAAAGCTGTGGCCTCCTGTCGAAACCGCGCTCCGGAACCTTGCCACCCTCCACGTCAGCCATATGCAGGCCATGCGCCAAGCCCGGGGAATGATGGCAAGCGACCCGGTCGGGCTGCTCCGCGCGATGGCTGACCGGATGAGCCAGGGAGCGGACGCAATGCGAAAGCTCACGGACGCGGCATCGCCGCTCTACGCCACCCTCGACGAGGCCCAGAAGCGGCGACTGCAAGTCCTCATGCACATGGGCGGGCGTGGCATGATGGGACCGGGGATGATGGGCCGGGAAATGATGGGTCCCGGCGGCGCCATGATGCCCGGCGGATCCGACGATGACGATGACTAGGACGGCGACGCCCAGGACAATCGCTGACGTCCGGAGCCGTCTGGCGTCGTTGTGAAGAAAGCAGGCGGACGTTGCCCCGTCCGCCCTACAACGTGACGTCAGAAGGGATTTGGAACACGCGCGATGGTCATTCAGAGAAGCGTGAATCGGCCTTTGCGCCGGGACGATCGAGATGGGCCTGCCGGGCACGCGTGTCGAGCCAAGCCCGCATCAGGCTTGCATCGGCCCGCGGCAGCACCGATCTGAGTTCTATCAAGGCCCTCGCGACCGAGGCCAGCTACACCCGAACCGCAATCTGACGGAGATCCCGATGCTCGACCGCCGCCGCTTCCTGACCGTCCTCGGCACCGTAGGGGCGCTACAAGCCATGGGACCAGCTCTTGCAGAAGCGGGTCTGCCGAAGATCATAGTGACCAAGGATCCGTCGTGTGGATGCTGCTCCGCCTGGGCTGACCACATGAAGTCCGCCGGCTTTCCCGTCGAGGTCCGCGAGACCCCGGAGATCAACCGGGTGAAGGTGCGGCTCGGGGTGCCCGATGATCTCGCCTCCTGTCACACGGCGGAGGTCGGCGGCTATGTCATCGAAGGGCACGTGCCCGCAGACGCCGTGAAGCGATTGCTGGCCGAGAAGCCTCAAGCGAGGGGATTGGCCGTTCCCGGCATGCCTGTCGGCTCGCCCGGAATGGAGGTCAAGGGCGCAGCACCCGACAAGTACGATGTTGTCCTGTTCGGTTCTTCTGGCAGAGCCACCTTTGCCCGCTACGAGGGCGCACGCCTGCTCTGAGCATCCCCGACTTAACCTCTGCGGAGCACCAAGCACGCAGACCCACCTTGGGCCTGCGGCAAACTCTACCTCGATATATATAGGGTAACCCCCTATATATCTTTCGCTGTTAGCCTGGAGGCCGCATGTCGCACACGGTCAAGGAAAAGACGAAGCTTCTCGCGCGAGTCAGACGGATCAAGGGGCAGGTCGAGGCCGTCGAGCGGGCGCTCGAATCCGAGCTCTGTTGCGCCGATGTGCTCATGCTCGTCGCCTCCGTGCGGGGAGCCGTGAATGGCCTGACTGTCGAGTTGTTGGAGGACCACATCCGCAACCACGTGGTCGACCCGGCGCATGAACCTGATCCGGAGCGTGCCAAGGGCGCAGCCGAACTCATCGATGTGGTCCGCACGTATCTAAAGTGACCCGATCCCTCGCGGCTGGGAGAATTGTTGCAGCCGCGAGACATTCCTGGAATACCGATGCCTGATATTGCTCAACTCCTTCAATCTGGAGGCAACGGCTGGATTTATCTGCCGGTTGCCGTTCTGCTCGGCTCCTTGCATGGGTTGGAGCCCGGCCATTCCAAGACCATGATGGCCGCCTACATCGTGGCGATCCGCGGCACGATCGGTCAGGCGATCCTTCTCGGCGTTTGCGCCGCCCTCTCCCACTCGCTGGTCGTCTGGATCGTGGCCATGCTCGGCCTGTCGCTCGGGCGCGATATCCTGAACTCGCATTTCGAGGCCTGGCTGCTGATCGCCTCGGGCGTGATCATCCTCGGCATCGCCGCCTGGATGGTCTGGCGCACGGGCCGGAGCCTCGGCTGGTTCCGGCGGCATTATCATGCTCACGCCCATCATGACGATCATCATCACGGCGAGGCAAGGACTATCGACACCGGACACGGCATCGCGGAGCTGTCGATCTTCGAGGATGGCGTACCGCCGCGCTGGCGCCTGCGGACGCTCAGCGGCAATGCGTGGAGGGCCGAGGACGTGCTGGTCGAGACCGACCGCGGCGACGGATCGGGCGAGCGGTTCCGCTTCGTCGCGCGGGACGGTTATCTGGAATCGGCAGGGGAAATTCCCGAGCCGCACATATTCACGGCCCGGCTACGGCTGTCGCACGGCGACCACGCCCATACCTACACGGTCAGCTTCGCCGAACACGACCATGGGCTTCATCACCACGCCGCGCAGGATGAGGATGCCCATGAGCGGGAGCACGCCCAGCAGATCGCGCGCCAGCTCGCAGCCAGCGGCGGCAACGTCACCACGGCCCAGATCGCACTGTTCGGCATCACCGGCGGCCTGATTCCCTGCCCTGCTTCGATCACCGTGCTGTTGATTTGCCTGCAGCTCGGCCAATTCACGCTCGGTGCAGCCACGGTCGCCGCCTTCAGCCTGGGGCTGGCGATCACGATGGTGTCGATCGGCGTCGCGGCCGCCTGGGGCGTGCGGCACGCCTCCAAACGGATCACCGTCTCCGACCGTCTGCTTCGGCGCCTGCCCCTGGCTTCGGCCGGCCTCGTAGGCGTACTCGGCGCGGTTATGCTGGTCCAGGGATTTGTCGTTCTTGCCGCTCCTGCCACCGCATTGTCGTAAGCAGTCCCCACATCCCTAGATAGGAGCCCCTGCCTAGAGCCGCCAACGTCTCATAATTCCGGAGCGATTGCGGCAGACTTCCCCCGTTGCCTTATCTGATGGTTTCAGTGGCAAGCGCATGTTCGACGCCGCCGGCGACGTGGCGTGTCAGCACCTCGCAGGCGCGCGCCGTGTCTCTGGCGAGGGCACATTCCAGAAGGAGAGCATGCTCTTGCGCTGCGATTTCGCCGCGGTAGCTCAAGGCAATCATCTGATAGCGCAGGTATTTGTCGAAAACTGCGGCGTGGCTGTCGATCAGCATTTTCGATCCGCAGGCAGATATGAGTGCCTGATGGAATTGCCAGTCGTAGCGCTTCCACTCCTCTGTCTGGCTTCTTTCACCTTGCGCCATGCGCTCCTCCATGCGGGCGAGGCGGTGATGCGCGGCGACGACCCGCCCCTCCCATTCCATGTCGCCGGCCAGGAACGACTGCTCCAGAGCGCGACATTCGAGGAGTTGCCGGAGAGCCGCGATCTCCCTCAGGGTCGGAATTGAGACGGGCGCGACCTCGAACCCCCTCTGCCCCTCGGCAACCACAAGCCGTTCGGAGTGAAGACGATTCAGTATTTCGCGAAGTGTGCTGACACTGGCGCCGTAATCGGCCTTCAGGCGTTCGAGCTTCAACTTCTTGCCTGGGGCGAGCCGGCCGAAGATGATGTCGGATCGAATCTTCTGGTAGGCGCTCTCGCCGACCGTCGAGGGCTGGGGGACTGTTCGCACGTCACTCATCATTTGAGCGCCCCGCTCTCGAGGGTATAGGCAACGCATCCGTTCACATGCTGACTGAGCAACCTGCAGGCTTCTTCGGCATCGCGGGCAAGGGCGCAGGTCAGAAGCATTCTATGTTCCTCGGACGCAATCTCTCCACGGAAAACGACCGCTACCATCTGATACCGAAGGTACTGGTCGAAGACACCGCCATAGAGGTCAAGCAAGGTCTGAGAGCCACAGGCCTCTATCAGGCATTGATGGAACTCGCGATCATATCGTTTCCAGAGTTCCGTTCCCGCCTGGTCACCATCCATCATCCGCCGCTCCATGACGGCAAGCTTGTGATGAGCAGCCAGGACGCGGCTTTCCCACTCCAAGTCGCCGGCCGCAAAGGACAAGGGAAGAGCGTAGGTTTCCAGGAGAAGGCGCATGGCCGCGACATCCTTGAACCCTGCCGGCGAAACCGGAGCCACCCGAAACCCGCGCTGTCCCTCGGCGATCACGAGACTTTCCGAAGACAATCGGCTCAGGATTTCCCGCAGAGTGCTGACGCTTGCCCCATACACATCGGCTAGCCGATCCAGCCGGAGGCGCGTCCCGGGTTCCAGACGGCCGAAAACGATGTCTGCCCGGATCCTATTATACGCCCGGTCCGCGATGGATGCCGCCAGCAGTTCGATACTCATCTCATCATCGCTGTCATGTGCCCAGCCGTCAGCCTGCTTCGGGCAAGCTTGAACGGCTCTCGACTTTTTTAAAATTTCTGTCGATATGAAAAATATCAGATGATTCTATGACTGACTATTGATTCTACGAACGTCAAAGCAAATAGTGCCGGTAAAGACGCAGTCCAATGCGCTGAATGATAAGGAGAGGAAATCATGACACTTTGTATCAATCGGCGCCTTCTGATGGCTGCTGGTGCAGCCCTTCTGGCATGGGGCGCAAGCGCACCCGCTAATGCTCAATCAGCCACGAACCTGAGGTTCTCGGCCGTCTTCTCGGAATAGGACATCCGAGCCGAGATGATGAAGCGGTTCGGCGAGGAGATTAAGGCTCAGGGCATTGCCCTTCAGCCCTATTACGGCGGCAATCTGTTCAAGCAGGGCACCGAGCTCGTTGCCATGCAGCGGGGCAATCTGGAGATGGGCAACATAGCGCCACAGGACGTCTCCAATCAAATCCCGTCCTGGTCCATCGTCACCTCCGCCTATCTGTTCCGCGATGCCGACCACCTGAAGAAGGTGTTCGCCAGCGACGTCGGCCAGCAGCTCAAGAAGATGGCTTCAGACCAGCTCGGCATTCACATTCTCGGCCCCACCTATTTCGGCGCCCGCCAAGTCGGGTTGAAGCCGAACAAGAAGATCAACACGCCGGAGGATATGGCCGGCATCAAGCTGCGCATGCCCAGCGGCGATGCCTGGCAGTTCCTGGGCCAAGCCATCGGGGCGAACCCCACGCCGATGGCCTACGCGGAGGTTTACACGGGGCTGCAGACCGGCGCTATCGACGGACAGGACAACCCGCTGCCGAACGTGCAGAACATGAAATTCTACGAAGTGATGTCTCAGATTGCCATGACCTCACATCTCGTCGGCTTTGATCTGCTCGCGGTGCCCAACAAGGTATGGAATGCCATGTCGCCGGAGAAGCAGGCCGCCTTCCAGACGGCGGCCGACAAGGCGATCGAATGGAGCACCCAGGAACATTTGAAGAAAGAGACGGAACTCGTCAGCTTCTTCAAGGAAAAGGGTCTCAACATCTATACGCCTGATCTGAAGGCCTTCCGCGATTTTGCTCAGAAGAAATATCTCGCCTCGGATCTGGCAAAGAGCTGGGCGCCCGGCATGCTCGACAAGATCAACGCCATGTGAAGCCCGATCAGGGGCGCCGGACATCCAAATCTCGGCGCCCCTTTCGCTTCTTGAATGCTCTTCTTGAACCAAGGGACGGATCGTGATGACCGCGCGGTTAAGGACGGCTGGATCCTGGCTTGCCCGACGGGCCGAGAACATTGCGGCCGCCATGCTGGGAGCGATGTTCCTGGCCTTTCTCCTCCAGATCGTATTCCGGTATGTTCTCGGCCTGCCCATTGGCTGGACGCATGAGGCGAGCGTCATCCTCTGGATCTGGCTCGTTCTATGGGGCGCGGCCTTCGTCATCACTGAGCGGGAGGAAATCCGCTTCGACATCGTCTATGGATCGGTTGGCCCCGGCTCCCGCAGAGCAATGTGCGTGATTACTGCCGTAGCGTTGATCGCGCTTTACGCCATCTCGTTTCCTGCGGTTGTGGATTACATCACCTTCATGAAGGTGGAAAAGACCGGCTATCTCAAGATCCGCTTCGATTGGCTGTTCTCGATCTACATCATCTTCGTGGTAGCCAGCATCATCCGCTATATCTGGCTCGGCTGGCAGGCGCTGCGCGGCATAGCCCCGGACGAATTCGATCCCACCAAGGCGAGTTCCGGCGTATGAACCTAGCAAGCCCTTTCTCGCTCGCCATTCTCGCGATCACCCTTCTTGCCTTCCTTGGACTTCCTATCGGCCATGCGATGATCGCAGGCTCGATTCTTTACCTTTACATGGCCGGCCTGGACATGGGCACGGCTGCGGAGCAGCTCCTGAACGGGATGTACTCAAACTACGTCATCCTCTCAGTGCCGCTGTTCATCCTGGCGGCCGAATTCATGAACATCGGCAGCATGACCGACCGCCTTATGGCATTCTGCAACGCCTTGGTCGGCCGGTTCCGCGGGGGGCTGGCGCACGTCAACATTCTGCAGAGCATCATCTTCGCCGGAATGTCCGGTTCGGCGATTGCGGACGCGGCCGGCACCGGGCGCATGATGCAGGTGATGATGACTCGTGATGGCCGGTATACACCGAGCTACGCGGCTGCCCTGACAGCTGCATCATCCGTCATCGGGCCAATCATCCCCCCATCGATCCCGATGGTGCTCTATGCCCTCGTGTCGGATGCCTCGATCGGGTATCTCTTCCTCGGCGGCGTGATCCCCGGCCTCCTGATGGCATTGAGCCAGATGCTCATCGTCTTCATCACCGCGCGTCGTAGAAACTTCCCGGTCGAGAAGGCCATCCCCCTGCGCAAGCTGCCGCGGATCACCTGGGAAGCCGTTCCTTCATTAATGATGCCGGTCGTCCTCCTAGGCGGCATCTACAGCGGCGTGATGACGCCCACCGAGGCGGCAGCGGTGGCAGCCGCCTACGCGCTTATCATCTCAGCAGGTCTTTATCGAAGCGTCAGCTGGCGCGACTTCTACCGATCGCTCGCAGTCAGTGCGCGGACGACCGCTTCCATCGGCATGCTGATCGCTGGTGCGCTCGTGTTCAATTACGTTGTCACTGTTGAGAATATTCCGGAAGGGGTGAAGGCGCTGCTCGCAGGCTGGAACCTCTCGCCTGTCGGTTTTCTCATTCTGGTCAACATTCTTCTGCTTCTCTTGGGGTGCGTGCTGGAAGGAACGGCGATTCTGCTCATCGTCGTACCAGTCTTTGTTCCGACAGCTCAGGCTCTCGGCATCGACCTCGTACATTTTGGCGTCGTGGTGGTCGTTAACATCATGATCGGTTTGATCACCCCGCCTTACGGATTGCTTCTGTTCATCATGGCGAACATCTCGGGAGAGCCGCTGCGCGACATCGTTCGTGATACACTTCCCTTCCTGCTCGCCATGATCGTGGCGCTCGCGATCCTCACGTTCGTGCCTGAAACCGTCCTCTGGCTCCCTCGCCTGTTCGGCTACCAAGGGTGAATGGACCTATTGCAGAAAAGTGCATCCATGAAGAAATCGATCTACATCCTGAACGGCCCCAATCTCAACCGCCTCGGAACCCGCGAGCCGTCGATCTACGGACGCACCACCTTGGCTGAGGTCGAGGCTTCCTGCCGCGAGGTTGCGTCTGGCCATTCCATCGTATTCCGCCAATCCAATCGGGAGTACGAGATCATCGAGTGGGTACATGAAGCGATCGACGACGGCAGCGGCATCATCATCAATCCGGCGGCCTTCACGTTCACATCCATGGCCATCATGGATGCCTTGAAGATGTTTCCGGGTCCCATCATCGAGTTGCACATCTCGAACATTCATCAGCGCGAGCCAATCTATCACAAGTCCTATGTCTCTCCCGTCGCAACGGCTGTCGTCGCTGGCTTGGGCACCAACGGTTACCCCATAGCCGTACGCGCCATGCTCACGATGGCCGGTATGCCGCCGGCAGAGGTGTGACACGCATGACCGGAGAGCGCTTGGAGATCGGATCCCGTTCCGGCACAGCCACGGATGTCTGGGCTTACCCCTCCGTTCTCGTTGGATTGGTCGGCAGCGGCATCCAGGCCTCCCGAACACCGCGTCTCCACGAGCGCGAGGGAGCCGAGCAAGGATTGCGATATGTTTACAAGTTGATCGATCTGGATGCGTTACATATCGATGCGAAGGCCCTGCCCGATATTCTCAAGGCCGCGCAGTATTTCGGCCTTGCCGGCCTCAACATCACGCATCCCTGCAAGCAAGCCATCATCCCGCTTCTCGATGAGCTATCGCCCGAAGCTGCGGTGCTGGGGGCCGTCAACACGGTCGTTCTGAAGGATGGCCGGCGCGTTGGACACAACACTGATTGGTGGGGCTTTGCTGAAAGCTTCCGACGAGAGCTGCCTGATGTGCGTCGCGACCGTGTCGTTCAGTTCGGCGCCGGCGGAGCCGGGGCCGCCGTCGCTCACGCTCTCCTCACCCTGAATACGGGTGAAATTGTCGTCATCGATACCAATGCAGACCGCGCCGATAACCTTGTCGCTGCCCTGCGCGGCCGCTTCGGTCGAAGCTGCGCAACGACCGGCGTTCCCATTGCCGAAGCCATGGCGACGGCGGACGGAATGGTCAACACGACGCCGCTCGGAATGGCAAAATATCCTGGCATGGCTGTCCCCGTCGATCTGTTGCGCCCGGATCTCTGGGTTTCAGACATTGTCTATTTCCCGCTGGAGACGGAGCTGCTGCGCCAAGCCCGCGCACGGGGATGCCGCACGATGTCCGGCGGCGGCATGGCCGTCTTCCAGGCCGTCGGGTCCTTCCGGCTCTTCACGGGCCGCGAGCCCGACCCCGAACGAATGCTTCAACATTTCAGTGAAATGTAACACCCAATGGCCGAGACCGCATCGGGCAGTGGTTAGAGCTGCCTGATCCCTCTGAAGCCGGTCTGGCTCCGACAGAGCCCCACTCGACAGCCAAATCGAGCATGATCGGCGGGTGAGGCTTGCGATTTCCCTCTGGCCGCGGCACCCGATGGCGTCCTCTCCTCTTGCAGGCAGAGCTCACCCTGCCTATCTGAGCTCGTCACTGGGTCCGGGCCCCTCTGGCGAGCGGGTCGCCGCTCGCGATGTCGGACTCCTTCTCTTGCCCTTGCGCCGACGAGCGCGACAGCAACTGGAGGATCCGTTCGTGGATTCATCAACCCTCCCCAACCCAGCTCCAACCGTCCTGGTCGTCGGGCGTGGCAAGGCTGCCCTTTCCAGCACCAGCGAAGGAGCTCTCGACTTGGTCGAGCGACCGATTGCGAGGACCTCTATCGCGCGTGTTCACTCCCCGGCGAAGTTGATGGCTGGGAGGCTGGCACCGTCATGAGCTTCCCTTGCTCCGGCAATCGAGGCAAAAAAAATCTTTGCAACCATGCGGATTAAGCTCTCAAGCAGCTTCGTATACCCCGCATGAACGACATGAAGCGCACGGACGTTGTCGGACTGCTCGAGCCTCTGCGGCGCTATGCGAGATCGTTGACGCGCGATGAAAGCCAGGCCGAGGACCTTGTGCAGGATACTCTTGTCCGGGCCTATGAGCGGCAGGGCTCGTTCCGAGCCGGCGGGAATCTGCGTGGTTGGTTGCTGTCGATCCTGCACAACAGTTTCATCGATCATCGACGCCGCCATCTGGCGGAGTTCCGTCGCTTAGAGCAGAGTCCTGCCGCTGAAACAGCGGCTCCCCCCGAACAGGAAAGCCGAGTGCGGCTTCAACAGGTCCATGCCGCCTTCATGCGCCTGCCCGACGAGCAGCGCGCCTCCCTGCATCTGGTCGCCATAGAGGGGCTGTCCTACCAGGAGGCCGCTGCCGCCCTCGGGATTCCTGTGGGCACCCTTATGTCCCGCCTGGGCCGTGCCCGCGCTGCCTTGCGAGGTTTCGAAGCAGGAGCCCATCTGCCGCAGCCCTCTGAAGCCAAGCGCCCCAGCCTGCGTATCGTCGGAGGATCCGATGTGTGACCCTATCACCGAAGCGGACCTTCTCGCCTATGTGGACGAGCAGCTCGACCCTGCAAGACGCATCGAGGTCGAGGAACATCTCGCCCGTGACCCGGAAGCCGCTGCGCGCGTCATGGCCGACCTTAAGGATCGTGACACTCTACAACTGCTCCATGCGCCCCCCCTTCCCCGCCCGGCAGAACCGATGCTTGCGGCAGCGACCCGGCTCGAACGTGCTCTTGGGTGGCGGGAGTTGGGGCTCAAGCTCCGCCGGATTGCCGCGGTCGTGGCCCTCATCAGCTTCGGCTGGTTTGCCCACTGGCAGGTGGGCCTGGGAATTTCCGACAGCGAGGCTTCGCCCAAGCCACCGGCTTTCGTCGAGGATGCCCTGCATTCACACGAGACGGGCCTTCTCCGGGCCCGCATGGTCTCGCAGCCCCAGGTGGCAGCCTACGATGCTGCCGAGATTCTGTCCGAGACCGGGATCCAACTTCCGCCCTTGCCTGAAGACTGGCGTGTGCGGGATGCCCAGATCTTTCCGTCCCGGCACGGCCACAGCGTCGAACTCGCCATTGATGCCGGGGATCTCGGCCGCGTATCCCTGTTTGCTGCCCAGGCGCCGGCTTTCAATGTCATTGCGCCCTCGCTGGCCCGCTTCGACACCGCGAAGGCGGTTTACTGGCAGACCGGTCAACTCGCCTATGCACTAACCGGGAACGGCAGCGACAAAGCCCTTGAACGCGCGGCCCTGCGGCTGTCGAGCAAGCTTCAGTAATCTCAATCAGGAGGACCTCGAATGAATACACCTTATGCGTGGCAGACCACCACAGCGCACACCGGCTCTGCCCTCTTCGACGAGGGCCTGCGCCAGCACATGCTGCGGGTCTACAACACAATGGGCATCGGCCTTGTGGTGACTGGCCTCGTGGCCTTCTTCGTCGCCTCGACACCGGCCCTCTACGTGCCGATTTTCCAGACGCCGCTCAAGTGGGTGGTGATGCTGGCACCCTTGGCCTTCATCTTTTTTTTCTCGTTCCGCATGGAACGGATGACCGCAGCCTCCGCGCGCACCGCCTTCTTTGCGTTCTCGGCCGTGATGGGCCTGTCGCTGGCATCCGTTTTCCTGGTGTTCACGGGTGCGAGCATCGCCCGCACCTTCTTCATCACGGCCGCCATGTTCGGCGCGACTAGCCTCTACGGCTACACGACCAAGCGCGATCTCTCGAAGTTCGGCTCTTTCCTCGTCATGGGCCTGATCGGCATCATCATCGCGTCCCTGGTGAACATCTTCCTCGCTTCGAGCGCGTTGCAATTCGCGATCTCGATCATCGGCGTGCTCGTATTCACGGGCCTGACCGCCTACGACACGCAGTCCATCAAGGAACAATACGCCGATGGCTTCGGTCACGAGACCAACAGCAAGATGGCCGTGTTCGGCGCCCTGTCGCTCTACCTGAACTTCATCAATCTGTTCCAGCTGCTCCTCAGCCTCACCGGGCAGCGGGAAGACTAATCCCCGTCCATTGCCAGAAAGGATCGATTTACATGGACCATCAGGATCGCCAGGCCATTGAGCAGCTCTTCGGCAAGATCGCCCAGGTCGAGCGCCAGACCACGCCTCCGGATGCACAGGCGGCCGAATTCATCCGCTCGCAGATGAACCAGCAGCCGAATGCACCCTACTACATGGCCCAGACCATCGTGGTGCAAGAGCAGGCGCTGAGCGCCGCCCAAGGCCGCATCCAGCAACTGGAGCAGGAGATCGCCAGCCGCCCTGCGGGTGGCGGCGGCTTCCTGTCGGGCCTCTTCGGCGGCGGACAGGCTCGTCCCCAGCCACAGCCCCCCTCTTACCAACCTCAGGCGATGCACGGCATGCCGCCTCACATGAACCCCGGCATGACTCCCCGCGGAGGCGGCGGATTCTTGGCCGGCGCGGCCCAGACCGCCATGGGCGTTGCCGGCGGCGTATTGCTGGGCAACATGATCGCGGGAGCCTTCTCCGGCGGCAGTGAGGCCAACGCGGCGGATGCCGGTCAGGCTGAGCCCCAGCAGGCCGCCGCCGAAGACTTCGGCGATGCCGGGGACGACTTCAGCTTCGAGGAAGATGTCTGATCCGGCAGCAGGAGTTGCCCTGAGCATCCTTCGCTCAGGTAGTTCCCGATAGACAACAGGCATCGGCGCGGATTGCGCCGATGCCTGTTGGTTGCGAACTTGAAGGGATACCAAGTATGGGCAGTTTCGATCCTCCGGGATGTGTTCGGAAGAACGCTCGCCCCTGATGAGGAGTTTCGCTTCAAGGCAACGGCTCGCCGCGACAAGCTGTCGGCTCAGGTTTAGGAGCGGGACGGTAGCACTCCCTGTCCAGGATAGTCCAAGCTTCGGCAATCTGAAAAACCTTACTCGACCACGCGGGACAGGATCCTGGGATCAAGGCCTATATTCAGCGGTTGGATGGCAAGGGACAGGCTGCTGCTTCCGGTGAGATTGGCCACGTGTCCTTCGAAGCAGGCGGGGTCGACCTTCCGATTTCTGGATACGGATGAATGTAATGCAGAGCCCTATAGGTCCTCGCCCTCAGGCGTGTGGATGGTAGCGGAGTGCCGGACGAACTAGCGGCCCGCCGAACTGGAGGGCCGAGCCTCACTGAACCCATGACCATAGGATTCCTGAATGGACTTCTCCTGGATTTCCGACCCAACGGCCCTCGTGGCTCTTGCGACCCTGGTGGTGATGGAGGTTGTGCTAGGCATCGACAACCTCATCTTCATCTCAATCCTGACCAACAAACTGCCGGAGCACCAGCGTTCGAAGGCACGCCGCATCGGCATCGGCCTAGCGCTGATCCTCCGCCTTGGATTGCTCGGCACCATTGCGATCATCGTCACTCTGACCGAACCGATCTTCACTGCCTTCGGCAATGACTTCTCCTGGCGCGATCTCATCCTGATCGGCGGCGGCCTCTTCCTGGTTTGGAAGGCTACAAAGGAAATCCATCACAACGTCGATCCCACCCCATCGGATGACGTGTTCAACACGGCGAAGGCCACCATGACCTTCGGGGCAGCCCTTACGCAGATCCTGCTACTCGATCTCGTATTCTCCCTCGACAGCATCATCACGGCGGTTGGCATGACTGACATCGTGATGATCATGGTGATCGCGGTCGCCACTGCCGTAACGGTCATGCTCCTCGCCGCAAATCCTCTAGCCCGGTTCATCAACAATAACCCGACTGTGGTGATGTTGGCGCTCGGTTTCCTGCTCATGATTGGCATGACATTGATCGCCGAAGGGTTCGGGGCCCATGTGCCGAAGGGCTATATCTATGCCGCCATGGCGTTCTCGGCTCTGATCGAAGGCTTGAACATGCTCTCGCGGCGAGCCGCCCGGGGCAAGGCCGCAAGATCCTCACCTAAACCAAGAACTTGATACTGAAAGGCTGCGTCTACGGCAGCCTCTGCCTTGGCTTTATCCCGTCGATAGGAGTGCTTGAATGGTTCGCCCGAAACGTCTTGCCACCGCCCTCACCTGCGCCCTTGTTCTGTCCGGAACCGCCGCCTTGGCCCAGACCAACAGCTCTCACCGGAG
Source organism: Microvirga mediterraneensis (assembly GCF_013520865.1). Lineage (NCBI taxonomy): Bacteria > Pseudomonadati > Pseudomonadota > Alphaproteobacteria > Hyphomicrobiales > Methylobacteriaceae > Microvirga > Microvirga mediterraneensis. The sequence goes on from NZ_JACDXJ010000001.1 coordinate 142,832, forward strand.
CGAGGATGTGGTTGTCGGCAAGGCACATCGCCTGGGGGTCTATGGCAACGTGCAGAAGGACTGCACGCCGGGGCCGCAGCCGACAATCCGCGTAGTGGCTCCTCCCAAGCACGGCGAGTTGAACGTGCGAAGCGGGAAGCTCAAGGCGGGACGGATCTCCCGCTGCCCGAAGCTGGAGGCTCCCGCTCAAGGGGTCTTCTATAAGCCCAATTCAGCTTACAAGGGGGTAGATGAGGTCAGCTATGAGGTGAAGTCGGCCAGCGGCAGAGTGGAGAGCCACACCATCAGGATCACCGTGAAAGAGGCGATGCCTGCGGATAGCAGGCCCACTCCGGATGCCGACGCTGACCTCTGAGGACAGACAGATCTGCTGCTCGTGCTGAAGCGCCGGTAACGGAAGGGCCGCCCGATGCGGCCCTTTGCGGTTCCTAATAGGCTGCTGGGCGAGCCAACTTCGAGCCGACAGCTTCCAGGATCAACCGGTGCGCTCGCTCAACGATGTCATCCAACGACTGTGTCTTCACGAACATGGTTGAGCCTCGCGCCCAAACCTCGTCCCTCGTTGGAAGATGAGGCAGATGAACCTGGGCCAGAACCTCATGGGCCTTGTGCTCGGCCGTCACGAGCTTCGCCCGCAGATCGGCGAGGCTCGGGGTGGTTTCCAGAACATGGCTCAACTTGGTGGCAATGTTCTCGATATTGAACGTCGCCATAAGATCACCGGCCGCCCTGTCGATCACCCGTGAGCCGAGCTTCTGCTCGTTCCTGCGCACCGCCTCGGGTGGGCTCTTGAGGTCCCACACCACGCCAAGCCAGGAGAGCGTCTTGATGATGTAGAAGGTCGGATCAATTTCCCACCAGCGGAAGCCCTGACGCACGCTGGCCTGATAGGCATGGTGGTTGTTGTGCCAGCCCTCGCCCATGGTGAAGAAGGCCAGCAGCCAGTTGTTGCGGGAATCGTCACCCGTCACATAGCGCTTCGAACCATGAACGTGGGCAAGCGAGTTGATGCAGAAGGTAGCATGATAGACCGCCACCGTGCTCCAGAAGAAGCCAACGATGAGGCCCGGCCAGCCCGCGATTAGGAATGCAATCACGGCAAGGATGATAGCGGGAAGCAGCTCGTATTTATGAAGCCACATCAACTCCGGATACTTGGTCAGGTCGCCGACCTTCACGAGATCGACCGTGTCATGCTTTCGGGCAAAGATCCAGCCCACATGGGCGAAGAGGAAGCCCGTGTGCCGGGGTGAATGCACGTCATGCTCGGTGTCTGAGAACAGGTGGTGGTGCCGATGCTTGGCGGCCCACCACAGCACGCTCTTCTGGGCCGAGCTCTGGGCAATGCAGGCGAGGACGAACTGGAACACGCGGCTCGTGGTGTAAGAGCGGTGTGAGAAGTAGCGATGGTAGCCGGCCGTGATCCCGAACATCCGTAGCCAGTACAGGATGATGCCGAGCACGACCGCCTCCCGGGTCACGCCGGTCCAAAGAGCTGCAAAGCACACCGCGTGGACGAGGAGAAAAGGGATGACCTGCGGGTAGATGATGTCATCGTGATCGTGATGATCGTGATGCGGCGTCTTGGAAGGTCTAGGAGAACTCATTCTATGCCCGAAATATGGTTATGGTTGTTGTGCATGCGCTGTCCCGCACGCTCATGGGACACTGTTTAGCTATAAACTGACGGGACGAGAAGATGGGTTCGGTGCGACTTAGCAGACCTGCCAACAAGGCCCCTCAAGCGAGTTGCCCTCAGACGGCAGATCGTCGCACCGGACAACTTGCCGACGTTGGGGATTCGATGGAGTCACGAGCCAATGGCCCGCACCGCCTGAAGCGCCGTCACGACGTAATCCGCGCAGAGGCTGCGGCAGGATCGCGTCGTGACGGCCCTTGATGCGCGGCACGTTGACGAAGCCGGCCAAGATAAACCGTGGCGGCTTCGCTCAAGTCCTTACTGCTTTTGAACCGCCAAGCGGATGACGTTCCATGAGGCCGGCGCGAGCTTGGCCCGCACCTGCTCTCCCCAGATCTCGACACCCTCCAGAGGAGCGGGCGTGACGGTATCCGGTGAGTCCTTGGTGTTAACGGCCATCAAATCGTCATTACGCAGCTGGTGTGCCTCCTTGACCGCAAGGCCTTCGAAGCCGCGCACAAGCGCTTCCATGGACAGGGTCGCGTCGAGGCTGCGATTGAGCGCGAAGATGGTGATGCAATTCTCGTCGTGGTTGTAAACCACCGACAGTTTGAGATAGGGCACCTCCGAGATCGGGAACCGCAGGTCGGACGTTCCGCGCGGATCGTAATATGTGGTCTCGTAGGTGGGCGAGTTCACCTTCGTCTGCAGCACCGTGCCGCGGCCGAGCGTGCTCATGTCCTTGAACGGATAGAAGATCGTCTGACGCCAGGCGGGTCCTCCGGTCTCGGTCATGATGGGCGCAATGGCGTTCACCAGCTGCGCCAGGCAGGCCGACTTCACCCGGTCCGCATGGTTGAGCAGGGAGATGCAGGCGCCACCGAAGGCGAGCGCATCCTGCATGTTGTAGATCTCCTCGAGGATCTGGGGCGCGACGGGCCAACCGAGCTTCACCCGGCCTTCGTTCTTGCGCCGGGTCCGGTACCAGACGTTCCATTCGTCGAAGCTCAGCATGATCCGCTTGGCCGATCGGCGCCGGGCGGCGACCGCGTCCGCGATGGCGACGACCTCCTCGATGAAGCTGTCCATCAGGTCCGGGCTCGCCAGGAAGGCCGGCGTATCGTCCGCGTAGTTGTTCAGGTAGGTGTGCAGGGAGATGTACTCGACGTGATCGAACGAGTGATCGAGCACCGTGTCCTCCCAGGTGCCGAAGGTCGGCATGTTGCGCGAGGAGGAGCCGCAGGCTGCGAGTTCAATGGTCGGATCGATCCACTTCATCAGCTTGGCGGCCTCGGAGGCGATGCGCCCGTACTCCCAGGCAGTCTTGGTCTCCATCTGCCATGGGCCGTCCATCTCGTTGCCCAGGCACCAGAACTTCACATTGTGCGGCTTCTCCCATCCATGAGCACGGCGCAGATCCGACAGCTCCGTCCCGCCCGGGAAGTTGCAGTATTCCAGCAGGCGGCGCGCATCGTCGGGGCCCCGAGTGCCGAGATTGACGGCCATCATGGGCTCGACGCCGGCTGCGCGGCACCAATCCATGAATTCATTCGTTCCAAACGTGTTCGGCTCGGTCGACATCCAGGCGAGATCGAGCCGGCGTGGACGGTTCTCCACGGGCCCGACACCGTCCTCCCAGTTGTATCCGGAAACGAAATTTCCGCCCGGATATCGGATGATGGTCGGCCCGAGTTCACGGACGAGTTCGAGCACGTCCTTTCGAAACCCCCGCTCGTCGGCGTTTGGATGGCCCGGCTCGTACAGACCGCCGTAGACGCACCGTCCCAAGTGTTCGACGAAGGCCCCGAAGAGACGAGGATCCGTTTCCGCGATGGAGAAATCGCGGTCAATGGTGACTTTGGCTTCTTTCATGGGGAGACTCCGATCAGTGAAGTGCGATCTCGGTTTGTGTGAACCAACGATAGGTTGAGGAATGGATCAGGTGGCGGTGGCGGTCGCGGGGATGCCGCCCGTGACGCTGTCGTCCCGCCAGGCGTCATCAACCGACAGGACTGCCTGGCGAAGCTTGATGGAATAGGGATGCTGCGGCGCGGCCAGCACCGTGCGGGCGTCGCCGCCCTCGACCACCTTGCCTTTCTGCATGATGATCAGACGATCGCTGATGTAATAGGCGGTCGCCAAGTCATGCGTGATGTAGATGATCGAGACCCCGAATTCGTCGCGAAGCTTCTTGAACAGGTTGATGACCGTCATGCGCAGCGATGCGTCGATCATCGAGACCGGTTCGTCGGCGACAATCAAGGACGGACTGGACACGAGCGCACGCGCGATCGCCACGCGCTGGAGCTGCCCGCCCGACATCTCGTGCGGATAGCGCCCCCGCACTTCCGCGAGCGACAAGCCGACCTTGTGCAGAGATTCGTCCACGCGATCCGCCGTCTCGTCGAACGTGCGGCATTCCATAAAGCGATTGGCCGCGCTGAACAGGTAGCGGTCAACGCGCTTCAGGGGATTGAACGCATCGAAGGGGTTCTGGAAGATCGCCTGCACATGGCTCATGAAGTCGATTCGCGCACGGCGGCTGCGGATATTGCGCAGATTCTCTCCCCTGAAGCGGATTTGGCCGCTCGTGGGGGCAAGACTGTTCAGGATCATGCCTGCGAGGGTCGTCTTTCCACTGCCCGACTCCCCGATGATAGTGAAGACCTCGGGCTTGTCCGCCGCGAGGGAGAAGCTGACATCGCTCACGGCATGAGTGGCTCGCCGCGAGACAAAACCGCCTCTCGTGAAGGTCTTGTTGACGTGCTCGACGTCGAGAAGGTTCGGCCTCATGCGCTCACCTCCCTACGCGTCCGGCCGGACCCGAGCGGGGTCGGCTTGAGCAACGTGACAGGCCGTCCGGTGCCCGGGCAGCAGTTCCACCATGGGCGGAGCCTCGCGGCGGCAGACGTCGATGGCGAGCGGGCAGCGGGGATGGAACCGGCAGCCCGCCGGAGGATCGGCGAGGCTTGGCGGCGAGCCTTCGAGCCCCTTCTTCGGCGCCTCGTCACCGATGCGCGGCAGGCTGGAGATCAGATGCGCCGTGTAAGGATGGAGCGGCCGCTTGAACACGTCCCTGGTCCTGCCCTCCTCAACCAGCCGACCGGCATACATGATGCCGAGGCGGTCGGTCAGGTTGGCGTGCACCGCCATGTCGTGAGTCACGAACATGACGGAGGATCCGAACTCCTGCTGGATCTCCCGGATCATCGAGAGGACGCCCTTCTGGACGATCACGTCCAGCGCCGTCGTCGGTTCGTCGGCGATGATGAATTCCGGGCTGCAGATGGTCGCGAGGGCAATGGTCACCCTCTGGCGCATGCCGCCGGACAATTCGTGCGGATAGGCCTGGAGAACCGCGGGATCGAGGTGGAGGCGCTTCAGGTGCCGCTCCACGAGGCTCGTGAAGTCGGCGCCTTTGGCGGAGACATGCGGCAACGCGAAATCCGCGAAGGCATGCTTGATCCTCCGGACCGGGTTCAGCACGCTCATGGAGCCCTGCATGATGTAGGACAGGCGACTCCAGCGGATCGCCGACAATTCCTGCGGCGACAGCCTGTAGATGTCCCGCTCCCCATTCTTGAAGGAGAAGCGCACCGAGCCTTCGACCACCCTGAGCGGAGGTCGGATAGCGCCCGCGATGGTCTTGATGAGGGAGCTCTTACCGGAACTCGATTCACCTGCGAGGCCGTAGATCTCGTTACGGTTGATCTTGAGGCTGATGTCGTCGACCGCCCTCACCTCGCGGTCGATTCCGAACAGCTTCACCTTGTAATAAGCCTTCAGCCGATCCACCGAGAGCAGCGGGACGGGTTTCGGCGCCGTAATTTCAAGGGACGAAGGGATGGAGCGAAGTTCTGCGATCATGCCTGCCCCCCGAGGCGGCTGAGGCGGCTGCGCGGATCGATGTACTCATTCATCGAGATGGCGAGCAGGAACAGCCCGATGAACAGCATGATCACCAGCAGGACCGGGAACGTGATCCACCACCAGATGCCCGACACGAGGGCGGTATGCTGGTTTGCCCAGTAGATCATCCCGCCGATGGTGGGCGTGTTGATGTCGGTGAAGCCGAGGACCGACAGGGTCACTTCAATGCCGATTGACCAGTTGATGTTGTTCATAGTCGTCGAGAACACGATCGGCAGGACGAACGGCAGATGCTCCTGAAGAACGATCTTACCGGTGCTCATGCCAGAGAACACCGCCTGGCGGGTGAATTCGCGGGTCCTTAGGCTCATGGCGATGGATCGGATCAGCCGTGCGTCGTAGGCCCAGCCTAACAGCGCCGTGATGACGGCGAGCATCGCCCAGGTCATCTGATTGCGCATGATGAAATAGAACAGCACCAGGATGGGAAAAAGCGGGACAACGACGAAGGTGTCGTTGATCGACATGAGGACCCGGTCGACCCAGCCGCCCTTGTAGCCGGAAATCAGCCCGACCAGGAGCGATATCACCCGGCTAAGAGCCGCCACAACGATGCCGAAAAGAAGCGTGTTCCGGATCGCAAAGGTCAGCTGCCAGAATACGTCCTGCCCGCGTGACGTGGTGCCCAGCGGATACTCCCACGACGGCGGCACATCGGGCGGCACGACGTAAACGTCCATCGGCGGATAGGGTGAGAAGAAGGAGCAGGAGGCCACGGCCAGCACGATCAGAACGAGCATCAGGCCGATGGCGAACTCTCCGTTGTACCGGAAGAGGTCGCGGAAAATCCTGAACGTGTTCATCAGCGTGCCTCCACGCGCGGGTCGATCAGCGGATAGAGCAGATCGATCAGCAGGACCGTGGCGGAGACCGCAACGATCGATACGGTAGTGATGCCAAGCACCAGGCTGTAGTCGCCAGCATGGACCGCGCTGATGAGCAGCGAACCGACACCCGGGTAGCCGAAGACCTGCTCGGTGATGATCGCGCCGTTGAAGATGGCTCCCAGCTGCAGCGCAAGGCCCGTGACCTGGGGACCGAGGGCGTTGCGCATCACGTAGGACTGCAGGATCTTGCTGCGCCTGACGCCCGCCAGCTCCGCATAGACCACGTAGTCCTCCGTCACGATGTTGGACACGAGGGCGCGCATTCCCATGAACCACCCGCCGATGCCGACAGCCATGAGCGACAGCACGGGAAGGATCGAGTGGACCACGACATCGAGAGCGAACGCGAAGGTGTCGGAGCGGTCCGAGGCCATCGTGGCTCCGCCGCTGATCGGCAGAACAGGCCAGAGAAAACCGAAGATGATGAGAAGAACAAAGGCGACGACGTAATAGGGAATCGGGTGGATTCCCATGCTCAGGACGCCGAACGCCTTGAGGATGCGGCTGTTGCGGTAGTAGCCCGCGAGGCCACCGAGCAGATTGCCGAGAAACCAGGTCAGGAGCGTCGAGACCAACAGCAATCCGACGGTCCAGGGAAGGGCTCGCAGGATGAGCTGCGAGACCGGTGTCGGAAAGGCCGACAAGGAGGGGCCGAAGTCACCGACCAGAACCCGCTTCCAGAACGCCACGTACTGTTCCCACGGCGTGCCCTCGAGACCGTAGAGCTGACGCAGCGACTTCCGCATCATCTCGATGGCTTCCGGACTGGTCGCCCCGTAGGTCGTCGCAGCCGAGATCGATTGCTCGACCGGATTGATCGGGGTCATATGCGTCACCACATAGGTGATGTTGATCCCGACGAAGACGACGACCGCGAACTGCACGAGCCGCTTGGACAGATAGGCCAGGTAAGCCTTCATGGACCTCTCCTTGTCTGATGGAAGTAAGGAGTTGTCTGCGGGCTATGGCTGCTTGGGCTTCAATTTCACCATCATCGAGCGGGAATTGCCCCAGTTCGGCACGGGATTGGCATAAGGATTGTCCGCCGTCGGATATCCTGTCCAATAGGTCTCATCCATGGCCGTGAAGACGTTGTATGCCATCAGTGGGATGATCGGCATCTCGCGCACGATGAGCTTGGCGTAATCGCGGCCGAGCTCGACGGTTCGCTTGTCGTCGAAGGAAATCCGCCGCACCTCCTCGATGATCTTGTCGAGTTCCGGATTGCTCCAGCGCTGCCAGTTCCGGGGCGACTGCGTCTTGCCCGGCGCTGCGACGAACTGGGAGTGCCAGCTGTCGAGAAAGAACGACAGGTCGGGATGGCCGCCATAGGTCTCGACGCTCCAGGAGATCAGCGTCTCGAAGTCGCCGGCGATGCGCCGATCCAGCATAGTGGTGCCCTGGGCAACCTCCGTTTTCGCATCAATGCCGAACTGACGCCATTGCTGCACGATCATGGTTCCGGCACGGGTCAGTATCGGGCGGCTGTCGCCTTCGACCATGAGCTTAATGGAGAACGGCTTGCCGTCGGGTGTGTACCAGGCGTTGCCGCGTTTAGTGTAGCCGGCCTTTTCGAGGAGTTCCGTCGCCGCCTGCAGATTGGGCTTCCACCAGCCGTAGCCGAACGCCTTCCTGATCTCCGCCGGATCTGTTGGGATCTGCTCCTTCATAGTGGGACGCAGCATGTCGGCGATCTGGTTGCCGATGGTCGGGTCGTACGGCTTGACCTTGCTCTTCCCGGTGTCGATCTCGTAGGAGGCAAGCCACTCCTGGAGCGGGATGTGATAATCGTCCGGATGTGTTCCCGTCGGCGGAATTCCGATCGGCGAGAGCGTCGCGGCCCCGCGATAGGACGCCATCGACACGGCCTTGACGTCGATCAGCAGAGCCAGCGCCCAGCGCACGTCGCGGTTCTGGAAGGCTGGATTCTGCATATTGAAGATTACCGACGGCAGGGTCGGATCGGGATGCGCGAACGGGAAGTTCGGGAACCAGGTCTTGAGGCTCGGCGACTGCTTGGTCAGAGTGAACATGCCCTCGGGGGCGATGTCGTGCACGACGTCCAGGTTGTGATTGAGCTGCGCTATCACGCGCTTGTCCGGCGGGCCCGGATCGATATAGGCCGCGAACTTAGGGCCAGGCTCGCCGTAACGCCCGAGCGTGGTGCGCTGCCAGTCGTCACGCTTCTGCCAGATGTACCACTTCCCGTCCGGGTCGTAGCTATGAATCTTGTAGGCGCCAAGGGACACGGGCGGATTGAAATCGAACCTCTGCGGATCCGCCGCCTTCTCGAAGACGTGCTTCGGCATGATCCAGATTGCGTTGAACCGAACCGTAAAGAGCGAGTGAAACCGGGAGTTCGGCTTCTTCAGCTTGAACACGACCGTCCACGGCTCCGGCGACGACACGCTCTCGACGTTCAGTGCCAGCAGGGCGCTCCAGCGCATACCTGGATTCTTGATCTGGGTCTCAACCGTGTAGATGAGATCATCAGGCGTGAACTCGCCCCCGTCACTCCAGTAGATCCCCGGACGCAACTTGACCGTCATCTCGGTGAAGTCCGCGTTGTAGATCGGCTTTTCCGCCGCAAGCGAATTTTCCCACACACCGTCGAGTCCACGCTCGGGATCGATGTACCAGAGCGTATCAAGTGCGAGCTGATGCAGGCCAGTGTACTGTCCGCCGGCATTGATGGTCCAGATATTGAACCATCCAGGGTTCTTGATCGTGCCCTCAGGGTTTTCGAGAATGATGGTCTCGTTGCGCGGTACGCCCGGGACATTGGTTTGAGACATTGCGGTGGTCGCTGCCAGAGCCAAACCGGTGGCAACGGTAAGCAGGCGTAAAATTCGCATTGGCGCTCCTCCATGGTCAATTTTTATCTTTTTTCTTAGTTAGCCCTCAATTATTGGGATTGGTCAACAGTATCATTGATACATATCGTAAGTCTCGATACATATCGTCAGCACGCAGTTTGCCTCCCGCTCTCTGTAAACTTTTAGTTGAACAGCTCATGTCGACATTCAAACGAAAATTCCTCACCCTGGTGGCGGAGGAGAGCTCCGAGACGCTCCGGGGAATCGCATCGCCTGGGCGGATCAGAATCCTGAAGCTCCTGCGAGGGCGAGGACCGCTCAACGTCAATGAGATCAGCGCCGCGCTGGACCTGCCTCAATCCACGATAGCCACCCATGTCCAGGTGCTCGAGCGCGCCGGGCTCATCGAGACGGAAACCATCAAAGCCTCGAAGGGCCAGCAGAAGATCTGCTCGATCCGCTACGACGAGATCATCATCCGGTTCGACGATGAGGATCCGATGAAGGGCAAGGACCATATCGAGGTCTCTATGCCCATTGGCCTCTATACGAGCTGCGATGTGAGCGCCCCTTGCGGGCTCTGTTCGACGGAGGGGGTTCTGGGCGTTCTCGACGTGCCCGATCTCTTCCTCGATCCTCACCGCATGAATGCGTCCCTGATCTGGTTCAGGCAGGGCTTCGTTGAGTACAAGTTTCCCAACAACGGCAAGGTCCTCGGCGCCAAGATCGACAGGCTCGAATTCGTCATGGAGCTGTCGTCCGAGGTTCCAGGAACCAGCCTTGATTGGCCGTCCGAGATCAGTCTCTGGATCAACAATGTGAAAGTAGGAAGCTGGATCTCGCCGAGTGACTTCGGTGACAAGCGCGGCCTCTACACGCCGCATTGGTGGAAGCTCGAAGGCTCACAATACGGCAAGCTGGTAACTTGGCGGATCACACGGAGCGGAACCTCGGTCAACGATGTTCAAATATCCGACATATCGCTTGATAAGCTCGAACTCGATAAGCACCACGGAATTCGCTTGAGGATTGGGATCGACGAAACGGCCCGCCACCCTGGCGGCATCAATATCTTTGGTCGCGGCTTCGGCAACTATGATCAAGATATCATCATGCGCATCCACCTGAGAGAGCAGTGAAGCGCCCGGATGCAGCTGGCGGAGACTAGGCGCTCGGAAGATCGTAATCATGTCGGCTTGGCCGGAGGTTGGGGTCCGTCCGCAACCGATCCGGTCTGCCTCGATGGGCCCAAGCCGCAGCGTCGTCAGCCGGACGATGCCGGGGTATCGATGAGTTGGCGAACGCGCTGAAGGTAGAGTTCATAATAGTCGTCGAGCCCGAATTTATTGCCCAGTTCCCGGCAGAGCAGGATCATCTCGAGCGCCTGGGACCACTCACGGCAGCGATACGCGGTCAGCATGAGGCCGTTCCGTTCGTTCAGTTCCGCGAAGTCGTGGCTTGCAGCCACATTGGCGCGTCCGAGGATTGTGAAGATTCTCTGCGGCTCGCGCTTGCCCCTGACCTGTAGATGGTCGATTTCGAGAACGGCGAACCGGGATAGGACCGCCTGTGCGGTCTTCTCGCCGATGATGATCGGAACCCCGTATTGCTTTGTCATTCCCTCGAGGCGTGAGGCCAGATTAACCGTGTCTCCCAGGACCGAATAATTGAAGTGCAGTTCGGACCCGAAATTGCCGACGGCACAGAGACCGGTATTCACGCCGATCCCAATCCTGAGGGGCGGAACCGGCTGATCATCGCTGGCTTCCCGCTGACGCTGATCGTTGAGAGCATCAAGACTGTCCAGCATGGCACACGCAGCCTCACAGGCATTCACCTCGTGGCTGGGGTCGTCGAGTGGGGCGTTCCAGAACGCCATGATGGCGTCGCCCATGTATTTATCGATCGTCCCGCGACGTTCCATGATATCCTTGGTTAGCGGGGTAAAAAGCCGATTGATTAGGGTCGTCAGGCCTTTCGGGTCGTCCTTATACAACTCGGAAATAGCCGTGAAGCCGCGGATATCCGAGAAGAGAACGGTCAATACGCGCTGCTCCCCGCCAAGGGTGAGTTTCTCAGGTGATTGCGCCAGCTGTTCGACCAGCTCGGGTGAGAGGTACTGACTGAATGCCGATCTGATCCGGTAACGGTCCGCAGAAACGGTCACATAATTCGTGCAGACGAGGACAGCGTAAACAATAAGACTCGAGATCAATGGGAAGGTGTAGTCGATCAGGAGACGAAGAGACGAAAAGCAGTACCAGGACACGGCCAGGGTTACAGCAGCGGTGGCGCCTCCGAGCACGAAAAGAGTAACGGCATTCACTCTTGGCACCAGGGTGATCAGGATCAAGCTCAGAAGCGTCGCGAGCATGATCTCGACGAAGGCCGTATAGGTCGGCCGGCTCAGTGTCTCTCCCATGAGGGCGCTCTCCAAGAGCTGGGCATGTAACTCAACTCCTGGCAATGCCGGGTGAACCGGGGTCACCTTGAGATCGAGGAGGCCAGCAGCGGAGGTCCCGATCAACACCATCTTACCCGCAAGGCGATCGACGGGCACGCTGCCCTGAAGAAGATCGATAGCGGAAACATATCTGCTCGGCTTAAGGGACGAGAAGTGGATCCAGACACGGCCTTTCCCGTCCGTCGGGATCTTGAAGTCGCCGACACCGACACTTCGAACGCCGCTGGAATCGGTCTTGATCAGAATAGCTCCCGATCCGCTGGCGACCCGCAGCATTTCGAGAGAAAGTGAAGGAACGACGATTCCATCAGCGACTGCCACGACCGGGACACGGCGGACGATGCCATCCTGTTCAGGAATGATCGAGAAAATGCCCTGCCCCTGAGCGGCTAAGTCAAGGATGGGAAGGTTGCGCAGGAGATGGGGAAAGTCGACGAGGAACGGGCGCGGGTCCGTACCGAGAATCGCAATCCCCGTTTGGATCGTCGGCCGCGGCATTGGCGCCGCTCCCGAGACACGATACCCCGACTGCCCGAGCACTACCTTCGACATCCGAATGGCGTCGGCGAAGATGGCATCATTGCCGGGCAGGCGCCGGAGTGTCTCCCGGGTTTCTTCGTCCAGCCCGCGGAATGTCTCAGCCGCAACTTCTGGCGAGCTTCGATCCGGTTCAGGAAAAAGGACATCGAAGCCAATGACCGTTCCGCCTCGCTCCACGATCTTGGAGAGTATTTCCGCCATGACTGTGCGTGGCCAAGGCCACTGTCCCAATGCCCGCAGGCTCGTCTCGTCGATATCAACGATGGTGACAAGGTCGCGGCGCACGGCGCGCGGCTGCATCAGCTGGTAGATGTCAAACGACCTCTGACGAAGAGCTTCAATGGGGCCAGGATCCCAGATCCTTAAGGCTAGCAGGGCGGCGAGGAGCAGGAGGCCGACAATCCTTCCGATTCCTACGCGGCGCATCCTGTCCGGGAGAGCGGTCACAACCATCGCTCCGCTGAGGCGTGGTCATACGCTACGATGATCCTCGCAGATTGGTTTTCTTGAATGGAATTGCACTTCCCGTTAAACCCTATGGTCAGGAACGGGATCGAACACGAAAGTCCATCGCTGCATGCCCCCCTCACAGCATTTGGTCCGTAGAGCGGGGCAAGGCCCCTGCAATTGTCAACTCCGTTGCCAAAACCTCTCCGCTCGCAAAGGTTACAACGGCAGATATCATATTACTGTCTCCCAAGAGGCGCCTTAACTCTCCAACCGACGTATCCAAGGCAAGTCCGGTGGGGGTGGAGACAAAATCTTCCGGGCCAATGCCGCCGATTTCCGTGCCGTTCACAAAGAGGTCTACGCTGGCGACCGCCCCGCTTTTAACTGGCGCTCCAAGGACAGAGATATCAATCTGGTCTGGCGACGTTAGCAGCGATGCCTCACCCGTGTTGTCGATTTCGTTCAGTTGGGAGAGATCCGCGCCCTCGCCGACGCCGAGAGCGGTGATTTTCGTGCTGTAGGCATTGTTCAATTTCGCAAGTTCGACATCGATTGCTCCCTGTCCCTTCCCGTCCGAAAGAAAGTACAGAAAATTCCGATCACTCCCCTGATCTAGGATCTGCAACCGATCGTTGGCTGCTCGCAGGGCATTGGCGAAATCCGTCAATCCGTTGGAATTGAGCCCTTTCAAATAGTTCGCAATCGTCTCCTCTCCTCCTTGCCCGAGAGTGAATGTTTCGGCATTCACGGTGTCTTCACCGATAGGCTCGGAAGGATCGGCACGGCCATTGAACGGGATGATCGTGACCGTGAGATCCGCAGGCGAGAATCCGATCCCTCGCAGGCGCTCCGTCAACGTGATAAGGCCAGCGATCTCTGCATCCAGGATGGTGTTGGCACGTCCGTCACCGTTGAGATCGCCGACTGGCACTCCCTTGAACTGTTCAGACGTGCTTCCCGAGATGTCGATGAGATATAGAATATTCATCTGCGGCTGGAGAAATGTCCCGAGATTGACGATGAGGTCGAGATCCGCACTTGCAGCCGTCGTGGCGGATGGTGCTTCGATGGAGAGGGAGACCGGCTGATGGTTGTAGTTGAGAACGCCGCTGGTCGACACTGTCTGGTGAGGAGATGAGAAGGTCCCGGTGCCGCAGACTTTCAAGGTGACGTCTGCCGTATCGACCCCGCCCTTGCCATCGGAGACCGTGTAGGCGAAGGCGACCGTCGCAGTTTCGCCCGCGCTCAGGGCATGGAAATCGTCGCCGGGGTCGAAGACCAGATCCCCAGAGGAGTTGCGGAAGACGGAGCCTTCGAGCGGACTCGTCCAGCGGATGATGTTGAGTGGATCGCCGTCGACATCACGGTCGTTCGAACGCAGCGCCAGGATGCCGGCTCCCGTCTCGCTCACCCCGTCGATGTGATCGCTCGCTGCGGCAGGAGCATCGTTTCGGCCGGTAACGGTCCATGAAATCGACGAGGGGATACGGGTGCCGTCATTGACCAGCAGGCTGAAATCCACCCTGACGCTCTCGGTCTCTCCCCTGCCAAGGTGCTGATAGGCTGGATGGGATGGGTCCAGAGAGAAACTGCGTGTTCCGTCGAGATACCGCACGCCGGGAGGCAAATGGGCCGGCAGGATCACGAAGGGCAGGTTTGCCCCGGCCGATGGACCCACATCCATGGGGGCATCGAGCCGCGCCGGAGGGCCGTCCTCGACAGCTGTACCTCGGATCAACACGGGAGCCACAGTGATGAATGGAAGAGTGCTTTCGCTTGCGACGACACGCTGCTGGACGACAGGCGCGATGCCAAACTTCGAGAGATCGGGAGGATCAATCTGCTGAGGCAGGTTCACGGGGATGATCGGTGCATCACCAAAGTCACTGCTGCCCCTGATTTGACGGATGTCCGTGGAATAGAATTGAAAGATATCTCGTGCGAAAGCGTTCTCGCCACGGATATCGTCAGCCGTCTTCGAAATCTGTGTAATGTGTGGGTCGGAGCCGGGGACCGGCGTTAAGAGGGTCGCAATGCGGGCGTCCGATAGCGACGTGATCACACGGGACGGGTTATTCTTATCCAGGAGCAAGAATGAGCCCACGGTTCCATCCGGCTCGGTCAGGAGAGAGAACTTCGTAGTTCCACTGAACGCTGCGATCTCGGTGTGGACGGCCGTACCCCTGATTGCCATGGTGGCGACGGGGGTGTCGACCTTGAGGTCGCCAGATTTGGCTATCCGCCCCGCGACGAAGCCGATAACTCCCTGAACGAGAGTGAGCAGCGCCGAGTTCGCATTCGAATCTGCGGCGTACACCATATCGTTCACCACCATGCGAGCACTGGAAGACAGACTGAAAACTGTTCCGTCGTTGAACTTGATCGTCAGTGATGAATCCGCTCCCGTCTGCAGGACGTCGCCTTTGGCTACCATATCGCCGAGACGCAATTCGACTAAAACGCCGTTCCGCAGGACGGTCGCGGAACCGGACACCTTCTCGACGCGCCCGATCTGTATCCGGGTTGGCATCGTACTTCCCGCCTGCGCGTATTGCCCCGAGGCATCGGGACCCGCTAGCGCCTCGACGGTATCACCTGTGAGGCTCGCACCTTCAGGGGTCGTGATACCCAAGCGCCGTCCGTCCCGGAAGTAGTCCAGGATAACCGCCGTTGCCTTGTGCCCTACAAGCAGGAGATCGTCACCGGACCTCCTGAAGTCGGCGGAGAAGAGGATATCCTTGTCAGGAAAAAGGATCGAGGGCTCGGTGCCAGCACGACTGCTCGCTGCCTCGGCAGCGTCAATCTTGATATCGAAGACAGTAGCGCCGTCCCCGGATTGGTGCACAGCTGAACCCCTTGGGTTCGTGCGATGATAATCCTTTAACCCATTCCCTCCTACGGGAATCAAATCTTAGGTCCGGAACTGCGTGTCATAACGACCTTTTGGGCATGTTGTGCAATGGACGCTCCCGTGATCCGGTAGGTCAAGAACGTGTTCAGAGTGAAGACATCCTCCGGGTGATGGCCCGGTTCACATAAGGCGGCCCGACGCAACTCCTCCAAGAGTTGCGCCGCGAGCGGATAGGCCTGTTCGGCGAGCTCTTGAGCCGTCCGCATCAGGCGCCGATGATCATATGGTGTCATCAGAACGGATGGCCGTCGGTTAGCCATCAAGCGTTCCTATTCAGAAAAGAAGCCGCCTTGGGACAGAAGCAGTCCTACGGGCATGGAGGGGCGCCTAAGGATGAGGACGAGCCGACAACCGGAAGAATTGCGGTGGCGGCGATCTCCACGATGGCGCCCGGTTCGACCAGCCCTGAGACTTCCACCAGCACCATGGCTGGATAATGATTTCCCATGATCTCGCTGTAGACGACGCCGAGTTCCCGCAGCTGCGCCCGGTAGTGATCGATATCAAGCACGTACCAGGTCATCTGCGCGATGTGCTCGGGGGCACCGCCTGCTTCAGCGAGAACCGTCCGCACATTCCGCAACGCTTGGCGCGCCTGCGGAATGAGCCCAATGGACGTTACCCTTCCTGCATTGTCGGCAGCGATCTGCCCGCCGACGAACACGAGGGTGCCCATGCCGGCCATCCCGTGTGAATAGCCGCGCGGGCTCGGCCATTTGGGCGGGTCAATCCTGCGCAACAGGGTCGCCGACCTCGGTGACACGATAGTCATAACATCCTCCTGTCAGGCTCCGCGACGCAGGACGGGCGGAGCTAAATTGATCCAAGACGCGGCCCGGAGGATCAAATTACTGTTTCCAGAGAATCAACAGGGCGCAGGCCCTCTCGCAGCGGGGATGGCGCAAGCGACGGAGCCAGCGTGAACGCGGCCCGGTGAACCTCGGGCGTGTAGTACCGGGTCTTTCCGTCGAGTGCCCCGAACCGCTCCCGCAAGACCTTGCATGGGGGCCGCAGTACATCGTTGGACGCCCCCGCCGCGACAAGCGCGAGCATGCCCCCGGCATAGGTCGGTACAGGAGCCAAATAAGGCCGCACCCCGGCAAAAGATGCAGCGAGGCGCCCGCACACCTGATCCAGCTCCATGGGCTGGAAGAACGGCGCACCGCTCTGGACAGCGATCACCCCACCGGGCCGCAGCCGGCTGCGACAGGCCCTGTAGAAGGCCGGTGTGAACAGCTTCTCCCCTGGCCCCAGCGGATCCGTCGAATCGATGACAATGACATCGAATTGTGTCGCCGTTTCCGCGATATAGCGCGTGCCGTCCATGACCAGAACGGTAGTGCGCGGATCATCGAACGCACCGCCCGATACGTCCGGTAGGAAACGCCGCGACAGGTCGATCACCTCACCGTCGATCTCAACGAGGGTAGCGCGATCGACTGGATGCTTCAGCACCTCCTTCAGCGTACCGCCATCGCCGCCGCCGATGATCAGTACGTCCCGCGCAGAACCATGCGCCATCAGTGGCACGTGGGCGATCATCTCGTGGTAGATGTGGTTGTCGCGCTCGGTTAGCTGCACGATACCGTCGAGCACCAACACCTTGCCGAAGACTGGATTTTCGAAGATCAGGACATCCTGGAACTCGGTCCGCCAATGGTATAGTACGGCGCTCATGGAGAGCATCTGCTTATGATGGCCGTAGAGCTTCTCCTGGAACCACTTCATAGGATCACTCCCCGTTTGTGCTCGGCGAGCGTGAGATGCCCGGGCAGGAACGCGCCTTTGAGCACCTCAATGGCCTCGTGCGGCTGCGCGGCTCCGCACATGAAGATGTCGACAGCCGCATAGGAGATCTCGGGCCATGTGTGGATGGAAATGTGGCTCTCGGCAAGGACCGCCACGCCGGAGATACCGCCGTTTGGTGTGAAGTGGTGAAGATCGATGTTCAAAAGCGTCGACCCGGATCGGTCTGCGGCATCCCGAAGGGCCTTATCGATCAATTGCAGGTCGTCCAAATTTGACGCGTGCCAGAGGTCGACAATCAGGTGCGTCCCGGCAAACAACATGCCATCGCGTTGAACGAAATGATCGAGGCGACCGTCATCTATGCATGCGGAAGCTGGCAAAGTGAAAGTATTTTTCGTCCTGTCGGCATGCCTTATAGGGCTCTCGAAGCCATGCGCTGGCGGGCGCAAGCCAGCCTTCGCGACCACGCTGAGGCGTTTGGATTCAGCCATTCATTTCTCCGTTGGCAGGAGCTCTGCCGGTTGTAGCAAAAAAGGAGGGCGCTCGGCCGGCAAAGGCCGCACGGCAAGCAATTCGTTTCGCTAAATTGACTTCGGAGTGCCTACACGGTTTGACGCTGCAGGGCAGTTGACTCGCGCACCTGGCGTACTGTCAATCGCTTGAGCTCCCCGGTGCGTGTGGTCTAATCAGTCGGGCTCTCGACAGGCCTCCCGATGAGCGCAGTGCCGATAGGCGTCAACATCGAGACCCTGCGCTTGGAAGGGCCGGATTCGTGCGGGTAAGCGAGGGAAACCGTTTGCTTCCGACCTGTCATGTCATCGTGAAGGCCAGAGATGCTCTCCTCATCCAGATAAGGAGCCGGGGGACAACCCGGCCCCAAAGGCTTAGACATGCGCCTGCATTGACATATGCCCGCGATCTGCATGAAGCATTCTGTGCTTTCTCCGGCGCAATTGCTTTTCGATCTCCCCGAGAGCCTGCTCGAAAGCATCATGACAGTCGGCAGCATATGCCTCTGCAATAAGCACCCTATAATTGCCGACCTGAACGTTGATGATGCAGCAATAGGAATGTCCCTCGCGGCTGAACCCGACGGCCGCGTGATTCAGATGCCCGAAGTACTTCCCGGCTACCTGCAGGAGCTTCTCGTGAACCTTTTGAGGCAGACCCTCACCAAGGTGGATGTTGGAGCTGTTGATCTTGACCGACGCTCCAGCGCTACTCATCTTCATGGTTATCTCTCCTTTATTGATTCATGTCATTCGAGTAGTTTCGATGAGACGTTCCTCTCACCGAGCGGCCCGCGGACACGTCACTCGCGTGTTGCGGAACGTTGGATCTGACTGGTTCGACATGTCCGTAAAAGCACCAGGGGCACCGAGCCGCAGCCCTTGGTAAACGGCGCCTGCAGATACCGCAGACAGTTCGACTTTCGCGCTTAAACATCATAGATCTCTCGTCGCGAGACTTTACTCAGCGATGATGCTGTTCTCCTCGAGTGCGGGCAGGATTGAGCAACGACATCATCCCTGTCCGCCCACGCCGGCAACGCAAGAACCGGGTCTATCGCGGGACGCCTGAGGTGCCCCAGCTGCGGACCGCAGCAACATAGGCCGCCAGGATCAGCGTAATAGACGCGCAGAGTCCTGCGACGCAGATCGATGCCGCATAGCCGAAGGCCTCGCCCAGACCTTCCCAGAACACGATTTGCACGAGGGTCGTCACGAGAAAAGCTGCGAGAATGACGATGGACATGACTTCACCCAACGGCGACTATGGTGAGAGCGCCGTTCATCAGGACTGAATTTTGATTGCAAAAATCCGTGCGCGCTGGATCACCCACGCAGTGGATGATGAGGGATATGGCGTGTCGGGCTTATGTCGTTTTCCGATCATCCCCGGACTTGTTACGTCCGGGGCTCAGGCTCCCGTCTTCAGACGGCCTGCGCGCAAAGCGGAAAGGGTATGGGTCGTGTACATGGCATCCCTAACCTCGGCCACGCCTCCTGCAATGTCAAGATGCATGGCGTATCGGAGAGGAAGGTTTGACAAAACTCCCGACGGGCCTAAGCTTGTTCCACCATGCTGACATGCCCGAGACACATCCGTGGCCTTTGCCACGCCGGTAGCCTGATCGTAGGACAGTAACCCCGTGGCCCGGCGCGTCTGCGCGGGTCCGGGGCGATCAATATTCCCGAACGCATGGACGCTTCGGAGACATCATGTTCGACACACATCGGCTCTCGATACGCGCCATGACTGCGAGGACGATACGTGCGCGCCGACTGCATCGGAGCAGAATACATGTTCCAACGATCGATTAACCTACGGCAGATGACCGAAGTGAGATGAGCACGAAGGCGAAATACAGATCCTTGGGCTACCGCGTGAGATCCCCTGAAGAGCGAGACCGGCACAAGGCTCACGTCGATAAACGGACGGAGCGTATCATGGCGTTGAAAGCACAGGGTTTGAACAACACCATTATCGCGGCCCGCATGGGCCTGAGCCCTAGCCATGTGGGCAAGATTACGCGTGAGTACAGCCAGAAAGTACCGGACTAAGAATACGTCCATCGGCGGTGGGGAGAACGTCACCGGCGAGCAGCCAAAGGCTCCTGTAAAATGAAGGAGGAGGGAGCTGGTCACTCGGATCGCTTAACGATCCTCCGCGTCGATACGTGCGATATGTCGGAGATCGATGCGCTGACACCTTCATTTCTCGCGATTCTGCCACAATGACAGCCCCGATGAAGTCATCCAACGCAAGGCGGGTGGATTTGAACGCTGGATCGGGGCCTTGCAATCTATTGCAGAGGGGTACCCTTGTCTCCCAACGGTAGAACTTGAATTCGTGGATCTTCTACTTACTTTAGAGATATCATGATTACGCTCTGTCCCATTCTCAGTCCTCATGCGGGGTGCCTGCTCGCGAGCCACTGAACCCCGAATGCCGGCTGTTCTTTCGCGGCCCGCATTCGGGGCCATGACGCTCCTGACCAACTCTGGACCTATGGCACCCCTTTTAGGGATCGGCGCGGCATGCGCCCTGTCAGGAACGTCTTTCAGGCCGCTGCATGCTGCGCCGCGTGGAGGAGAAGACATAACTGCAAACTATCGCCGCTCGACCGAGCCGCTTTCGCCTCACCTGCTGCTTTCAATGGCCCTTGGCCAATCATCCGCCCCAGACGCCGACGGACCCATCGCATTGTTGCCGTGGCGCGTGAGGCGGGACGGCTTCGGCTATTCGAGGCTGAGAAGATATCCTGGCCAGGACCGCGGACCGCAAGATCCGCCTATGGACGAGGCCACTCCTCGGCTCACCGTCGCAGATGTCATGACGCGGGACGTAGTCTCCGTCTCGGCGGCGACCCCGGTGAGCGAGATTGCCGGTGCGCTGGCCAGCAAGCGGATCAGCGCAGTCCCTGTGGTCAGTACCGACGGAGCCCTCGTCGGCATTGTCAGCGAGAGCGACCTGATGAGAAGGACGGAGATCGGAACTCAGCGCCGCCCCTCTTGGTGGAGAAAGGTGCTGGCGGACATGGAGGCGGAGGCCGCCGACTACATCCGGACCCATGGTCGCAAGGCTCGGCACGTCATGACACCAAGGGTCGTGACCGCCACCGAGGACATGGTGCTCGCGGACATTGCCGACCTGATGGAGAAGCAGCGCCTGAAGCGTCTTCCTGTCCTGCGCGGGAGCCATCTTGTCGGCATCGTCAGTCGGAGCGATCTCGTTAGGGCCTTGGCGCGCTACCGCGCGCCTCTGTTCGCGGATCCTCCTACCGACGGGACGATGCTGCGAGATCTGATGGACCGGGTGAAAGCGCTGACGCCGTCCCACTGTCTCATCAACATATCGGTGCATCGCGGGAACGCGGACATTGCCGGGGTTGTGGATACCGCGACTGAACGGGAAGCTATCCTCGTCGCCGCCGAGAACACGCCGGGGATCCGATCGATTCAGGATCGGATGATCCTGCGGTGCCGGTCCACCTCTTGAGCCAGGAGAGCATATTCGGTGACGCAGTTTCGCGCCGTCCTGAATGCCGCCATCCCGTTCGGTGGCGTGTGCCTCGTTCTCGGAGCTCTCGGCGCAATGATGATCGACGCCGAGAGTCTCCTTACGGTCTATGGTATCGCGACTCTCGGGTTCGCCACATGGGCGCCCTGGGACACGTACCAGGGATGCCGCCCACTCAAGGCCAGCGGGAAAGATTAAGGCGAAGAGATCAACGCAGTGCCATCACGAGCGATCACCCTCCCGCCTTTCATCACCATTTTGCGCGGGCGGCGGCTTACGACAGCCTCGGCTAGAGTTTCTCCATCAAGCAGTACAACATCCGCTCTGCAGCCGGGCTCCAGGCCATAGTCATCGAGGCCCATCATCCGCGCCGCGCCATACGTGCAGGTGTCGAGAGCCAGCGCAACCTCGTCGTCGCGACGCAGGTTGTTGCGCAGACCGACGAGGACGGCCCGCTCCAACATGTCTGGATTGTTGTAGGGCCCCCAGGTGTCGCGCACCCCATCGGAACCCGCTGCGACAACGATGCCCGCCTCCATCAGTCGCTTGACGGCCGGAGCCGGCCTTGAGGCTGGCGCCGTCGTCAGAATGTGAATCTGCGCTTGAGCCAATGCCTCGATCAGCGCAGCGACATAATCCTGATCGGCCATGCCGAGACAGAACGCATGGCTGATCGTAACCTTGCCCTGCATTCCCAGAGCCTTCGTGCGCTCGATGATGAGTTCCATGGAGAACGCACCCAGCTCCGCCGACTCATGGAGATGGATGTCGACCGGGACAGCATAGCGCTCTGCGAGGCCGAAGACGACGTCGAGATGCCCCTTTGGATCGCGATCAATCCCGGCCGGATCGAGCCCGCCGATCACCTGAGCTCCGAGTTGAAGAGCCTTCTCCATGAGTTCGACCGTACCGGGGCGGATGAGCATGCCGCTCTGCGGGAATGCAACCAGCTCGATATCAACTTGGTCCCTGTACCGCTCCCGGGTTTCGAGAACGCCCTCGATGCCTGCCACACCGACTTCCGTATCTACATCCACGTGGGTTCGAATATGCGTCGTGCCGAGGGATGCTGCGAGCACAGTCTGCCGGGCGGACTGACGGGCAGGATCAATGCCCAGAACACGCCGCTGCATCCGCTCGTTGTCGATCTTGTCGATGAGGCGCGGCCCCACCTCGTTGCGATACCAACCCATGCCGAGGAGCGTCTTATCCATATGCGTATGGGCCTCGATGAGACCTGGGATCAGGATGCTCCCCCCTCCATCCAGGATCTCCGCGCCTTCCTCGACATCCCCGCCATAGCCGCCGATCCGTCCCTCACGAATCGTCACCGAGGTTGCCTCTCCTCCCATCGGGCGCACATTGCGGATTACCAGATTATGCATCAGCGTTCTCGCTTCTCAGATCAATTCCAAGGCAACACGGGTGGGATGCATTGCCATTCCATCATATTTGTATACAATTGAGAATACAGAATGCCAGTAGAATTCGTCCTTCCTGAGCGGACAATTTTGTGGAACATAGTTCGCTCCCCTGAGTTCCTCCGCACGGTCCCATGAACGCTTCAGTCAGAAAGCCTAAGTCAGCAGCCGGCACTCGGAGCGATTCCGTTTACGCCGGACTTCGCCGCGCGATCATCGAGCAGGCACTGATGCCAGGGGACAAGCTGACCGAGGATGTCATCGGCGAGCGGTTCGGCGTCAGCCGCACGATCGTCCGGACCGTTCTCGCGCGCCTCCATGCCGAGGGTCTCGTCGACATGCAGCCGAACAAGGGCGCCACCATCGCGCAGCCGAGCCTTTCGGAGGCGCAGGACGTTTTCGAGACGCGAATGTGCCTGGAACGCCAAGTCCTTGTCCGGCTTGCTGAAAAGGTCACGCCAGACGACATCGAGCACCTGCAGCGACACGTGAACCTGGAGACGAAAGCCAACTCGCAGGATGGCGCCGCTGCCATTCGCCTGGCGGGGGAGTTCCATATTCTTCTGGCCTCCCTCTCTGGCAACAGGGTTCTTGCCCGGTATGTGGACGAGGTTGTCTCACGTTGCTCGCTCATCCTGGCGCTCTATAGCCGACCGCACTCCTCCGACTGCTCGATTCATGAGCATCAGCAGATCATCGACGCCCTTCGATTGCGGAACAGCCAGGCTGCCGTCGACGCCATGGACCACCATCTCAAGGCGGTTACAGACAGAGCGCTTCTGTCCTCCACATCTGACAAGCATCGCGACATCCGGTCCATCCTTGACCGCTACGCTTCCTGACAGCCGGGCCTGAAATTCCCCACCCCATCGACCAACGCCGGAATGTTCCTCTCGAACAGAGGATATTGCCTGCGATCGCGTCAGCTCTCGCGTCTGAATGATGAAAATTCAGTCGCTTGCAGAATTGACGGCCCCCTTTTTGTATGCAATTTTTTCGTCCATTGTATCCAATAAAGAATCCATTCCAGAGGATCTATGGAGGTCAATCATGAGAACCAGACTTGCGGCCAGCCTGACCGTCGCCGTCGGCGCCCTGATGGGAATGTCGGCGGAGGCCAAGACCCTGAGGTGGGCCTCGCCCACGGACATTACGACGCTTGATCCGTATGCGCATACGGAGAGCTTCACGACGAGCATGCTGCACCACGTCTTCGACCCTCTGGTGCGTCGCGGTCGCAATCTGGAGCTGGAGCCAGCGCTGGCGGTGAGCTGGAAGACGGTGAAGCCCGACACCTGGCGCTTCGAGCTGCGTCGGAACGTGAAATTCCACAATGGCAACCCATTCACCGCGGACGATGTGGTCGCCTCGATCGCCCGCATTCTCGATCCCGGAGCTCGGGCTCGCGGCAATCTTGCGACCGTGGTCAAAGCGGAGAAGGTCGACGACTTCACGGTCGACATCGTCACGCAAGGCCCCTACCCGCTCCTCCTCAACGACCTCGCCGGGATCTACATCCTCGACAAGGAATGGATGGAGGCCAACGGGGCCCTGAAGCCAGGCAACATCGCGACCGGCGTCACGACCGCGGCCTCGACCACCGCCGTCGGTACTGGCCCCTTCAAGGTGGAATCGTACAAGCCTGACGCGGGCACGACCTTCGTGGTGAACCCCGACTGGTGGGACAAGCCGCAACACAATCTCACCCGCATCGAGTTCAAGCCGGTGAAGTCGGATGCGACCCGTGTAGCCGCCCTGCTGTCGGGCGAGTTGGATCTGATCACACCCGCACCTCTCCAGGATCTCCAGAGGATCTCCTCCTCTCAAGGCTTCAAGGTCATCGAGGAGCCTTCCTTACGCCTGATCATGCTCTCGCTTAACGTTCGCCCCGAATTGAAGGCAATGCCCGGCCAGAAGAATCCTCTGCTTGACGTCAAAGAGCGTCAGGCCATGTGGCATGCCATCGACATGGAGGCGATCAAGAAGCGTGTGATGCGCGACAAGTCGCGCAATACCGGCACGCTCGTCGCACCGCCCGTTCCGGGCTACGCGAAGGAGAACGATGCGCCATTGGCCTTCGATCAGAACAAGGCCAAGCAGTTGTTGGCGGAAGCCGGCTATCCGAACGGCTTCAAGACCAAGCTGAACTGCCCGAACGATCGCTACATCAATGACGAGCAGACCTGCGTGGCCATCGCGTCCATGTGGGCGAAGGTCGGCATCCAAGCGGAACTCCAGACCGAGTCCCGCGCGACCTACTTCCCGCGCCAGGACCGTGGCGAGTTCGACGTGTCCATGGTGGGTTGGGCAACCCTCCCGCCCATGGATGGCTTCAGCGTTCTCTCGTCCCTTCTCACCGAGCAGAAGGACGGGTACGGCGGCTCCAACGCGGGCGCCTACAGCAATTCGAAGATCGAGGAATTGACTCGCAAGGCCGCCGTCGAGCTCGACGAGACGAAGCGGCGCGCCATGCTGACCGAAGCCCTCAAGGTCGCCCGTGACACCGTCGCCTACATTCCGCTCCACCAGCAGCCGCTGGCCTGGGCCGTCCGCGACGGCGTCGACGTACCGCAGTTCCCGGACGAGTACGTTCGCCTGTGGTTCGCGACCGTCAAGTAAACCCTGCAGCTGGAGACGGCGGCTCGCCTGATTGGGGCGGGCCGCAGAGGAAACACCCATGTTCAACGTCCTCATCTCCCGACTGGGCCAGGCCGTCCTCGTGATGCTCGTCGTATCGGCGGTGTCGTTCGTGATGTTCCGCTATGTCGGCGATCCCGTCGCGACCATGTCTCGGGAGAACGCCTCCGTGGAGGAGAAGGCCGAACTCCGGCGCTCGCTCGGCCTCGATCAGCCCCTGGTCGTTCAGTACGGTCGCTTTCTGAGCCGTACCCTGAGGGGCGACTTGGGCATCAGCTACCGCAATCAGCGCCCGGTGACGGAACTCATCGCCGAACGGCTTCCCGCCACGCTGGAACTCGTGATCGTTGCAACGTTCCTGTCGCTCGCCTTGGGCATCCCGCTCGGCGTGCTCTGCGCACTCAAGCCTCATGGCATCGCTGCGCGGCTGGTTCAGGCCTTCTCGCTCATAGGGATATCGACACCCACCTTCGTGACCGGTATCGTGCTCATTCTCGTCTTCGCAGTGTCTCTCGGTTGGCTTCCCTCCTTCGGCCGCGGCCAGGTCGTCGATCTCGGGTGGTGGTCGACGGGCTTTCTGACGGTCAGCGGCCTGAAATCCCTTCTCCTCCCCGGGATCACGCTTGCTCTGTACCAGCTCACCCTCATCATGCGTCTGGTTCGGGCGGAGATGATCGACGTTCTGTCCAGCGACTATATCCGGTTCGCGAAAGCCCGCGGATTGCCGGCGCGCTACATCCACTTCCGACTCGCTTTGCGAAACGCACTGATGCCGGTCATCACGGTCACGGGTCTTCAGATCGGCTCGCTCATCGCCTTCGCCATCGTGACGGAAACCGTCTTCCAATGGCCGGGAATGGGCCTTCTCTTCATCCAGGCCGTGAGCTTCGTCGACATTCCCGTCATGGCGGCGTACCTGCTCTTCGTCGGCCTGCTCTTCGTCCTCATCAACACCGTCGTCGACATTCTCTACGCGGTGGTCGATCCCCGCCTGCGCGCGAGGTCCGCATGAAAACACTCGCCTCCACTCCCGGCCTGTTCGTCCGACTAGGCGCCCCGATCTCGGTGATCGTCGCCGCCATCGTCGCGTTGTTCCTTGTGGCCTGCGCCTTGCTCGCCTCCTGGATTGCGCCCTACGATCCCACCGATCTTGCCTCGTTCGAGCTGATCAATGCCGAGCTGCCGCCCGCATTCACGGCCAATGGCGATCCGAGCTTCCTTCTGGGGACGGACAATCAGGGCCGCGATTTGCTCTCCGCCATGCTCTACGGCGCGCGCGTGTCCATCGCCATCGGTGGTGGTGCGGTCGTGCTTGCAGCCACCCTCGGCGTCACGCTGGGGCTGCTTGCCGGCTATTACGGCGGCAGGGTGGATGCCCTGATCATGCGTGTCGGCGATGTGATCCTCAGCTTTCCCACGATCCTGCTGGCGCTTCTGGTCAGCGGCATTGCGCGGGCGATCTTCCCCGGAGCAGCAACAGCCGAATGGGCGCCGATCATCCTGATCTGCGCTATCGCGATCCATGAATGGGTGCAATATGCCCGCACGGTGCGGGCCGCCACCATGGTCGAGACGGCGAAGGACTATGTCCGCGCCGCCAAAGTGATCGGCCTGCCGCCGCGTCGGATCATGCTGCGGCACATCCTGCCAAACGTGATGAGTTCAGTCCTCGTCATCTCCACGATCAATCTTGCAGCCGCCGTGCTCACCGAGGCAACCTTGTCCTTCCTCGGAGTCGGCATGCCTCCCACCTATCCCTCGCTCGGCACGCTCATCCGCATCGGAAACGAGTTCGTGTTCTCGGGGATATGGTGGATCGCCCTCTTCCCGGCGCTCGCTCTCGTGATCCTTGTCCTTTCCGTCAACATCGTCGGCGACTGGCTTCGTGATCGCTTCAATCCCAAGCTGAGGGTGAAACGATGAACGTACAATCCACACCCGTCCTCGCCATCGATAACCTGCGCGTCGAGTATCCGCTCGCCAACGGTAATGTTTTCACCGCCGTGGAGAACGCCTCTCTCGTCATCAGGCCCGGCGAGATCCACGCCCTCGTGGGAGAATCCGGCGCCGGCAAGACGACCATCGGCAATACCGTGATGGGACTTCTCGAGAAGCCTGGACGCATCGTGGCCGGCAGCATCCATATCGACGGCAAGCGATTCGATCCTGCCAGAGGCTCGGCGGAGGGCATCGTGCTCGGCCGCGATGTGGGAGCCGTGTTCCAGGATCCGATGACGAGCCTGAACCCGCTCTTCACCATCGAGAGTCAGCTCACGGAAGCAATGCGCTTTCACCTCAAGCTTGGAAAGGCTGCATCCCGGGCGCGCGCGCTCGAATTGCTCGTAGCCGTCGGAATTCCCGAGCCGCGTCGACGTCTCAAGGCCTATCCTCACCAATTGTCCGGCGGACAGCGGCAACGCGTCGTGATTGCGGCCGCCTTGTCCTGCAATCCCAGGCTCCTGGTCGCCGACGAGCCGACGACGGCGCTCGACGTGTCGGTTCAGGCGCAAATCCTCAAGCTCCTGCGCGATCTGGCGGACAATCGTGGGATCGGCATCCTGCTCGTCACGCACAATATGGGTGTCGTGGCTCAGATCGCCGATCGCGTCACGATCATGCATCGGGGCAAGGTCGTGGAGACCGGATTGACGGCAGAGGTTCTGCGCAGCCCCAAAGCCCCTTATGCCAAGGCGCTGATCGGTGCGGTCCCCCGGATCGACCAACGTCTCGACCGGTTCCCGGTTCTAGGCGAGGAAGGCAAGGGCCGCGCGGAGCAGGCCCGCGCGGAGCTGCGCGCGAAGGCCGATCGCGCGGACGCACCGTCCGAGGAGACGCCGATCCTATCCGTCGAGAACCTATGTGTCGACTATAACTCTAGCGGCTGGCTGCCCGGCTCGAAGGGCCACCGCTTTCGCGCCGTGGACGGCGTTTCCTTCTCAGTCCGCAGCGGTGAAGTCTTCGGACTTGTGGGCGAATCCGGCTGCGGCAAGACGACCATCGCCAATGTCGTTTCGGGCCTTGTGCGCCCCACGTCGGGCCGGGTGCTCTATCGCGGCCAAAGCATCGCCGGCGAAGGTGCGACCCGCCGGGTCGGGCCGCTTCGGCAGGCGATCCAGATGATCTTTCAGGATCCCTATTCATCACTCAACAGCCGCATGCGTATCGGCTCGATTCTGTCCGAGCCGATCCTCTTCTATCGCCTCGCCGACACCCGTTCCGAGGCCGAGCGCGACGTGGAACGGCTGATCGAAGCCGTTGGCCTCGACGCGGAGGCAACGCAACGCTTTCCGCATGCGTTCTCCGGCGGCCAGAGGCAGCGCCTCTCCATCGCGCGGGCGCTTGGTGCCAGACCTAGGCTCATCGTCTGCGACGAGCCGACATCCTCCCTCGACGTGTCGGTCCAGGCGCAAATCCTGAACCTGCTGAAGGATCTTCGTGACGCCACCGGCCTGACGCTCCTTCTGATCAGCCATGACCTCGCCGTGGTGCGCCAGATGTGCGATCGGGTGGCCGTCATGCGTCAGGGTAAGCTCCTGGAGCAGGCAGATTCAGAAACCCTCTTCGATGCGCCTCAGCATGCCTATACGCAGGAGCTGCTGTCGCTCGTTCCGACCCTCGACCGTATCCGCGGCGAAATCAAAGCCGCCTGACTGACCGGAGTTTCCCCATGGCCGACATCATCATTACCAACGGCATCGTCGTTACAATGGACCCGCACCGCCGGGTCATCGAAAACGGCGCCGTCGCCATCGAGAAGGACCGGATCGTTGCCGTAGGAACAACCGAAGAGGTCCTGGCGAGCCATCAGGCGCCCACGATGATCGACGCCAGCCGCAAGATCGTCATGCCGGGTCTGATCGACGGACACGCCCATGCAGGTCACGGTCTGATAAAAACCATGGGCGGCGGCGACAGCGACGCATGGTACGAAGCCTGCCACAAGGCCTATACGGTGGCCTCGACGCCAGAGTTCTGGCGTGCCGAGGCCCGCCTCGCAGCTCTCGAGCGCTTGCGCTTCGGCGTAACCACGGGCGTTTCCCTGCTGGGCGGTGGAGATACGATCCTTCGCACCGACGAGCCCATCTATGGTGATGCTCATTGTGAAGGCGTGCGGGAAGTCGGCACCCGGTCCGTCGTCGCCGTTGGCCCGACCCGCCCGCCCCATCCGCGCACCTATGCGCGCATCGTGGACGGGAAAGCCGTCGAGCGCCCCGTGAGCTTCGAAGAGCAGTTCGAAACCTGCAAGACGCTCATCGACACTTGGCACGGCAAGCACGGCGGGCGCCTCAACATCGCGCTCATCACGCCGACCCTGCGGGCCGAGCATCTCGCGGAGCTCGGCGCGGAGAACCTGGAAGAGGCAAAGCGTCAGGCCCGGTTGACGGCCGCTCTGGCCCGCGAAGCCGGCCTCGTCTTCACGCAGGATGGCCACACGAAGGGAAGCGTCTCCTATGCCAAGGAGCTCGGGATTCTGGGGCCGAATGCCCTGCTCTCGCACTCCACCAACCTCACCGAGGATGAAATCCGGATTGTGGCCGATACAGGAACGAGCATCGCCCATAACCCGAGCGCCATCGCGTCGATTCTGGGGCGGTGCCCGGTGCCCGAACTGCTGGAAGCAGGAGCCAATGTCTGCCTCGGTTCGGACGCCACGGCGCCGGATCGCTCCGGCGACATGTTCCGGCACATGCAGCAATGCATGCACTACCACCGGACCTACTTCAAAGATCCCACCTGGCTCCCGCCGGGCCGCGTGCTCGAGATGTGCACAATCGACGGTGCCAAGGCGCTCGGGATGGAGAAGGACATCGGTTCGCTCGAAGTCGGCAAGAAGGCGGACGTGGTGCTCCTCGATCTGCGCCGTCCGCACCTCTATCCCCTCAACATGCCGGTCTTCCGTCTCATCTACTTCGCCAACGGCAACGATGTGGATACGGTGATCGTCGATGGCCGCATCGCCCTGCAAGACCGAAAGGCCGTGTTCGTCGACGAAGATGAAGTGCTCGACGACGCACAGCGTGAGACCGAGGCGATGCTGGAGCGGACCGGCTTCTGGCCCATGCTTGAGACGCCGCAGATGTTCTGGCGCCACGTGAGAGCCACCGACCAGATCGAAAATTGATGGATGCACAACGGTCGGATCAGAGCCGCGATACCCAACCATCCAGACAAACCGTACCAGCCGCCCGGACGCGGCTGGAAGGACAGACCATGCCGATTGCACGCGACCGGGAGACGAACGAGGCACAAGTGTCGCGCAGCAGCATGCGGACGAGGTCCCTCCCGGTTGCGTTCATCGTAGCCTGCGTTGTGGTCGCCGCGCTCAACCTGCGGCCCGCCCTCACCTCAACCGCGACCATGATGACTGAGATCCAGATGAGTCTGGATCTCAGCCAGGCGTGGATCGGCGCTCTGACCACAATGCCGGTGCTCTGCTTCGGAGTCTTCGGGCCGCTGGCTCCCTTCCTGTCCGCCACGCTCGGCCTCGAGCGCGCCATTGCGGTTCTTCTCCTGGGCCTTGCGGCGGGGCTTGCCCTGCGCGCGCTCCCGATTAGTTTCGCACTGTTCGGCGGCACCCTCATTGCAGGAGCGGCCATCGGCATGGCGGGTGTGCTCCTGCCCGTCGTGATCCGCCGTCGCTTCCCCGCGCAGATCGGCCCGATGACTGGTTTCTACACGATGATCCTGAGCGTGGGCGGGGCCAGCGCCGCGGGCCTGACGCCCGTTCTCGAAGGGGCGTGGCGCTCGTGGCCCCTGGCCTTGGCGAGTTGGGGCATCCTCGCTCTCGCCGGCGGCATCATGTGGGCGGCCCTCGCCTCCGTCGAACAGGCCTCCTCAAGCACCGCCCGCCTGCCGCGCTTCTCGCTTCTGATGCGTGATCGCCTAGCTTGGTCGGTTACGGCCTTCATGGGTCTTCAGGCTGGGCTAGCCTTCATCGTTCTCGGCTGGCTGCCGACGCTGCTGCGTGATCGAGGGCTCGATGTCCTTGACGCAGGTGTCGTTACTTCCGTGTCGATCCTGGCGCAGACGGCAACGGCGCTGCTGGTGCCCTCGCTTGCGACGCGACGCGTGTCGCCACGATTTCTAATTCTGCTGGTTCTCATCGCCACCTGCGCGGGTTTCCTCGGCCTGCTTTATGCGCCGCTCATCTCTCGTGTCCTGTGGGCGCTCGTCCTCGGCCTCGGGCAAGGGGGGTTGTTTGGACTCGCGCTTCTTTTCGTATCACTGCGTTCGCCGACCGCGGAGGTTACGGCGATGCTGTCGGGTATGTCGCAGAGTATCGGCTATCTCGGCGCATCCCTATGTCCCTTTGCCGTTGGTGTACTGCGTAGCAGCGACGACCCCTTCCGGGGCCCAGCCATCATGGTGGTCCTGATCACGGCAGGCTGCATCTGGTCCGGCCTCCGGGCGGCGACACCCGCCTATGTGCTTCCCCATCTCAAACAGGGCTGAAATCTCAGACTGCCTCAGGCAACCTGTCGATCAGTTTGTCCAGCGTAAGTGGATAGTCGCGCACGCGAATGCCGGTGGCGTTATAGACCGCGTTCGCGACCGCGGCACCGACGCCGCAGATGCCGAGTTCCGCCACACCCTTGGCCTTCATCGGCGACGACATCGGATCTACCTCGTCGAGGAAGACGACGTCCTGATGCGGGATATCGGCATGGACCGGTACTTCGTAGCCGGCGAGATCGTGATTGACGAAGAAACCGCGCTTCGTGTCGACAGCGAGCTTCTCCATCAAGGCTGCGCCGACCCCCATGGTCATGGCTCCGATTACCTGACTCCGGGCCGATTTCGGGTTCAGGATGCGGCCAGCCGCGCACACTGCCAGCATGCGCCGGACCCGGATCTCGGCCGTCGCGGCATCGACGCCGACCTCGACGAAGTGGCCGGCAAAGGTCGATTGTTGCTGCTTCTTAGCTAAGTCCCCATACTCAATCATGTCCTCGGCAACGAGCTCGCTTTCCCTCGCGGCTTCGGCGAGAGGGACGCTCCGGTTGCCGGAGCGCACCTCGTTGTCCACGAACACCGCCTCCGCGGAGTTGAAGCCGAGCTTTGCCGCCACGGCCTCACGCAACTTCACGCAGGCGGCATAGACTCCGGCGGTGGAATTGTTGGCGCCCCATTGCCCACCGGACCCGGCCGAGACCGGGAAAGATGAGTCACCGAGCCGGACCGTCACCAACTCCAGCGGGACGCCCATCATCTCAGCCGCCGTCTGGGCCAGGATGGTGTAGGAGCCTGTCCCGATATCCGTCATGTCGGTTTCGACCGTCACCATGCCACGCCCATCGAGGCGAACGCGGGCCGCCGACTTGGTCAGGAGGTTGTTGCGGAAACCGACTGCCATGCCGTATCCCACAAGCCAGCGCCCGTTCCGGACCTGGCCCGGCTCCCGCGGACGTTTATCCCAGCCGAAGCGTTCGGCGCCCTGTCGCAGGCACCCCACCAGATCCCGATGCGAGAAGCGGCGTTCCGGCTTCTCGGGGTCGACCTGAGTGTCGTTGATAATGCGAAACTGGACAGGATCGATGCCGAGCTTCGTGGCCATCTCATCCATGGCGATTTCAAGAGCCAGCATGCCAGGCGCCTCGCCAGGCGCCCGCATGGCATTGCCTTCCGGAAGATCGAGATGTGCAAGGCGCAGGGCCGTCAGACGGTTCGCCCCCGCATACAGCAGTCTCGTCTGGTCGACCGCCGTCTCGGGTTTGCCGTCAGGAAGGTTGCCCGAAATACTCTCGTGTGCGATCGCCATGATCGTGCCGTCAGGATTTGCACCGATGCGGATGCGTTGGATCGTCGCCGGTCGATGCGTGGTGTTGTTGGCGATCAAGGGACGGGCGAGCGCCAGTTTGACAGGCCTTCCCGCGGCTTTGGCTCCGAGAGCCGCCAGCACCGCATCGGCACGGATGAAGAGCTTTCCTCCGAAGCCGCCACCGACATAGGGCGCATCGAGACGCACGTTCTCAGCCGGGATGCCCAGGATCTTGGCGATGCTTCCCCTGCCCCAGGCAATCATCTGGTTCGAGGTCCAGAGCGTGAGCTTGTCACCCTCCCACGCCGCGATCGTGGCGTGTGGCTCCATCATCGCGTGGCTTTCGTCGGAGGTTTCATAGCGCTCGTCGAGCTTGACCGGTGCTGCCGCGAAAGCCTCCTCGAAGTTCCCAACCCGAGCTTCGTGTGGAGCTCCGCTGCCTTCGCCGCTGTCACTGGCGACCGGCTCTGCATGGGGAGCTTCGGCCGCGAGGTCGAACTTGCCGGGCTCGTGCTGATACTCGACCCGGATCAGGTGCGCCGCCGCGCGGGCCTGCTCGAAGGTCTCCGCCACCACGACGGCAATCGCCTGATGATAATGCTGGATGACCGGACCGCCGAACAGGTAGGCGGCGTTCATCCGGCCTCTTCCCAACCGGGGCATGTCGAGCGTGGTGACGATGGACAGAACGCCGGGAGCGCTCCGAGCTTCGTCCACATGCATGGCTGCGATCCGCCCCTTGGCGATCGCGGAGCCGAGTACGAAGCCGTAGGCTTGGTTCGGCACCACGTCGTGACGTTCATAGGCATAGGGAGCCATCCCCGTTGTCTTATACTTACCGTCGATGCGGTCCGTCGGGCGGCCGACGATTCTAAGCTGATCGATTGGATTGGTGCCGGCAGGAGTGTCGAATTTCATGGCTCAGGCCCTTGTCTCGGTGAGCACCGCCGCGATGGTGCGCTCGACGAGTGGAAGCTTGAAAGCGTTGTCGCGGGTTGGTTTTGCGCCGGAAAGGAGCGCCGCTGCCGCGGCCTTTGCCCCCCGGGTCAGTTCCGCGTCCGCTGCTTCGATCCGCCAGGGCTTGTGAGCCACGCCGCCAAGGGCCACTCGTCCGGTCCCGTCCTGCTGCACGATGGCTGCGACAGAGACCAGCGCAAAGGCGTATGAGGCGCGGTCTCGAACCTTGCGATAGATCTGCTTGCCGCCGACCGGGGGCGGCAGAGTGACAGCCGTGATAAGCTCGCCGGGCTTGAGCACGGTTTCAATATGAGGCGTATCGCCGGGAAGACGGTGGAACTCGGCGATCGGGATCGTCCGCGTCGTGCCGCCGGCATCGACCGTCTCGACCTTTGCATCGAGCACACGCATGGCAACGGCCATGTCAGACGGGTTGGTCGCGATGCAGCCTTCGCTCACGCCGACGATCCCGAGCTGCCGGCTGACCCCGTCCAGAGCGGAGCAGCCGGATCCCGGCTCCCTCTTGTTGCAGGGCTGGGCCGTGTCGTAGAAGTAGGGGCAGCGGGTGCGCTGAAGCAGGTTGCCCGCTGTTGTCGCCCGGTTGCGCAGCTGTCCGGAAGCACCGGCAAGCAGGGCTCGCGACAGGACCCCGTAATCACGCCGGATCCGCTCGTCAGCTGCGAGGTCCGTGTTGCGCACGAGCGCCCCGATTCGCATACCGCCCTCGGGCGTCGGCTCGACCCGGTCGAGCTTGAGGCCGTTGATGTCGACGAGGTGGGCCGGGGTCTCGATCTGGAGCTTCATCAGATCGAGCAGGTTCGTCCCGCCCGCAATGAACTTGGCGTCGGGACTGCGCGCAACAGCAGCGGCGGCCTGCGCCGGTGAGCTGACGCGCTCGTACGTGAAGGCCTTCATCCTTGCCTCTCCGCGACTTCAGTGATGGCTTCGACGATGTTGGAGTACGCGCCGCAGCGACAGATGTTGCCGCTCATGCGCTCACGCATCTCGATCTCTGTCGGCTGGATGGGTGCGAGCAGGTCCGCCGTGACATGGCTCGGAATGCCAGCCTTGATCTCCTCCAGCATTGCGACGCTTGAGCAGATCTGGCCTGGCGTGCAGTAACCGCATTGATAGCCGTCATGCTTGATGAACGCGGCCTGCATCGGATGGAGATTGTCGGGCTGGCCCAGCCCCTCGATCGTGGTGACGTCACTGCCCTCCTGCATGACCGCGAGGGTCAGGCAGGAATTGATCCGACGCCCATCCACGATCACCGTGCAAGCGCCGCACTGGCCGTGGTCGCAGCCCTTCTTGGTGCCGGTCAGGTGCAGGTTCTCGCGAAGAAGGTCGAGAAGCGTCGTCCGGGTATCGACGGTCAGTGTATGAGATTGCCCGTTCACCTTCAGGGCAACCTGCAACTCGACGAGCCTGCCATCGGGTTCCGGCTGCGCCCTCGCGGCACCTGGAATGGCCGGCATGGCGGCGTACGCTCCGGCGCCGACCATCAGATCGCGCCGGTTCAGATTCAGGTCGTCCGAATCCACCATTTTCCGTCTCCAGTCTATCGAGGATTTTCTGACGTTGCGAGTGGCTCGCCCACACCCACGATGCCCCGCACATCTCGCCGAACGCCTCCACGGCCTGAACTGTTCCGACGAGCGGCGTTGCAACTTTCAATATTCACCATAGGGAATGGATCATAAGGCTCAGAAAAATGTGGCGGGTGAAGCAGTTTTCCAGTCCGAATATTGTTCAGCGCAAGCCGAGCTTAACCGGACAGGCCTTCATGGGATCTTCGGGTTCTGAACCGAGTGCGGCAGCTTCCCCGGTACCTTCTGCAGAGTATAGGAACTAAAACCAGATGCGTATCGCGGCCCCTCACGCGATGCCGAGGTAGGCCGCCTTGATCTGAGGATCGGCGAGAAGAGCGGAACCGGCGCCGCTATGAGCGACCTTTCCGGTTTCCAGCACATAGCCGCGATCCGCGATCGCCAGGGCCGCGCTGGCGTTCTGCTCGACGAGGAGTACCGTGATCCCGTCCTTCTTGAGCGACACGATGGCATCCAGGATCTGGTCGACAAGGAGAGGCGACAATCCGAGGGACGGCTCGTCCAGGAGCAGAAGCTTCGGGCGTCCCATGAGGGCGCGGCCGATAGCGAGCATCTGCTGCTGGCCGCCCGACAGCCCCCCTGCCAGAAGATGCCTCTTCTCGGCCAAGATCGGGAACATCGCGAAGATGCGGTCGCGATCCTGATCTATTTCCTTGTCGCGCCGCCTGTAGGCCCCGAGGCGCAGGTTGTCCTCGACGGTCAGAGGTCCGAAGACCTGCCGACCCTCCGGCGACTGCGTCATGCCCAATTCCACCCTCTTGTGGGGCGGCAGCCGCTCGATGCGTTGATCCTTGAAGCGGATCTCGCCGCCGGTGATCGGCTGAACGCCCGAGAGCGCGCGAAGCAACGTCGTCTTGCCCGCTCCGTTCGAGCCGACCAGCGCGACAATCTCGCCAGCTTGAACTTTGAGATCGATGCCCTTGAGCACCTCGATCCGGCCATAGGCGCTGCGCAGATTTTTCACCTCAAGCACGGGCAGCCTCCCGTGCGCCGTGTCGTCCCAGATAGGCCTCAAGGACCCTTGGATCATCGCGCACCTCCCGCGGTGTGCCTTCCGCAAGCGGCCGTCCGCGCTCGAGCACGAGGATCCTGTCGGAAATCTTCATCACGAGCTTCATGTCGTGCTCGACTAGGACCACGGCGACACCTCGATCGGCGACCTGCTTGATCAGGTGATCGATCTCCTCCGTCTCCACCGCATTGCAGCCGGCGGCGGGCTCATCGAGAAGAAGCACCCGCGGTTCGGCGGCAAGCGCGCGGGCGATCTCCAGTCGCTTGCAGGCTCCGTAGGGCAAAGATCCGGCCGGAACATCGGCGGCGTCCTTCAAGCCAACCTCGGCCAGCAGATCGAGCGCCGCCGCCCGGGTCTCCCGGTTCTGGCGTGTAACCGACGGCGTCCTGAACAGGGCCGGCAACAGGCTGCACTTCTCTCGCAGGTGGCGCCCCACCATCACATTCTCGCAGGCGGTCATGCGCTGGAAGATCTGCAGGTTTTGAAAGGTCCGCGAAAGCCCGCGCGCGGCGAGCTTGTGAGGGGGAAGTCCCGTCACGTCCTGGTCGGCGAGGCGGATCGATCCGCGGCTCGCCGTATAAACACCGGACACGATGTTGAAGAGCGTGGTCTTGCCAGCGCCATTGGGACCGATGATCGACAGGATCTGTCCAGGACTGGCCGAAAAGCTCACGCCATCGACCGCCTTCACGCCGCCAAAGGAAATGCCAATGTCCGTCGCTTTCAGGATCGTCATGAGCGGGCCCTCCGGACCAAAAGGC
Organism: Microvirga mediterraneensis; assembly: GCF_013520865.1. Taxonomy (NCBI): domain Bacteria; kingdom Pseudomonadati; phylum Pseudomonadota; class Alphaproteobacteria; order Hyphomicrobiales; family Methylobacteriaceae; genus Microvirga; species Microvirga mediterraneensis. Next base: position 180,398 of record NZ_JACDXJ010000001.1, read on the forward strand.
TCGAGAGGCTCGGCACGATGCCATTGCGCATGAAGATCATCGCCACGATGATGATGAGGCCGAGCAGAAGGTGCTCGTACTCCTGGAAAATCGTAAGGGCCTGCGGGAGGGTGATGAGCACCGCGGCACCGACGATGCTCCCGACCACGGAGCCGAGACCGCCGAGCACCACGATGGTGACGAGTTCGACCGAATGCAGGAAACCGGCCTGATCCGGGTTGATGAAGCCATTCATGAAGGCAAGGGCGGAACCCGCGAGAGACGCGTAGACGGCGGCGATCACGAAGGCCTGCAGCTTGAAGCGGGCCACGTCGACACCGACGACCTGCGCTGCCACCTCGCTGTCATGGAGCGCGCGGAAGGCTCGTCCGGTCGGTGTCTCGTCGAGATTGAGCGCGATCCAGGTTCCGATGAGGAGAAGGGCCCCGGTTACCCAGTACCAGGTGTAGGAGCCGCTCACGCGCCAGCCGAACAGCGTCAGCCGCTCGACCGGCATGCCGTCCGGTCCGCCGGTCCAGCGGCTCTCCGTTGTAATGACGAGCGCCACGAGGACGCCGAGACCGAGAGTCGCGATCGCAAGGTAGTGTCCTTTCAGCCGCAGGATCGGGCGCCCAACAAGATAGGCGAGAATGCCTGAGAGAACCGCGCCGACGAGCAGCGCGGCCCAGGGGGGAATGCCGAGATGCGTCGGCCCGATCGCCACCGCATAGGCTCCGATGCCGAAGAAGGCTGCATGTCCCAGGCTGACCTGTCCGGCCTGCCCCATCAGGATGTTGAGGCCGATCGCGGCAAGCGCCGAGACCCAGACGAGCGAAGCCACGCGGAAGTAATAGCTCGACGGAAAGACGAGCGGCAGCGCGGCGATCACCGCCGCCAGCACGATGAGCGTGATGAAGCGCTGGTTCAGGAGTGCCCGCATGTCTACACCCTCTCCACGACCCGGCGTCCGAACAGGCCCTGGGGAGCCGCGAACAGGACGATGAGAATGACGACGAACGCGAAGGCATCCTTGTAGGTCGAACTGATGTAGCCGGCACCGAAGGCTTCCAGCAGACCAAGCAGCAGGCCGCCCACGACGGCTCCGACCGGATTGCCCATGCCGCCCAGCATAGCGGCGGCGAATCCTTTCAGGGCCAGCAGCGTGCCGACGTCGTAGCTCGTCAGCGTGATCGGTGTCACGAGGATGCCCGCGATGGCCCCGATAGCGGCAGAGCCGCCGAAGGCGAGTGCCATGATGGTGGTGGTGTTGATTCCGACGAGACGCGCCGCGAGGCGGTTCGCGGCCGTCGCGAGCACGGCCTTGCCCGTGATCGTATGTTCGAGAAAGATGTAGAGGGCGAGGACGACGACCGCCGTTCCGCCCAGCACCCAGAAGCTCTGCGGCTGCACAGCCGCACCCATCACGTCGACCGGCGTATCGCCCGTGAAGGCGGGAAGCTTGTGGAACTGCTTGTCGAAGACGATCGCCGCAAGGCCGCGCAACAGGATCGAGGCGCCGATGGTGATGATGATGAGGGTCACGGCCGATGCGCCGCGCGCCGGCTCGATGGCGAACCGGTGCAGCAGCAGCCCGATCACGACGGCCACCCCGATGGCGATCAAAGCTGCCAGCGGAAGAGGCACGCCGGCCGCCGACACGAACACCGTCACCATGCCGCCGAGCATGACGAATTCGCCCTGGGCGAAATTCACCACGCCCGACGCGTTGTAGATCAGGGTGAAGCCGAGTGCGACCAGCGCGTAGACGGCTCCTACCGTCAGACCGGAAATGAGAAACTGGAGGAACTCGGCCATGATGCTGTCCCGCGGCCTTCAGGTTGCAGAACGGGAGGCTGACGATCAGCCTCCCGTTCGATCGATGATGTCGAGGAGTCAGCTTCCCGAGGCGATCAGGTTCCAGTCGCCGCCCTTGATCTCGAGCATTCGGAAGGCCGAAAGATCGAGACCGAGATGGTCGGTGGGCGACATGTTCACGATGCCTCCGGTGCCGACGAAACCCTTGGTCTTCTCGATTTCGTCGCGGATCTTCTTCGGATCGGTCGAGTTCGCGCGCTTCATGGCCTCGACCAGGATGAAGAGACCGTCATAGGCGTGTCCGCCGAAGGTCGAGACCGGCTGTTTGGTCGCGCCCTCGTAGGCCTGCTTGTATTCCGTCACGACCTTCTTCTGCGGATCGCTCTCCGGCAGCTTGTCGCCAACGAGGAGCGCGGCCGCCGGCAGGCGCACGCCTTCGGCAGCGGCGCCGGCCAGATCGATGAAGCTCTTCGAGGCCACGCCATGGCTCTGGTAGAAGGGGATGTTGGTCATGCCGAGCTGGGCGTAGTTGCGGGTCACGATGGCTGGCCCCTGGCCGAAGCCTGGATTGACCACCGCCTGCAGGCCGGCCGTGTTCTTGATCTTCGTCAGCTGAGCGGTCATGTCGCTGTCGCGCGGACCGTAGTTCTCGTCGCTGACGATCTCCATGCCGTAATTCGGCGCGACCTTGACGCATTGCGCGCGCATGGATGCCCCGAAACCGTCTGTGCCCGAGATCAGGCCGACCTTGGTGAGATTGCGCTTCTTCAGATCCTCGAAGATCTTCTCGCACGCCATCTTGTCCGTGTGCGGTGTCTTGAAGACGAACTTGCGCGCCGGATCGATCACCTCGATGGCACCCGCAAGCGAGATGAACGGCACTTGCGCCTCTTCGAAGACCGGGATCATCGCCATGGTGCTGCCGGTGGTCGTTCCTCCCACCATGGCGATCACCTCGTCATCTTCGATCAGGCGCGTCGCGAAGGTGCGTGCCTTGTTGGCATCGCCGCCATCGTCGTAGATCACGAGCTCGATATGCTTGCCAGCGACGCCGCCCGCCGCATTGATCTTGTCGACGTAGAGCCGCATCGTCTTGTCTTCCGGCTCACCGAGAAACGACGACGGCCCGGTCACCGAGAGCACTGATCCGATTTTGACGGTGTTCTGGGCGAGCGCGCCCTGCGAGACGCCGAAAGCCATGACGCTGGCGGCCAGAAGTGATTTGAGAGCGGTTTTCGAGTTCATCTGTTTCCTCCGGTTTCGTTGTCGTTTTCTGTTTTTTTATTGCGCAATGACTGGGCCGCCAAGTGCCCGCGGATCATAGCGAGAAGAGAGCGATCAGGAGGCCGCAAAGCAGGCGTAGCTTTGCATACGGATCCTGTCGGCCGCCAAGGCATGCCATCTCGCTTATCACCTGAAAGGACCGAGTATTGGCTGATTGACGCTGTTTCTCCCATCAATATAATTGACCGGACGGTTGGTCAATAGTAAACAAGTCGCAAGACCACCCGCTTGCCATCAGCGAAAAATCGGGAGGGCCATGGTGGAGAACGATCTCATCGTCACGGAGCGTCGCGAGGGCTATCGGGCTCTTGTTCTCAACAGGCCCGATCGCCTGAACTCCTTCAACGAGGCAATGCATGCGGCCCTGATGTCCGCTCTGGTCGATGCCGAAGCGGACGGGACCTGCCGCGCTCTTGTCATCACGGGCGCCGGTCGCGGATTCTGCGCCGGCCAAGATCTGTCGGATCGGGTCTTCAGCCCCGGCCAGGTTCCGGATCTCTCCTCAACCCTGGAGCGCCTCTACAATCCCCTCGTACGCAAGCTCCGTGCGCTGCGGATGCCTGTCATCTGCGCGGTGAACGGCGTTGCCGCGGGAGCAGGCGCCAACATCGCGCTGGCCTGCGACATCGTCCTGGCGGCGCGTTCGGCCAAGTTCATCCAGGCCTTTTCCAAGCTCGGCCTCGTGCCGGATTCGGGCGGCACCTGGTTCCTGCCGCGCCTCGTCGGCCCGGCGCGCGCGCGGGCCCTCGCGCTTCTCGCCGAACCGGTCACGGCGGAACAGGCGGAAGACTGGGGCATGATCTGGAAAACGGTCGACGATGCCGCCCTGATGGACGAGGCGCATCGTCTTGCCGCTCACTTCGCCGCTCAGCCGACCGTCGGCCTCGGATTGATCAAGCAGGCGCTCGATGCCTCCGAGACGAACGATCTCGACCGGCAGCTCGATCTCGAACGCGACCTGCAAGGACAGGCCGGACGCACGCCGGACTACATCGAGGGCGTCACGGCATTCTTCGAGAAGCGGCAGCCGAAATTCACCGGGAGAGCGTGATGGACGCGCGACCAGACCATCAGGACGACGCGTCTCACGCCATCGCCACGGCCTGCGCCGAAGCCATGTGGGCGGACGACCAGGCGAGCCGAGGGCTCGGCATGGTGATCGAACGCGTGTCACCGGGCGAGGCCGTTCTCTCCATGACGATCCGCTCCGACATGACGAACGGACACGGCATCTGCCACGGCGGCTTCATCTTCACCCTGGCCGACTCGGCTTTCGCGTTCGCCTGTAACACCTACGACCAGCGCACGGTGGCGCAACATTGCGCGGTGACGTTCCTGCTGCCGGGCAGGAGGGGCGACAGGCTCACGGCCCATGCGGTCGAACGTAACCGCTCGGGCCGGTCCGGCATCTACGACGTGACGGTCCGCGACGGAAAAGGCGCGGTGGTCGCCGAGTTTCGCGGTCATTCGCGCACCATCGCCGGCACCCTTCTCGGCCCGGATCCCCAATAAGAACGAACGAATGGGAGGTTCCCTTGCTTCAGATCCCGCATCGCAAGCTGTCCGAACTCAAGCCTCAACCCACTCAGCTCGATCGCTTCGAACTCGCGTCGCGGGATGAACTCGCCGCCTGGCAGCGTGAGCGCCTCGCCTGGTCCCTGCGCCATGCCTACGAGAACGTGCCGCACTACCGGGCGAAGTTCGATGCGGCCGGCGTTCATCCGGACGATTTCAAGGAGCTGAGCGACCTCGCCCGGTTCCCCTTCACCACCAAGGCCGACCTGCGGGACAATTATCCCTTCGGCATGTTCGCCGTTCCCCAGAATCAGATCGCCCGCGTGCACGGCTCGTCCGGCACCACCGGCAAGCCCACGGTCGTAGGCTATACCAAACGCGACATCGACACCTGGGCCGATGTGGTGGCCCGCTCGATCAGGGCCAGCGGCGGTCGCCCCGGCATGAAGGTGCATGTCGCCTACGGCTACGGCCTGTTCACGGGCGGATTGGGCGCGCATTACGGCGCCGAGCGCCTCGGCTGCATGGTGATCCCCATGTCGGGCGGCATGACGGAACGGCAGGTACAACTCATCCAGGATTTCCAGCCCGACGTCATCATGGTCACGCCGTCCTACATGCTGGCCATTCTCGATGAGTTCCGGAAGCAGGGGCTCGATCCGCGCCAATCCTCGCTCAAGGTCGGCATCTTCGGCGCCGAGCCCTGGACGAATGCCATGCGGGCGGAAATCGAAGAAGCCTTCGACATCCATGCGGTCGACATCTACGGCCTGTCCGAGGTCATGGGGCCGGGCGTCGCCTGCGAATGCGTGGAAAGCAAGGACGGGCTGCACATCTGGGAAGACCACTTCTATCCTGAGGTGATCAACCCGGTGACCGGTGAAGTCCTGCCTGACGGTGAGGAAGGCGAACTCGTCTTCACATCGCTGACCAAGGAGGCGATGCCCGTCATCCGCTACCGTACCCGGGATCTGACGCGCCTCCTGCCCGGCACAGCCCGGGCCATGCGCCGCATGGAGAAGATTACTGGCCGCACCGACGACATGATGATCATCCGGGGCGTCAACGTCTTCCCTACCCAGATCGAGGAGAAGCTCCTCACGATTCCGACCCTGTCGGGCCACTACCAGATCATCCTGACCCGCGAAGGCCGGATGGACCAGATGGAGATCCGGGCCGAGATCCGGCCGTATGCCGATTACCCGGAAACCCGCAAAGCCGCCGCCGAGCGCCTGGGACAGTCGATCAAGGATACCATCGGCATCACGGCTCATGTAAATGTCCTCGATCCTGAAGGAATCGAGCGCTCTCTCGGCAAGGCGAGACGCGTGATCGACCGCAGACCGAAAGAATAGAAGAGTCCCATGGCCCGAACCCGCGCCACCGATTATGACGACAAGCGCCGGGCGATCCTCGATCGTTCGGCCGAACTCTTTGCGGAGCACGGCTACGACCGCGCCTCAATGAGCAAGATCGCGGAAGCCTGTGGGGTCTCCAAGGCCAACCTTTACCACTACTACAAGGATAAGGAGGAGCTGCTCTTCGACGTGATCCGCTTTCATCTTGAGGAGTTGCTCGAGGTGGTGGAGGCGATTGATCGCCCGGATCTCTCCCCTGAAGATCGCCTGAGGGAACTGGTCGCGGCCCTGCTCGAGGCCTATCGCGATGCCGACGCCCAGCACAACGTGCAGATCAACGGCATGCGCCTGCTCTCGTCCGACCGCCAGGGCGAGCTCAAGGCCGTGGAGCGCGATCTGGTGAAGATATTTTCCGACGCCGTGGCGGGCGTGGCGCCGCAGCTCAAGGGGACAAAGCTGCTCAAGCCTGTGACCATGTCCCTCTTCGGCATGATCAACTGGCATTACCTCTGGTTCAAGAGTTCCGGCGAGGTGACCCGCGCGGATTATGCCGCCCTCGTATCCCAGCTCATCGTGGATGGGACCCGCAACCTTCATGCGGAACCCGCCGCCCCGTCACGGCGCGTCAGCGCTGCGGAATAGGAAGCCGTCCGCTAAAGACCTTGCCCTTCGAGTCCAAGCGGTGCTCGTCGGGAGGATCCGCGATCTCTCCACGTCATAGCCGGGCTTGTACTGGCCATCCCGATGCTACGAAGCGCCGTTCTCTCCAGAAGCAAGCTCACCGGTGCGAGGCCGGTGATGGCGTGGTGGATACCATCCCCGGCGAGGCGAAGGCTCGATACGGGAATTCCTCCACACTCAGGACAGGCCCGGAACGGCAAGGCCGAAGCGCGAGAGCGTCGGGTGGACGAGGCTCTGCCACTCGAGGGTCAGCTCCTCCCGTCCCTTCTGGCGCAATCCGTATTTCCGATGCTGGGCAAAATGGTCCGACGCGCTACTGCCGAAGGTTTCGGCCACGCGAGGATACCAGTAATTGATCGACGCCTGAGCATCGGTCCTGTCGTGCCCTCTCTCCAAGGCAACCTGTAATCCCTGTTGCCCGAGTTCCGCGTGGCGCCTCTCGGTAGGAAGGATATTAGCGAGAACGTCGGCAAAGGGCTGGTAGGAACCTCGTGTCAGCTCGTCGAGCTGCACCACGGTCGCATGTCCCATCAAGCAGTTCATCACCACCGCGTCGACCCAGCCGTTGATCGGGTAGTGGAACACGTTGAGGCGCATGTCGCCTTCCATGCGCCGCGTGCCGAGATTGACGCTGCGATCGAGTCGGGATGCCCAGGGATGGGCTCCCACATACTGGACCGTGTTGGCTCCGAACTGCTCCATCAGGTCCAAAACCTGTCGGGCATGGTTGAATTTGTCGAAGACGATGCGGGTCGCGATGATCCGCTCCTTCAACCCCGGGGCAAGGTTGATGCAGTCGGCGAAGCCGGAAGCGCCTGCCATCTCCGAATCGATGAAGATCGCCATCAGGCGCATCAGCTCGCCGCGATAGCGCGGCGTGACATTCCCCGGTGCGCTCAACCGGCCGCCGCCGGCTATGAAGGTGACGAGATCCTCATCATCGACCATGGCAGCGGCTCCCTCGTCATTTGTCGAAATCGACCAGGATCTTGTCGCTGACGGGATAGCTCTGGCAAGTCAGGATATACCCGCGGGCGATCTCATAATCCTCAAGGGCGAAGTTCGCATCCATGTCGACCTCGCCTTCGACCAGCATCGCCCGGCAGGTGGAGCAGACGCCGCCCTTGCAGGCATAGGGTAGCTCGAGCCCCTCGGCTGTCGCGGCATCGAGGACAGACGCGGTTCCCTTCTCGAACGAGAGGCTCCGGGCCCGTCCGTCGATGACGATGGTGGCCTCGCACAGGTTCTTGCGATCCTCCGCCCCCGTCTCCTCGGGCCTACGCTGCCGGCGGCTCGGCGTCGAGGTGGCGAAGAGTTCGAACTTGATCTGGCGCTTGTCGAGGCCATGCTCCTCGAGGCTTTGCGCGACACCCAGCATCATGTCCTGCGGCCCGCAGATGAAGGCGGTGTCGATGGACGACGCATCGATCCAGTGGTCGAGGAGCTGGTCGCACTTTTCCTTGGTCAGGCGCCCGTTGAAAAGATCGATGTCCTGCTGCTCGCGGCTGAGGATGTGGATCAGGCTGAAGCGGTCGAGGTGCTCGTTCTTGAGATCCTCCAGTTCCTCGCGGAACATGATCGAACTCGAAGCGCGGTTGCCGTAGAACAGCGTGAAAGAGGATTGCGGCTCGGCCACCAGCGTCGTCTTGACGATGCTGAGCAGGGGCGTGATCCCGCTGCCCGCAGCGAAGCCCACGAAGTGACGCTTGCGCGTCTGATCGAGCGGCACGAAGAAATTGCCCATCGGCGGCATGGCCTCGATGACCTGCCCGGGCGCGAGCTGCTCGCTGGCCCAGCTGGAGAATGCGCCGCCGGCGATTTTCTTGATGCCGACCCGGAGCCTACCCTCCATCGGCGTCGCGCAGATGGAATAGGATCGCCGCACTTCGTCGCCATCGATGGTGGTGCGTAGGGTCAGGTACTGACCCGGCGAGAAGCGGAACGCGTCCTTGTGCTCATCCGGCACATCAAGCGTCAGGATGATCGCATCGCGGGTTTCGCGTCGCACATCGGCGACTGTGACGGGGTAGAACTTCGTCATGGAGCGTCCGCTCGTTTCAAATGCATTTGAAGTAGTCGAAAGGTTCGAGGCAATCCCGGCACCGGTACTGCGCCTTGCACGGCGTCGACCCGAATTCGCTCACCCGTTCGGTATTTTCGGACTTGCAGCGCGGGCAGGCGATCACCAGAGGCTTGCGCAGGAAGCGGTCGAAGGGCGATGGCCCGCCGGCACTCTCGGCAGGCGGCGCGATCCCGTAGGCCTCCAAACGACGCCGCCCTTCCGGGGTGATCCAATCCGTCGTCCAGGGCGGCGAAAGGCGACGCTCGACGCGCAGGCGTTCGATTCCTCGCGCACGCAGGGCGACTTCGATCTCGAACGCGATGACGCTTGTCGCGGGACAGCCCGAATAGGTCGGGGTGATCGCGACGACGAGCTCGTCGCCGTCCCATTGCACATCGCGAACGATGCCGAGATCCATGACCGAGACGGCGGGCACCTCCGGGTCGGGAACCTCGTCCAGCCAGCGTCTGATCTGATCCGGGTCCGGTCGTGTCAGGCTGTCGATCATCGCTCCCGCGCTCCTTACCACGTGGCGTTGGGATAGGCCCGCTGCAGGAATTGGAGATCCGCCAGGATGTAGCCGAGATGCTCGGAATGGATGCCGCGCCTTCCGCCCTTTTGGGCCCAGCCGGGTTGCGGGAGGCTCAGCGTCGCCTCCTTGGCCGTCGCCCGGACGAGCCCGAGCCAGGGTTCGTGCAGCGTCGCGAGGTCGGGCCCCAAGCCGTCCTGGACCATGGCCCGGTCGATCTCGTCGTTGTCGAACAGCTCACCCGTATACATCCACAGATCGTCGACGGCCGCCTGCATCCGGCGACGGCTCTCCTCCGTCCCGTCGCCGAGGCGCAGAACCCAGTCCCGGCTCCGCTCGAGGTGATAGGTGATTTCCTTGAGGCTCTTCGCGGCAATCTCGGCGATGCGGGAATCCTTCGAACCGGTCAGCTCCCGCAGCAGCAGGTAATGCCAGGCATCGAAATAGAACTGGCGCGCCATCGTGGCGGCAAAATCGCCGTTCGGCTGCTCGACGAGCAGGACATTGCGAAAATCGCGCGCATCGCGGAGATAGGCGAGCCTGTCGGCGTCCCGTCCCTTGCCCTCCACCTCGCCTGCGAGGTTCAGCCACAGCTGCGTCTGCCCGATGAGGTCGAGGGCGACGTTGGAGAGCGCCAGGTCCTCCTCGAGGGCCGGCGAATGCCCGCACCATTCCGACAGGCGATGCCCCAGGATCAGGGCATTGTCCCCAAGGCGCAGCAGATACTCGAAGAGAGCGTCCTGGTCGTTCATCACATATGCCCCAGCTCTTCGGGAATCTCGTAGAAGGTCGGGTGGCGATAGACCTTGCTGTTGGCGGGATCGAACAGCGGACCCTTTTCGCCGGGCGAACTCGCCGCGATGTCGGACGCCTTCACGACCCAGATGCTGACGCCCTCGTTGCGGCGCGTATAGACGTCACGCGCATTCATGATCGCCATCTCGGCATCCGGCGCATGCAGGCTGCCCACGTGGCGGTGGGCCAGGCCGTGCTGGCTGCGGATGAACACCTCCCAGAGAGGCCATTCCTTCTTGTCGGTCATGCTCGTTCTCTCCCTTACGCAGCCTTGGCCTTTGCTCGCGCCGCCTTCTTGGCCGCATAGGCGTCGGCCGCGTCGCGCACCCACTGCCCTTCCTCGTAGGCCTTGACGCGGGTGCGCAGGCGCTGGCGGTTGCAGGGGCCGTTGCCGGCGATGACCTGATAGAACTCATCCCAGTCGATCGCGCCGAAATCGTAATGGCCGCGCTCCGCGTTCCATTTGAGGTCGGGATCCGGGACGGTGAGTCCGAGATATTCGGCCTGCGGCACCGTCTGGTCGACGAATTTCTGGCGCAGCTCGTCGTTGGAGTTGATCTTGATCTTCCAGCGCATGGACTGGGCGCTGTGCACCGAATCCGCATCGGAGGGGCCGAACATCATGAGCGACGGCCACCACCAGCGGTTCAGCGCATCCTGCGCCATCTGCTTCTGCTCGGGCGTCCCTCGGGCGAGCTTCGTCATGGCGTCGTAGCCCTGGCGCTGATGGAAGCTCTCCTCCTTGCAGATGCGGATCATGGCGCGGGAATAGGGCCCATAGGAGCAACGCTGCAGCGGCACCTGATTCATGATCGCGGCCCCGTCGACGAGCCAGCCGATAGCGCCGATATCGGCCCAGGTCAGCGTCGGATAGTTGAAGATGCTGGAATACTTGGCCTTGCCGCTGTTGAGCTGCTCCATGAGCTCGTCGCGGCTCACGCCCAGGGTTTCGGCTGCGCAGTAGAGGTAAAGTCCGTGGCCGGCCTCGTCCTGCACCTTGGCGAGTAGGATGGCCTTGCGCTCCAGGGTCGGGGCACGTGTGATCCAGTTGCCCTCCGGCTGCATGCCGATGATCTCGGAATGGGCGTGCTGCGAGATCTGTCGGATCAGGGTCTTGCGATAGGCCTCCGGCATCCACTCCTTCGGCTCGATCTTGATGTCGGCATCGACACGGTCCTGGAAGGCCTGCTCCTCAGGGGACATCTCATCCTTGGACCGGACATGCTCGACGCCCGTTTTCACCATCTGTGCATACACGGCGCTTCTCCCTGGCTTCCCGGCCCTGCCGGCCTCTTCCCACCTGGGGCACGGGCAAGATCCCGGCGCGCAGGCGGCATGCCTCTCCGGCTCTCCGTGGGCCTCCTCAATATGTCACATGAATTAATTTATTCAAGAATTTCTTGTAACGTATTCGTCAGCCGATTTTCACCGCGGCAACCGGCTTCATCGCGGCGAAACGCTGCTTGAAATCCCGGTCGGCCGCCGGCAGAGGTCCAGTGTCGTTCTGGGCATGGGTGTCGATCCAGCGTTCCGCCGCCGGGAGCAGGGTCCTGTAGATCGTGCCGCAGAGAGCACGGGCAGCCGTTCCGGCCCAGGGCTCGGGAAGAAGCTGCGCGGGCAGCAGCGGGTCCTTCAGGACGGCCCGGCGGTAATCGTGGATCAGAAGGATGCGGACCAGCAGGGCATCGAGATTCGTGAACCCGGCACCTCTTTCCAGGGCTCCGCGGATTCCCGAGTAGATATCGATGAACCGCTTGTAGCGGCCCTCGATCTCCGCCAGGGGCCAGGCCTTCTCCACCAGCCTCCGGGCCGTCGCCGGATCGGCTGGGGTCGCGCTCAGCCTCAGGAAGGGGCCTGTTCCATCGGTCAAGGATGTGGCCGCCAGCAGGAGGTCCGGCCCAAGGGCGCCGTAGCCCGCCACTGTGAGTTCGCTCCTGAGCGCACTGCGGTCCTGGGCGTTTTCGAGGAGGAGGAGGTCGAAGGAACCCTGCCAGTCCTGGGGCGGGTCGGCATAGATCCGCTGCGTAGCCTGGGCGAAAGCCTCCTGCCCCTGGAGCGTCAGGCGGTAATAGCTGTTGCGCCCGACCTTCCAGCGCTCGAACCACCCTTCGGACACGAGGCGGGACAAGGCCGTCCGGACGAGCGTGTCGCTGATGCGGAAGGCCCGCATGATCTCATGCAGGGACGCGAGGGACAGAACCCCGCCCCGGGGCACCACCGCATCCCCGAAGACGGTCACGATCAACGAACCCGCCCGGATCGGCGTCCGCTCGTGGAACTTGTCCAGCAGGGTCTCTACGAACGCGACCATGCAAGCCTACTCCGGTTCTCTATGGCCAAGGCGATCTTTGCCTCTCACCTACCCATTCTTCAGCATGCCTGTCGAGCCATGCCGTCCGCCCGGAACCATCCGCAAAATTCCTTGACTAACCGGCCGGTCGGTCAATAATGCCGTAAAGATCCGGCGATGCCAATGCCGCCGCCCGTCATAGCAATCCAAGGTGCCCCATGAGACTCGAGAGCTTCGTTCGCGGAAGTTGGATGTCGCCCGGCCAGGACTTGGCCGACATTCACAGCGCCGTCACCGGAAACGTCGTCGCCCAGGTCGCCAGCGGCGGCCTCGATATGGGCGAGGTGCTGGCCTATGCCCGTCAGGTCGGCGGTCCCGCCTTGCGGAAGCTCACCTTCCATCAGCGGGCGGAATTGCTGAAACGCCTTGCCATTTACTTGTCAGAGCGGAAGGAGCAACTCTATACGCTTTCCTTCCAGACCGGCACCACGCGAACCGACAACTTCATCGACGTGGACGGCGGTATCGGCACCCTCTTCGTCTATGCCTCCAAGGGCCGCCGCGAACTGCCCAACACCACCTTCCTTCTGGATGGAAATGTCGAGGCGCTGTCAAAGGGTGGCAGCTTCGTCGGCCAGCACGTGATGACGCCGCTCCACGGCGTCGCCGTTCACATCAACGCCTTCAACTTCCCCTGCTGGGGCATGCTGGAAAAGCTCGCCCCCGCCATCCTGGCCGGCGTGCCGGTGGTCACGAAACCCGCGACGATTACGTCCTATGTGGCGCATGCCCTCGTGCGCATGATCGCGGAATCCCGCATCCTTCCGGACGGCGCCCTGCAATGCATCGTGGGCTCCACGGGCGATCTCTTCGACCACCTGACCTGCCAGGACGTGGTGTCGTTCACGGGCTCCGCCGACACGGCCCAGAAGCTACAGCGACACCCGGTCATCGCGCGGGAATCCGTCCGCTTCATCGCCGAGCGCGACTCGCTCAACGCGGCGATCCTCGCGCCCGACGCCGGACCGGGCACGCCTGAATTCGACCTCTTCATCAAGGAGGTCGCCAAGGAGATGACGGTCAAGGCCGGGCAGAAATGCACCGCCATCCGGCGCGCCATCGCGCCAAACACCCATGTTCCGGCCGTGATCGAGGCCCTGGGCGAGCGGCTGTCCAAGATCAAGGTCGGCAATCCCGAGCTGGAAGGCGTCCGCATGGGACCGGTCGTCGGCCTCGGGCAGCGCCGCGACGTGCTCGCTCAGGTGGCGAAGCTGCGCGCGGAAGCGGACATCGTCGTCGGCGATCCCGATAACTTCACGGTCGAGGGCGCGGACCGGGAACGCGGCGCCTTCCTTCCCCCACTCGTGCTGCATTGCCCGGACCCGATCCGGGCCACCAACGTGCACAGCGTCGAGGCTTTCGGCCCCGTCTGCACCGTCATGGGCTATGACGGCCTCGATCAGGCCGTGGCCCTGGCCAACAAGGGCGACGGCAGCCTCGTCGCCTCGCTCTACACCTACGATCCCTCGGCTGCGGCCGATCTCGTCTTCGGCGTCGGCGCCTTCCACGGCCGTCTCGTGCTGATCGACCGCGACTGCGCCAAGGAGCAGACGGGCCACGGCTCGCCGATGCCCCACATGGTCCATGGGGGACCAGGACGGGCCGGCGGCGGCGAGGAACTCGGCGGCATGCGCGGCGTGCACCATTACATGCAGCGCACGGCCCTGCAGGGTTCGCCCGCCATGCTCTCGCGTGTGACGCAAAGCTGGATCAAGGGCGCGCCGACCATCGAGGAGGGACGCCACCCCTTCCGCTACTATTTCGAGGATCTCGCCATCGGTCAGACCTTCGTCTCGAAGGAACGCACGATCACTCTCGAGGATATCGAGCATTTCGCAGAATTCACCGGCGACACCTTCTATGCTCACATGAGCGAGGAGGCGACGAAGAACCATCCGTTCTTCCCCGGCCGCGTGGCCCACGGCTATCTGCTCCTATCCTTCGCGGCAGGGCTCTTCGTCGACCCGGATCTCGGCCCGGTGCTTGCCAATTACGGTCTCGACTCCTTACGTTTCGTCAAGCCCGTGCAGCCGGGCGAGACCATCAAGGTCCGGCTGACGGCAAAATCCAAATCGCCGCGCAATGAGCAATACGGCGAGGTACGGTGGGACGTGGAGATCATGACGGACAAGGGTGAAACGGTTGCGACCTACGAGCTCCTTACGATGAACGCGGTGCGCCCATGACGGCGGCTTCGCCCGAGGATACCGGTCCGGTCAGGCTGATTTCCACGTACCCGGTCGCCCTGATCGAAATCGACAATCCTCCGGTCAACGCTACGTCGCAGGCAGTCCGGGCGGGGTTGCTCGCGGCGATCCAGGAGGTCGACCACGATCCCCGGATCGAAGCCGTGGTGATTGCCTGCGCGGGAAAAACCTTCGTGGCCGGGGCCGACATCCGCGAGTTCGGCCAGATTCCGCGCGAGCCGCACCTGCCCGACGTGATCAACGCCATCGAGGCCTGCGCCAAGCCCGTCGTCGCGGCCATCCAGGGCACGGCCCTCGGCGGCGGCTGCGAGATTGCCCTGGCCTGCCATGCCCGCGTGGCCGAGCCGGGCGCGAGCCTGGGCCTGCCGGAGGTCAAGCTCGGGCTGGTGCCGGGAGCCGGCGGCACGCAGCGCCTGCCCCGGCTCGTCGGGCTGGAAGCAGCCCTGGACCTCGTCACCAGCGGACGCCCCGTCAAGGCGCAGGAAGCCCTGCGTCTCGGCCTCGTCGACCGGCTGTCGTCCGGCGATCTCCGCCAGGATGCGATGGCGCTGGCACGAGAGCTGATCGGCCAGCCGCTGCGCCGCACCGGCGAGCGGAGGGTGGCCCCGATGGATGTGGAAGCGGCATCGGCGAAAATCAAGGAAATCCGGAAGAAAGCCAGGGGCGCGGAAGCTCCGGGCAAGGCCGCGGACCTCGTTCTCCTGGCGGCAACCCTGCCGCTTCAGGAGGGCATGGCGCGGGAACGCGAGACTTTCCTGGAGCTGCGCTCCTCCGCGCAATCGGCGGCCCTGCGGCATGCCTTCTTTGCCGAGCGGGACGTCATGCGCCTGCCGGGCCTCGACAAGGTCGAGCCTCGCCCCGTCCGGAAGGTCGGGATCGTCGGGGCCGGGACCATGGGCTCCGGGATCGCCATTGCCTTTGCGGACGCCGGTTTCGACGTCAGGATCGTCGAGACGAGCGAACAGGCTCTTAGCGCCGGGCAGGCTCGGGTTAAGGACGTCTACGACAAGCAGGTTTCCAGCGGCCGGATCACCCCGGACGCGCGGGACGAGCGATTGAAAGCCATTGGGTATGCGGTTGGTATCTCCTCCCTTTCGGACCGGGAGCTCGTCATCGAGGCGGTGTTCGAGGATCTGGAGGTCAAGCGCGCGCTTTTCCGCGATCTCGACGCCATTTTGCCAATTGGAACAATCCTGGCAACGAATACCAGTTACCTTGACATCTCGCTGATAGCCGCTGCCACATCGCGGCCGGCCGACGTGGTGGGCCTGCATTTCTTCAGCCCGGCCCACGTGATGAAGCTCCTCGAGATCGTCCGGACCGACGCGACGGCCGCCGATGTGGTCGCGACGGGCCTCGCCCTCGCCAAGCGCCTGCGCAAGATCCCGGTGGTCTGCCGGGTCTGCGACGGCTTCGTCGGGAACCGGATCCTGTCGCGCTATCGCCAGCAGGCGGAGTACCTGCTCGAGGAAGGCGCCTTGCCGCACGAGGTCGATGCCGCCCTTGAAGCCTTCGGCTTCCCGATGGGGCCCTTCGCCGTGTCCGACCTCGCCGGGCTCGACATCAATTGGGCGCGCCGCAAGCGCCTGGCGCCGACCCGCGATCCGCGCGAGCGCTACGTGGACATCGCCGACCGTCTCTGCGAGGCGGGCCGGTTCGGACGCAAGACCGGCGCGGGCTGGTATCGCTACGAGGGCGGCACGCGCGAGATCGACCCGGCCGTAACGGCGCTCGTGGAGGAATCCTCGCAGCGGCGCGGGCTCACGCGACGCCCCATTTCGGCGGAGGAGATCCAGTCGCGCATCCGCGCCGCCATCGTCAACGAAGCGTGCAAGATCCTCGACGAGCGCATCGTCGAGCGGCCGCTCGATGTCGACGTGGTGATGATGCACGGCTACGGCTATCCGGCCTGGCGCGGCGGTCCCCTGTTCGAGGCGGACCGCGTGGGATTGCAGCCGATCCTCGCGCAGGTGAAGGAGCGCGCCGCGCAGGACGGGCCGGGCTGGGAACCGGCCGAGAGTCTCGTCAGCCGCGCCGCGACGGGAGCGAAGTTCTATCCGTAAAGCCAAGCACGACTAAGAAGCGGGGGGATCCTTCATGTTCGATCGGACGGCCGCAGAGGCCATGCTCGAAAGCGTGTTCGCGCCATGGGTGCAGGCGCTTGATCTCTCCATCGAGAGCCTCGACAAGGAGAGCGCAACCGTGCGCATGCGGTTCTCCGAAAGGCTCTGCCGCGACAACGGCGTGATCTGCGGCCAGGCTCTCATGAGCCTCGCCGACACCGCGATGGTGTTCGCCGTGTCCTCCGCCGGCGACGCCTACCGGCCGATGACCACGGTCGACCAGACCATGCATTTCCTGCGTCCGGCGGCGAATGCCGACGTGCTGGCGGAGGCGAAGATCGTCCGACTCGGGCGCACCATGGCGTTCGGCAGCGTGACGCTCACCACCGACGGTGACGCGCGGCCCGTGGCGATGGCGCAGCTCGCCTATGCGCTGTTGGGTGAGGGTCGGTAGAGGCGGCGATCCTTTCACGTCATGGCCGGCCCAGTGCCGGCCATCTCAGTTGTGTGAGGCGGTGCGTTCGACAGAAGCGGGATCACCTGCACGAGGCCGGTGATGACACTGAAGCGGCCCTTCCAACCGAGACTGCCTGCTCAAAACGGCAGCGCGACGCTCGTCTTGATCTCCTTGAGGATCACGTTGGTGCGCACGTAGCGGATGCCGGGCAGGCGGAACATGAACTCGTCGAGGAATGCGTTGTAGGCCTTCATGTCGCGCACGACGACGCGCAGGTGGTAATCGGCGTCGCCCGTGGTGGCGAAGCATTCCAGGACCTCGGCGCGCTCCGTCACGCGCGACACGAACTCGTCGACGAATTTCGCATCGTGCCGTTCGAGCGATACGTGCAGGATCGCCGAGGTGGTAAACCCCGCTTTCTCCCGGTCAACCAGGGCCGAATAGCCCACGATCACGCCTGTCTCCTCGAGCGAGCGCACGCGCCGCCAGCAGGCTGAGGTGGACATGCCCACATCTTCGGCGAGCTGCTGGTTCGTCGTGCGCCCCTCCTTCTGGAGCTGCGCCAGAATATGCTCGTCCTGCCTGTCCAACATGGCGCGCCTTCCTTGGATACTTTTGCCATTTATAGCGCATCCTCGAATGACATCTACCGCAGGATGCCGGTTTCCGGGAATGAATAGGAAACATCTACCAGCCGTTCGGGATTATCCTGGAAGCAATAACGAATGCGCCCGCTTCGGGAGGAAGCCGATGAAAAGCGTTCCGTCACTCGATTCCTATCAGCTCGCCGACCGCTATGCCCGCGAGGCGGGCCGGGTCTTCCTCACAGGCACCCAGGCCATCGTCCGCATCGTGCTCGACCAGGCCAAGCGCGACAGGGCGGCGGGGCTCGACACCGCCGGCTTCGTGTCCGGCTATCGTGGATCGCCGCTCGGCGGCGTCGATCTCGAACTCTGGCGCGTGAAGGAACAGCTGAAGGCGAACCGGATCGAGTTCCTGCCCGCCGTCAACGAGGACCTGGCCGCGACGGCGGTTCTCGGTTCGCAGCAGGTCGAGACCAGCCCCGACCGGCAGGTGCAGGGCGTGTTCGGCCTCTGGTACGGCAAGGGCCCGGGCGTCGACCGCTCCGGCGATGCGCTCAAGCACGGCAACGCCTACGGCTCGTCGCCCCATGGCGGCGTGCTGGTGATCGCAGGCGACGATCATGGCTGCGTGTCCTCCTCCATGCCGCATCAATCCGACGTCGCCTTCATGAGCTGGTTCATGCCGACGCTCCATCCGGCGAGCGTCGCGGAGTATCTCGAATACGGCGAGTACGGTTATGCGCTCAGCCGCTTCTCCGGCATGTGGGTCGGCTTCAAGGCCGTATCGGAGATCGTCGAATCCGGCGCGTCCGTGGAGCTGCATCCGCCACGCCGGTTCATTGAGCCCGATTTCAACCCGCCGCCCGGCGGCCTGCATTACCGCTGGCCGGACCTGCCGGGGCCGCAGATCGAAGAACGCATGGAGGCGAAGAAGCACGCGGTCTATGCCTTCGCCAAAGCGAACCCCATCGACCGGCGCATCTACGACATCCCGAATGCGAGCTACGGCATCGTCACCGCCGGCAAGGCGCATCTCGACCTGATGGAGGCCCTGCGCCTCATCGGCCTCGACGATGCCGCCTGCCGGGCCCGCGGCATCGACATCTACAAGGTCGGCATGGTGTGGCCGCTCGCCCTGCACGATGCGCTGGAATTCGTGAAGGGCAAGCGCGAGATCCTCGTGATCGAGGAGAAGCGCGGCATCATCGAAAGCCAGTTCAAGGAATATTTCTACGACTATCCGGGCTCGAAGCCCGAGCGCATGGTCGGCAAGCACGACGAGACCGGCGAGCGGCTCATCCCCTGGACGGGCGAGCTGTCGCCGCGCTTCCTCGCGGGCGTTCTCGCCCGGCGTCTCGACCCGATCTTCCCCGATCTCGGTCTCACGCAGCGCGCCGCCGCGCTGACGCCTGAGCCCGAGCGCGTGATCGCCGTTCCGGGCGCAACGCGCACGCCGTACTTTTGCTCCGGCTGCCCGCACAACACCTCGACCAAGGTGCCGGAGGGCTCGAAGGCGCTCGCGGGCATCGGCTGCCACTTCATGGCGAGCTGGATGGATCGCGAGACATCGTCCCTCATCCAGATGGGAGGCGAAGGCGTGAACTGGGCTGCCTCGTCGAAGTTCACCGGCCAGGGCCACATCTTCCAGAACCTCGGCGAAGGCACCTATTACCATTCCGGCTCCATGGCGATCCGGCAGGCCATCGCGGCGGGCGCCAACATCACCTACAAGATCCTGTTCAACGACGCGGTCGCCATGACGGGCGGCCAGCCGGTCGACGGGCCCGTGAGCGTCTACGCCATCGCGCACAGCGTGCGCGCCGAGGGCGTGTCGCGCATCGCGCTCGTGTCGGACCATCCGGAGAAGTTCAACGCCTCCGACCTGCCGAAGGGCGTGACGATCCATCCGCGCGAGGATCTCGATGCGGTCCAGAAGGAACTTCGCACGATCTCCGGCGTCACGGTGCTGATCTACGAGCAGACCTGCGCGACGGAAAAGCGCCGCCGCCGCAAGCGCGGACAGATGGAGGACCCGAAGCGCTTCGCCTACATCAACGACCTCGTCTGCGAAGGCTGCGGCGATTGCTCGGTGGCGTCCAACTGCCTGAGCGTCGAGCCGAAGGAGACGCCGTTCGGACGCAAGCGCAAGATCAACCTCTCCACCTGCAACAAGGACTTCTCCTGCCTGGAGGGATTCTGCCCCAGCTTCGTGACCGTGGAAGGCGCCACGCGCCGGGCGAAGGCCACGAGCGGCTTCGATGCCGCCGCGCGCGCGGCGTCCCTGCCCTCGCCTGCCCTTCCCGATCTTTCGAAGCCCTTCGATCTTCTCGTGACCGGCGTCGGCGGAACCGGCGTCGTCACCATCGGGGCGCTTATCAGCATGGCGGCGCATCTGGAAGGGCGCGGCGTCTCGGTGCTCGATTTCACGGGCTTCGCGCAG
Organism: Microvirga mediterraneensis; assembly: GCF_013520865.1. Classification (NCBI taxonomy): domain Bacteria; kingdom Pseudomonadati; phylum Pseudomonadota; class Alphaproteobacteria; order Hyphomicrobiales; family Methylobacteriaceae; genus Microvirga; species Microvirga mediterraneensis. Next base: position 200,517 of record NZ_JACDXJ010000001.1, read on the forward strand.
AAGTTCGGCCCCGTGCTGAGCTTCGTCCGCCTCGCGGAGAATCCCGATGCGCTGCATCAGGTGCGCATCGACCAGGGCGCGGCCGACGCGCTGATCGGCTGCGACGTCGTCGTCAGCTCCTCGCCCAAGGCGTCCGGCACCTATCGGCACGGCACGCGCGCCGTGGTCAATACCGCCGAGATGCCGACCGGCGACGTGGTGCGCTTCCGCGATGCGGATCTCGCCAGCCGCACGCGTCTTCGCGCCATCGAGCGCGTGATCGGCGTCGGCAACATGGCGACGCTCGACGCCAATGCTCTCGCCGAGACGCTGCTCGGCGATTCGGTCTACGCCAATGTGATGATGCTCGGCTTCGCGTGGCAGCAGGGCCTCGTGCCGGTGTCGTTCGAGGCTCTCTCCCGCGCCATCGCACTCAACGGCGTCACCGTCGAGCGCAACCGGCAGGCCTTCGCCTGGGGACGGCTGCTCTGCGCCGCTCCCGACGTCGTTCACCAGGTCGCGGGCGACAAGCCCCAGGAGGTCGAGACGCTCGACCAGGTGATCGCCCGGCGCGTCGCGTTCCTGACCGCTTACCAGAACGCCGCCTATGCGGGCCGCTTTGAATCCCTGGTGGCGCGGGTGCGCAAGGCCGAGGGCGCGCTCGGCTCCGAGGCGCTGACCGACGCGGTGGCGCGCTCGCTCTTCAAGCTCATGTCCTACAAGGACGAGTACGAGGTCGCGCGCCTCCACATGGAGACGGGCTTCCTCGACGAGCTCAAGCGGCAGTTCGAGGGCGACTTCACGGTGCATTATCATCTGGCGCCGCCGCTCCTGCCGGCGAAGCGCGATGCGCGCGGCCGCCCACGCAAACGCAGCTTCGGCCCCTGGCTCCAGACGCCCCTGTCGGTCCTGGCCAAACTAAAGGTGCTGCGCGGCACTCCGCTCGATGTCTTCGGCTACACGGCCGAGCGGCGCATGGAGCGGGCGCTCATCGGCTGGTACGAGGCGCAGATCGACAGGATCCTCGGCGCCCTCGGCCAACGGCCCTTCGCCGACCTTCTCGCCATCGCCAAGGCCCCGATGGACATCCGCGGCTACGGCCCGGTCAAGGAAGCCGCCATCCATCGGGTGCAGGCGGATGTGGAGCGTCTGTGGGAGCGCGCGGCGGCGCCCCCCGAGGCAATCGACAGCCGCGCGCCCCAGGCCGTTCGGGCTTGATGGCTGCTCCACCACGTCATCACCGGGCTTGCCCCGGTGATCTCGGTTGATTGAGACACAGCGCTTCACGGCATCGAGATGGCCGGCACTGGGCCGGCCATGACGTGGGGGGATCATTCCCGGCCGGAGCGAAGCGGAGGGGAAGGGAAACCATAGCACCGAGCGTGATCGTGGATCCCCTTCCCGGCCCTAACGGGCCGCCGGGGATGACACTGATATTCTCACGCACGCCGGAGGAAACGAAACGCCGCGCAGCCGCCTCACGATTCCTGGCTCACTCCGCCCTGCGTCGTCATCATGACCTTCGTCAGGGCGGCCACGAGATCATCCGGGAGAATGGGCTTGTGCAGGAACGCCGCGTTGGGCGGCATGTCACCGGGACCGGGACCGGTCTTGCCGGAAATGACGAGGACGCCCACCTCGGGCCAGCCCTGGCGGACGAGGCGCGCGAACTCGAAGCCGTCGATGGAGCCCGGCATGTCCACGTCCGTGAGAACCGCCGAGATGTCGGGCCGCGTCTTCAGCACCTCGAAGGCCTCGTCGGCGTCCTGGGCCTCGACGACCCAGAACTCGGCCTCGCGCAGAATATCGACCTGCGTCAGACGGACGAGCGGCTCGTCTTCAACCAGGAGCACGACCGGCTGCCTTACAATTCTGCGATGGGGTTTCATGCACGTTCAAACGGACATTTCCCGATCCGGTTCCCACGGCTCGCGCAGGCGTGAGGGCGTACTCTCAGAGGCAGGCGAGCATGATGTCGGTCCGATCGGCGGAGCCCTCCTGTCGTGGCCGGGCTTGTCCCGGCCATCCCGATAAGGAAAGGCGCGTCGCTTCAGGTTGTCGAGATCACCGGGACGAGCCCGGTGATGACATGAGGGGGGATGCCGCCTTCAGAACCGCCGGGCCTTCGCGGTGAGCTGCTTGATCCGGTCAACGACGTCCTTTGACGGGTACGGCTTCTTCAGCAGCGGGCCGGCCTCGCACAGGGTCGCGGCGATGTCGGCCGAGCGTTCCGCCCCGGACGTGAGGATCACCTCGGTGCCCGGCTTGTTGGTGCGGATCCAGCGCGCCAGCCCGAAGCCGTCCATGGACCCGGGCATTTCGACGTCGCTGAACACCACGTCGACGGAGACCTCCGGCGATTGAAGGATCGACACGGCCTCCTCGGCGTTCACGGCCTCATGGACCCGGTAGCCGCATTCGCGCAGGTAATCCGCTATCACGAGGCGAATCAACACCTCGTCCTCGACGACGAGAACGGTCGGGAGGGGGGATTCGGCATCGGCCGTGATGTTCTTCGACAGGGTGCTCACGGCTTCCTTAACCGCTGAGCTTCGGTCCTTGTTCCCTTCGGGCCTATGCGGGCTCGGGCCAGTTGAGGCTGCGCATGACGATGCCGACGACCTGCGACGCGGGATAGGGCTTGCGCACGAGAGGCCCCAGGCCGCCCGGGTCGATATCCCCGTCCGCGGACGCGACGATGATCCGCATGGGCTTCTGCCGGGCGCCGGCCAGATGGGCGGTCTCCAGCCCGCTCTGCGCCCCCGGCAGATCGAGGGCGATGAACAGGAGATCGACCCGGACGGCCTCGATCACCGTCAGGGCCTCCTGGGCGGATCCGGCTTCCAGGACCCGGAACCCCGCCTCGCGCAGCTCGTCGCTGACGAGGCAGCGGACCCGGACATCGACTTCGGCCACGAGGATAGTGGGAGGTGTCCGGCGTGGAAGAACCGTGACGGATGCAGCGCTCATTCTTGCCCCTGACGCCATACAATACGCGGACAACGTGCATCCGTCCCAAGGGTTCTCCCGCAAATTCGCGCCGGTTTCCCTCGATTGTCTGGCCTGAGGAGGCGGAACAGTCTATCAATGGTCGCGTTCCTTGCCTTTGCCCTCACCCTCACCCCGCGTTGGCATCTTGTCCGATCCGAAACCCTTAGGCGTCATTCTCCTGGTGGAAGACGAGCCGCTCGTGCGGCTGGTGGCGGCCGAGATTCTCATGGAGGCACAATTCCGCGTGATCGAGGCGGCCGACGCGGAGGAGGCCCTGACGGTCCTGAAGGCCGAGATCGGCATCGACGTGGTGTTCTCGGATGTGGAGATGCCGCCCGGCATCAGCGGCTATGACCTGGCCTGGCAGGTCCACCGGCATTGGCCCTGGATCGGTCTCCTCGTCACGTCCGGCCGGGAATGGCCGCGGGAGAACGATCTGCCGCCGGGAGCGGCCTTCCTGGGCAAGCCCTATTCCCAGGCAACCCTGCTGTCCCATGTCCGGGCCGCCGTCGAGACCGCCCAGGCCGCCAGGGCCCGGTCGCAAAGCGGCACGGGCGGCGCAACGCCACCCGTGCCCAAGACCGCATGAATGCTGTGATCTAGGCCGCCCGCACGCCCTGCAGGAATCCATCGACCTCCCGGCTCAGGGCGTTCGAGTTCGCCGCGAGCTCGCCCGCCGCGGCGAGCACCTGGGAGGCGGCCGAACCCGCATGGGTCGCGGCGCCCTGGACCTGGGTGATGCTCTCGCTCACGTCCTGCGTGCCCCTGGCCGCCTCGCTGACATTGCGCGCGATCTCCTGCGTGGCCGCCTGCTGCTCCTCGACGGCCGCCGCCACGCTGGTGGCGATCTGGTGCACCTCCTCGATGGTGAAGCCGATATCGCGGATGGCCTCGACCGCATCCTTGGTCGATTGCTGGATCTGGTGGATGTGCGCGCCGATATCCTCGGTCGCCCGCGAGGTCTGGTTGGCGAGTTCCTTCACCTCCGCGGCCACGACGGCGAACCCCTTTCCGGCCTCTCCCGCCCGCGCCGCCTCGATGGTGGCGTTGAGGGCGAGAAGGTTGGTCTGGCTTGCGATCGTATTGATCAGGGCGACGACCTCGCCGATCTTCTGCGCGCCCTCCGCCAGCGTCTCCACGAGCGCGTTGGTCCTGCGCGCGTTCTGCACGGCGCGAGCCGCCGCGACCGAGGTCTGCGACACCTGCGAGCCGATCTCGCTGGACGAGGCGGCGAGCTGCTCCGCCGCCGCCGCGACGGCCTGCACGTTGCTGGAGGTTTCTTCGGCGGCCGCCGCCACCGAGTTCGATTGCTGGTTCGTCTGCTGCGCGGTCGAGGCCATCGAGCGGGCCGTCGCCTCCATCTGCTGCGCGGCGACGGACAGGTGCTGCACGAGGCCGCCGATACTGCCCTCGAAGCTCTGGGCGAGCGCCATCATGTCGAGCCGGCGCCGCTCCGCCGCCTGCTTCCCGGCCTCGGCCTGCGCATGACGCAGGGTCTCGGCTTCCCGCATGGCGCCGGCGAAAACCTGCGTCGCCTGCCAGATATCGCCGATCTCGTCCTTGCCCGCCTTGGCCTGCGGCAGGTCATACTCGCCCGAAGCGAGCCTGCGGATGGCCTCGGTCACGCGCTTCAGCGGCTGGGCGATCTGCAGATGGCCGACGAGCCAGCCGATCAGCAGCGCCAGGACGGTGCCCGCGAACGCAATGGAGATGAGAAGCATCAGGCGCTGGTCGTAGAGCTCCGACACGCGCCGGTTGACGGCCTCGATCTCCTCGCTGCCGCGCTTGGTCAGGGCATCGATGCTGACCTGGAAGGCCTTCCGGTTGGCGCGGTTGGCCTCGTTGTTGCCCTGCGCATTGGCGGCGGCGGGCGAGACCTCGCTGGCCAGGCGCACCGTTTCGGAGCGGAACCTGCCGAACTCCGCCGCATCCCTTACGACCGCATCGAACAGCGCCTTGTTGTCGGCCGGGACGATCGGCTCCCATTCCTTCAGCAGCGCGTCCACGTCCTTCAGGGTCGCGAGAAGGCCGTCGCCGAACTTGCGCGCCTCGGCCGTATCCTTCGACGCGTAGATGCCCCTGGCTTCCATGACCACATGGGTCACGAGCCGGTTGAGGCGCTCGCCATAGAGCGCACGCGTGGCCGCAAGGCGGACATCGTCGACAGCCTGGTGATAGGTCTTCAATGTGCTGATACCCACGACGGCGGTCACGACCGCGACAAGGCTCAGGGCCGCCACAAGGGCGAAAATCTTCGTCCTAATTCTCATGATAAACCTCGAGCGGCCGACGTCACCGCAACATCTCTGAACGACATGTCATGGTATCGCGCGATGGCTTGCGCGAGGCTTGCTCTCGGGTTGCATCCACTTGCGAGGAAGCGCCTCTTCTTCGCTTTGCCGCATTCTTGACGGTGAACCGGATCCGCTTCACCGAAAAATGCCCCTAACCCTTTGGAGGTATACGGCCAAGTTTCGCCACCCGAGTGACGAATTCTTAAGCATACGCCCATAGTCCTGATGACACGCGGTTCTCAACGTGGCGGTTTCCATGGGCGTTCGGTTCGACAAGGTTTTGGAGCAGGTTGCCAGGGCTGGAAATGCCAGGGAACAGGTCTCCACGGCCGAGCGGCGGCAACGCAAGGTCCAGCGCATCGAGGAATCCATCCGCGCGCGCGAGGCGGTCGGCGACCGCATCGTGATGTGCCTCGGCCTGGCCCTCACCCTGTCGGCCATCGGCCTGCCGGTCTATGCCCTGCATTTCAGCGAAAGCTATACCTATCTCACGAGCGCCGTGGCCGACACGACCATCGGCAAGGCCGTGCCACGCACGATCGACTTGAACCCCGCGACGACAGGCTCACTGGCGAAGAAGGATCTCGAACCGGCCGCAGGCCACAAGAGCGCCACGACCCCGAGCGTCAAGGGAGGCCCGCAGTTTCAACGCTACGTTCTCCATCGGGCCACGGGCGAGTCCGCCCTGATCGAAGGCCCCGACGGTATCTGGTGGGTCACGCCGGGCATGACCCTGCCCGGCATCGGCCAGGTGATCTCCATCGAGCGCTCCGATGCCGGTTGGGTGGTTCTGACGACCGAGACCATGATCACGCAGTCACCGGCACGGGCTTCGAGCTGAAGATTACGGGGCGCTCAAGCGGGCGCCGTCCCACACCCTGCTGACAACGAAAGCGACGTGGCCAAAGCATCGGACCCAAAAGCGGACATGCGCTTTTGGGTCCGATGCTTATTCTTATGCTGGCGCATCGTCCGGCGCGGTTCCGGAGGGTCGCGTCGGCGACCGTTAAGGCCCGCCGGTGAAACCGGACCCTTTTTCCCGCAGGATGCGCTCGAAAGACCCGTCGCCTACTTCGTCGCGGTCGCGACCGGCGCGGCCTGGTTTCCGAGCCAAACCCAATTCACATTGTCCGAGCCTTCCCGCTTCACATAACGATAGCCTGTCTGCTGCCAGGGCAGGACGACGTTGCGCTTGTTGTCGAGGATGTAGTCGCCGCGATCCGTCCGCGCCATGAGAACCGCGTGCCCTGCACCGAGTTCATCGATCACCACGGTCATGCGCAGGGCTCGCTGCGGCAGGCCGGCCTGCGTGAGACGGCGGCGTTTGAGCAGCTGGATGTCTTCGCAATCGCCCATGCCGTCATCCGGATAATCCCAGCGATCCGCGACACCCCAGTGATCCTGGTCGGTGACGGGCACGATTTCCTTGTTCACCTGCTCGTTCACGTCGACGATCAGCTTCCACGCCGCCTGATCGAGAACGATCGTGTCGGGCTCCGAACGATTGGGCGCGCATTCCTGCGGCAGCTGCGTGCAGAACTCGATCCAGGCCGGCGTCGGCCCGGCGGCACCGACTGCAAAGAGCGTATCGCCGGACGCCCGTTTGGCGAATTGAGGGAAGTCGAGTGCCGATCCCGCTCCTGCTGTGGCGGACAGGACAAGGGCCGCGAGACCTGCTGGCGCGAAGAAGCGTTGAAAGCGTTTACTGCGCCGTCGTGAAGCTTTGAAAGTAATCCCGCACATGCCCCGCACCTGTTCAGTTTTATTATTTTCAATAAAGCTGTCAGCAGCGGATGCGCGGCGCAAGCGCGAACTTGCCGCAAGATCACGAACGACTCGGCACTGTTGACTTCAAGCAACAGAGCAAGCAATCGCCGCCCGCGACCTATCCAAACGAAGAGGAAAGATCAGGTCCGAGGTACCGCCCATACAATCACGTCCATCTCAGCGGACGGCTCAGTCCCGAAATCGTTAAATGGCTCTCTTGGCGAACGTAGAGAAGACTCGCCGGAGGCTTCACCGACGAGCATCGCTCCTCCATTCGGCGCGCATTCTCAAAGAGACTTGGTTTTGTTCACGACCGGCCCTGCGCCATGCTGCGACTTCTGGCCCAATGCCTTGTTTTCGCGGACGACATCATGAGGCGGATGACGGGCATTCCAATCAGCCCGACCAGGGAAGCTGCGACGACCGGCACCAGAACGATAGCCACGGATCTCTCCTCATCACTCGGAGGTACTCCTTCAATATGAGGCAGGAACCTTTCCCGAACCTGACCATCTCCGGCGCAGGTCCGTTACCCGCGGCCATTGGTTTACTACGCTCTCAGGAAACGCTTCGTCCGGGCCGGGTCGTCGGTATAGTGCAGCCTGGAAACGAGTTTCGATTGGCCTTGGGAGATCGTCTTGAGAACGCTTTTCGCGACACTTGCAGCTGCCCTCGGCGTCGGCGGCTGCGTGCCGGCCGTTCAGGAGCCCCTTGCCCTGTCCTGCTCGGATTATATCGGCAAGCCCATCTCGGCGCGCATCGCCGCCTGGGGACCGCCGCGAACCGTCTACCGGATCAGCCCAACCCAGGTCGGCTATATTTTCGAGAGCAGGCAGACAGCCTTCATCGGCGGCGAGCCCTATTACACGGTGAATTACATGATCGGCGCCGACAAGCACCACGCGCCGGTGCGCAAGGTGACGACGATCTGCAGCGGCCTCTTCATCGTGAACGCGCCCAGCGACGCGCTCCCGGTCACGGAGCGGATCGTCGAGGACGTGATCTCGGTGAAAGGCTGAAGCATTTTTCGGTGAACGGAATTCGGTTCGCCGTCGAAGAATGCGGTCGAACAATGAAGAGAGGTGATTCCACATCAGTGGAAACACCTCTAGCCCATCGTGCGCCCCCCTGGGGCCGCACGATGCACGCGATCAGAAGCCTCCGAGCCGAAGCTTGGTGATGCTCATCATCAGGTCGACGCTGATGCCGGCTTCCGCCGGCTCGGAGAACAGGGTCAGGACCGGGGATGCCGTGGCGGCGCTCACGTTGTTCATGTCGTACATGGCGGCAAAGCGCTGGATCAGCTTATCGACTTTCTTGGGATCCTGCAGATCCTTGATGTTGAGATGCTTCTCCAGGTTGCGGACCTGCAGGTCGAGATCCGCCTTGGAGGCGCCGGTCGGGATGCTGAACGTCGTCTGCACGAACTTCAGGAGCGCCTTGTCGGCCAAAAGCCCCATGGTGGTGGTGACGCTCGACGCCTTGCGCTTGAAATAGAGGGCGAGCCTCACGCCTTCGTTCTGCTCGCCTTCCTTCTTTTCGAGAGTTTGCTGATAGTACTTGCTGACCGCTTCGGTGGTCGCGCTGGTCTCCGATGTCGCCTTGTCGCCCTTGGCGGCGAAGTCGAACGCCTTGGCGAATTCCATGTACCGCTTGTCCGTCATCTTGTTCGCCATGCTCTTGGTATCGGTGATACCCTCGGTGAGCACCTTCTTGATGAAGGCCTTGGCGTAGGTCATGTCCTCGAGGCCATAGGCCTTCATGGCATAGCTGAAGAGACGGTAATCATTCACGAATGCGTCGATGGTCTTCACCTTCGAGATATTCGCCAGGTAGTATTCCGTGTCGCGCTTGACCATCGCGTCGTTCTGGGTGAGCGTCTTGGTCAGCGCCGTGTTGGTCTGCAACATCTGGTAGCGGGTCATCGTGCTGATCATGGCTCACTCCTTCGGCTCGTAAGGCCGCGCACCGTGCATCAATCCCGAGCCGTCGCGATGGACCGGCAATCCTTCGAGAATCGCTCCGCCACCGCATGGGTTTCGTCGGGATCGAGGGCGAACCTCACGCTTTGCGGCTCGAGGCGGAAATCCGCAAGCTCCACGATAAGCGTCTGCGCTGTCGCGAGGCTTGCGACGAGATTCATCACCTGGTCTTCTCCGCGCAATTGGCCGTAGCGGTCGCGATAGACCCAGCGCGCCACCTCCGGCGGGCGGTCGTCGAGCCAGAGGACCGTGCTGCGCCCCCGATGATCGCTGGGCCCGAGATAGGCCTTCTGCATCACCGTGGCCGCGACGGCGACCTGCGGCGGCTCGTCCTCTCCCGTCACCTTCGTGCAGGAGAACCAGAGGGAGCTCCCCCCCTCGCCCCTGATCTGCGCCAGCGCGCGGTTCGGAGCGCCGCCCTGGTCGATCTGCAGGGCATAGTTCCAGGCCCGGAGAGCGCCGGTCGTCGCCGACAGGGCCGAAAGGTCAGGGACGACCAGTCCGAGCGTGCCCGCAATCACCAAAGCGGTCGTGCGAAAATATAGATTGAACATGGCTCAGCGTTCCGCGAGCGACCCAAAAAGAAGGCCCCGCCTTTTGCAAGACGGGGCCTCGTATCACCGATCAGGAGGCTCTTACTGGAAGAGCTTCAGGATCATCTGGCTGTTCTGGTTCGCGATCGAGAGCGACTGAACGCCGAGCTGCTGCTGCGTCTGCAGAGCCTGCAGGCGGGTCGAAGCCTCGTTCATGTCGGCGTCGACCATCGAGCTCACGCCGTTGGTCAGCGAGTTGGAGAGCGACTCCAGGAACTCCGACTGGGCGTCGATCTGGTTCTGCACGGCGCCGAGATCGGCGGCGTATTCACGAACGGCGGTCAGGCCCGTGTCCAGAGCCGCGTGCAGCGTCTCGGCATTGGCTTTCGACGCGATGGTGGTCGGAGCCGTCACGGCAGTCGTCAGGGTCGTCTTCAGGTCCTGCGAGGTGAGGTCGATCGTCGTGAAGGTCGCTCCGCCCCAGCCCGACACGATGTTCACACCGGCGGTTGCGCTGTTCAGGATGTTCACGCCGTTGAAGCTCGCACCGTCGATCAGGCCCGTCAGGGTCTTGGCGAGGCCTGCCAGCGCCTTGTTGACTTCGTTGTAGCCGCTCGTGCCATCGACGTCGCCAGCCTGCGTGGCCTGCTCCTTCATCTTGGTGAGCGTGTCGGCGATCTGCGTCAGGGCAGCCGTCGCGGTCTTCACCAGGGCGGAGTTTTCCTTCAGCTTGTCCTTGATGGTGCCGACAACGCTGTTCTCGGCCTTCATCTTGGTCGAAACCGACCAGTTGGTGGAGTTGTCGGCAGCGGTCGCGACCTTGAGACCCGTGGAGATCTGGCTCTGGGTCTTGCTCAGCGAACGCTGGGTGTTGCTCAGGTTCTGGAGAGCGGTGAGAGCGCTGGAGTTCGTGAGAATCGAAGACATGTGCTTCTTCCTTGAATGATGTGAGATTTTTTCAGGGAATGTCGGAATTTAACCGACCCAGCGGAGTGGCCTCATGCCTCGAGAGAATCTCGATCCGCTGCTCACATGACATCCGGGCTTTTACCGGCAAAATGGATCGGCATCATGCCTGGCCTTCGGACGAAGGCGTACCATAGTGCTTTCTTGGCACCCGAAGCGAAAGCGCTTCATCTGCGGTGCTTGTGCTTCCTTCTTTACGGGCCCCTGTCCCTTGCGTCAAGCACAAAAGTCAGCATCGATCGCAAAAAACGTCGTGTTTACAATTTGTTAACCATATTCACCCGCCCAGCCGCGGGGCCGAGCGCTTCCAGGACATGCGCGGATCATCCGCTGGCTGCTCAACGGGCCCCGACGGCGAACATCTTCGGTTTGCCGGCCGCCGGCGTCTTTGCGTAGAGACCGCGATGAGCCGGATCGAGCGTCAGGGCGTCCGTCACCCCGAGCACGGTCTCAGAGGCACCGAGCAGGAGCGAGCCGTCCGCCGCCATCAGGCTGGCGATGCGGCGCAGAACGTCCGCCTTCAGGGCGGCATCGAAGTAGATCAGCACGTTGCGGCAATACACGATGTCGAAGGATCCCAGGCGGCTGAAATCGTCGAGCAGGTTGAGATAGCGGAAATCCACCATCGCGCGGATCTCGGGCGAGATCTGCCACTGATCCCCTGTCTGCGTGAAATACTTCACGAGGAGACGGATCGGCAGGCCGCGCTGCACCTCGAACTGGTTGTAGAGACCGGCCTTTGCCTTCTCCAGCACATCGGTCGAGATGTCGGACGCGACGATGTCGACGTGCCAGCCCGGCATCCGGGCGGACGCCTCCTTCAGGAGCATCGCGAGCGAGTAAGGCTCCTGCCCGCTCGATGCCGCCGCGCACCAGATCCGCAGCCTGCGGCTTGCCGCCCGCTCCTTCAGGTATTTGGGCAGCAGGACGTCCTGGAACAGATCGAACGGCGTCTTGTCCCGGAAGAAGAAGGTCTCGTTCGTCGTCATCGCCTCGATGGTCGCCTTTTCGAGCGCCATGGCGCGGCCGGCCCTGATCTCGCGGATGAGGTGCGAGAGGCTTTCGAGCTTGAAGCGCGTGCAGACGGAGGAGAGGCGGCTCTCGACGAGGTAGCGCTTGTCCGGCGACAGCGCCAGGCCCGACCGGGCCTTGAGGAACACGCGCAGGGCTTCGAATTCGGCTTCGGTCATGTCGAAGCTCCGGTGATGAGGCCTTTCAGCGATCGGCCGATGGATTCCAGCGGAAGGACCTCGTGGGCGAGGCCCGCCTTCACGATGCTGCCCGGCATGCCCCAGACGATGCTCGTCGCTTCGTCCTGGGCGATCACGGTCGCGCCCGCCTTCGCGAGGTGGCGCGCCCCGTGCGTGCCGTCGGAGCCCATGCCCGTCAGGACGACGGCGAGCGCCGACGCGCCGTAGACGGCGGCGGCTTCCCGGAACAGCACATCGACCGCGGGGCGGCAGAAATTCTCGGGCGGCCCGTCATTGAGCCTGATCGCCGCCTTGCCTCCGGACGAGACGACGCCCATGTGCCGCCCGCCGGGCGCGACGAGGATCGTCCCGGGTGCGACCGCATCGCCGTCCCGCGCCTCCCTCGAAGGAATGGACAAGAGGGTCTGAAGATGGTCCGCGAAGACGGCCGTGAACATCGCCGGCATATGCTGGACGATCAGCACGGGAATCCTCGACAGCGCCGGTTTCATGTCCAGGAGAACGCGCTCGACGGCCCGAGGGCCGCCTGTCGACGAGCCGATGAGCAGGCATTGCGGCTTCGTGCCGCCGAGCCTCGGGGGCGCCGGCGGCATCGGCGAGATGACCTTCGCGGCGGGCGACGCGGGGACGCGCGCTGGCCGGGCTTTCGTTTCGCTCAAGGCCCGCATTTTCTCGACGAGCTCGCGGCGGAACTCGTTCGCTGCGCCGGGAACGCGAGCGCTCTCCGGTTTCGCCAGGTAATCGATGGCGCCGAGCGAGAGGCATTTCAGGGAGATCTCCGCGTTCCTCTGTGTGAGGGTCGAGATCACGATCACCTTGCTCGCCGGATGCGCCTTCAGGATCAGCGGCAGAGCCGCAAGGCCGTCGACCTCGGGCATTTCGAGATCGAGCAGGATGATCTCGGGCTTCGCGCGGGCCGCCGCATCGACGGCCATGCGGCCGTTCGAGGCCGTCGCGACGATCTCGAAGCCACCCGCTTCGGTGAGCCACCGGCCGATCATGCCGCGAATGACGGCGCTGTCGTCCACGATCATCACGCGGGTGAGACGGCCGGGCACGGGAATTGTCTGGGTTACAGGGGAGAGTACCATGACCTCACGCGGAATGCGATGCCGGAAGAACGCCCAGCTCTTGGAATTTCGCCGCGAGAATGTCCCTGTCGAAGGGCTTCATCACGTACTCGTCAGCGCCCGCTTCCAGAGCGCGCGTGATATGGTCGAGGCCGTTCTCCGTCGTGCAGAAGACGACCTTCGGCGTGCGACCTTCCGGCGTGGCGCGCAGGGCCTTGAGGAAACTGTAGCCGTCCATGACGGGCATGTTCCAGTCGAGGAGGATCACGTCCGGCATCTCGGCCTTGCAGGCCTTGAGACCCGCTTCGCCGTTCTCCGCCTCCGCGACGCGGAAATCCAGGCTCTCGACGATGTCGCGGGACACCTTCCGGATCACCCGGGAGTCATCAATGATCAGGCAATAGCTCATAAAAATTCTTCCCAGGCCTCGCCGCCCGGCCGCTTCGGAACAGGCGTCGGCGCTATGAACGGATATCGGACTTGTCGACGAAGTTGAAATTCTCGACCAGGATTTCCTTGACGATCTCGGCCCCCAGCCGCTTGTTGATCTTCTCCCGGACGCTGGCGATCATGCCGTTGACGTTGTAGCGGGAGAGTTTTTTGAAATCGAGCGTCTCGTCGGCATAGACATGGCGGAAGACCTCGTCCTGGATGAAGGCCTCGGGAGGAACGGAGATCTCGCGCATGGTCTTGGCATCGGCCGTGAAGACCAGGTTCGCGACCACGTAGCCCTGCACGGCCCCCTCGGCGATGATCGGGATATTCATCGCGGGCAGCTTCTTGTATTGAAGCCCCTCGTAATTCCCCTTCTCCTCCGTGGGAGCCTTCCCGACGGCCCAGGTCACGGCCGCATAGCAGGATGCCAGCGTGACCGCGCAGACCCAGAAGCCCGCCATGACGTTCTTCATCATGCGCCGAAGCCCGCCTTGTTCATGTGCGCTGAATACGTGCTGTCGGACTCAGCCTTCTGAATGGCATTCGAGATGATGCTCGCAACCTCCTGCACGGCCTGCATGTGCTGCTGCAGCATGTCCTGGTTGGTTTCGATCTTGGCCTGGAGATTCTGCAGCCGCTTCGTCGCCTTCTGGTCCAGAGCGTGGATATCCGGCGTCCGGACCATCCGGCTGATCTCGAGGAGGCACTGGCTCTTGCGCCGGTTGAATTCCTCCAGATTGGACAGGTCCCGCGCCATGAGGGCAGCCGTTTCCTGATCCAGGGTTTCTTCAAGGCGATCGAGGGATTTCATCAGCATCATGTGGCTTCCTGTTTAGGGGCGCTGGTCGGCCGCCATCCTCGTCATGTGAACTGGATTCAGACCTTGCCGGAGAACGATGCGGGGGCCGGAGGGACACGGATGTCGGAGGAGCGCCCGGGTTCCTGCGCGTCGAGGAGCCGCTTTGCGATTCCGATGCCGCCCGCCTTCGAGATCTGCGCACCGATCTGTTCCGCCATCATGGATTTCCAGATGGAGCCTGCATTGCCCTTGCCATAGGTGTTTTCCGCATCCTTCGGCAGCATGGATTCGACGAAGGTCTGGAGGATGTAGGCTTCGAATTCCTGATGCGCCTTCTGCGTCCTGGCGGCGCTGGCCGACTCGGCATCGTTGCGAAGCGAGTTCCGCAGCGTGTAGATGTCGGCACCCGATGCCATCAGCGGCTGGCCGGCCATGGACTTCATGGCGTCGTCGAAGCTGGCGCCGTCCAACGCGGACGCGCCATCGAGAAGCTTTTGCGACGCGGCCTGATAGCGTGCGGGATCCGCCGCCCGGGCAACGTCGTTGATAATATCTGAGGGCGGGCTGATCGCCATCTCGCATCTCTCACGTTTCAGACTTGAGAGGAGGTTTAACCCGGCTAGCTTACGGGAAGCTTGCGCCTTCGCCTTTTGCGAGCAGCTCGATGATGGAAGCGAGATCCTTCTTCTCACTTTCCCGGCGGTCTTGCTCCTTGAGACCCGACAGCATCTTCTCCGCCCGCTTCGCCTGCATGGCCTTGTCGACGGTGACGGCCTTCTGCGCCACCTTGGCCTTGTCCACGACGCTCGCCTGGGACGCCAGTGCCTGCAGGCGCTTGGCCGCGACATCCACGAAGAGGCCGTGCAGCGTTTCGTGGTCGTTCATCGTCTGGATCAGCGTCTCCTGCGCGAGCTTGAGTTCGGATGCCTTCCGCTCGAGCTGAGCGAGTTTCAGCTCGGCCTCTTTCTGGAGGTGCTGCTGCATCTTCATGATGCGGTCGATCTTCCGAATCCTCTGTTTCATCCGGTCTACCCGTCCCGCAGCCAGGTCGAGAACGCCTCCATGAAAAGGAGCACGTAGTCGCTCACGGCAAAGTAGGTGATCAGCAAGCCGCCGAGCATGATGAAAGGCGTCGCCAGGAAATAGACCGGGATCTGGGGCGTGAGCTTGTTGGTGAGCCCGACCGCCAGATTGACGATGACGGAATACAGGATGAAGGGGCTGCTGATCCTGAGCGCCAGCACGAAGGAAATGCCGATCTGGTCGACCAGCTGCGTCAGGGACAGGTTCATGCCCAGTCCTTCTCCCACGGGCAGCCGCGAGTAGGAGGCGATGAGCCCTCGAAAGAACTCCCAATGCAGGTCGGACATGAAGAGAACGGCCGTCGCCACCATCATGATGAAGGACGTGATCGGCGGAAGAGGCTCCGCCTCGTCGATCGGCGTTCCGGGCATGCCGCCGAGGCTTAAGGCCAACGCCACGGCGTTCAGCATGGTCTGGAGGGCAAGAAAATAGACGCGGCCCAGGAGACCGATCAGAAGTCCCGTCAGGAGTTCCTTGCCGACATAGAGGAGAACGGCCGCCGGAACCTGCGACGTGATGCCCGCCTGGACCTTCTCGATGAGCACGGGCGCCAGCGCCAGGCTGGTGGCCAGGCCGATGAAGAGCCGCACATGCATCGGGATCCGGTTGCTCGAGAAGCCCGGGGCGATCATCAGGCATCCGCCGATCCGGCAGAAGATCAGGAAGATCGCCAGCAGGATCTCGGGCGTGACTTGGTTCACGAGATCGTCCCGAGCGAGTTGACCTCGACGCCGCGGGCGATTTCCAGATGCGACAGGACAGGCAGGGACGAGAACATGCGCTCGATGATCATGCGCACATAGGGGCGGGCATCCGGCGCGGTGACCACGGCAAAGGTCTGGACCTGTCCCATGCGCGTCTTGATGGCATCCGATGCCTCGGCGCCGAACTGTTCCACGAGGCGGGGATCGATGTCGAATTCGACCACGTCGCCTTTCGCGTCCCGCTTCAGGCTCTGATGGAACGCGATATCCCACTTGTTCCCCAGCCTCAGCACATTGAGGGCCCCACCCTCCGCAAGGTCGCCGCAGATCTGCTGGGCGATGCGGACCCGCACGTGCTCCACCAGCTGCTCGGCGCGCCGCGCATGGGGGGCGATCTCGGCGATCGCCTCGAGGATCAGGCTCAGGTTGCGAATGGACACTCTCTCGGCCAGCAGGAGCTTCAGAACGGATTGAAGGCCGGAATAGGAAATCTGCGAGGGGCAGATGTCGTCGAGCAGGCGCTTGTACTCGGAATCGAGGCCGTCCAGGAGATTGCGGACATCCTTGTAGGACAGGAGCTGAGGCAGGTTGTTTCGGATCACTTCGCTCAGATGCGTGAGGAGGACCGATGCTCCATCCACCGCCTGGAAGCCCTGCCGCTTGATCTCGCTCATGTAGACGTCCGACACCCACAGGGCCTTCATGCCGAAGGCCGGCTCGCGCACCTCGTCGCCGGGAACATCGGGGACCGGCCCGTCGCCCAGCACCACGAGGAGATCGCCGGGGCGGATTTCCTGCGTCGCCACGACGGTTCCGTGGATCTTGATCTGGTAGCTCTTCGGCGGGATCATCAGGCTGTCGGAGAGCTTCACGTCCGGCAGGACGAAGCCGTAATCCTGGGCGAACTTCTTGCGCATCTTGCCGACGCGATGCGCCAGGTCCCCATGCGAGGTCGCCAGGTAGGATGCCAGATGCTTGCCGAGGCACAGCTCGATCTCGGCAAGCTTCAGGGTTTCCTTGACCGATTCGCGCGACTCCAGAAGATTCTTCTGCTGTTCCTGGGCCAGCTTGGCCTGGGCCTTCGCGGCCTCGTCGGCTCTTTGCTTCGGGATCGAATAGGCGATGAAGCTCATGCAGCCGCCGAGCACCAGGAACGGGATCATCGGCAGGCCGGGCACGATGGAAAAGACGAACATCAGGGCGGCGGCCACCATGAGGGCCCGCGGATAGGCGCCGAGCTGCCCGAGCACGGCCTGCTGGGCCTGCCCCCTCGTTCCGCCCTTCGAGACCAGGAGGCCGGCGGCCAACGAGACGACGAGAGCCGGGATCTGGCTCACCAACCCGTCGCCGACCGAGAGCTGGACGAAGACATCCGCCGCCTTGGACAGGGGCATGCCGTGACGCGTGACGCCGATGACGATGCCGCCGAAGATGTTGACGGCAATCGTGATCAGGCTCGCGACGGCTTCGCCGCGGACGAATTTCGAGGCACCGTCCATGGATCCGAAGAAGGCGCTTTCCTCTTCGAGCTCGCGACGCCTCTTCTGGGCCTCCTTCTCGTCGATCAGGCCCGCGGACAGGTCCGCATCGATGGCCATCTGCTTGCCGGGAATGGCATCGAGCGTGAAGCGTGCGCCGACCTCGGCGATACGGGTCGCGCCCTTGGTGATGACGAGGAAGTTGACCGTGATCAGGATGATGAAGACGACGATGCCGATGACGAAATCGCCGCTCATCACGAACTGGGAGAAGCCGCTGATCACATGGCCGGCCGCATCGACTCCCTTATGGCCATCGGACAGAATGAGGCGGGTCGACGCGATGCTCAGGGCGAGTCGCAACAAAGTCGCGATAAGAAGGACCGTGGGAAAGGCCGAGAACTCGAGAGGCTTCTGGATCCAGAGCGCCACCATCAGGATCAGGACGGACAGCGCAACCGAAAAGGCAAGCCCCATGTCGATCGCCATCGGCGGAATGGGGAGAAAGAGA
The DNA here is from genome assembly GCF_013520865.1 of Microvirga mediterraneensis. NCBI lineage: Bacteria > Pseudomonadati > Pseudomonadota > Alphaproteobacteria > Hyphomicrobiales > Methylobacteriaceae > Microvirga > Microvirga mediterraneensis. Next base: position 218,320 of record NZ_JACDXJ010000001.1, read on the forward strand.
ATGGCAAGGATGCCGACCACGGCGCCGGCGAATGCCAGATCCCTGCCGCGCCCCTGGGCTGTAACTTCAGTTGCTTCCATGTGCCTGCCAGCTCAACGGATGAACGATGAGACTGACACATGAACCATGAAGCTTGCGCGAGGGTCGCCGGTCGAGATCTATGCCCACTTGCGTGGAAGCACCTCTCGTCTGTGCCTGGCCGCATTTTCTCGGCGAACCGGATCCTCTTCGCCGAAAAACCGTCTGGCCCCGCGCATCGTGCAGCGGGCTAGAACCCCGTTACGATCTTGCCGTAGACCAGTTCGGTAAAGGCGAAGATCTGCGAGCCGACGAAGGAGCCGGTCACGAGGGCCACCACCAGGATGGCGATGATCTTCGGGATGAACGTGAGAGTGACCTCCTGGATCTGCGTCAGGGCCTGCACCAGGGCGATGACGATGCCGATGATCATCGCGGCGGCGACGGCCGGTCCCGCGGCAATGATGACGGTCCAGATGGCTGCCCGCACGAGCTCCAGGGCATCGACTTCATTCATCGTCAGCTCACGATGACGCCCGGGCCCAGGAGGATCTGTTCCCCGCTGGTCAGCTTCGCGACGGCGCCCTCGCTGACGATCGTGACGGACGTGACCTGACCGGTGATCTTGCCGTCGGCCGTCGAGATCGTGCGGCCGATGACGCTGTCGGCCTGAGAAAGGGCCGACGAGGCCAGGAGAGCGTCCAGCTTGGAATTGCTCTTCACGGTCTGCTCGACCTGGGAGAAGGTCGCGAGCTGAGCCATGTAGTCGGTGGACTTCATGGGCTCGGTCGGATCCTGGTTCTTCATCTGCGCCATGAGCAGCTTCAGGAAGTTGTCGTAGCTCGCCGTCGAGGTCGTTGCGCTCGTCGCGGCCCGCTGCGCCCCGGCGGGGCTGGATACGGAGGAGACGTTCATGATGGGACTCCCGAATTAGGCCGCTTGGACGGCGGCTTCCGCCGGTGCGGAGGGGCGAGCCTCGACGGGCTCGAACAGGGTTCGGATGAGCTTGAGCGCCTCGAACGTCCGGTCGGCCTCGACCAGGTCGCCCACCTTGCCCAGGGTATCCTTCACCGCCTCGTCGGCGGCGACCTGGATCAGGGCCTCGTGCAGCTTGCGGAAGGCACCCATGACCTTACCTGCCTCCTGAGGATTGATCAGGAGGGATTGCACGACGAAATAAAGCTGGCGCATCGGAGTCGTCGCCTCCGTGACCTGAAGAACGTGGCTCTCCAGGAGAAAGCGCGCTTCGTTCAAAAGGCTCAGCGTCACCTTCTGGCTGACCGTCAGGACGGCGCCGTTGATGAAGATGCGCTCCCCGGCCTTGAGGGAGAATCGCATTTTGGCTTTCATTTCAGCCCCTCCTGGATCATGGCGTTGATATCGATCAGCGCGGTCAGATTGTTGTGTTCGCCGCAGGCGACACGGCTCGTCTCCCGCATCACCCAGAAGCCTATCGAGATGAGCTGCGCCTTGAGCTTGTCGGGCATCTCGTTGTCGGGGTGCGCCAGGTCCTTGACGAGGGACGTCCACAGCCGCTGGAGAAACTCCAGGGCCTGGGTCATCTCAGGGGATCTGGACGGCAGGCCGTCGGCTGCCTTGAGGAGCCCGATTGCTTGTCCGAAGATTTCATACTCGCGCTGCCGACATTCCCGGGGAGCGTCTTCGACGACTTCTGCATACGAAAATCGATACATGGATAGGATCCGGGACTAGAGATAGTTGATCAGGCTCAGTTGCTTGAGCTGGGCCGTGAGCGAATACGACGTCTGGATCTGGGTCATGAGCTGATCCACCCGGACTTTCGCCTCGGCAGGATCGACGGCCTCCAGCTTGCCGATGCGCTCCTCGAAAATCGCTTTCTGCAGATCCATTCTCACGTTGGCGCTGTCGGCCTTGGCCTGCGCCGTTCCGATGCTTGCCTGCACGTCGGTGACGCCGCTGACGGCCGTCGAAAGGACCCGGGCGGCCTTCATGATCACCATGTCCCGCGTCGCGGGGCTGAGCGTCTCGATGCCGAGATCGAAGATCATCGTGTAGGCCATCGCGATCTGGCGAATGGGCGTCGTATTCGCGTTCGTCGACGTCTCGACCTTTTCCGTGGGCGAGATCAGGCTCTGGATGTTCTGATCGGACGCGTTCGAGAAGGCGCTCCAATCCGGTCCTTCGAAGATTTGGCGGAAGGGACCGTCCAGGAAGGCCTCCATGTCCGCAGGGGAGATCCCGGAAGCGAGCGGATCGCTCTGCGGGAATCCGAAGCCGCCGGACGCCACAGGCGCGGCGAATGCGCTCGCGACCAAGTCCTTGAGCGAGGACGGAACACCGTTCGCATAGCCGTTGGCGGGCGCCGTGGTCGTGTTGATGCCGCCGAAGACGTATCGCCCTCCGATCGAGACGTTGAGGTCCCCGACCAGACTGCTCATATAGGCCGCCGCCTGCCCCTTGACGGTTTCGACCGGAGGGTTGGAGGGCAGTCCCACCAGGGCATCCCTGAACTTGGTCGCGTTCTCGCGGATGCTGTCGAGGGCTGCCGTCGTTGTCTTGAGGCGCTGGATGGCCAAGCCGTTGCTGTCGGTCAGCGTGTCGATTTCCGCCCGCTGCTGGCGCAGGGAGAGAGACTCCCCGACCTTGTGCCCGAGAGCGAGCCCGACATCCGCGTGCCGCCCCGTCGTCAGCTCCGTATTGGCTTTCGTGAGGCCGCTCTGCAGCTTATCGAGAGTCGACTTGGATGAGTTCCAAAGCGAGATAGTCGAGACGAAAGTCGTTCTCATGGCTTAGCCTACAACGCTGAGAAGGGTCTTGAGCATCTGGTCGATGACCGACAGCAGTTTTGCCGATGCCGCATAGGATTTCTCCAACTGCAGCATCAATGCCGTCTCATCGTCCATGTTGACGTCGGTTGCGTTCGACAGCGCTTCCGACGCATGGCTGAGAAGCGTCGTCTGATAGTCGACGTTCTGGCTGGCGCTCTGGCGCGTGGTTTCGAGCCAGCTCCCGGTCAGGGATGCGAATCCCTGCAGGGACGCGGTAGGCCCGAATCCGAATGCGGGGTCGAAGGGGCGTTCCGCGACCATGCCGCTCGTCAGGGCGTAGAGCCGCCCGGAGAAGGCCGCGTTGGCGTTGCCGCTCGGATTGTAGACGTAGTCGGTACCGTTGATCCCGCCATCGCGGATCGCCTCGAAGGTGCCGCCCTTCGCCGGGTCGACGGCATCGCTGACGCGGATCAGCCCGGCCAGCCCGGTAGAGGCCGGCATAGTGGGGATGCCCGCGGCGCCTGCGAAGGTGAAGATCCCCGGCATGTCGGGTTGCCCCGCCCCGCTCTGATCGCTCTCGGCGAAGGCCTGAATCAATCCCCGGGCGAGCTCGTCGAGCTGCTTCTGGTAGGTGACGGCGACATCGTCGCGCACCTGTGCCAGCCCGACGAGATTGCCGGAGTTCAAGGGCATGAGGGCTCCGGGTCCCGTCACGCGGATCCCGTCGATGAAGACATCTCCTCCCGTGGTGGCGGGGCCGAAGACCGTGGTGGGGCTGAAGGTCACGGGCCGGGCCGTCCGCTCGAACAACGGTACGCCGCTGTCCGTGTACAGCGCGATGTCGTTGCCCGCTCGCGGCACGACCGTGATCCCGATCTCCTCGGACAGCTGCGCGATGAGGCTGTCGCGCGTGTCCATGGCATCGCTGACATCGGCTCCGAGGGCAGTGCCGCTCATGACCTGCTGGTTGGCCTTCTCGAACTTCGCGAGAAGATCATTGATGCGGTTGACCGAGCCGGCCATGCCTTTGTCCGCTTCCAGGCGGACGGACTGGATCGTGGCCGTGGCCCGGTTCAAGGTATCGGCCAAGTCCGTGGCGGCCTTGACGAAGGCGCGTGCCAGCGTCGTATTGTCCGGCGCGTTGGCATATTGCTGCAAGGCGCTGTTCAGGGCCCCAACCCGGGCGGCGGCGGATTCGTCGAGTTCCGTGTCGCCGATCGTCTGGCTGAGCTTCTGCAACCCATCGAGCAGCGCCTTCTGGGTCGCTGAAGCGGAGGTGGTTTCCAGCATCTTCGTCAGGAGCGCCTGATCGCTGGCCCGCAGGACGGTGACGCGGGCGTACCCGCCCGTGGTGGTGAGGACACCGATCTTGCGTGAATAGCTCGGGTCGGTCGCGCCGGATGTATTGCGCGACACGACCGCCATTTGCGATTGCGACGCCTGCAACGAGGAACGCGCCGTATTATAGGCTACTGACAGAGACATGGATCACGGGCCCTTGAGCAGACAGGAGAGCGTTACCGCTTCAGGTTCATCAGAACATCGAGCAGCTCGGATCCGGTCTGGAAGACCTTCGAGTTCGCCGTATAGCTGGTCTGGGCCTCGATCATCGCCGTCAGCTCGGTGCCGATATCGACGTTCGATCCTTCCAATGCCCCTGACGCGATGGACCCGAAGCCGGACATCTCCGGGAAGCCGACCTGGTAGCCGCCGGATTGAGCCGTCGTCTCGTAGACGTTGCCGGCGCGGGGGCTCAGATTGTCCGGGCTCGAAACATTGGCGAGCGGGATCCGATAGGCTCCGACGCGCGTCCCGTCCTCGTAGACGGCATAGACCGTTCCGTCGGATGCGAACTCGACGTCCTTTACCGCCGACGGCGCATTGCCGTTGGCCTCGCCGGTGACGTTGTATTCGCCAGCGAGCTGCGTCATGCCCGCCATGTCAAGAGCGAAAGGCTCGCCGCCGGGAATGCCGAAGTTCAGCACGGACGGGCCGGTCAATTGGCCGTCGGCATCGAAGGTCAGGGTCATCGACGTCGTTCCGGTCAGCGGATCGGCACTGGAGCCGTTGGCAACGCTGATGCTCCATTGCGTATCGCTGATCTTCGACAATGCGATATCGATTTTGATCGGATTGCCGACCTTGTCATAGACCTGAAGCGAAGATTGCTTGCTGACGGCGGGCAGTGCGACGACCGGGGCCCCATCCGGCAGGTTGCCCTTGAAGGTTCCTTTCGTAGACCCGCTGGCCTGCATGGCGAACGACGACATGTTGACCGGCTCGACGCCGTCGAGGCTGTTCAGGGAGGGGTTCACCGCCCCTGACCCCAGCTTGTATCCCATGAGGGTAAAGCCGTAGGCATTGACGAGGTTGCCCGTCCGACCGTCCTTGACGAAATTGCCCGCGCGGGTCAGGTAGGGAGATCCGCCCGGATCCGTCACCACGAAAAATCCGTTGCCGGAGATCGCAAGGTCCGACGGAGACGTCGTGTAGGCGATCGGCCCCTGATCGGCGATCGTGTAGCGGACGCGGCTCGTGACGGAGCCGGAATTGTAGTTCCCTTCGCTCGACGGCAGGATCAGAGACGAGAACTCTGTCGAGGCGCGCTTATATCCAGTGGTGCTCGAGTTCTGGATGTTCTCAGCGACGGTACCCAACTTGTTCGACTGAGCGTTCATGCCGGAAACGCCACTACGAAGAACGCCATAAAGACTCATCTGAAGCTCCTACGGTTTCAAACTGGACCTAACACCATGACGCTTGTGCGAAGCTGTGTTCCATTCCAGGGATGATGATGCGAGACGTGAACGACTCTATTGCTTGAGGGATTGGGCCAGATCCATGAAGGCGTCGCGGCTGGCAGGCATGGACGGATCCTGTCGAAGCGCCTCGTAGATCTTCGGGACGAGAACCACGGCCTGATCGAGCTCCTGATCGTTGCCCGGATGATAGCCGCCCATCAGCCTGAGATCGCGCGTATCCTCGAAGCGCGCGATCATTCCCCGAAGGCGGCGCACCAGCTCCTTCTGGTCCGGCGACCAGACATGATCGGCCAGACGCGAGATCGAACCCAGCACGTTGATGGCCGGATATCGCCCCTGATCCGCGATCGCGCGATCCAGAACGATGTGGCCGTCGAGCGTTCCGCGAATGTTGTCGGCAACGGGATCGTTATGATCGTCGCCATCGATGAGAACGGAGAAGATGCCCGTGATGGAACCCTTCCCCTCTGCTCCGGGCCCCGCCCTTTCCAGAAGGCGAGGCAGGTCGCTGAAGACGCTGGGCGTGTAGCCGCGGGCCACGGCAGGCTCTCCGGCCGCCAGGGCCACGTCGCGCGCCGCATGAGCATAGCGCGTGACGGAATCCACGATGAGCAGGACCGAATCCCCGCAATCGCGGAAGTACTCCGCGATGGACACCGCCGTGCGCGGCGCCTGGCGCCGCATCATCGGGCTCTCGTCACCGGTCGACACCACCATGACGGATTTATGCAGATTCGCCTGGATGGGGCCTTCCAGGAACTCCCGCACCTCGCGGCCGCGCTCTCCCACCAGGGCAACGACGATCGTGTCGAAGCCCTCGCATTTGGCCAACATGGTCAGGAGAGTGGACTTTCCGACGCCCGAGCCCGCAAAGATGCCGATGCGCTGCCCTTGGCAGAGAGGCGTGAACAGGTCGATGGCCTTGACGCCCGTTCTCAGGGGCGTGGTGACCCTTGCCCGCGTCAGGGCGGACGGCGGCTCGGCATCGTTCCTGACCGGGTCGTGGCCCGGGATGAGAGGTCCGAGATCATCCAGCGGCTCGCCGAGCGCGTTAATGACCCGGCCTCGCCAGGTCTGATCCGGCCGCAGGCCCGTGTCGCTCACGATGAACACGGGCGTTCCGATCCCGGCTTCGATGCGCCCGCTGAAGGGCTTTACGGTGACGCCGCAATCGTCGATGCGGACGACCTCTCCGGTCTGCGTCCCTCCATCGGCGGCAAAACCGACGCGATCCCCAAGCTTCACGAATTGCGACAATCCCGCAACGCGATAATAGCTGGGATTCACCTCGCGGATGGTACCGCTGATCCGTACCTTTCGTCGCCCGACGGCTTCGGCCAGAACAAACTCTTCAAGTCTTTGGAGCGCGTTCATCACGGCCGTCAGGTGCTGGGACCGAGAGTCCGGATGGCATCCATGAAGGTCGATTCGCTCTCCTGGATGGTCGTCGCGGCGCTATCGAAATTCCGTTGGACCGCAATCATCTTCGTCATCTCCAGGACGGGATTGACATTCGATCCTTCGCTGAAACCCTGCTTGATCCCGGTGGAGTTGAAGTCCTGGACGACTTCGCCCGGAATGCTGGACCTGACGCCGGAGTTTCCGAAACGACTGAGCCGGCTGTCGTTGCGCAGGTTGAAGAGACCGATCGCTCCGACCTGGTTAGTGCCCTGCGTGATCGTTCCGTCATGGCCGATGGTCGGGGCGCCTCCCATCGGATCCAGGGCGATGGGGGAGCCGCCGGCGTCCAGGACCCGGTAGCCCTCGACGGTCAGGAGATCGCCGTTCTCATTCATCTTGAAGCGGCCGTCGCGAGTATAGACGGCCCCGCCGGGACCGTCGAACGCGAACCAGGCTTCGCCCTGAATGGCGACATCGAGCGGGTTGTCGGTCTTCACGACAGGGCCGGTCCGCCGGGACACGTAGTTATGTCCGGAAGACGCGAAGGACACGTTCTCCTTGGCCGCGAGCGAAAGAATTTCCTCGAACTTCACCTCGTCGGCCCTGAAGCCGCCCGTGTTCATATTGGCAACGTTGTTCGCAATCGTGTTGAGGCGCTTTTCCATGGCCACCTGGGCGGACAATGCGACATAGAGCGAGGATTGCATTGAGGAACTCCGGCCTTTTCTCTCATGAGGGCGGCGCTGGCCGACCCTGATGGCGCGGCTTCCATCCGCCGCATGAACCTAGCCCTGGGGGTAGCCGAACAGCCTTGCACGAGGCTTGCCCCTCCGTTTCCAGCTTCGCGCAAGCCTCCGTGATTAAGACATCCTCAGCAGGTTGGACTTTCGCAAAAGGGACCACAACGTTGGGCGTTTTGATCGGATTGGCAGTCGCCATTGGCTCGCTCGTGAGCGGCTATGTCGCCATGGGCGGTCATCTGGCCGTGATATGGCAGCCTTGGGAATACGTGATCATCTGCGGCATCGCGATCGGCACGTTCATCATCGCGAACCCGATGCCGCTGGTGAAGGACACCGGTCGGGCCGCCCGCGAGGCGATTTCCGGCACCGTTCCGAAGAGGGACCATTACCTCTCGATCCTGGGCCTTCTCTACGCGCTCATGCGGGAGCTGAAGAACAAGCCCCGCAACGAGGTGGAAGGTCATATCGACCAGCCGGAGGAATCGGAGATCTTCAAAGCCTTCCCGAGCGTTCTGAAGGACAAGGACCTCACCCTCTTCATCTGCGACTATGCGCGCCTGATCATCATCGGCAACGCTCGTCCCCATGAGATCGAAGCCCTCATGGAGGAAGAGATCGCGACCCTCAAGCGCGACCGGACAAAACCCTATTACTCCATCAACACCGTGTCCGAAGCCCTCCCCGCCCTCGGCATCGTGGCGGCCGTCCTGGGCATCGTGAAGGCTCTCGGTGCCATCGATCAGTCGCCCACCATCCTGGGCGGCCTGATTGCCTCGGCCCTCGTCGGAACCTTCGGCGGCATCTTCATCTCCTATGCGTTCCTGTCGCCGCTCGCGAACAAGGTGAAGGCCACCCGGGAGAAGCAGACCCGCGTCTATGTCATCGTCAAGCAGGCACTCATCGCCTATATGAACGGCGCGCTGCCCCAGATTGCCGTGGAGCATGGCCGCAAGGGCATCTCCGTGGATTACCGCCCGACCATCGATGAAGTTGAAGCCGCTACGACCACGGGCGGCCGCAGCGAAGACCTGAAAGAGGCCGCGTGATGATGAGCGGCTCACAAAGCGCCAACGATATCCGCGACATGCTGCTTGACGCGGCGGGCCTTTCCCTCGACCGCCTGCCGATGCTCCACGTGATCTTCGACCGCATGTCGACGAGCTGTGCCGAGCATCTGCGCCACATGGCCGCCTCGCCCATGTACTACTCGCTCAGCGGGCTCGAAAGCGGACGCATCACCGAAATCCTGGAGATGTACGAGGCCAATGCGGTTGCGGGCATTTTCCACGCTCCGGAATGGGACAGCCATATCCTGATCGGGTTCGACCGCGACTTCATCTACACGATGGTGGAGGTTCTCTTCGGATCCGACGGCTCGGAGCCGCCGGTCGAGGAAGCGCGCGGCTTCTCGAACATCGAGCTCAAGATGGCACAGACCCTCTTCGAGCAGGTCGCTAAAGCCCTGCAGGCCTCCTTCTCGCTTGTGGTCGACACGAAGTTCAAGCTCGAACGCATCGAGACCCGCATGGATTTCGCCGTCATCGGACGGCGGAACAACCAAGCCGTCGCGGCGAAATTCCTTCTCCAGGCGCTCAATCGCGGCGGCGAAATGTTCGTCATCATTCCGCAATCGGTCCTCAACCCGATGCGGAAAGCCCTCTCGCAGGTAGTCACCGGCGAATCATCGGGCCGCGACCCACGCTGGATGAAGCAGATCGCCACCGAGGTGAAGAAGACCGAGGTGACGCTCAAGGCCGTTCTCGAAGAGCGCTTCCTTTCGCTCGGCGAGATCGCCGACCTGAAGATTGGCGACGTGATCGAGCTGCAGGCGACGCCGCGCAGCCGCGTCAAGCTCGAAAGCAATCAGCAGGGCCTCTTCTGGTGCCATATCGGCCAGTCGGAAGGTTCCTATGTTCTCAAAGTCGATGAACTCATCGATCAGGAAAAAGAGTTTCTCGATGACGTCCTCCCTCGCTAACGCCATCCTCTTCCTTGCGCTCGTGACGACCAGCGTCATGGTCGCGGTGATGTACCGGAAGCTCAAAAAGCTTGACCGGTATCATGCCGAGTATCAGCAGATCTTCGACAAGACCGGAACTGCCCTTCTGGCCGCCCAGAACGCAGTGACGAACTTCGGCACGGAGGGCAAGGAGACACTCGTCCTTCTCAGCCAGCGTATCGAAGAAGCGCAGGCCGTTTCCGAGCGGCTCGAGACCCTCATCCGAGAGGCTCGCCAACAATCGCAGCCGCGCCCCGGCACCATCCACTCATAAGGTCCGCTCCCATGACGAATCCATTCGAACCCAAGCAAGACAAAGCCGTATGGCAGCAGGAAAACGCCTTCGAGGGCACCGGCATGCATGACGACAAGCTGGGGGGCGGGAAGAACCTCGACTCGATCCTGCGCATCCCCGTGACGATCCAAGTCGTCCTCGGTTCCGCCACCATGCCCGTCGCCAACCTGATGAAGCTCGGACGCGGCGCGATCGTTCCGCTCGACCACCGGGTCGGCGAGCCGGTCGACGTGGTGGTGAACGGACGCATCATCGCCCGGGGCGAGGTCGTCGTCGTCGAAGACGACAACTCCCGATTCGGCATCTCACTGACCGAAATCGTCGGTCCGCCCACCAACGATCTTAACGGCTAACTCGGCTCCTCGGCATGGTCGCTCACGTTCCCATGAAGGCGAATGGCACGAAGGTTCTCAAGGGACCCGAACGCGTCGCAACGCTCCTTTTCGCCATGGGGAAACCTGCGGCGAGCAAAATCCTCAAGCACTTCAGCGAAGAGGAAATTCGTCTCGTCACGAAATCCGCCGCGCAGCTCGGGCCCGTTTCCCCGACGCAGATCGAGCAGCTGGTCGAGGAGTTCGCCTCGAACTTCTCCGATGGTGCGGACCTGATCGGCGGCGCGGCCCATATCGAGAAGCTGCTGACCGGGATCTTAAGCCCGGAACAGATCTCCAGCATCATGAGCGAGGTCGTCGGCAACGCGAACCGGAGCATCTGGGAACGCATTTCGACCGTCAGCGAAGGCGCCATCGCCTCCTATCTCATGAAGGAGCACCCGCAGACGGCGGCCCTCATCCTGTCGAAGGTCAAGCCATCCTGCGCCGCGAAGGTGATGACACAGCTGCCGCAGCCCCTGCGGAACAACCTCATGCGCCGCATGTTGAGCATGAAGCCCATCGTCGACGAGACGATGAAGAACATCGAGAAGACGCTGCACGACGACTTCATGGCGAACTTCTCGAAGAATGCGGGTTCGGACACGCACGCGAAGATCGCCGACATCATCAACAAGATGGAACGGGATCACATGGAGGATGTCCTGACGAACCTCTCGTCCGTCCGTCCGAAATCGGCCGAGATTCTCAGGGGCCTGCTCTTCACCTTCGACGATATCGTGAAGCTGACGCCGAAGGATCGCACGACCCTGTTCGATCAGGTCCCGCCGGATCGCGTCGTGCTGGCCCTGAAGGGCACCAACGACGAGTTCCGCAAGGTGGTCCTGTCGGCGCTTTCCTCGCGCGTCCGCCGCATGATCGAGCACGAGCTCAACAGCAAGGAGCCGTCGGCCCATCGCGACATCGCGGAGGCCAGACGGACCATTACGGATCTCGCGCTGGAGATGGCCGGTCGGGGAGAGATCGTCATCAACTCAGAGAACGAGGATGAAGCTTACTTCTAGCGCATCGTGCGGGTCCGAAGGATCGCCTGAACGATGCGCCTCTGTAGGGATTGAGTATCGCATTCTGCCCCGGGAGCGGAGTCCGCTCGTGGCCTCGATGCTCTAGCAGCCGAACCTCGGATCATGTCTGACACGGACGACCAGGACAGTAAGACAGAAGCACCTTCCGACAAGAAGGTCAGGGACGCCGTCGAGAAGGGGAATATTCCCTTCTCGAGGGAAGCCCCCATGTTTGCTTCCATCGTGGGAATCCTGATCGTCCTGGCTTTCGCCGCAAGGGGCACCACCAAGACCCTGACGGAGAAGCTGTCGCTCTTCGTCAACCGGCCGCAGGACTTCCGGCTCGATTCCGGCTCGGACGCCATCGCGCTGTTCCACGCCGTCGCTCTCGAATCCGGCCAGTTCCTGATTCCGACGGTCATCATTCTGGCGGCTTGCAGCCTTGCGGCGTCGATCCTGCAGAATGTGCCGTCCCTCGTCGCCGAGCGGATCAGGCCGCAATGGAACAGAATTTCACCCGTGAGCGGCTGGAAACGGATCTTCGGCCGCCAGGGGTTAGTGGAATTTGCGAAGTCGCTGTTCAAGTTCGCAACGATGACGCTCGTCAGCATCCTGCTTCTCAAGTCGGAGCAATACAAGGTTCTGAATGCCATGTTCACCGATCCTTCCCTCCTTCCGGAGCTGATGCTGACCATGGCCATGCGGCTTGTCTCCGCCATCGCCATCGCGACGATCGTCCTTGTGGCGGCAGATCTGCTCTGGGCGCGCTTCAAGTGGCGCAGCGACCTGAAGATGACGAAGCAGGAGGTCAAAGAAGAGTACAAGCAGATGGAGGGAGATCCCATGGTCAAGGCGCGGATGCGCTCACTGGCCCAGGATCGAAGCCGCAAGCGCATGCTGGCCGCCGTCCCGAAGGCGACCTTCGTGATCGCCAACCCGACCCATTTTGCCATCGCCATGCGCTACGAGCGCAGCGAAGCCAGCGCCCCGATCGTCGTCGCCAAGGGCAAGGACCTCATCGCTCTCAAAATTCGCGAGATCGCCGAAAAGAACGGCGTCCCCGTGATCGAAGACAAGCCTCTCGCAAGATCCATGTACGATCATGTCGAAGTCGACCGAATGATTCCTCCCGACTTTTATAAAGCAGTCGCTCAGCTCCTGTTCTACATCCTCACGAGGTCTAAATGAGAAGCCTTCGCGCCGTCGAAGCCGCTGTTCCGTTGAGAGAGCATTGGGATATTCAAGCGTTCGAGGAGGTCCTGGCCTGCAACCTCAAGGATGTGATCGCCGATTTCTGCCTCACGGATCCTGAGATCATCCGCTTCTATGCCGACAATCAGCTGCATGGAAACATGGACGAGATGGTGAATGCATCGGCGGAGCTCTATTTCAAGGGCAGGACATTGTCGTACGGCCATGTCGCCCATGTCAGCTCCGGTCGCGAGGAAGCGTCCTGCATCGTGCTCGACATGGAGTTCAATCACGATTCCGTCACGGTCTTCTTCCAGCTCATTTTCGGCAACTATTACATCGGCGTCAAAATCAGCGAAGTTCTCCTCGAGACCGCTCTCCGCAAGGCGGATTTCAATCCTTCCTTCTTTGGAAGGATTCTCTCGTCCGCCCGATTGAGACCGCTTCCGGCCCGGTTCAAGTCGCCCTATTGCCCTGCCGGCACAATGCGCCATTGAGCATCAGAGAACGCACTCCGATGCTGCACAAATGCTTCAATGCGGTGAGCCTGCTGACGCTAACGGCCGCGATCTCGGCCTGCAGCTCGACCGATCCCTCCTACAGCCAGGGGCCTTGGGCGCAGGGATATGCCCGCAGGGCCTACCCGGAATACGCGGCACCCTGGGGGCGGCAGCTTCCCGGACCCGCGCCCTTTGTGATCACCCAACCTGCCGTTCTTCCCATCGAGAGTGTCGAGATCCCCGTCACGCGGCCCACAGGGCGGCGCGACTTCCGCTTCGAAGCGGATATGGGGCCCCTCCCCCCTTCGCAGGACACGGCTCTCGTGGCGCCCCCCGAGCCGGCGCCTCCAGCTGCACCGAGCCAGCAATCGCTTGCGGCGGCCCCGATCTACCCAGAGCCTCAATCGAGTCCTCCAGGAATTTTCGCCGCGCCCCAGCGTGCCACCTCGTATGCCGGAACCTGGAACGCCAGCATCGGCGCATCCTCCTGCAAGGTGCAGCTCACCAGCGTGCCTTCCCTGGATCTCTACAAAGCCTCGACGCAGGGATGCAAGGATGAGGCCGTGCGCGGCGTGAATGGATGGAGCTTCCGCGAGAACCAGGTCATCCTCTTCTCGCGAGGAACCGTGGTCGGCCGTTTGTCAGGCGCGGAAGCAGCACTTTCCGGGACGCTGAGCGGCTCCGGGTCCGAAATCAGAATGTCGCGATAACGGATCGTTTTGGATGGCGGTTCAGCCGTCCGAGGCCGTCTGCCCGCTGCTCAGACCCGGCGCGTCCGCGCAGAAGGTCCTGGCTCCCGGCGTCCACTGACCGAAGCCGGTTGCGACCATGTTGGCGATCACGCGGCAGACATATCGCTTCTGGGCCGGATCGTTGTTCGGGCCGGCGTGATAGCGCGCGACGGCCATCGTCCAGGTCTCGTGACGCGTCTTGAGCTCCCTGAGAAAGCGGGCTGCGTATTCCACGTTCATGCGCGGATCCAGCATGCTCGCCAGAGACGGGAAGTTCTCACGATGGTAGAGGTGGTTGATCTGCATGCAGCCGAGATCGATGAGTTTCGCGCCACTGCGGCTCGCCTCTTCGAAACGCTGCATCGCCTCGGCTGCGCTGTTGGAGAACACAGCCTTGCCTTCGACATTCATGGCATAAGGCTGCAGGCTGCCGCGCCGACCCGTCTCGGTGAGGCCGACCGAGTAGAGCATGCCGATCGGCACTCCGTATTTCGATGAAGCGCGCATCATCTCCCGTTCGCACAGGCCGGAAGGCGCCTGGGCGAAAGCCGGAGTGGCCACACAGGCGCTAGAGATAGACCCCGCCAGCGCGGCCGCCGCCAGAAGCCAGACCTTCGCTCCCATCCTGATGGATCTCCCGCCTGCTGCCGCCGTAGCGGTCTCCCTGATGGCGGGAGGAGTTGCCCTGACCCGCAGCCGCGCCCTGATCGAAGGACTGGCCTCCCATGCTTCCCTGTTGCGGACGGTGGAACGATGAGCGGTCATGGGAGGCAGATTCGGCAGATTGGATGTTGATCAGGTCGGGACGATAGCCCGACACGCGAAGAAGGCTGGACAGCTTGTCTGCATCGTTTCGCAGAAGCTCCGCCGTGTCCTCGTGCTGAGCCTGGATTTCCATTTCGATGCTGTCGCCTGAAAGCCGCATTCTGATCGTCACGAGGCCGAGTTCCGCCGGCTTCAACTGGAGATCCAGGACCCTGAGAACACCCGCGGAGGCTCTTGCCGTGGCGACCCGGTTCAAACCATCATGCTGGAAGGAGGGATGCTGAGGTTCGGATATCCCCCTGGCATCCTCGACGATGGATCTTGCAAGCTGCTGAAGCGTGGAGGACGGGAGAGAGGCGGGTTCGGTTTTCGCCCCATTGATCGGCGCCTGCTTCTGGACGTCCGTCCGTTCCGTCATGCGATCCGAGATCGTGCTTCTGACGGTTGCGCGTTCTTCACTCTTTGCTGCGGCCTCTGCATCGGCAGCCGTCTCCGCTGAGGCCTGGAGAGCCTCATCGGTATTTTCGGGCTGCAGGCCCTTCAAGCCAACGCTTTTGGCTTTCTCCTGAAGAAGGTTCACGGATGTCTGTCCGGTCTCCTCCGTTGAGAAGGGCAGTCCCGATTCCATCGGGGCACTGCTCAGGCCTTCGATGATGGGCTTGAAATGAGATTCCTGGTTTTGAACCGATACGGCGAGCTTCGATCCCAGTCCTGAATTCGCCGGACTCAAATTCTCCAGTTCCTGTTGCATCATGGCCAGGGAAGGCGACGCGAAGGAGGCTCCGGAACGCCCTGGATCGGCATGATTTCCATTGGCCGTTCGCGCCAGAATACGGGGAAGGAGATTTTCGAGGATCGCAAAGGTGGAACTGCCAGCGTCAGGAGCCGAACCATCTTCGGAACCCTCGCGCGGAGGCACCTCGGGCAGGAGATCCTGCAACGGATCGGCGTCGGCCTCTCCCGCCATCGAGAGCGCCTTGTCCCCCTCGGCGCCCACGAGAACGGCTTCGATCTGGGATGGCCCCACACCGTCTCGTGGCGGCTTTCCGGAGAACCCGTCCAGGAGCGATCCGAAATCGGAGGTCGCAGCACTTCCAGCGCTCCCCTGATTGTCCGAACCCGGAGACGGGTTGCGCGACTGCGTGTCCACAAGCCTCGGCGTTGTCTGTGACAGAAGGTCTAATCGGCTCATCAGCTTGCTAACGCCTAGTTCTTGATCAACTTGTCGACGCGGCTCAGGGCGTCACGTGCCTTGGATAAGGCCTGAAGCTGTTCCAGCCCTTGCACAGGGGTGGAGGCGCTCACCTGTCCCTCCGAGGCGACCTTCGTCACTTCCGGCTTCGCCGGAGTGGCAGGCCGGGATTGAAGGTCAGGCACTCGTCGAATCTGATCCGCCATCGCGAGGGCAGAATCCAGCAGGCTCAGGTCGTTCGCCGCGAGATTCGACCTGTCGATGCTGCGGAGATCATTGACGGCGCCATCGATGAATTGCGGCGACGTGATCAGCGAGGCTGCTCGGTAGAGCTTTGCCCTTGTCCCGCTTGCCTGGTCCGATCCGGCCAGCTCCCCGGCCTTGTCGGCCAGCAATTGGGCCGATGTGGTAAAGCCCTGTTCGATCGAGGAACGCGATGCCAGAAGATACAGATCGCGCCTTGCCTCGGGCTCAAGCTCGGACATCATCGCCACGAGGCCGTCGAAGCGTGACGCTTCCTTGCCGAAATCGATTCGGGTCAGAGCGGCGGCCAAGCGCTGGCGGAAGTTGCCGGCATAGATCGAGTGGCGGTATCGCCGCAGGTAATCGGTGGCCAGCGACTGGAACTTCTCCATCTTGCCGGTCTGGCTGGCAACAAAGACCTGCCGTCTCAGGGCAGCCTCTTCGAGGAGGGTCCCGGGCGCCTGCAGCCGGGCGAAATCCAGCAACTCGTCGGATTTCGCCGCGTTCTTGCGCACCACGAGTGCCGATTGAGTCAAGGCGAGCTGCGCTCCCAGCATGGGAGGAAGGGAGCGGGGATCCACGGATGCGAGTGCGCTCTGCGCAGCATCCTCCCGGCCCTCGACATAAGCGAGTGCACCTTCGACCAGGGGCCGTTCGCTCTCTCCGATCACGGACGAGCCCAGTTCCAGGAGCTTTCTCAGGATGGCCGGATTTCCGCCACTGAGGACGAAGGATACGGCCGCCTGCACGTTCTTGCTCGTTTGCCAGGTCTCGGGCTCCAGGTTCATGAACCTGTCATCCAGAATCCCCAGCAGCCCCCGCTGCGCGACGTGTGCCTCCATCGAGCCGACCGCAATCTGGTCCTGCATCAGGTGCAACGTTCTCACGAGCTGCACCGGGCTGGGGATGCCGACGGCCTCGACCTTCTGCTCTGCATGGGCTTCAGAGGGTCCCGCGCTCTCCGCCATAGCGGCACCTGCGCCGAGGAACACGAACATCGCAATGAAAGAGAATGAACGACCTTTCATCGTGATCACTCCTGCAACAGGATCTCGACCCGGCGATTCTGATCCGCGTTCGGATCGCTCGGGATCTTTGGATCCCGATCCGCATGCCCCTCGACCCGCACGATTCGACTCTCGTTCAGCCCGCCGCGAACGAGCATGTACAGAGCCATCTGAGCCCGCGCCTGAGACAGCCGCCAGTTATCGTAGTTGGCCGATTTGAAGGGCCGGGCATCCGTATGCCCCCGTATGACGATCTTCCCCGGACGCGACTGCAGAATCTTCGCGATCTCGGCCATGGCCCGGACGACTTTGGCATGGGGCTCGGCCGAGCCCACGGCAAACATCGTGAAGTCGAAATTGTCCGTCAGGCTGATCAACGTTCCCGCACCGGTCCGGCGGACGTCGATGCGCGGCTGCGGCGACGAGTCCTTGGTCGGCTGAACGGCTTTCATGATGTCCCGCTTGAGCTCCGCCGCCTTCAGATCGGCCGCACTTGCCACGCTCGCATCGCTGTTTGCAGATTGTCCTGCCGCATCGGGCGAAGTGCCGTTCGGTGTTGGCGCCGGCGCGGTGGTCTTAGGCTCGGGCCGAGTTCCGGCCGGAGCTTTCTGGCTCAGAGCTGCGACCACATCCATGATGGCCTTCGGAGGAGCTGGCGCGGCCGTTCCAGGCTTCGGCTTAGTGTCCGTCTTCAGTTCGTCGACCGGTGCGACCTGCCAATACAGAGGGTCGAATGGGTCCCTGAAAGCTTCGCCCGCCTTGAGGCCAGGAACCTCCGTATCGCCTGGCGTCGCGTCTGCGCCGAGCGTATCGTAAGGGGTCACATCAGCCTCATCGGCAATCCTGGCGAGCACGGCATAAGGATCTTGAAAGAGGGCCCCCTCCTTGAATCGCGGCTTTCGTAGCTGGTGGGACTTCCCGCCGGTTCCTTCGCCGCTCCCCTTCTCCTTGCCGTCCTTGGTGTTGTCCGTCTCATTGTCCGGCGGCACGTTCTGCGGATCGTCGAGCCCCTTCTTGTTCGGGGTCGACTCCGCGAGCTGCACCGGATTGAAATAGTTGGCGACGCCGCTGCGTGTTTCCTCATCGGTCATGCCGATGAGCCACATCACGAGGAAGAACGCCATCATGGCCGTCATGAAATCCGCATGTGCGATCTTCCATGCGCCACCCTTGACGACATCTTCGCCATCGTCGCTTCTACGAACGATGACGATCTCCTGTTTGTTTGAACTCGCCATCGATCGTCAGCCTTCCAAGGCCTGGAACAGTCGGGCCGACCAGGCGCTCAATTGCGTTTGAGCAAGTGTATCCTGCGCCGTCGCGCTCACCTCGACATGCTCGCTTGGCGTAACCTCGATCAGCCTCCCGGAATTCCCGAGACTTGCCTGCAGCGACACGAGCAGATCTTCCGGCCCGGAGACATTCAGAAGGCGTGCGTCATTGCCGGACAGCAATGTCGTGAGGACCTCTTTGAACTCTGCGAGCGCCTGCTGGCGATAGGCCTCGGCAAGGAATGGCCTGAGGATGTTGGCGACCTTCTCCGAGAGGTCGCCCTCGATGCGACCGACCGCCGTTGAGATCTGATCCGAGAGTTGCTGCGCCTGCTGCTCGACCCAGATCGCACGCTGCTCGTTCATGTCCTCCAAGTGGCGGATTTTCTCGGCCGCCAGGACGTCCTCAAGCTCCTTGCGCGCGATCTCTCTTTCCTCGGCCCTCACGCGCGCCTCGATCGAGGCCGCGATCTCCGCTTGTCGATCGACGATAGGCGGCTGCGGCGGCTCCGGGCTTGGCTCAGACGCGATCTTGACGGAGCGAAGAAGGCTGATCCCCGAAGGAGCTCCCGCGGCCGGGCTCGAAAAATCGGTCAGGAGGCTGGCGAGGGTCCCGGCCATTACGCGGCCTCCCGGCCGAGCCACTGCTTCAGAACGGCGGCGGCCTGCTCCTCACTCAGCTCGATGATCTGCTCCAGCTTGCGCTGCGGCGTCCTCGGCATCTCGATCAGGTTCTGCTCGTCCAGCTCGGACGCCACCTGCAGGGCAGTCTCCCTGCTGGATTCGAGAGCCTCTTCAGCCTCGGCCGCAGCCAAGGCGGCCGCCTGTTCGCGCTGGAGCTCAAGCTCGGCCTGATGGCGGGCCATGAGCATGCGGACGGCGGGACGCAGGCCGAACCAGATCATCATGGCGCACAGGGCGAGGATCGTCAGGGCGTTCACGACCGTGCCGAACTGGCGCATGAGAATCTCGGTCAGAGACGGGCCCTGAACCGGCTGAAGCATGCCGCCGTCGTCGACGAAGCTGACGGCGGCCACCTTGATCTGATCACCGCGATTCTTGCTGAAGCCTGCGGCCGAGGATACGAGCTGCTCGATCTCGGCGACCTTGGCGTCCATCTCGGCCGGAGTCGCATTCTCGCCGAGAAGCGACGTGATTCGGGACCTGTTCACCAGGACGGCAACGGACAGGTTCTTGATCTGGTAGCCGTCGCTGATCGTCTGGATCGTCTTCGACGAAATCTCGTAGTTCGTCAGCTCTTCGCGCCGCTGGTTGTCCTCGCTCGAGCTGTCGCCCGATTCGCTCCGGACGTTCTCGTCCGGCAGGTTCTGCTGGACCGTGGTAGGCTTCTGGCCGCTCTTGTTCTGCGAGACCTCGGTTTCCTTGATCGTCCGGGTCGAACGCTCGACCTTCGATTCAGGATTGAAGATCGTCTCGTTGGTGCTGACCTTGTCCGTGCTCAGGCGAGCGGCCACGCTGACCTCGAAGTTGCCGGTGCCGAGATAGGGCGCGAGCGTGCGGCGCACATTGTCCTGGATTTCGAGGCCGACCGTCTTCTCGAGGCGAGCCATCTTGCCCGTCGAGGCGTTGGCGGCATCGTCGCCGGACATCAGGAGCGTCCCGTCCGTGTTCATGACGGTGACCTTGTCGACAGCCATGCCGGGAATGGCGGCCGCGACGAGGTGCCGGATGGCCTGCGCGGACGAGGCATCGTCAGACGGCACCGTGCGAATGACGACGGAGGCCGAGGGCGGCTGCTGCTCGCGGCGGAACGAGCCGCGATCCGGAAGGACGATGTGGACACGCGCCGCCTTGATGCCCTTCATGCCCTGGATGGTCCGGGCGAGCTCGCCTTCGAGGGCCCGCACCTTGGTGACTTCCTGCATGAAGGACGTGAGGCCCAGGGAGCCGAGATCGTTGAAGAGCTCGTAGCCGGATTTCGTGCTGTGCGGCAGCCCCTTCTCGGCCAGCAGCATGCGGGCCTGGGCCGTATTGCCGTAGCTGACGAGGAGAGCCGTTCCATCGGTGCTCACATCGAAGGGGATGCCGGCATCCTTCAGGACCGCTCCCATCCGCCCGACGTCCTCGCGGTCGAGCCCCGTATAGAGCATCTCCTGCGCCGGCCGGCTGAGATAGTAGGTGCCGATGCCGACGGACAGGAAGACGGCGAGGCCGATCGCCGCCAAGGCAGCCAGGCGACGGGCGCCAAGCTGCATCAAACTACTCCACAATCTTTCGGCGTGCTGACGACCAGGCATAGAGAATCTCGGTACTGGTAAGAGGTGTCGAGATCACTTTTGCGTCGTCAACCTTGTGCGAAGGTTGCTGCCTCTCCGCCGATCATCCATTTTCCTGCTTTGCAGGATTTGGGTCAGTCAGAAATATGATCGAACGAGGCCGCTCACCAGGATGTTCCACCCGTCGATCAGGACGAAGAACAGGATCTTGAACGGCAAGGCCAGAACGGTCGGAGGCATCATCATCATGCCCATGGACATCACCAGGGTCGCCACGATCATGTCGATGACGAGGAAGGGCAACGCGATCAGGAAGCCGATCTCGAAGCCGCGCCGCAGCTCGGAGATCATGAAGGCCGGGATCAGAATCCGAAGATCGATCTTCTCGCCCTCGCTGGGCCGGGGATAGTTGACGGCCGCCAGATCGCTGAACATCTGGAGGTCCTTGGGCCGCACATGTGTCATCATGAACTCGCGGAAGGGCTCCGTCGTCCTGGTAAACGCCTCCGCCTCGGAAATCTGGTTCTCCGTCAGGGGCCTGACCCCGTCGTTCCAAGCCCGGTCGAAGGTCGGCCCCATGACGAAGAAGGTCATGAACAGGGACAGGCTGATCAGGAAGAGATTGGCGGGCGTGCTCTGGAGCCCCAATCCAGAACGCAGGAACGAGAAAGCGACCACGAACCGGGTGAAGCTGGTCACCATGATCAGCAGGCCGGGCGCCAGAGACAGCACGGTCAGGAGAACGACGAGCTGGATGATCCTGCCGCTGACTGCGCCATCGCCGGCGGGGATGAGCGATTCGAGGCCGGCGATCTGCGCGTGAGCGCTTGTTGCCGTCAGGAGGAATGCGCCGGTGAAGATGAAACGAAAGGGCATCGGTCACTATGTCTTTCAGAAATATGGAAAGGCATTCGCGTAACAGGCCGGCGAATGCCGCAATGGTTTCGTTCTATTGTACGACCAGGGTTTCAAGCACCAGCTCCTGGATCACGCCTTTCGAGCGCAATCTCGCGCGCTCGTTGAGATCCTCACGCAAATGGAGGAGGCCGCTCGGTCCCTGAATCTGCGCCAGAGATACGGTGCGCATATAGGCCAGGATGTCCTGTCGCGTCTCCGATGCCAGCACGTCCGGGTGCTCTTCCTCACCAGAACGGTATACGATGGATGCTTCCAGCCTGACCCAGTCGCTTGCCGAGCCTGCCAGGTTGGTCACGACGGCCGCCAGTTTCTTGATCGCGATGTTGCCCTTGTAGGGGCTTGCGACCTCGGTCTTCTGCGGCAGGGCCTTGTACTTTTCCTCGACCTGACGCTCGATCCCCGAGACCATGACCAGGCCGAATCCGCCTCCGATGGCCGCGGACAGGAGGGTCAGCAGTCCGAGCGTCAGGAGCCATCGGAGCGATCCTTCTTTGCTCGGCGAGCTGCCGGCGGGCGCAGGAAGTTGTAGGGCCTTGGCCATTCTTCTCTCGTCCTGGTGGTCTACTTAGAAAGGCGCCACGACATCGTAGATCTGCTGTCCGTAGGCGGGTTGCTGAACTTCCATGAGGCGTCCGCGGCCACCATAGGAAACCCGAGCCTCGGCAATCTTGTCGTAGCTGATCGTGTTCTTCGGCGAGATGTCCCTCGGCCGCACGATCCCGGCAATGTTCAGAATGCGGAGTTCGTAGTTTACGCGCACTTCCTGCGATCCGCTGATGACGACATTTCCGTTCGGCAGAACCTCGTTGACGACGGCGGCCACGGAAAGGCGTAGCTTCTCCGACCGGTCGATGGTTCCCTGCCCGGCCGAGGACGACGACGAATTGACGCCGAAATCTCCGGTGCCGTCGGCATTCCATCCTTTGAAGGAGAACGCATAATCCAGGCCCGCCCCAATCGAGGATTTTCTCGACCGGTCGCTCGCGTTGTCGAACTGGGCTTTGTCGTCGATTTGGATGTTGACGGTGACGATATCGCCGACCTGTCGCGCGCGCGGGCTCGTGAAGAGGTCCGCGCTGGCATTGCTCCAGGTGGAATTCGCCGCCGTCGGCCCATTCGCTTTGAAGAGATGGGGAAGCGGCTCACGGTCGACGAGGACACCGGACCCGACCGGCGTCATTCCCGGTTCACGCCCAATCTCCTCCGGCCGCGTTGCGCAAGCGCCGAGGAAGCACAGCCCGGCAATCAGTAAAAGGTGTTTCAATTCTGCCTCACGGTATTCTTGTCCCGCTTGGGAGCATCGGTGATGACATTCGCCAATTGCGCGGCGCGGGCCGGTTCCATTTCGTTCAGAACGGCACTGGCGACGCGAGGATTGAGCCTTGCGATGACAGCGGCGGCTATCTCTTCATCCATATTGGTGAGCTGCAAGGCCGCCGCATCCGGGCGCATGCGCGAATAGATCAGGACGATGGTCTCGTCGGCCTTCGTCAGGACTTCGTTCCGGCGACGCAGCCATTCCTCATATTCGGCGCGCTTGGCTTCGAGCACTTTGATCCGGCCCTCGATCTCCTTCTCCATGTCGGCGAGAGCCTGCTTCTGGAGTGCGAAGCGTGCGTCGGAGGCAGCATCCGCAATGCTGGCACAATACTGGCTGGACTTGGCGTCAGCCTTGACTTCCTGCGCCGTTGCAGCGTGATGCGCGCCTGCCCCGAGGAGCAGCCCGGCGGCAATGGCCGTCGACTTGAGAGTCTTGATGATCGTGGATTCGGTCATTGGATCACCAGTTCCGCTTGAAGTGCCCCGGCCGTCTTGACGGCCTGGAGAATGGCGATGACGTCGGACGGTTTGAGGCCCATCTGGTTGAGTCCCTTGACGAGGGTCTGGAGGTCGGCTCCGCGAACGATGGCGAGCGGCACCCTCTCCTCCGCGGCTGTGATCTGAGTGCGCGGCACGACCACGGTCTGGCCCATGGAGAACGGATCGGGTTGAGAGACTTCAGGGGTTTCCGTCACGCGGATCGTCAAGGCTCCATGGGTGATCGCAACCGTGGAGATCTGCACGTTCTTTCCGATCACGACCGTCCCGGTCCGCTGGTCCACGACGATCCTGGCCGGCGTATCCGGCCTGATCTCGAGATCTCCCAACTCGGCGATGAAACGGGTCGCCGCCACATTCTTCGGCTTCTGCAGGAGAACGGTGCGAAAATCGCGCGGAGACGCCACGCGAACGCCGTAACGCTGCTGCGCATAAAGGTTGATTGCATCCGTGATCAGCGTCGCGGTCTTGTAGTCGGGGTTCTTGAGTTCGAAGGCCAGCGGTCCCATGGCATTGAAGCCGCCTTGGACCTCCCGCTCGATCAGGGCGCCGTTCGGAATACGCCCAGCGGTCGCGACGCCCGAAGTCAGCGTCTCGGCCTGCCCCTGGGCGGAGAATCCCGAAACGGCGATCGCACCTTGCGCGACGGCATAAACCTGCCCATCGCCGCCCTGTAGGGCGGTGAGCATCAGGGTGCCGCCCTTCAGGGAGGTGGCATCGCCCATGGACGTAACCGTCACGTCGATGCGCGATCCGGATCCGACGAAAGCTGGAAGGTCCGCCGTAACGATGACGGCCGCGACGTTGCGGGTCCGCAGGTTGATGTCGCGGACATTGACGCCCATGCGGTCGAGCATCGATTGGAGCGACTGCTCGGTAAACTGGGAGTTGCGAAGCGTATCGCCCGTTCCCTGGAGGCCCATGACGAGGCCATACCCGATGAGCTGGTTGTCGCGCACACCTTGAACGGAGGCCACATCCTTGATGCGTGTCGCAGCGTGGCTCTGGAGCGAGACCAGAACGGCGAGGAGAAAAAGAATCGCACGGAGCATCATCAGAATCCGATCCGAACCCGACCGTCGGGCTGAACCCGGCCAGTGATGATCCGGCCGCTGTCGACGTTCTTGACCTGGATGGTTTCACCCAGAGTACCGGACTGAAGCGGGATACCGATCCCCATGATCGACAATCCGCCTTCCTCGAACACGATCTGCGTCTGCGTACCCCGTGTCACGAGCTTCGGGTCGTCGACGGCATTCATCGGAATCGGCTCCCCGGGCAGAAGGGTCCGACGAGCCATCTTGCCGGTGAGAACCCGCGGCGACTCGATGACGGCCGTCCGATAGCGATAGTTCTCCGGAAACGCGCGATCCTTGAGCATAGACTCGTTGATCGTGTCGCCGGGATAAATGGTCACCGAAGGAACCGGGAGGATTCGCTCTTCAGCCATGGCGGCCCAGGGGGCCGCCAGCGCCATGACGCTCGCCGCGAGAGCAATATGGACGAGATGCTTCATGAATCTTTCACCCGGCTTTCGCCCTTAGCGGATGCCCTTGGACACGGTTCCGGCCATATCGTCGGCAGCCTGGATGACCTTCGAATTCATCTCGAAGGCACGCTGCGCCGAGATCAGGTTCGTGATCTCCTTGATCGGATCGACGTTGGAAGCCTCGAGATAACCCTGATGGATCTTCCCGAATCCCGGATCGGACGGCATGCCCACCACCGGGGCGCCGGATGCGAGCGTTTCGCGATAGTAGTTGCTGCCGATCGGCTCCAGGCCCGCATCGTTGGCGAAGTTCGCAAGCGAAAGCTGACCGAGATTCTGCGGCTGGGCTTGCCCGTCGATCTTCGCAAACACCTCGCCGGATTCGTTGATCGTCACGTCGAGAGTGTTCGCCGGTACGATGATCGGCGGGTTGAGCGTGTAGCCGTCGAGGGTGACGAGCTGCCCGTTGCCGTCCTTATTGAACGATCCCGCACGGGTGTAGACGATTTCGCCGCTGGGAGCATTGACCTGGAACCAGCCGCGGCCGTTCAGGGCAAGGTCGAACTGGTTCGACGTATTCGTCAGCGATCCCTGACGATGCAGGTTGCGGATCGCCGCCGTTCGGACGCCGAGCCCCAGCATCGCTCCTTCCGGAACCGGGCTCGATCCGGCCTGGTTGGGAATGGCCTGCGACCGCTCGGCTTGATAGAGCAGGTCCGTGAACTCGGCCCGAGCCCCTTTAAAGGCGGTGGTGTTCACGTTCGAGATGTTGTTGGCGATGACTTCGACGTTAAGCTGCTGGGCATTCATGCCCGTGGCGGCGATCGCGAGCGCTCTCATTTCAGTCCCCTTAAATCGTCATCCGGGAGATTTCTTGGTAGGCCGCGACGACCTTGTCGCGGATCGCGATGGCCGTCTGAAGCGTCTGCTCAGCCGACATCACCGCCTCGACGACCTGCTGCACCGAGGCCTTGCCTTGGATCCCGGCGATCGACGCCGCTTCACCCGCCTTCATGGTGTCGATGGCGGAATTGGCTACCTGAGCCATCATGTCGCCGAAGCTTGCCTGGGATGCCCCGGCCACGGCTCCTGCGGCCGGCGTCCCGCCGAAGGTGGGAATGGCTGCGACCGCCGATGGGCGATCGATCATTGAGGAGATCGAGGAAACTGCGCTGACCATATCAGCCTCTCATGAGATCGATTGTTGCAGTGATCATGGCTCTGGCCTGCTTCATCATCTGCAGGTTCGCCTGGTAGGATCGATTGGCTTCGCGCATGTCCGCCATTTCGATCAGCGTGTTGACGTTCGGCTTCTTGACCATGCCGTTCTCATCCGCGGCCGGATTGCCGGGATCGTACTCGAGCGGGAAAGCCGAATCGTCCTGCCCGATATCCTTGACGGTCACCGAAGCTGCGCCGAGTGTCCGGTCGAGCTCGGATTTGAAGGTGATCGTCTTGCGCGTGTAGGGATCGGAACCCGGCGTGCGCCCCGTCGATTGGGCATTCGCGATGTTCTCCGAGATGACCCGGAGACGAGACGATTGGGCCTCCAGGCCCGAGCTCGATAATTTGCTGGATGCAACCAAGGGGTCGATCATCATGAAGTCCTTACGCTTGACATCAGCATCCGGTGGAATGACTTGACGATGCTTGTATTCAACGAATGCTGCCGGTTGACCTCACCAGCCTTGATGAGCTCCTGCTCGAGGCTGACGGAATTCTTGGAATAGACCGTGTCCCAGCTGTCCGACTTCTTGACCTTGCTCGCTTCGGCTTTTGACGGGGTGAACCCGATATGGCTGGCGTTTGTCGCAGCCATGGCCAACTTGGTTTTGTCCATAACGTCCGCGAACGGCTCGACATCCCTGGCCCGATAGCCCGGTGTGTTGGCGTTGGCGACGTTTCCGGAAATCGTCGTTTGGCGGGCGGCGAGCCATTGAGCCTGTCGCGATGCCAGATCGAACAGATAGACAGGTGCCGTCACAGGGTGGTCTCCAGGCGAATATGGTAAAGAGGCATTTAACCCGCCAACCTTGCACGAGGCTGACCTGGGCACCGTTCCGGGGCCGTAGCTTGAGCCGGCTCGCCTCGCGCGACGAGGCTCAGTTGAGGATCGTGTCGAGAAGGATGGCCGAGCCGCGTTGGCGGCGTTTAAACATTGTAACGTCTCGAAAATTTAGACGCCCTCGTTGGCGCGACACTATAGCAGCAGCGCCAATTGCTTTTTGGGTTGCCGATTTCGGCGCGCTGTTGCAATCGCGACGGTGACATTTCTTGTCGGCCGGGCGTATCAATGGTGTTGCCCTCGGCGATTCTTCACCATTAAGTTTAAATTCTGCACGCGACGCAGCACATGGGTTGGGGGGAATGACTCATACTTCTGCGTTAAATAAGAGAGTCGATGTGCGATCGGGGCAGGATGCCCGACAGATCGCCGATGCCGGTCGCGTCCTCACCGCCATTCGCGACTTCGCGCTGATCACGCTCGACCCTCAAGGACACATTATATCGTGGAACAGAGGCGCTGAGCAAATCTACGGTTGGAGGACGGATGAAGTCCTGGGCCTCCATTTCTCGCTCCTCTATCCATCGGATGCCGTGAGCCGCAATAAGTCCGTTCAGGATCTGAGAGTGGCCGGGAGTCTCGGCCATTTCGGAGATCAGGCGCGCTGCAGAACGAAGCAAGGTGTTCATCTTCTATGCAGGGTCACGATTGATGCCGTCGAGGATGAAACCGGGACCATATGCAACTATGTTCTGACGTCGCGCGACGTCAGCCGTTTCATGGCCGCCGAGGCTGCGCTCAAAACCCAGGAGGAGCGCTACCGGGCCTTGATCGAAGCGAGCGCCGCGATGGTCTGGCGCGCATCGCCGGACGGTTCGATCATCGACGGCCTGTTGGGCTGGGAAACCCCTCACAGCCACTCAGCGATGAATCCCGGAGATTTCGCATGGCTGGACCACGTTCATCCCGATGATCGTGAACGGGCAACGTCGTCCTGGCTCGAGACGCTCGCGTCCGAACAGCCCGGAACAAGCGAGTATCGTGCCCGCCAACCCAGCGGTGAATACCGGTGGGTTCTCATGCGAGCCGTTCCTCTTCGGGATGCCGGTGGCGTAGTGCAGGAATGGGTTGGCACGGTCACGGATATTCACGCGCAGAAATCCGCCGCCGAACGTCTCCGCCAAAGCGAAGAGCAGTACCGCGCCCTGATCGAAGCGAGCGCGGCTATCGTCTGGCGTGCCGCGACGGAGGGATCTGTCACCAAAGTCTGGGGCTGGGAGACGTTCAGCGGCGAGTCCCGCGAAGCCTATATGGGCTTCGGGTTTCTCGACGCCGTTCATCCGGATGATCGCGAGAAGCTGCTCGCGCAATGGCAGGCTGTCCGTACGTCCCAGGACCCTGGCATGTTCGAGTATCGTGTTCGGCGCTCGGACGGGACGTACCGCTGGGTCCTCGCAAGAGCGGTGCCGCTCCTGGGCGAAGACGGCGCCGTGCTGGAATGGGTCGGGACGGTCACGGACATTCACGACCAGCGTCTGGCCGAGATGAAGCTTCGCAGCAGCGAGGAGCGACTGCGACTGGCCATCGAAACGACGGCTCTCGGCATCTGGGATCAGGACCTAGTCACCGGCCGTCGCCAATGGACACCGGAAGCCCGCCAGATCCTGGGCCTTGGACCGGGTGTCGATGTCACCCGCGAGATCGTCCTCGGATGCGTGCATCCCGACGACCAGGACGAGTTGGAAGAAACATTCTATGTCGATGAGCCGGGCGCCAGCCTGACCTATAGCGGCACGTTCCGGGTGTTTCGCGCCGACACCGGCGATGAGCGCTGGGTGACGGCGATCGGCCGCACGATGATCGATGAAATCGGCCGGCCCATTCGCAAGATCGGAACGATTCAGGATATCACGGAACGCAAGCTTGCGGAGAATGCCCTGCGCTCCAGCGAGGAGCGGTTGCGCACCAGGGAGGCTCACCTCCGATCCATTCTCGCAACCGTTCCCGATGCCATGATCGTCGCGGATGAGAGCGGCATCATCCGCTCCTTCAGTGCCACTGCCGTGCATATGTTCGGCTACCGCCCGGATGAGGTCATCGGGACCAATGTCAAGTTTTTGATGCCTTTGCCCTACAGGGAACAGCATGACGGCTATATCCGTCGTTATCGTGAGACAGGTGAACATCGGATCATAGGAAGCGGTCGCGTGGTCGTTGCCCAGCGCAAGGACGGCTCGACATTCCCCATGGAAGTTCAGGTCGGCGAGATGGAATCCGATGGCGAACGGTTCTTCACCGCCTTCATCCGTGACCTGACCGAGCGCCAGAGAACCGAAACCCGGATGCAGGAATTGCAATCCGAACTCGCTTACATGTCCCGCTTCACGGCTTTGGGCGAAATGGGATCGACTCTGGCTCATGAAATCAACCAGCCCCTGACGGCGATCACCAGCTATCTGAAAGGCTGCGGAATGATCCTGAGCGGGATTGAAGGTGATAAAATTGCGCTCGTCCGGCATGCGGTGAACGAAGCGGCCGAAGAGGCTCTCCGGGCCGGCGAGGTCATCCGGCAACTGCGCGAGTTCGTCGCCCGCGGAGGCAGCGAGCATCAGATCGAAGGGCTTCAGAGGCTCGTCGAGGAGGCTGGCGCTTTGGCATTGGTCGGTGCCAAGGAGCAGGAAGTGAAGGTCGAGTTCGACTTTCCCTCGGACAGCCCACTGGTCTTCGTGAACCGCGTCCAGATTCAGCAGGTGCTCCTCAACCTCATCCGCAATGCGATCGAGGCGATGCAGGATGTGAGCCAGCGCGAACTGACGATCAGAGCGAGGCCTTTGCCGGCTGAATCGCTTGTTCAGATCAGTATTCAGGATACAGGGTCAGGGATCCCACCGGAGATCTTGAAGAACCTGTTCAAGCCGTTTACCACCACGAAACAGAGTGGCATGGGGGTCGGCCTCTCGATCAGCCGGACGATCGTGGAATCTCACGGCGGCAAGATCTGGGCGGAATCCGTTCCCGGCGAGGGTACGAGCTTCCATTTCACTCTTAGAACCATCGATATGGAGGACATGGCCAGTGTCGAACACGCCGATCGTGTATGTGGTGGATGATGACATTGGAGTGCGAAAAGCTCTTTCGTTTCTGCTGGTATCGGCCGGGCTGAACGTTCGTGTCTACGAGTCCGCGAAAGCATTCCTCGATGAGGTTCAAGATCCCGGCAGATGTTGCATCGTTACAGATGTCCGCATGCCCGGCATCGACGGCCTGGAGTTCATCCGCCGCCTCCATGGTCGTGGCCTGAATGTGCCGGTTGTCGTCATGACCGGGCACGCGGACATTCCTCTCGCGGTTGAGGCCATGAAGGTGGGAGCCATCGACTTTCTCGAGAAGCCCTTCCGGGAAGACCGCTTCTTGGAAGTGGTGCGCTTCGCATTGGTGTGCGATGAGAAAAGCGTCCGTAAGAATCAGGAGCTTCTTCGCACTCAAGCCAGACTGCAATCGCTGTCTCAGCGGGAGCGCCAGGTACTCGACGGCCTCGTCGCCGGAAAAGCCAATAAGATGATCGCCCACGAGCTGAACATCAGCATCCGCACCGTGGAAATCCATCGATCCAACGTGATGTCCAAGATGGAAGCGAAGAGCCTTTCCGAGCTGATCCGCATGGCTCTGTTTCTCGAAGTGGCTACCGGCAACTAGGCGGGCAGAGCGGTACAGGCGCCCCGGCCCTGTAACCGGCATGTCATGCTCATCCATAGCGCCCTTCTCTCACCTCTGACGTGGTGGAACTCCACACGCCTGCCTCACAATTCTTCGATAAGGCTTTAAGATCCGCATGCCTGAAGTCAGACACATTTCCTCGGCTCCACGAGATCAGGCTGCAGAAGGTTCTAATGGCGACACTCACGTCGTCGCGAACCATAATCGCTGGTCGCGGGTTGTTTTCGACGTCAGGGACGTTTCTAGCGATACCTGGTGCGAGGTCGGATTTGAGATCGCCTGGCATCCGGAAGAGGAAGCGCGGCCCGTTCACGACTTCGCATCGGTCGGCATCGATTTCATGGCGGGGGATGGATCGAGTATCGATTTCGCCTATGTCCCGGGTTTATCCAGGACGCAGATCGATCCTCATAGCCATTACATCTCTGGGCCTGCCTATTATGATCGAAGCAGCGACCATTCCCATTCGGCTCGGGTGCTCTTCAATGTCTTCATCCCGGCTCCAGCACGCCACCTGACCCTTACGATCCGCAGCTGGCGCAACTCGCATCCGTTTACGATCCGCGATCTAAAAGTTCGTCAAAGTGCTCAGACATCTCTGCCTGCTCCTGCGGAACCCACAGGGCTCCAGGCAGAGGACAAGCCAGTACCGGCTTCACGCCGCGCCTGGTGGAATTTGAGTACGACGCCGCACTGGCTGAATTATGGTGTCGCCCCTGGTCATCCGCTCATCGTCCGTGGGCAACTGATCAACAGCGGCAAAGCAAGTGATGGAGCCTTGGCCCGGATCATCTTCCGGGATGCCAAGGGCAAGCAACTCCCCCCTCCCTATGACGGCATCACGTCCTTACCGGCCTACGGGCCCGTCCTCGACATCCCGATCCATCGACAGGCAAGGCGCTTCACGCTTGAACTAGAGCCTCCGTCAGGTGCGGCAACAGTCGAACTCGGCTTCCAGGTCTCAGAGGATGAATCTCAGATCAGCTTGGTCACTCCTCTTGAGGTTTCCATCGGAGACGATCTCCTGCTTGAGAACATTCTAGGAGACGCGATTTCCAATTCGCTTAGCTTCGTGGAGAAGGTCTACGATCGCCTCCACGTTCAGGTTTATCCTGAAACTCAGCGTATGCCTGCGAGCCTAATCGATAAATCGATCGATCCGAGCAATCTCGGACCTCTGTTCACCTTCCATGATCGACTGAGAGCCATCCAGCTCGGGGAAGCGCTGGCGATCACCGATGGCCGCTTGACCCTGTGCGGTCTTGAGCCCTGGCCTCTTCCGGAATCTTTCGAGTGGACGGAAGATCCTTACAAGTCTCCAGCATGGCGCGTGGAATTCCAGTCCCTTTCGTGGCTCCTTGACCTCGCCACCCGGCCGGACCTCGGTGGCCCTGCGAGAGCTGTGGACCTTGCGCTGTCCTGGGTGCGGTCCAACCCCTGGGATGAGCCCAAAGACGCCTTGAGCACATATCCGCGGTCGATGGCGACACGCACAGAAGTGCTTCTGCATCTTCTTGCGCTGACAGCAGCCTCAAAGAACGGTAAGGATATCAAGCGCCGGCAGGCTCTCTTCGCCGAGATTATAAGATACGGTTTCGCCCTCTCCGAGATCGCAAGCCAGAATATCTTCTCGCCCTCCCTCATTCAGCTGCGTACCGCATGTGCGTTGCTTGCCGTCGCCCGCGCCAATCCTCTCTTTCCCTTGGCGTCTTACTGGGCATCCATCGCTCTCGCCCAACTCAGCGCTGGCTTCGAGCAGCTGATCGGCCCCGATGGCTCGTCAGTCGAACAATCTCTTCATGACCGGCTTGAGATGATCTCCATCGGATTGCTCTTGGCGCACAGCCTAAAGGACAGTCCCGAGGCAAGGGAGTTTCGAGAGCGCCTGACCGTCCGCCTGAGTGCCGGCCTCAAAGTCATCGTCGGGATGACCGACCCCGGCGGAGTGCTGCCGCCTCTCGGCGATACGCCGCGCGGCTATCATCATGCATCCTGGCTGAGACGGCTGATCTCCAGTTACGGACGACCGCTTCTGGCAGATGCCGAACTGGCACAGGAGCTGTCCTATCCGACAGGTCCACGGATGTTCACGTCCGAAGGGGACGGCATCGTCGTCCTCCGGGATTATGAGCGAAAGCCGCACTGGAGCTACTTCTGTGCTTCCTTCGGCGAGCAGCGCCATGAGAATGGTCATTTCAACTGCTCGTCCTTTGTGTACACGGCCCGTGGCACCCGGTGGATCACGGATCCCGGAGGATCAAGCCTCCATGACACGGGTTCGATCCGGCATTTTCTGACATCGTCGCGAGCTCACAACATCGCCGGCCCGGACGGGAGAGATCAGTCATCGGGCCATGGGTGGATCGAGGCCAGAACGTCGTTCAATCACGCGAATATCATTCGCATCGGGACGAACGTCTATGGCCCCGGTTACGATCACGCCCGCGTTTTCATATGCCTGGACAATCTCAGCGCAATCGCCGTCTTCGATTGTTTCCGAGGCTCCGGAGCATCCCTCTCGTTCGTTGGGAACCTTCACTTCGAGGAAAATGTCGCCGTCGCGCTGACAAGTTCGAACCTTGCAATCGGATTCCATGGCAAGAACCGATTGCGCATGGTCCCGCACGCCGTGGCGGGTGAATACAACGGCATGGCAATTCTTAACGGTTGCAACGACCGTCGCGGATCGCTGCAGGGCTTCGTCTCCCATACACGGGGAGGCCTGCGCCCGGCCAATGTCCTGACCTACACATTCTCCGGCTCGGGCGATGTCTGTGGAGGAATGATCCTCACGATCAGCGACCAAGGCTTCCGTCGGATCATGGATCTGTTGGCGACTCCCGAGGTCAGGACAATGCTGCAGATGCCAGGACGTCAGCGTTCGATTGCGCCGCAGGACCCGATAGTTTCATGAGGCGATAACCCGGCTGATGCGAGGCCGGGTATCGCTTCAGGCAGCGATTAAAGGTGCCTCATCAGCCGAAAAGCGCGTCGATCGCATCCTGGGATGTTACCCCTTTGTCAGTCGCGAGAGCGGGGCCATTCAGGAGCGCTGCGTCTCCCTTTCGACCGGCTTCGTCCACCGGCTCGATGTCCTTGAAGCTTTCGAGACCGCCCCAGATGTCGATCATGTGATGAACCCGCTCCTCGACGAACTTCATCGCGTTGACAACCTTGCTGATACGCTGGCCCGTAATGTCCTGGAAGTTGCAGGCCTCGAAGATGCTGATGACGTGGTCGAGGATCTCACGGGCGATCTCCTGGTCACCTCCGGTAAGACGCGACGACAGATTGCTGGATAGATCGTCGATCTTCTCGGCTGCGGCCAGGATCGAATTTGTCGCCGTCTCGGTCCCAAGAACGATGGCTCCGAGCTCGTCGGTTACCCGCGTGATCTCTTGGCCTTGTGTGCCCGCATATCGAAGCGTCGCGATCTCTCTCTTGGTGCGCTCGATGGCCTCGTAGATCGAGTCGAGCTCCACCTTCAAACGAAGGGCCTCCTGCATGTCGCGGCGATGCTCTTCGAGCAGGGATGCCGAGATTTCGCGCGCGGGCACGATGGATTCTTTGATCGTTCCGAGCATGCTCATGATCTCGGAATGCCGCTCCTGGATACCCTCGTCATATGGAAGGGCATCCATGCTCGCTTCGATGCGATAGCTCTTACGTGACTTCATGACCGTGCCCGCCATCACTTATCCGTTGAAAACGGCGCTGATTTTTGTCCGCAGCGTCTCGGCGTTGAAGGGCTTCACGATGTAGTTGTTGACGCCGGCCTTCTTGGCCGCAACGACGTTCTCGGTCTTCGCTTCGGCCGTGACCATGATGAAAGGCAGAGTGCTCAGCTCCGCATCGGAACGCACCTGCTGCAGCAATTCATATCCCGTCATGGGAGCCATGTTCCAATCGGAGATCACAAGGCCGTACTTCCTGGCCCGCAGCTTCTCCAGTGCGGCCTGTCCGTCGGAGGCATCGTCC
This sequence comes from Microvirga mediterraneensis, assembly GCF_013520865.1. NCBI lineage: Bacteria > Pseudomonadati > Pseudomonadota > Alphaproteobacteria > Hyphomicrobiales > Methylobacteriaceae > Microvirga > Microvirga mediterraneensis. The sequence goes on from NZ_JACDXJ010000001.1 coordinate 252,746, forward strand.
ACGTCGTTGAAGCCGATCTGCTTGAGGAGATTGCGGAGGATTCGGACCATCGTCTGGTAATCATCGACGACGAGAACGGGGGTGGAAAGGTCAAGGCTCACGGTATCAGATCCTTATGGGGCCCACATGCGGGCTCGAGTTGCGAATGGCTTACGCAGCTTCCCGCTCTGTCTCGAAGGCCAGGACGGCATCGACGTCCAGGACGATCAACAGCTTGTCGTGCAGCTGATGCACGCCTTGCGACAGACCGACCCAGCCCCGGTCCATGTGAACCGGATTGGGCTGCATCTCATCCGGGTCGAGCTTGAGGACCTCTCCGACCTCGTCCACGAGCAAGCCATAAGCCTCGCCATGGTTTTCCAGACCCACCGCCATTCGGCGCTCCGTTCCGCCTGAATCACCCAGGCCTAGACGGCGACGCAGCGATACGGCAGTGACGACCCGGCCGCGCAGGTTCAGCAGACCTGCAATCTCTCCAGGCGCCAGCGGCACGGTGGTCATCTCGCTCACGACGAAAACATCGTGAACCCGGCTTATCGGCAGGCCGAGCAGCTGCCCAGCAACCGACACCGTGACGAATTCCATTTGCTTGGAAGCTCCCTTAGTCACCGTGGACGTGATCGGATCGATCGGTTTCATGATCATGCAGCCTCTTCAAGCGATGCGCTGAGCTCGGCCAATGCGGAGAGCAGTCCCCGCCGGTCGATCTTCGACACGATTTCAGAAATGCGCAGCTTCCTCGCCAGAGCGATCTGCTGCGGATCGGGCTTGACCGTCATGCCGATGACGGGCGTCGCGCTGTGATGCGAGTCCGCCCTCAAGGAGGCAACGAGTGCGAAGCCCGAATGGCCCGTGAGTTCAAGATCCGTCACGACCACATCGACCTGCAACCCGTTGGACAGAAGGCGAACGGCTTCCTGGGCCGTCGTGGCCGTCTGAACACGGTAGCCAGAAGCCTTGAGGACCGGGACGAGCATGTCACGGAAGAAGGTCGAGCTGTCGACCAGGAGCAGGGACCTGTCCGGCCCGTTGCGCCGGTCTCTGCGAGACCAAGTCTCAAGCACCATGGGGAGGTAATGAGCGATGTTAACGATTTCCGTGGTGCGACCGCGAACGACTGCGGACCCGACCAAGTCCGAACGCTCCGCGAGCAGCTCCACATCGAGCTTGTCTTCGACGATGTCCACGATCTCGGCGACGGCCAGTCCCATGGAGACTTCACCGTCAGAGAACACCAGCAGGGATTGCATGCCCTGCCGTTTGATGGTGAGTTCATCGTCGCAGGACACCAGCGGCATCAAGCGCCCACGGTACTGGATGACCGGGCGCCCGCTCGACCATTCGATGGTGGACGCATCGATTTCTTCGAGGCGCGTCACCAAGGACAGGGGCACCGCCTTGAGGCTCTCGCCTCCGCCACGGAAGAGGAGAAGGCTCGTCAATTCCTCCGCTGCAGCGACCGTCTGTTCGAGGCCCGCATCGGTTTGGAACTCGTTGGTATCGGCACCGGAGCCGACCATCCGGGCAAGTCCGTTGGGATCGATGATGAGCACCACGGCACCGTCGCCGAGAATGGTGTTACCGGAGAAAAGCTGAATATGCCTCAGCTTCGATGACATCGGCTTGACGACGATTTCCTCGGTATGGAAGACGCCATCCACCAGGATGCCAAAGCGCTGATGGGCCACCTGCGTCACGACCACGAAGCCATGGTTCGCATCTTCATTCGCAGAGAGGCCCATGACTTTCGAAAGCGGGACGATCGGCAGCAGCCGGTCGCGCAGGCGAAGAATGGGAGTGCCGTTGATCCGCTCGATGGAATGTTCCGACGAGGGAGAGACCCTGACGAGCTCGGAAACAGCGACCTGCGGAATGGCGAAGCGCTGGTCCTTGGAGGCCACGATGAGCGCCGCGACGATGGCGAGGGTCAGCGGGATCTTGATCGTGAACGTCGTCCCCCGCCCCTGCTCGGAACGGATGTCGACAGTACCGCCGATCAGTTCGATATTCGTCTTGACGACATCCATGCCGACGCCGCGGCCTGACACGGACGTGACCTTCGCGGCGGTCGAGAAGCCGGGATGGAAGATGAACTTGGCCACCTGGGCATCGCTCATCCGCTCCACTTCGGCATCGCCAGCGATGCCTCTTTCGACCGCCTTCTTGCGGATTGCCGCGAAGTTGAGCCCTTTGCCGTCATCGGCAATCTCGATCGTGATCGAGCCACCCTCATGATACGCGTTGAGGCGGATCGTGCCCTTCTCGGGCTTTCCGGCGGCCTTGCGGTCTGCCGGGTTCTCGATGCCATGGTCGGCGGAGTTGCGGACCATATGCGTCAGAGGATCCTTGATGACCTCCAGCACTTGCCGGTCGAGTTCCGTATCGGCCCCCTGCATCACGAGTTCGATCTTCTTCGAAAGCTCGTTGGAGAGATCGCGAACGACACGCGGAAGCTTCTGCCATGCATTGCCGATGGGCTGCATGCGGGTCTTCATGACGCCGTCCTGCAACTCGGCCGTTACTTGCGAGAGACGCTGCAGGGGCACCTTGTAGCCGTGATCCTCGGAGCTCCTCCGGGCGATCTCGAGCAACTGATTGCGGGTCAGAACGAGCTCCGACACCATGGTCATCAGGTGCTCGAGCGTGTCGACGTTGACGCGGATGGTTTGAACCTTCCCGGCAATCCCTTCGCCGCCCTCGCTCGAATCCGACGTCTCGGCATTCTTCCTGGCAGCGGGCGGAGGCGGCGGAGCCGATGCCTCGGCCTTCGCTACAGGCGCAGCCGGCTTCTCGATGACGAGCGGTGCGGGACCGGGCGCCTCACGGAAGGCCCGCTCGAGTTCGTCGAGAGACACCTCGCCCGGCTTGAGGGGGCGTTCGAGCACCTGGTACCTCAAGGTACCGGATGTCAAAACCTTTTCAGGGCCCGGCGCGTCCTGGAAGGCGCGCTCGAGTTCATCAAGCGAAACCTCCCCGGGGCGCAGTTCCCGTTCAAGAACTTGATAGACCAATTGCCCCGATGCCTGCTGTGACGTCGGCTGCGAAGCAGATTCGGGAGCGGGCGCCTCTTGCGAGGCCATCTTCTCCAGCTGCCCGATCAGGTCGTTGTCCGAACCTTCGGGCTCCGCCCCCTGGCGCTCCAGCTCACCCAGGATCTCCTTGATCCGGTCGAGGGTCGTGAGGATCAGGGACACGGCAGGAGTCGTCACCGGCATCCCATCGCGAAACTTGCCCATCAGGGTCTCGGCCGCGTGCGCAAGCGCCTCGAGGCGAGGCAGTCCGAGGAAGCCGCAAGTCCCCTTGATCGTATGAACCAGGCGGAAGATGTTACTCAGAATCGCTTCGTTGTTGGGGTCCTGCTCGAAGCGGACCATCTCCACATCGACCGTCTCGAGATGCTCGTTGGTCTCGGTGAGAAACTCAAGAAGAAGGTCGTCCATTGCCGTGTCTCAACTCTTACTACGCGAACTGATCGGCATAGATCATCAAGCCGTCTCAGATGGAGGATCGCGCGGCCTTCACGCCGGCAACAAAGCGCTGAACATCATGTCCACGCTGGGAATGCGGGAGGATCTTCCTTGATCCACACTCAACTGATCTGAAGCAGCCTGCTCGAACGCGGTTGCTTCTGAATTGAGATCGGCACTGCTCTTATTGTCATGCCCCGCCCCGGTACGCTTTTCACTTTGTCAGGCTCATTGCTAATCTTTTTATGGGACAGATCCGGAGCTGCTCAGCGCCTTAGTTGGCTGCGAGTTTTATTCCGGTGCGCTTACCCATCCTGACAGCTTCGATCATGACGTTGAGGAAGAATAAGGGTCCGTTTCCTGCAATAAAGTTAACAAGTTGATGGAGAATGGGAATTATTTAGAGCTTTAAAGACGAACGGCCACCGCGAAGGCTAATCCTTCGGCGATGACCGCAGCCGCTGTCTCAATGCTTGTCTGGGACTTGAGGGCCCGCATCCTATCCGACGAGCGCTCAAGCAACCCGCTTAGGAAGCCGCGCCGACGTAGGAGTACCCAATGTACCGCTTTGCGTCGATGGGATCGTAGCCAAGACGTTGCCGGAGCTTCTTACGAAGCTTGCTGATATGTCCTTCGACAACGCTGTCTTCCACATCGTCGCTGTAGATTCCATAAACCGCGTCGAAGATCTGCTTCTTGGTCAGGCGATGTCCCCGCTTGCGAACGAGATATTCGAGGATGTGCCGCTCGCGACGAGGGAGCGACAGAGGCAATCCGTCGATCTCCGGATCACGGCCATCAAAGAAGACCTTGAGACGGTCGGTATCGTTCTGCGGCTTCTTTCCTGCGCTTGCATTAACCCGTCTCCAGATTGCTTCCGAGCGGGCCAGGATTTCCCGGACATGGACGGGCTTGCGAACGACATCATCGAATTTCGCTGTGAAGAGTTCCAGGGTTTCTTCAAGGGAGCGAACATCGCTCAAGGCAATAATGGGTGCCTTGGAGTAGCGGCGAATGCTCTCGGCAGAGTGAACCCGCTCTTGGAAGGTGCCAAGGACAAATCCTTGAACGGCCTCGAGATCGGCATCGGATGCTGATTCCAGCCAATCGGTAAATTCATCTGCATATAAGCCAAGGGAGGATATGCCTTCACGCTTGAAACTCGCAACATATCCGGACGTAACCATCTGCCGGTCATCGACGACGATATACATATTATTCTGCCCCGCCTTAATAATTAAGCGCGTTTTACATAGTTTTTACTTGCCGCTTGGAATTTTTACTCGACTCGTTTGTGTCTTGCGGCAACGGTCAGAAGATATGAATTAACGATTGCGCGGACAATACGTAAATAATGGGAGCACTCTCTAGGTTATGGTTAATGCCTCTTAACCAACCTTAAGCAGTCGTTAAACTCGTCCGTTGGATGCTCAATTGCCGGATGTTGCTTTCGGTAATCCAGGCAACGATCTGATAAGGCAGACATTTTTCCGTAGCTTACGTTCCAGGGTTACGGAAAGCCTCAACCCAAACCAATTTCTACAATATTATTACTAAGTAGTGTCCGCAATTTCGGCGTACGTAAAACCACCTATTCTTTACCGCAACTGCTCCGCATGACCACAAGCTGGCTCGGGCAAGAATCCTGAGGCTTCGATGCCGGGTTTCCCGGGGGTCGCTGGACTTTCAGGCCCATGATGGTCTTCATCGCTCTGCGAATCGACATATGAGGAGCCGATCACCCGAGTACGGCGTTCTGCCGCATGAAGATTGCGCGAAGATGCCTTCGCTCTCGAAGCGACTTGATACTGTCTCTTAGAGCCCGCACCTCATAGGATAAGAGTTCCGAATGGCTCATACGGCTCACATTGCGAAACCGTTAACCGTAAATCTTGAGGAGCTTTTCGGCTTCTTGACCCCTGTCCGGCGACAAGGTTATGCCTTGAGACGACTATAGTTCAGATGATTGCGGACAATAGATCGGTCAGCACTATGGCGCACCCCGTTCATGGGTGGCATGACGCTCTGCCATTTTACCGGTACTGAGCCCGGATGTTCTGTGAGCAACGGATCGAGTGACTCTCGATGCATGATGCTGTTCCGTTGAGTCGGTTGAATTCCGACATGTCCCAAACACCCTAGACGCCTCCGAGCGGACAGATTTTGAACGATGGAATGTCCTGGTCCCAGCAATCTTCCTCCCTGGGAGGAGGTCGACCGTCTTGCTGCGCTCCAGAAATACGACATTCTGGATACGGCGCCGGAGGTCGAGTTCGACAGCATCGCCAGAATCGCGGCCCAGGTTTGCGGTACTCCGATCGCTTTTATTTCCTTCCTCGACGAGCACAGGCAGTGGTTCAAATCCAGGATCGGATTTGAGATTACCGAGACGCCGCGCGAGTTCTCCATTTGCAACCATGCTATTCGTCAGCCTGGCATATTCATTATTCCCGATGTCGCGGTCGATCCTCGTTTCGGAAGCAAGCCAGCCGCCAGTACCGACGCAATGCCGGCATTTTATGCCGGAGCGCCTTTAAGGACGAAGGACGGATTACCCCTTGGAATGCTGTGCGTGATCGATTACGAGGCGCGCCCCTCTGGTTTGAGCACACAGCAGGAAGCAGCCTTGGCGGCTCTCGCTGAGACAATCATGACTCAACTCGAGCTAAAGCTCGCCACGAGGACGGCAGCAGATCGTGAGGAATTCACGCGACGCCTGCTGGCAAGTTCGAATGACTGCATCAAGGTTTTCGACCTGCAGGGACGCCTGCGCTTCATGAGCCAGGGTGGACTGCGTGCAATGGTGGCGGAAGAATTCGCCTCGATCGAAGGGGTCGACTGGACGTCGTTGTGGAGCGGCGTTGCCGCAGAGGATGCATCTGAAGCGTTCGAGAAGGCCAGAGCCGGGGGCACCGGCCGTTTCCAAGCGTCTCGCGAAACGGCAACGGGAATATTGAAATGGTGGGATGTCATCGCGACCTCCATCATGGGCCGAGACGGAACCCCTCAGGGGTGCCTATGCATCTCCCGTGATATCACGGAGTTTCGAAGGGCGGAACAGAACCTACACAAGAGCGAAAGGCGTCTTCGCACGCTCATCGAAGCTATGCCGATCTCTTTCTCGTCGCCGCAAGTCGTATGGTTCAGCGATGCGGAAGGCGAGTTCACATACTTCAGCGACGCTTGGTATGAGTACACGGGGCTAAGCCCCGACATAGGATGCAAGGAATGGCACTCGGTCATCCACCCTCTGCACCGTGAAGAGATCCTGGAACTGTGGAAGGGCTCCATAAGGAGGGGAATACCCTTTGAAATGGAAATACCCCTTCGGCGTTCGCCCGATGGGATGTATCGTTGGTTCATCGTCAGAGGAGAGCCTCTCAAGAGCGAGCAAGACAAGCCCGAACAATGGTTCGGTATCGCCTTGGATATTCATGAACGCAAGGAATCCGAGCGGGCCTTGAGCGAGAGCGAAGAGCGCCTCCAACTTGCATTGAAGGCAGCCCATATGATCGCCTGGGAGTTCAATCCGCAAACAGGAATCACGACGAGATCCGACAATTCGCTCGCACTCCTGGGAATCCAACCGGGCGCCGACAAGAACTTCCTGACAGGCATTCATCCTGACGATCATCGGAAGGTAGAAGACTTCCTGCAGCAGATACGGATCAGTGGCTCAGATTCGGTCGAATGCCGCTACATCATGCCAGGTGGAGCGATCCGCTGGCTGCGGGCGCGCGCGGAAAAAACGGCGCCGGATAGGATCGTTGGCGTGACGTTCGACATCAGCGAGCAGAAGGAAGCGGAGGAAGAGATATGGCGCTCGGCCAATCACGATGCGCTGACGCGCCTTCCCAACCGCAATCTCTTCCAGCGTCGGCTTGAGTCAGCCCTCACCGCAGCCAATCAGAACGGCACATGCGTGAGCCTTTTGCTGATCGATTTGGATGACTTCAAGGATATCAACGATACATTGGGGCATGACGCAGGCGATGCCTTGCTGCAGGAGACGGCGCGCCGCCTGTCCGCCATGATCCGCAGCTGCGATACCGTCGCCCGGATTGGCGGCGATGAATTCGCCGTACTTGTCATTGATCCTCTGAAGCTCGAGAATGCCACGCGCCTTGGCACCCTGATCGCCGAGATGCTGCGCCAACCCTTCACTTATCAGAAGCGGACTCTCATCAACCGTGTGAGCATCGGTATCGCGGCCTTTCCGGACCACGACGGAACGCCGGCGGAACTGATCAAGGATGCGGACATCGCGATGTATCAGGCGAAATCGCAAGGCCGCAACCGGGTCTTAACCTACTCCCCTGAAATGCGCAAAGTCATCGAGCAGCGTGTCTCCCTCGGACGCGGCATGCGTGAGGCAATCGCCAAGGATGAGATCATTCCGTTCTACCAGCCTAAGGTAAGCCTCGCGACAGGCGAGATCGTGGGCCTCGAAGCACTGGCGCGCTGGCAGCATCCCACGGAAGGTCTCCTGACACCGAGCTTTTTCGGAGCCGTTTTCGATGACCATGAAATAGCGGTCTCAATTGGCAAGCTCCTGACTTCGAAAGTCGCCGCCGACGTGCGCCAATGGCTCGATCAGGATCTTCCGTTCGGGCGGATTGCACTCAATCTGTCTCCGGCTCAGTTTAGCCAGTCGAATCTCGTCGATACCATGCTCAGGACCTTCGACTGGCTGAAGGTGCCACCGACGTCCTTCGAGGTTGAGGTCACGGAAACTGTCCTCCTGGGGAAAAACTCCGATAATGTTTCCTCAGCTCTTACACAGTTCCGCGAGAGCGGCGTCCAGATTGCGCTCGACGATTTCGGTACCGGCTATGCCTCATTGACTCATCTGAAGCAGTTCCCGGTCGATCACATCAAGATTGACCGCAGCTTCGTGCGGGATCTGGAACAGGATTCCGACGATGAGGCGATCATCACTGCCGTGATCAGCCTCGGCAGAAGCCTGCAGCTTCAAGTGACGGCAGAAGGCGTGGAAACGCACGGCCAAGCGCGGCGTCTGCGTGAACTGGGGTGTGACCATGCTCAAGGTTATCTTTATGCAAAGCCGATGCCCGCTGCCCAAATCGTGGACCTTGTGAGGCGCTGGAACGCAGTGCTCATAAAGCCGCGCCAGATACGAAGCGAAAAGCTATTAAGCGGCCGAATTTCCCTGTAATCCTCTTTGCCGCCTGCTGAATACAGCAATATGGCGAGGGTAAGAGGCATTTCTTTGCGCCTTGATGCAGTTTTCATGGAAACATCTCTCCCATGAACGAACACAGGCCCAGCAGCGGATCAGGAGAAGGTCCATGCCGCTCAGCCTTATGCAATCCCATGAGCCTCTCACGCTCTAGCTTGCGTCGCATTTAGCCGATACCCTTATCAGGATGGAGATACAGGGCCAGGAGCTGCCGCATGAGCGTTACCATTTCGAGTCCTCGTCTTCAGGCTCAAGTGTCGCAGAAGGGCGCGGAACTCGTGCGGCTCCAGGACGAGCAGGGCCGGGACCTTTTGTGGGACGGCAATCCTGCCTTTTGGACTGGCCGCTCCCCCTTGCTTTTCCCCGTCGTCGGCCGCGTGAGGAATGATCGCATCCAGGTCGAGGGGTCGGAATATGGATTGCCGAAGCACGGGTTCGCGCGCACGGCTCTCTTCGAGACGAGAGAGGCAGACCCTGTCCAATGCCGGTTCGGCCTCGGTTCCGACGAGGCCACGTTGAGGCAGTATCCGTTCCCGTTCGAGCTCGACGTGACCTACAGGATCGAGGACGTCAGGCTGACGGTCACTGCTTCGGTGACCAACACCGGCCCCGCCATCATGCCGGCCTCTTTCGGGTTTCATCCGGCCTTCCGCTGGCCGCTGCCCTATGGGGCACCGCGCGACACGCACTCCATCTGCTTCGAGCACGAAGAGACGGCCCCGATCCGCCGTCCCGTGGACGGGCTCATCAGCCGGCATGTCGAGGAGAGCCCGGTCCAGGGACGGATGCTTCGCCTGCGAGACAGGCTCTTCGAGACGGATGCCCTGGTCTTCGACCAACTTGAGAGCAGGTCCGTTACCTACGGGGCACCCGATGGCGGCTCCATCCAGGTCGACTTTCCGGATATGCCGCATCTGGGTATCTGGACCAAGCCCGGAGCAGGATTCATCTGCATCGAGCCGTGGCAGGGGCATGCAGATCCGGAAGGATTCGATGGGGAGCTGGCCGCCAAACCGGGGATCGTCCTCGTTCAACCGGGCGAAACGCGCAGCTTCACGATGGCAATCACCGTCAGTCCTGCGGGCCTGTAGTTCTGGCACAGCGCCCCTTCGGGCACGCCATCCGTCAATGGCTCGTCACGAGCTCACGGATATGCTTGACCACATCCTCGCTGGAATAAGGTTTCGGCACGAAGCGTCCATCGTCCGGGATCTGTTGGGGAAGCGGCCTATGATATGCGGACGAGATCAACAGTGAGATGTGCGGCCAACGCTGCTGAACGCTTTCAGCCAAGTCCAGGCCATTCATGGATCCCGGCATGTCGATATCCGTGAAGAGTACCTGCACGTCATGAGAACAGGTTTCCAATACGGCCAAGGCTACATCGGCATTCGCAGCCTCCAGCACATGGAAGCCCGCATCCTGCAGATCCTCTGCCGCCGCCATGCGCACGAGAAGCTCATCCTCAACGAGGAGAACCACAGACGTCTCGTCTGAATAATTGTTCATCATGAGCGATGGAACGAAACTAACTTATGTTAGTTCCTACTGCTCAGGTGGCTTTTAAACGGGGGAGCCGGGCTATGGCGTCGCACAAGTTCAAGCTTGGGGATCAGGTGCGATTGGTCAAGCTTACGAGCACGAACACCGTTGAGGCTTTTCTCAACTTGGTGACAACCATCGATGCCACTCGTTCCCAGGACATCTGGGAAATCACGCGTCTTCTCCCCGCCGACAGAAACGGCTTCCAGTACCATATCAAGGGCGATCAGGAAGGGCCGGAACGCCTTGTCCGGGAAGAGCAGCTCCAATTCGCCTGATCTGGAAACCTCGACTGGTTCAAGGAGGCGAGCATCGCCAGATCACCTGGATACCGGCGACGCCTTCGTCAAGCATCACAGCAATTTTCGGCTCAGCTTGCCTTGCGAAGCAGGCCGTCATCGACCCCGTCGGCTACAGGCGCCGTCCGGTTGCGGAACTGGTGCAGTTCTTGCCGAACCGTCTCAAGAACCGGATCGAAAGCCGGTCCATGCTCCTTTGCAATCTCGACAAGCACGTCGATCGCCCGGAGCAGGCGCTCCTCGGTCACCGGTTCCCACTTGCGTCCTGACCAATCGTCCATCTCAGACCCTCCTCGTGGCTTGGGAGAGACACTGGTCCAGAGAGTCTTGCATCCGGGTTAAAGGCACCGCTCAAAGTGCAGGCATGCACAGTCCTCAGAAGTGCGACGATCTTGCGTTTACGCATCGACATATCACTCCCGCGGGACGCTCATGCTCGATAAGTGCGTGGAACCGCTGCGTTATTCGGGAGGTTTACGGTTGAATCAGGCCGTTTGGCCGACAACCGATCAATGAGGCTGTGTCCGACTATGGCAGACAATCCGGCTATCCAGCAACCTGGCGCGCGGCAATCCTCCTCCTCTTCGACTGTCACGACCATGTGGGCTGTGGTTCTCGGATGGGCCCTCGTGCGCCTTGTGGCAAGCGGAGAGCGCTCCGCGTCACCCTCGCCCCAAGCTGGTCGCCCCTCGTCGGCTCCGGCGCAGGCTCGGGGACAGGCGCGGAACACCGGTTCGGATATCGGCGAGAAGCAGCATGCTCCCCCTCACGCAGCCGCCGAGAAGGGTCGCGGGCGAGGCGCGGACACGCCAACCGAAATCCCGGCGCGAGGATGGAAGGACATCCTGTGGCGTACCTATGAGGAGTTCAACAAGGACCGGGTTCTATCGGTTGCCGCCGGGGTGACCTATTACGCCCTGCTTGCCGTCTTTCCTGCCATCGCCGCTTTGGTGTCCATTTACGGCCTCTTCGCGGATCCCGTAACGATCCAGGAGCATCTGAACACCGTGTCCGGCGTTTTCCCGGGCGGCGCTCTCGACATCATCCGCGAGCAGGTGACGCGGATCGCTTCGCAGGGAGGCGGGGCACTCGGCTTCGGCTTCATTTTCGGCCTGGGCCTGTCTCTCTGGAGCGCCAATGCCGGCATGAAGGCGATCTTCGACGCCCTCAACATCGTCTATGGCGAGGACGAGAAGAGAAGCTTCGTTCACCTGAACGTGCTGTCTCTCTCATTCACTCTCGGGGCCATCGGTTTTATTCTCTTCGCTCTGGCGGCGATCATCGTGCTTCCGATCATTCTGAACTTCATCGGCCTCGGTTCCGGCACCGAATGGCTTGTCTCCCTCTCGCGCTGGCCGATCCTCCTCATCGGGGTCACGTTCGGATTGTCGCTCATCTATCGCTTCGGCCCCAGCCGCGACAAAGCGGAATGGCGCTGGGTCACGCCGGGCGGGCTCGTCGCTGCCGTCCTGTGGCTTGCCGTCTCCATGCTCTTCTCATGGTATGTGGCCAATTTCGGAAGCTACAACGAAACCTATGGTTCGCTTGGAGCGGTGATCGGCTTCATGACATGGATCTGGCTGTCGACGACCGTGGTTCTGCTTGGCGCCGAGATCAACGCCGAGATGGAGCATCAGACAGCCCACGACACGACCGAGGGCACCGATCAGCCCATGGGGACTCGCGGTGCCCGGATGGCCGACACGATAGGGGTTGCAAAAAGCTGAACGCTCACTATCAACCGCATGAAAGGCGCTCCCACCGAGCGCCTTTCTCTTTGCAATCTTCGTAGGCGAAGAAAAGAAGCGCCAGCCAACGCTGGCGCATTTCAATCCATCGAGGAGACTATGGGCCTCGGACCTACCCGGCCGAGACTGCATCACCCAGGTTCGGCACCTTGTGAGCCCGACCCTCATCGGCGTGATCCTCCGAGAACCAGGCGATGGTCGATTTCAAACCTGCATCGAGAGACGTCCGCGGCGACCAGCCGAGAAGCTTCTTGGCAAGGGTAATGTCGGGGCGCCGGCGCCGCGGATCGTCGATCGGGAGCGGACGCTTCACGACGCGAGAGGACGATCCCGTCATCGCCAGAACCTTCTCGGCCAAATCGCCGACAGTAAGTTCCACCGGGTTTCCGAGGTTCACAGCCCCTGGGAACGACCCCTCATAGGCCATGAGGCGCAGGAAACCTTCCACAAGATCCGACACGTAGCAGAACGAGCGCGTCTGGCTTCCGTCACCGTACACCGTGATGTCCTCGCCCGCGAGAGCTTGGCAGATGACGTTCGAGACGACACGGCCGTCATCGGCTCGCATGCGCGGGCCATAGGTATTGAAGATTCGTGCCACGCGCACTTCGGCGCGCCCCGCTCGATCGAAGTCGAATGTGAGCGTCTCGGCCGCCCGCTTTCCCTCATCGTAGCAGGCGCGCGGGCCAGTCGGGTTGACATTGCCCCAGTAGCTCTCCGTCTGAGGGTGAACCTCGGGATCGCCGTAGATCTCGCTTGTCGAGGCAAGGAAGAAACGCGCACGAACCGACTCGGCAAAGGTGAGAAGGTTGTGCGTCCCGACGACGCTTGTCAGCATGGTATGCTCGGGATCCGCCTGGTAATGCGGAGGAGACGCTGCGCAGGCAAGATTGAAGATCTCGTCGATCTTAAGGCGCTTGGAACGCAAGCGAGCAGGCAACGGCTTGATGATATCGCCATCAACAATATCGAAACGCGGTTCACGCTCGAGATGACGGAGATTCTGCTTTCGCCCTGTTTGAAAATTGTCGAGGGCGATCACGTGAGCGCCTTCACTGAGAAGAGCATCGCAGAGATGAGACCCAAGAAATCCGGCACCACCTGCCACGAGAACGTGCTTACTGTTGCTATTCTTCATGAGAACGCCCTCCTTTTCAGATCCTGACGGATCTAAAGGTACAAACTGGTTCTGCCCCAAGTTTCATGCATGGCATTTTCTCAATGCCTTATTAGAATGAATTCACAAGGTCAGGACTCAACCGCCAAAGCGAACGGCTGTTCCTGGCGCCTGCGCCGAATGGCTTCATGGAGATCCTGCTCCATCGAGGCCGCCCGGTGAGCGGCGGTGTGTTCCGCGAGAATGCGGCGCCGAGCGCGGCCCCCCATTGCCCTTCTCTGATCTTCGGGCCATGTCGCTAGCACATCGACGACCTCTTCAGGCTTGGAGGCAAGAAGGATCTCATAACCCGGCTCGAGAAGCGTCTCGATGCCGTCCCAAATATCGGAAACGATCGGCGTTCCGCAGGCGGCTGCCTCGAAGAGGCGAACGCTCGGGCTATATCCGGCCCGGATCATATCGGCACGCGTGACATTGAGCGTGTATCGGCTCCGCGCATAGAAAGCCGGATGATCGTCCGGCGGCACATGATCGATGCGCTCGACATTCTCCGGCCAGTCGATCCCTTCAGGATACTGCGGGCCGGCCACCGCGAAGCGCAGGTGAGGCGCGCGGCGAGCGGGTTCGATCAGGAGCCGTTCCAAGGTCGGTTGCCGGTCGGGACTATAGGTGCCGATGTAGCTGAGATCCCAACGCTTCTCGCAATCGAGAACCGGATAAGCCTCCGGATCGACGGAACAGTACAGAGCTCTTGCGGCCGGTGATCCATACCGCTCCATGACCGCTTTGAGCGTCGGTCCGCCGGTGAATGAGAAATAGACGTCGTAATCAGGAATGAGGCCGGGTGACAGATACTCGTAGTCGCCTCGGTCCAGCTTCGCGAGCGTGACCGGCGTATCGATGTCGTAGAATGCCACGATGCCGTTCGCCAGGCGCTGTACGTGGCGACCGACATCGACTCCTTCGGGCACATAGGAGCCGACGATCACCGCGTCGGCATTTCCGATTGCGTCTCGGTATCGGCCGAGATCCTCCAGATCGGAATAGAATTCCAGACGGCAGTAATCCGGATTCTTCAGATCGCGTTGAGCAGCGTACCATGGCACATCGCGTTCAAGAAATAGAATATCATGCCCACGAGCCGCAAAGGCTCTCAGCAAGGCGCGGAAGGTCGTTGCGTGACCGTTGCCCCACGAAGAAGACAGGCTCAAGCCCAGGACAACGATACGGAGCTTGGTCACGCCACGCTCCTCTCGCGCTTCTGGGCGGCTTCCTCCCGCAGGATGACGTCGACCTCTGCGCCGCGCCGGGTATAAGTGTGCTCGGCCATGATCCGGGCGCGAGCGGCATCACCGATCGTGCGGGCACGCTCAAGGGTCAGGGCCTCGACATGGTCGGCGACGTCCTTGCCGTCGCGCGCCACCAGGACCTCCTCTCCTTCCTTCAGAAACAGCTCCAGGCCGATCCAGGCATCGGTGACGAGACAGGCGCCCGCTCCCGCGGCTTCGAAGACGCGGGTCGCGGGCGAGTAGCCCGTGCTTGCCATGGAATCGCGAGCGATGTTGAGAACGGCCAGCGGGCTCGTGTTGAAGGCATTGTGATCGCGCGTGTACACATGCCCGATATGGCGCACGTTCGACGGCATGCCTCTCGTCTCCCAACCGTTGCCGCCGATCAGGAACTTGCGGTTCGGCAGGCGCCTGGCTGGCTCGAGGAAGAACTGCTCCACCCGGGCTTCGCGGTCGGGCAGGCGATTGCCGAGAAAGGACAAATCGGCTCCGAAGCGATCATCCGCCGGAACCGGATGATGGGTCGTCGGATCGCAAGCATTGTAGATCGGAACGCAGCGGCGCGCGCCGAAGCCCTCGTAAGCGGCGATCACCGGCGGACCGCCGCCATAGGTAAGCACGAGATCGAGCGCCGGCATGGTGCGATGGAGCGGATGGTCTGGGCTCTCGCGCAGTTCGGCCAAAGTGGCAGGAGCGTCCACGTCCCAGAAGATGCGAATGGCGTCGGGACGCGAGGCTGCCGTGACCCCTTCCAACAACTCGTTGTCGAAGACACCAACCCCGGAGGCCTTCACCACGACGTCCGCCTTCGCGGCCTCGGCCACGACACCGCGCATGGCCTCCTCCGTCGCCGGATAGACCTTTACCTCAGCCCAATCCGGCGGCTCGATGTCCCGATGTTTCTGGCGATCGAAAGCATCCGGTTCATAGAAGGTGATGCTGTAACCACGTCGGGCAAGATCGCTCAGGAGGCCGCGATAATAGGTGGCGGCTCCATTCCAGTACGACGACAGAAGGCTGGAACCATAAAAGGCGATCTTCATGCAGACATCTCCACCGGCGCTGAAATGCCGTAACTTGCAAGAATGGCGAGAAGCTGATCGACCCGGTGGGCACAGGAATGGCGGCTGCGAACAGCATCGAGCCCGTTCTCCACCAAGGATCGGCGCAGATCGGAATCGTTGAGGACCGATTTCATGTGGCGCTCCATCTGCGCCTCATCCTGAGCGACCAGATAGTCCGTCCCCGGCGTGAACAGATTCTCCGAGTCATGCCACGGCGCCGAGATCAGCGGGATACCGCAGGCGAGGGCCTCGAAAACTCGGATCGTCGGAATACCGGGGAGCATATCGACGTAGAACCGCCTCGGCACATGCACGGTCGCAAGATGCTTCGCGAACACCTCGGGCGCTCGGGCGTTCGGAAGCCAGCCGCGATAGGTCACGCCATAACGGGCAAGCGTTTGAAGGGCTGCCTCCGGATAGCGGACGCCATATATGTCGAGGGACAGGCCAGCCGTTTGCGCGGGGCGAAAGAGAAAGCTTTCCAGTTCCGCGCTTCTCTCGTCGTCCCCCCAGTTTCCGATCCAGACAAGCCCTTTCCGATCCGTCTCTTGGACAGGAGGATGAAAGAGCCGTGTATCGGCGGCTTCATGCCAGACGTGAACCCGGTTGCCCCAGCCCCAACGGCGATAAACCTCCGCGAGCGTTTCGCCAAAGGCGAGGACGCCGTCATAACCATCGAGCTCGAAACGGCGGATGGCGTCGGGATCGCTCACTGCCCTGTGATGCGTGTCATGGAAGAGGAGCGTGAACCGTCCGCCTTGTCGCCGCGCTCTGCCGATAGCGGCGACAAGCCAGGGCTCGTTCCATTCGTGAACGACCACCACATCCGCACCGGACAGGGTCTCTCCGAGGTCGACGTCGGGATCGAAAATTTCCGACGACAGTTCAGGGTAAAGGCCGCGATAGGCATGAAGACCAGCCTCTCCATGATCCTTCAGGAGGTTCTCCAGGCTCCAGGCGCCCCGCGGTTCATAGGCTACGACATCGTGGCCGCGGTGAACGAACTCGCGCAGAACCCCGCGCAGAAAATGCGCATTGCCGTGATTCCAGCACGAGGCGAGGGAATGCGTGAAATAGATGAGCTTCATGCAGCGGCTTCCTCAAGTGAGGATCTCGGGGGCTCGCGGCGCAAGACGGAATAGTAAGCGCTCAGGACCCCCGCGCTCATGGCGGCGGCCGTATAGGTATAGGCCCGCTCTCGCGCGCGGCGCCCCAATGCGGCGCGGGACTCCGGATCCTGCAGAAGTCGCTCGATCTCCTCAGCCGCCGCGCCGTCATCATCGGGCGCAACGAACAATGCGGCGCCCTCCCACAATTCACGGAATGTCGGAATATCGGACAAAACGAGCGCGCATCCGTGCTGAGCGGCTTCTAGGACCGCAAGGCCGAAAGGCTCATACCGCGCCATCGAAAGAAAGATGGGCTCTCTGCTCAGGTGCCGGGCAATCTCTGAATCGCTCAAGCGACCAAGCGGCCTCGCATGACACACGTCAACATGCGCGCCGTTTGGGCCGTCGAGCGGCCCGGCCGCAAGGATCGGCACTGTGAGCCGCGAAGAAATCCGGTCGATGACGGCGAAATTCTTGCCTTCGTCCCAGAGGCGCCCAGCGGTAAAAACGAAATCCTCATCGGATTCCGATCGGCTCGCGATGGCGGAACGTCGGCCGTTCGGGACAACATGGGGCGCCTGAACGAGACCATAGACCTGCGCAGTTGCCTGAGCAAAGGCCCACGTCGGCGCGAGCAGTCGGTCCACGGACGAATAACCCTTCGCTACGAGTTCCGTGCGCCAAGCGAACTCCTCCGGCAGAGGACCGTCCTTGACGGCCTGCCACCAAGTCGCAACGCAGGAATGACAAACCGCCACAACCGGGATGTCGAACGACACATGGGCTGCAAGGGCCGGAGAATTGAGGTGAATGAGATCTGGCCTGATCTGCGCAGCGACGCGAGCGACTGCGCGGCCGGTTTCCTCGACCTCGCGGGCATTATCTGCCGTCCAATCGAGTGGAAGGTCTGTCAGGATGAGCTTTGCACCGACGGCCTCGGCCATGGCCTGCTGGTCTGACGAGGGAGGGGGGCCCAGCACTGCTATTGTCGTCCTGACACCCTCCGAGCACAAGCCTTTCGCGAGATCCAGCGCATATTGCCAGACGCCGCCGACCGCATCTGCCGTCATGAGCACATGCAGGCCTGCGGCTTTGTCAGACCCTTCCATGGCTGCCCTCTATTGTGCGCAACGTGGAGGCGACATGACCTCCCATCACAAAGCCTCTGCATTCTGCAGACGTGAAGGCAACGAACCTGAACGTGCGAGCTCCCGTTCATCCTGCAGCCACTCCGCAAGGGCGGCCACGCCCTTGAGCCAAGTGACAGGCTGACTCAACCCGAGTTCCCGGGTTGCGAGGTGCGTGTCGGAAACGTAGTAGCGTTGATCGCCGGCACGCCAGTCGTCGTAGATCGTCTCGACAGGACGGCCAATCACCTCCTCGATGTGGGTGAGAAGCTGGCGCAAGCTGATGGCATTGGACGGACCACCTCCGAGATTGAAGGCTCTGCCCTGAACCGCATCGATGCGCTTCCACGCGGCCGCATAAGCGGAGACAGCATCGGAGATGTCGAGCACGTCGCGAACCTGGCAGCCGTCGCCGTAAATGGTGATTGGCTCGCCTTGAAGCGCACGGATCAGGAAGTGAGCCACCCAGCCCTGGTCCTCGGTCCCCATCTGTCGCTGACCGTAGATGCAGCTCATCCGCATGACGCAGGTCGGCATCCCGAACGAGCGGGCATAATCCAGTACATACTGATCGGCGGCGCCCTTCGAGCAACCATACGGAGTATGAAAATCGAGGGGCCGGCTTTCGCCGATCCCGGCGTTCCTGATCGCAGGGTCGCGCGGCATGTAGGCGTCGTTGGTCTTCTCTAATTCCACATCCGCGAGATCGCCGTAGACCTTGTTCGTGGACGCAAAGATCAACGGGATTCGCTCGCCGCGTTGCCTCAGCGCATCGAGCACGTTCAGCGTTCCGCGAATGTTGATCTCGAAATCCTCGCGGGGATCGGCGAGACTGGTCGTCACCGCAACCTGCGCAGCCATGTGGAAAACGGCCTGTGCATCACGAACGACTTCAGTGACGGCCGCCTCATCGCGAACGTCGCCGATTACTGTGGAAATTTTGCCCGGATGTCGCTTCTTGAGCCATTCGAGATTCCGCTCGACACCGGAGCGCGCCAGGGCATCGTAGATCAGGACATCATGGCCCTCGCTCGCGAAACGATCGGCGAGGTTGGAGCCGATGAACCCCGCGCCGCCTGTCACCAAGATCGGGCGGCGATGGAGGACAGCCGGCGCGGCGGCCGATGTATCTGACGCCGTCATGCCACTAGGCCTCGCGCTTCCAGCTCCTTACGGGCTTCGTTGACCAGATCCTTGGCTTCCTGTCTGGCAACCCATTCGGCAAGCTCCGCCAAGCCCTCGGCAAAATCCTTTCTCGGCTTGTAACCCAGCTCCTGCTGGATCTTGCTGATATCGGCAATGCAATGGCGAATGTCGCCGATGCGCGCCTTGCCGGCGATTTCCGGCGCCATCGGACGGTTCATCGCCTGCGAAAGAAGTTCCGCCACTTCGGATACGGTACGATCCTGGCCGCTGCCGACATTATAGACGCCGCCCGGAGCATTCTCATGCTCGAGAGCCAAGACGAATGCCTGCGCCACGTCCTCCACATGGACGAAGTCGCGACGCTGCCGTCCATCCTCGAAGATCATCGGCGGCTGTCCATTGTGAAGCCGCGATGCGAAGATGGCGAGGACCCCGGTATAAGGATTTGACAGAGCCTGCCCCGGGCCGTAGGCATTCCACAACCGAAGCGCCACTCCCTCCATGCCGTAAGCCGGACACAGCGTCAGGGTCAGTCGTTCCTGAACGTATTTCGAGAGCGCGTAAACCGATGCCAGCGCAGGCTTTTTCCATTCGGGCGTCGGAACGGGAATGAGCGGGCATCCCCGCTCGTCCAACGGATCCCAAGAATCTTTCTCGCTCTTGCGAGGCACACGAACGACATCTTCATGGATGCGTCCATCCCCATCCTTGTAGAGGCCTTCGCCGTAAATGCTCATGGATGAAGCCACGACCACCCGCTTCACCGGATTGTCGATGAGCTGCTGGAACAGCACGGCCGTACCGTAATCGTTGACGGAGACATAGCGATCTACCGCATACATGCTCTGGCCGACACCGACCTCCGCGGCAAGGTGGACGACTTTCGTTGCACCCTTCAGGGCCCTAAGAAGCGCCGTCTCATCGCGCACATCCCCAACCACCACCTCCACGTCCGGATCGAGACCCTCGCCCTGCGTTCTGTCTCCATGAACCTGCTCGATGAGACTGTCGAGTACACGCACCTTGTGGCCATGCTCTAAGCAAGCCTGCGCAACATAACGTCCGATGAAGCCCGCACCGCCGGTAATGAGGATCGTATCCGTCACAAGATATCTCCAGATTGGTTTCCGGGTTAAGCGCCGATGGGTCAGACAGGAGACGACAACCCATCCCCATGGTGGAGATGCGACGCGGAACATGCGCATCTTCCAGGTAGAGAATAGGCCCTGAAGCGGCCCTCGCCGAACGAGGTCTACGCTATATATCCCCTTCGATAGCTTGAGCTTGCGCAGAGAAAACTACGCATCTTCATCTTTGTTCCTGACTTGAACACAGTAGTTTAGGCGCTCGGCGGGGAAGACAAGAGTCACAGACCCGGAATCTGGGCGGAACAACAAACCTTCTTCAAACGTTGAATGCCACGCTTTGAAAAAGGTCGCAGCCGAATGCCTGCGGCCTGCAGATGCTTTTGCCTAAAAAAGAAACACCCGGCGGGCCGTGCAAGGGAGATCAGTCATGAGTTCGAGCAAGGTCCGCGTCGGTATCGTGGGCGTCGGCAATTGTGCCTCGTCTTTCGTGCAGGGTCTCTCCTATTACAAGGATGCAAAAGGGAACGAGCCGGTGCCTGGCCTGATGAATGTCGAGCTTGGCGGATATCATATCAGTGACATCGAGATTTCCGCAGCCTTCGACGTGAATGTCTCGAAAGTGGGCCACGATGTCTCCGAAGCGATCTTTGCCGAACCAAACAATACGCAGCGCTTTGCGGCCGTTCCTCCCAGCGGAATCATCGTCAAGCGGGGAAGAACGCTCGATGGGCTTGGCAAATATCTTCATGACGTGATTGGTGAGTCTCCTGAAGACGAAGTCGATGTCGCGGAGATTTTGCGTCAATCCAAGACTGATGTTCTTGTCTCCTATCTGCCTGTCGGTTCGCAGAAAGCGACGGAATGGTACGCCGAGCGTGCGCTCGAAGCCGGCTGTGCATTCGTGAACTGCATCCCCGTCTTCATCGCGTCGAATCCGGAATGGCGCAGGCGGTTTGAAGAGCGTGGTCTCCCTATCGTCGGCGACGACATCAAGAGCCAGGTGGGTGCCACCATTGTTCATCGTGTGCTCGCCAATCTATTTCGCGAACGTGGCGTGCGCCTCGATCGTACCTACCAGCTGAATTTCGGCGGCAACACAGATTTCCAGAACATGCTGGAACGCGAGCGTCTCGAATCGAAGAAGATATCCAAAACGCAGGCCGTCTCGAGCCAGCTGGATATTCCCCTTCCCGCAGGCGACATCCATGTGGGCCCAAGTGACCATGTTCCGTGGCTCACCGACCGCAAATGGGCCTACATCCGCCTGGAGGGGACAACTTTCGGCGGCGTTCCGCTGAACATGGAAGTGAAACTCGAGGTCTGGGATTCACCGAACTCCGCCGGCATCGTGATCGATGCGGTGCGCTGCGCAAAGCTCGCCATGGATCGTAAGATCGGCGGCGCTCTCACCGGCCCGTCCAGCTACTTCATGAAGTCTCCGCCGCAGCAATTCACCGACAACGAGGCTCGCGACAGGACAATCCGCTTCATTAACGGCGACGAAGATTAGAGCCTTGGAGGTCGAGATGACCACCACGTTCTTTCTCGTGCGCCACGCCGCCCATGATTGGGTAGGGACAGTTCTGTGCGGCCGCATGCCTGGCGTTCATCTCGGCGCTGCAGGGAAAGCCCAGGCGGAGCGTCTGGCTCAGCGCTTTCTTAACGAGAGAGTGGACGCCATTTACACAAGTCCTCTTGAGCGGGCGTCGGAAACGGCGCAGCCCATCGCTTCCCGTCTCGAACGATCTCTTCAGATATGCGATGCCATCAGTGAAGTCGAATTCGGCCGATGGACAGGCATGAGTTTCGAATCCCTGAGCCGAGATCCGCTCTGGTCGTCCTGGAATGCATCGCGCAGCACCAATCGCGCTCCCGATGGCGAGACGATGCTGGAGGCTCAGGGACGTATCGTCGGGGCCATGGAACAGATGCGCAACCGTTATGCGGGGCGTGCGCTCATTCTCGTGAGCCACAGCGACGTCATCAAGGCTGCGATTCTCCACTACCTTGGCATGCCGGTCGACGCCTATGACCGCATCGAAGTGGAGCCCGCCTCGATCAGCACTCTCGTCGTGGGTGATTGGGGTTCCAAGCTTCTCCGATTGAACGAAGTGGTGGCCGCATGAAGATCGTCATATTCGGCCTGACCATCTCGTCATCTTGGGGCAACGGCCACGCAACCTTATGGCGCGGCCTATGCCGGGCGCTCGCAAAGCGCGGGCATAGAATCGTGTTCTTCGAGAAGGACGTGCCCTACTACGCCGAGAACCGGGATCTCATCGAAGTGCCCGATGGCAACCTTATCCTCTACGAGGATTGGGAGAGCATTCGCGCTCGCGCTGAAATGGAACTCAAGGATGCAGACTTCGCCCTCGTCTCGTCCTATTGTCCCGACGGCATCACGGCTGGCGATCTCCTGCTTTCTGCGCCGCGCGCCATTCGCGCATTCTACGATCTCGATACTCCCATCACCTTCTCGCGCCTCGATACGGGCGGGCCCATCAGCTACATCGGCTCACGCGGGCTCGGAGATTTCGACCTTGTCCTGAGTTATACGGGAGGCCGGGCCATTGAAAGACTGCGGACAGATCTCGGCGCCCAACGCGTCGCTCCTCTCTATGGCCATGTGGACCCGGATGTGCACAGACCCGTGCATACCATCCGGCACTATGTTTCCGATCTATCCTATCTCGGCACCTATGCGGCTGATCGCCAGAATGCATTGCAGCGTCTCTTCATCGACCCTGCCGCCTTCCGGCCGGATCGGCGCTTCCTGATCGGCGGAGCGCAGTACCCGGAGGATTTCCCATGGCAGCCCAATATCCATTTCGTCCAGCACCTGCCGCCGCCAGAGCATCCTGCGTTCTTCTCGTCCTCGCGGCTTACGCTCAACATCACGCGGCAAGCCATGGCCGAGATGGGCTGGTGCCCTTCAGGGCGCCTGTTCGAGGCGGCAGCCTGCGGTGCGCCTATTCTCTCGGACTGGTGGGTGGGCCTCGACAGCTTCTTCGAGCCTGGCAAGGACATCCTGATCGCTGCAAATACGGACGATGCCGTCGCGGCCCTCGACCTGACGGACGCCGAGCTGACGCGAATTGCCAGGGCAGGCCGTGAGAGGACGCTCGCAGAGCACACGTCGGATCATCGGGCGAAGGAGCTTGAGAACCTGATCGAGGGCTCAACATCCCTTCTGTGCCCGGCCGAAAGTTCCACCGCCATGATGGAGGCCTGATCATGTGGGGAATCATACCTGCTGCGGGCATCGGCAGCCGCATTCAGCCCCTGGCCTTCTCGAAGGAGCTTCTGCCCGTGGGCAGCCGCCTCGACAACGGCATCGAACGCCCCTGTGCCGTCAGTGAATATCTCGTCGAGCGCATGATTCATGGCGGAGCGGACAAGATCTGCTTCGTCATCTCTCCCGGCAAATCGGACATTATGGAATACTATGGCGCAAGCTATGGCAGCGCTTCCATCGCCTATGTGGTCCAGCCGGAAGCACGTGGCCTGTGCGACGCGATCTTCCAGGCGGCTCCGCTCATTCCCGCCGATGAGGGCGTGATCGTCGGCCTGCCGGATACGGTCTGGTTTCCCGAGAAGGCCCTGGCGGAACTGCCGGACGACTGTCTCTCCTTCCTGCTCTTTCCGGTCGATAATCCCGAGGTCTTCGATGCGGTGATCCTGGACGAGACGATGCAGGTTCAGGAAATCCAGGTCAAACAGGCCGATGCCGCTTCACGCTGGATCTGGGGCGCCTTCAAGATGCCGGGTCATGTGCTCGCAACGTTGCGCAAGCTATGGATGTCACGCAATCGCGATGATGAATTTTTCGGCACGCTCGTGAATGCCTACTTGGCTGAAGGCGGCAGGGCCCTCGGGCTGAGAGCGGGCCAATCCTATGTAGACGTCGGAACCTTGCACGGCTATCGCGCCGCCATCGGCCTCCTGAGCGACGCGGCCCAGCATGAAACCTTTACCGGTGCGCGCGTCGCTCTCGGCTGGCCCGCGGGCCGACTGCCGCGCGGGCTTCATGATTTGAACAGGGAGTAATCGTCACGATGAATGCCATCGATCCCATGCGGCTTGACGAAATCCGTCAGAAAGCCGAAGCGCTCGGGCCCTGGTTTCACAATATCGAGCTCAAGGGAGGCGTCTGGACCGCGCCGAACCATTTCCTCGGCAATTATCCTGCCGTGAAGTGGCAGCGGTTTTCGGATGCGATCCCGCAGGACCTCACAGGGAAAAGCGTCCTCGACATCGGCTGCAACGGCGGCTTCTACTCGATGGAGATGAAGAAGCGCGGCGCGGAACGCGTCCTCGGTATCGACTTCGATGAAGCCTATCTCGCGCAGGCGCGCTTTGCCGCGCAGACGATGGATTACGATATCGAGTTCCGGAAACTGTCCGTCTATGACCTGGGTCAGCTCGGCGAACGGTTCGACGTCGTGCTCTTCATGGGCGTGCTCTATCACCTGCGGCATCCATTGCTAGCACTCGATCTCATTCACGAGCACGTCGCCAAGGATCTTCTCGTGTTCCAGTCGATGCAACGCGGCTCCACGGAGGTCATGCCTGTCGAGGAAAACTACACCTTCTGGCAGACGGATCACTTCGACGATCCGCGCTATCCGAAGATGCATTTCATCGAGCATCGCTATGCCGACGACCCTACCAATTGGTGGGCGCCCAATTCCGGCTGCGTCGAAGCCATGCTCCGCAGCGCCGGGTTCGAGATCGTCCAGCATCCTGAAACTGAAGTTTACATCTGTCGCCGTGTCGATGCCCCACCCGGTGCGGGTGCGGTCTACCCGGCGCAAGGGAGACACGCATGATCGAAGCCGCGATGATCTGGAACGAGCCCAACAACAAGTCTCATTGGGACCCGGAGATCGACCCGGATTGGAGGCTCTTCTCCGACATGGTGATTGCCGCAGGCCAGGCGATCAAGGCCGAGAATCCCAATCTGCCGCGCGTTCTCGGTGGCATCTCGCCCATCGACCCCGGCTTCATCAGGAAGCTGGAAGGACACGGCGCTCTCGATCACCTGGACGTCGTGGCCGTTCACGGCTTCCCGCTCGACTGGAACCTGTGGCAGATCCATGAATGGCCCGCGAAAATCGACGAGATCCGCGCCGTGACGAACAAGCCCATCTGGGTCAGTGAGGTCGGAATCTCAACCTTCGGGGCAGAGGAAGTGCAGGTCTGGGGCTTGAACCGGACCGCCGAGCTCCTGATCGGCAAGGTGCCGAAGATCCATTGGTACAGCCTCTACGATCTCCCCCGCGCTTGGGAAGCCACGACACGCCACCGGGAGGCCGAGGGCTCATCCTATTATCGGCACTTCTACATGGGGCTCCTGCGCGAGGACGGAACGCCGAAACCTTCTCTCGAGGAGTTCGCCAAGCACGCGCCGCAGATGGGGCTGTGCCAGTGGTTCCACTATGAGGACCACCGTCTCGACGATGCCGTGGCATGGATGAAACGCCTGGGCGTCAAGTACCTGCGCACCGGTTTGTCCTGGGCCGACAGCTTCCGTCCGAACGCATTGGATTGGTTCGACCGGCAGATGGAAGCGCTTGCGGATTTCGACGTGACGGTGACCTTCTGCTTCACGCCGGAACATCGCGGGATCGCGCCTCACCACACCAGCGCGCCGCAGGTGAAGGAGGAATTTGCGGAGTTCTGTGCCAGCATGATCCGCCGCTATGCGCCTTCAAGTCAGCCTGATGAAGCGAGCAAGGTTCTGGAAGCTCTCTGAGGTGGGGATCGCTTCCAGGAACTGCCCCTGAACCGTCGTAGCCGGCATAGGGTCGGCCACCCCGATTCGATGCAGTGTCTAAAGGAATCGAAATCACCGGCACAAGGCCAGTGATGATGCAAAAGGGGTCTTGCGAATCGCAAAAGATGTCAGCTTGACCGTTGTACTTGGTGCTATCGTCCATAAATCCGGTCGAGCACCTTTGCGACATCGACCAGTTGCTCTGCGGCCCGATCGAACCCCTCCCCGGCCGCCAGGCGGGATGCCCAATCTGCCGCCGCGCGTCCGCCCCATTCGTCCGGCGGGGAGGTCAGCGTCTCGCGCGACGTGCCCCAATAGCGCTCGGCCGTAAAGTCATAGAACGAACCGTTCACGTTGCGCAGCGCCACGCCGCCCTGCGTTCCGTAGAACGTGGCCGAGATGATTGCATCGGATCCGGCCTGAAGCCGCCAGGAACAGGCGAGCTGGATCACGGCGCCCGTGTTCAGCTCGACAGTCGCGACGGCATAATCTTCCACCTGCGAGGCGGAATCCTTGAGCGGCGCGCCACCTGCGAAGAGCTTGCCCGTGACACCCCCGACGCCGGGGTTGTTCAATGCCCAAAGGGCGAGATCGACCAGATGGACACCGAGATCCATCACGCAGCCGCCCCCGGACAGAGCTGGATCGTAGAACCAGGGCTTGTCCGGGCCATAGGCGTTGTGGAACACGAGATCCACGGCATAGACGTGTCCCAGTTCGCCTGAATCGATGATCTCGCGGATGCGCCGCATGCCTTCCGTAAAGCGGTATGAGAGGTCGACACATAGCAGGCGACCGGCCTTTCGCGCCGCATCGACCACCGCCTGCACCTCTGCCGCGGTTCGCCCGAGCGGCTTCTGGCAGAACACGGCGACGCCGTGCTCCAAAGCTTGGATCGACTGCGCCGCATGCATGGCACTAGGGGTTGCAATCACGACGCCATCAACGCCGAGGTCGAGGATCTCGTCGAGACTGGAAACCAGTTGCGCTTTGGGCGCCAGCTTGCCGGCTTCGGCGGCCATGTCGGGAGATGGGTCGGCAATGGCAGCAACGTCGGCGACACCGGCGCCGAGGATCGCCTGCATGCGGTGCCGCCCGATCCAGCCGACGCCGAGGAAGCCGAGACGCGGACGCGCGGGAGAGGTTCCAGAACTCGTCTTGAGCACAGCCTGTTGCACCATCAGTACGTCACCAGGGCCTTGAGGAAACCGTCGGGCCGGTCGCGCGTGGCGTTCAGCGCTTCGTCGAGTCGCTCCAGAGGATAGGTGTGGGTGTAGAGGACGCTCGGATCGAGGCGCCCCGACGCGATAGCATCCACCGCCTCGCGCAAACCCTGCACGTAGATCTTCGGATCGCGTTCATGCGCGTTGATCACGTCGATGCCGCGCCAGTTCCAGAGCCACATATTGACCTGCCGCGGGCCATCCTGATGATAGCCGGCCACGATCAGCTTGCCGCGCTCGCGGGTCAGTTCCCCGGCGAGATCAAGCGGCCATTGCTTGCCGACGGCCTCGATCACGCGGTCGCAGAACGTGCCGCCGGTCAGTTCCTTGACTTGCTCGATGATCGCATGGTGATCGTCCATCGGGATCGTCTCGACCGCGCCCATGCGGCGTGCCAGCTCGAGCGAGAACGGCCGTCGCGAGATCGCGATCACCCGCGCGCCGGCGTCAGAGGCGAGCTTCGTGAGAATGGCGCCGAGAAAGCCGATGCCAACAATGGCGATCGTCTGCCCGGCCACGATGTCGCTGCGCCGGAAGATGTTCATCGCGCAGCCGAGCGGCTCACCGGGAAAAGCCTGGCCCGCCAGGGCATCAGGCAGGCGTACGACCACGTCGGCCTCTGCCAGATCGTATTCCGCATAGGATTTGTAGGAGAGCGCCGCGACCCGGTCTCCGACCGCCAGGTCTTCGACACCTTCGCCGACCGCGTCCACGAAGCCCCAGGCTTCATGTCCGAGAGCGCCCGGCTCGGTGGGATACTGCATCCATTCGGGGCCGGCCCAAGGTGTCAGGTTGGATGCGCAGACGCCACAGCCTTCCAGGCGAAGCCGCACCTGTCCTCGCCCCGGCACCGGACGCGCCACCTCGCTGACCTTGATCCGCCCGGGTCCCGTGAGGATGGCTGCCCGCATGTTTGCCGGAGCCCCGGCCGGCTCATCGCTCCCCTTCGACGCAGAAGCGGAATTGTTGCTGCC
This sequence comes from Microvirga mediterraneensis, assembly GCF_013520865.1. NCBI lineage: Bacteria > Pseudomonadati > Pseudomonadota > Alphaproteobacteria > Hyphomicrobiales > Methylobacteriaceae > Microvirga > Microvirga mediterraneensis. The sequence continues at coordinate 280,915 of NZ_JACDXJ010000001.1, forward strand.
GGCACCACTCTCTTTCAGCAAGTTCGTCCCTCCACCATAGCGCCCGAGCAATTAGAGATGGGAGAGGAGACTTCAAGGCTCGACTATTTGTAACAAGGGATTGTGAGCTCACGCGGTGATCCGGGCGCTCATTTCTGCGGCATATGTCGTGCGCGCCTTGCCGTCGGGCTCCAGGCCCTGTTCCTCGCACCACGACGCGAACGCATCGGGCTCGATCATGATACGCGCAATTAGGAGCCCGGCCTGTTGGCCGACGGTCTCGTTGTTCTCGGCCGAAGCCAGCCACGCCTCATAGGTCGAGGCGAGATTGTGCCGGTCGGTCATCATGGCGCGGATGCGGGGATAATCCTCCCGGCTGTACCAGGGCAGTCCGATCCTGCGGGGCGGCGCATCCGTCATTCATCAACTCTCCGAACAATCGGCACCGGGCCCACTGATCAGGAGGCTCGGTGCCGCAGCATACTTTCAGCTCAGCAGGTAGAACACGGCCGGGGCGGCTGTGAGCAGCCCGGCCGTCGTGAACAGCATGAGCCGATGATCAGGGTTCGCGATGCGACGGACCTTTCGCGCCGTGGAGCCCGCTTCCATGCTCCAGCCGTTCATGCAGGAGCAGAGAAGTCGATGGGAGGCTCCCTCCGACAATTCGAAGAACTCCATGGCATCCCCGAGCGTGTCGCCCTTCAGGCCGGCGGCGCGCAGGACTGGATCCTCGAACGCAACCGTAATGGGGGATTCGTCCGAGCGCAATTCCGGCCGCTTGTCCTTCGGAACGAACTCGATCTCACCCAGTGACCTCAAGCGCCGTTTCGGCTGGCGCTCCAACATTTCGGCCCAACGCTCGAGGCGTTCGCGCCGTGACAGGAAACCTTGGCTCAACTCATGCACTTCAGCGACGCTACGCAGCTTCTCTACAGGCTTGTGTTCCATAGGTATTCTCCTGCAAGGGAGCCGACCCCGAAACCAGGGCCGAGCCCAGGGAACCCTATGGTCGCGTGAGTCCCAGGCTTTTTTGCGTCAAACCGTCCTTTTAGAAGAGTGTTTCGTGCGGGTGAGCCACGTGTTCCTGGAAGATCGCCCCCGTGGCCGGCTCCACCTCTTTCAGCACCACCGCATAGCCCCAGAGATTGGCTACCATCTGAAGCACCCGCTGGGCGTCGTCCTTGTGCAGCAAGGTTCGGTTGAGAACGTGATGATGCAGGATCAGACGCCTGTCTCCGGCAAGGTCCACGTCGATCACCTGGATGTCGGGATCGCTCCACCCGACATCGTAATGGCGCGAGAGCGAGCGCCGCAGACGCCGATAGCCACGCTCGTCGTGGATCGCCTCGATCATGAGCTCAGGCTGGTCCGGATCATCGACGAGATGGAACATACGCCATTGCCGGATCAGGTGGGGGCTCAGGAACTGCGAGATGAAGCTCTCGTCGCGGTAGTTCGCCCAAACATCGCGCAGAACCGCCATGGCATCGCCACTGCCCGCGATGTCGGGGAACCAGTTCCGGTCCTCCGCGGTCGGCTCAGTGCAGATGCGCTCGATGTCCTGCATCATGCCGAAGCCCAGGGCGTAAGGATTGATGCCGCCATAATGCGGGTCGTCGAATTCGGGCTGCCGGGTCACGTTGGTATGGGATTGCAGAAATTCGAGAAAGGAGCCATCGCTGATTTGCCCCGTCTCGTGCAGGCGGGTCATGATGCGGTAGTGGCAATAGGTGGCGCAGCCCTCGTTCATCACCTTGGTCTGGCGCTGCGGATAGAAATACTGGGCGATCTGACGCACGATGCGCAGGATCTCGCGCTGCCAGGGCTGCAGGCGCGGCGCGGACTTTTCGAGGAAATACAGGATGTTTTCCTGCGGCAGTTCGAGAAGGGCGCGGCGGCGCTCCTCGCTCAGCTGCGGCTTCGCGGCCGCTCCCTTGGTCGGCACCGTACGCCACAGGTCGTTGAAGGTCTGCTCCTGGTGGAGATGGCGCTCCCGCTCCCGGCGCTCCTCCGAGCGCAGGTCGGGCCGCTTCTTGCGCGGATAGCGGTGCACCCCGTGCGACATCAGGGCATGGGCTGCATCGAGAACGCGCTCTACGGCCGCATGTCCGTAACGCTCCTCGCAGCGCGTGATGTAGCCCTTGGCGAATTCGAGATAGTCGAGAATCCCATCCGCATCGGTCCATTCCGTGAAGAGGTAGTTGTTCTTGAAGAAATGGTTGTGTCCGAAAGCCGCGTGGGCGATGACGAGTGTCTGCATCGTCGCCGAGTTCTCCTCCATGATATAGGAGATGCACGGGTTCGAGTTGATGACGATCTCGTAGGCCAGGCCCGTGAGCCCCTGGCGATAGCTCGATTCATGCAGGGCGAAGCGCTTGCCGAAGGACCAGTGCTTATAAAATAGGGGCATGCCGATCGACGCATAGGCGTCGAGCATCTGCTCGGCGGTGATCACCTCGATCTGGTTTGGATAGACGTCGAGCCCCAGCTCGCCGACCCCGATAGCCTCGACGGCGTCATGGATGCGCTGGATCGTTCCGAAATCCCAATCGGCCCCATGGAACAGCAGGTTGTCGTCCAGGGTCACGCTCATGGCACCCTCGCTCCTGCTTCCGCATCGCGCCGGCGGAAGAGTTCGCGGAAGACCGGATAGATCTCGCGACGGTGGTTCACCTTGCGCATGGCGAGGTTGGCCCCCTCCTCCAGCAGCGCCTCATAGGTCTGCCATAGGGATGTCCTGTGGTTGATGAAACCGGTCTGCATCCGGTCGCTGTCGCTGCCGACCTCAAGATAGGCATAATACTGGCAGACCGGCAGGATCACGTCACGCAGCAGGGCGGCGCTGGTGGCGCCGTCGTTGGGCGAGTTGTCCCCATCGGAGGCCTGGGCGGCGTAGATGTTCCACGCATCCGGCGAATAGCGCTCGTCCACGATCCGCTGCATCTCGCGCAGGGCGGAGGACACCACCGTTCCGCCGGTCTCGGGACTGTTGAAGAAGGTTTCCTCATCCACCTCCTTGGCCTCGTGGGTGTGGCGGATAAAGACGATCTCCACATGCTTGTAGCGCCGCGTCAGGAAGATATAGAGCAGCATGTAGAAGCGCTTGGCCAAATCCTTCATGTGCTCGGTCATGGAGCCCGAAACGTCCATAAGGCAGAACATGACGGCCTGGGCCACAGGCTTCGAGACCGGCTCGAAGCGACGATAGCGTAAGTCGATGGGATCGATATAGGGGAAGCGCTTGGTGCGCAGCTGCAGCTGCTCCAGCTCCTCGCGCAGGGCAATCAGGCGCTCGGACGAGCCATCCTGCTCCTCGAGGCGGACGATCTCCGCCTGAAGACGGAGCAGATCCTCGGTTTTCGGCCGCCGCATGGCGATGCGGCGGGAGAGGGCGTTGCGCATGGAGCGCAGCAGGGCGAGGTTCACGGGTGAACCGGTGACCGTATAGCCGGCCCGCCGCAAGCCTTGTGTCTCCACTGTCGCAACGCGCCGCTTTGCGAGATCCGGCAGCTCCAGGTCGTCGAGGAAAAGATCGAGAAACTCGTCACGGGTCAGGACGAAGCGGAAATCGTCCTCGCCCTCGCCGCTGTCGCCACCCGTTGCGCCACTCCCGCCACCTGGGGGCCGCTCGATGGTATCGCCTTCGACAAAGCGCTTGTTGCCGGGCAGGATGTGATCGTGCACACCGCCCTCGCCGGACCGCCGGAAGCTGGGCTCGCGAACGCCATCGGCCGGGATAGAGACCTCCCCTCCCCGTTCGAGATCGGTGATGTCCCGATCGCCTGCGGTCTGGCGTACGGCCCGCTGGATCTGCGCCTTGGCGCGGCGCAGGAAACGTTGGCGGTTGGCCAGACTCTTGCCCCCTGGGTTGAGGCGCCGGTCGATGATGTACATAGGAACGCCTGATCTGCCTCCGTTTTCCGTCAGCCCGCCTGTTTCACGCGCATGTACCATTCCACCAGACGCCGCACCTGGCGCTCGGTGTATCCACGCGCCATCATCCGCTCCACGAATTCTCCGTGCTTCTTCTCGGTCTCGCTGTCCTTCTTGGAGCCGAAGCTGATGACGGGCAGCAATTCCTCGACCTGTGAGAACATGCGGCGTTCGATCACGTCGCGAATCTTCTCATAGCTCGTCCAGGACGGATTGCGGCCCTGGTTGCCGGCCCGCGCGCGGAGCGAGAACTTGACCACCTCGTTGCGGAAGTCCTTCGGGTTGGCGATACCGGCCGGCTTCTCGATCTTGGTCAGCTCCTGGTTCAGGAGCTCCCGGTTCAGAAGCTGGCCGGTGTCGGGATCCTTGAAGTCCTGATCCTCGATCCAGGCATCCGCATAAGCCACATAGCGGTCGAAAAGATTCTGGCCGTAATCGTGATAGGACTCGAGATAGGCCTTCTGGATTTCGTGGCCGATGAAATCCGCGTAGCGCGGCGCCAGTTCGGCCTTGATGAATTCCAGATACCGCCGCTCCACGTCCTGGGGCAGCTGCTCGCGCCGCAGGGATTGTTCGAGCACGTACATGAGATGGACCGGGTCGGCCGCTACCTCGATCGTATCGTGGTTGAAGGTGGCGGACAGGACCTTGAAGGCGAAGCGGGTCGAGATCCCGTCCATGCCTTCGTCCACGCCGGCGGAATCCTTGTACTCCTGCAGGCTGCGTGCGCGCGGATCGACCTCGCGCAGGCTCTCGCCGTCATAGACGCGCATCTTCGAGAAGAAATTCGAGTTCTCGTGCGCCCGCAAGCGCGACAGGACCGAAAACCGTGCCAGCATTTCGAGCGTGGCCGGAGCGCAGGGAGCGCCAGCCAGTTCCGAACTGCGGATCAGTTTCTCGTAGATCTTCTGCTCCTCCGTGACCCGCAGGCAATATGGCACCTTGATCACGTAGATGCGGTCGATGAAGGCCTCGTTGTTCTTGTTGGTGCGGAAGGTCTGCCACTCCGCCTCGTTCGAATGCGCCAGGATGATGCCGCTGAACGGGATAGAGCCGATGTTCTCGGTACCGACGTAATTCCCCTCCTGCGTGGCGGTAAGCAGGGGATGCAGCATCTTGATAGGCGCCTTGAACATCTCGACGAATTCGAGAATGCCCTGGTTGGCGCGATTGAGGCCGCCGGAATAGCTGTAGGCATCGGGATCGGCTTGGGATAGGGTCTCGAGCTTGCGGATGTCGACCTTGCCCACGAGAGACGAAATATCCTGATTGTTCTCGTCGCCGGGCTCCGTCTTGGCGATGGCGATCTGTCTCAGGCGGGACGGGTTGATCTTGACCACCCGGAACTTGGAAATGTCGCCCTTGAACTCGTCGAGCCGCTTGATAGCCCAGGGGCTGAGCAGGTTGGTCAGGCGCCGACGCGGAATGCCGTACCGCTCCTCCAGGATCGGCCCCATCTGCTCCGGATCGAAAAGGCCGAGCGGACTCTCGAAGACCGGACTGACCTCGTCGCCCGCCTTCAGGACATAGATGGGATTGATTTCCATAAGCGCCTTCAGGCGCTCGGCAAGAGAAGATTTGCCGCCGCCGACCGGGCCGAGCAGGTAAAGGATCTGCTTGCGCTCTTCGAGGCCTTGGGCGGCGTGTCGGAAGAAGCTGACGATCATCTCGATCGTCTCTTCCATGCCGTAGAATTCGGAGAAGGCCGGGTAAACCCGGATCGTGCGGTTCATGAAGATGCGGCCGAGGCGTGCATCCTTCGACGTATCGACAAGCCGGGGCTCGCCGATAGCCGCCAGGATGCGCTCGGGAGCGCTCGCATACATCATGGGATCGTTGCGGCACCCTTCCAGGTAGTCCGCCAGGGACATCTCCGCCTCGCGGCGGGTTTCGTATGTCTTCAGGAAACTCGAGAACAGGTCGTCGGAATGATGCATGGCGCCACCGAAATCCAATCCCTCTCAGAGACAACTATTGTGCACCGCTAAGGTTGCTCAGACCAGCGATACTGACGATGCGGTTAAATGATGCGGCGTACTCCTTTTGTCATGGCGGAGTAAAAAGCGTGTCGCGACAGGCTCGGCTCTGTCCGGGGCAACCCGTTCGACTTGAAGATAGACCCGCCCTCGACATCTAGCCTCGCGGATTGCGGGCGGGACAGCAAGCTAAGGTTTCTGGCAGGCATCCGAAAATCCACTGTGCCGCACTGCCGCCTGCATATGATGTGGTGGTCTACTGGGCGTTCCTGCAAGGCTGTCCCCGGCAGGCAACCCATCAATTGAGCGTTACCGTCATTGAACAGCGGCTGTCCTTAACCGGGGCTGAATCGACTCCCCATTCATGGGGGCACAGGATCCATGTCCTTGGCCGGATGAACGTCTCGAACAAACATCCCGTTCATCGGTTGACGCGGGCCTGATCGAACCTATCGTTTGTTGCGCTTGGGTATTTTGCAGGGTCCTTGCGCCGTGGAAGGACCTGCCCTTTTCGACGACCGATAATCCGGAGAAATTTCCCGTGATCAAAGCTTTCGGCTATGCCGCCCAGGATGCGACCACCCCGCTTGCCCCCTTCAGCTTCGAGCGCCGGGAGCCCCGCGAGAACGACGTCCAGATCGAGATTCTGTATTGCGGCGTCTGCCACTCCGACTTGCACACTGCACGAGAGGAATGGGGTGGCACTCTCTACCCCTGTGTGCCAGGCCACGAGATCGTCGGCCGAGTCACGCGTGTCGGCCAGGGTGTGCGGAAATTCAAGGAGGGCGACCTTGTCGGCGTGGGCTGCATGGTCGATTCCTGCCGCACATGCCGCTCTTGCCGCGAAGGCCTGGAGCAATACTGCGAAGTCGGCTTCACCGGCACGTATAACGGTCCCGAGCAGGGCACGGGCGCCAATACCTATGGCGGCTATTCCGACAACATCGTCGTCGACGAGAGCTTCGTCCTGAAAGTACCCGAGGGCATGGACCTCGCCGCTGCCGCGCCTCTTCTCTGCGCAGGGATTACCACGTATTCCCCCCTGCGCCGCTGGCGCGTGCAGCCTGGGCAGAAAGTGGGCGTGGTCGGCCTCGGCGGCCTAGGCCATATGGCCGTCAAGCTCGCGCGGGCCATGGGTGCACATGTGGTGCTGTTCACCACCTCGCCCAACAAGCGCGAGGACGCACTCGCCCTCGGGGCCCACGAAGTGGTCGTGTCGCGGGATCCCGAGGCCATGAAGGAGCACGTGAACAGCTTCGATTTCATCCTCGACACCGTCGCCGCCCCGCATGACCTCGACAGCTACCTCGTCTTGCTTGCCCGCGATGGCGCCATGGTGCTCGTCGGCGCCCCGGCCGAGCCACATCCGGCCACGACGGTGTTCAACCTGATCATGAAACGTCGGCAGATTGCCGGCTCGCTGATCGGCGGCATCGCCGAAACCCAGGAGATGCTCGATTTCTGCGCCCAGCACGGCATCACCTCCGAGATCGAGATCATTCCGATCCAGAAGATCAACGAGGCTTATGAGCGGATGCTGAGAAGCGACGTGAAATACCGCTTCGTCATCGATATGGCTTCGCTGAAGCAGGAGGCGGCAGCGTAAGCGCGACGGCAAGACTCTCCATGCTGGTCTACGGCGATGCGGAACATACCGTTACGGTAGGTACCAAGCAGGCTGCTATCGAGAGCACCCTGCCCGAGATCCATTCCATGCCGCCCGGAATCGCGCGGCATGGGACATTGGTAACGGCTTTCGTCGGCACCGCAGAACTCGTTCAGGGGCTCATCGACGCCGAGTTTCATGAGCTCGGCGTCGATACTGGGTCAATTGTCCATCGGACCGGCATGGAATGCCTTTCCCTTCTTGCCTGTGCTGTCGATCACTCATGGCGAAGCGGATTCCAGGAAGTCGCCTTGCCGAAGGAGTTTCTCGGAAAACTCCTCAGCTTCGACCCATCGTGGACGATCCACACGAAGCAGGCGGAAGGATATGCATTCTACGCCCTATATCCGGAAAACTATCTCGAAGCAGCCCGCGCCTCGGGTTTAGGCGCCGACACGCAGGTGATCGGCATCCGCAGCATCGGCACCGGGCTCAGCGCCCTGGTGGCAGCCGCCATCGGGGCTCCACCGCCCTTCACCCTTCGCCCTGCCGGCCATCCCTTCCGGCGAGAGGTGAAGGCGGATCCCGGACTTGCGCGGAAGCTGGCAAACCAGGCAACCTCTTTCGCCATCGTCGACGAGGGCCCCGGCTTGTCCGGCAGCTCGTTCGGGGCCGTTGCCGACTGGCTGGAAGAGGCCGGCGTGCAACGGCAGAGGATTCACTTCTTTCCAAGTCATGAGGGCACACTCGGGCCACAGGCCAGCACCCGCCACCGGGAGCGCTGGAGGCAGGCTCCACGCCATGTCCGCACCATGGACGACCTCCTGCTTGGCGGATCGCCCCCTCATTGTTTGGCGGCCTGGGTGGAAGACCTCGTCGGACCGCTGGATGGCCCTCTTGAAGATGTGTCGGGTGGGGGATGGCGGCGGCGGCGCTACGCGGACAAAACGAACTGGCCGCCGTCCAATGTCCAGCAGGAGCGCCGGAAATTCCTGGCCCGGGCCAACGGCGCGTCTTGGTTTGTGAAATTCGCGGGCCTGGGAGAGACCGGAGCGAGGAAGCTCCGGATGGCCCACCACCTGCACGAAGCGGGGTTCGCGCCGGACGTTGCGGGCTGGCGCCACGGCTTTCTCGTGCAAAGCTGGCTTGAGGATGCACGAGGCCTCGACCAGACGACCTTCGATCGGGACGGATTGATCGGGCAGGTCGGAGCCTATCTGGGCTTTCGAGCCCGCTACTATCCTGCCGTAGGGCAGCCGGGTGCCTCCATGGGCGAATTACGCCACATGGCAGTCTACAACGCCCAGCAGGCCCTGGGAGACGATGCAGGGGGATCCCTGGACCGATCCCTCCCGCCTTCGGACAGTCTGGAGGGTAAGGTCCGCCGGGTCTGGTCCGACAACCGGATGCATGCCTGGGAATGGCTGGTCTCCGGCAAACGCCTCGCGAAGGCTGATGCGCTGGATCACAGCGCCTCCCACGATTTGGTCGGCCATCAGGACATCGCCTGGGATATTGCCGGGGCCAGTATCGAGCTGGAACTATCCGGGTCGGAGACCGCCCGGCTCTTTGCCATCGTCGAGCGGGAGAGCGGGCACCCGGTTTCTCCCGAGCTGCTGGTCTTCCTGCGTCCCTGCTACTGCGCCTTTCACATGGGCGCCTACCTCATGGCCGCGAACGCAATTGAAGGCGAGGAAGAGGTTCGCCTGCGCAGGGCAGCAGACCGTTACGGGCGGCTCCTGCGGCATGAAAGCTTAGGGCCGGTGCTTCGACCTTAACAGGAACAAGGGAAAGTTCCTGCCCGTTAACGGCCAAGGCAACACATTCACCATGCCGGGCCGTTTCGCCCGGCAGGATCGGTCCCTTACATGTTTTCCGAGACTTGGCGGCTTTTGAAGGTGGCATTCGCGGGCTGGTGGAACGATCGCGCCATGAGCCTTGGCGCCTCCATCGCGTTCTTCACCGTCTTCTCCCTCGCCCCGATGCTGCTCGCGGCCATCGCGGTTGCCGGGCTGGCCTTCGGGCGGGAGGCCGCGCAGGGCGCCATCGTCGGGGAGCTCGGAGGATTGATCGGGACCAAGGAGGCTTCCGCCCTGGAGGCCATGATCGCCAGCGCCAGCAATGTGGGCTCGGGCCTCATCGGCACGACGGTCGGCATCGTGACGTTTCTTCTCCTGGTGACCGGCGCCGTCGTGGAGCTCCAGGATGACCTGAACATCATCTGGAAGACGAAACCGCCCGCAAGCTACGGGATCCTCGACTTCGTCCGCACGCGGCTCGTCAGCCTCGCGTTGATCTTAGGAATCGGCTTCCTGCTGCTCGTCTCGCTCGTGATCGATACCGGGCTGACCGCGATCGGGCATTATCTCGAGGCCAATTTCTCAGGCGCGACGATCATTCTGCGCTTCCTGAACAGCCTCGTGGCCTTCGCCATCGCGACGCTGCTTTTCGCGATGATGTTCAAGATGCTGCCGGCCGTGGACCTGAGGTGGAGTGACGTGTGGACCGGCTCCCTGGTGACGGCCCTCCTGTTCACCATCGGCAAGTTCCTGATCGGGTATTATCTCGGCAAGAGCAACGTCGCGTCGAGCTACGGTGCCGCCGCCTCCGTCATCACGATCCTGCTGTGGATCTATTACTCATCCCTGATCCTGCTCTTCGGCGCCGAATTCACGAAAGCCTATGCCGAGAGCCGCGGGAGCCGAGGCCCTGGGCGTCTCCCGGAGTCCCAACGGGAAACGGGCCGGGAAGCCCCGGCCCGTTCCAATTCGACGATGACCTAAGACCTATTCGGCGGCCTGACGCGTCGCCGGCTTCGTCGGTACGTTGCGCATGCCGCCCAGCACCTCCTCGGCAGAAGCCTTGTAGTTCTTCACGGAACTCGTCCACTGGCCCCACACGGCCGGATCGATCTTGTCGCCGTTCCTGCCGAGATTCTGCAGGCGTCGCTTGTCCTCGTCGGTCAGGACCTGCTTCGGCAGCGGCGGAAGAGCCTTCACGTCGTCGGCCTTGATGCCGAGCATCTCTCCGACGCGGGTTCCGTAATCGTCGTGTACCAGAAGGAGGTGCCACACCATGCGCTCCTGCACGTCCCGCTCGCACTGGGCCAGGAGCGTGCCCATGTTGAGGACGAGATCGTCGCGCTCCCAATCCATCATGGTGCAGTAGCGGCCCCGGGCATGGATGTAGTCATTGCGCCGTTCTATCACGCTGCGGGTCAGCCGCCCGTGGATCTCCGGCGGGTTGTTGGGCTCCTCGCGGGGCGATTCATGCAGGCCGTTATGGATCGAAGGCTCGAAGTTGATGTGCGGGTTCTGTCCCGGGGCCAGATCGCGGCGGTAGGACATCTGCCCGCCGTTCAGGTTGGTCGACACCTTGGCATTCTTGGCCTGGTTCACCGGCAGCTGCAGGTAGTTCGTCCCGACCCGGTACCGCTGGGTGTCGGAATACGAGAAGGTCCGGCCTACCAGCATCTTGTCGTCGGAGAAGTCCAGTCCATCCACGAGGACGCCGGTGCCCATGGCGATCTGCTCGTTCTCGTTGAAGTGATCCTCCACATTGCGGTTCAGGGTCATGACGCCCACGTGCCGCAGGGGGAAATCCTTCTCGGGCCAGATCTTGGTATCGTCCAGCGGATCCCAGTCGAGCTCCGGATGATCATAGTCTTCCATGATCTGCACGTACATGTCCCATTGGGGATGCTCGCCGCGCTCGATGGCCTCGTAGAGGTCCTTGGAGGCCGATCCGAGATCCTGCCCCTGCACCTTGGCCGCTTCCTCGGCCGTCAGGCTCGCCAGCCCGCAGCGCGGATGGAAATGGTACTTCACCAGCACGGTATCGCCCTGGGCATTGACCATCTTGTACGTGTTGACGCCGAAGCCCTCCATGTGCCGGTAGCTCGCCGGAATGCCGCGCGGGCTGAACAGATGGGTCAGCATGTGCATGGATTCGGGCGTCTGGCTCATGAAGTCGAAGATACGGTTCGGCTCCTGGCGGAAAGTGACGGGATCCGGCTTCAGGGAGTGGATGACATCTGGAAACTTGATGGCATCTCGTATGAAAAACACTGCCAGGTTGTTACCAACGAGATCCCAATTGCCGTCCTCGGTATAGAACTTCACGGCAAAGCCACGCGGATCGCGTGCCACTTCCGAGGAATCGCGACCGCCGATCACGGTCGAGAAGCGGATGGCAAGCGGCGTTTTCTTGCCGGCGGTCTGAAACAGCTTGGCGCGGGTGTATTTCGATGCCGGCTCGTCGCCGATCTTGCCGGTCACCTCGAGTTCGCCATAGCACACGAAGCCGCGGGCATGGACGACGCGTTCCGGTATGCGCTCACGGTCGAAATGGGTGATCTTCTCGAGGAATTGATAGTTCTCCAGCGTGGCCGGCCCACGGCTGCCCACGGTGCGCTGGGATTGGTTGTTGGTGATAGGATGGCCCTGCCTGTTCGTCAGGACCTGATCGGACGTTCCCGACGGCGCTTTAGGATTCTTAGCCATGGCGATCTCCCTTGACTGACCGGTTGATAGCGACACGCCCCCAATTAGGATCGTATGGGCGAACGGCAATCAGCGCCAATCGATATTCCTGACCGCCATGATCAGATTACCTGATTGCGTGCTGCTCGCAGGGGAGCACGTTTCCGGAGGCACCATCCGAGAATCGCAATGGTTGCGCGAGGCCGACTCCACACAGCGGATTCAGGGCGCTCAATGGAAAACCCTGTCGCCCTGCTCGTCGATGATCTGCTTGCCCTTGGCGATGGCGAATGTGGCTGCGTCGTCCTTGCTGGGATGCGTCTCGGCCCGCACGAAGCGGTGTTCCTTCATGCCGGTGTCGAAATCCTTCTCGATCACGCCAGCGGTCTGATACCCGCCCTTGGCGGAATAAGGCGCGGGCCGGATGCGGAATCCCTTGTATTCTACCGCCTCGGCGGCAGGCTCCTCGCGCTCGCCTGTGCTGCCTCCGCCCGACAGGCGGCTCCAGAGGTCCTTCAAGATCGATGCCATCGTTGTCCCTGAACAAGGGTTGATTCGAGGGACGGAGCATAACCGGGACGCGGCGGAGGAGCGAATCCTGCGGGTCCTGCAGCGGCGGCATTCGTCCATGCCGTCGTTTCCCTCGTTCCCAGGATCATTGTGCCCTTGGCAGGACGAATGATCGCCTATCTGTAGCTTGGCACGTCGCTTTCATTCGTTTGCTCCATAGTTTTCCGATCGGGGTTGTTCATGCGCTTCCGGCTGGCGCTTTGCGGAATCGTCCTCTGCTGCGGCACCGCCATGGCCAATCCTGGAACGTCGTCGGAGAGCGTCGAGCAGGCTCTGTGCCGGCTGATCGAGGGGGCGGCGCGCAACCAGCGGATCCCTCACGATCTGCTCACCAAGCTGATTTGGCAGGAAAGCTCGTTTCGCCCCCATGTCGTCAGCCCCGCGGGCGCACAGGGCATCGCCCAGTTCATGCCGGGCACGGCCCGGGAACGAGGATTGACCGATCCGTTCGATCCCGAACAGGCCATCCCCAAGGCCGCCGAGTTCATCGCCCATCTGTCGGAGCAGTTCGGCAATTTGGGACTGGCGGCGGCGGCCTATAACGGAGGACCTGCGCGGGTGACCTCCTGGCTCGCGGGCCAGGGAGGATTGCCGTCCGAGACTAGGAACTATGTCATCGCGGTCACGGGCCGCTCTGCCGAGGATTGGGCCGCCGACGCCAAGGACCGCAAGAATGCCGACTGGGACTCGTCCGGGCAGACCTGCCAGCAGATCGTCGCCACCCTGCGTATTCCCGGACGCCGCGAGACGATCGAGGCTCCCTTCGCTCCTTGGGGCGTTCAGCTTGCCGGCAATTTCTCGAAGGAGCAGGCGCTCGCAACCTTCAGGCGCACGAGCCAGTCCTACGCTTCTCTCTTGAAGGACGTGCGTCCGATGATCATCGGGACGCGGCTGCGCTATCGCGGGACGCGCACCTTCTATCGCGTCCGCGCACCGGCCGAAACGCGGCAGGCGGCAGAGCAATTGTGCCGCAATATCCGGACGGCGGGCGGCAGTTGCATCGTGCTACCGAGCTGAAGAAGCCTACGCCATAGGAATGGCGCAGACTCTCATTTGATTTCTACTGGGAGAATTATCAGCGACGCTGAGGCCGGAGCGAACGGGCCAGCTCGCGAATGACGTTGTCCTCGATGTTGAGGTTCAGGTCGTTGTCATCGCCGGCTTCATCATCTCCGAGATCCGCATCGGCCGTGGCGGCAGGCCTGGACAGAACACCCCGCTGCGGCTGCGCTGTTCTCTCAGCGCCCTGTGCGGGAGCAGGCGGAGCATTGCGCTGTCCCGTCCCGGCTTCCGCCCCCGTCCGCGCGGGTGCGTGCGGAGTATAGCCGCGCGGAGCGGAATAGCGGTTCTCAAGCGTGTCGAGCAAGCTGTTGAGGGCCGCGTTCGACATCGGAACGTCGGGCGCCTGAGGCGCCCCTTCCAGGGCGATGGACCGATTCTGATAGGCTACTTCCGTGGTGACATCCGAACCGAACCAGGACAGAGGACGGAAATCCCTGGCCTCTTCCTCGCTCTCGAACGGAACGGAGATCAGGTCCAGCGGCCCCGGAGTCACGAAGCGGACGATCTGAATGTCGCGCGTGCCGACGGTGAGGTGGGTGAGCAGGTAGTCGAGCTTGCCGGGCGTGACGTCGAGAAGAGCCTCGGCATGGGCACGTGGCACTTCGGTGCGCTCTTCGAGTGGTCCGTTCGGGCCCGAGTGGAGCAGGACAAGGCTGCCCTTGTCGCCTTCCACGACCACGAAGGAGCTGCGATCAGCCTGATTGGGGAAGTGGCCTTCCGTGACACGATTGCCTCCCCGCTCCTTGCGGATCAGACGCGCAAGTGAAGAAGCAATAAGATAACGTCTGGAAGTAACCATATTAAGTTCTCTACTATTGAAGGAGTGCCGCTCACCGGCTCGCAGAACTAGCAGCATCCATTCTCAATAGAACGAAATTGCAATTCAGTTTTCCAGGCCATTAAGCCTGAAATTAAACGCAACAACGTTTACCACTGCAGGAGTTCGAGCCTGTAAGTACCGGTCCTCTTGATAGCTTATCATGGCGTTCCCATGGCAAAGTTCAATCCATAGAGCCAAAAGCTGCCTGAGTTTTGTCGATAAAGTTAACGCTGCTCCGGATGGAGCACCGGCAATGCACTCGAGTTAAATCCGATTGCCGCATCGCTTCGGCAAAAGCGACAATCATCCAAGTTCATCCATTACATAAGTGAATGGCCTCGGCATCTCGATCCTGAAATGCCGAGGCCATGCGACGCATGTCGGTAACTGCGTTACTCGCTCCCCTTTGTCTTTGGCACGTAGGGACCGTTGCCGTCGAAGGTGTAGGCGGTCTTCACCGTGGTGTAGAACTCCTGCGCATAGCGGCCCTGCTCACGCGGACCATAGCTCGAGCCCTTCCGGCCGCCGAACGGTACATGGTAGTCCACGCCCGCCGTCGGCAGGTTCACCATAACCATCCCGGCTTCCGCATTGCGCTTGAAGTGGGAGGCGTATTTGAGGCTTGTGGTGCAGATACCGGAGGACAGACCGAACTCGGTGTCGTTGGCCAGTTCCAGCGCCTCGTCGTAATCCTTTGCACGGGTCACGGTCGCCACCGGGCCGAAGATTTCCTCGCGGGCCACGCGCATCTGGCTGCTCACCTCCGTGAACAACGCCGGTGCGAGATAGAAGCCGGGCGTGTCGCGCTTCAGGAGCTCGCCGCCGGCGACCAGCTTGGCGCCCTCCTCCTGGCCGATGCGGATGTACTTCAGATCCTGGTCGAGCTGGCTCTGATCGACAACCGGACCGATATGCGTGCCCGCTTTCAAGGCATCGTCAATGACGAGGCCCTTCATACGCTCCTGCATGGCGGCCACGAACCGGTCGTGAATGCCCTCGGTGACGATCAGGCGCGAGGACGCCGTGCAACGCTGTCCGGTGGAGAAGAACGCGCTGTTGACCGCGCACTCCACCGCGACCTTCAGGTCGGCGTCGTCGAGAACCACCATCGGGTTCTTGCCGCCCATCTCGAGCTGCACCTTCTTCATCGGATCGGCCGTGATGCAGGTCTGGGCGACCTTGCGACCCGTCGGCACCGAGCCGGTGAAGGAGATCGCCGCCACCTTGGGGCTGTTCAGCATCGCCTCGCCCACCACCGAGCCTCGGCCCATGACAAGATTGAACACGCCCGCCGGCACGCCGGCCCGGACGATGATCTCAGCGAGCGCGTGGGCCGAGCCCGGCACCAGATCGGCAGGCTTGAATACCACCGTGTTGCCGTAAGCGAGCGCCGGGGCGATCTTCCAGGCGGGAATCGCGATGGGGAAGTTCCGGGGCGTGATCAGGCCGACGACGCCCACGGGCTCGCGGGTGATCTCCACGTCGATGAAAGGACGCACGGAGGGCACTTTCTCGCCGGCCATGCGCAGGCACTCGCCGGAGAAGAACAGGAAGATCTGCGCCGCGCGGGTGACCTCGCCGATGCCCTCGGGCAGGGTCTTGCCTTCCTCGCGGGAGAGCAGGCGGCCGAGTTCTTCCTTGCGGGCGAGGATCTCGTCACCGACGGCTTTCAGGATGTCGTGGCGCTGCTGGATCGAGGAGCGCGACCATGCCGGGAAGGCGTCATAGGCGGCGGCAATGGCGCGCTCGGCCTCGGCCGCGGAAGCGCGTGCGTACTCGCCGACCACGTCGGTGGTGTTGGACGGGTTGATGTTGGCCGAAGCGTCCGTGGCCGAGACCCAATCGCCGGCAATATAGTTCTTGGTCATCTTAACCTGCCTGTCTGGTGTTGAGGAGGCCCCGCCGGGCTAGGTTGGACATGAAAGCCCCGAGGCCGAAGGTCCATGGCTCGCATTCGGAGCTCGACTTCATGCGGTTCACCAGCGCTCCAAGCTTGGGCGCCGCAATGGTGACGATGTCACCGCTCTTATGCGTGAAGCCCATGCCGGCATCGTCCCGGTCCTGCGTGGGCGCAAACATCGTTCCAAGGAAGAGCGCGAACCCATCCGGGTACTGGTGGTGAGCGCCGACCGTCTGCGCGACGAGATCCTCGGGATCGCGGCTGATCTTGGTGATCGACGACGAACCCTCGAGCTTGAACCCGTCCTCGCCCTCGACCGTCAGCGTCACGTTGGTCCGGCGGACATCGTCGAGGGAGAAGGTCTCATCGAAGAACCGGATGAACGGACCGACCGAACAGGAGGCGTTGTTGTCCTTTGCCTTCGAGAGAAGCAGAGCCGAGCGTCCCTCGAAATCGCGCAGGTTCACGTCATTGCCCAGCGTCGCGCCGACGATCCTGCCGTCAGCCGTGACGATGATCACCACCTCGGGCTCGGGATTGTTCCACGTGGATTTGGGATGCAGACCCGCATCCATGAACGTCCCAACGGCCGAGAGCGTCGGAGCCTTGGTGAAGACTTCCGCGTCCGGACCGATGCCCACTTCGAGATACTGGCTCCAGGCTCCCTGGGCGACGAGCACCTCCTTCAGGGCCATGGCCTCGGGCGAGCCCGGCTTGAGTCGGCTCAGATCGTCGCCGACGAGGCGCAGAACCTCGGCTCGGATGGCCGCTGCCGCGCTGGCATCGCCCCGGGCGCGCTCCTCGATGACGCGCTCCAGCATCGAGACCGCGAAGGTGACGCCGGCCGCCTTGACGACCTGGAGGTCGATGGGGGCAAGCAGCCAGGGCTTCGACGGATCCCGACCATCAGGGAGGGTATTCCCGGCGATCTCGTCGAGGGATCCGACCCGCTCGCCCGTGGCGGCCTTCAGGACGCCCGCCGGATCGTCCATGGCGGCCAGACCGCTGACCGTCGCGCAGGTGGCGGAGATATCGAAGAGACCGTCCTCCCTCACGGCCACGACCGAGGGTCCGATGCCGGGACGCCAGACACGCCCGACAAGGGCGCCTTGGAACCCATCGGTTGGCAGAATCCGGGCTATGTTCGTCGAAGACAGATGGTCCATCGGCTGGCGCTCGCTTTCCGTTTCGCGGTTCAGGATCGTTTCCCTTGAGCACGGGCCTGCTGGACCCGATGCCCTCTTGTGTTGGACGCATGGTTCAGCGCGGCGCCGCGAGGCCCGCAGGATGCGCTTTGCGTCCTTGATATAACCGCGGGGGCGCGAGGGGCTATAGGGAAAATGACTTTCCCCGGGTTCGAACGAGGAAAGCATAAATCCACACTCGGCCCCTCGGGACCATTCAGCGGTCATAGAGTTCTTTGTGGATCCCCCCGGGCAGCGGAGAGTTAACCCGGCCTTGAAAATGTGCTTTGTGCAGTGCCTTAAGTCACCGGAGCCTCTTTCATGAACGACGCCAAGCCTTCGAACGCGGCCAATATCGCTTCGCCGTCCTATCGGCTGGCCGCGATGGATCAGGATTTTCTCCTGGGCGATTCCATGCGGGGCGTCCGATTCATGCTGGAATACGCCAAGGCCGAGGAAAACCTGCGGATCTGGGGGGTGCGCTCGACCATCGTCGTCTTCGGCAGCGCTCGCGTGCGGGAGAACGGTCCCGGCAAGCATCCGTTCTGGTACGAGCAAGCCCGCGCCTTCGGAGCCCTTGCATCGCAGCGCGGCGGTGCATTGACTGACAACGGAGGGAAACGAGACAACGTGATCGCCACCGGCGGCGGCCCCGGCATCATGGAGGCCGCGAACAGAGGAGCCTTCGACGTCGGCGCCCCTTCGATCGGCTTCAACATCACCCTGCCCCACGAGCAGGAACCCAATGCCTATTCGACCCCGGACCTGACGTTCCGCTTCCACTACTTCGCCATGCGCAAGATGCATCTGGCGATGCGGGCCAACGCCCTGGTAGTGTTCCCCGGCGGCTTCGGCACCTTCGACGAGTTGTTCGAGCTCCTGACCCTGCGCCAGACCGGCAAGGCGCCTCCCCTGCCGATCGTCCTCTTCGACCGCGATTACTGGCAATCGGTCATCAAGTTCGATGCGCTGCTCGAACACGGCATGGTGAGCGAGCATGACCGCGGGCTCGTGAACTATGCCGAAACCGGCGAGGAGGTGTGGCAAACCCTCATCGACAACGGCCTCATCGTTCAGACCCAGGAAAGAGAATCCGAGCAGGATTACTGATTTCCAGCATGCTCCGTGCAGATCGATTGACAAATCCAGAGCAGCAGGTATGTAATATATTTCATGGGGATTGCGATCTCCCCACGAGGCGACATGCCCAAGCATCGCATCCGCAATAAAATCCAACGGATGCTATCGTGTCGTCAATTAACACAATTTCCATCGACAAGCTTGCTCGCCTGATCGGCACGCCCAAGTGCCCTGCCATCATCGACGTTCGAACCGACGATGACTTTGAAACCAACCCTCGCCTGATCCCGGGTTCGGTTCGCCGGCCCTACGCGACCGTGACTGCCTGGGGGGAGGAATTCAGGGGGTGGAATGCCATTGTCGTGTGCCAGAAGGGCCTCAAGCTCGGCCAAGGCGTCGCCGCTTGGCTACGCCACTTTGGCGTACCGGCAGATGCCCTTGAGGGCGGCACGGTCGCTTGGTCACAGGCCGGTTTGCCTATGGTCCCGGAAGCCAAGCTGCCACCTCGAAATCCTCAAGGCCAAACCGTCTGGGTGACGCGGTCGCGTCCCAAGATCGACCGGATCGCCTGTCCGTGGCTGATCCGCCGTTTCGTCGATCCGAGGGCGGTTTTCCTGTTCGTAACGCCATCGGAGGCCGAGGGTGTCGCCAAGCATTTTGGGGCGACCCCATTCGACATCGAAGGCGAAGGAGTATTCTGGAGCCACCGTGGCGAGCTGTGCACCTTCGATGTCATGGTCGAGGAATTCGGACTTGCGTCCGCGCCTTTGAACCGACTCGCCACCATCGTAAGGGGAGCGGACACGGCGCGCCTCGACCTCGCACCCGAAGCTCCCGGCCTGCTCGCCGCCTCGTTGGGATTGTCACGCATGTATGCAGACGACCTCGCACAACTCGAAGCCGGGCTCCTGCTCTACGACGCCTTCTATCGCTGGTGCCGCGATGCGACTGATGAGACACACGACTGGCCTTCGAAGAAGCCGGGGGTCTGATGTGATGGACACGGCGCAGAACTCAAACCAGAGCGCTGCTCAAGCCTCCCCCAGCCATGGCGTCTCGCTGGGCGAGGCTTTTCGAGTCTGGCTGCGGGTCGCGGCCTTGAGCTTCGGCGGGCCCGCCGGGCAGATCGCGGTGATGCACCGGATCCTGGTCGAGGAGAAGCGCTGGATCTCCGAGAACCGCTTTCTCCATGCCCTCAACTATTGCATGCTGCTGCCGGGGCCGGAGGCGCAGCAGCTCGCCACCTATGTGGGCTGGCTCATGCACCGCACCCTCGGCGGCCTCATGGCGGGCGGATTGTTCATCCTGCCCGGCATCGTGGCCATTATGGGGTTGAGCTGGATCTATGCCCTCTATGGCAAAGTCGGCATCGTTGCCGCGCTTTTCTTCGGCCTGAAGGCCGCTGTGCTCGCCATCGTACTCGAAGCGGTGCTGAGGATCGGCAGGCGGGCCCTCAAGAACCGCATCCTGGTCGGTCTCGCCGCGGCAGCCTTCGTGGCGATCTTCTTCCTTGGCGCGCCCTTTCCGCTGATCGTGTTCGCGGCGGGTCTGATCGGCTTTCTCGGCGGGCGAGCGGGCCTCCCGCAGGTCCAGTCGGGTGGACCGAGCAATGGCGCGGAGGAACATGGCGACCTCCTCGGCGAGCACATCCCTGCCCACGCGTCTCCGAACAGGAGACGAAGCATGCAAGTGGCGGCGATCTGGCTGACACTCTGGCTCGTGCCGGTCCTGTTGCTCGTGCTGTTCCTCGGCAGAGGCGACGTCTTCAGCCAGATCGCGATCTTCTTTTCGAAGATGGCGATGGTCACCTTCGGCGGCGCCTATGCCGCCCTGGCTTATGTGGCGCAACAGGCGGTGGACACTTATGGCTGGCTGCGGCCCGGCGAGATGCTCGATGGCCTCGGCATGGCCGAGACGACGCCCGGGCCGTTGATCATGGTGCTGCAATTCGTGGGCTTCATGGCGGCCTTCCGGGGAGCCGGCACGCTCAATCCCTTGCTGGCAGGCACCTTGGGCGGCCTTCTCACCACATGGGTGACCTTCGCGCCGTGCTTCCTCTGGATCTTTCTCGGCGCTCCCTATATCGAGGTCCTGCGCGGCAACCGGGCCCTGAGCGGAGCCCTCTCGGCCATCACGGCCGCCGTGGTCGGCGTGATCCTGAACCTGGCGATCTGGTTCGGCATTCATACGATCTTCGGCCAGGTTCAACCGGTCGGATGGGGCCCCTTCCGTTTCGACGCGCCGATCTGGGACAGCGTCAACCTTTGGGCGCTGCTGCTCTCAGGTTCTGCCATCCTGGCCATGTTCCGCTTCCACATCGGGATGCTGCCGACGCTTGCCGCGACATCGGCGGCCGGGATCGCTCTCTATTGGGCAGGGATCATCGCTTGAGCGGATGAGGTGAGGCGGGAACCCGCCTCACCTCAAGAGTATCGGCATCAGGTCGTGGACGAGATCTGCCCGCCGTCGACGCGCAGGATCGAGCCCGTCATGAACGAGGCCTTCTCGCTGGCGAGGAAGACGGCCGCAGCCGCGAATTCCTCGATCTCACCGTAGCGGCCAGCCGGAATGCCGGCGCGCGCCGCAGCGGCCACGTCCTCGACGGAGCGATTGGTGCGCTCCGCATTGGCGGCATCGAGCTGCTTCAGGCGATCGGTGGCGATGCGGCCCGGAGCGATGGCGTTCACGGTCACGCCCGAGGATGCCACTTCGCTCGCCAGCGTCTTGCCCCAGCCCACAAGCGCGGGCCGAATGGCATTCGAGATGGCGAGGTTCGGGATCGGCTGGATCACGCCGGAGGAGATCACGGAGATGATGCGGCCGAATCTGCGCTCGATCATGCCGGGTAGAAGCTGGTCGGCGATCCGCACGAGATTGACGAACATGGCTTCGAACGACTGGCGCCACTGGTCGGACGAGACGCCCTGCGCCTTGCCGGGCGGCGGGCCGCCACTGTTGAGCACGAGAATGTCCACGCCGCCGAGCGCAGCCGTGACATCCTTCACCAGCGCATCGACCTGATCGACCTTGCCGGTATCGCAGATGAAGGGAAGGACGTCCCTGCCGATCTTGTCGACGGCGGCCTTCGAGCCTTCCATGGTGCGGCTGGCGATGGCGACGCGCGCACCCTCCTCCGCCAACCCTTGAGCGATGCCGAAGCCCAGCCCCTTGCTCGCGCCGAGAACCAGCGCGCGCTTTCCTTTCAACCCTGTTTCCATTCGTAGAAACTCCCTTGCAAAACTCACGAGCGCTCGATGCGCTCCATCAGCCATTCGATCTCGGCAATCGTCTCCGGGCTCAGCTTCGGCCCGGGCTTGCGCAGCGTGTCGGACGCGATGATGCCGCGCCGCTTCAGCACGTATTTGCGCACGGCAAGCCCCACACCGGGCTGCGTCTCGTAGCGCACCAGCGGCAGGTGACGGTCGAAGAGGTCGTGTGCCTCCTTCCGCTTGCCTTGGTTGATGAGGTTCACCACGCCGACCAGCATTTCGGGATAGGCGTAGCCCGTCATGGCTCCGTCGGCGCCGCGCTCCATCTCGAAGGGAAGGAACATGCCGCCGTTGCCGCAGAGGATGGACACGCGGCGCGCCTGACCGGCATCGCTGGCGCGGCGCAGGGTCGTGATCTTGTCGAGGCCTGGCCAATCCTCATGCTTGAGCATCACGCAGGAGGGGCTCTGCTCGATGATGCGCATGATCACCTTGGGCGTCATGACAACATTGGTCGTGAGTGGATAATCCTGGATCACCCACGGCACGTCCGCTCCGATGGCTTCCACCGCATCGGCGTAATAGGAGACGATCTGGTCGTCGGTCTTGAGCGTCGAGGGCGGAGCGATCATGACGCCGGCTGCGCCCGCGTCCATCACCTTGGACGACAGGCCCGACATGGCGGCGAAGCCTGCGGCAGAGACACCGACGATGATGGGAACGCGCCCCGCCACCGTGGCGATAACCTGGCGGGCGAAGGAAAGGGCCTCGTCGGCCGCCAGCTTGGGCGCTTCGCCCATGATGCCGAGAATCGTCAGCCCGGTGGCGCCGGCTTTCAGATAGGCCTCGACCATCCGGTCGGTCGAGGCGACGTCCACACGCCCATCGCTCTCGAAGGGCGTGGGACAGATGACATAGACGCCGGCGGCAGAACTGGTGAGCAAGGCTTCCTCCATGGCAGGATCGGGCGGGAGAGATCAGGCCCCTCCATACACCCGCTTTCCGCCCGGCGCACTACCTTAGCTGCAGCCGGCTCTCATACCTTTAGCGGTGGCCGGAGCCGCCTTTCTTGCCGCCGCCGTCCTGCTTGTTGACGGTGGCCCAGGCGCGACGCTCGGCTTCCTTCTCGGAGACGCCGCGATTCTCGTAGCCTTCTTCGATATGCTCGGCCTTGCGCTTCTGCTTGTCCGTGTAGGCGGACTTGTCACCACGGGACATGGATTTCTCCTCTCAGGCTAAAGCTCCAGGCGCCCCTCACGGGGTGCGCTCTCAAGGAAATCAACCGAGAAGATCCGATCGGGTTCCGAAACTGTGTTTCCTAACCGCTGTTGCGCAGGCCCGCCGCGATGCCGTTGATGGACAGGTGGATGCCCTGCACGACCTGCTCATCGGCATCGCCGGAACGGTGACGCTTCAGCAATTCGATCTGCAGGTGGTTCAGCGGATCGAGATAGGGAAAGCGGTTGCGGATCGAGCGGGCGAGAAGCGGATTGCCGTCGAGCAGGGATTGCTGCTGCATGATGGCGAGGAGCTGCCTGATCGAATCCTCCCATTCGTGGCGCAGGCGCGGGAAGATGGCCTCGCGAAGGCCGTCGTCTTCGACGAGCTTCGCGTAGCGCGACGCGATGGCGATGTTGCTCTTCGCCAGCACCATGTCCATGTTCGACAGGAGCGCCTGGAAGAAGGGCCATTCGCGGTACATCTCCTGCAGCAGAGCCAAGCCGGTGTCAGGGTGCTTCTCAAGCCATTCGTTGACGGCGGAGCCGAATCCGTACCAGCCCGGCAGCATGAGGCGGCACTGCGCCCAGCCGAACACCCAGGGAATGGCGCGCAGGTCCTCGATGCGCCGCGAATTTGTGCGCGAGGCGGGCCGGCTGCCGATGTTCAGATTGGCGATTTCGCCAATCACCGTGGATTCCCAGAAATAGCGCTCGAACCCTTCGGTCTCGTAGACGAGGGCCCGATAAGCCTTGAAGGCGCTGTTCGACAGCTCCTCCATGGCATTGAGATATTCCGCGCGCGGCGCCGACTGGCCGGAATGCAGCAGCGAGGCTTCGAGGGTCGCGGCGGCCAGGATCTCAAGATTGCGCCGCCCGAGATCGGGATTGGAGTATTTGCCCGCGATCACCTCGCCCTGTTCCGTGATGCGGATGGCGCCCTGCACGGCTCCTCCGGGCTGCGCGAGGATCGCCTGATAGCTCGGCCCGCCGCCACGCCCCACCGATCCGCCGCGTCCGTGGAAGAGACGGAGAGCCACGCCATGACGCCTGAACACCTCGATCAGTTCGATCTCCGCCTTGTAGAGCTCCCAGCCCGACGTGAGGAAGCCGCCGTCCTTGTTGCTGTCCGAATAGCCGAGCATCACCTCCTGCGCCTGACCGCGGCTGCGCAACAGGCGCATGTAAGCGGGCAGCGCGAAGAGCGCATCCATCACGCCGCTGCAATGGCGCAGATCCGCAATGGTCTCGAAGAGCGGGATGATGTTCACGTCCATCTCGCCGTCGCGTGGACGCAAGAGGCCCGCCTCCTTCAGGAGAAGGGCCACCTCAAGAATGTCCGACGGATCGCTCGCCTTGGAGATGACGTAGTTCGGCACGGCCGCGCGGCCGTAGCGCCGGTGGGCTTCGGCGGCCTCGTGAACGATGGCGAGTTCGGACGATGTCTCCGGCGAGTATTCGAGATAGGGCGAGGTCAGGAGACGTGGGGTCGCGAGTTCTTCCATAAGCAGCGCGACACGCCTGTCCTCCGACAATCCTTCGTAGCCGGTGCCGGGCATCGCCTTCTCGAAAAGCTCGGCGATCACACGCTGATGAACGTCGGAGTTCTGCCGCATGTCGAGGCTTGCCAGATGGAAGCCGAACACGTCGACCGTGCGGCGCAGCTTGCGCAGGCGCCCCCGCGACAGGGAGCCCGATCCGTTCGACCGCAGGGAGCGGTGCAGGATGGACAGATCGCCTTCGAATTCGTCGACGCTGTCATAGGCCGGCGCATCGCCCACCGCGTGACGCGCCACGTCGCCATGTCCTAGCCGCGCGGCGGTTGCCGCCAAGCGCGCATAGATACCTGATATCGCCCGGCGATAGGGCTCGTCCTGGCGATGGGGCGAAGGATCGGGAGAAGCCTTGGCGAGTTCCTGGACCTCATCGGACACATTCACATAGCGCCCATCGAGCGACAGTTCGGCGCCCAGGCAATGGAGTTCTTCGAGGTAGAAGCCAAGGGCGTGCTTGCTCTGCAGCATCAGGGCCTGACGCAGGGCATCCGCCGTCACGAAGGGATTGCCGTCGCGGTCACCGCCGATCCAGCTTCCCATCCGCAGGAAGGAGGGAAGCTCCACATTCTCCCAGACGGGATCCATGGCCGCGAGCTGATCCTCCAGGGCGGCATAGACGCGGGGCAACTCCTTGAAGAAGGTGTAGTCGTAATAGGAAAGGCCGTTATTGACCTCGTCGATCACCTTCAGCCTGTTCCGGCGCAGAATGCTCGTCTGCCAGAGAGTGAGGATGGCGCGGCGAAGGCCCTCCTGACAGGCCGCCTCCTCATCCGGCGTCAAATGCTGCCGGTCGCGCTGCGCCAGGATCTGGGAGATCTCCATCTCCCGGTCGATGGTACTCTTGCGGCGCACCTCCGTCGGGTGCGCGGTCAGGACCGGAGAGACCAGAGCGGAGCCGAAGAAGGCCTGCAGGGCGTTGTGGCTGATGCCCGCGTCCCGGATGAGTTTGAGCGCCCGCGCTAATGTTCCCTCGCGCGGCGCTGAAGCCTCCAGGGCGTGAGCGCCCGCCATGGCATGGGCGCGGGATCGGCGGACATGGTGCTGGTCCTCGGCGATGTTCGCCAGATGCGAGAAATAGCTGTAGGCCCGGATGATCTGGTTGGTGCGTCCCCGCGAGAGGCTGTTCAGGATCGTCTCGAGCTCGCGGCGGGCGGTTTCATCCTCGTCGCGGTGGAAGCGGATCGAGGTCTGGCGGATGCGCTCGACGATCTCGAAAGCCGCTTCTCCCTCCTGTTCGCGGATCGTATCGCCGAGGATGCGCCCCAGGAGCCGGATATCGTCGCGAAGGG
This sequence comes from Microvirga mediterraneensis, assembly GCF_013520865.1. Classification (NCBI taxonomy): domain Bacteria; kingdom Pseudomonadati; phylum Pseudomonadota; class Alphaproteobacteria; order Hyphomicrobiales; family Methylobacteriaceae; genus Microvirga; species Microvirga mediterraneensis. The sequence continues at coordinate 306,777 of NZ_JACDXJ010000001.1, forward strand.
GAAAGTCCTTCTCGGGCGTGACGTCGGGATTGATCAGGGACATGAGAGGACTCCCGCTTCAGGCGCCAATGTTGCGCTGCGAAATAAAACCCTTTATCTCCCTACGGCAAGCGTAATTTTATTTTAAATCTAGCCTAGTTCGTGACAGCCCAACGCTCGGGGGCTTCCGACTGGCCGATGAGCGCCAGCCCATAGGCGATCGACTCGAACTGGTCCGCCGAGGTCAGCCTGGTTTCACCGAATCGGTCGACGAACAGGCGCCGGATGGCCGGGACGAAAGATGTGCCGCCCGTTAGGAAGACCCTCTCGATCTCCCCCGGCTTCACACCGGACTTGGCGAGCGCCTCGTCGACCGTCTGGGCGATCCGGTCGACATCCTCCGCGATCCAGGTCTCGAACTCGGCGCGGGTGATCTTCGCCTGGATGTCGACGCCCTCGCCCTGGAAGCGGAAATCCGTCTCCTCCTGGTTGGAGAGCGCCACCTTGGCCGACGATACGGCCCGGTAGAGGGCGAAGCCCAGATCGTATTCGATGATGTCGATGAATTTCTCCAGCGGCTCAGGCTCCAGGGCGACGCGGGCGAGTTCGCGCAGCTCCTTCAAGTCGCCGCTGCCCTTCATCATGGCGAGCTGGTTCCAACGGGCAAAGTTTGCGTAGTAGTGGTTGGGGATCGTCAGGATCTTGTCCATGGAGCGGTAGAGCCCACCCTTGCCGAGGCGTGGCGATACGACCTTGTCGACGATCCGATAATCGAAGGCATCGCCCGCAAGACCGATACCTGCATGCCCCAGGGGCTCCGCGCGCAGCGCGCCGCCGGCCTTCGAGAACCGCATCACCGAAAAGTCGCTGGTGCCGCCGCCGAAATCCGCGACGAGCACGGTGGCGTCGTGGTCGAGCTGGCGCGCGTAGAAGAAGGCGGCGCCGACAGGCTCATAGACATAGCGGGCCTGCTCGGCCCCGAGCCGTCCGAAGGCGGCCCGGTAGCGCCGCATCGCGAGATCGTCATCCGGGTTGTAGCCCGCGAACTGGACCGGCCGGCCGATAACCACATTCCCTGCGCCCCAATCCAACCGGGAGCCGCCATGCTCCGCGAGCGTGCGCAGAAACGCGCTCAACAGGTCCTCGAAGGCGTAGCGCTCCCGGAAGATGCGGGTTTCCTTGAAGGTGGCGCTGGCCGCGAAAGTCTTGAAGGATTGGATGAAACGGTGGGCATGGAGCCCCTCGAGGAACTGCTCGATAGCCCAGGGGCCGCCCTCGACCTCCGTCCGCAGGCCGTTGCCGTGCCGCTCGTCCCAGAAGCAGAGCGCCGTGACATAGACCTTCAGGCGCTCTCCCCCATGCTCGAAGGTTAGCGCCTCCACATTCCCCTCCGGATCCGCGATGGCCACGACCGTGTTGCTGGTGCCGAAATCGATGCCGATGGAAAAATCAGGGGATACGGGCATTTGGACCTCGGAGGACGGCTTGAAGGGCCGGACGGTCTATACGCCAAGGCCAGCCAAGCCAAGGGGAAAAACCAAATACTCTATTCCCTAACGGTACTGCGACCCCGGGGCTGTGGACGGCCCGTTGACCGGGGGGCGCCCCGCACCGTAGAAGCCGCGCCTTATGCTTTTTCGGAGACGTCCATGCTATCCATCGGTCAGCGCATCGCGAACGAACTGAATGTCCAGGAATGGCAGGTCAAGGCGGCTGTCGAGCTGCTCGACGGCGGCTCCACCGTTCCTTTCATCGCGCGCTACCGCAAGGAAGTCACCGGCACCCTGGACGATGCCCAGCTGCGCACCCTGGAGGAGCGCCTGCGCTACCTGCGCGAGATGGAGGACCGCCGCAAGACGATCCTCGACAGCATCCGCGAGCAAGGCAAGCTTAACGACGAACTGGCGCTCCAAATCAACAACGCCGACACCAAGGCGCGTCTCGAAGATCTCTACCTGCCCTACAAGCCCAAGCGGCGCACCAAGGCGCAGATCGCCAAGGAAGCAGGCCTGGAGCCCCTGGCGGATCTCCTCCTGAGCGAACCCGCCCGCGACCCGAAGGAAGCGGCGGCCGCCTTCGTGAATGCCGAGAAAGAAGTCGCCACGCCCGAGGCGGCCCTGGAAGGCGCCCGTTCGATCCTGGTCGAGCGTTTCTCGGAAAACGCCGAGTTGCTGGGCTCCCTGCGCGACATCTATTGGGAGCGCGGCAGCCTCACCTCCAAGGTCCGCGACGGCAAGCAGACCGACGGGGCGAAATTCTCCGATTACTTCGACTTCGCCGAGCCGCTGACCAAGCTCCCCTCCCACCGCATCCTCGCGCTCTTCCGCGGTGAGAAGGAAGAGATCCTCGACCTGCGGATGGAGGAGGACAAGGATGCCGCCGAGCCCAGCTATGTCAGCCGCTACGAAGGCCGCACCGCCCTCGCCTTCGGCATCGTCGACCAGGGCCGCCCAGGCGACAAGTGGCTTCTGGAAACCGTGCGCTGGGCCTGGCGCACGAAACTGCGCTTCTCCATCGAGCTCGACATGAAGATGAAGCTCTGGCAGCTCGCGGAGGAGGAGGCCGTGAAGGTGTTCGCCGGCAACCTGCGCGACCTGCTGCTTGCGGCTCCCGCCGGGGCGCGCCCGACGCTCGGCCTCGATCCGGGCTACCGCACCGGCGTGAAGGTGGCCGTGGTGGATGCGACCGGAAAGGTCGTGGCGACCGACACCATCTACCCGCACGAGCCGAAGCGCCAATGGGACGAATCCCTCGCGACGCTGGCGCGGCTCTGCCGCGTCCACAAGGTCGAACTCGTCGCCATCGGCAACGGCACGGCCTCCCGCGAGACCGACAAGCTCGCGGCCGAACTGGTGGCGAAGCATCCGGACTTGAAACTGACCAAGATCATGGTCTCGGAGGCGGGCGCTTCCGTCTATTCCGCGTCCGCCTTCGCCAGCCAGGAGCTGCCCGACCTCGACGTGTCCCTGCGCGGCGCCGTCTCCATCGCGCGCCGCCTGCAGGATCCGCTGGCCGAACTGGTGAAGATCGACCCGAAATCCATCGGCGTCGGGCAGTACCAGCACGATCTCGCGGAATACAAGCTCTCCCGCTCCCTCGATGCTGTCGTGGAGGATTGCGTGAACGCGGTCGGCGTCGATCTCAACACCGCCTCCGCGCCGCTCCTGTCCCGCGTGTCGGGCCTCGGCGAATGGGTGGCGAAGAACATCGTCGAGCACCGGGACGCCAACGGGCCGTTCAAGACGCGCAAGGCGCTGACCAAGGTGTCGGGCCTGGGTCCGAAGACCTTCGAGCAGGCGGCGGGCTTCCTGCGCATTCCGAATGGCGACGACCCGCTCGATGCCTCCGGGGTCCATCCGGAAGCCTACCCGGTGGTGCGCCGCATTCTCGAAGCCACGAAGAGCGACATCAAGGTCGTGATCGGCAACGGGGCCGTCCTGAAGAAGCTCAACCCGCAGGCTTTCACGGACGAGAAGTTCGGCGTACCGACCGTGAAGGACATCCTGAGCGAGCTGGAGAAGCCCGGCCGCGACCCGCGCCCCGAATTCAAGACCGCAACCTTCATGGAAGGCGTGGAGAAGATCGGCGACCTGAGGCCCGGCATGATGCTGGAAGGGGTCGTCACCAACGTGGCCGCCTTCGGCGCCTTCGTCGACGTGGGCGTGCACCAGGACGGGCTCGTGCACATTTCGGCGCTCGCCGACACCTTCGTGAAGGATCCGCGCACCGTCGTGAAGCCGGGCGACATCGTGAAGGTGAAGGTGCTCGAGGTCGACGTTCCGAGGAAGCGCATCTCGCTTTCCATGCGCATGAGCGATCCGGCCGAGAAGCGGCCCCAGGGCCGCCAGGACGACAACCGGGCCGCGTTCCAGAAGCATCGTTCCCAGAATGAGCGGAAGCCGGCCCCGCAGGCTCAAGCCTCCGGCGGCGCCCTGGCCGATGCCCTGCGCCGGGCCGCGATGGCGGGCGGCAAGGACAAGGGCAACCGGAAATGAGCCAGACCGGGGCGGCTTGTGGCCGCCCCTGAAGTGCTCTAGAAGCAAAGCGTCTCACGGGGAGCCCATCCGGGGCTGAGAGGCGGCAAGGCCGCCGACCCGTCGAACCTGATCCGGGTCATGCCGGCGGAGGGAATGAGCATGCGACATCGCCAGAAAAGCCATGCCCCGTGCAATCCGTGCCGCCGGTCCGGCCTGCCTCATGCATGGGAGCGCTCCTGATGTTACGCCGACTTCTCCTCACCCTCGCGACGCTTGGACTCGCGACGGGCCTCGCCCAGGCCCAGACCAAACCGACCCTCACGGTCTATACCTACAGCTCGTTCGCCGGGAAATACGGCCCCGGCAAGACCGTCAAGGAGCGCTTCGAGGCAACCTGCGGCTGCGAATTGAACTGGGTCACGGCCGAGGATGCCGGGAGCCTGCTCGGACGGCTGCGGCTCGAAGGCGAGAACACCAAGGCCGATGCAGTGGTCGGTCTCGACATGAATCTCATGGCGGAGGCCAAGTCTCTCAACCTTTTTGCCCCTCATGGCGTGGATGAAAGAACTCTGACACTTCCTATCACATGGAGTGACAGCACCTTCCTTCCCTTCGACTGGGGCTATTACGCCTTCGTGTACGACGCCAACAAGCTCGCCAACCCGCCCAAAAGCCTGAAGGAACTGGTCGACGATCCCAACGGCCCGAAGGTGGTGCTGCAGGATCCCCGCACCAGTGCGCCGGGCCTCGGCCTCCTGCTCTGGATGCAGAAGGTCTACGGCGATCAAGCCGGCGAGGCCTGGGGCAAGCTCAAGCCCCGCATCGTCACCTTCACCAAGGGCTGGTCCGAGGCCTACGGCCTGTTCCTGAAGGGCGAGGCCGACATGGTGATGTCCTACACCACGTCGCCTGCTTATCACATCGTCGCGGAGAAGAAGGACAACTACAAGGCCGCCGCCTTTACGGAGGGTCACTATCTCCACGTGGAGCTCGCCGGCATGACCCGCACGACGAAGCAGCCGGACCTCGCCAAGCAGTTCATGGCCTTCATCCTCAGCGAGCCGTTCCAGTCGGCCATGCCCGAGGGCAACTGGATGATGCCAGCGAAGACGCCCGCTTCCGGCCTGCCCGACGCTTTTAAGAACCTCGTGCAGCCGGACAAGGCGCTTCTCTTCACCCCCGAGGAGGTGCAGCAGAACCGCCGCGCTTTCACGAATGCCTGGCTCAACGCCACCGCGCGCTGATCGCCGCTCATGGTCCTGAAGCCGCCCCACCCCGGAAGCCTGGTGGCCTTCGCCATCTTGAGTTTGGTTGCGGGCGGCTTCATCGCCCTTGCCACATTCGATGGAGGGACGCCCGCGCTTCTCTCCATCGGTCCCTATCTCGCGCGCGTGCTCGCCTTCTCGATCGTTCAGGCGCTGCTTTCGACCGTCCTGTCCCTCGTCCTTGGGATCGGCCTCGCGCTCGCGCTGGCACGCCGCCGATTTCCGGGGCGCGACCTCGTCCTGGCGACGTTGAGCACCACGATGGTTCTGCCGACCATCGTGGCCGTGTTCGCGGTCTTTGCCGTCTACGGCCGCAGCGGATGGCTGGCCGAGGCGCTCGCGTTTCTCGGCTGGAAGGGCGGTTTCAGCATCTTCGGCTATCCGGGCATCCTGATCGCGCATGTATTCCTCAACGGACCCTTCGTGGCGCGGATCACCCTCGACGGATTGAACCAAGTGCCCGCCGAGCACTGGCGCCTGGCGAGCGCTTTGGGCTTTACGCCGTTCCAGATCTTCCGCCATCTCGACTGGCCGGTGCTGCGGGCGGAACTGCCCGGCATCGCGGGCCTGATCTTCCTGATGTGCTTCAAGAGCTTCGCCATCGTGCTGGCACTCGGCGGGGGGCCGAGCCGATCCACCCTCGAAGTGGCGATCTACGAGGCGCTCAAGATCGATCTCGATTTCGGCCGCGTCGCCTGGCTCGCCCTGATCCAGCTCGCGATCTGCCTGTCGATGACGGGTCTGCTCCACTGGGCCTTCACGCGCCCTCCCGTGGGCCACACGATCCGCAGCCTCGTTCACCGCCCCGATGCGAAGAACCGGCACCTGAAATTGCTCGACGCCTTCGTGCTGACTGTGAGCGCCCTGTTCATCGGGCCGCTCGCCTTCAGCGTCCTGACGGGCTTTCGCAGCCTGCCCGCCGTGATCGATACCGACCTGCTGCGCGCCTTCGTGACGAGCCTGACAATTGCGAGCGCCGCCGCCATCCTGGCCTGTCTCCTGGCTTATGCGCTCGCCTCCGCGGCGCGGAGGCGGCGCATCGCCCTGCGCTCGCCGCGGATCGCCGCCTTCTACGCCCTCCTGCCCGACGCGCTGCTCGCCGTCCCGCCCTCCGCCCTGGCCGCCGGTCTGTTCCTGCTGATCCGACGCTTCGGCGATCCCTCGACGGCCGGCCTTATCCTCTTGCCCCTCATCAACGGGCTCGCCGCCGTGCCCTTCGCCTATCGCTATGTGGCGCCGCATCTCCTCACCACGGAAGAGCGCTACGGCCGCGTCGCGGCGTCCCTCGGCCTCACCGGCTGGTCGAAGCTCAAGATCATGGACTGGCCCGCCCTCAAGCGCCCGCTCGCGGCGGGCTTCGCGCTTGCCATGGCGTTGTCGTTCGGCGATTTCGGCATCGTCGCGCTCTTCGGCGGTACGGAATTGGTGACCCTGCCCTATCTTCTTTATGAGCGTCTCGGCGCCTATCGTCTGAACGAGGCGTCGAGCATCGGTCTCGTCATCGTCCTTTTCGCGGTTCTGCTCGCTCACGTTTCAGGTCGATTGTCCCATGCTGGTGATTGAGAATTGCCGCCTGACCTGGCCCGATTTCACGGCCGATTACACGCTGGCCGTCCCGGCGGGACATCTCTGCGCCGTCATCGGCCCATCGGGTGGCGGCAAGACCACCCTGCTCCACATGATCGCCGGTTTCGAGCGGCCCGAAAGCGGCACTCTGACCTTCGACGGCCAGAACCTCCTGCCGTTGGAGCCGGCCAAGCGCCCGGCTGCCATCGTGTTCCAGGACCACAACCTGTTTCCGCATCTGAGCGCAGCGCAGAATGTCGGCTTGGGCCTGCGTCCGTCCCTGCGGCTGAGCGCGGACGAGAAGCGCCTCGTCGGCGAGATGCTCGACGCTGTCGGCCTTGACGGGTTCGAGGGTCGCAAACCCGGCGAGATGTCGGGCGGGCAGCGTCAGCGCGTAGCGCTGGCGCGCGCGCTCGTCTCAGGCCGCCCGCTCATCCTTCTCGACGAGCCCTTCAGCAGCCTCGATCCTGCGCTCCGCCGCGACATGATCCTGCTCGTCGACACCCTGCGGCGCAAGCGACCCGTCACCATCGTGATGACGATTCACACGCCCGAGGATGTCGCGGATGTGGCCGACCAGATGGCCTTCGTGGCCGATGGGCGCGTCGTGGCCTCCGGCAAACCCGCCGACATTCTCACGAGCGCGCTCGCGCCGAGGATTGCAGCGGCTGTTTCGAATTCGTGAGGGGATCAGCGATCCTTATCGCTTAACTCAGTCCTCATCCTGAGGAGCCTGCGCAGCAGGCGTCTCGAAGGATCATCCAGAGGGCACTGGAGACGCCCTCGTCCTTCGAGACGGTCGCTCACGTGACCTCCTCAGGATGAGGGCTATGTATGGCATCCTTTAGCGGAATGGACCTCACCCCCGCCCGGCGAGAACCGACACGCCCGAGGCGTCGAACACGTGCAGGGCGCGGCGCGGCACGTGAGCCGTGTAGGATCCGCCGGGCGCCGCGTCGGTCTCTCCCGGCGCGCGGACGATCACGTCGTCTCCGCTCGCGAGCCTCATATAGACATAGCTCGACTCGCCGAGCTGCTCGACCGCATCGATGGTGCCACGCAGCGAGGCGGCATCGTCCCCGCCCACTTCCATGTGCTCGGGCCGGATGCCGATGGTCACGGGATCGCCCGCCGACAGGCTACCTGTCTTCACATCGACCAACGCTTCCGTGCCGGCGAAGCCGACGGTGGCGCGGCTCCCCTCGACGCGCAGGACCTGCCCTTTGATGAAGTTCATCCGGGGCGAGCCGATGAAGCCCGCGACGAACACGTTGCGGGGGGAACGATAGAGCTCCAGCGGCGCGCCGACCTGCTCGATCCGGCCGTGGTTCATTACCACGATCTTGGACGCGAGCGTCATCGCCTCGACCTGATCGTGGGTGACGTAGATCATCGTGGCGCCGAGGTCGCGATGCAGTTTGGCGATCTCGAGGCGCGTGTTGACGCGCAGCGCCGCATCGAGATTCGACAGCGGCTCGTCGAAGAGAAAGACGCTCGGGTTGCGCACGATGGCCCGGCCGATGGCGACGCGCTGGCGCTGGCCGCCCGACAGCTCCCGCGGCTTGCGGTCGAGAAGCGGGGTGAGCTTTAAAATTTCCGCCGCCTGCCGCACGCGCCGATCCGCCTCGGCCTTGTCCGTCTTGGCGAATTTCAGCCCGAAGGCCATGTTCTTGTAGACGTTCATATGCGGGTAGAGCGCATAGGACTGGAACACCATGGCGATCTTGCGATCCGCCGGCGGCAGCTCGTTCACGCGCCGGCTGTCGATCCTGATCTCGCCCCCGCTCACCGTCTCGAGACCCGCGATGATGCGCAGCAGCGTGGACTTGCCGCAGCCGGACGGGCCCACGAAGACGACGAACTCACCGTCCTCGACCGCGAGATTGATGTCGCGCAGGATCTCCGTCGCGCCGAAGGACTTGGCAACATTGTGCAGGGAAACATCAGCCATCGCGGTCAATTCCAACCATGAAGCGTCACTTCACCGCGCCGGCCGTGAGGCCGCGCACGAGATAGCGCGAGAAGACAAGATAAAGGACGAGCACGGGAGCGATCGCCAGGGTGAGCGACGCGAGAACGGCGTTCCAGTCCGTCACGTACTGGCCGATGAACTGCTGCACGCCCAGGGTGATCGTCTGCTTGCCGTCGCCGGGCGCCAGGATCAGCGGGAACCAGAGATCGTTCCAGACCGGCACCATGGTGAAGACGGCGACCGTCGCGATGGCCGGGCTGATGAGCGGCAGGATGATGCTGAAGAAGATCCGGTACTCGCTCACCCCGTCGCAGCGGGCCGCATCGCGCAGGTCCTTCGGGATCTGCTGGATGAACTCGCCGAGAATCAGGATGGCGAGCGGCAGGCCTTGCGCCACATAGACGAGGATCAGCGCCGTGAGCGTGTTGACGAGGTTCAGCTCCACCATCATGCGCAGGATGCTGACGCTTCCCAAGCGGATCGGCACCATGATGCCGATGGCGAGATAGAGGCTGAGCAGGGTGTTGCCGGGGAACCTGTATTCGGTCAGCGCCCAGGCGGCCATGGCGCCGATGAGCACGATCAGCACGAGGGAGACCAGCGTCACCGTCATGCTGTTGAAGAAGTAGAGCCCGAAATCCGCATTGGCGAAGACGCGGTCGAACCCGATGGTCGTGAAGGTCTGGCCGTTGGGCAGCCCGAGCGGATCGGCGAAGATCGCGCGCCGCGTCTTGAAGGCGTTGACCAGGATGAGCAAGATCGGGCCGAGCGCCAGGATCGTGTAGAGGATCAGGGCGATATGGACGGCGATGCGGCCGGGTCTGACAGTCGTTCCTCTGACGGTTGTTGCCATGGCGCCCTCAGAACGTGTGCCGCTGCAGCCTGCGCTGCACGCCGAAGAGATAGATCAGCACGCCGATCAGGATGATGACGAGCATGGCGGTCGCCACTGCGGCCCCCATGGTCGGGCTGCCGACCTGGAGCTGGAAGCCGAAGAAGGTGCGATAGAAGAACGTGCCGAGAATATCGGTGGAGAAGTTCGGTCCCGCGAGCGCGCCCTTGATCGCGTAGATCAGGTCGAAGGCGTTGAAATTGGCCACGAAGGTCAGGATCGACACCACGCCGAGCGTCGGCAGGATGAGCGGCAGGCGCACGAACCAGAACACGCTGAAGGGCCCGGCTCCGTCGACCGTGGCGGCATCGAGCAGATCGTCGGGAATGTTCAGAAGCGCCGCATAGATCAGCATCATGGGAATGCCGACGAACTGCCAGACCGAGATGAGTGAGACCGTGAGCAGTGCCGTCGATTCCTGGCCGAGCCAGGGGCCGAAGAGGCTTCCCAGCCCCACGGCCTTGAGCAGGCTCGGCGCGATGCCCCAGAGCGGATTGAGGATGAGCTGCCAGATGAAGCCGATGATGACCACGGACAGCATGGTCGGCAGGAAGATGAGCGTGCGATAGACGCTGCCGCCGGTGAGGCGCGGGAGGCTGAGCAGCATGGCGAGCCCCAGGCCGATGCCGTTCTGCACCACCATGTGGATCAGGAAGAAGATCAGGTTGTTGCGCAGCGCGTTCCAGAACTGACCCGACCAGTTGGGATCGGCCAGAAGAGTCCGGAAATTCTGCAGCCCCACGAAGCTGCGGACGCCGGTCTCGTCGCCCGCGTAGAGGCTCAGGCGGATCGTGTCGATCAGGGGATAGATCGAGAACAGGGTGTAGATCGCAACCGCCGGCGCGAGAAAGACCGCGATGTGAACGGGAAAACGCGAACGGGCCTGCGCCGCATCCGTCGACTGAACCTGTGAAGCCGTGAGATCGGTCATGCTGCTCCGGGCCGAAGGGGAAGGAAAGGCGGGCCGCCTTTCGGAAGCGGCCCGCCCTGTCGCCTGTCGGCGCTTACTTCTTGTGCGGCTCGTACCAGCCGGCGAGGCCGTCCTCGGCCTTCTTGGCGGCCTCTTCCGGCTTCATGCTGCCGTTCATCACCTGGGCGCTCACGTTCCAAAGCTCGTTCTCGAGGTTCGGCGTGCCGCGCGACAGGATCTGGTAGGAGTTGCGGATCGAGCTTGCGCAGGTGCCGCGCCAGCCGACGAACTTCGCCGCGACCGGATCCTTCACCTCGACCTTCGCATTGGAGAGCGGGAAGAAGCCCGGCAGCTCGTTGGCGTAGATCTCGGCGAATTCAGGCGACGCGACCCACGACAGGAAGGTCTTGGCCGCATCCATGTTCTTCGACTTGGCGTTGATGCCGATCGCGATGTCCGTGTGGTCGCTGATGTAGCACTTGTCGCCGTCCTTCACGACCGGCGGCGCGAAGGCGTCGAACTGGAAATCGGCCTGCTTGCGGAAAATCGGCACGTCCCAGGAGCCGGCCGGATAGATGGCCGCGCGACCCAGCGTGAACAGGTTCTGCGTGTCGGGATATTTCTGCGACTTGTAGCCGTCGCCCATGTAGGGAGCCCAGCTCGCCAGTTCCTTGAACACGTCCACATAGGCCGGATCGGTGAATTTCTGCTTGCCTTCGATGAGCGCCTTGCGGCCCTCCTCGCCCTTCCAATAGTTCACGCCGATGTTCTGGAAGCCCATGGTGGCGGCCTCCCACTGGTCGGCCGTGCCCATGGCGATCGGCGTATACTTGCCGTCGGCCTTGATCTTGTCGAGCACCGCGTGGAACTCGGCCATCGTCTTGGGCGGCGTGAGCTTCAGCTCGTCGAAGATTTCCTTGTTGAACACGAAGCCGTGGATCACCGAGGCCATCGGCATGCAGAAGGTGGTCTTGCCGTCGTCGGTGGACCAGGCGCTCTTGGCCACGTCGGAGAAGTTCTCGATGCCCTTCACGTCGTTGACGGAGACAAGGTTGCCCTTCTTGAACAGGTCCAGGGACGCATCGAACGGGCGGCAGGTGATGAGGTCGCCCGCTGTGCCGCCGGCAAGGCGCGCGTTGAGGGCGGCGTTGTACTCGGTCGGCGGATCGGCCTTGAACTGCACCTTGATGTCGGGGTGCTTCTTGTTGAAGGCCGGAATGATCTTGGTGTTCCAGACATCCGCGTCGTCGTTGCGCCAGCTCTCGATAGTGAGCGTCTGGGCCGGCGCGGCATGGGCGAAAGCAAGGGCCGACGCGGCCACCGAGGCGCCCGCGAGCAACCGTCCTGCGCGGCGCAGGAACGCTTTCGAATGGAGTTTCTTCATCGTTTTCTTCCTCCGTGACCGAGAGGCGCTCCGGTCGCCCTCGATGATGATGGCCCTCTGATTGTCCCGTGCCGTTTTGACTGCATTCTTGTGCTTTCCGACGGACCAGCCTGACTGTTTCACCGGAAAGCTCTTTGGACAAGTGACCTCATATTGGTATCGGCGAAATTCAAAGACAACTCCCCTTGCGGGACACTGCGCACAATTTGCCGGCTCTGCATTCTCCCCGCTTTGCGCTCTTGGCCGAGGATCCCGTCAAGGCTGTGGACAACGCAGCTGGAGTTTCCGCTCCCACGCCCCTTCCCGAACTGGACATTAAGTGGCATGGTGCCTGTCCGTAAGATCCTTTCCGAGATCCCCTTGCATGACCGACCTTCTGTTCCTCGGCATTGACGGCGGCGGCACCAAGTGCCGGGCGCGGCTGCGCGATGCGAAGGGAACGCTCCTGGGAGAAGGCACGGGCGGGCCGTCCAATATCCGGCTCGATCCCGAACTGGTCTGGAACTCGCTCCTGACCGCCTGCCGCGAAGCGCTGGCGCAGGCAGGACTCCACGAAGACGATCTCAAGCGCATCCATGCCGGCATGGGGGCGGCCGGGGCCGGGCAGACCAGCGCGGTCGAGCGTCTTCTGTCGCGCGGCCATCCCTTCGCATCCTTCGAGATCGAGACGGACGCCCACACGGCCTGGCTCGGCGCCTTCAAGGGCGGCGACGGGGCCATCCTGATCGTCGGCACCGGCTCCTGCGGCTATGGCGGCACCAGCGGCCAGTGCCATTATGTCGGCGGCTGGGGCTACGAGATTTCCGATGAGGGCAGCGGCGCCGCCATCGGGCGCGAATTGCTGCGCCGCTGCATCTGGGCCCATGACGGCCGCATCGCCGCGACGCCGCTCTCCGATGCAGTTCTGGCGGAGTTCAAGAACGACCTTGAGATCCTGGTCGACTGGGTCGGCAAGGCCCGCCCGGCCGATTACGGACGCTATGCGCCGCTCGTGCTGCAGCATGCGGAACGGCGCGATCCTCTCGGCATCGCCATCGTCGAGGATGCGGCCGCGGGATTGAGCGCGATCGGCATGCGCCTGCTCGACCTCGGCGCGCCCGCCATCTGCCTCTTCGGCGGATTGTCGGAGCCCCTGCGTCCCTGGCTGTCGCCGCCCGTGCAGCGAACCATCGCGGAGCCCATGGCCGACGCGCTCGACGGCGCCATCCTGCTCGCCCGCATGGCTCTCCAGGAAGGTCGGCCATGAACGAGCAATCCAGCGAGCCGCTCGCCTTCGTGCCCCTGGACGAAGGCAACCCGACGCCGCTCTATCTCCAGCTCCAGCAATCCATCGAGGACGCCGTCCGCAAGGGCGCGCTCAAGGCCGACGCGGCGCTGCCGGGCGAGCGGGACCTGGCGAAGCAGCTCGGCATCTCGCGCGTCACGGTGCGCAAGGCGATCACCGGCCTGGTGCAGAAGGGCGTGCTCGTCCAGCGCTGGGGCTCGGGCACCTTCATCGCCCCGCAGATGCGCCTCGAACAGCCCCTGTCGCGCCTGTCGAGCTTCACCGACGACATGTCGGCCCGGGGCCTGAGCTCCTCGGCCGTGATGCTGAGCCGCTCGACCGGCCCGGCCTCCACGGACGAGCTGATGGCGCTCGGCCTCTCGCCGGGAGACCTCGTCAGCCGCGTCAATCGCCTGCGTCTCGCCAACGGCATTCCCATGGCGATCGAGAACGCGGTCATCCCCTCGAAGGTTCTGCCCGATCCCTCCCTCGTCAAGCAGTCGCTCTATGCGGTCCTGCACGAGCACGGCTTCATGCCGACCCGCGCCCTGCAGCGCCTGCACGCGGTCCTCTTGAACGAGGAACAGGCCTCGCTGCTCGGCGTTGCGCCTCGGAGTCCCGCACTCTACATCGAACGTCGCTCGTTCACCGCCGCGGGCGAAGTCGTCGAGTTCACCTCGTCCTATTACCGGGGCGATGCCTATGATTTCGTGGCCGAGCTGACCATCAGCCAGCCCGAACGGATGCACAATGATGATACCTGACATGAATGCTTCTTCCCCGACCGCCATGCTTCGCGAGGCGTTTGAGGCGCCTGAGGTTGTGGCGCGTCTGCTTGCGAGCAACGCGCCGCTGTGCCGCGAGCTCGGCGCGCGCCTGCGCGCGTCCCCGCCGCCGTTTGCCGTCACCTGCGCGCGCGGCAGCTCGGACAACGCCGCCACCTTCGTCAAGTACCTGCTCGAGATCCAGTCCGGCCTCGTCACCGCCTCGGTCGGCCCGTCCGTGACCTCCGTCTACGCGGCGCGCCCGCGCATGCGCGATGCCCTCTTCCTCGCCGTGTCGCAATCGGGCCGCAGCCCCGACATCCTCAACCTCGCCCAGGCCGGCCGCGACGACGGCGCCCTGACGGTGGCGCTCGTCAACGACACCTCCTCGCCGCTCGCCGCCACCTGCGAGGTCGTGCTGCCGCTCCATGCCGGCCCCGAGAAGAGCGTCGCCGCCACCAAGTCCTTCATCGCCGCGCTCGCCGCCGGCCTGCAGCTCGTGGCGCACTGGTCGCAGGACCGGGCGCTGCTCGATGCCCTCGACACCCTGCCCGACGTGCTCGCCAAAGCCGCCGCCACCGACTGGTCGGCGGCGCTGCCCGCCCTTACTGATGCCGACAACCTGTTCGTCGTCGGCCGCGGCGTCGGCTTCGCCGTCGCCCAGGAAGCCGCCCTCAAGCTCAAGGAAACCTCCGGCGTCCACGCCGAGGCGATGAGCGCCGCCGAGCTGATGCACGGCCCGTGGACGCTCGCGGGCGAGCACTTCCCGATCCTGGTGCTCAGCCAGCGCGACGAGACCCTGAGCGGCGTCAACGATCTCGTGACCAAGCTCGCCGAGCAGGGCGTGCCCGTCCTCGTCGCCGGCGCCGCCGAGGGCCGCGCCCGCCTCGCCCTGCCGGGGAGCGAGGAGGCGCATCCCTATCTCGCCCCCCTCGCGCTCATCCAGAGCTTCTATCCCCTGGTGAACGCCATTGCCCTGGCGCGCGGCCGCAATCCCGACAGCCCGCCGCGCCTGCGCAAGGTGACGGAGACCGTGTGATGGCCACAGCCCTCGTGGGAGCCCGCGTCTTCGACGGCGCGCACATGCTCGACGGCCGCGCCGTCGTGATCGAGCACGGCCGCATCCGCGGCCTGCCGCAGGAGCAGGATCTGGGCGCCGGCATCGCGCGCCGCCAGGTCGAGGGCCTGCTGGCGCCCGGCTTCATCGACGTGCAGGTCAATGGCGGCGGCGGCGTGCTCTACAACGACGTGCGCAGCGTCGAGGGCATCCGCACCATCGCCGAAGCGCACCGCGCCTACGGCACCACCGGCCTGCTGCCGACCTTCATCACCGACACCCGCGAGACCATGGCGGAGGCCGTGGAGGCGATGCGCCAGGCTCTGGCCGCGCGCGTGCCCGGCGTGCTCGGCATCCACCTCGAAGGTCCCTTCATCAGCCCCGAGCGCAAGGGCGTGCACAACCCCGCCTTCATCCGGCCGCTGGAGGAGGAGGACCTCGCGATCCTCACCGCGCTCACCGAGGGCCGCACCCTGGTGACGCTGGCGCCCGAGCGCGTTGACATGGCGGCGATTGCGCGGCTGGCCGCCGCGGGCGTGCTGGTCTGCGCCGGGCACACGGCGGGCGATTACGCGACCATCGTGGAGGCGGTGCGCCATGGGCCGCGCGGCTTCACGCATCTGTTCAACGCCATGCCGCCGCTGGCCGGGCGCGATCCCGGCCCGGTGGGCGCGGCGCTCGACAGCCCGGACACCTGGTGCGGGCTGATCGTCGACGGGCACCATGTGAGCGATGCGGCCCTGCGCGTGGCGATCGCCGCCAAGGGGACGGAGCACATGATGCTGGTGACCGACGCCATGGCGGTGACCGGCACGGATCTGACCGGCTTCGACCTGCACGGCCGCACGATCCATCGCCGCGACGGCCGGCTCACCACGGCGGACGGCACGCTCGCGGGCTCCGACCTCGACATGGCGGGCGCCGTGCGCAACAGCGTGCAGCGGCTCGGCCTCGCCCTGCCGGCGGTGCTGCGCATGGCCTCGCTGATCCCGGCCCGGTTCCTGAGGCTCGATCACGAACGGGGCCGCATCGCGCCCGGCTACCACGCCGATCTCGTCCTCCTCGACGAAAGCCTGCAGGTGCGGCAGACTTGGATCGGTGGAAACGATAACTGAACGGGGTTCTTTCGATGAGCGCAGAACGGGTTCTCGTGATCGGGCTCGGGAACATGGGCCTGTCCCATGCCCTCGCCTACAGCCGGATCGACGGCTACGAGATTGCAGGGCTCTGCACGCGCAATATCGACGGCATGGAGCTTCCGGCCGCCCTGCGGGATGCGCCGCGCTTCACCGATTTCGAGGAAGCTCTCGAGGCCACGAGGCCGGACGTCGTATCGATCAACACCTGGTCCGACACGCACGCGCCCTATGCTATCCGCGCCATGGAGGCGGGAGCGCATGTCTTCGTGGAGAAACCGCTCGCCGACACCGTGAAGGATGCGGAGCGCGTGGTCGAGACGGCGATGCGCACCGGACGCAAGCTCGTCATCGGATACATCCTTCGACACCACCCCTCCTGGATCAAATTCATCGAGATCGCCAGGACGCTCGGCACGCCCCACGTGTTCCGCATGAACCTCAATCAGCAATCGAGCGGATCGGCCTGGGAGGCGCACAAGCGCCTGCTGCAATCCCTCTCGCCCATCGTCGATTGCGGCGTTCATTATGTCGATGTCATGTGCCAGATTACGAAGGCGAAGCCCGTGCAGGTCCATGGCGTCGGCACGCGCCTGACGGAGGACATGCCGGCCGGCATGTACAATTACGGGCATCTCCACGTGACCTTCGACGACGGCTCGGTCGGCTGGTACGAGGCCGGCTGGGGCCCGATGATGAGCGAAACGGCCTATTTCGTGAAGGACGTGATCGGCCCGAAGGGCAGCGTCAGCATCGTCATGGCCGAGACGTCCGGCGGGATCCGCTCGGACGACGTCAACGCGCATACCAAGACGAATCAGATTCTGCTGCACCACGCCGCTCTCGATTCGGAGGGCCGCTTCGCGAAGGCGGACGAGCGCATCAGCACAACGGATGAGCCGGATCACGACGCCCTCTGCGAGCGCGAGCAGCGCTTCCTCCTGCGGGCAATCCGCGAGAACCTGGACCTGACGGACCACATGAACGACGCCGTCCGGTCCCTGCGCATCGTTCTGGCAGCCGATGAGGCGGTGCGCACGGGGCGGGTCGTCACACTCTAAGAAGCGGTAGAATTTACCTCTGCCCCTCATCCTGATCGGCTGGCTCATAAAGCGATGCGGGAGCTCTCCTCCCCGTTGTGGGGAGGAGTTGGAGGTGGGGGTGTGAGCGATAGCCTATGAAGGTGTGGCGCCCACACCCCCACCCTTAATCCCTCCCCACAAGGGGGAGGGAAACGCGCGTGAGCCTTTTATAAGCCGACCTCCTCAGGATGAGGCGGGTGAATACAAGAAGCCTTTCCGCCGGCTGAGGATCAGCTCTTCTCATAAAGAACGAAACTGCGATCACGCCCCGCGAACTCCCGCTCGTATTCCCGCGCCACACGCCAGCCATAGCGTTCGTAGAACCGGCGCGCGGCATGATTGTCGCGGAAACATTCGAGGCTCCTCGCGCCCCGTGCTTCCGCCTCCCGCAGGAGCAGCGCGCCGCCGCCCTTGCCGTTGGAGCCGGGATCCATGAACAGCATGTCGATATGGCCGTCGGTCATGAGCAGGAACCCGGCCGGGATGCCTTCGGCGAGCGCGACCAGCATGCGCGGCCACGAGGCGGCGAAGCGCTCGGCAAAGAAGGCAGCGTCGCGGCCTGCGAGCACGTCCTGTTCCAGGATGTCCGCGAAGGCCACCCGGTAGGAGCGCTCGGCGACGGCCGAGAGCGCCGAAATGTCTTCGGCCCTGGCAGGCCGCACGATCACGATTGGCCCCGCAGGCGCGGATCGAGCGTGTCGCGAAGAGCATCGCCCAAAAGATTGAACCCGAAGGACAGGAACAGGATCGCGAAACCGGCGAAGATCGCGCTCCATGGCGAGAGCATGAGAAAGTTGCGGCCCTCCGACAGCATCAGGCCGAGCGACGGCGTCGGCGGTTGCGTGCCGAGGCCGAGGAACGACAGCGAGGCTTCGACCAGGATGGCGGCGGAGAGCAGCAGGCTCGTCTGGACCAGGATGACAGAGGCGAGGTTCGGCAGGATGTGCAGGAAGATGATGCGTGCATCCGAGGCACCGATGGCCTTGGCGCCCGCCACGTATTCGCTCTCGCACAAGACGAGCGCCGGGCCGCGCAGGAGGCGGGCGAAGATCGGCGTGTAGACCACCGCGATGGCGGCGGCCGCGCTGTAGGTGTGCGGCCCCAGGACGGCGATGATGCCGATGGCGAGCAGCATCACCGGGAAGGCGAAGAGAACGTCCATGACGCGCATGATGATGCGGTCGAGCCAGCCGCGGTAATAGGCGGCAATGAGGCCGAGCGCGCCGCCGGCGAAGAGCGCGATGCCGACCGCGATCAGGCAGGCGATGAGTGAGGTGCGATAGCCGTAGAGAATACGCGTCAGCACGTCCCGGCCGAGCTGGTCCGTGCCGAACCAGTTGAGCCAGGAGGGCGGGCGAAGTCGGCGCGCAACGCTCTGCGCCATGGGATCGTAGGGCGCGAAGAGCGGCGCCCCGATGGCGAGGATGAGCTGGATCGCCACCAGGACGACGGCGAAGGCGAGAAGCTTGTTCTTGGCCAGTTGCTTCACGGCTCAGGCCCTCACGCGGGGATCGACGACGATGTAGAGGAAGTCGACGAGAAAGTTCACGAACACGAAGCCTGCCGTCACCACCAGAATGGTGGCCTGGATCAGCGGATAATTGCGCTCGGCGATGGCGCCGAGGATCAGGCGGCCGAGACCCGGAATGGCGAAGACCTGCTCGACCACGATGGCGCCACCGAGCAGATAACCGGTCATGATGCCCACGCTGGTGAGGAACGGGATCAGCGCATTGCGCAGGGCATGCTTGTAGACGACGCGCCGCTCCGGCAGGCCCTTGGCGCGGGCGGTGCGCACGTAATCCTGCCCCAGTGCGTCGAGCATGGCCGAGCGCACGAGGCGCGAGAGATTGGCGAGGATCGGCAGCGCCAGGGCGAAGGCGGGCAGCATCATGCGCTGGAGATTGCCGACGGGATCCTCCGAGAAGGGCACGTAGCCGAGGGACGCGAAGCCCGGCGCCCAGCTGGAGAGGAGCAGGATCATCACGATGCCGAGCCAGAAGGAGGGAATCGTCAGGCCCGCGATGGCGGAAACGCGCATGGCCACATCGGCCGCGCCGCCACGGGTCTGCGCCATCAGGCAGCCGACCGGCACGGCGAGAACGGCTCCGACGAGAAGCGCGAGAAAGGTGAGCTCCAGCGTCGGCCACAGGTGCAGGAGGATCTCGGTCGAGACCGGACGCCCCGTCCAGAGCGAGGTGCCGAAATCGCCGCGCAGCGCGGACCCGGCCCAGAGCAGGTATTGCTCGATGATCGGACGGTCGAGGCCGACGCGGCGGTTGAGTTCCGCCATGCGCTCGGGCGTGATCTCCGTGTTCGCGCCGAGCATAATCGCCACCGCGTCGCCGGGGATCATGCGGATCATCAGGAACACGATGATCGACACGCCGAAAAGGACGATGACGAGGTCGATGAGGCGTGCGAGCAGGACGCGGTTCATACGGACGGGCTCTCTTCAAACAAAGATCCCGGCGCCGCGCGAGAGCGGCGCCGGGATGACGGCGGACGATCAGTAGGACGCGTTGCGCAGCATCAGGAGCGAGCGGTTCGGCATCGTCTCGAAGCCCTGCAGCTTGCTGTTCATGGCCGAGAACAGGGTGCCGTAGGTCAGGTGCGCCACCGGGCCCGAGCAGGCGAGCTTCTGCTGCACCTTGTCATACGCCGCCTTGCGCGCCGCCTGGTCCTGCTGGGTGCGCGCCTGGTCGAGCAGGCCGTCGATCTCCTGGTCCGAGTACTTGAACACGTTGGTCGAACCGCCCGTGCGGAACGTGCGGTAGAAGTAATCGTCCGGATCCGGCTGGCCGGCATTGATCGAGGCGAACAGGTCGAAATTGCTGTTGCGCCAATCCTGGATGAACTGGCCCTGCTCCTGGTTGACGAGCTCGACCTTGAAGCCCGCCTTGTTCAGCTGCTCCTGCACCACCTGGGCGATATCCTTGATGTCCTGGCGCGGCAGGACCTTCATGGTCACGGTCACCGGCGTGGCGACGCCCGCTTCCTTCAACAGCGCCTGGGCCTTGGCCGGGTCGGGCTTGTAGCAGGCGAACTTGCTCACATCGAGTGCCCAGCTCTTCAGGGCGGGCGACAGCGGGCCGCCGGGAACGCCGGCGCCGAAGAGCGCCGCGTCGACGATCTCCTGGCGGTTGATGGCGTAGTTCACGGCCTCGCGCACCTTCGGATTGTCGAAAGGCGGCTTCGACACGTTCATGCCGATCAGCGTGTAGGCGAGATCCATGGTCTCGGAGAGCTTCACGTTCGGCTTGCCCTTGAGCTGCAGGGCCGTGGCCGCGTCGATGTTGGGCAGAAGCGCGTATTGGCCGTTGGTCAGGCCGACCTGGCGGGTCGCTGATTCCGGCACGATGTTGAACTTGAGGCCTGCGAGCTTCGGCATGCCCTTGTCCCAATAGGCCTCGTTCTTCGTGAGAAGGATGAAGCCGTTGGGCTGCCATTCCTGGAACTTGAACGGGCCCGTGCCGACCGGCGCCTTCTGCAGGGCGTCCTTGTTCGCTTCCATGCTGCGCGGCACGATGGCGATGGTGGCGAGCGAGCTCAGGAGCGCGGCGGACGGCTCCTTCAGCTTCAGCTCCACGGTCGTGGCATCCACCGCGTTGGCGCTCTCGACGGCCGAGAGGCGGCTTGCCAGAGGCGAAGCGATGTCCTTGCTCAAGATGCGGTTGATCGAGCCGACCACGTCCTTGGCCTCCATGGGGGAGCCGTCATGGAATTTAACGCCCTGGCGCAACTTGAAAGTATAGGCCTTGCCGTCCGGCGCGGCGGTCCAGGATTCGGCGAGACCCGGGACGATCTTCAGGTCCTTGTCGATGGCCGTGAGGCCCTCGTAGATGTTGCCGTTCACCACCATGAAGCTCGGGAAAGCCGTGATGAGATGCGGATCGAGCCCCGTGGGACCGTTGTCCGCTCCGATCTCCAGAACCTGAGCCGAGGCGGAGGCCATCGCCGCCACCATGAAACCTGCACCGATTGCGCTGCGCAGTGCTGACCTGACCATGCGTCTTTTCTCCCTTGGAAGCCGCCGGGGATTTATAGGCCATCGGAGTGAGCCTGTCATGGTCCAATATCATACCACTCTGGACCAGTTCAGCGCCTGTGCTATGGTCGGGCGATCATCCAGAGCATCCCGGAGCAGCCCATGTCGCAACGTCCCCTCGTCAAAGCCGTCGGCGTGATCAGCGGCACGTCCATGGACGGTATCGACGTGTCCGTCGTGGACACGGACGGCGACACCGTCGTGAAGCCGGGGCCGGGACGGACCTTCTCCTATCCGGACGACCTGCGGAAAACCCTCCAGGCGCTCATCGCCCAGCCGGAGCGGGCGCAGAGCGAGCCGCTGGAGGACCTCGAGCGGGCTGTGACCGACGCGCATATCGCGGCGATCCGGCGCTTCATGACGGAAACCGGCATTCCCGCCGGCGCCGTGAGCCTGATCGGCTTCCACGGCCAGACCGTCTATCACCGGCCGGAGGTGCGCTTCACGCGCCAGCTCGGCCTCGGCGACCGGGTGGCGGCGGCGCTCGGCATCGACACCGTCTATCGCTTCCGCCATGCGGACGTGGCCTCGGGCGGCGAAGGCGCGCCCTTCGTGCCGCTCTATCACCGGGCCCTGGCGAGCGATCTCGCGCAGCCTCTCATGATCCTCAATCTCGGCGGCGTCGGGAACGTCACCTATATCGACGGTGACACCGTGATCGCCTTCGACACCGGGCCCGCGAGCGCGCTCCTCGATGACTTCATCCTGCGCCGCCGGAGCCTGAGCTTCGACGAGAACGGACAGCTCGCGGCCTCCGGCAAGGCGGACGCGAGGCTCGTCATGGAGTTCATGCTCAATCCGTTCTTCGACCGCCCCGCCCCGAAATCCCTTGACCGTCAGGATTTCCATGCCCGCGCCAAGGGCGTGGAGACCCTATCCGACGCGGACGGCGCCGCGACCCTGGCGGAGTTCACGATCCAGTCCGTCATCGCCTCACTGCGCCATGTTCCGCGCGCGCCGCAGCGCTGGCTCGTCACCGGCGGCGGGCGGCGCAACGCGCATTTCATGAGACGTCTGCACGCGGAACTCGGCGTCCCCGTCGATCCGGTCGAAGCCGTGGGGTGGGACGGCGATTTCCTGGAGGCGCAGGCCTTCGGCTACCTGGCCGTGCGCTCCACCCTCGGCCTGCCCCTGAGTCTTCCCACCACGACGGGCGTGCCGCATCCCATGCCCGGCGGCGAGCTGAACCGCGCGGCGTGAACGCATCATGCCTCTGACAGCCTTGATCGACCGCGCCTTCGCACCCGCCGCCGCCTCCGTTCGCGACGGCCGGATTCCGGGCGCCGTGCTCGGAATCGTCACGGCCGATGGCGAGCGGGCCGTGCAATGGACGGGCCATGCGCAGATCGAGCCGGAACGCGACGTTGTTTCCCGTGAAACATGGTTCGATCTCGCATCTCTCACCAAGGTCATCTTCACCACGACGCGCATCCTGCATCTGGTGGAAGCGGGCCGGATTGGGCTCGACGATCCCCTTGTGACGGTCATCCCGGACCTGCGCCAGTACGACATGAACGCGGCGGAGCGGCGGCTCCCCTTCCGCCAATGCCTCGCGCACCAGACGCACCTGCCGGCCGTCGAGCCGCTCTACACCTACGGCCAGGACCCGAATACCCTGCGGGCCTTCATCCTGCAGCGCGTCTGGCAGAGCGGGCCTCCCGTTTATTCAGATATCAACTTCATGCTGCTCGGCATCGCCATCGAGCGCATCACCGGACGGGCGCTGATCGATCAACCCCTGCCTGAACGCTTCTCTTTCCGGCCCGACCCGCAGCTCTGCGCGGCGACCGAGAAGGACACGTGGCGCGGACGCGTCGTTCGCGGCGAAGTGCACGACGAGAACGCCTTCGCCCTCGGCGGCGCGTCAGGCCATGCGGGGTTGTTCGGCACCATCGACGGCGTGCTCGATTTCGCCCGCTCGCTCCTCGACGGCTCCGCCCTTTCGCCGGCCTCCATCAGGGCCATCCGCACGCGCGAATCGGAGAAGCGCACGGTCGGCTGGGAGGGCTTCCACCCGGGCTGGCACGGCGGCGATTCCTGCTCCCCCGACACCATCGGTCACACGGGCTTCACCGGTACCGGGCTATGGGTCGATTTCGAACGCGGCCTGGCATGGTCGCTGCTCACCAACCGCGTCCATCCCAGCAGGCACACGGACAGCGGAATCCTCCCCTTGCGCCGTGCAACAGGCGAGCAGGTGATCGCGTTGTTCGACCAAACCGCGCGACTTTAAGGATGCCAACAGAAAGTTGATCACCGCCCCCGTCCGGACCCCTTCGGGGCGTTGTGAAGATTCGTCAACTGGTCCTATATTGGTCTGGAAGAAAGTTGGCACAATGGCGACAGAACATTTCAGTACCCGCTACCAGGATCTCGACACTTGGCCGAGCCTCGACGTTCTCTCGGCTTTCTATGAAGGCCAGCTGGCGGCGGTGGCCGCCGTCAGGCCCTCGCTTCCGGCCATCGCGGCCGCGGCGGAAGAGGCGGTGAAGCGCCTGCGCCGGGGCGGACGGCTCGTCTATGCGGGCGCAGGCACCTCGGGTCGCATCGGCGTCCAGGACGGAACGGAACTGCCGCCGACCTTCAACTGGCCCGACGAAAGGGTGGTCTATCTGATCGCCGGCGGCACGGGCGCCATCATGCAGGCGGTCGAGAACGCCGAGGATTCGGTCGAGGAAGGCATCGCGGGGATTCGCGACAACGGCATCGGCCCGGACGATGTGGTGATCGGCGTCGCGGCGAGCGGCCGGACGCCGTTCACCATCGCGGCCCTGAAGGAAGCGGCCTCGCGCGGCGCACAGACCATCGGCATCTCCAACAATCCCGATACGCCTATTCTGGACGCCTGCTCCCACCCGATTCTCGCCGATACCGGCGAGGAGGTGATCGCCGGTTCGACCCGCATGAAGGCGGGCACGGCGCAGAAGATCATCCTCAATCTCCTGTCCACCCTGATCATGGTGCGCATGGACCGGGTCTATCGCGGCCTTATGGTCAACATGCGGGCGACGAACGCGAAGTTGCGCCGCCGCAGCGAGATCATGGTCGCGCAGATCACCGATTGCGACGACGCCACCGCCATCGAGGCGATCCGGCAATCGGACGGCGACCTGAAGACCGCCGTTCTCATCGCGCTCGGCGCGAGCCCGGAGGACGCGCGCGGCGCGCTCGCGCGAAACGGTGGCAATCTGCGCAAAGCCCTGGCAGACTTCACCAAGACGACATAAGGGCCGGCTAATCCGGCCGAAACAAGAGGCGACGGGTCATGGGGCTGGGGCTTGGCATCGACGCGGGCGGCACCGCCACGCGCTGGCGGCTGGCGGATACGGGCGGCCAATGCCTGGCCCAAGGGTCCGTCGCCCCCCTGACCGGCCATCTCTTCTCCGCCGCCGCGGAGGAGCGCGCGCGCCAGATCGTCCTCGACATGGCCCAGGCGGTGATGAAGCAGGGCCGGCCGCTCGGCATCATCGCGGGCATCACGGGGCTGACCCGCGACACACCCGCCGAGGCGACTATGCGGTCCCTGTTCGCGGAGACCTTCGAGCTCGCGCCGGACAAGGTCTTCGTCGCGGAGGACATGTGGATCGCCTACCTGTCCTATTTCGCCCTGGGTGAAGGCATCCTGGTCTATAGCGGCACCGGCTCAATCGGCTATTACCTCTCGGAGGACAAGGAGGTCATCCGGGTCGGCGGGCGCGGCAACCTGATCGACGACGGCGGCTCCGGCTTCTGGATTGCCCGCGAGGCCCTCAAGGCCGTGCTGCGCGCCGAGGAGGAAAGCCCCGGAGCAGGCTGGACGACGATCCTCGGCACCTGCCTGGCCAAGGCTCTGGGCGGCACGGATTGGAACGTCGTGCGGTCCTTCGTCTATGGCGGAGACCGCGGCAAGATCGGCTCCCTCGCCCGCGCCGTGGGCGAAGCGGCCCAGGCTGGCGACGGGACCGCCCTGGCCATCCTGAAGGACGCAGGCGAGGAACTGGCCCGCCTTGCCAATGCGCTGATCAAGCGCCTCGGCCCCCGGCCCGTGGCTCTCGTGGGCGGCTCGGCACGGCTGCACCCGGTCCTGTCCGACGCCTTCCGGAAGCGGCTGGTGGCGCCGGTCGAGTTCATCGCCACCGACCTGGACGCCGCCCTCACGGCAGCCCGCTTGGCGGCCACGCTCAACGCAGCGTGATGCAGGATCAAGATCGCTTTCTTGCGGCTGCCCGATCGAGTTCCTAGATGGTCTGGCGCAGCCCCACCTCTCCTTGAGGGAGAGGTCGACGTGCGTCAGCGCGGCGGGTGAGGGGTTACCCCCTCTCCGGATGGACCTGTACCCCTCACCCTCGCTGCGCTCGACCTCTCCCCAGTGGGGAGAGGTGTGGCCGCGGCAAGCGGCGTCCCCCGGAAGAGCTTGCCTAATCGGCCCTGCTCGTCCAAGACTGCCCGCATCGTATCCAGATCCGAGACGATTTCAGCGATGCATGCTCTCTTCGTGGGCCAGACCTATATCGACGTGACCTTCCTGGCGGACGAGCTTCCGACGGGGGACGAGAAAACCGTGGCGCGGGATTATGCGATCTCGTTCGGCGGCAACGCGGTCACGGCCGCCTTCGCCTGCGCCAAGCTCGGAATCGCTCCCGATCTGCTGACCTCTATCGCCGACGACTGGCTCGGCCGCATGTTCATCGACATGGCGGCGAAATACGGCATTTCGGTCCACCACCGGAAGGTCCACGAATCGTCCCTGTCCTTCATCATGCCCCGGGGCGGCAAGCGCGCCATCGTCCGCTGCCGCGACGACCATTACCTGCATCCGGTGCCGCCGCTGAACCTCCAGGGCTGCAAGGCCCTGCATCTCGATGGCCATCAGGCGGACGCGGCCATGCACTACGCCAAGATCTGCCGCGAATCCGGCATCCTCACCTCTCTCGACGGCGGCGGCCTGCGCTCCAACACCCATGAACTCCTCGAATTCATCGACGTGGCCATCGTGGCCGAGCGTCTCTGCGAGCAGATGGACCTGTCCCCGTCCGGGATGCTGGAATATCTCAAGAGCCGCGGCTGCAAGATCGGCGGCGTGACCTTGGGCGAGCGTGGCCTCGTCTGGTACGACGAGACCGGCCAGGAAAGCGTACTGCCGGCCCTGAACGTTCCCGGCGAGGCGGTGGTGGACACCAACGGCGCGGGCGACATCTTCCATGGGGCTTATGTCTATTCCGCCATGGCCCGCCCCGACCTGCCCTGGCGCGAACATTTCATTTTCGCCCGCGCGGCCTCCGCCCATGCGATCCAGCATCTCGGCAACGAGGCGAGTCTTCCGAGCATTGAAGACATCGCCCAGGTGCAGGAGCGCTACACCGAGCGCAAGCTGGCGGCCTGAGGCTTCACGTCAGACCTGTCTCCGCGAGATCCCACCTGCGCGTGATCCCGATGGCCTCCAAGAACGCTTCGTCGTGGCTGACGATCAGCAGCGCGCCGTCATAGGCCCGCAGCCCCGCCTCGACGGCTTCGATGGAATCGATGTCGAGATGGTTCGTCGGCTCGTCGAGAATCAAGAATGCGGGCGGCTTCGGCCCGCCCAGCACGCAGGCGAGGCCTGCGCGCAGCAATTGCCCGCCGCTTAAGGTGGAGACCGGCTGCAGGGCCGCGTCGGCGCGGAACATGAACCGGGCGAGGGCTGCCCGGCAGGCATTCTCGTTCGCCTCCGGGTTGATGCGGCGGAAATTGTCGCGGATCGACAAGGAGGGATCGAGCAGGCTCACCTGCTGATCGAACAGGGCGAACTCCGTCATGACCTTCACGCTCCCGGTCCGAGGCTGCAGCTGCCCGGTGATCAGCGCCAGCAACGTGGTCTTGCCCGATCCGTTCGGTCCGGTGACGGCGACGCGCTCCGGCCCGACGATGGCAAGCGAGAGATCGCGCAGGATCGGCTGCTTCGGCTCGTAGCTGGCGCTCGCGCCGTCGATGGCGAGAACCGTCCTGCCGGCGGGCAGATGCGTCGGCGGAAGCACCACGGAGAACGGCTGCAAGACCTCGATGCGTTCGCGCGCGGACGCAGCCTCCTCGTGAGCCTGCACGCGGCGGCGCTCGGCGAGACGGGCGTTGCTGGCGCCCGTTTCCTCGCTGCGGTTCTTCTGCCCGTTCATGAGGATGAGCGGCATGTCGCCCTTGGCGCGCTTTCGTTTTCCGGCGCCGTCCTTGCGCGCTTTCTTCTCGGCGGTTTCCTGCGCTTTCCGGTCGACATCGGCCACGCGCTTTTCCGCATCCGCCAGATCGCGCCGGGCGGCCGCGAGTTCCAGCGCCTTGCGCTCACGGTACCGGCTCCAGTTGCCGCCGTAGCGCCTCGCCCCGAGCGATGTCAGCTCGACGATGGCATCCATGGTGTCGAGCAGTTCCCGGTCATGGCTGACGACGATCGCCCCTCCCCTCCAGCCGGCGAGAAGACCGAGCACAGCATCGCGACCGTCCCGGTCGAGGTTGTTCGTCGGCTCGTCGAGGAGCAGGAAATCGGGCTCCGAGAACACGAGCGCGGCGAGGCGGGCGCGCGTGTTCTGCCCACCTGACAGTTTCGACAGCACTGTGTCGGGCGGGGCATCGAGACCGACTTTCGCGAGGGCGGAGCCCATGCGGGCCTCCAGGGTCCAGTCGGCATGGGCCAGTTCCTCGGCCGAGGCGTCGCCAATCTCGGCGCGGCGCAGGAGAGCCAGCGCGTCGACGGCCCCGAACAGGGACGCGATGGTTCCGTCCGGATCGGCCTGTACATTCTGGTGCAGGATTCCCAGGTTGCCGTGAACGGTGACATGGCCCGAATGGGGCTGCAGCGCGCCGGTGATCAACCGGAGGAGCGTGGTCTTGCCGATGCCGTTGCGGCCGACGAGCCCTGTCCGCTCCGGACCGAAGCTGAGATCGAGATCGGAAAGAAGGGAGCGCCCGTCAGGCGCGGAGCATGAAAGATGGGAGAGTGTGATCGAAGCAGGCATGGATATGGATGTTCCCGGTGGCAAGGCAGGTCGGCATTGCTGTCCGGTTGAAATCCATTGCGGCACATATCCTGTCGAAACGAACGCCTCTCGGGCGTCCGGTGTCCTTATAGGGAAGGCAGCGCCCGGTCGCAAGTTCGCGGCCGGACGCCTCGTCGTCGCAAGGCCGTCAGGCGGCCTTCTTCTGGTAGTCCTTCACGTCCGAGAACCGGATCGCCTTGTAGCGGTCGACCTCGTATTGAAGGTTGAACATGTTAGGCGCCATGAAGACGGGCGCATCGTCGAGATCCCGCGCCATGGACGACAGGTGGCTCTCGATGAACTTGTCGAGTTCCCGCGGATCGTCCGCCGTGATCCAGCGGCAGATGGAGAAGCGCGTCGGTTCGTAATCGATCGGCAGGCCGTATTCGGCCGCGAGACGCTCTTTGAGCACGTCGAGCTGCAGGGCGCCGACCACGCCCACGATGGCGCCCGACCCGTCCTGCGGCACGAAGAGCTGCACGACGCCTTCTTCCGCCATCTGCTGCAGCGCCTCGCGCAGCTTCTTCGCCTTCATGGCATCCTGCAGCTTGATGCGGCGCAGGATTTCCGGCGCGAAGCTCGGCACGCCGCGGAACACGATGTCCTCGCCTTCCGTCAGCGTATCGCCGATGCGCAGGGTCCCGTGGTTCGGAATGCCGACCACGTCGCCCGCCCAGGCCTCGTCCGCGATGGCGCGGTCCTGGGCGAAGAAGAATTGCGGCGCGTTCAGGCTCATGGGCTTGCCCGTGCGCACGAGCTTCACCTTCATGCCGCGCTGGAGCTTGCCCGAGCAGATGCGCATGAAGGCGATGCGGTCGCGGTGGTTCGGATCCATGTTGGCCTGGATCTTGAACACGAAGCCCGACATCTTGGGCTCGCCCGCCTCGACGAGACGCTTGTCCGCCTCCTGGCCGCGCGGCGGCGGCGCGTAAGCCGCCAGCGCGTCGATGAGGTCGCGCACGCCGAAATTGCGCAGGGCGCTGCCGAAGAACACGGGCGTGAGATGGCCTTCGCGGAAGGCCTGCAGGTCGAAGGGCTTGCAGGCCTCCTGGGCCAGCATGACCTCCTCCTGCCATGCATCCGCCTCTTCCGGCGGCAGCAGGCTCATGAGCTTCGGATCCTCCGGGCCTGCGACCTCCGTCGGCTCGTCGTCCGTGTCGATGCGCCGGACCATGTTGCGGCGCAGGTCGAAGGTGCCGGCGAAGCTCTTGCCCTGGCTGATCGGCCAGGTGACGGGCGCGGTGTCCAGCGCCAGCGTCTTCTCGATCTCGTCGAGCAGGTCGAAGGGGCTGCGCGCCTCGCGGTCCATCTTGTTGATGAAGGTGACGATCGGGATGTCGCGCATGCGGCACACTTCGAAGAGCTTGCGCGTGCGCGCCTCGATACCCTTCGCGGCGTCGATCACCATGATGGCCGAATCCACCGCCGTCAGGGTCCGGTAGGTGTCCTCCGAGAAGTCCTCGTGGCCCGGCGTGTCGAGCAGGTTGAAGACGCAGCCGCCATATTCGAAGGTCATGACCGAGGTCACGACCGAGATGCCGCGCTCCTTCTCGATGCCCATCCAGTCGGACCGGGTGGATACGCGGTTCTTCTTGGCCTTTACCTCGCCGGCGAGCTGGATCGCGCCTCCGAACAGCAGGAGCTTTTCGGTCAGCGTGGTCTTGCCCGCGTCTGGGTGGGAGATGATCGCAAAGGTGCGGCGGCGGCCCACGGGGGCCGGAAGATCGGTCATGACGGTTTGAAAATTCTCTGGAAACGACGGTTGAGGACAGAACGCCGCAGCGCCCCGCCCTTTTGCTATGCTCTTCTCACCCCATATGGGGGTTTCCCGTCAACAGCGAAAGGAGGTGATCCAGTGTCTCATTGTCATACCCTACGGTCCCCGGTTGCCGTGACCTGGATCTTGGCCTCTGCCGAGATTGGTGCGTAACGCACGTTTAGGGCGGCTCTTTGCGGGCCGTGGAACCGACAATGGAAAGGCCGCCCTCGAGGGCGGCCTTTCTTTTTGGCCTCAAGGGTCTTTACGCCCCGAGCAGCTTGCCCGTCCGCTTAGCCTTGGTGCCGGCGACCTTGGCGATCCGCATGCCCTTCGTGGCGAAGCGGACGGCGACCCGGGCGAACATCACGCCGTCGGTGGGCGCCTTGGCCGGGGTCACGGCGCCGGTCAGCGGGTCGATCACCTCCGCAAGGACGTCGCCTTCCTTCACCTTCGCGCCGATCTCGGCCCTGAACACCAGGATGCCGTTCTCGGGAGCCTGGAGCGGCTCGGAAGCGGCCAGGGGGGTGGGCCGGCACAGGGCCTCGGGCACCCGGGGCGCCTCGCCGGCGATGGCGCCGCGCAGGACCAGGTAATCGACCAGGGCGGCCGCGTCGGCCTTTCCGGTCTCGTGGGTCACGTCGCGCTCGCCCCGGAACTCCAGCGTCGTGGAATGGCAGGCGAACGGGATCGGATGATCCGGGAAGCGGTCGGCGAGCTCCGCCCAGGGGCGGCTGCAGGCCTCGTCGAAGGGTTCGTCGCCCGACTCGTCGGCGAGGAGATAGGCATGGGAGCCGAGGAGCGCCGAGAGCGGCGCGAATTCCTCCGCTGAGCGGGTATGGGTGTAGAGGTGCACCACGGCTTCGGAATCGCAGTGCAGGTCGAGCACGATGTCCGCTTCCTGGGCCAGCCCCAGCAGGGCCTTCTTCATGACCTCGGCGGCGTTGGACGGCTGCCAGACCGCCAGCTCGGCCCGCAGGGCCTCGCGGATCAGGCGGACATTCGCCTCCCCGTCCTGGGTGAGCCTGCCCGCGACCCGCTCAGCCACTTTCGGGACGAGATGCGGATAGCCCCGGTTGAAGTTGACGCCGTCGGCGAGATGGAAGCGGCCGATATGGTCGCCCATGACCCGCTGGGCGAGGCCGATGGGATTGGCGGCGGGCACGAGGACGATCTCGCCTTTAATCCTTCCCTCGGCCTCGAGAGCCGTCAGGCGCTCGCGCAGGTGGTGGGCCGCGATCATGCCGGGGATCTCGTCCGCATGGAGGGAGGCCTGGACGTAGATGCGGGGGCGCACGCCCTCCTGTCCGAAGCGCTGGACCGTCAGCGACAGGTCGACACCGGGCGCGAGGGGCGAAAGAGCAATCTGTTCTGTTTTCATATGCGACCAAAAGGGTTCCGACGCGGGAGACGGGCGCGCCATCCCCGTGCGTTCTCAGCAGTGCCTTCAGGTAGCCTGCCACCCTTGCGATTGGAAGATGAAACGCTGCGGATTCGACACGATGGCGGCCAAGCCCTCCAGGGCCGGCTCGGGATTGACGATGGCATAGACCGGAACCTTCCGGGCCCAGGCATCGTGCGGCGCCTTGCGGTCGAACGCGTCCCGGAAGTCGCCCGCCTGGAGGATGTCGACCATGCGCGGCGCGATGCCGCCGGCGATGAAGACGCCGCCGGAGGATTCGAAGGTCAGCGCCAGATCCCCGGCGAAGCGCCCGAGGAAGCGGGCGAAATGCCTCAGCGCATCCATGGCCAGCGCGTCGCCCTCCCGGGCCGCCGCCAGCACGTCGTTAGGAATCGTGAAGGGGCAGTCCACGCAGCGATGGGCGGCCAGGGCCTTGGCGATGCGGAACAGGCCGGGCCCCGACAGCACGACCTCTCCCGAGACCCGTCCGCCGACCCGCTCCAGATGCGGCCAGATGGCGGCCTCCTCGTCGTTCGTCGGCCCGAATTCCATATGCCCCGCCTCGGTCGCGAGGATCGCTAGGCGATCCTCCACTGGGACCAGGGCCCCTGCCCCAAGGCCCGTTCCGGGACCGAGCACGACGCGGGCACCGTGTTTCGGCGGCGGGAACGTGCCGATGGGCGCAAGATCGCCCTTGGCCTCGTCAAGCACCGCCACGGAGGCGGCGACGGGCGTGTAGTCGTTGACGAGGGTGACGCGCTCGAGGTTCAGCGCCTTGCCGATGGCCTGCGCGTCGATCACCCAGCTCGCATTGGTGAGGCGGATCGCGGGCGCATCCACGCGGGTCGCCACCGCGATGATGGCTGAGCGGGGCGCGGGGCCATCATAGGCTTCGAGCGCGATCCTGATCGCTCCGGCCGGGTCGGGCGTCTGCGCCGTCAGCTTGCGCGGCAGAAGTTTGACGGCCGCTCCGGGCGCGGACAGCACGGCGAAGCGGGCGTTGGTCCCGCCGATATCCCCGAGCAGAACAGGAAATGCAAACATCGAAGCCTATCGTCCTTTCTGCCTCTTTCCGCGCCCGAAGACCGCGATCAGAACGCTTCCTCCCAGCTCCGACTCAGGCGCACGGCGGAGTTGATGAGGCCGACCATGGAATAAGTCTGCGGGAAATTCCCCCACAATTCCCCGGTTGTGAAATCCGCATCTTCCGAGAAGAGCCCGAAGGAATTGCGCAAGCTCAGGATGTGCTCGAACAGTTCCTTCGCCTCGTCCTTGCGCCCGATGGCGTTCAGCGCATCCACGTACCAGAAGCCGCAGATCATGAAAGCCGTATGCATGAGGCCGAAATCGTCTTCCACATCATAACGCAGGAGAAGATCGCCGCGCCGCAGCTTCGCGCCCACCGCTTCCACGGTCGCGATGAAGCGCGGATCCTCGGCCTTCACGAAATCGAGCTCCGCCAGCAGCAGAAGCGTCGCATCGAGATCCTTGCCGTCGAAGGAGGACACGAAGGTCCCCGTCTCGGAATTGTAGGCGCGCTCGTTGATCACCCTGTGCATGTGGTCGGCATTCTCCCGCCAGAACGCGGCCCGGTCCTCGCGTCCCATGGCTTCGGCGATCTTGACGAGACGATCGCAGGCCGCCCAGCACATCACGCTCGGAAAGGTATGAACGGCCGCCTTGGTGCGCAGTTCCCACGGGCCGGCATCGGGCTGGTCGAAAACCTCGATGGCCCGGTGTCCCAGCTTTTCCAGATGCGCGAACAGGGCCCGGTTGCCGGTACGGATCAGGCGCCTGTCGAGGAAGGCGTGCACGGAGGCCAGGACGACGCTGCCATAAGCATCGTTCTGGATCTGCGTGTAGGCCGCGTTGCCCACGCGCACGGGCCCCATGCCGCGATAGCCGGCCAGCGCCGTCGCCTCCCGCTCGTCCAGATCGGGCGAGCGCGTGATGCTGAAGAGCGGCGGCATGTCCTTCTGGTCGGGGATCGCTTCCATGTCATCGACGATGTTGGTGATATAGGTGAGGTATTCCTCCATCGTCTTGGTGGTGCCGAGCCGGTTCAGGGCCTGGATGACGAAATAGGCGTCGCGCAGCCAACAATAGCGGTAGTCCCAGTTGCGTTTGGTGTGCGGCGCTTCCGGCACCGAGGTGGTGAGCGCCGCCACGATGGCGCCCGTCTCCTCGTAGTTGCAGAGCTTGAGCGTGATGGCGGCGCGGATTACCGCCTCCTGCCAGTCGAACGGGATCGAGAGCGAGCGCACCCAGTCGCGCCAGAAATCGACCGTGCTGTCGAGGAAGGCGCGGGCCGTGGAATCCGTCTCCGACCGGAGCGGTTCGTCCTCGCCGAAGAAGAATGACAGGGGCCGGTCGACCACGAAGGGCCTCTCGTCCTGCACATAGGACACGGAGGCGTCGGTGGTGAGCCGCAGCGAATAGGCCGGACCGACGAAGCGCAGGTGGTTGCTGCCGCGGGTCAGGCTGGGCGGGCAGCCGCCCCAGTCGTAATGGGGCCGCAGGCGCACGCGGATGCGCGGACGCCCTTTCACCGGGTAGACCCGGCGGATCAGCATCGGTGGACGGAAGGTGCGGTCGTAATGCTTGAAGCGCGGTGCGAAATCCGTGACCTCGAGAATATTGCCGAAGGAGTCCGTCATGCGCGACACGAGAACGGCCGTGTTCTCGAGATAGGTCTGCTCGCAGCTGACCATGCCGACCATGTCGATGGCGAAGATTCCCTTCTGCTCCGCGTCGGTCCGGCCCTCCGGGCTGTCGAGCAGGGCGGAAAACACCGGGTCGCCGTCGAAGCGGGGAAAGCAGCTCCAGACGATCTGCGCACGGCGGTCCACAAGGGCCGAGATCGTGCAGTTGCCGATGACGGCAAGATCTAGCGAACTCATATCAGTATTCATCCCCTTTGAAAGGCGGCGTCCCTTCGTAAGCCCACGTGGACAGGCAATGTCGCAGATCCGAAGGCGTTCCAAGGCGGACCTTGGCAATGGTGTCCCCCTGGCCGATGCGCACGGACAGGCCATCATGAGCATTGACGGTCTTGAAGCCATGCTCGTCGGTGAGATCGTCGCCGATGAAGATCGGACGCCGACCCTTGTAGGGAGCTTCCTGGAGAAATCTCTCGATCACCTTGCCCTTCCCGGCCGCCGAGGGAAGGATTTCTGCCACAGCTTTCCCGTGTTGAACACGGTAATCCGCACCGAGCGCCTCGACGGCCGCCCGGGCGGTGGCGAGGGCGAAATCCTTCTCATGCGGAGCAAGGCGCCAATGGATGGCGACGGAGCAGCCCTTGTCCTCGATCAGGACGCCCTCCTTATCGGCAACGATCCTGCACAGGCGCTCGACCGCCTCCCGCAGGGCGGGGTGCTCGTCGGGATCGCACATGGAGAGGTGGCCGGCAATGCGATGCTCGAGCCCGTGAAGCCCGGCCATGTCGAAGACATGTGGAGCGAAGCGCGCATCGAGGAACTCGACGGGGCGTCCGCTGATGATCGCGAGCGCCCCGCCGAGCCGCTCCTGCAGGCGGGTGAGAATGTCCGGCAGGGCCGGGTCGACGGCCACCGCATCGGGCCGTTCGACGATGTCGACGAGGGTTCCGTCGAAATCGAGAAACAGCGCGCAGTCCTTGTTCATATCAGGCATCGAATCGGGTCTCGCAGGGTTTCACGCATTGGCCGGTGCGAGCTTCCGCCCCCTGGCGATCAAACGCCTGATCCGCTGCTGCTTGCGCAGGCGGGAGGCGGCCAGCAGCATCTGGCCCGCCCAGCGATAGACGTTTCTCTCCTTGACCTGATCGCGCATCAGCCGCATCCGCTCCCGTTGTTCGGGCTGCGGCATGGTCAGCGCGCGGTTGATGGCCTCGCCCATGGCGTGGGCGTTATACGGATTCACGATCAACGCTTCGGACAGCTCGCGGGATGCACCGGCGAAGGCCGACAGGATGAGCACGCCCTGTTCGTCGTCCCGCGCGGCCACGAACTCCTTGGCGACGAGATTCATGCCGTCGTGCAGGCTCGACACGATGCACAGATCCGCCGCGCGGAAAAGCTCGAAGACCTGGGCGGGCTCGTGATGGCGCACGAGCAGCTTGATGGGCTCGTAGCCGTTGCCGCCGTGCCTCTCGTTGATGTCGCGCGCCAAGGCTTCGGCCTCTTCCTGGAGCTGGCGGTAATTGGAAAGCTTGCTTCTGGTAGGCGCCGCAACCTGAACGAAGGCAAAATTACCATGCCATTCCGGATGCTCCGTCAGCAGCACATCGATGGCCTGCATGCGGTCGAGAATGCCCTTCGTATAGTCGAAGCGTTCGATGCCGACGCCGATGCGCATGTCGGGAGACAGACCCAGACGCTCGCGTACGATCCTGCGGCATTCCTCCACGGGCTTCTGGCCCTCCATGGCGGTGGGCGGCCACTCGATGGAGATCGGATAGGGGCGGATCAGGGTTTCCTCGCCGCCGAAGATCACCGAATCCTTCTCCCGGTCGATGCGGCTTTCCACATAGGAATCGACCGCGTCCATGAAGTTGTTGCAATGGGCCTGGGTGTGGAAGCCGAGGATCGAGGAGCCCAGGAGCCCGTCGATGATCTCCTCGCGCCAGGGACAGATGCCGAAGGTCTCCGCATTGGGCCAGGGGATGTGCCAGAAGGTCACGATGGTGGCCCGGGGCAGCCGGTCGCGGATCATGCGCGGCAGCAGGGCGAAGTGGTAGTCCTGCACGAGGATGATCGGATCCTCGCGCTTGGCCTCGGCCACGATCGCCTCGGCGAATTTCTCGTTGACGGACCGGTAGTACTGCCAGTCCGCCTCCCGGAAGATCGGCCGCACGAAGGCGATGTGGCACAGCGGCCAAAGTCCCTCGTTGGCCGCGCCGTAATAATACCCGTCCTGCTCCTCGTCCGTGAGCCAGACGCGGCGCAGGGTGTAGGACGGGTGATTCGGCGGCACGGGCACCCGGTCGTTGGCATCGACCGTCTCCCGGTCGGCCGTGCCGCTGCCATGGGCGACCCATGTGCCTCCGCAGGCGCGCACCACCGGCTCCAGGGCCGAGACGAGGCCGCTGGCCGGGATCTGCAGGGAGATCTCGCCGCTCTCCGTCCGGTTGTGGATGTACGGCTCGCGATTCGACACCACGATGACCTCCGAGCCCGACAGCTCGTTGGAGAGGGCGGCCCTCAGGGTTTCGGGGCTCCAGTCCGTATGGGCGGCGTCGATGGTCCGCCGCGAGGCTTCCAGTTCCTGGAGCACGTCGCGGATTTCCTGCCCGAGCGGAATGATATTCTCCTCGACGGGCGGGTTGGCGTTGCCCGCGCGGGCGCTTTCGAGGGCCTGCCGGATGGACGCCAGCCAGCGGCGCATGATGATGGCCGCGATCATGGCCGCCAGGGCCGCGGCCCCGAAGGCGACGCCGGCGAGCGCCAGGAAGAGATAGTTCCTCGCCTCCCCGCCGCGCTGATCGGCATAGCTCAGGTCGTGCAGCACCACGAGATGCCCGGTCCGTCCCCCGACATTGAGCGGGAAGGAGCTGACCAGGATGTTGTGATCCTGGTTCCTGACGACGGAGAAGCTTTCCGCGTCGGACCGGGAGGCCTCCCGGCAGGAGAAGGACGGCGGCATGTTGCTGGTGGGGAAGCGCAGTTCCTGCCCGTCGCAATAGCCGATGGCGAGAACGCGCTCGTCGGTGGCGATGCGCTCGAACAGGATGCCGGCCTGCTGGGTGTCGTTGCGGGCCAGGAGACCGCTGACCTGGTCCCGGACGGAGTTGAAGACGAGGCGGGATCGCAGCTCGACGTCGCGGCGCGACCATTGTTCCACGAAGGATGTAGCAAAGGGCAGCACGGCCAGGATGACGATGGCCGCGACGAGCATTGCGATACCGCCAAAGCGGAAGATGATCCTCAAAACGCTAAGTCCCTTAAGAATACCAAGGCCGTCATCGAGGCGGGCCGGTCCGATCCTGCGACGGGACCGCGGATTTTGCCTTCGATGGAGGAGCGCAGGAGAACGCAGCCCTCGCCCCTGTTATGGGTTCCCGAGCGGAACTTTCCAGGCTTGGCCGGTCTGCGGTCGATGCTCTTACGCCTTGTTCGGCACAGGCAACGCTCTCGAGGGCTCGAACGAAAACCGCGGCCGAAGCTCATGGCCCCGACCGCGGTTTTCGTTATTCGTCCGGCAAGGAGAGATCAATGCTCGCGGAAGGCGCGGGCGATCTGCTCTTCCATGGGCTTGAAGAAATACTCGAACGGGGTGCGCTGGTTCACCTCGACAAAGACCTCGGCCTGCATGCCGGCGATCAGATGGAGGTTCTCGAGCTTCTTGATTTCGTCCTGGGGCAGCTCGATCCGGATCGTGTAGAAGGTCGCGCCGGTCTGCTGGTCCCGCGACACGTCCGCCGAGATGCGGCTGACGGAGCCGTGCAGATCCGGGATCATGCGCGCATTCGAGGCATGGACCTTCACGGTCGCCTTCTGGCCCAGTTTCACCTGATCGATCTCGTTGGGCAGCACCTTGGCCTCGAGTTCGAGCTTGTCGTTCACCGGCACGATGTTCATCACCGGCTCGGCCGGGGAGATCACGCCGCCGATGGTGTGAACGTTCAGCTGGTGCACGTAGCCGTCGCTCGGCGCACGGATGTCGATGCGCTTCAGCTGGTCCTCGGCCGCCACGCGCCGCTCGGTATATTCCGCGATCTTGCCCTGGATCTCGCGCAATTCCTGCATCGCCTCGGCGCGCATCTGCTCGTCGATCTGGATGATCTGGAACTTGGTCTCGGCGATCCGGCTCTCGGCCTGGGCGACGGCGGCGATGAGCTGGCCGCGCTGGCCCTCGATGCTCGCGGCGTCGCGCTCGAGAGCGTTCAGGCGGGTGATCGGAACCAGGTTCTTCTCGTAGAGGTCGCGAACGCCCTTGAGCTCCGCCACGATCAGATCGGCCTCGCGGGCCTTGGCCGTCTGCTGGGCCTTCAGGCCCACGATCTCGTCCTCGGACTGCGAAATGCGCTTGCGGAGCTGGTCCTTCTGCGCATCGCGGGAGGCGCCGCGCGCGGTGAAGAGCGTGCGCTCGGAGGACATGATCTTCTGGACGGCCGGTTCGCTGGTGCGGCTGGCGAATTCATCAGGCGTCCTGACCTCAGGCGATCCATCGCGCTCGGCTTCCAGGCGCGCCTGGCGGCCGAGATACTCGTCGAGCTGCTTGGCCACCACCTGCAGGTTGGCGCGGGTCAAGGTCTCGTCCAGGCGGACTAGGAGATCGCCCTGGGACACCCGGTCGCCTTCCTTGACCTTCAGCTCGCCGACGATACCGCCGGTCGAGTGCTGGACCTTCTTGACGCTGGTATCGACCACGAACTGGCCGCCGGCGACGACGGCGCCGGACAGGGTCGACGTGGCCGCCCAGAGGCCGATGGTCCCGCCGAAGAGGGCGATCATGGCCACGCCCGCGATGGTCGACTGACGCAGCATCCGCTGGTGCACGGAGGGTTTTTGGGGAGCTTGAATGACCAACATTTAACCAACCTCTCGCAGGTTCGCAGCCGGGGCTGCCGGGGCCTGCTGCGGCCGCACCGGTGCCGGTGCCGGCGTCGCATTGCGTTTCATGACGGACTGCAGAACCTCGTCGCGCGGTCCGACGGCCTTGATCCGGCCTTCTTCCATGATGGCGACCTGATCGACCTGGCCGAGAGCCGCCGGACGGTGCGTGATCACGATGACGACGCCGCCGCGCTTGCGGACTGCCAGGATGGCCTGGTTCAGGGCCTCGTCGCCAGCGCCGTCGAGGCTGGCATTCGGCTCGTCGAGCACGACCAGGAACGGGTTGCCGTAGAGGGCGCGGGCGAGGGCCACGCGCTGGCGCTGGCCGCCCGACAGGGAGGCTCCGCCCTCGCCGATCCGAGTATCATAGCCTTCGGGCAGGTTGAGGATCAGCTCATGCGCACCCGCGGTCTGCGCCGCCGCGATGATGTCCTCCGGGTTGGGCTTCGGCTGGAAGCGGGCGATGTTCTCGGCGACGGTGCCCTCGAACAGCTCCACGTCCTGCGGGAGATAACCCACATGGCGGCCGAGCGCGTCCGGCTCCCACTGGTCGAGCGCCGCTCCGTCGAGGCGGATCTCGCCGCGCAGGGTCGGCCACACGCCGACGAGGGCGCGGGCAAGGGTCGATTTGCCCGAGGCGCTGGGGCCGATGAGGCCGAGGCCCTGGCCTGCCTGGAGCTTGAGCGAGGCGGCCTGGACGATCGGCAGCGAGGCGCCGGGAGCGCCGACGAAGACCTCTTCCACCGACAGGGCGGCCTTCGGGGCAGGCAGCGGCATGCGCTGGCCCTGGGCCGGCACGAGCGACATGATGTGCTGCAGGCGGCGATAGGCTTGGCGGGAGGCGGTGAACCCCTTCCAGTGCGCGACCGCGATCTCGATCGGGGCGAGCGCGCGGGACATCAGGATCGAGCCGGCGATCATCAGGCCGCCCGACATCTGCCCCTGGATCACGTAATAGGCGCCGAGGCCGAGGACGGCCGACTGGATCACCATGCGGAAGACCTTGGCGAAGGCGCTGATGCCGGCCGAGGATTCGCTGGCGAGCAGGCCATCATTGACGTGACGGACATGCACTTCGTCGTAGCGCTTGGCCAGGAAGCCGAGCATGCCGTTGGCGCGGATGGCCTCCGCGTTGCGGCGGCTGGTCTCGGCCATGGCATGGCGCTCGGCGCCGCTCTTGGTCACCTCGTAGGATGGGCCCTTGCTCTTGGCGTCCGTATAAAGGGTCAGGAAGATGATGACCACGCCGCCGACCACCGACAGAACGCCGATGCCGGGGTGGATCATGAAGCAGCCGATGAGGAAGATCGGCATGAAGGGCATGTCGAACAGGGCCGTCGGACCCAGGCTCGACAGGAAGCCGCGGATCGTGTCGAGGTCGCGGATCGGCTGCATGCTCTCGGCCTGCTTGGCGCCTTTGAGGGGCATCGTGGCCACGAGATCGAACACCCGGTGGGAGAGCAGCTCGTCGAAGCGGGCGCCGATGCGCGCCAGCATGCGGCCACGCAGCATGTCGAGGCCGCCCGAGAGTGCAAATGCCGCGAGGGTGATCAGGGACAGACCGATCAGGGTGGGAATGCTCCGGCTCGACAGCACCCGATCGTAGACCTGGAGCATGTAGATGGAGCCCGTGAGCGCCAGTAGGTTGACCACTGCCGAGAACACGGCAACCCCGGTGAAGGAGGGAAGACAGGACTTCAGAGCGTCTTGGACCTCTGTGCTTTCTTCCCGATTTCTCGATGCCTGCTTCATAATCTTTTTCCATCGGCCGACCGGTAATCCGGTGCCTTCGTGGTGGTAGAGCCATTGCGCAAGGTTATACCTTACCACAATGTTCGCCATCTGGCGATGGCTGCGATGTCGGGCAGTGGCCCCACGAGAGTATCCCGTTATGGTTAGGCCTGAAAGGCCCCGTTTCTTAGCACTCTTATGGGTATTGGAGGTGCCCCAAGATGGTCGCTTTCCGTTACGCCATCTTTTGTAACCTTATTATATGTAACTATGTCAACAAAAAGTTCGGTTCAAATATAAATTCTTGACGCTCATCCCATTTTTGGGAGGGCCTGCAACGTAAACACTTAACGGCAAAGATAACCCTTTGGTAAACTTTCAGGGTTAATGCTCTCTGACCTGGAAATGAGGTCGGAATATGGACATCAACATACGTTCTCAGGATCGTGCCGGAGCCGCCGAACAGCCCAGCGCACCATCCGTTCAGCCGATCCAGCTCGACCCTAAAGCCAGTGCGGCCCTGGAAGAGGCCATCCGAAGCGCGAAGCTCGGCCCGAAGCCGGCTCCCTCCCACAAAGCCGGGACGGGCGAAGCGGCCGCATCCGGTCGCCGGGCGTCTCCCGCCAGATTCCTGGGGCAGTCCGCCATGGCCCTGCTCCTCGTCGGAGCCGGGTGGGCGGCCTCCTATATGGGAACATTGGCCAACCAGGACGCCATCCGGCGCCTCGAGACCGAGACGGCCCGCAGCCAGGAGATCCTCGCCCGGCTGAGCACCGACCTGGATGCCCTCAAGGCGACGGTCGTCGCGTCCAAGGATGTCGAGCACACCGCTTCCCTATCGTCGGCATCGGAACGAACGGAGCTGTCGGACAGGGTCGAGCGCCTGACCATCAGCCTGCAGGAGCCGGCCAAGAAGCTCTCCTCCCTCGAGGAAAGGCTGGGCCGGATGGAAAACCAGATCATGACGACCCTGGCAGAGCTGAACACGAAACCGGCGACGCCGGCCGCGCCTCCGGTGACCGAAGCGGCCTTGCGCGAGGAAGCTCCCGCGCCCAAGCCGGTGAAAAGCGAACCCGTCGACGGATGGGTGCTCCGGGAAGTCTATGACGGCGCGGCCCTCGTCGAGAATCGCAGCCGCCGCCTCTACGAAGTCATGCCGGGCGGCACGTTGCCCGGCGTCGGCCGCATCGAGGCCATCGAGCGCCGCGGCGCCCGCTGGGTGGTCGTCACCGACAAGGGCTTCATCGGCACGTATCGTTAACGGGGAATGATGCCCCTCAGGCCATAGACGAGCCCCGCGAAGACCGCGAGGCTCGCGACATACAGAAAGACGAACCAGAGAAGGCGCTTGGAGCGCGATTCCCGCGGGCGATCCATGTCGGCCTGCATCAATGATACCCGTAGCCGCCGCCCGAGATCTCCTCGGCGACCTTGCCGCGAAAGACGTAATAGGCATAGGCCGTGTAGGCGAAGGTGATCGGCAGCACGATGGCGAAGCCGACCAGTGCGAAGAGTTGAGAATGAACGGTGTTGGCGGTGTCCCAGATCGTGAGGCTCGGCGGCACGAGGAAGGGGAAGAGGCTGACGCCGAGGCCGAGATAGCCCAGCAGGAACAGCGAGATCGCCAGAAAGAATGGCCTCACGTGCCGGCCTTCCTCCAGGTCGCGGAAGAGCCTGTAGGCGACATAGGCCGTGACCAGCGGGATCGGCGCCAGAAAGGCGATGTTCGGCCAGGTGAACCAGCGCGTTTCGATCTGTCTGCCTAAGAACGGCACCCATGCCGACACGGCGGCCATGGCGAGAATGGTGGCGAGAAGAAAGCGCACCGCGATACGACGCGCCCAGATCTCCAGCTCGCCCGTGGTCTTCATCACGCACCAGGTCGCGCCGAGAAGCCCGTAGCCGCAGATCAGGCCGATGCCGGTGAGCACGCTGAACGGCGTCAGGAAATCGAAGGTGCCGCCGGTGAACTGGCGGCCATCGGTGGGAAAGCCCTGCACGAAGGCGCCCAGCACCATGCCCTGGAAGAACGTCGCCAGCAGAGAGCCGAAGAAGAAGGCGTTGTCCCACACGAATTTCGACCGATCCGCCTTGAACCGGAATTCAAAGGCGACGCCGCGAAAGATCAGCGCGATCAGCATGAGGATGATCGGCACATAGAGGGCTGGCATGAGCACCGCATAGGCGACGTGGAACACGGCGAAGAGACCGCCGCCGCCGAGGATGAGCCAGGTCTCGTTGCCGTCCCAGATCGGCGCCACCGAAAACATCATCCGGTCGCGCCAGTTCTCGCTGCCGGCCGCCTTGAACATGATGCCGACGCCGAGATCGAAACCGTCGACGATCACGTACATGGCGACGGCGACAGCGATCAGCCCCGCCCAGATCAGCGGCAGCCAGAAGGCCAATCCTTCGTGTTCCATTCCGAAACCGAACATGCCCTGCCCTCCTATTCCGCCGGCTGCGCGCGATGGCCCGGCCGTCCTTCGATCGCTTCATCCGGCACCGAAAGCGGACGTTTCGGCTTTCTGTCGAGATCGTCCCCGGGAATATCCTCGACCGGATCGGGGCCGCGCCGCAGGATCTTGGCGAGATAGTAGGAGCCGAAGCCGAACACGAAGGCATAGACGACGATGAAGATCAGGAGCGAGGCGGTCACCGCTCCGGCCGTGATGGGCGACACCGCATCGGCCGTGCGAAGATGGCCGTAGACCACATAGGGCTGCCGGCCGATCTCCGCGACGAACCAGCCGAAGAGCACGGCGCCGAAACCGGACGGCGTCATGATCATGGCGGCCGTCAGGAAGGCTCTGTTGGTGAAGAGCGTCCCCTTCCAGCGCAGATAGACGCTCCACAGCCCGATGCCGAGCATCGCGAAACCGATGGCGACCATGATGCGGAAGGAAAAGAAGACCGGCCAGACCGGCGGGCGCTCGTCCGGCGGCACTTCCTTCAGGCCGGGCACGACGCCGTCGAAGGCATGAGTCAAAACCCAGCTCCCGATCTTCGGAATGGCGATTTCGTAATGGTTCGTTTCCGCCACCTCGTCGGGAAGGGCGAAAAGGCGAAGCGGCATGTTCGCCATCCTGTCCCAGTTGCCCTCGATGGCAGCCAGCTTCGTCGGCTGATATTTGAGCACGCCGAGGCCATGGAGATCGCCGATCAGGATCTGCACCGGCACGAAGATGGTGGCGAACCACAGCGCCATGGACATGGAGCGCCGCGACGCCTGCAGCTTCGCGGGCGGCGCATCGTGCGGATGCCGGAGCAGCATCCAGGCCGACATGCCGGCGACCGCGAAAGCCGTCGTCAGGTAGCAGCCCATCACCATATGCGCGTAGCGAAGCGGGAAAGACGGGTTGAAGACGACCTTGAACCAATCGACCGGCACCGCCTTGCCGTTCTCGATGGCGAAACCGTCGGGTGTCTGCATCCAGGAATTGGCGGACAGGATCCAGAAGGCCGAAATCAGGGTTCCCAAGGCCACCATGCAGGTGGCGAAGAAATGCAGGCGGTCGCCGACCTTTTCCCAGCCGAAGAGCATGATGCCCAGGAAGGCCGCCTCCAGGAAGAACGCGGTGATGACCTCGTAGGCGATGACGGGCCCGAGCACGTTGCCTGTGAATTCGGAGAAGCGCGACCAGTTCGTCCCGAACTGATAGCTCATCACGATCCCCGACACGACCCCGAGCCCGAAGGAGACGGCGAAGACCTTGACCCAGAAGCGGAAGAGATTGCGATAGAGCGGGTCGCCCGTGCGCAGCCAATTGAATTCCAGCGCCGCGAGCCAGCTGGCAAGCCCGATGGTGAAAGCCGGGAAGATGATGTGGAAGGCGACCGTGAACGCGAACTGGATGCGCGAGAGCAACAGGGCATCGAATTCCATTTTCCGCTTCCCCTCATCGGCCTACCTGCCTGCTTTTAGGGCGACGGCGGGCAGCGACCAGAGGGAGGAGCCGTTTCCACCGGCATGGAGGCAGCTCTCTTCTCAATATGTCGCGCTTTCAACGGCGAACCGGGTTTCCTTCGCGGAGCATGCCCGCACGGTTCAATGGGCGCGCGAATGCGGACTGTATTG
This sequence comes from Microvirga mediterraneensis, assembly GCF_013520865.1. Classification (NCBI taxonomy): domain Bacteria; kingdom Pseudomonadati; phylum Pseudomonadota; class Alphaproteobacteria; order Hyphomicrobiales; family Methylobacteriaceae; genus Microvirga; species Microvirga mediterraneensis. The sequence goes on from NZ_JACDXJ010000001.1 coordinate 351,561, forward strand.
CATCGGGACCGGTCGCCATCCCGTGCTCAGACGCTGCAGGGCCTCGAGCTCGATCGGGTCGTGGCTGCAGAAGATCTTCACGTTGCTGCGTCCGTCGTTGGCCAGAACGCGCAGCCGTTCCTGATTGTGGAGGCGCAGCGGCCGATCCTCCTCCATCAAGGCCTGGTAGGCGCGCAGCCCCGGCGTGCAGGACGGGTCCTCGTCCATCTCGTGCCGATGGAAATAGGCGTCGCCCGCATTGAGCAGCCAGCCCTCCGGCGTATCGATGGCGATGCCCGCATGGCCCATGGTGTGGCCCGGAAGCGGGATCATCAGGATCTCGGGCGGCAAGCCGTCGAGGTCGCGCACGGAACGGAAGCCGAACCATCCCTCCCCCGTCGGGTCGTAGAACCGCCAGTCCCGCACCTCGTCCCATTGCCGGGGGCTGTAGCGGCGGCGATGGATGAAGCCGTGCCTTACCTCGGCTTCTTCGATTTCCGCGCGCAGGACGTGAACGGTCGCCTCCGGGAAATCCTCGAGGCCGCCGGCATGGTCGAAATCGAGATGGGTCAGCACGATGTGGCGCACGTCGCGGGGCGAAAAGCCGAGGCTCCGCACCTGCTCCAGCGCTGTGTAGCGGTGCTCCAACTGGATCCGGTTGGTGTGGATGAAGAGCGGGCTGATCCGCCCATAGGGATCGTCCACGTCCCTGGAGCCGAAGCCCGTATCGACGAGGACGAGGCCGCTGTTGTCCGTCTCGACGAGCAGGCAATGGCAGATCAGATGCCCGGTCAGGCCGCCGCTCGCGCCGTCCCAAAGCTTTCCCCCAACCGGACACATGCAGCCGCAATTGAGATGATGAATGCGCATGGCGGGGCCTCGCTGAAATCGTGGTGGCGAAGCCCTAACGGACGAGACAGGGAAATGTTCGCGCTGCCGGGCGAAGGCGGGCGGTCCGTCACTTGCGGCAGGCGAAGGGCGGGAACGTGCTCGCCGTTCCGGCATTCATGGCGGCGACCACCATCATGTTGGCGAGGTCGAGCTCCTCCGCGGAGCGCGGGCAGACATCGCCCTTCGCCGTGCAGCCCGATGCCAGGAAGTCATCGTGCCGCGCGACGAATTCCTGGCTCAAGCCCTTCATGCCGCGATGGGCTAGGGCGTCCGACCACGCCTTCCTGTAGCGGGCGCACTTCACCTCGGGCCAGCTTTGGCCTTGCGGCTCCTGCGCGACCGATGGCTCGGCGAAGCACGCGAGAAAGGTCACGATGGCGGCGATCGTCGGCAGTGAACGGCTCATCTCGCGCAGTCCCGGTTGATGGGATGGGATGACCACGTGCGAGACGGGAGGTCAAGGTGTTGTGCTTTTGAAGCCATCACGTCGAGCGTTTCGCTCCGGACGGAGCGACCTCGAACCGCCCGGTTCCTCAAACCCGCATCTCGGGCTGATGCTTGTGCTTTCGACCCGCCGAGGCGCGGCGCTTCTTCGCGGGCTTCTTCTCCGCCTGCTTCTCGACCTCGCGGGAGAGGCGCTGCTCCAGCAGGGCCAGGACGGCGGCCTCCTCGGGCTTCAGGCTGGAAAGATCCTCGCGGAGTTCCGTCTCGATCTCCTGCTTGATGTCCAACAGCAGATCCCCGTCGAGATAGCTGGCGAAGACCTCCGGGTGCACGTAGCATTTGCGGCAGATGCTCGGCGTGTTGCCGAGGCGGGACGAGACCTTCTCGATGGCCGCGCGGATGTTCTTCTTGGCCTTCGCGTCGCTGTCGAATTCCTCGAATTCGGCGAGGGCGAGCGCCGCCAGCACCGTTCCGGCCCAGGTGCGGAAATCCTTGGCCGTGATGTCGCGTCCGGTGATCTCCTTCAGGTAGGCGTTCACATCGGCCGAAGCGATCGATTGCTGCTCTCCCGTCTCGTCGAGATACTGGAACAGATCCTGCCCCGGCAGGTCCTGGCAGGCCTTCACGATCCTGGCGATGCGCCGGTCCTTGACCTGCAGGCGCCACGTCTTGCCGCTCTTGCCCTTGAATTGGAAGCGCAGCTCGCTGCCGTCCACCTTCACATGCGGGTCGCGCAGGGTGGTGAGGCCGTAGCTCTTGTTCTGCTTGACGTAGTCGGAATTGCCCACGCGGATGAGCGTGTTCTCGAGCAGGTGAACGACCGTCGCCAGAACCTTTTCGCGCGGCAGGCCGCGTAGTCTCATATGCTCGTCGATGGTCTTGCGGATCGCCGGCAGGCCCTTGGCGAATTCGAGCATGTGCTCGTACTTCGTGCTCTCGCGAACCTCGCGGAAGGCGGGATGGTAGCGGTATTGCTTGCGGCCCTTGGCGTCGCGGCCCGTCGCCTGGATATGGCCGCTGGCCTTGGCGCAGATCCACACATCCGTGTAGGCGGGCGGGATCGCGAGCGATCGGATGCGATCGAGCGTCGCCTTGTCCTCCACCTTCTTGCCGTCCGGCTTGGTATAGGAGAAACCCTTGCCCGACTTCTTGCGCCGGATGCCGGGCTCCTCGTCGGAGACGTAGAGCAGTCCCGCCGTCTCGGCGGCATCGCGAGGATCGACGATGTTCTCGGTGGTGGCGTTCGGGTCCAGCATGGGAAGCCTTGATTGAGGTGCAGGACGTCAACCGGGCCGCGCCAGTCCGGGTTCCCTGGAAGACCGCGCTCCTCGGGATTTGCGCCTGTCGTCGCGGATCTTGAAGACCAGGATGGTGGCGCTCAACCCTAAGCTCAGCAGGTTGAAGACCATCATGGGCCAGCTGCCGATCAGGAATCCGTAGGCCGACCAGAGGACGAACGCGGTGACCGTGACCATGTACATGTGCTTCGAGATCGCCTTCGTATCCCGCTCGCGCCACGCCTTGACCACCTGCGGGACGAAGCTCGATGTCGAGAGGATGCCCGCAATCGTCGCCAGGAATGTCGGCAGCCAATCCGGCATGCAGTTGTCTCCTTGTATCAAGATGACGGCAACGGATCCCGATCGGGGGAGTTCCCTTTTGCCCCTCGCGGAGGGTAGAAGGGCGAAACCGTTTCATCTGGATGATCCCTTGTCTTCCTTGTCCAAGCCTGACGTCCAGGGCCGCAAGCTCGTCTTCGTGGTCACCGAGGACTGGTTCTTCGCCTCACACTTCCTGCCCATGGCCAGGGCCGCGCGCGAACTTGGGCTCGCCGTGACGGTCGTGACTCGGGTGCGCTCGCACCGGGACGCGATCGAGGCCACGGGCGCCAAAGTGATTCCGCTCGAAGCCGAACGGCGCAGCCTGAACCCCATGGCGGCGGGCTATGCCGCCGGACAGCTGGCTGCGATCCTGAAGAGCGAGAAGGCGGATCTCGTCCATTGCATCGCTCTCAAGAGCATCCTGGTCGGGGGCTTCGCCGCCGCCATGGCGGGCATCCCCCGCCGGGTCTATGCCCTGACCGGTTCCGGCTTCCTGGGCGCGCGCACGGACATGGTCGCGCGCCTGTCGCAGCGGGCGGTGCGCCTGCTCGTGCGCTGCCTGGAGACGGGCAAGACCCATTTCGTCTTCGAGAACACGGATGATCCGAAGCTCCTCGGCCTCGACCCGGGGAGCGACCGGGTCACGATCCTCGGCGGTGCCGGCATCGATCCGGATCGTCTCAGGCCCAGCCCCCTGCCCCCGGAGCCGCCGCTCAAGGTCGCGGTGGTGGCCCGCATGCTCTGGTCCAAGGGAATCGACGTGGCCGTGGAGGCCGTGCGAACAGCGAGGGCGAGGGGCGCGGCCGTCGAGCTGTCCCTCTACGGCGCCCCCGATCCCTCGAACCCAAAGGCGATTCCCGAGGAAACCCTGAAGGCCTGGAGCGCCGAGCCGGGCATCTCCTGGTATGGGGCGACCAGGGACGTGGCCGCCGTCTGGCGCGATCATCACGTCGCCTGCCTGCCTTCGCGAGGCGGCGAGGGACTGCCCCGGTCGCTTCTGGAAGCCGCCGCCTGCGGCCGCGCCATCGTCACCACGGACGTCCCCGGGTGCCGCACCCTGGTGCGGGACGGCGTCGAAGGACGCCTCGTCCCTCCCGGCGATGCGGCTGGCCTCGCGGAAGCACTCACGGTCCTGTCCAGCCGGCCTGATCGCGTCGCCCTCATGGGCGAGGCCGCCCGTGCCCGGGTTCTCGACGGATTCACGGAGCGGGACGTCGTCGACAGCGTCAAACGGCTCTACCGCTCCATGCTGGCCGCATGATTCCCGATCCCGCCGCCTTCATCCGGTCCGAAACCCGCCTTCGTCCCGTGCCCCATGCGCCGGAAATCTCCCTGCATGTGGCCGACGAAGCGACGGAGCTTTGGCAGAAGACCGAGGAGGAACTGGGCGAGATCGGCCTGCCGCCCCCTTTCTGGGCCTTTGCCTGGGCGGGCGGACAGGCGCTCGCCCGCTACATCCTCGACCATCCGGAGACGGTGCGCGGACGTCGCGTGCTCGATTTCGCCTCGGGCTCGGGGCTCGTCGCCATCGCGGCCGTGAAGGCCGGCGCCACGGAGGTGACCGCCTGCGACATCGATCCCTTCGCCATCGCGGCCATGGACATCAATGCGGCGGCCAACGGCGTTTCGATCACCCCGCTCCAGGCGGACATCGTCGGAGAGGACAGAGGCTGGGATACGGTGCTGGCCGGCGACATCTGCTACGAGCGCGACCTCGCCGAGCGGGTGATCCAGTGGCTGTTCGCCTTGAGCGAGAGGGGCGCGACGGTGCTGATCGGCGATCCCGGGCGCAGCTATCTGCCCAAAGACCGACTGGAAATTCTTGCGGACTACGAGGTTCCGGTGACCCGCACGCTCGAAGACGCCGACATCAAGAAATCCAACGTCTGGCGCTTCCGGCAACCCTGATCCCGTTCTTTCGGAGCGATTTCTTATTTGAGCGGATTGCCTCTTCAAATGAGTAGTGTTATAACCTATATGAATGAAGTGGATCCACCTCTCGGACGCGGAGGCCACGGAACATTCGACAGCGATTGAACGAGGACCTACCCGATGGCTCATTCGCCTTCTCTTCCGCAGGAACTACCCTATGGCGGCGCTCCGGTTCACGCTTCCGGAACCTCCGAGAAGACGAAACAGGCCCTGGCCCTGTCGGAGGCCCTCTGCCGGGCCAAGGGAGCGCGCCTGACGCCGATCCGCCGCCGTGTCCTCGAGGTGTTGCATGGCGCCGACAAGCCGCTTGGGGCCTATGACCTCGTGGATTTGCTCGGATCGCACGCACGGCGCATGGCTCCGATCACCGTCTACCGCGCCCTGGATTTCCTCATCGGGCAGGGTCTGGTGCATCGGCTGGCGAGCCTGAACGCCTATATCGCCAGTTCCGAGGTTTCCGCGAGTCGAGGTCCCTCGGCCTTTCTGATCTGCGAAGGCTGCGGGGACGTCACCGAAATCACGTCTCCGGACGTGGCTGAGACCGTGCTCAAGGTCCTGCAGGAGCAGGGCTACCAGCCTCGTACGAGGATCCTGGAGATCGCCGGACGCTGCACCCATTGCCAGGACGCTCACTAAGGCGCTCCATTAAGCCGCGCTTGACGAAGAAGGCTTTTGGCATCAGCTAAACGGCGGCAGCCCGGAGCTGCTGTCGTGGATTGCAGCATGTCCTTCATCTCGTCTCCCGAGACCTCCTCCGCCTCCGAGAGCCTTGCCGGTCCGGCCCCACGCCACCGCACCGTAGGGGTGCGCGTGGGCTCCGTCATGGTCGGCGGCGGCGCGCCGATCGTCGTCCAGTCGATGACCAACACCGATACGGCGGACGTGGACGCGACCGTGAAGCAGGTCGCCGCGCTCGCCCGGGCGGGCTCGGAGATCGTGCGGATCACCGTGGACCGCGACGAGGCCGCCGCCGCCGTGCCGAAGATCCGCGAGAGGCTCGACCGGCTGGGAATCGACGTGCCGCTCGTCGGCGACTTCCATTATATCGGCCACCAGCTCCTCGCCGATCACCCCGCCTGCGCCGAGGCTCTGGCCAAGTACCGCATCAATCCCGGCAATGTGGGCTTCAAGGAGAAGAAGGACCGGCAGTTCGGCGCCATCGTCGAGCAGGCGATCCGGTACGGCAGGGCGGTGCGGATCGGGGCCAATTGGGGCTCCCTCGACCAGGAGCTGCTGACCCACCTGATGAACGAGAATGCGGCCTCGGCGAACCCTCGCGACATGCGCTGGGTCACCCGCGAGGCCATGATCCAGTCCGCCCTGCTCTCCGCCGCCCGCGCGGAGGAGATCGGCCTGGGGAAAGACCGGATCATTCTCTCGGCCAAGGTCTCGGCCGTGCAGGATCTCATCGCCGTCTACCAGGATCTCGCCCGCCGGTCCGATTACGCCATCCACCTCGGCCTGACCGAGGCCGGCATGGGCACGAAGGGAATCGTGGCCTCGTCCGCCGCTATGGGAATCCTGCTCCAGCAGGGCATCGGCGACACGATCCGCTATTCCCTGACCCCGGAGCCGGGCGGGGACCGGACCCTGGAGGTCAAGACCGCCCAGGAGCTGCTCCAGACCATGGGGTTCCGCACCTTCGTGCCGCTGGTCGCCGCCTGCCCGGGCTGCGGGCGCACCACCTCGTCCGTCTTCCAGGAGCTGGCGCGGGATATCCAGAACTGGATCTCCACCTCCATGCCCGAATGGCGCCGGACCTATTCCGGCGTCGAGAACCTGAACGTGGCCGTGATGGGCTGCATCGTGAACGGGCCGGGCGAGTCGAAGCATGCCAATATCGGCATCTCGCTTCCCGGAACCGGCGAGCAGCCGGCCGCCCCGGTCTTCATCGACGGCCGCAAGGCCATGACCCTGCGCGGCCCGACCCTGGCCCAGGACTTCCAGAAGATCGTCCTCGACTACATCGAGAAAAACTACGGCCAGCCCGGGCGCGATGCCGCCGAATGAGGCCGCAAGCGGGGCCATGGAACCTCAGGCGAAATTCCGTTTTTAAGCTAAAGCGCGATGTGCTAGAGAGCGCCGCGCCGGCAGTGACAGCCGCTGCGCTCTTTGGAAAAATGGGGCGGAGAAGAAGCCGCCCTTCGTCGTTTGCAGGGTGTTTAACCAGAGCCGTCTGCGGGCACGTCCGCGAAGAAAAGCACACATGGCAGAACAACAAGCCGTTGCCCCAGGACATGCAGACTCAGCAGCCCCTGAGGCCACTCTACCGGATAGCCATTCCAAGGCGAGCTTCTGGACCCTGACCCTCGGCGCAATCGGCGTCGTGTATGGCGATATCGGCACCAGCCCGCTTTACGCCATGCGGGAGACGGTGATGGCCGCCACCGGCGGTCACCATGGAACTCCTGTCCCCCTGACCCGCGAATTGGTGATCAGCATCCTGTCCCTCCTGCTGTGGGCGCTGATCCTCACGGTTTCCGTCAAATACGTGGGCCTCCTGCTGCGGGCCGACAACAAGGGCGAAGGCGGTTCGCTGACCCTGGTTGCGCTGGCGCAGCGCGCCCTCGGACGGCGCAGTCTGCCCGTGCTCATGATGGGCATGGCGGGAGCGGCCCTGTTCTATGGCGATGCCGCCATCACGCCGGCGATCTCGGTGCTCTCGGCCCTCGAAGGCCTGAAGCTCGTCACACCGACGTTCGAAGCTTATGTCCTGCCCGGCGCCCTGGCGATCCTCATCGCCCTCTTCGCGGTGCAGAGCCGAGGCACCGGCAAGGTGGCGGCCTTCTTCGGCCCTCTCACGCTCCTGTGGTTCATCTCCATGGCGGGCCTCGGGCTTTTCCATATCGCCGACGACTGGGAAGTGTTCCTGGCCTTCAACCCATATTACGGCGTGTCCTTCCTCCTGACGCATCCGGGCACGGCCTTCGCCATCCTCGGCAGCGTCTGCCTTGCCGTGACCGGCGCCGAGGCGCTCTATGCGGATCTCGGCCATTTCGGCCGCAACCCGATCCGCGTGGCCTGGGGCACCGTCGTCTTCCCGGCACTGGCGCTGAACTATCTCGGTCAGGGCGCCCTCGTTCTGTCCAACCCGGAAGCCATCACGAACCCCTTCTTCCTGCTGGCCCCACCCTGGCTGCTCCTGCCCCTCGTGATCCTCGCGACGCTCGCAACCATCGTGGCGAGCCAGGCCGTGATCACCGGCGCCTATTCCCTGACCCGGCAGGCCGTGCAGCTCGGCCTGCTGCCGCGCCTGGAGGTCCGCTTCACCTCGGAGACGCACCAGGGGCAGATCTACCTGCCGCGGGTGAACTGGCTCCTCCTGGCCGCCGTCGTCGGCCTGGTGCTGCTCTTCGGCTCCTCCAGCAGCCTCGCCAGCGCCTACGGCATCGCGGTCTTCGGCACCATGGTCGTCACCACCCTGCTCGCCTGTCTGGTGATGAGCAGGAGCTGGGGCTGGGGTCCGGTGAAGACCGGGCTCATCATGATCCCCCTGCTGCTGATCGACCTCACCTTCCTGTCGTCGAACCTGGTCAAGCTTCTCGACGGCGGCTATGTCCCCCTGATCATCGCGGGCATCTTCTTCGTGCTCATGTGGACCTGGGTGAAGGGAACCAGGATCCTGTTCGAGAAGACCCGCAAGATCGACGTGCCGTTCCTCGAACTGGTGCAGATGCTGGAGAAGAGCCCCCCGCACCGCGTGAAGGGCACGGCCGTGTTCCTGACCAGCGACCCGGACACGGCGCCGGCTGCCCTCCTGCACAACCTCAAGCACAACAAGGTCCTGCACGAGAAGAACGTGATCCTCACCGTCAACAGCGCCGATGTTCCCCGGGTGGAGGACGAGGATCGCGTGAGCCTGGAGAATGTGGGCGATTCGTTCTGGCGCATCCGTCTGAGCTACGGCTACATGGAAACGCCGAACATTCCGCGCGGCCTCGCGATCCTGCGCAAGCAGGGGTTCAAGTTCGACATCATGGCGACGTCGTTCTTCCTGTCCCGGCGGTCGATCCGCCCCGCCAGCCAGTCGGGCATGCCGCTCTGGCAGGACAAGCTTTTCATCGGCTTGGCCAAATCGGCGAGCGACGCCACGGACTTCTTCCAGATCCCGACCGGGCGCGTGGTGGAGGTCGGCACGCAGGTGACGGTCTGACGCATCGGACCCAAAAGTGGACTTGCACTTTTGGGATCCCATCCGATGCTTTCCTTTTGAAAGAGCATCGTGCGGACAACCGGATCCTCTTCTCAGCACGATGCTCTAGGGCCTGTTGCCCTCGAGATCGTGCGATGTCAGTTTTGACGGTTCATGACCGACATCACCCTCATTCACCCAAGCCTGGACTGGCTTCCCTCCTACGCCGACGCCCTCGCGCGGGGCTGGTCGCCCAACACGGACCAGGATGTCAGCCGCGAGCAGCTTCTCCAGCTCCGACGCAACCCTGAGCGCTTTCTCCACGACCTCTACAACAGCCCCATGGTTCTGCTGCCGGACGGCCGCGAGGTGCCGCGTCTTCCGGCGCGCGACTTCTGGATCAGCGACGGGGAATTCTGCGGTCGCATCGGGTTCCGCTTTCAGACGGGTACGGAAGACCTGCCGGTCGCCATCTACGGCCATATCGGGTACACCGTCGTGCCCTGGAAGCAGCGGCGCGGCTATGCCACGCAGGCGCTTCGCATGATCCTGCCGGTCTGCCGCTCGGAAGGTTTCTCGCGCGTGCTGATCACCTGCGACGACGACAACGAGGCCTCGCGAAAGGTCATCCTTGCCAATGGCGGCGTGCCCGCGGGCTTTCTCCCGCACAACCGCCGCCCCGGTCACGCCAAGCTGAAGTTCTGGGTGCCGACGGGCTGAGCATGAGCCCCGCCCGCTCTTGGCTGCGGTCTGGAGACATCCTGCGCGCGCTTCGCCTGCCGGTTCAGACGATGAAGAAATCGGCAAAGGTCAGGGCCTGCGCGCCCTGCATGACGGCGAATTGGACCGGCGCAAAGGCTGTCGCTGTGCCGTCGGCGTCGTAATAGAGGGCTCCCGTCGTATTGTCGTAGATGATGCGGTCGGTGGCATCGGCGGCGGCCGTTCCGACATGGAAGGCATCCTCCGTCAGAGCGCCCTTCGGCAGTGCCGCGAAGATGGAGCTGTCCAGCTGGATCGTATCGGCCGCGCTGTTGTAGCCTCGAATGGTATCGACGTTGCTGCTGCCCAGGGCGGTGTTGAAGACGAATGTATCGGCACCGCTGCCGCCGGTCAGCACGTCGTTGCCGAGGCCGCCGTTGAGACTATCGCGGCCGCTGCCTCCGGACAGGCTGTCGTTGCCGCTCCCTCCATCGAGCCGATCATTCCCCCGGCCTCCGATCAAGATGTCGTTGCCGCTGTCACCGAACAGCCGGTCGTTGCCCGCTCCGCCATCCAACAGGTCGTTCCCCTCCCGGCCGTGGATGCGGTCGTTGCCGCCGAGCCCGGGCAGGAAGTCGGCATCGGCCGTGCCCCTGATCGTATTGCTGCTGTCGTTCGCGATCGTAAGCCATTGCCCCCGGATCGCGCCATCCGGGAAGCCCGACGTCGTGGCGTCCGTATAGAAGCCCGCGTCGGACCCGGGAAGACTCAGGTTGAGAATGCTGGCGAACCCCACGATCCAGACGCTGGCCGGATCCGCCGGATCCCAAGTGCCGCTCAACGTCCAGGATCCATCGCTATTGGGAGTAATCTGCAGATTGGGGTCTTGGTTAGGATCGATCTGACCGAAAACGAGATCGCCGTTATAGCCTGCCGTACCGAAATGAAAATGGAATCCCGTGACATCGTCACTGGTATCGGCCGTCTGTGGTCCAAGGCCCGTTACGGCTCCGAAGTCGAGGCCCTTCACGGTGAACGAGTAGGATGCCGTGACAGCAATGCTGTCATAGATCACCGTCCCAACAGCTGTCGCTGTTGAATTCGTCGACGGCACGACTTGATCTCCGGTCATGTTAACGCGGAACGCTGTGGCCATCTATTCCTCCCGTTGATCCAAGCCCCCGGGGTAAGAAGCCCAACTGAATGTCTCCGATCGACACGCTCTGCCGATGGTTGGATGCACCTCGTGATTGCATCGTCTCTTGGTGCCAGGCTGGGAAGATTGTGAAGCAACTCACGTTGTTTTCCCAGGGGAAAGAGCCTGGTAGCTTCCGGGTTACGCCTTCATCGCAAGAGATCGAACAGCACGATCTTCGCGTGCAGATCCGCAGGGTAACATTCGCCGTTTTTTGACAGGGTGAGCCTTTCGACGGATGCAACGCTCCCAATGCGCATTCACGCGATTACCCATAATAGTTCAATGGCTTAGCTTTCGATGAAGGGATGGACGCGTCTCTGCGCATCAAGGGTTCGAGAAGCCACGGGCGAATCTGACCTGAATTGGATTCGCCCCAGGCGATCCTGTCGGGCAAGAGCCCCCTCACACCTGCCGCTCGACCACGAAGCGCACGGCTTCGCGCAAGGTCTGGGCCGGCGGCCCGAACTCGTCGAGAGCGCTCTCGGCCTTCTCCACGAGCTGCCGGCACTCGCGCTGGGCGCCCTCCATCCCGAGCAGGTCGACCAGGGTGGCCTTGCCTTTCTCCTGATCCTTGCCGGTGCGCTTGCCGAGGGCTTCCGGGGTCGCCTCCCGGTCGAGAATGTCGTCGGCGACCTGGAAGGCCGCCCCGAGCGCGCGCCCGTATGCGACGAGCTTGCCGCGCGCCGCCGCGTCGGCCTGTCCCAGGATGGCACCCGCCTCGACCGAGAAGGTGAGGATCGCACCGGTCTTCATCATCTGGAGCAGCCGCACGTCGGCCTTTCCCATCTCGACGGCTCCGTAACGTCCCTCGGCGGTCAGGTCGAGCAGCTGCCCTCCGACCATGCCGCCCGGGCCCGAGGCTCGGGCGAGGCCGAGCACGAGGTCCGAGCGGATAGCCGCATCCCCGGCCGTCGCCGGATCGGCGAGGACCTCGAAGGCGAGGGTCTGAAGGGCGTCGCCCACCAGGATGGCCGTGGCCTCGTCATAGGCCCTGTGGACGGTCGGACGCCCCCGGCGCAGGTCGTCGTCGTCCATGGACGGCAGGTCGTCATGGACCAGGGAATAGCAATGCAGGAGCTCGACCGCGCAGCCCGCCCTGAGCGCCCCCTGCCCTTCCACGCCACAGAGACGTGCCGCCTCGATGGTCAGGAAGGGGCGCAGGCGCTTGCCGCCTCCCAGGACCGCGTGACGCATGGCGGCCATGAGGCGCGGCGGACGGGCAAGCTCGCCGGGAGCCGCTTTGTCTGATAGCAAGGCTTCGAGACTTGCTTCGACAACCTTCGCGGCGTCGGAGAGCCGTGTGGTGAAAGAGCTGGTGGATGGCGTCATGATGAGCCTGAATTCGGATGGAGCCGCCGCTCCACCCGAGGGGAGCGTTGATGAACGAGCGAGGCCGAAATGGACGCTGCGGTCGGGGCGGCCGCGGAGGCCTATGACGGTCACCCGCTTTCTCCACCGAGTCGTCCGGATCGGCCTTGGTCTCACTCTCTTATGGGTCGGGGCGGTCTTTTGGCTAGGCCTTTTGTACTGGGCCGTGCCGCCGGTCTCGACCCTGATGGTCGGACGCTGGCTCACCCTGCAGCCCGTCGAGAGGACCTTCGTCAGCCTGAACGAGATTTCGCCGAACCTGCCGCTCGCCGTCATGACGTCCGAGGACAGCCGCTTCTGCGAGCATAACGGCGTGGACTGGGACGCGCTCTGGGACGTGGTGGAGGCCGCCGACGGGGACGGACCGTCCCGTGGCGCCTCGACCATTCCCATGCAGGTGGCGAAGAACCTCTTCCTGTGGCCGAGCCGCTCCTATGTGCGCAAGGGGCTGGAGATCCCGGTCGCCCTCTATCTCGACCTGATCTGGTCGAAGCGGAAGATGATGGAGGTCTATCTCAACGTGGCCGAATGGGGCGACGGCGTCTTCGGGGCCGAGGCGGCGGCCCAGAGATATTTCCGCAAGTCGGCCAAGACCCTGACCCGCCAGGAGGCGGCTCTCCTGGCCAGGGCCCTGCCCAATCCCCTGGTGCGCAATCCGGCCCGTCCGCGGCCCGGCCATCGGGCCCTGGCGGGCCAGCTCCAGGCGCGCATGGCGCGAGCCGCGCCTTTCAGCGATTGTCTCAAGCCTTGAGGCTTCCTGCGGCAATGAAAAACCCTCGGATTGCGTCAAAGGGCTAGATATTTCCCCAAAGACCTTGTATGAGGCGCAACCTCATCAAGTTTGAGATGTGAGCGTTCCCCGGTTGAGCGGGCGCTCCGCTATTTTAACCGGAGACGAGAAATGGCCGTTCCAAAAAGAAAAACGTCGCCTTCGCGGCGCGGAATGCGTCGCTCCGCCGATGCCTTGCAGGCCCCGACCTATATCGAGGACAAGGATTCCGGCGAGCTGCGCCGCCCTCACCATGTTGACCTGAAGACCGGCATGTACCGCGGCCGTCAGGTCCTCAAGGTGAAGACCGACGCGTAATCGACGCGACATGCGACAATCCGAACCGGCGCCTCCGAGCGCCGGTTTTTTTATGCCCGCAATCCCCAAGGAGCCTGATTTCCTTTCGCTTTTTACCCTTCATTAAGCGTGAGGGCGGATCCTGTATCCCTTGGTTTCCCGGGCAGTCAGGCTTGTGCAGGCGCTTTGGCCGCTCCCGGGTCGGGCGTATTTCGAGGGTGAGTGTGATGGCGACGAAGGGGCAGGGGCGGACGGGGCTTTTCAAGGGCGTTTCCCGGCCGCGACGCCAAGCCTCCCGGAGCCCTCTGCCTCCGGCGAGCGTCACCTATGCCTGGGACATGGTGTCCGACACCCTCACCTGGGGTCCCGGCGCGGCCGAAACCCTCGGCGTACCGGCGAAGGATCTGCCGAAGACGGGGCAAGCGTTCTCCCACCTGATCGAACACGGCTGCGGCCTGTCCCGCCGGGACGCCATTGCCTCCGCCGAGGCTCGGGGCGGAGCCTACGAAACCCGGTATGCCCTGCGCTTCGAGCCGGACCGGGTGACGATGGTCGAGGATGCGGGCCGCTGGCAGCCGGACACCCTCGGTCGCCCTGCCTTCGCCCGTGGCCAACTGCGCCTCGATCCGGTTTCAGGCGCATTGCTGCCTGCGGTGCTGAACCAACGCTCGGAGCTTCTGTGCAGCATCCAGAACGGCATCAATGAAGCTCTGAGGGTGTCTCATACCTGCACCCTGATCGTCGGTGCCCTCGACGATCAAGGAGCCGACGCGATGACGGAGATCGCCCGGAAGGTGCGCCCGATGATGCGCCGTCACGACCTCTTCACCGTCCTCGGGCCCGATCGCTTCGCCCTCGCCCTGACCTGCTGCCCGGCCGCCGATGCTCCGAGCGCCATGAAGCGTCTCGCCGGGCTCATCGGGGATCATCCGGCCGTCGCCTCGCTGAGCCTAGGGGCCGCCTGCGCGCCGGACCATACCTTCAAGGCCACCAAGCTGCTGCGGTTCGCCGAGCAGGCCCTGGCCTCGGGTCTCGAGCGCGGGGAAACCTGCAAGCTCTACGACACGCGCCCGAAGTCCCCCTCGCCGGCTGCCGATCAGGCCCCGTTCGACTGGGTCGACGCCCTCAACAGCCGGAACCTGACGCTCGCCCGCCAGCCGGTGGTAGAGGCCCAAAGCCGTACGCCAGCCCTGATGCAGGCCTGCGCCTCCCTGGCGGGTCCTGAGGGGCGCCCCCTCATGCTCGGCCCGGTGCCGAAGCTCAAGGATACGAACCTCGCCCTTCTCGTGGACGGGCGCATGCTGGAGCTGGCGGCCGATTACCTGAAGGACCATCCCGGCCAACGCCTGGCGCTGCCGGTCTCCGTCAGGACCCTGCAGGATGCCGAGTGGCTGTCCATGCTGGCAGCCCATCTCGGTGCCCGTCCCGGCATCGAATCGCGGCTCATCGTCGAGGTTCCCGAAGCTGCCATGGCCGAGAGCCGGACGGTTCTGGGCCGCCTCCACGCCATGAAGGCCTTGGGCATCGGTCTCGCGCTCACCGGCTTCGGAGCCGGCTACGTGACGCCGGACCAGCTGCGGATGCTGCCCGTCGACCTTCTCAAGATCGACGGCGTCTTCATCCAGCCGCTCAAGCGCTCGACCGACGACCGGCTCACCGTCAGGACCCTGGTCGACAGGGCCCAGCACCTCGGCATCGCCACGGCGGCGGAATGGGTGGAGGATGAGGCCACCGCCCGCCTGCTGGCATCCTGGGGCGTGGATTATTTGCAGGGCGGATTGTTCGGAGAGCCCGAGGCGCTGCCGCAGGCTTCAGGCCTGCAGCGGATGCTGAAGACGGCGCGCGGCTGAACCCGGACTATTTGCTCGCCAGCTTGTCGAGCTTGGCCTGCATGTCGGCCATCTGCTGCTTCAGGCGGTCGAGATCGGTCGTCTCCTCGCTCTTGGCCGACGGCTTCGTCTCGGATGTCCCGGACGAGGTCTGAGGGAAGGGCGCGAACATGCGCATCGCTTCCGTAAAGAAGCCCATGTTCTTGCGCACCTGCTCCTCCATGGCCTGGAAGGCCCCGGGCCCGAAGGCCTGCGCCATCTGCTCCCGGAGCTTCTGCTGCTCCTGGGACAGGTTGTTCATGGAAAATTCGAGGTAGCTCGGCACCAGGGCCTGCATGCTGTCGCCGTAGAAGCGGATCAGCTGGCGGAGCACCGTGACCGGCAGGAGGTTCGGCCCCTCCTTGTTCTCCTGCTCGAAGATGATCTGCGCCAGGACCGAGCGGGTGATCTCCTCGCCGGACTTCGCGTCATAGACCACGAAGTCCTCGCCCTTGCGCACCATGCCGGCCAGATCTTCCAGCGTCACGTAGGTCGAGGTGCCCGTGTGGTAGAGGCGGCGGTTGGCATATTTCTTGATGACCGTCGGTTGTTTGTCCGTCGCCATTTCGCCCGATACGCTCCCGGGAAAACTACCATGGCCGACACTCCCGATCCCGATCCGTCGGAATGCCAGCCGTTTATGATTATAAGTCTTATGCCGGACGATCAAAGCGCCAAAAGTCTAAGGCGTATCGGAGCAGGGTTGCGCATCGGGTCCTTGACATCCCACCCCCTGGGGATTTGATCGAGCCGGCACTACATTCATTCTGCGACCAGACAATCAGCATGAGGAGAGAGGAATGGCCGGAGACAGGATCGTCATCGTCGGCGCGGCGCGCACCCCCGTCGGCTCGTTCAACGGCGCCTTCGCCAATACCCCGGCTCATGAGCTCGGCGCCGTCGCCATCAAGGCTGCCCTCGAGCGCGCCAAGGTCGAAGGCGGAGAAGTGGACGAGGTGATCCTCGGCCAGATCCTCACCGCGGGCCAGGGCCAGAATCCGGCTCGCCAAGCCGCGATGGCGGCGGGCATCCCGCAGGAAAAGACCGCCTGGGGCCTCAACCAGCTCTGCGGCTCGGGCCTGCGTACGGTCGCCATCGGCATGCAGCAGATCGCCAACGGCGACGCGAGCATCATCGTGGCGGGCGGCCAGGAATCCATGTCCCTCGCCCCGCACGCGGCTCACATGCGCTCCGGCACCAAGATGGGCGATTTCAAGCTCATGGACACCATGCTGAAGGACGGCCTGATGGACGCCTTCCACGGCTACCACATGGGCAACACCGCCGAGAACGTGGCCCAGCGCTGGCAGCTCACCCGCGAGGAGCAGGATCAGTTCGCCACCGGCTCCCAGAACAAGGCCGAGGCCGCCCAGAAGGAAGGCCGGTTCAAGGACGAGATCACGCCCGTGACGATTTCCACCCGCAAGGGCGACATCGTCGTGGACCAGGACGAGTACATCCGCGCCGGCACCACGGTCGAGTCTCTCGCCAAGCTGCGTCCCGCCTTCTCCAAGGACGGTACGGTCACGGCGGGCAACGCCTCGGGCATCAATGACGGGGCCGCCGCCATCGTGCTGATGACGGAGGCCGAGGCCGAGAAGCGCGGCCTGACCCCGCTCGCCCGCATCGCCTCCTGGGCCACCGCAGGTGTCGACCCGGCCATCATGGGCACGGGTCCGATCCCATCCTCGCGCAAGGCGCTGGAGAAGGCCGGCTGGAAGGTGTCCGACCTCGAGCTCGTCGAGGCCAACGAGGCCTTCGCCGCCCAGGCGCTCGCGGTCAACAAGGACATGGGCTGGGATCCGTCCATCGTGAACGTGAACGGCGGCGCCATCGCGATCGGTCACCCGATCGGCGCCTCGGGCGCCCGCGTGCTCGTGACCCTGCTGCACGAAATGGGCCGTCGCAACGCCAAGAAGGGCCTCGCCACCCTCTGCATCGGCGGCGGCATGGGCGTCGCCATGTGCCTCGAGCGCTGAACCGCCCGAAGCCCACAAACTGCTAAAACGTCATGAAGCTCCGGAAATTCCGGAGCTTCTCTCTTTCCCGTTCCGTCAAATATCCTAAGCTATGTTGTCAGGGGCTCGGAGAGAGCCGCCTGACGATGAATGGATCCTCAAGAGATCCGCACGGGAACGGTCTTGGGAAGGAAACAGCATGGCGCGTGTTGCATTGGTTACCGGCGGCACCCGCGGCATCGGTGCCGCGATTTCGAAAGGCTTGAAGGACGCGGGCTACAGGGTTGCGGCCAATTACGGTGGCAATGACGAAGCGGCCAGTCATTTCAAGCAGGAGACCGGCATTCCGGTCTTCAAGTTCGACGTTTCCGATGCAGCATCCTGCGAGAGCGGCATCAAGGCGGTCGAAGCCGAACTCGGCCCGGTCGACATCCTGGTCAACAATGCGGGCATCACCCGCGACGGCATGTTCCACAAGATGACCTACGACCAGTGGTCCGCCGTGATCCGCACCAATCTCGATTCCATGTTCACCTGCACGCGCCCCGTGATCGAGGGCATGCGCGAGCGCGGCTTCGGACGCATCATCATCATCTCGTCCATCAACGGCCAGAAGGGCCAGATGGGACAGGCGAACTATTCCGCCGCGAAAGCGGGCGTGATCGGCTTCGCCAAGGCCCTCGCGCAGGAGAATGCCAACAAGGGCGTCACGGTCAACGTGATCGCGCCGGGCTACATCGCCACGGAAATGGTGAAAGCCGTCCCCGAAGAGGTTCTCAAGTCGAAGATCCTGCCTCTCATTCCCGTGGGCCGCCTCGGCGAGGCGGAGGAGATCGCCCGCAGCGTGCTCTTCTTGGCCGCCGACGAGGCCGGCTTCGTCACCGGCTCGACCCTGTCCGTCAACGGCGGCCAATACATGGCCTGATCGACTTGGCCTGATCGACTTGGCCTGATCGAATCGGCCTGACCCGCAAGGCATCGTTCCGGACCCGGCCTGTTCGCGCCGGGTTTCGGAACGACGCGCCCGATCCTGCTGCAAAACGGAGAAGTGACGAATGAACCGCATCGACATGGCGGGCCGAACCGTCGTGATCACGGGAGGGGCTCGCGGCATCGGCTGCGCGATCGGCGAGCGCCTCGTGCAATCGGGCGCCCGGGTCGCCATCTGGGATCTCCGCCTCGACGATTCCCGGACCAGTGCCGCCGCGCTCGCGCAGGATTGCCTCGGCCTGAGCGTCGACGTCTCGGACAGCCTGTCGGTGGAGCATGCCGCGCAGCAGACGCGCGCCGCCTTCGGGCGCATCGACGGCCTGGTCAACGGCGCCGGGATCACGGGACCGGTCAAGCCGCTGGCCGAATATTCCGTCGAGGAGTGGCGCAGCGTCGTCGAGGTCAACCTGACCGGAACCTTCAATTGCTGCCGCTCCATCGTGCCGATCATGCAGGAGAACGATTACGGCCGCATCGTCAACATTTCCTCGGTCGCGGGCAAGGAGGGCAACCCGAACCTCGCCGCCTACAGCGCCGCCAAGGCCGGGATCATCGGCCTCACCAAGTCGCTGGGCAAGGAGCTGGCCAGGACCGGCATCGCGGTGAACTGCATCACGCCGACCACGGCCAAGACGAAGATCCTCGATTCCCTGACGCCGGAATTCATCGAGTACATGCGCGTGCGCATCCCGCGTGACCGCTTCGCCGAGCTGCACGAGATCGCCGCCATGGTGGCCTGGATGCTCTCCGAAGAGAATTCCTTCACCACGGCCGCCACCTTCGATCTCAGCGGTGGACGCACCACGTATTGAGACGTTTTATCCGCTCGACCTCAAGGCGCCCCCGCTTCGCATTTACGGGCAACCCATGCTAGTGGCGGGCATCATGACGACTCGCACCGCCACCTCCATCGGCCTCATCGCCATCCTGCTCTGGTCCATGCTCGCCCTGTTCACGGCCGCGACAGGCACGATCCCTCCGTTCCAGCTCAACGCGATGACGTTCCTGGTCGGCGGACTGGTGGGCGTGGGCAGCTGGATCGTGCGGCCTCAAGGGCTCAAGGCCCTGCGCCAGAAGCCCGTCGTCTGGGCCTTGGGGATCGGCGGCCTGTTCGGCTACCACGCGCTTTATTTCGCTGCCCTGCGCTGGGCGCCGCCGGCCGAGTCGGGGCTGATCAATTACCTTTGGCCGTTGCTGATCGTGCTGTTCTCCTCGCTCCTGCCCGGCGAGCATCTGCGGCGGGCGCATATCGTGGGAGCGTTGCTCGGATTTGCGGGCGTCATCGTGCTGATCGCCGGGCGCGGCGCCTTCGATGCGCGCGCCGAATACATGCCGGGCTACATCTGCGCTTTCGTGGCCGCCTTCGTCTGGGCGGGCTATTCGGTGCTGTCCCGCCGTTTCGGCCAGGTTCCGACCGATGCGGTGGCGGGCTTCTGCCTCATGACCTCGCTCCTGAGCCTCGTCTGCCACCTCGCCTTCGAGACCACGATCTGGCCCGAGACGACGACGCAATGGCTCGCCCTTCTGGCGCTCGGCCTCGGCCCGGTGGGCGCGGCCTTCTACGTGTGGGACATCGGCATGAAGCGCGGCGACATCCGCTTCCTCGGCGTCGCCTCCTATGCGACGCCGGTGCTGTCGACCCTGCTGCTGGTGGTCGCCGGCTACGCGGAGCCGACCCTGACGCTCTTGCTCGCCTGCGGCCTCATCGTGGCCGGCGCGCTCATTGCTACCCTCACACCGAAGAAGACCGTCCCGGCATGACCCGGTGGGTGTATCGGTAGGCGGTCTCGAAGCCGAGGGCCCCATAAAGCGAGCGGGCTATCTCGTTTTCCTCGCGCACCTGCAGATAGGCCGTGTGCGCCCCCTCCCGGCAGCCCCACGCCATGAGGCTCGCCACCACCCGGCGGCCCAGGCCGATGCCGCGCAGGTCCGGCGCGACCACGATGTCGTAGAGGCCGACATAGCCACGCTCCACCACGCCGAGGCCCCAGGCCACCGGTCTCTCGTCGAGGCTGAGCGTCGCGAATGCCGTCTTCTGGCGGATCCGGGAGACGATCCTCATCAGCGTCTCGTCATCGGCCTTGTCCCCGCCATAGGATTCCGCCGCCGCCCGCACCCAGCGCTTGGACACCTGCGGGTCGAGGCTCACTTCCGGATCGCTCTCGCAATCGCCGATCCTGATCGGAGCCGTGAGGACATGCGTGGGCTCGATATCCTTGAAACCGCGCTCCTTCAGCAACTCGTCCACCTGGGGCGCCTCTATCCCGTTGAGACGGAAGGTGGGACGCACATTGGCCTCTACGAAGCGCGCGACCATGTAATCGAGGAGCTCATCATCGAGGCCGATATCCGGCCGGAAGGGCGTCGCGGAATTGGCCCGCTTCGAGTAGCCGTTCGCAAGACGGAGAACCCAGCCGTCGTAGAGCTGATAATCGAACGAGGGCCAGGCGTTCAGGAGGCGGCTCTCGAGTCCGATGATGAGACTGTGGTCGTTCATGAGGCTGTCGGCTCCTGCAAGGTCATGCCCTCATCAGAACCTGTTCTTCCATTCGCGCAAGGCCTGAAACACCTCCACGGGCGAGGCTCCTTCCTTATGAACGGATTTCGCGAGCGCAGGCTCCCCGGCCCTTAAGAACGGATTGACGGCTTTCTCCTGGCCGATGGTGGTCGGCACGAGAAAGCGGCCCTCCGCCTGGGCCCTCTCCGCTTCCGCCGCCCGCGCCTTCAAGGCCTCGTTATGCGGATCGGCGGCGAGAGCGAACCGCGCATTGGACAGCGTGTAATCGTGCCCGCAATAGACCCGTGCCTCGTCCGGCAGAGAAGCGAGACGCTGCAGCGTGGCCCAGAATTCCGCATAGGTTCCCTCGAACATCCGCCCGCAGCCGAGGGTGAAGAGGGTGTCGCCGGCAAACAGCGCCCGATCCGCCGCGAACCAGTAGGAGACGTGGTCCATGCAATGACCCGGCGTCTCCCAGACATGGGCCTGAAGGCCGCCCACATGCACCGTATCGCCTTCGCGCACATAGGCATCGGCGGACGGCACCGCCTCGCGCGCCTTGACCGGAGCCACGACCCGGCAGCCCGTGCGACGCTTCAGAGGCTCGACGGCCTGCACGTGATCGGCATGGCGGTGCGTGACGAGGATGTCGGTCAGCTGCCATCCCGTCTGGGCAAGAGCCGCCAGGATCGCCCCCTCGTCGGGCGCGTCGATGGCCGCGCAGGCCCCCGTATTGGGATCGTGGACCAGAACACCGATATTGTCCTTGAGGCAGAGAAAGGCGTGGATCTGGGCGGACATCGGGGCACCTTGTCTTGATGTGCTCTGAGCTATCATGGAACAGTCGGCCCGTGAAACCAGACCCGGATCACGCATTCGCTTGCCGGGCCGGATCGAGAGGCAAGCCGTTGAGATCATGAGCATCGACATTACGGATCTGCGCGGCTTCTACGCCAGCCCCTTGGGAGCCGTGACGCGCCGATTCGTCGGACGCGCCATAGACCGGTTCTGGGGGCCTCTCACGGGCCTGCGCGTGCTCGGCCTCGGCTATGCGCCCCCTTATCTCTCGGCCGTGAAGGGCGACAGCGAGCGGACGCTGGCCTTCATGCCGGCGAACCAGGGCGTGGTGAACTGGCCCAGGACCGGCGCCTCGGCCTCGGCGCTCGTCGATCCGCTGATGATGCCCCTGCCCGATGCCTCCATCGACCGGGTCCTCGTGGTTCATGCCCTGGAGACGGTGGAGAGCCCGAGCGAGCTCCTGCACGAGATCTGGCGCATCCTCACCCCCGGCGGGCGGATCATCCTGGTAGCCCCCAACCGCCGGGGCCTGTGGGCGCGCATGGACACGACCCCCTTCGGCTACGGGCAGCCCTACAGCCGCTCGCAGCTCAAAAGCCTCATGCGCCAGACCTGGTTCTCCCCCGAAGGCTGGGCAGAAACCCTCTACGTCCCTCCCTTGCGCAACCGCCTCCTGCTCCAGAGCGCCCAGGCCTGGGAGCGGGTGGGTTCCGGGTTCTCGCTGCCCTTCGCGGGCCTTCACATCGTGGAAGCGACGAAGCAGCTCTACCGGCCGGGAGCCGTCCATGCGGTGCGCCGCTCCCGGCGCCTCTCGCCCGTTTTCGTCCCGGCTCCGGCCGCCCCCGCCTCGCGAATGACGCCACTGTCTTGATTCCGCCGGGTTTTGCGGGAGTAAGACAGGGCTCAACTTGACTTGAGTCCTCCAAAACGCCAGTGTCCGGCCCGCTTCGGCAGGGCTATCCGGTCACGCCGGCCTTCATGTTCATAGAGTCTGATGCGCAGTTATCTCGATTTCGAAAAGCCCGTCGCCGAGCTGGAAGCCAAGGTCGAGGAGCTCCGGGCCCTCGGTGAGAACCGGGACGCCGTCTCCATCACCGACGACATCTCGCGCCTGGAGGTCAAGGCCGCAGACGCCCTGAAGGAGCTTTATGCCAAGCTCACGCCCTGGCAGAAGACCCTGGTCGCGCGCCATCCCCAGCGCCCGCATTTCGTCGATTACTGCGCCGGCCTCATCACCGAGTTCACCCCCCTCGCCGGCGACCGCAAATTCGCCGAGGACGAGGCCATCGTCGGCGGCTTCGGCCGATTCCGGGGCCAGCCCGTCTGCGTGATGGGCCAGGAGAAGGGCTACAACACCGAAACCCGCATCCGGCACAATTTCGGCATGGCCCGTCCCGAGGGCTACCGCAAGGCCGTGCGCCTGATGGAGATGGCCGACCGGTTCGGCTTGCCCGTTCTGTCCTTCGTTGATACCGCCGGAGCCTATCCCGGCATCGAGGCGGAGGAGCGCGGCCAGGCCGAGGCCATCGCCCGCTCGACCGAGATGCAGCTGGCGCTGGGCGTGCCGAACGTCTCTCTCGTGATCGGTGAAGGCGGTTCGGGCGGCGCGATCGCCATCGCCACGGCCAACAAAGTGCTGATGCTGGAGCACGCCATCTACAGCGTGATCTCTCCGGAAGGCGCGGCCTCGATCCTCTGGCGCGACGCAGCCCGTGCCCAGGACGCTGCCACCAACATGAAGATCACGGCACAGGACCTCCTGCGCCTCGGCATCATCGACGGCATCGTCACGGAGCCCGTGGGCGGCGCTCACCGGGATCCGCAGGCGACCATCCAGGCCGCCGGCAACGCGATCGAGGAAGCTCTGCAGGACCTCGGCAACATGGGCCCGGCCGAGATCCGCGACCACCGCGCCGACAAGTTCCTCAATATCGGGCGCAAGCTCTAATTCGACTCGTCCGATGTCTCGCCCGCCCGGCGCCCCGGGCGGGTTCCCTTGGCCGCTCCCCTTTACCCCGGAAGAGATAGGCACCCCTCCGATGAGCGGTGCCGCAACCTGTCTCAGGCCGATCTTTTACCTTCGATTCAGCATAACTCCGTTACGGCCCCGCTTGCAGTAAGGGCCAGTTAAGGCTAACGATTTAAGGGTTAAAGGGGAACTGACCGGCACAGACGCCGGCAGATCAAAAATTGCGGGGTCCCCCCATGATGAAGCGTTTTGCATTGGCCGCGAGCCTGGTGCTCGCGCTTGCTGCCTGTCAGGACGACCAGCTTTCCCGTGGCTCTACACGACATCTCGTCCCGATTCCGCCGGCCACGATGGCGCTGATGTCCACGAAGGGCATGTCCAAGGCCGATCCCATCCTGATCCGGGCCTATAAGAAGGAATCGGAGCTGGAGATCTGGAAGCGCGGCTCCAACGGGAAATACGCGTTGCTCAAGACCTATCCGGTCTGCCGCTGGTCCGGCCAGCTCGGCCCCAAGACCCGCGAAGGCGACCGGCAGGTGCCGGAAGGCTTCTACTCGGTCACGCCGGCCCAGATGAACCCGAACTCGGCCTTTTACCTGTCATTCGATACCGGCTATCCGAACGCCTACGATCGGTCCTTCGGCCGCAACGGCGGCGACATCATGGTCCATGGGGCCTGCTCCTCGCGGGGCTGCTTCGCCATGACGGACCAGAATATCGCCGAGATCTACGCCATTGCCCGCGAGGCCCTCGGCGCCGGTCAGCGCAGCTTCCAGTTCCAGTCCTATCCGTTCCGGATGACGGCCGAGAATCTGGCCAAGCACCGCCTCGACCCGAATATCGGCTTCTGGAAGAACCTGAAGGAAGGCTCCGATACCTTCGACGTGTCGAAGGAGGAGTTGCGCGTGGCGGTTGCCAACAAGCGCTATGTCTTCAACGCGGACGACAGCACGATGGCCGCCGTGACGCAGAAGCAGCGGCACGACGAGCAGGAGGTGGCCGATCTGGTCGCCAAGGGCGAAAAGCCGATCAAGCTCGTTTACAACGACGGCGACACGCATGAATCCTTCCGCGCCGCCCTAGCCAGCGTGTCGGGCGTGTCCGACAGCAAGCTCGGTTTCGTGAGCCGCACCGAAGGCATCTCTTCCGGCCCGCAGCAGATCGCGCTCGACGACAGCGGCCGCGAGAAGATCGACACGCCGTCGACTGCGCTCGCCTTCGCGTCGATGAAGGAGGTCCCCGCCTCGCAGCCTGAGCCTCGTCAGGCCGCAAGCCGCGTAGCGGTCACCCAGCAGACCGCGCCGGTCGCCACCGCTGCCGCGGCGGCCTCCTCGCAGGAGACGCCCTTCTACAAGAAGATGTTCAGCGGCGTGACCGACCTGTTCAGCACCTCGGATGCCCAGCCCGTGGCCGAGACGGTCCAGGTCGCTCCGGCTCCTCTCAAGGCGGCACCGACGGCGAAAGTCGTGCCGCAGAAGCGGGCGCAGGGCTCCACCGCGGTCAACGTAGCGGCGGCGAACTGAGCCGCAATCCCGTTCAGACGCAAGAACCAAAAGCCCGCCTCACCGGCGGGCTTTTTTGTTGATGGGACTGGAAGTGCCCGCAGCAGAAAGCCCGGCGCGATGGCCGGGCTTCGATGGGTCTTGCCGCACAGTTCCGGTCAGCCGAACAGGGCGTCGATGGCATCCTGGGAGGTGCGGTTCGGATCGCCGTCGAGGGCCGGCCCGTTCAGCAGGGCCTCGTCCCCATCCCGCTCCGGCATCTGGAAGGCGTCCACGTCGTTGAAGCTTTCGAGGCCGCCCCAGATGTGAGCCATCTGGGTCACGCGCTCCTCGATGAACTTCATCGAGCCGACGACCTTGCTGATGCGCTGGCCGGTAATGTCCTGAAAATTGCACGCCTCGAAGATCGTGATCACCTTGTCGGAGATGCGCTGGGCCATCGCGGCGTCCTCGCCCGACAGGTGCGAGGACAACGCTCCGGTGATCTCGTCGATCTCCTCGGCCGCCGCCAGGATGCTGTTGGTGGCTGCTTCCGTACCGGAAACAACGGCCCCCAGTTCATCCGTGACGCTCGTTACCTGCCCTCCCGGCGTGTGCGAGTGTAGGGTCGCGATCTCCCGCTTGGTGCGCTGGATCGATTCCGTGATGGCGTCGAGCTCTTCCTTGAGCCTGAGCGCCTCGCGCAGGTCGGTACGGATCTGGTCCAGGAGAGCCTTGGAGGCCCCGCTGTTGGGCTCGAGCGCCGCGTGAATGGCCGCCATGCCCCGCATGATTTCCGCATGCCGTCGGGCGGCGATGCTCTCGCGGGACTGAGCCAGGAGGTCCAGGCTCAAAGGGTCGAAGGAGACGGGTGGCGGAAGGCGCATCGTGGCTACTCGCCCAGCACCGCGGCGATCTTCGAACGGAGGGTTTCCGCGTTGAAGGGCTTCACGATGTAGTTGTTCACGCCCGCCTGCTTGGCGGCCACGACGTTCTCGGTCTTGGCCTCGGCGGTGATCATGATGAAGGGAAGGGCATTCAGCTCCGCGTCGGCGCGGACCTTCTGGAGGAGCTCGAACCCAGTCATCGGCGCCATGTTCCAGTCGGAGATCACGAGCCCGTACTTCTTCTCCTTGAGCTTGCCCAGGGCTTCCGAACCGTCCTTGGCCTCGTCGACATCGGTGAAGCCGATCTGCTTGAGGAGGTTGCGGATGATGCGCAGCATCGTCTGGTAGTCGTCGACGATGAGCACCGGAAGAGAGGTATTCAATGCCATGATGTTTCGGCCCGAATTGAGAAAGGGTTGCGGATCGGGCCCTTCGGCAGGGCCCTGGTCCAAAAAGGGTTGTTGTGTCCCTGCCTTATTCACGACGATGCTTGTCTCAAGCTGACCTCGAGACGACAGCAAAAAGCCCGGCACGATGGCCGGGCTTTCATTTGGCTCTTCAGAGGCTGTCTCAGTGGCGCAGGCCTGGGGCTTCCTGGCCGGTGCGCGCCACATACTCGGTATAGCCGCCGCCATATTGGTGGATGCCCTCCGGGGTGAGTTCGAGCACCCGGTTGGACAGGGCGGCCAGGAAGTGGCGGTCGTGGGAGACGAAGAGCATGGTGCCCTCGTATTTCGACAGGGCCTCGATCAGCATCTCCTTCGTGGCCATGTCGAGATGGTTCGTCGGTTCGTCGAGCACCAGGAAGTTCGGCGGGTCGTAGAGCATCTTGGCCATGACGAGGCGAGCCTTCTCGCCGCCCGAGAGTACGCGGCACTTCTTCTCCGCGTCGTCGCCGGAGAAGCCGAAGCAGCCGGCGAGCGTGCGGAGCGATCCCTGGCCAGCCTGCGGGAACGAATCCTCCAGGAACTCGAATACCGTGCGGTCGCCTTCCAGCACCTCCATGGCGTGCTGGGCGAAATAGCCCATCTTCACGCTCGCTCCGATCGTGACCGTTCCGTCATCAGGCGCTGCGGAACCGGCCACCAGCTTCAGCAGGGTCGACTTGCCGGCGCCGTTGACGCCCATGACGCACCAGCGCTCCTTGCGGCGCACCGCGAAATCCAGCCCCTCGTAGATGCTGCGGCTGCCGTAGCGCTTGTGCACGCCCTTCAGGCTGACCACGTCGTCCCCCGAGCGCGGAGCCGGCAGGAACTCGAAGGCCACCGCCTGGCGGCGCTTCGGCGGCTCGACCCGGTCGATCTTCTCCAGCTTCTTGACCCGGCTCTGGACCTGGGCCGCGTGGGAGGCGCGCGCCTTGAATCGCTCGATGAACTTGATCTCCTTGGCCAGCATGGCCTGCTGGCGCTCGAACTGGGCCTGCTGCTGCTTCTCGTTGAGCGCCCGCTGCTGCTCGTAGAATTCGTAATCGCCGGAATAGGTGGTGAGCGAGCCGCCGTCGATCTCCATGATCTTGTTGACGATGCGGTTCATGAACGCGCGGTCGTGCGAGGTCATGAGCAGCGCGCCCTCGTAGCCCTTCAGGAACTCCTCCAGCCAGATGATGCTCTCGAGATCCAGGTGGTTGCTCGGCTCGTCGAGGAGCATCACGTCCGGTCGCATCAGGAGGATGCGGCCGAGCGCGACGCGCATCTTCCAGCCGCCCGAGAGGGCGCCCACGTCGCCGTCCATCATCTCCTGGCTGAAGCCAAGCCCGGCCAGCACCTCACGGGCCCTCCCCTCGAGGGAATAGCCGTCCAGTTCCTCGTAGCGCGCCTGCACCTCGCCATAGCGCTCGATGACCGCCTCGAGGTCGCCTGCCCTCTCCGGGTCCACCATGGCGGCTTCCAGCTCCCGCAGCTCGGCCGCCACGGCGCTGACGGGGCCGGCGCCCTCCATGACCTCGGCGAGGGCGCTACGACCCGCCATTTCGCCCACATCCTGGCTGAAATAGCCGATGGTGACGCCGCGATCGACGGAAACCTGCCCCTCGTCGGGGTGCTCCTCCTTGTTGATCATCCGGAAGAGCGTGGTCTTGCCCGCGCCGTTGGGGCCCACGAGGCCGACCTTCTCGCCCTTCTGGAGCGTCCCGGAGGCCTCGATGAAGAGGATCCTGTGGCTGTTCTGCTTACTGATGTTCTCGACGCGAATCATAACTCGTGAGGCCTGGCGCATCGTGCGGAAAAGGGTCCCGGTCTTCCGCCCCGAACGATGCGCTCTTCAAAGGGGAAAAGAGCATCGAATGGGCCCCGGAAGTGAGTTCCAGTTTCGGGCCCGATGCTCTGGAGGAGTTGCTGCGGCCTTATGGCATGGCTCGCGTCCCGGGGCGAGCACCTAGCGCATCGTGCGGTAAAGTGGCCCGGTTTTCCGCGCTCAACGATGCGCCAAGCTAAAGAATAAGCATCGGACCCGGGCAAAATGTCAGAGGTCCAAGGTTGAACGCTGCAGCCTAAGAGCCGCGTCTAACCCTCTTTTCCTATGGCCTTGTCCGGGACGCGAAGACATCCTGTCATGGAGGAGAAAGGATGGTCGCCATGCGAAGGACCGTCATTGCGGCAGCCACAGTGCTGATCGCCAGCGGGCTCGGAGTGCTCGCCCAATCCAGCGACCCGGTCGTGCAGCGCCAGAACCTGATGAAGAACAACCAGGAACAGGTCCGCGCGCTCACCGGCATGGTCCGGGGACAGGTCCCGTTCAATGCGGCCACCGCCCAGGCGGCCTTCCAGCGGATCGCGCAGAACGCGCAGCAGATCCCCGGGCTGTTCCCGCCGGGCTCGCATCGCGGGAAGACCGAGGCGCTCCCCGTCGTCTGGGAGCGGAAGGCGGATTTCGACGCCCGCGCGACCAAGCTCGAACAGGATGCCAAGGCGGCTCAGGCAAGTATCTCGGACCAGGCGGGCCTGCAGGCCGCCATCCAGCGGGTCGGCCAGAACTGCGGCGGCTGTCACGAATCCTACCGCCGCAAGGAAAGCTGACGTAACATCCGAGGTTTCGAGGAAACCTCGATCCTCTGAGGGAGATCGCGATGCGGTGTCCCAGGGCTTCATGGCTGCTCCCCGCACTCGTGGCGGGACTTCTGACCGTCGCCCCGGCCTGGCAGCGGGCGCCCGACGAGGTCGATCTCGCCCTCGTGCTGGCCGTCGACGTCTCCACCTCCATGGACCCGGACGAGCAGGCCCTGCAGCGGCAGGGCTACGTGGAGGCCTTCCGCTCAGGGACTGTGCATCAGGCCATCGGCAGCGGCATGCGGGGGCGCATCGCCGTCACCTATGTGGAATGGGCCGGGGCGCATCCGCATGTCCAGAACGTCGTGGTGCCCTGGACCGTGCTGGACAGTCCGGCGGACAGCCTCGCCTTCGCCGATCGGCTGGCCCGCGCCCCCATCCGCCGCGAAGCCGGAACCTCGATCTCGGAGGCCATCGATTTCAGCCTGGCTCTTTTCTCCGTCGCCCCCTTCCTGCCCGCGCGGCGCGTCATCGATATCTCGGGCGACGGCTCGAACAACCAGGGCCCTCTGGTCACGGAGGCGCGCGACAGGGCCGTTTCGCGCGGCGTCACGATCAACGGTCTTCCCATCATGCTTCACCCCACCGATTGGCGCGAGGACGCGATGCTGGACGCCTATTACCGCGACTGTGTGATCGGCGGCGTGAACGCGTTCATGGTGCCGGTGCGGGACCGCAGGCAGTTCCTGACCGAGACGCGCGCCAAGATCGTCCACGAGATCGCGGACATGTCCGAAACCGCCGGACTGGTTCGGCCTGCGGGAAGCGCGTCTAAGACCGATTGCGACACAAGCGAAAGCCTGTGGGACGACCTTGCCCCCTCGCCGCACTCGCACGACAGCCCCGTCGGCCACGAGCTTTGAACGTTCCGCTTCCCGTTTAATCACTCGGCCATCGTCTCGCCGGTTCCGCCGACCTCGGCCGGAAAGTCCTTCATCTTCGGCAACCCATCCCGCATGGGCAGCACCGTCTCGGCATAATTGAGATGGACGGCGGGGATGAAATCGAGCGTCGGGATGGTCGCGGCGAACACATCGACGAGCCCGATGGTCGGATGGTCGGCCATCAGGTGTCCGCCGCATTTCGAGCAGTATTGCCGTTGGCTGAAGGGGGTCTTCTGAAACGTCGCGAGATGCTCGGCGCCGGAGGTGACCCGCACGGCCTCGGGCTTCCACAGGCTGAAGGCATTCACCGGCCCGCCGGACCACGAGCGGCAGGACCGGCAATGGCAATAGCCCATGGCCTCCGGTGATCCGCTGACCTCGACCTGAACGGCACCGCAGAAACAGCTTCCGATATGAGACATGGCTCTCTCCCTCGGTTCGCGCATCGGCGGCCGGTCCCGGCAAGCCCGAAGGGGCCCTGCCGGGAGCCTGGAAGCGTTGCTCGTGCCTTATTCTACCCCTGGCCGCCTTCGAGATCTGCTGGCGCAACGGAGGTAGGAGGCCGACCGGACCCGGAAAGAGACGGTCGCAGCAAAAAGCCCGGCACGAAGGCCGGGCTTTTCCATGGTCGATGTCCGTACCGCTTACGCCACGAACTGTCCGTGGCAATGCTTGAACTTCTTGCCAGATCCGCAGGGGCAGGGCTCGTTGCGGCTGACGCGGCCCCAGGTGGAGGGGTCGTTCGGGTCGCGCTGGGCGCCCGTGGCCGGGTCGACGGAGGTTGCCGCATAGCCGAGAGCTCCACCCTCGCCGAAGGCCGAGCCCTGGGGCATGTCGAACTCGTTCTCGCCGGTGGCCGGATCGAGATGCTGGGCGAACATGGGCGGGAGGCTCTGCGGCTCCGGCTGCTGGAACACCACCTGGATGCGCATGAGCTGGCCCGTCACCTGCTCGCGCAGATGGCCGATCAGGCCGTTGAACAGCTCGAACGCCTCGGATTTGTACTCGTTCAGCGGATCACGCTGGGCCAGGCCGCGCCAGCCAATGACCTGACGCAGATGGTCGAGGGTCACGAGGTGCTCGCGCCAGAGGTGGTCCAGGCTCTGCAGCAGAACCTGCTTCTCCACATAGTTCATCACATCGGAGGTATTGGCCTCGATGCGCTGGGCATAGGCCTCGTCGGCCGCCTTGGTGATGCGCTCGCGGATCTCGTCGTCGGCGATGCCCTCCTCCTTGGCCCATTCCTCGACCGGCAGGTCGAGGTTGAGGAAGTTGAGGGCATTCTGCTTCAGGCCTTCGACGTCCCATTGCTCGGCATAGGCATTCTCCGGGATGGCGCGGGAAACGATGTCCTCGATCACGCCGTGGCGCATGTCGTCGATGGTCTCGCGGACGCTCTCCTCGGCCATGAACTCCTTGCGTTGCTCGAACACGACCTTGCGCTGGTCGTTCATGACGTTGTCGTATTTGAGGATGTTCTTGCGGATGTCGAAATTGCGCGCCTCGACCTTCGCCTGCGCCCGCTCGATGGCCTTGTTGATCCACGGGTGGATGATGGCCTCGCCTTCCTTCAGGCCGAGCTTCTGCAGCATCCCGTCCATGCGGTCGGAGCCGAAGATGCGCATCAGGTCGTCCTGGAGCGACAGGTAGAACTTGGAGCGGCCCGGATCGCCCTGGCGGCCGGAGCGGCCGCGCAGCTGGTTGTCGATGCGGCGGGATTCGTGGCGCTCGGTGCCGAGCACGTAGAGGCCGCCGGCGGCGAGCGCGCGCTCCTTGAAGGACGCGACCTCGTCGAGGATCTCTTTCTCGCGGCGGGCACGCTCCTCGCCCTCCACGCCGACGAGCTCGCGCTCGATGCGCATCTTGGCGTTACCGCCGAGCTGAATGTCGGTGCCGCGGCCGGCCATGTTAGTGGCGATCGTGATCGCGCCCGGCACGCCGGCCTGGGCGACGATGAAGGCCTCCTGCTCGTGGAAGCGGGCGTTGAGCACGGCGAAGTGCTTGGTGCCTCGGCCGGCCCGCGCGTCGCGGTAGAGGGGTTCGAGCGCCTGCGGGTTCTCGAAATCGATGAGCTTGTAGCCTTCCTGGATCAGAAGCTCGGCCAGATGCTCCGACTTCTCGATGGACGTGGTGCCGACCAGGATCGGCTGGCCCTTGGCCGAGGCCGCCTCGATGTCCCGGATGACCGCCTTGTAGCGTTCCTCGACGGTCCGGTAGACCTCGTCGTCGTCGTCGATACGGGACACGGGACGGTTGGTCGGGATCTCGACCACTTCGAGGTTGTAGATCTCCAGGAACTCGTCGGCCTCGGTGGCGGCCGTGCCGGTCATGCCGCCGAGCTTCTCGTAGAGACGGAAATAGTTCTGGAAGGTGATGGAGGCCAGCGTCTGGTTCTCGGGCTGGACCTGGACCTTCTCCTTGGCCTCGAGCGCCTGGTGCAGGCCTTCCGAGTAGCGGCGGCCCTGCATCATGCGGCCGGTGAACTCGTCGATGATGACCACTTCACCGTTGCGGACGATGTAGTCCTTGTCGCGCTGGAACAGGGTGTGGGCGCGCAGGGCCTGGTTCATGTGGTGGACCAGGGTGGCGTTCTGGGCGTCGTAGAGATCGCCCTCCTTGAGCAGGCCGATTTCCCGCAGCAGTTCCTCGATCTTCTCTGTGCCCTCTTCGGTCAGGGCCACGGAACGCTGCTTCTCGTCGAGTTCGTAATCGCTCTTGTTCAGGCGCGGGATCACCACGTCGATGGCGTTGTAGAGCTCGGACCGGTCGTCGAGGGGACCGGAGATGATGAGCGGGGTCCGGGCCTCGTCGACGAGGATCGAGTCCACCTCGTCCACGATGGCGAAGTTGTGGCCCCGCTGGACCATCTGGGCCATCTCGTACTTCATGTTGTCGCGAAGGTAGTCGAAACCGTATTCGTTGTTGGTCCCGTAGGTGATGTCGGCCGCATAGGCGGCGGCGCGCTCGACATCGTCGAGCCCGTGGACGATCACCCCGACCGAAAGGCCCAGGAACCGGTAGATCTGGCCCATCCATTCGGAGTCGCGGCGGGCAAGATAATCGTTGACCGTCACCACATGGACGCCCTTGCCGGCAAGGGCGTTCAGGTAGACCGGCAGGGTCGCCACCAGGGTCTTGCCCTCGCCCGTGCGCATTTCCGCGATCGAGCCCTCGTGGAGCACCATGCCGCCGATGAGCTGCACGTCGAAATGCCGCTGTCCGAGGGTGCGCTTGGCCGCCTCGCGGACCGTCGCGAAGGCGGGCACCAGGATGTCGTCCAGGGTCTTGCCGGCGGCGAGCTGGGCCTTGAAGTCCTCGGTGCGGGCACGGAGCTGCTCGTCGGACAGGGCCTCCAGCTCGGCCTCCATCGCGTTGATGGCCGCTACCTTCGGCCGATAGGACTTCAGACGGCGTTCATTGACCGAACCGAAGATTTTCTTCGCGAGAGAACCGAACATCGAGAGCCTTCGAAATTCCAGAATACAGGAGAAAGGAGCGTTTGCGCCGCCTTATAGACCTAATTACGCCGGAGCGCACCTTAAAGACTATGACTTTAGTAGCGCAGTCTCGAGCGGCCCGGAGGCCCGTTCAAGACCCCGCGAGCGGCGCTGCTGTGACATAAATATGCCATCACTTGCAAACGTAAACACATTCGGCCATCTGATCGTCGCTGTCCGTGGGCGATCACGCTCACCAGAGGAAACCATATGTCCCGCTCACTCACGTTCCGTAAGAGCTTTCTGACCCTCGGCGTCGCCCTGCCGCTCATGTCCGGAGCTGCCCTCGCCCAGACCCCTCCTGCGACCCCTGCGGCGCCTGCGACCTCTCCCGCGGCCGTTCCGGCCGTCGATCCCGCCAAGGTGATCGCTCGCGTCAACGGCGTCGACATTACGGAAGGGGATCTCGCCATTGCGTCCGAGGATCCGGCTCTCCAGATGCCGAACGTGCCCGAGGAGCAGAAGCGTGAACTGCTGACCGGCTACATGATCGACCTGAAGCTCGGCGCCAAGGCCGCCGAGGCGGCCAAGGTCGGCAGCGGCGCCGAATTCGCCCGCAAGCTCGCTTATAACCGGGACAAGACCCTGCTCGATGAGTACCTCGACCAGGAATCCAAGAAGGCCGTGACCCCCGAAGCCGCCCGCAAGCTTTACGACGAGACGGTCAAGAGCGTGCCGGCCGAGCAGGAGGTCCGCGCCCGCCATATCCTGGTCGAGAACGAGGACGAGGCCAAGAAGATCGCGGCCCGCGTGAAGGGCGGCGAGGATTTCGCCAAGGTGGCCGGAGAGGTCTCGAAGGACCCGGGCTCCAAGACCGATGGCGGCGATCTCGGCTTCTTCACCAAGGACCGCATGGTCGAGCCCTTCGCCGAAGCCGCCTTCAAGCTCGATCCGGGCCAGATCTCCGATCCGGTGAAGAGCCAGTTCGGCTGGCACGTGATCAAGGTCGAGGAGAAGCGCACCAAGCCGGCCCCGTCCTTCGAGGAGACAAAGGACCAGGTCGAGACCTATCTCGCCCGCAAGGCCCAGCAGGACCTGATCATGGGCCTGCGCAAAAACGC
The DNA here is from genome assembly GCF_013520865.1 of Microvirga mediterraneensis. Classification (NCBI taxonomy): domain Bacteria; kingdom Pseudomonadati; phylum Pseudomonadota; class Alphaproteobacteria; order Hyphomicrobiales; family Methylobacteriaceae; genus Microvirga; species Microvirga mediterraneensis. The sequence continues at coordinate 385,805 of NZ_JACDXJ010000001.1, forward strand.
CAAGATCGAACGCCTGGACGACAAGGGCAACCTCGTCGAGCAGAAGCAGCCGTAAGGGCTGGTGATTTCACTGGATTTCAAAGGGCGGCCTTCCGGGCCCGCCCTTTTTGTTTCCTGACGTTTCCTCACCACGTCATGGCGGGGCTTGTCCCGGCCATGACGGTTGCGTGAAGCGCCACGCTCTTCCGATCGGGATCACCGGCACGAGGCCGGTGATGGCGTGAAGACGAGTTGGCGCCGATGTCACTTGTTGTGCCGCCCCATCCGGTTCGGATCGACGCCGCCCTGGCGGTTCGTCTGGTTCTCCACGTCGCCCTGGAAGGTCGAGCCACCGTCGAGGTCGCGGGGATCCTCGCCGGTCATGGTCGAGCCCTTCGAGCGACCGATGCCCGGATCGACATCGAGATCGCTGCGTGGGCGCTCCTGGGGCTGAGTCTTGGGGTGCTTGCCAGTCATGAAAGCCTCCATCGCTTGCAGATCGGGTCAACGAGGACACACTCGCGGCGTTCCTTGGCCTAGGCCATCATGCTTCTGCAGCTTTGACTTGACAAAAAGCCTTAAAAAACCACAGGTCGCCTTTCCTAAACGGTATTCCATCCGCTCATTCCGAGACCTTTCGCATGTCCAAGTCCGTGTCTCCCCTCGCGCCCAAATCGTTTCCGGCGCTTCCCGCCATCGACGGCGTCAGGATCGCGACGGCGGAGGCCGGCATCCGATACAAGAACCGGACTGACGTTCTCTATGTGACCCTGCCCAAGGACACGACCGTGGCGGGCGTGTTCACCCGCTCCAAGTGCCCGTCGGCCCCGGTCGACTGGTGCCGCAAGAATTTGGCCAAGGGCACGGCCCGGGCTCTCGTGGTCAATTCGGGCAACGCCAATGCCTTCACGGGCAAGAAGGGCGCGGAGGCGGTCAAGCTGACGGCCGACATCGCCGCCGAGGCGGCCGGCTGCCGGGCTTCTCAAGTCTTCATCGCCTCCACGGGCGTGATCGGCGAGCCTCTCGATGCGACGAAGTTCGAGAATGTGCTCACAGCCTGCGAGAAGAAGGCGAAGCCCACAGCCTGGCTCGATGCCGCCAAGGCGATCATGACCACCGACACCTTTCCCAAGGTGGCGACCCGCACGGCCACCATCGGCGGCGTCGAGGTGACGATCAACGGCATCGCCAAGGGTGCCGGCATGATCGCGCCCGACATGGCGACCATGCTCTCTTTCATCTTCACCGACGCGCCCATCGCCGCCCCGGTGCTGCAGGCGCTGCTGAAGAAGGGCGCCGACAAGAGCTTCAACTGCGTGACGGTGGACAGCGACACCTCCACGTCCGACACCCTGCTCTTCTTCGCGACCGGCGCGGGCGCCGCCAAGGGCGCGCCCGCGATCTCCCTGCCGAGCGACCGGCGCCTGAAGGAGTTCCGCGGCGCGCTGGAGAGCCTTCTGATCGACCTTGCCCAGCAGGTCGCCCGCGACGGTGAAGGCGCGCGCAAGTTCGTGACCGTGAAGGTGACCGGCGCCACAGGCGCCACCTCGGCCAAGCGGATCGCCATGGCGATCGCCAATTCGCCCTTGGTAAAGACGGCGGTGGCCGGCGAGGACGCCAATTGGGGCCGCGTGGTCATGGCCGTCGGCAAGGCTGGCGAAGCCGCCGAGCGCGACAAGCTCGCGATCTGGTTCGGCGACATCCGCGTCGCCGTCAAAGGCGCCCGCGATCCGGAATACGACGAGGCCAGGACCACCGCCTACATGAAGGGCGACGAGATCACGATCCGCGTCGACCTCGGTCTCGGCCGCGGCGAGGCCACCGCCTGGACCTGCGACCTCACCAAGGCTTACGTGGAGATCAACGGCGATTACCGGAGCTGATCAGGGAACGACGGTGACCTTGCGCCTGACGGTGATCCGCATCGGGCCGCCGTACTGGCTCATGCCGATGAACGTGTAGGCAAATTCGTCCGGCCCCTGATAGCCGGGCTTGGCCATGTAATAGGGTTTGAGACCGTCGACCCCGGCCCGGCCGATCCGGGGCTTCAGCGAGATCACCGTTTCATTGAGGGCACCAGGGATGCCGTTGAGGCCGAAAACACATCCCTTGCCGGCCTTGACGGTCAACTCGCCCTCGACATCGGCCAGTTCACCATTGAAATAGACCGGAGCCCCTGAACAATCCTGCGCCTGCGCCACCCCTGTTCCGAGGACGCAAACGAGGGCGGCAGAAGCCGCGGCACACATCATCCGGATCATGAAAGCCCCCTGGAGAACGGTTGTATCGCCAACCGGAATTATTTCTTCAAGTTGCGTTTCAAAGTTACACTTGTCAAGCAATGTGAAACCGGTTCGCTTTGGAGGCGAAGCGGGGTATGAGAGCGGCCTTGCTCCACCCATACAGGCGGCTTGATCACCCGTGTCTTCCGTAAAGCTCACCCTCGTCGTTGCCGTCGCCCTGATCGATACGGACAACCGCATTCTTCTGGCGCAGCGGCCTGAAGGAAAGCAGCTCGCCGGCCTTTGGGAGTTTCCCGGCGGCAAGCTGGAGCCCGGCGAGCGGCCGGAGGAGGCACTGATCCGCGAACTGCGCGAGGAGCTCGGCATCGCCGTGAAGGAGCCCTGCCTCGCCCCGCTGACCTTCGTGAGCCACGCCTACGAGACCTTCCACCTGCTCATGCCGCTCTACATCTGCCGGCGCTGGGAAGGGTTCGTGCAACCGCTCGAGGGGCAGGCCCTGAAATGGGTCAAGGCCCAGGAGATGCGCGGCTACCCCATGCCGCCGGCCGATGAGCCGCTGATCCCGTTCCTCGTCGACCTTCTCGGGTCTTGAAGGGCGCCATGTCGTCCCAGCAAGCCACCGAAGCGGTTCCGGAGACGTCCGCTCCGACGGCCGCCTTCGTTGCCTCCAACCTGCTTGTCTGTTCCATGCTCTGGGGAAGCTCGCTTGTGCTGATCAAGCTGAGCGGCAACCAGAACCCCTTCGTGCTCGCAGCCATGCGCGGGCTGATCGGTGGAACGACCCTTGCCGTATGGTTCGCGACCCAGGGCAAGAGCATCCTGCCGCAGAGACATGAATGGCGGGTCTGGGCCATTCTGGGCACCCTCAATGGTTGGCTGCCGAACGTGCTCTTGGCCTATGCGCTCACTCGGCTCCCTACGGCAACGGCCGGCATGATCCAAGCCTCTTCGCCACTGATCGTGGCGATCCTGTCGCATCTCCTTTTCGCCGACGAACGGCTGAATCCCCGGCGCTTCCTTGGCATTGCGATCGGTTTCGGCGGCATGGCGATCCTGATCGGTCCGGCCGCCCTGCCTGACAGCGGCATTGATGAGACAGGTGTCCTGATCATGTTGGCCGTCGCCTTCAGCTATGCGATGGCGAATATCTATGTGCGCACGGTCAGAGGGACAGATCCGGGCCGGATGGCGCTTGGCCAGCAGATCTGCTCGGGTGCGGGAGCGATGGTGCTCGCCCTGACCCTGGCCGGCCCGTCTGCCTTCGCTCCGGTGCTGCCGAATGCGTTGCCGCTCCTCGCGCTCGGCGCCCTCTCGACTGCCCTGCCGATGCTGATGTTCATGCACCTGATCCGCCGCACAGGCCCGACCCGCGCCTCGATGGTGGGCTACCTGACGCCGGTCTGGACCACCATCATGGCGGTGCTGTTCCTCGACGAGAGCATCGGCCTGCGCGAACTCGCCGGGGGCGCCGTGGTGCTGGCCGGCGTGGCGGTCGTGTCTTTCAGCGGTCGGCTCAAAGCCATTCGCTGAGCAGGGTCCGCGCCTCGGGCGGAATCTCCACCGGACGCTGGGTGGCGCGGTCCACATAGACATGGACGAAATGGCCCTGGGCCGCAGCCTGCTCGCCGCCGCTCCTGAAGATGCCGATCCGGTAGCGCACCGAGGAACGGCCGAGATGCGCGACGGCGATACCGGCCTCCAGGGGCTCGGGAAAGGAGACGCTCTCGAAATAGGTGCAGCCCGATTCCACCACGAGACCGATGATGGGGCTTTCCGTAATGGCGAGCAGGCCTTTCTCGACGAGCCATCCGTTCACGGCACTGTCGAAATACGAGTAGTAATGCACGTTGTTGACGTGCCCGTAGGCATCGTTGTCCATCCAGCGGGTCGCGATGGGGCGATAAAGCCTGAAGTCGGAGCGGTGGAGGCGCACGGGGCGGTCGGACATGCTCATCGTCACCAGGCCGCTTCATAGATGGCGCGGACATCCTCAAAGGTGAGCGGGCGTGGGTTGTTCACGAGAAGCCGCGTCTGCTTCATGGCATCCTGAGCCATCATCGGCACGGCCTCCTGGGGAATGCCCACGTCGCGCAGGCGCGGCTGAAGGCCGACTTTCGCGCACAAGGCGGCGAGCGCTTCCACAAAAGCCGAACCGGTCGCGCGGCCCGCGAGTTCCGGGAACGCATGGGGCGCAAGCTCCGCGTAAGATCCCTCGCAGGCGCTTGCATTGAAACGCAGCACATACGGCAGGACGAGCGCGTTGGACAACCCGTGCGGCACGCCGAAATGTCCGCCGATGGGATAGGCCAGCGCGTGAACGGCGGCCACGGGCGAATTGGCGAAGGCCTGCCCGGCCAGCATGGAGCCGAGCAGCATGGCGGAGCGGGCCTCGATGTCCTGGCCGTGATGCACCGCGCGCTCGATGTTGCGGCCGAGCAGGCGCAGGGCCTCCTTCGCCAGCGCCTGCGAAACCGGATTGTTGTTGGGGCTCGTCGAGGTGTAGGCCTCGATGGCATGAACCATCGCGTCTATGCCGGTGGCCGCCGTCACATGGGGCGGCAGGTTCACGGTCAGATCCGGATCGAGCAGCGCGATGTCGGGAATGATGAGCGGCGAGACGACGCCCTTCTTCTCGTGCGCACCGGTGGTGACGATGGAGATCGGCGTCACCTCCGATCCCGTCCCGGCCGTCGTGGGAATGGCGAGCAGCGGCAGCCGGGGACCTTTCGCGATCCCGACGCCGTAGATCTCCGGAAGGCTCTCGTCGCTCGCCGCGAGCAGCGCCACGAGTTTCGCCACGTCGATCGAGGAGCCGCCGCCGAACCCGATCACGGCCCGCGCCTCGAAATCCCTGGCTTTCGCCACGGCTTCCAGCACCACGCCCTCGGGCGGGTCGGCCACGACCGCGTCGAAGACGTCGACCGCGATGCCCGCCTCCTCCAGCACCTGGAGGGCGGGCGCGATCAGCCCGGCTTTCACGAGACCCGCATCGGTAACCACGAGCACACGGGGCCCGAGGCGCTGGGCTGCGATCTCGCCCAGGCGCGCGATGCTGCCGGAGCCGACGATGAGCGAGGGTGCGGTGTTGAAGGTGAACGGCGACATGGACTGTCCCAAGGTGGGTTCCTTTGCGCCAAGAGTGCCTTGGGCCGGGAGGGTCAGCAACCCGCCCGCGCTTCAGCCATTAGGACGAGGGGCGAAAGTCTCGGACATGAACTCGACCTCACTCCGAGGCTTTCGCTTTTTGGTTTGAAGTATCTTTTCACGCAAAACCGGTTCCCGCTTTTCCGTTCGATGCCTTATTCTTGGAATTCCTCGATGGCATCGACCTTCTCCGGATAGAAAGCCAGGTGTTCCTTGATGGCCGCGACAGCGGGAGCAGGCTCCTCGTAGCTCCAGGCTGCGTTCTCCCGCACGAGCCCGCCGCCGTTCACGGTGAAGTAGGAGGCGTCGCCCTTGTAAGGGCAATGGGTTCTGTGCTCCGTGGAATCCAGCAGATCCATCCGCACATCCTCGCGGGGAATGTAGTGAACCGGCGGAAGAGTGGCCTCCCGGAGGGTGAGGCCCTTCGTCGTCTCGGCGACGATGAAGCCGCCGAGCATGACCCGGATGCGGTGCGGGTTCTTCGTAATCGTGATCGGATGATCCGGGCCGGGCTCTTTCATGGGGTTACCGCTTTCCAGAGAGGTCTTCGCAGGAAAGAAGATAGGGCAACCCGGTTGCGGCCCAAGACGGGATGAGAATCACGTCTGGTCCGGCTTGGGCGCGGGGGCTCCCTCCTTCACGCCCAGGGCATCGGCCAGCCGCGCCTTGGCGGAGCCGGGACGCAGGGGCTTCTGCTGGCTTTCATGCGGGGTCCAGCCGGAGAGCCAGACGATCTCGAAGGTCGCCGGGATGCGTCCATCCGCATCGCCGAAGCGTTCCGCGTAAATCTCGGCCGCCCGCATCAGGGTCGCGCGCCGCATGGGGGTTTTCCGGCGATCATGGAGGGCATTGGTCAGCCCCATCCGGCGCAGATCCCGCATGAGCGCGAAGGCATTGGCATAGCGCACCCGGACCACATCCGTATCGGTGACCGGAAGGGCAAAGCCCGCGCGCTGCAGCAGGCCGCCGATGTCGCGCAGGTCGGCGAACGGCGCCACGCGGGGGCTTACGCCGCCCTCGATTTCCGCTTCGGCCTGGGTCAGGGACTGCCGCAGCTCGGTCAGGGTCGAACCGCCCAGGAGCGCGCCGATGAAAAGGCCGTCGGCCTTCAGCGCCCGGCGGATCTGGATGAGGGATCCCGGCAGGTCGTTGACGCCGTGCAGGGCCAGGAGCGACACCGCGAGGTCGAAGCGCTCGCCAGAGAACGGCAGGCGCTCCTCGTCTCCGACAATGCTTCCCCGCTCCGGCACCGGCGACAGGCGGATGACTGTCTCGACATGGCCGCTCCGGCGCAGGGCCTCGGCGGCAATCGGGGTCGGCGTGCCCACATCGAGCGCGAGATCAAAGCTCCGCAGCACCGTGGACAATCGCTCATCGAGATCCTCGACGGCGCGGGCCAGAAGGAAATCGGCATAGCCCTGGTCCAGGGCGCGGGCCAGACGGCGGCGGACGAGAGGACGGTCGAAGACGAGGGGCGTGGTCATGAGGTGCTCGATATGGCGTGTGCAGTGCCAAGAACCAAGGATTTTTTCGGGATGACACGGGCGTTTATATCTCCTGGCATCTGCCTCCTCGCCCTTCGAACCGCCTTCCGCTAAGCTTCGCCCATGAGCGAGCCTGTCGAGGTCGAGCCGATCCCGTTGAGCACCCGCGTCCGTGCTGGGGCGCGCGAGGCTTGGCGATCGGCCCTCGGCCTGCTCTATCCGCCGACCTGCATCGCCTGCCAGGCGGCCACGGGTGAACCCCATGCCCTTTGCGCCGCCTGCTGGTCGCAGATCCGCTTCATCGAGCGGCCGTTCTGCGAACGGCTGGGAATGCCCTTCGCGGTCGATCTCGGCCAGCCGCTCCTCTCGCCCGCCGCCATCGCGGATCCGCCGGTCTTTCAGCGCGCCCGGGCGGTGGCGGAGTACGACGGTACGGCGAGCCTCCTCGTGCACCGGCTGAAATACAATGACCGCCTGGAGCTCGCCCGGGCGCTCGGCGGCATGATGGCCCGGGCCGGCGCGGAGCTGCTCGCGGAGGCCGACGTGATCGTGCCGGTGCCGCTGCATCGCTGGCGGCTGTGGCGGCGGCGATTCAACCAGGCGATGGCCCTGGCCCGCATCGTCTCGGCCGGGAGCGGCGTGGCCTGCGATCCGTTCCTGCTCGCACGCGTCAAGCACACGCGCCGCCAGGTGGGGCTCACCAAGGCGCAGCGGCAGGAGAACCTCCAGGGCGCCTTCCGGGTGCCTCTGGACGCCAGGGCCAGGCTCAAGGGTAAGCGGGTGCTGCTGATCGACGACGTGCTGACCACTGGATCAACGGCCAACGCGGCCTCGCGGGCGCTCCTGCGCGGCGGAGCGGCCGCCGTGGATATTCTGGCCTTCGCCCGAGTTGTCCAGGAGTTGTGAAGCTAGCCCAAGACTTCCTATATCATCGCCGTCAGAGGAGAATTGTCCGTCATGCCGTCCATTACGATCTACACGAAGAGCTGGTGCCCCTATTGCTCGGCCGCCAAGAAGCTTCTTACCGAGAAAGGCGTCGCCTTCACCGAGATCGACATCGAGAAGAAGCCGGAAGCCCGCGCGGAGATGATCCAGAAGGCGAACGGCCGCTCCACCGTCCCGCAGATCTTCATCGGCGGAAAACATGTCGGCGGCTGCGATGATCTGTATGCTCTTGATGACAGAGGTCAGCTTGAGTCTTTATTGAACGCCTGACGGAGACCAGATTTCATGACCTCGACCCGCTTCACCGCCGCCTGCGTCCAGATGCGCTCCGGGCGCGACGTGCTCAAGAACCGCGACGATGCGGTCGCACTCGTGCGCGAGGCCGCCGCCCAGGGCGCGCATTTCGCCCAGACGCCGGAGATGACCTCCCTCGTCTGCCGGGATCGGGCGGAGCTGTTCGACAAGGTGGGGCCGGAGGCGCAGGACCCGGTGCTGGCGGCCCTGCGCGAGGTGGCGCGGGAGAAGGGCATCGTGGTTCAGATCGGCTCGATTGCCGTGAAGGAAGGCGACAAGGTCGCCAACCGCGCCTTCCTGATCGGCCAGGACGGCGACATCATCGCCTCCTACGACAAGATCCACCTCTACGACGTGGACCTGCCGAACGGCGAGAGCTGGCGCGAATCGGCCACCTATACGGGCGGCGCCTCGGCGGTCGCGGCCGAGACGCCCTGGGGCTATCTCGGCATGACGATCTGCTACGACGTGCGCTTTGCCGCCCTCTACAAGGCGCTGGCCGACAACGGCGCCTCGTTCCTCTCGGCCCCGGCGGCCTTCACCCGGCAGACCGGCGAAGCCCATTGGCACGTGCTGCACCGGGCACGAGCCATCGAGACCGGCTCCTTCATGATCTCCGCCGCCCAGGGCGGCCTGCACGAGGATGGGCGCGAGACCTATGGGCACTCGGTCATCATCGATCCGTGGGGCCGGGTTCTGGCGGAAGGCGGCACGGAACCGGGCGTGTTCCTGGCCGAGATCGATACCGCCCTCGTGACCGACGTGCGCGGCCGCATCCCGACCCTCAAGAACGCCCGGCCCTTCAAGGTCGAGGTCGTTCCGATCATCGAGACGGATCGGGCGGCCAGCGCCTGATCCCTTCCCTTTCCCAGCCTCAATCCTTAAGTCTCACCGAGACATGATCAAGTATGCCCTGGCCTGCGAGCAGGCCCATGAGTTCGAGAGTTGGTTCCCGTCGAGTGAGGCGTTCGAGACGCAGCGCAAGCGCGGCTTCGTGACGTGCCCGTTCTGCAACTCGCCTAAGGTCGAGAAGCAGATCATGGCCCCTTCCGTGGCACGGACGGACAAGCCCCCGAAGGTGCCGGAGACCCAGCCCGTCGCCGTTCTCTCCGAGCGTGAACGGGAGCTGCGCGCCGCGTTGCGGGCCCTGCGCGAGCACGTGATGAAGAACGCCGAAGATGTCGGCAAGGGCTTCGTCGAGGAAGCGCGCAAGATGCATTACGGCGAGACGGAAGAGCGCTCGATCTACGGCGAGGCGGATCTCGCCGAGGCTCAAGCCTTACTCGAGGAAGGCATCGACGTGCTCCCCCTGCCCGTCGTGCCGGACGACCGGAACTAATTTCCCTTGCTTTCCAGATCCGTCTTGAGGCGGTCGAGCATCTCCACGGCCCGGCCCGCATAGGCGCCGATCCAGCGGTCGTAGATCTGCCTGATCGGGAGCGGGTTGAGGTGGTTCCACCGCTCCCGCCCCTCCCGCCTGACGATCACGAGGTCCGCTCCCTCCAGGACTTTCAGGTGCTGCATCACGGTGCAGCGGTCGAGCGCCGGAAAGCGGGCGCACAATTCGCCCGTGGTCTGGGGCCGGTCCTTCAACGCATCGAGAATACCGCGACGGGTCGCGGCCGATAAGGCCTTGAAGATCCGGTCGCTTTCCTCGTCGCTTGACATGTTATCTTTTTATAACATGATAAGACGAAATTCAAGGAGATGGCCATGGATCTGACGTTCAAGGTGTCCGCGAGGATTGCGAAGCCGGTGGCCGAGGTGTTCGAGGCCGTCGCCAATCCGGATGAGCTGTCGCGCTATTTCACGACCGGCGGAGCCAAGGGCCGGCTGGAGACGGGCGCGACCGTCACGTGGGATTTCCACGATTTTCCGGGAGCCTTCCCGGTCTGGGTCGTCGAGGTTGTGCCGGAGAAGCGGATCGTCCTGCAATGGGAGGCAAACGACGGCGCGTCCTCGACCAGCTACAGGACCACGGTGACAATGACCTTCGAGCCGCTCGACGACGGGCGGACGCTGGTCTCGATTTCCGAGGAAGGCTGGCGCGAGACGGAAACGGGTCTGAAAGCCTCCTATGGCAATTGCCAGGGCTGGATGCAGATGCTCTGCGCCCTCAAGGCCTACAAGGAATACGGCATCAACCTGCGGGAAGGCATGTTCAAGTAGGAGCCTGATCGGAACGAGCCCGGGCGTTCCGCGCTTATGCCTCATCCCAGGATGATCGAGACGGGCTTCTCTTGACGGTTTTCTTCACCAGCGACACGCATTTCGGCGATCCCCGGGTCCTGCGAATCGATAAGCGTCCTTTCAGGACGATTGCCGAGCACGACGACGCCCTCATCGCCAATTGGAACGGGATCGTTTCGCCCGGGGACGAGGTCTGGCATCTGGGCGATTTCGCCCTGCATGTGAAGCCGGAGCGGATCGACGAGCTGCTTGGGCTTCTCCATGGCCGCAAGCACCTGATCACCGGCAACAACGACGGCCCGGCAACCCTTGCGGCGCAAGGCTGGGCGAGCGTCCAGGCTTATGCGGAAATCCATCTGGAAGGTCATGCCCTGGTGATGTGTCACTACGCCTTCCGCACCTGGAAGAACATGGGCCGCGGCTGGATCGACCTGCACGGTCATTCGCACGCCAAGCTGAAGCCGCAGACGCGGCAATACGACGTGGGCGTGGATGCGTTCGATTACCGCCCGGTCACGCTCGAGACGATTCTGGCCTCCCGGGCGAGACGCCGGAAGGCCAGTGCCGACATGGTAGCCGGTTGACAGGAGCTGTCAGACGGGAGCTTTCAAGGGCTTCCAATTGACCGCGCCTTCGGCCCGGTCGAGCCTGCGGCTCCAGAGGGCCAGGAGAAGGCCCGAGGCCGGCAGCAGGGCGGCGATCCAGGGGACCGCGCCCAGGCCCCATCCGTGATCGATCACGAAGCCCCCGAGCCAGGCGCCGAGCGCATTGCCGAGGTTGAAGGCCGCGATGTTGAGGCTGGACGCAAGACTCTGGCCGGCACCGTCGGCCTTTTCCAGAACCCACATCTGCAGCGGCGGCACGGTTGCGAAGGCGGCGGCGCCGAGCAGGCCCACGAACACGATGGCCGCGGCCTTGTCGTGGATCCCAAAGGCCATGGCGGCGAGAACCAGGGCGAGGACCCCGAGGGTCCCGAGCAGGGTCGCCATGAGGCGCCGGTCGGCGAGCCTGCCGCCGAGAAGGTTGCCCAGCACCAGACCGCCGCCGAAGACGAGCAGGATCGGCGAGACGGCGGCCTCCGAGAAGCCGGTGATCTCGGTCAGGATCGGCGCGATATAGGTGAAGACCGCGAACACGCCCGCATAGCCGAGCACGGTGGTGAGAAGTCCGAGCAGCACGGGCCGGCGCGAGAGCACCTTCAGCTCGTCGCGGAGGCTGCCGTCCTCGACGTTCTCCTGCCGGTCCTTGGGGACGAAGAGCGCGATCACGGCCAGGGCCGCGAGGCCGACGAAGGTCACGGCCCAGAAGGTCGCACGCCAGCCATAGGCCTGGCCGAGCCAGGTGCCGAACGGAACGCCGAGAATATTGGCGACCGTGAGGCCCGTGAACATGACGGCGATGGCCGAGGCCTTCTTATCGGCGGGCACGAGGCTCGTCGCCACGACGGAGCCGACGCCGAAGAACGTACCGTGCGCGAAGGCGGTCAGCACCCGGGCGGCCATGAGCGTCGCATAGTCCGGCGCGACCGCGCAGGCGAGGTTGCCGAGGGTGAAGACGATCATGAGGGCGAGGAGCACGGTCTTGCGCGACCATCGGCCCGTCAGGGTGGTCAAGAGCGGCGCCCCGACCACGACGCCGAGGGCATAGCCGGAAATGAGCAGGCCCGCGGCCGAGATCGAGACGCCGAGATCGGCGCTCACCTGGAGCAGCAGGCCCATGATGACGAATTCCGTGACGCCGATGCCGAAGGCACCGGCCGTCAGGGCATAGAGGGCAAGAGGCATGTAGGACGTCCTTGAGCGGAGCGGCGCCGGGCCGCCGGGTTGCCGCAAGATGGACGCCTTCCCGCCTATGAACTAGCCTGCAGGCAGGAACAGGATCTATGAATTGAAGTCACAATGGCCAGAATGGACGTCAACCGGTCCGGCGAGATGGAAGTCTTCGTCCGCGCCGTCGATCTCGGTGGCTTTTCGGCCGCCGCCCGTGCCCTGCGGATGACACCCTCGGCCGTGAGCAAGCTCGTCGCCCGGCTGGAGGCGCGTCTGGGCGCCCGCCTTGTCAACCGCTCGACACGCAAGCTGCAACTGACGCCCGAGGGCGCGGCCTTCTATGACAGGGCGGTGAGAATCCTGGCCGATCTCGACGAGGCCGAACGCGGCGCCGCGTCCGGGGCGGCTCCGCGCGGCCGGCTGCGGGTGAACACGAACGTTCCCTTCGGGACGCATTACCTCCTCCCGCTGCTGCCCGATTTCCTGGATCGCCACCCCGAAGTGACCGTGGAGGTCACGTCCACCGACACGGTCGTCGATCTGCTTGAGGACCGCGCCGACATCGCCATCCGCGTCGGCCCCTTGAAATCCTCGCAGCTCGTGGCGCGCAAGCTCGGCGAGAGCCGGATGATGCTCGTGGCCTCCCCCTCCTATCTGGACCGCCGCGGCGCGCCGAACAGCCCGGAGGACCTCGCCCGTCACAACCTTCTCGGGTTCAGCTTCGCCCGCCAGAGCAACGGCTGGCCGTTCATAGACGGAAGAGGCCATGTCAGCGCCGTCGTGCCGACGGGCAACGCGCAGGTCAGCGACGGGGAATCCATGCGGCTGCTCGTGCTCGCCGGGCTCGGGATCAGTCGCCTGTCGCTCTTCCACATCGGCCCCGATATCCGGGCCGGGCAGCTCGTCCCTGTGCTGGAGGCCTACAATCCCGGCGACACAGAGAGCATCCACGCGGTCTATGTGGGCGGCGGCCCTCTGCCCGCGCGTGTGCGCGCATTCCTGGATTACCTGGTCGAAACCGTGCGGCTCGCTTGAGCAGAGTTGCTCCTGGTTTTGTGATGGGAAAAGGCCGGTTTCGACTTTTTCTGCGAACATTTCCGCCTATGACGGGTTGCGTTCGATCAGGAGACGGGAATGGATTTGCCGAAGAGCGACTTGAGGCCCACGCGACGCATCTCGTTGATGCGCAGGTTCTTCGACAGCGAGGCCTCCGGCGGCATGATCCTCATGGGCGTAACGGTGATCGCCCTAGCTGTCGCCAACTCGCCCCTGGCCGGTGTCTATTTCGGCGTCCTGAAGACCTACATCCTGGGCCTGAGCGTCCTGCACTGGATCAACGATGCGCTCATGGCGGTGTTCTTCCTGCTGGTGGGCCTCGAGATCAAGCGCGAGATGCTCGACGGGCAGCTCTCCACTTGGCCGCGCCGGGTCCTGCCCGGCATCGCGGCCTTCGGCGGCATGGTGGTCCCGGCCCTGGTCTATCTCGCGGTCACCTGGAGCGAACCGCAGCTCCGTCACGGCTGGGCGATCCCGGCGGCCACCGACATCGCCTTTGCGCTCGGCGTGCTGGCGATCCTCGGGTCGAAGGTGCCGACCTCCCTTAAAATCTTCCTGACCGCGCTGGCCATCCTCGACGATCTCGGGGCGATCGTCATCATCGCGCTCTTCTACACGAGCGATCTCTCGCTCCCGATGCTCGGCCTCGCCGCCCTGTGCCTCTTGGCTCTCATCGCGCTCAACCGGTTCAACGTGACGAGGCTCCTGCCCTATCTCGTCATCGGGGCGGTGCTGTGGTTCTTCGTCCTGAAATCCGGCATCCACGCCACCCTGGCGGGCGTGGCCCTGGCCCTCACGATCCCGCTCCAGGACAAGCCGAAGGAGACCAGGGCCGAGGATTCGCCCCTGCACCGGCTGGAGCACGCCCTTCACGGCTGGGTGGCCTATGCGATCATTCCGATCTTCGGCTTCGCCAATGCGGGCGTGTCGCTCTCCGGGCTGTCCCTCGACGCCGTCTTCTCCCCCCTGCCCCTGGGCATCGCCATGGGCCTGTTCATCGGCAAGCAGCTCGGGGTCTATGCGTTCGCCGTGGGGGCCATCCGGCTGGGCCTCGCCGATGTGCCCGCGGGCGCGACGCGCCTGCAATGCTACGGCGTCGCGCTCCTCTGCGGCATCGGCTTCACCATGAGCCTGTTCATCGGCGCCCTCGCCTTCCCGGACCAGCCGGACCTGAACGACGCCACCAAGATCGGCGTGCTCATGGGCTCCCTCGTCTCGGCGCTCGCCGGCTATGCCCTGCTCAGCGTCGCTCCCCGGGAGCAGCCGCTCAAGCCCTCGCGGCCAGCAGCATATAGTTGACGGCCGTGTCGCGGGACAGGGACCAGCTGTCCCGCAGCGGGTTGTAGGCCACGCCCGTGAGGTCGTTGACGGAAAAGCCCGCCGCCCGGATGGCGTCGGTCAATTCGTCCGGGGTGACGAACTTGTCCCATTCGTGGGTGCCCTTGGGCAGCCAGCCGAGGATGTATTCGGCACCCACGATCGCGGACGCGAAGGAACGCAGGGTCCGGTTGATCGTCGCCATGGCGAGGCAGCCGCCGGGCTTCACCCCTTGGGCGCAGGCGTTCACGAAGGCCTGCCGGTCCGCCACGTGCTCCACCACCTCCATGGCGAGCACCATGTCGAAGGTTTCGCCGCGGGCGACCACGGCTTCCACGGTCTCGTTGCGATAATCGACCGGGATCCCGGCCCGCTCCGCATGGAGCCGGGCCACCGAAATATTGGTGGGCGCCGGGTCGAGCCCGGTCACCGTGGCGCCGAGCCGCGCCAGGGGCTCAGACAGGACACCGCCGCCGCAGCCCACGTCGAGGATCGTGATCCCGTCCAGGGAGCGGGCCGAGCGCGGATCGCGCCCGAACCGGCGGCAGGCCTCGTCCCGGATATAGGCCAGCCGCACCGGGTTGAACTTGTGCAGGACCTTCATGGGGCCCTTCGGATCCCACCAGGTCTCGGCGATCTTCTCGAAACGGGCGACCTCGGCCGGGTCGATGGTGGTCATGAGATCCTCCGCAGAGAGGCCCACTCCCTTGCGGGGAGGGGTAAGGGTGATCGGACTTGATGAACCCGCGACGTCATGGCCGGGCTTGTCCCGGCCATCCCGCTTCGAAGAGCCCTGCGCTTCTCACATCGGGATCAACGGCACAAGGCCGGTGATGACGTGAGGGTAAAACTGCGCGTTGACAGGGGGCGGCCCTACCGTCATGTATACGCGCCTTTTCGCGGCGCGAAGGGGCTGAACGTCTCAAATCTCACCACGGCCTCCCTCGCCCATGCCCCGTCTCGTCATGAAGTTCGGCGGAACATCCGTCGCCACCGTAGAGCGTATCCGCAATGTGGCGCGGCACGTCAAACGCGAGGTCGAGGCCGGCTACGACGTCGCCGTCGTCGTGTCCGCCATGGCGGGCAAGACCAACGAACTCGTCGGCTGGGTGAAAGAGGCCAACGCCTTCTACGATTCGAAGGAATACGACGTGGTCGTCGCCTCGGGCGAGCAGGTGACCTCGGGCCTTTTGGCCATCGCCCTGCAGGAAATGGGCCTGAAGGCCCGGTCGTGGCAGGGCTGGCAGATCCCGATCATGACCTCCGACGCCCATGGCTCGGCGCGAATCGCCGCCATCGATGGGACCGGGATCATCAAGGGATTCACGGACCACGGGGCAGTGGCCGTCGTGTCCGGGTTCCAGGGCGTGCACCAGCCCACGGGCCGCGTGACCACTCTGGGCCGCGGCGGCTCGGACACCAGCGCCGTGGCGCTGGCGGCCGCCATCCAGGCCGAGCGCTGCGACATCTATACGGATGTGGACGGCGTCTACACCACCGATCCGCGCATCGTGCCCAAGGCCCGACGCTTGGATAAGGTGTCCTACGAGGAAATGCTGGAAATGGCCTCGCTGGGGGCCAAGGTGCTCCAGGTGCGCTCGGTCGAGCTCGCCATGATGCACCGGGTGCCCACCTATGTGCGCTCCAGCTTCGACGACCCCGCCGATCCCAAGCTCGGCACCCTCATCTGCGACGAGGAAGACATCATGGAACAGCAGGTTGTCACGGGCATCGCCTATTCGCGC
Source organism: Microvirga mediterraneensis (assembly GCF_013520865.1). NCBI lineage: Bacteria > Pseudomonadati > Pseudomonadota > Alphaproteobacteria > Hyphomicrobiales > Methylobacteriaceae > Microvirga > Microvirga mediterraneensis. Next base: position 401,971 of record NZ_JACDXJ010000001.1, read on the forward strand.
GACGAAGCCCAGATCACGCTGCGGGACATTGCGGACAAGCCGGGCATCGCCGCTTCGATCTTCGTGCCCCTGGCCGACGCCAACATCAACGTGGACATGATCATCCAGGTCGTGTCCGACAACGCCGCCACCACGGACCTGACCTTCACGGTGCCCACCTCGGATTACGAGCGGGCCTGCGCGATCCTCAATTCCCACCGGGACGAGATCGCCTTCAAGGAGCTCCAGGGGGCGACCGACGTGGTGAAGGTCTCGGCCATCGGGGTCGGCATGCGCAGCCACGCGGGCGTCGCGGCGCGCGCCTTCAAGGCCCTGGCCGACAAGGGCATCAACATCCGGGCGATCACCACCTCTGAGATCAAATTCTCAGTCCTGATCGAATCGGCCTATACGGAGCTTGCGGTGCGCACGCTCCACTCGCTATACGGCCTTGATCAAGCCTGATTGACGAGGGAACCGTCGGGCTGCGACATTTATAATAGGTAGCCGCCGGTTCGCTTCGCCGGCTCACGAAGGACGGGAACTGTAGCTCATGCCAAGTGCTCCCGGCGGTCCGCGCCTTCTGCTGCGCCGCCTCCGCGAGATCATGGCGGAGCCGGTCGGGGCGCAGGACCGCCTTGACAAGATCGTCACGCAGATCGCCGCCAACATGGTGGCGGAGGTATGCTCCGTCTACGTGATGCGCGGCGACGGGGTGCTCGAGCTGTTCGCCACCGAGGGCCTGAACCGGGAAGCCGTCCACCTCACCATCATGCGCTCGGGCGAGGGTCTTGTCGGCCTCATCGCCTCCACGGCCGAGCCCCTGGCCTTGTCCGACGCGCAAAGCCACCCGTCCTTCTCCTACAAGCCGGAGACCGGCGAAGAGATCTACCACGCCTTCCTGGGCGTGCCGCTGCTGCGCGCCGGCAATACCCTGGGCGTCCTGGTCGTCCAGAACCGCACCTACCGCATCTATACCGAGGAAGAGGTCGAGGCGCTCCAGACCACCGCCATGGTGGTGGCCGAGATGCTCGCCACAGGCGAGCTGCAGGCCCTGGCGCCCGTGGATACCGGCATCGCGCTCCGCCGTCCCGTCTACCAGAAGGGCGTTGCGCTGGCCGACGGCGTGGGCCTGGGCCATGTGGTGCTCCACGAGCCCCGCGTGGTCGTCAAGAACCTCATCGCCGAGAACATCGAGGCGGAGCTCCAGCGGCTCGATTCGGCCATCGCCGAGGTGCGCCTGTCCATCGACGAGCTGATCGAGCGCGGCGACGTGGCCCATCACGGGGAGCACCGGGAGGTCCTGGAGACCTTCCGCATGTTCGCCCACGACCAGGGCTGGCTCCGGCGCATGCGCGAGGCCGTGACCTCCGGCCTGACGGCGGAGGCCGCCGTCGAGCGGGTGCAGTCCGACAACCGGGCCCGCATGCTGCGCCAGACCGACCCGTACCTGCGCGAGCGCCTGCACGATCTCGACGACCTCGCCAACCGCCTGCTGCACCGCCTCGTGGGGCGCAACCTGGTGGTCGAGCGCAAGCACCTGCCCGAGAACGCCATCCTGGTGGCCCGGTCCATGGGTCCGGCGGCGCTCCTCGATTACGACCGCTCGCGCCTGCGCGGCCTCGTGCTCGAGGAGGGCGGGCCGACGAGCCACATCGCCATCGTGGCCCGCGCCCTCGGGATTCCCGCCGTGGGCGAGGTGTCGAACGCCACCTCCCTGACGGAACAGGGCGACGCGATCATCGTCGACGGCGCGGCCGGCGACGTGCAGATCAGGCCCAATCCCGACGTGGAGGCGGCCTATGCCGAGAAGGCGCGCCTTCGCGCCCGCCGGCAGGAGCAGTACCTCAAGCTGCGCGACGTGCCCTCCGTCACCAAGGACGGGGTCGAGATCACCCTGCAGATCAATGCCGGCCTCGTGGTCGACCTGCCGCACCTGGACGAGACCGGGGCCGCGGGCGTCGGCCTGTTCCGCACCGAGCTGCAGTTCATGATCGCCGAGCGGATGCCCTCGGCCTCCGAGCAGCAGGCGCTCTACAGCACCGTTTTCGCGGAGGCGGGCGGGCGGCCCGTCACCTTCCGCACCCTCGATATCGGCGGCGACAAGATCCTGCCCTACATGCAATCCGTCGAGGAGGAGAACCCGGCGCTCGGCTGGCGGGCGATCCGCATCGGCCTCGACCGTCCGGGCCTGCTGCGCGCCCAGGTCCGCGCCCTCCTCAAGGCCGCGGCCGGGCGCCCGCTCAAGATCATGTTCCCCATGGTGGCGACCTGCGACGAGTTCGAGCGTGCCAAGCAGATCGTCGAGCGGGAGAAGGCGCATCTCGCCAATCACGGCCATCCGCTGCCGTCGGACCTGAAGCTCGGCGTCATGCTGGAGGTGCCCTCGCTCCTGTTCCAGCTGGAGGAGATCTGCGAGAGCGCCGATTTCATCTCGCTCGGCACGAACGACCTGATGCAGTTCCTCTTCGCCAGCGACCGTGAGAACCGGCGCGTGGCGGACCGCTTCGACCCCCTGAGCGCCCCCATGCTGCGTGCCCTCAACATGGTGGCCGAGCAGGCCCAGGCCACCGGCTGCGTCGCGACCGTCTGCGGCGAGATCGGCGGGCGTCCCCTCGAGGCCATGGCCCTGATCGGCCTCGGCTTCCGGTCGCTCTCCATGTCGCCGGCTTCCATCGGCCCGGTGAAGGCCATGCTGTTGGAAATGAACGTCGCGGAACTCAGCGCCCTGATCCGCGAGGAGCTGAAGAATGCCGGGGGCGGCGAAACGCTGCGTCCGAAGCTTGCCCATTTTGCGGAAACCCGTGGTATTCCGGTCTGATGTCGATTGCGCCTCCCTCCGATCGCCTGAACGCCATTCTTGCCCGCCATGACATCATCACGGCGACGCTCAATGCAGGTCCCGATCCCGAAACCTTCGTCGCCCTCTCCCGCGAGCTCGCCGAGCTCGACGGCGTCGTGTCCGCCATCCGGGCCTACCGGGCCATGGAGGACAACCTGAACGGCCTCCAGGCCCTCATCGACGACGCCTCTACCGATGCCGAGATGCGCTCGCTGGCCGAGGACGAGCTGCCCCAGGCCCGCGAGGACCTGGAGAAGGCCGCGCAGGACCTGCGCATCATGCTCCTGCCCAAGGACGAGGCGGACGAGAAGAGCGCCATCCTGGAAATCCGCGCCGGCACCGGCGGCGACGAGGCCGCCCTCTTCGCCGGCGACCTGCTGCGCATGTATACCCGCTACGCCGACCTGAAGGGATGGAAGGTCGAGATCGTGTCCGAGAGCGAGGGCACGGCCGGCGGCTACAAGGAAGTGGTGGCCGAGATCAAGGGACGCGGGGTCTTCGCAAGGCTCAAGTTCGAGAGCGGCGTCCACCGGGTCCAGCGCGTGCCGGACACGGAGACCCAAGGCCGCATCCACACCTCGGCGGCCACCGTGGCCGTGCTGCCGGAGGCCCAGGACGTGGACATCGTTCTCAACGACGCGGACCTGAAGATCGACACCATGCGGGCGCAGGGAGCCGGCGGCCAGCACGTGAACAAGACCGAATCGGCGATCCGGATCACCCATATCCCGACCGGCACGGTGGTGTTCGTCCAGGACGAGCGCTCCCAGCACAAGAACCGTGCGCGCGCCATGGCGCTGCTGCGCGCCCGCCTTTACGACGCCGAGCGCACCGCCAAGGACGCCGCCCGCGCGGCCGACCGCAAGGCCCAGGTCGGCTCCGGCGACCGCTCCGAGCGCATCCGCACCTACAACTTCCCGCAAGGCCGCGTGACCGACCACCGGATCAACCTGACCCTCTACAAGCTGGAGGAGGTGATCGCCGGCAATGCCCTGGACGAGCTGATCGACGCCCTGATCACCGAGCACCAGGCCGCCCAGCTCGCGGACCAGGACCAGGCGGCATGATCGAGGGCTTAAGCCACATCACGCTCATCACCCGCGACCTCGACCGCATGACCGCCATCGTCGAAGGCGCCCTGAACGGCCGGGAAATCTACGCCTCCGGGGACGAGACCTTCTCCCTGTCGCGGGAAAAGTTCTTCGATGTGGGCGGGGTCTGGATCGCCGTGATGGAGGGCGAGAGCCTCCCGGCCCGCACCTACAACCACATCGCGTTCAAGATTCCGGCCTCTTCCGTCGGGGAATACCGGGCCCGGATCGAGGCACTGGGGCTGGAGATCCGCGAGTCCCGCCCGAGGGTCGAGGGCGAGGGCCGTTCGTTGTACTTTTACGACGAGGACAACCACCTGTTCGAGCTGCACACCGGCACCCTGGAGGAGCGGCTCGAACGCTATCGGCAGGGCCGAAGCCTTGACGACCCGCGCTGAAGCCCTGAGAGACCTGCGCCGGACCCTTACCGAGGCCGGGTTCGAGACCGCGGCGCTCGACGCCCGTCTTCTCCTTCTCGCGGCCCTGGGGATCCCGGCGACCGACCTGATCACCCGGCCGGATGTTCCCCTGTCGGCCGACGAGGCCGAGATTCTCGCGGCCTTCGCCCGAAGGCGCCTCGCCCATGAGCCGGTCGCCCGGATCGTCGGCACGCGCGAGTTCTGGGGCCTGCCCTTTCGCCTCTCCCCCGAGACCCTGGTGCCCCGGCCCGACACGGAAACATTGGTCGAGACCGCCCTCGACCTGATCCCGGACCGGCGGCCCCCCCTCCGGATCGTGGATTTCGGCACCGGATCGGGCTGCATCCTGGTGGCGCTCCTTCACGAGCTGCCCAATGCCACGGGCCTCGGGATCGACCTGTCCTTCGGAGCCCTCGCGACGGCCCGGGCCAATGCGGCCGAGAACGGGGTCGGCGACCGCAGCCGTTTCGCCCTCTCCCGCTGGGCCGACGCGGTTTCGGGGCCCTTCGACCTCATCGTCTCCAACCCGCCCTATATCGCCTCCGGGGTGATCCCGGGTCTCGCCGAGGAGGTGCGGGAGCACGATCCGAGGCTTGCCCTCGACGGCGGCCCCGACGGCCTGGAGCCCTATCGGATCATCCTCAGCGAAGCCAAGCGATTGCTCGAGCCCGGAGGCCTGGTCGTGGTGGAGATCGGCTACGACCAGGAGGAGGATTTAACCGGCCTGGCGGCGGCTCATGGCCTTGAAATCCTGCGGGTCGCCCACGATCTATCAGGGAACCCCCGCTGCATCGCCATGAAGCGATCGTGATGGACCGGATGCGTCTTTTGCGTCCAGGAGCGGGATAAAGTCGGAATTACCCCTTGTTGGACCGGAAGGAACCCGCTAGATTCGGGTCTAGAGATCGTCCTCGGTCTAAACAAATCGGTAGTCCCTCGGGGACATGCCGGAAGACCAAACGATATCAATCGCGCAGGCAGGGGCTTTTGAAACAGAAACAGCCTGGCGCGATCACCTGAACCCGACACTGAAGGATGGCCGGAAGCCTCGACAGGCTATGGCTGAATGTCAGACGGTTGCCACGCGAACGGTGGGCGTTGAGCCCGTTCGGTGAATATTGGCTTGCATATCGCGTGGGCATGAAGAACCAGCGAGGCTCGTAGAGCGAACGATGAGACCAGGACAAAACAGGCGGATGCGCGGTCGTAACAACAACAACCGCAACAACAAGGGGCCCAATCCCCTGACGAAGAGCTATGAGTCGAACGGCCCGGACGTGAAGATCCGTGGCACGGCTCAGCATATCGCCGAGAAATACAGCCAGCTCGCCCGCGACGCGCAATCGAGCGGCGACCCGGTGGCGGCCGAGAACTATTTCCAGCACGCCGAGCATTATTTCCGCATCATCGCGGCCGCCCAGGAGCAGCTGCGCGAGCAGTACGGCTACCAGCAGCGGCCCTTCGATGAGGAAGGCGGCGAGGACGACGGCTTCGCCCAGGGCGAGCGCCAGGGCTTCGACCGCTCCGGCGGCCAGGATTTCGGCAACGGCGACGATCAGGATTTCGGCTCCCAGCCGCAGCCTTACGAATCCCGCAGCGAGCGCAACGACCGTCCCTCCCGCTACGACCGGCAGGACCGCGGAGATCGCGGCGACCGGCAGGATCGGAACGACCGCCAGGATCGCGGCGATCGTCCGGATCGCGGCGACCGTCGCGAGCGCTTCCAGCGCGACCGGGGCCCGCGTCAGGATTACCAGCGCCAGGATAACCAGCGGCAGGATTCGCAGCGGCAGGACGAGCTGCCCTACGAGGCCCGCCAGGACGGCGAGCGCAGCGAGCGCCCGGCCCGCTTCGAGCGCGGCGACCGGGGCGACCGGCCGGAACGCCAGGAGCGGAACGACCGCTTCGATCGTGGCGAGCGTCCCGAGCGCCGTGAGCGCTTCCAGCGGGATCGCCGCCGCGACGAGGCCGAGGCGCCCGAGCAGGGCACCCTGCCTGCCTTCCTGACGAACCCGGTCCGCGCCCCGGCTCCCCCGGTCGCGGTCGAAGAGGCCCCGCCCGCCCCTCCGGTGGTGCAGGAAGCGGCCAATGACGAGGAGGCTCCCCGCCCGCGTCGCCGCCGCCGCACCCGCCAGGAGATGCTCGACGCGGCCAATGCCGAGAAAGCCGGCTTCGCACCCGATCCGGCCGAGACCCCGGCCGCCGAGTAAGGCTTCATTGCAGATGATACGGAAAGGGAGGGCTTTGCCCTCCCTTTTTGTTGCCTGGGTTCTTATCGGGGGATGATATCCACCCCGTCATGGCCGGCCTTGTGCCGGCCATCCCGATACGATGAACTTCGGCGCTTCAATCAATCGAGACACCGGCCAAGGCCGGTGATGACGTGAGAGGGTGTCATTCCCGGCCGGAGCGCAGCGGAGGGGAAGGGAATCCATAGTTCAGCGCTTGATCGTGGATCCCCTTCCCACACTTCGTGCGCCGGGGATGACAGCGTGGCACCATCCACGCTTTCACCATGGAAAGAAGATCACAGCGCGAGCATCGTCTGCTCCGCCTCCAGGTCCTCGCCGATTTCGAGGGTTCCCCCGTCCAGGACCTCGGCATAGATGCCGCAGTCGAAATGGCCATAGGCCGCCATGAGGCTCTTGGGGATCTGCAGGTCGCGAATCCCCGTCTGCGGATCCACGTTGGTGGCGGCGCAGCGCTCGATGCGCTTGGTCACCTTCAGGCGCGCGCCCGAGGGCGTGGTCAGCACCTGGCCGACGAGGTCGAACTCCGACCAGGGGTCGAGCCCATCGATGTGGATGTTGCCGCGAAAGCGCAGCGGGTCGACGGCCGAGCCGACCACATTCTCCAGCGCGCGCACGCTCGCGAGGTTGATCAGCGAGACGAAGCCGCGCCGGGAATCCGTGAAGCGGAAGCCCGGCGGAGCCGTGAGCAGCTTCGGGGCGCCGCGCAGCTCCTTGGACATGAAGCGGCGGAAGAACGCCTCGATGGCGAGCCGCCCTTCCTTTGTCGAGAGATCGCCCCGCGCCACCTCGCGCCCGCCCTGCTCGATGAAGAGGGTCGTGATCGAATCGAGATAACGGGTTTTGAGCCGCGCCAGGCTCTCGTTGCGCATCAGCATCAGGAACTTGATCTTGGGCTGGTGCTGCGGGTTGTCCGGATCGAACCCGGCCGGGCCGTTCTCGACGGCGAACAGCCGGTCGCCGGGAAAGTAATCGCCCTTCGTGAGGGTGACCTGGGTCAGCGGCTCGGGCGACAGGCCCTTGACCGGATAGCGCTGGAGGGAAGCGATGCGGATGCTCATGGCGTAGCGATAAGGGGCGCGGCGATGCGGGGCAAGGGGATGACAGAGCGCCGACCTCATTGTCATTCCCGGCCGGAGCGTCGCGGAGAGGAAGGGAATCCATAGTTCATCGCTTGATCATGGATCCCCTTCCCTCGCTGCGCTCGCCGGGGATGACACCGGGGCTACAAACAAAAAAGCCCCGCCGAAACGGCAGGGCTTTCTCTTGAGCGCAACCGCAACACTTACGAAGCATCGCCGGAACGGGCCACCTTCGAGCGCTTGAGCTGGGGGGTGAAGCCGGCTTCGCGGCCGCGGGTCGCGTCCACCTCCACCCGGTGCAGATCCTGATGCATGCCCTCGTGGGACGTCTGATGCTCGGGAATGTTCGTTTGCGGGCCGGCCTCCTGCTTCATGCGCAGGGCCTTCTCGGCATTGGCCTTCAGCTCCTCGCGCGCCTTCTCGGCCTGTTCGGCCTTGCGCTTCTTGGGGCTGAGGCGGGAGATCAAATCGGATAAGGCCATCATAGATTACTCCTTGGCGCGGGTGAGCACGCCGTCTTCTTCGTCGCTGCGGTGGGTCGGAGGGGCTTTCACGTGGTTGGGATCGACCGGAATGTCCCGGGACGTGGCGATGCTTCCGGTGGAATCACCGATATCCCGGCTCGCTTCGGCTTCGGCGGACGTCTGGCCGGGCAAGGGGGGCACCCGCCCGTTCTCCGTGGTGTCGCCGAAGGTTTCCGGCGTGACCGACGGCCCCTCCTCGACCGGGCTTTCCGGAACCGCAAGGCCAAGCTCCGCATTGCGGGCCAAGTCGGCGCGGGCTTTCTCGGCTTCTGAGCGCGGGTCGCGCGTCATGGGAACCTCCTCAAAGTGTTGCTGGGTCAATGCCAGGAGGACATGCCGGTTCCCCCTCTTGTTGTTCCTGATCAATGCACCCACCTTAGGTTTGCGGATGCTCCAGAAGGGGGTCCGACATCGCAGGATCGGCCTGTGCCTCAAGGAGGGCGGGCGGATCCGAGGAGGGATGAGAATGAATTTCGAAAAGTATACCGAGCGTGCCCGGGGCTTCGTTCAGGCGGCGCAGAACCTCGCCGTGCGCGAAGGCCACCCGCAGCTCGCTCCCGGCCATATCCTGAAAGTTCTGCTCGACGATCCGGAGGGCCTGTGCGCCGGTCTGATCGACCGGGCCGGCGGCCGCTCCCGCGACGCCCATGCGGCCATCGAGCAATGGCTCGCGAAGCAGCCCAAAGTCTCCGGCTCGGCTTCGCAGCCGCAGGCCACGCGCGAGCTGATGCGCTTCTTCGACACCGCTGAGAAAGCAGCCGAGAAGGCGGGCGATTCCTTCGTCACCGTCGAGCGGATGCTGCTGGCGCTCGCCGTCGAGAAGGACACGGAAGCGGGCAAGATCCTGGCCCAGGCTGGCGTGACGGCCCAGGGGCTGAACACCGCCATCAATGCGCTTCGCAAGGGTCGCACCGCCGACAACGCGACGGCTGAGAACGCCTATGATGCGTTGAAGAAATACGCGCGCGATCTGACGGAAGCGGCGCGCGACGGCAAGCTCGATCCGGTGATCGGTCGCGACGAGGAAATCCGCCGCACGATCCAGGTCCTGTCGCGCCGCACCAAGAACAACCCGGTGCTCATCGGCGAGCCCGGCGTCGGCAAGACCGCCATCGTCGAAGGCTTGGCGCTGCGCATCGTCAACGGCGACGTGCCGGAATCCCTGAAGGACAAGCAGCTGCTCGCCCTCGACATGGGCGCGCTCATCGCCGGCGCGAAATATCGCGGCGAGTTCGAGGAGCGCCTGAAGGCCGTGCTGCAGGAAGTGACCTCGGCGGAGGGCGGCATCATCCTGTTCATCGACGAGATGCACACGCTCGTCGGCGCGGGCAAAGCCGACGGCGCCATGGATGCGTCGAACCTCCTGAAGCCCGCGCTCGCGCGCGGCGAGCTGCACTGCGTCGGCGCGACCACGCTCGACGAGTACCGCAAGCACGTGGAGAAGGACGCGGCGCTGGCCCGTCGTTTCCAGCCGGTCTTCGTGAGCGAGCCCACGGTGGAGGACACCGTGTCGATCCTGCGCGGCCTGAAGGAGAAGTACGAGCAGCATCACGGCGTGCGCATCACCGACTCGGCCCTCGTGGCCGCCGCCACGCTGTCGAACCGCTACATCACCGACCGCTTCCTGCCCGACAAGGCCATCGACCTCGTCGACGAGGCGTCTTCGCGCCTGCGCATGCAGGTGGATTCGAAGCCCGAGGAGCTCGACAACATCGACCGTGAGATCGTGCGTCTCAAGATCGAGCAAGAGGCGTTGAAGAAGGAAACCGACAATGCGTCCAAGGACCGTCTCGAGCGCCTCTCGAAGGAGCTTGCGGACCTGGAAGAGCAGTCGGCCGCGATCACTACACGCTGGAAGGCCGAGAAGGACAAGCTCGGCACAGCCGCCGACCTCAAGAAGAAGCTCGAAGAGGCGCGCAACCAGCTCGCCGCCGCGCAGCGTGGCGGTGATTGGGCGAAGGCGGGCGAATTGTCCTACGGGGTCATTCCGGGTCTCGAAAAGCAGCTGTCCGAAGTCGAGGCGCGTGCCGATGGCGGCGGCCTGATGGAAGAGGCTGTGACGCCCGACCACGTGGCGCAGGTCGTCTCGCGCTGGACCGGCGTGCCCGTCGACAAGATGCTCGAAGGCGAGCGCGAGAAGCTGCTGCACATGGAGCAGGATCTGGCGAAGCGCGTCGTCGGACAGGCCGAGGCCGTCACCGCCGTGTCGACCGCCGTGCGCCGTGCCCGTGCAGGATTGCAGGACCCGAACCGGCCCATCGGCTCGTTCATGTTCCTCGGCCCCACGGGCGTCGGCAAGACCGAGCTGACGAAGGCGCTGGCGAGCTTCCTGTTCGACGACGAGACCGCGCTCGTGCGCATCGACATGTCGGAATACATGGAGAAGCACTCGGTCGCCCGGCTCATCGGCGCGCCTCCCGGCTATGTGGGCTACGAGGAAGGCGGCGCTCTGACGGAAGCCGTGCGCCGCAGGCCTTATCAGGTGGTTCTGTTCGACGAGATCGAGAAGGCGCATCCGGACGTGTTCAACGTCCTGCTGCAGGTGCTCGACGACGGACGCCTCACGGACGGCCAGGGCCGCACGGTGGACTTCCGCAACACGTTGATCATCATGACGTCGAATCTCGGCGCCGAATATCTGGTGAACCAGCCCGAGGGCCAGGACACGGATGCGGTGCGCGACGAGGTCATGAGCGTGGTGCGGTCGCATTTCCGGCCCGAATTCCTCAATCGCGTGGACGAGATCATCCTGTTCCACCGGCTGAAGCGTTCGGAGATGGGCGCGATCGTCGACATCCAGATGCGTCGCCTGCAGAAGCTGCTGGAGGATCGCAAAATCGTGCTGCAGCTCGACGAGGAGGCGCGCAACTGGCTCGCGGACAAGGGCTACGATCCGGCTTACGGCGCACGTCCCCTGAAGCGCGTGATCCAGAAGAACGTGCAGGATCCGCTGGCGGAGCTCATCCTGTCCGGCGAGATCCACGACGGCGAGACCGTGTCGGTGCATGCGGGCCCCATGGGCCTGATGATCGGCGACGTCACCGTCGGCGCGACGGAGCGTCCGCCGGAGGGCGCGCGGCTCAACTGAGCGGATCGCTTATCGCGATAAGGACAATGGCCGGGCTTAGCGCCCGGCCATTTTTTGTACCTGTTATGCCTTGTCTTCGCGGCGGCGGCCGAAATCCGGCTCCGGGGTTTCCTGGCCCGACGAGATGATGCCGCGGCGGATGGCACGGGTGCGGGTGAACAGGTCGAAAAGCTTGTCGCCCTCGCCCCAGCGGATGGCGCGGGCGAGCAGCGCGATGTCCTCGTTGAGGCGGCCCAGCATCTCCAGCACGGCCTCCCGGTTGTGCAGGAAGACGTCGCGCCACATGGTCGGATCGGAAGCCGCGATGCGGGTGAAATCGCGGAAGCCGCCAGCGGAGAACTTGATGACCTCGCCCTGCGTGACAGTCTCCAGATCCGCCGCCGTGCCGACGATGTTGTAGGCGATCAGGTGCGGCACGTGGCTGGTGATCGCGAGCACGAGGTCATGGTGCTGCGCGCTCATCACCTCGACGTTGGAGCCCATCGCCTCCCAGAAGGCGCGCACGCGCGCGACGGCCGCCTCGTCCGTGCCCTCCGGCGGCGTGAGGATGCACCAGCGGTTGTGGAAGAGCGTCGCGAAGCCCGCATCCGGGCCCGAATGCTCCGTGCCGGCCACCGGATGAGCCGGAACGAACGACACGCCCTCGGGCAGATGCGGCTGCACCTGCGCGATGACGGAAGCCTTCACCGAACCCACATCGGACACGATGCAGCCGGGCTTGAGGCCTGGGCGCATGGCCTCGGCCACCTGCCCGCAGACGCCCACCGGCACGCAGAGGATCACGAGATCCGCATCCCGCACGCCGGCCACCACGTCGGTGGTCGCCTCGTCGGCGATCCCGAGCTCCCGCACCCGTTCGACAACGGCCTCGCCCGCATCGACGGCCACGATGGTGCGCGCAAGGTTGAGATGACGCGCCGCGCGGGCGATGGACGAGCCGATCAGCCCGAGGCCGACGAGAGCGACGCGCTCGAAGAGCGGCGTGTCGCGGGGCGGTCCGAGACGCTCAGGCATGCTGGCCCCCGAGAAAATCGCGCAAGGCCGCCACCACGAGACCGTTCGCCTCCTCGTCGCCCACGGTCAGGCGAAGCGCGTTCGGCAGGCCGTAAGCGTCGATGCGGCGCAGGATCAGGCCGCGGCCGGAGAGGAACGCGTCGGCATCCTGCGCGGTCCGGCCGGCTTCCTTCGGGAAATGGATCATCAGGAAGTTGCCGACGCTCGGCGTGACCTTGAGGCCCAGGGCCTCGATCTCGCGGGTGAGCCAGGCGAGCCAGCGCTCGTTGTGATCGATGGCCTTGGCCAGATGAGCCTCGTCCTGGATCGCCGCGATGCCGGCCGCCATGGCCGGGCCGCTGACGTTGAACGGACCACGGATGCGGTTGACCGCGTCGGCGATGTGGGCGGGCGCCACCATCCAGCCGAGACGCAGGTTGGCGAGGCCGTAGATCTTCGAGAAGGTGCGCGTCATCACCACGTTCTCCGACGTGGCGACGAGTTCGAGGCCCGACTCGTAATCGTTGCGGCGGACATATTCCGCATAGGCCGCGTCGAGCACCAGCACCACATGGGGCGGCAGCCCCGCATGCAGGCGCTTCACCTCGTCGAAGGGAATGTAGGTGCCGGTCGGGTTGTTGGGATTGGCCAGGAAGACGATCCTGGTCTTCTCCGTCACCCGGCTCAGGATCGCGTCCACGTCGGTGCGCAGGTCCTTTTCCGGCGCCACGACGGGCGTGCCGCCCGCCGCCAGGATGGCGATGCGGTAGACCAGGAAGCCGTGCTCGGTGAAGATGCCCTCGTCGCCCGGGCCCACATAGGCATGGGTGATCATGGCGAGCAGCTCGTCCGATCCCGCCCCGCAGATGATGCGGCTCGGATCGAGGCCGTATTTCGCCCCGATGGCTTCGCGCAGCTTCGTCGCCGCGCCGTCCGGATAAAGCTCGAGATGGTCGAAGGCGCGGAACGCCTCCATGGCCCGCGGCGAGGGGCCGAGGGGCGTCTCGTTCGAGGAGAGCTTATGGACCTTGGCAACCCCTGCGGCCTTGCTCTTGCCGGGCACATAGGCGTCGATCTGCATCACGCCGGGACGGGGTTGGGGACGGGTGGACATCTTCACTTCCTAGCAATCGATCAATGGGACAGGCTCTAGCGCAGGTCGGATTTCATTTCACGTGGAAACGTTCGGCATGGCTGCCGATCTCGGCCAATTGCGCGAGGCTCGCGCCCGCCCGGGTGAGGGACTGGCGCAGCTGCGCGGGCTCGACGGTGCCCGGCACGGCAATGAGCTCGGACAGGCCGTTGGTATCCGCCGCGCTCGCCACCACCTCGCCGCCGAGTTGGATCAGGGCCTCGTTGGCGCCCTTGTGCCAGCGCTCGAACTGGGCCGCATAGAGCACCACGTCCCGCACGGCCGCGTCGGTCAGGGGCTTGGAGATGACGAAGACCGGCGTTCCGGCCGGATGGTCCGGCCGCTCGATGAAGGGCAGGCGCGCGATGATCTTCGGGCGGCGCTTGTCGGCGAGCGTCCGCCACCAGGCGCCGCTGGTCGCGCCCTGGTCGAGCCGGAAGATGCCGAGATCGCCCCGGGAGGCCGCCACCGCCTCGATCACGGCCGCGGCGCTCGGATGGGTGATGTAGGGCACCGTGAAGCCAAAATGGAACCGGGCTGAGTCGCGCATGGGCGCATCCCCGCCCGACACGTCCGCATGGACCGAGTAGTTGGACTGGACATAGGTGAAGGTGCCGATGATCACCCGCCAGATGCTCTCCACTGTGTCGAGGGGCAGCAATCCCTCGTGGCGCTCGGCGAGCGCCTTCATCATCGAGGCCTCGCGGCCGGGCCGGAAGGCGGAGCTTATGCCCGTCTGTGAGGCCTTCTTGGAGGCGATCAGCCGGTCGATGATGGTGCCGCGCTCCATGAGCAGCCGGTGCATCGCCTCGTCGATCCGATCGATCTCCTGGCGCAGCTCGGCAAGGGAGGGGGCGGTCTTCTCGGCGGACATGGCGCGGCATCCTTCGGTCGGGCGCCATTCTTTGACGGGTTTGCCCGGTCTTGTCATCACCGATTGCATTGTGGCGTTGCGAGGCATCAGGTCCCGGCCAGGAAATCGATGACGGCCCTGACCGATGAAAGCTCGCTGCGCCGGTGGGGCGTCAGGATCGTGGAGGTCACGCTTCCAGCGGACCAATCCGGCAGTACCCCTGTCAGTTCTCCGGTTTCTACACACTCTGCCGACATGGATTCCGGAAGACATGCGATCCCAAGTCCGGCAGCCGCAGCCCTCATCAGCACCAGGGATTCATCGGCAACGAGCCGCGATACCGGGGTGACCTGCACCTCCCGACCGTTTCTGTTCGTCAGGCGCCATGTCTTTGACGGGGGGCCCGTCAACAGTCCGTCATGTCGAGCGATGTCCTCAGGGTGCTCCGGCACGCCCCGAAGAGCCAGGTAGTCCGGCGCTGCGACCAGCCTGATGCGCTCGACCGTCATCCGGCGCTGGACAAGATCGGAATCGGGCAATGGTGCGAAATGGCTTCGGATGGCGATATCGAAGCCTTCCCGAACCAGATCGACGAAGCGGTCCGTAATGTGGAGCTGCAGATCCAGCTTGGGATAGGCGCGCGCAAGAGCAGGCAGACGATCGGCAAGATGATACTGCGCCACCGGAACGGAAGCGGTGATCCGAACGAGACCCTGGGGCTCCTCCCGCCGCCGCTGCACCACGCTCTCGGCCGCCTGCGCCTCGATGACGGCGGCCCGGGCGTGGTCGTAGAAGTCGCGGCCGACATCGGTCAACACGAAGCTGCGTGAGGTTCGGTGGATCAGGCGAATGCCGAGATCGGCTTCGAGCTCAGCGACGCGCTTGCTGATGGTCGATTTGGGCATGTTCAACTGCCGTGCGGCGGCTGCGAAACCTCCGTGCTCCACGGCTTGGACGAAGACATGCAGATCGTTGAAGTTGAACCTCATCCGTATCGTTCACATTTGTGGACTTTGAGTTTCAAATCTACCGTCTACTGCCCTAAAGTCCACAATGGCATCGTGGTGACGTCATCAAGAACGGAGACACACCATGATTCAGACCCTCATGTACGGCGTTCCATCGGGATGCTCGTTCGGCTCAATCGTTGCCCTGGAATGGCTCGGGGAGCCCTATCGCCTCTGCCGCATCGAAATGCCCGCCGTCGTGACGAGCGACGCCTACCGGGCGATCAATCCGCTCGGCGAAACCCCAACCCTGGTCACCGCCAAGGGCGAGCGGATCAGCGAGAGCATGGCGATCCTCAATCATCTCGGCGCGCGGGGCATCGACAAGGGATTGTCCTTCGCACAGGGGACGGCAGGGTTCGATCAGCTCAACCAGATGCTGGCATTCCTCAACACCAGCTTCTTCGCCGCCTTCGGCCCGCTCTGGTATGCCCTCGAGCATGGCGCGGAGGGGAGCGAAAAGGATGTCCTCAGAGCCTATGGGGCGGCGCAGGTCACGAAAGCCCATGCCAACCTGAATGCGATGCTCGGGAGCAAGGAATGGCTTCTGGGCAAGCAGCGCACATTGGCCGATGCCTATTTCATCGGTGTTGCCCGCTGGACCAAATATCACGACGTCGTCGACCGGCGCGACTATTCCGGCTTGCAGCGCCTCTTCGAGAAGCTGGAGGCGGATCCGGCGGTCCAATTCGCTCACGCGATCGAGCGCGGAGAAAAGGCCGACAGCACCGGCGGGTTCAAGGGTGAGATTTCCCTGGCCGAATTCCTGCGCCAGCAGGCGCTCGCAGCCTGATCGAGGATTGAGTGCCCGCCTCTCACCACGAGGCGGGCTTTCCGCAAAATGGAAGGTCGTCGGCAACCTTATCCCAAGGCCTGGCAGGCCCCAGCGAGACGTTATGTTCGTTGACGCGACAGCCGCTCCGCAGTACCGGTTGTTCGGAAGAACGAACGTTTCCCCTGAATGATGTCCTCTGCGCCCCTGTCCTCCGAACCGCGAAGCCAGGTCGACGACCCGTCGAGCCTGCTCATGCGTTTTGGCCCGGACGAGCCCCTGATGATGGATTCCGGGGTGGCTCTGGCCCCCTGGCAGATCGCCTACCAGACCTACGGCACCCTGAACGCGGACAAATCCAACGCCGTGCTGATCTGCCATGCCTTGACCGGCGACCAGCACGTGGCGAACGACAACCCGGTGACGGGAAAGCCCGGCTGGTGGCTGACCATGGTGGGCCCCGGCAAGCCTGTGGACACGAACCGCTTCTTCGTGATCTGCGCCAACGTGATCGGCGGCTGCATGGGCACCACGGGCCCGGCCTCCATCAACCCGGCCACGGGCGAGCCCTATGCGCTCGACTTCCCGGTCGTCACCATCCGGGACATGGTGCGGGCGCAGGCCGCCCTGATCGACAGGCTGGGCATCGCGAGCCTGTTCTGCGTCGTCGGCGGCTCCATGGGCGGCATGCAGGTGCTGCAATGGGCGGCGAGCTATCCCGACCGGGTGTTCTCGGCCCTGCCCATTGCGACGGCCGCCCGCCATTCCGCCCAGAACATCGCGTTCCACGAGGTCGGACGCCAAGCCGTGATGGCCGATCCCAACTGGCGCGGCGGGCGCTACCTGACCGAGGGCACGCGGCCTTCCAAGGGCCTCGCGGTCGCTCGCATGGGCGCGCATATCACCTACCTGTCCGAGATGGCCCTGCACCGGAAGTTCGGGCGCAACTTCCAGGACCGTAGCGCCCCGACCTTCTCCTTCGACGCCGATTTCCAGATCGAGAGCTACCTGCGCTACCAGGGGATCTCCTTCGTCGAACGGTTCGACGCCAATTCCTATCTCTACGTCACCCGTGCGATGGATTATTTCGACATCGCGGCGGAGCACGACGGCTCGCTTGCGAAGGCCTTCAAGGGCTCGTCCACGCGCTTCTGCGTGATCTCGTTCACCTCCGACTGGCTTTTTCCCACCTCCGACTCGCGGGCCATCGTTCACGCGCTCAACGCGGCGGCGGCCTCCGTCGGCTTCGTCGAGGTGGAGAGCGACAAAGGCCACGACGCCTTCCTGCTCGAGGAGCCCGAAATGTTCGCGGCCGCGCGCGGCTTCATCGATGCGGCGGCGCGGGTGCGGGGGATCGCATGAGCCTGCCCGCCACCCTGCCCCTGACCGACAGCGAGACAGGGCACCGCCTCGACTTCCTGATGGTGGCCGACATGGTCGAGCCGGGCTCCCGCGTGCTCGACATCGGCTGCGGCGACGGCTCGCTCCTGGCCATCCTGCGCGACCGCAAGGGCGTGGACGGGCGCGGCATCGAGATCTCGCGCGAGGGCGTGAATGCGTGCCTCGCCAAGGGCCTGCCGGTCATCCAGGGCGACGCGGACACGGACCTGGCCGACTATCCGGACGATGCCTTCGATTACGTGATCCTCTCGCAGACCATCCAGGCGACGCGCCACCCCAAGGTCGTGCTGGAGCACCTCCTGCGCATCGGCCGCCGGGCCATCGTGTCCTTCCCCAATTTCGGCCATTGGCGCGTGCGCTTCGACCTCGGCTTCCGCGGCCGCATGCCCATGACCGAGAACCTGCCCTATTCCTGGTACGACACGCCGAACATCCATTTCTGCACCATCCGGGATTTCGTGGAGCTGTGCCGCGAGGTCGGTGCCCAGATGGAAAAGGCCGTTGCGCTCAATGCCGGCGGCCAGCCCATGCGCGTCACCCTGCCCTGGTGGGTCTGGAACCTGCTCGGCGACCAGGGCGTGTTCCTGCTGAAGCGTCGGTAGGTAATTACCCCTCAATGTCATTCCCGGCCGGAGCGCAGCGGAGGGGAAGGGAAACCACCCGCACGCTCCGCCCCCTGGATCCCCTTCCCGCACTGCGTGCGCCGGGGATGGCACCCGCGTCGTCATGCCCGCCAGGACAGCGAGAGAATCGCTACCCCTCCCCGCTTTCCGCCAATGGATGCAGGTCGCGCACCATGCTCTTCAGGCGCTCGTCGAGCACGTGGGTATAGATCTGGGTCGTCGAGATGTCGGAATGGCCCAGCAGCTCCTGCACCACGCGCAGGTCGGCCCCATTCTGGAGCAGGTGGCTGGCGAAGGCGTGGCGGAGCACGTGGGGGCTGACTTTGTCCGCCCTCAACCCCGCCGCCCCGGCCAGAGCCTTCAGGTCGCGGGCGAAGGCCTGGCGGGTGAGGTGGCCGGTCTCGCTGTCGGCCGGGAACAGCCAGGGGCCGACGGCTTTCTTCTGCTCCTCCAGCAGGGCCAGATAGGCGCGCGCCGCATCCCTGGCCGCGTCGGTGAGCGGGACGAGCCGCTCTTTCGCGCCCTTGCCGCGCACCACGAGAAAGCGGTCGCGGGTCCTGGCGGCGCTGCTCGGCAGGGCGATCAGCTCCGAGACGCGCAGCCCCGTAGCGTAGAGAAGCTCCAGCAGGCAGGCCATGCGGGCCGCCCGCAGGCGGTCGGCAGGCGCGGCCTCCGGGTGCCGGACGCCCTCATAGGCCACCTGCAGCAGGCGGTCGACCTCGGCGACGGAGAGGACTTTCGGAAGCACCCTGCCCCGCTTCGGCGCCGAGACGGCCGCCGTCGGATCGGCCGGGGTATAGCCTTCCACATAGAGGAACTTGTGGAACTGGCGCACCGCCGAGAGCCGGCGGGCCGCCGAGGAGGCCTTCAGGCCCCGCTCCTCGAGGCTCGCCATGAAGCCCCGGATCGCAGCCGAGGTCGCATTGTCGGGCTGGCCGCCTGTTTCCTTTAGGTAAGCGAGATAATCGTCTAGGTCGCGCCGGTAGGCGTCGAGCGTATTCTTGGAGGCGCCGCGCTCGGCGGCGAGCATGTCGAGGAAGAGGCTGGCGTGGCGCGCGCCGCTCATGAGGACGACGGCGTCTTGCTGGTATGCACCGGAACCGAGATCTCGCGCGGATCGGGCTGGACCAAGGTCGCCAGGGCGATCATGGCGGCAAAGCCAAGGCCAGCGAGGACGGCGACGACGAAGAGAAATCGGAACAGGGTGGGCACATGAGCCTCTTGAATCGTTGGGTCGCTAGGGCATCGGGTCCAAAAGTGGCTCTGCACCTCTGGGGTCGCCCCCGATGCCTCACTCCGTGAACAGCGCATCGTTCAAGCGGACCCGGAGGGCCGCACGATGCGCTAGAACCATGCCAGGGCCGGGAAGGCAAGTCCTTGACTTCGGTTAAGTTTGCCGGGGAAAACGGAATAACGCTCTTGTGACAGGGCGCCGCGCCCGAGTTTGCGGGGCAATGAGCTCCGGATAGCTCCCAAAAGTGCATTCCACTTTTTGGCCCGATGCTCTACGACATTCCCATGAACACTATCAGCCGCTTCAATTCGCTCGATGAAGTCGGCGGGCAAAACCAGGCAAGCCAGCGCGGCCATCCCGTCAGCCGCCTGCTCGGCACGCGTTCGATTGTGCTCGTCGGGCTCATGGGCGCCGGAAAGAGCACCGTGGGCCGGAGGCTCGCGCAGGCGCTCAAGCTGCCTTTCCGTGACGCCGATCACGAGATCGAGGCCGCGGCCGGCATGACCATCCCCGAGATCTTCGCCATCCACGGCGAAGAGCATTTCCGCGACGGAGAGCGCCGCGTGATCGCCCGCCTGCTGCAGGACGGCCCGATCGTGCTCGCCACCGGCGGCGGAGCCTTCATGAACGAGGAGACCCGCAGGCGCATCGCCGAGCACGGCATCTCGCTCTGGCTCAAGGCCGATCTCGACATCCTCATGCGCCGCGTCCGCAAGCGGGCGACCCGCCCGCTGCTGCAGAACCCGGACCCGGAGGGCACCATGCGCCGCCTCATGGAGTTGCGCTACCCGGTCTATGCCACGGCGGACATCACCATCGATTCCCACGAGGCACCGCACGACCGGGTGGTCGCCGACGCCGTCAAGGCGCTCGCCGAGTGGCTCGCCCGCGAAAAACAAGGAAGCGCCGAAGCATGACGCGCCTCGCTGCCCGGACAGACGATCCCACCTTCATCACGGTTCCGGTCCCGCTCGGCGACAGGGCCTACGACATCCTGGTCGGGCGCGGCCTGATCGAGACCGCCGGGGCGCGGATCGCGCGCCTAGGCGCCCGCGCGGCCGCCATCGTGACAGACGAGCATGTGGGGCCGCTTTACGCCGAGGCCCTGGCGAGCGCCCTGGAAGCCCAGGGCCTGCGCGCCTCCGTGGTCACGCTCCCCCCGGGCGAGGCCACCAAGTCCTATGCCAGCCTGGAACGGGTCTGCGACGCGGTGCTGGCCGCGAGGATCGAGCGCGGCGACCTCGTGGTGGCGCTCGGCGGCGGCGTGATCGGGGACCTGGCGGGCTTTGCGGCCGCCGTGGTGCGCCGGGGCGTGCGCTTCGTCCAGGTGCCGACCACCCTGCTCTCGCAGGTCGATTCCTCCGTCGGCGGCAAGACCGGCATCAATTCCCGCCACGGCAAGAACCTCGTCGGAACGTTCCACCAGCCGAGTCTGGTGCTGGCCGACACGGCCCTCCTCGATACGCTCCCGGTCCGCGAGATGCGCGCAGGATACGCCGAGGTGGCGAAATACGGCCTCATCGACGATGAGCGCTTCTTTTCGTGGTGCGAGGCCAATTGGCAGGGCGTCTTCGCCGGCGGCCCCGAGCGGGACGAGGCCGTGGCGCAGAGCTGCCGGGCCAAGGCCGCCGTCGTGGTGCGCGACGAGCACGAGAACGGCGACCGGGCCCTGCTCAATCTGGGCCATACCTTCGGCCATGCCCTCGAGCGGATCACGGCTTACGATTCCGCCCGCCTCGTCCATGGGGAGGGTGTCGCCATCGGGCTGGCCCTCGCGTTCCGCTTCTCCGCCGCGCTCGGGCTGTGCCCGGCGGCGGATGCCGAGCGCGTCGAAGCGCATTTGTCGGCCACTGGACTTCCCACGCGCCTCGCCCATGTTCCCGGTGGCTGCGGCACGGTCGACGAGCTTCTCGACGCCATGGCCCAGGACAAGA
Source organism: Microvirga mediterraneensis (assembly GCF_013520865.1). Lineage (NCBI taxonomy): Bacteria > Pseudomonadati > Pseudomonadota > Alphaproteobacteria > Hyphomicrobiales > Methylobacteriaceae > Microvirga > Microvirga mediterraneensis. Next base: position 423,194 of record NZ_JACDXJ010000001.1, read on the forward strand.
AGGTGAAGGGCGGCGCCCTGACCTTCATCCTGGCCCGGGGCATCGGGCAGAGCTTCATCGCTCCCGGCATCGAGGCCGATAAGGTCCGCGGCTTCCTGGACAGCGAACTCAACCCGTCACGCTCATGATCGAAGAATCCTCCGGCGATCTCTGGTTTGCGGCCCTGGTCGTCGTCTTCTGCCTTCTGCTCTCGGCCTTCTTCTCGGCCGGCGAGACGGCCTTCACGGGCTCATCGCGCTCCCGCATGCTGGTCCTGGAGAGGAGCGGCGACAAGCGCGCCAAGCTGGTGAACCGCCTGCTCGAAATGCGCGAGCGCTTCATCGGCACGGTTCTGATCGGCAACAACATCGTCAATATCGGCGTCTCGGCCTTCGCCACCAGCGTGCTCGTGGCGATCTTCGGCCACGAGGGCGCGATCTACGCCACGGTGCTCATGTCGATCCTGGTGATCGTCTTCGCCGAGGTGCTGCCGAAGACCGTCGCGATCTCCTCTCCCGAAACCGTCGCGCTCACGCTCTCGCGGCCCATGACATGGGCCGTGGCGCTGCTGGGACCGCTCGCGCTCGCCATCGAGCGGATCGTGCGGCTCATGCTGCGCCCCTTCGGCATCAGGATCGGGGCGAACACGCCGATCCTCTCCGCCAGCGAGGAGATCCGCGGGCAGGTGGCCCTGCTGCACAAGGAAGGCGGCGTCGCGAAGGTGGAACGCGACATGCTGGGCGGCCTCCTCGACCTCGAAGACCTGACCGTCTCGGAGGTCATGGTCCACCGTACCAAGATGCGCACCATCAACGCGGACCTGTCGTCGGAAGAGATCGTCCGCGAAGTGCTCTCCTCGCCCTATACCCGCATGCCGCTCTGGCGCGAGAGCCAGGAGAACATCGTCGGCGTGCTCCACGCCAAGGACCTTCTGCGCGCTCTCGACGCGGTCGGCGGCGATGCGAGCAAGCTGAGGGTCGAGGCGATCGCGCTCGAAACCTGGTTCGTGCCCGACACCACGTCGCTCCGCGACCAGCTGAAAGCCTTCCTGGCGAAGAAAACCCACTTCGCCCTCGTGGTCGACGAATACGGCGAGGTGATGGGTCTGGTGACCCTCGAGGACATCCTCGAAGAGATCGTCGGCGACATCAAGGATGAGCACGATCTCTCGGTCCAGGGCGTGCGGCCGCAGCCGAACGGCTCGGTGAACGTCGACGGCTCCGTGCCGATCCGCGACCTCAACCGCGCCATGGACTGGAACCTGCCGGACGAGGAGGCGACCACCATCGCGGGCCTCGTCATCCACGAGGCGCAGACCATCCCCGACACGGGCCAGATCTTCACCTTCCACGGCTTCCGATTCCAGGTCCTGCGCAAGTCGCGCAACCGGATCATGGCGCTCAGGATCACACCGCTCGCTTTGGTGCGCCCACGGGTCGAGTGAGATCAAGTCTTCAGGAATCCCACCATCGCGGCATTCACGGCCTCCGGCTCCTCGTGCTGGACCCAGTGGGTGGCGGTCTCGATCCAGCGAACATCGCCATAACGACAAAGGGCAAGGCTCGCCTCCGCCAATCCCCGCTCCAGAAACCGGTCGCGCGTCCCCCAGATGACCAGCGTCGGCGCAGGGACCGTGGGATCCTTCATGTCGGGTTTGAACGGCAGCGCCCGATACCAGTTCAGCATGGTCGTGACCGCTCCGGGCCGCGCCCAGGCTTTCTCGTACTGCGCGAGATCCTCGGCGGAAAAAGTGCCGGGTCGGCTCGTGCGCCGGAGCGCGTCCTTGAGGCTGCGATAGCCGTTGGCCGAGAGCATGGCCTCGGGCAGAAACGGGATCTGGAAGAACCCCACATAGAGGCTTCGCAGCATCTGGCTCGGATGCGACCGCATATAGGATCCGGCAACGGCCGGATGGGGCGCGTTGAGCACGACGAGCCTGTCGACGCGGTCCGGGTAGCGCGAGGCCGTCCACCAGGCGACGAGACCGCCCCAATCATGGCCGACGACGGAGAACTTTTCGCGGCCGAGCGCATCCGCCAGACCCACCACATCCTTCGCCAGCCGGTCGAGATCGTAGGCGCGCCGGCCCTCGGGCTTGTCGCTGAGGCTGTAGCCGCGCTGGTCGGGCACGAGCACGCGAAAGCCCGCCTCCGCGAGTGGGCCGATCTGGTAGCGCCATCCCCACCAGAACTCGGGAAAGCCGTGGAGCAGGATGACGAGCGGCCCGTCCTCTCGCCCCGCCTCGACCGCATGGAGCGTGACGCCGTCGACTTGGCGGCGGATGCCCGAAGTGAGCGGGTCGAAAACCTGCGTCATGCGTGCGCCGACACTCTTACGCGCTTCGGCGGGGGTTCCTCGGCGGCCATGAACTGCGCCTTCGCAAGCTCCGCGAAGCGACCGCCCGTCGCCACCAGCTCGTCGAAGGTGCCGGTCTCGATCACGCGCCCCTGATCGAAGACGAGGATGCGGTTGGCGTTGCGGATGGTGGCGAGGCGATGGGCGATGACGAAGGTCGTGCGGCCCTTCATCACCTCGTCCAGGGCGAGCTGGAGCTTGCGCTCGGTCGCGGCGTCGAGCGCGCTCGTCGCCTCGTCGAGGATGAGGATCGGCGGGTTCTTCAGGAGCGCGCGGGCGATCGACAGGCGCTGGCGCTCGCCGCCCGAGAGGGAGCGCCCGCGTTCGCCGATGACCGTGTCGAGACCTTCCGACTGGCGCGAGATGAACTCGATGGCCTGGGCCCGCTCCAGCGCTTCGATCATCTCCGCGTCGGTAGCGTCGGGCCGCCCGACCTGCAGGTTCTCGCGGATGGTGCGGGCGAACAGCATCGGCTCCTGGAACACCACGCCGATGTTGCGCCGCAGGGACGAGAGCGTCACGTCGCGGATGTCGAGGTCGTCGATGCGGATGCAGCCCGATTGCGGATCGAAGGCGCGATGAAGCAGGCCCAGGGTGGTCGACTTGCCCGAGCCCGTGGCACCGACGAGCGCCACGTTCTCGCCGGACTGCACGGCAAACGACACGTCCTGCACGGCGGAGCGCTTGCCGTCATAGGAGAAGCTCACGTCGTCGAAGACCACGTCGCCGCGGAAGCGCTCCACATTCCTTGCGTTGGCACGGTCGTGGACGGCCGGGGTCGTGTCCAGGATCTCGAAGAATTCCTGCAGTTTCGGCGCCTGCATGAAGAGCTGATTGATGAAGCTCACCGCCTGCTCCAGACGGCCGATCAGCATGGTGGCCATGCTCATGAACATGACGACTTCACCGATGGTGGCAAGCCCGTTCAGGTGCAGCCAGGTGCCCATGAGGAAGATCGCCGTCACCGTGATCGTCGCCGAGGCGCGCGACGCGACGGAGGCCAGCGCCCACCAGGACAGCACCGGGTTCTGCGCCTGAAGCAATTGCTGAATGATCGTGCGCAGCGAACGGCTCTCGGCCTCGATGCGGGTGAACGACTGGATCACCGGCACGTTGCCGAGCGCATCGGAAGCATGCTCGGCAAGGCTCGAATGGTAGCGTTCCACCGTGCCCTGGAGGGTCTCGGTCTTGCGCAGCACGATGGCGGTGAGAAGCGCGAACACCGCCACGAGCGCAACGAGAAGGAGCCCCAGGCGCCAGTTCAGGAACACGGTGAGCGGCAGGAGGACGACGAGGGCGATGAGGGCCGAGAGATGCTCGCGGAAGAAGCCCAGCCAGAGCCACGACATGGCGCCGGAGCCTTCCAGCATGACCTTCAGCACCCGGCCCGAATGGGTCGAGGTGTGGAAGGCGAGCGGCAGCTCGAGCACATGCTCGAAATAGCTCGCCACCACGGAAAGCCGCCGGCGATGGGCAAGGCGGTCCGCATGAAGCGCCACGAGCGCGCCGGCCCCGATGGAGAACAATCCGAACGCCACCCAAGCGAGGATGAGCGGCATGAGAACGCCGAAGGTCACGGGCGACGAATTCGGGATCTGGGCCCGGGTGAGCACGTCGATGATGCGCCCGAACAGGATCGGCTCTGCGAAGGCCGAGATCGCAAGCGCGATGTTGGCCAGGGCCAGCAATGCACCGACCCTCATGTCGGATCCGAGCTGGCCGAGAACGCGGATATACAACCTGATCAGCCGCATGGGGATCTACCTGCGAACGTGACGTGGGGGCCTTCGCCTCCGGCCAAGAGTTTGTCCCTGACCAAGAGTTGCGCACTTCGCGCTGATTGAAAAGCCGGGACTGTCCGGGGCGGTTCCGCGGGTCATGCGCGGCTCCGGTCCGGCTTCAGTCTCCGGCGAAAGCGCCCGATCCATTTCGGCCCGAGCTTCGACGACGTGTCCCCCTTCTGCCGTGACCGGGGCCGGGCCAGGAGAATGGCCCCTTCCTTGGTCTTGCGGATGTGAAGGGTGCGGGTGTGGAACTCCTCCAGGCCGGGTCGATGGCCGATCGACAGGACGCTCGCGCCCTTCAGCTCGTTCTCGAACAGGGCCAGCATGGAAGCCTGGTTCTCCTCGTCGAGGGCGGAGGTCGCCTCGTCCATGAACACCCATTTGGGCCGGTGCAGCAGCACGCGGGCGAAGGCCACCCGCTGCTGCTGACCCAGCGACAGGCTGCGGTCCCAGCGCTCAGGCTTGTCGAGCATATCCACGAACTCGCCCAGGCCGCAGCGCTCGAGCGCTTCTCGCACGTCCGCATCGTCGAAGGTCTCGGGCGAGGCCGGGTAGCTGATGGCGGCCCGCAAGGTTCCCAAAGGCAGATAGGGCCGCTGCGGCAGGAACATCATCTCCTCCGCCTTGGGAATGCGGATCCGGCCGGATCCCCAGGGCCAGAGGCCGGAAATCGCGCGGAACAGCGTGCTCTTGCCGGCTCCCGATTCGCCCATGATCAGCACCCGCTCGCCAGGCTGGATCTCGGCCGTCGCATCCTCGATGAGGATGCTGCCGTCGTTGAGCGCGATGGAGACGCCCTCGAAGCTGAGCCAGCCCTTAGGATGAGGGCCCGTCTCGATCTTGCTGCTCTCGGCCGCGACTTCGTCGAGGTCGATGGCCGCCTGACGGAAGGTGGCGACGCGCAGGACCGCGGAGCGCCAATCGGCGATCTTCGGGAAGTTGTCGACGAAGTAGCGCAGGGCCGACTGCACCTGGTTGAAGGCGCCGACCACCATCATCATCTCGCCGAAGGACAGGCGTCCCGCGAAGTAATCCGGCGCGGCGGCCAGGATCGGCACCACGATGGCGAGCCAGCCGTAGCCGGAGGTGATCCAGGTCAGGCGGGCGAGGCCGCCGGAGAGGCGCCGGGATGCCTTGAGGACGGCCTCGACGAACTCGTCGAGGTTCCGGCGCTCGTCCGGCTCTCCGTTGTAGAGGGCGACGCTCTCGGCGCTCTCGTTCACGCGCACGAGCGCGAAGCGCAGCTCGGCCTCGCGGGCATAACGGAGCGTGTTCAGCCGGATCATCGGGCGGCCAACGAGCCAGGTGAGCCCGGAGCCGATCCCCGCATAGCCCACGGCCACCCAGACCATGTAGCCGGAGATCGTGATCTCGCGCCCGCCCAGGGTGAAGCTGACCGGACCGGACAGGGCCCACAGGACGCCGATGAAGCTCACGAGGAGCAGGAAGGCCTGCAGCATGCCGACCCCGAGCTCCGTGGAGAGTTCGGAAAAGAGGCGGCAATCCTCCTGCATGCGCTGGTCCGGCTGGGCGCCGTTCTCGCCCATGAAGCCCATCTGGTAGGCGCGGTTCGGCTTGAGCCAGATGTCGAGCAGCACCTGGGTCAGCCGCTGCCGGAGCCGGATCTTCAGGCGCTCCTGCAGCCAGGTTTGCGCCACCACGAGGGCGAGGAGCACGCCGACGATGACCACGAAGACCAGGAGCTGATGAAAGAACGCCGAGGTATCGCGCTTCTCGACCGCGTCGAAGAAGGCGCCGTTCCACTGGTTGAGCCGCACCTGCCCGAACATGTTGCCGACCAGGATGACGAGAATGGCCGCTCCGAGACGGAGCATGGGCCAACCCTTCCCTTTGCGGAGCATGTCGCGAAAGAGCTGGAACAGCTCCCGCAGGATGCTGGGGGTCATTTCAGGGGAATGAGGAGTTTCGGGATGATGGGACGCGGCGGTGGCGGCTTCCTTCGCCAAGGTGCTGCTTTGGCCGGGTCCGACCTCCTGCTCGCTCCCCACCGCAGGCGGCGGGGGGAGCTGCTTGCCCAGTTTGGGATCGAAATCCGGCATGTGACGAAACGCGTACTCGTTCAGCTTGAGAGTTCCTCAAGCTAAAGCGCGCTCACATCGGTTCGGTTCCGGAATGGCCCCGCTCCGGGGCGCGGCATGTGGTCAGCGCTTGTCGGCGGCGACTGCCATCACCCAATAGACCTTGTACTTGGAATTCGGCGTATAGGCCGTCGCGATCCCGATCCGGGTCGCCCGGGTATCGAGGAGGACGCGGTTGTGCTGCGGGCTCTCGCGCCAGCCGGAGAAGGCCTCGGCCAGGGTGTGGTAGCCGGCCGAGATGTTGGCGGCGGGCGCCGTGAACCCTCCCGAGACCAGGCGGGCCTTGAAGGCCTCCGCCGAGCCCGGCTTGTCGGCCCGGGCCATGGCATCCGCCGCCGCCTGGGCGGCCGCCTGCAGGTCGGGATCGAGGGTCAGGGGCCGCAGGCCGTTGTTGCCGCGATAGGCGCCGATCATGTCGCGCGCCATGGCGGCATCCACCCGGGCATCGGCGCTCGCCATGGAGACGTAGAAGCTCGGGGTCTGGCTTCGCTGGGCGGGCTTCTCGCTCTGGCAGCCGGCAAGAGCGAGGGCGGGGAGGATCAACGGGATGAGACGCTTCATGCGGGCGTCTTATCCTTGAGAAGGGTTAAGGTTTCGTCCTCTTTCTCGTCCGCTTTCGGGGCTTTGTCCTGCGGCTCCTCGTCCGGCTTGGGCGCCGGAGCCGGGGCGGGAACGCCGATGCCGGCCTTCCGGAGGCCGCGGAAGATATCGAAATAGATGTCGCTCGAGACGCGGCCTGCCGCATCGATATCGTCCACGAAGCAGACGAGGTCGAAGTCGATGGTGTTCTCCGTCACCTTCTTGAACAGCACCCGGGGCGCCGGTTCGCTCATCACCTCGCGGTGGGCGAGCGCGGCCTTGCGCATGATGTCCGCGACCTGGTCCGGATCGGACGCCCGAGGGACCGGAACCGAGACGAGCACGCGCCCCACGCGGTCGTTGCGCACGCGATTGCGCACGATGCCGGAAATCAGGTTCGAGTTCGGCACGATGATGGTCGAGCGGTCGAAGGCCTGGATCTCCGTCGAGCGCACGTTGATCCGGCGCACGTAGCCCTCCCCGTCGCCCACGACCACGAGGTCGCCGACGCGGATCGGGCGCTCCCAGAGCAGGATCAGGCCGGAGATGAAATTGTTGACGATGGATTGCAGGCCGAAACCGATACCGACCGACAGGGCGCCGGCCACGATGGTCACCCGCTCCAGGCTGAGGCCCAGATAGGTGAAGGCGAGCACGCCCGCGATGATGATGCCGACATAACCCGCCGCCGTGCTGATCGAGTTGCGCAGGCCCGCATCCAGGTCCGTCGCCGGCAGGAAGGTGTTGTTGAGCCAGCGCTGGACCATGCGCGTGACTGCGAAGCCGCCGGCGAACAAGGCGGCCGCGATCAGGATCGACGACAGGGAGATCGTGACGTCGCCGACGCTGAACCCGAAGAACATGGCCCTGAGGGAGCCGGTCACGTCGGTGGATTCGATGCCCCAGGGAGCCAGCACCAGCAGGAAGCCGATGACGATGAGGGCGAGCCGCGCGAAGCCGCTGCCGAGAACGCCGATCTGCTCCAGGGAGCGGCGGCGCAGGCCCGTATTGGCCTGGAGCGTGGTGGCAAGCCGCGTCTGCCCGCGCAAGGAGCCACCGATGAATTCATCCGCGAGCGCGATGCAGAGCCCGATCAGCGCGACCACGATGGTAATCCAGACCGCCTGATCGACCAGGAAGGAGGCCAGCGCCACATAGCCGCCGAGCACGCTGCCGACGATGAGCGCCGTCAGGAACCAGCCGAGGCTGCGCAGGGGGCCGCCGATATCCACGTCCTGCGACACGTAAGGCCCGAGACAGGCCTCGTCCTGGCTCTCGCGGGCCGCGAAACGCCGCAGGAGTTCGGCGAAGACAACGGCCCATGCCAGGGCGAAGATCGCCCGGGTCATGACGGTGATGGGCAGGGCGGCCGCGATGGCCGCGTTGAACGATTCGATCACCTTGCCGACGACCATGATGGTGGCCAGAGTGACGGAGAAGCTCATGATCCGCGCCGCGGAGGCGTCCCGGACCGGGATCAGGCGCCAGGAGGTATGATCCGGCGCCAGGATCGCATCGATCAGGGCGCGCACGAAGGCGATGAAGGCGAGGCCGCTCAGGATGGCCTTGCCGACCTGCTCGATTCGCGACGGGACGATATCGACGGAATCGAAGGCCACCCAGACGATCCAGCTGCCCGCGATGGCCGGGACCGCGCCCAGGATCAGAACGCCGAGCGCGGCCAGGAGGCGGCTGCGGCGCGCCGGGTCGGTGATGGCGGGATCGCGCCTGACCAGGCGCGGCGCGATGGAGTGCCGCCCCACATAAAGGGCAATGGCCGCGCCGATGGCCAATCCCATGAGGAGCAGGACGCCGAGCGAGGTGGTGCGCTGGAGCTGCTCCAGGGCATCTCCCATGACGATTCCGAGCGACCGCAGCTCCCGTGGAACGGCCTGGACCACATTCATCCAGAGGCTGGGGCTGATGAGTCCGTCGCTCTGCTCGAACAGGGCGCGGGTGAAGCCCGCCCGGCGCAGGTCGCCGATCTGGGTGCTCAGCTGCTCGGCCTGGACGAGCAGGGCGCGGCCGAGCCGCTGGGTTTCGTCGAGTTCCGCAACGGCGGCCTCCCGCTCCGCGCGGTCCCGGGCGACGTCTGCGCTCTCCTCCGGCTGCCCCTTCTCCGGCTTCGGCCCGAGCTGGCTCAGCCGCTGCTTGCTGGCCTCGAGCTTCGGAGCCTGCTCCTCGATGACGGCGCGGATCTCGGCGATGATCGGTTCGAGCTGCTGGCGGATGTTCTGCAGATCCGCGTCGGGCATGACCCGGCCCTGGACCGCCGCCTCCTTCTGCTCGAGATCGGCCTTGAAGCCGTCGAGCTTGGCGCGGGCGGCTTTCGTCTCGGGCGAGACCGGCGCGGGGGCCGGGGCCGCCTTGGGCTGGGGCGCGGCCTGTGCCTGGGGTTGGGTATTGGGAGAGGTCTGAGCCTGCTGCGCGGAGGACGCGCCGCCCGCCGCCATGCTCAACACGATCACAGCGGCCCGGAAGAGCCCCTTCATGCCAATACTCGTCATTCAGTCCAACCCCGTCGCATTCTCATGAGTGCATCGTCCCGCGCGAACCGGAGGTCCACGCAGGCGATAAGACCGGCACATCTTCGCAGCAGGATGCGTCAGCGGGCCGGTTCTTTGCGAATCATTACGGCGAAAAGTCGCCGCCCCGCCGACGAAGCGCAACAAAAAAGCCGGGAGAGGACGAGCACCTCTCCCGGCTTCCGTAAGGGAACTTGATTATGGCTTCGGCGCTTCGTTGGCCGAAGGCTGCGCGCCCGGGGCCGGATAGGCCGGATTGGCGGGCGACGTCCGATCGGTGGGGTTGGCGTTGGACGAGCCGGTCGTCGAGCCTGTCACATTGGCGCGGGCCGCATCGGTTCCCGGATCGTCGGGGGACGTGGAGCCCGCCCAGATGAGATAACCGGAAACAGCCACGGCGAGGAGCAGGAGCGAACCGATCAGGACACCCAGAACTGGGCGGCCTGATCCTCCCTGCCGGGCGCGATCGTCGGGAATCTGTTGAGCCATCTGTAGCCTCTTTGAGAAACAGGGTGTTGGGCGAGCAGCGAGGCTCGGCATTATCAGGGCAACGCGAGATGGCAGAGCCGGTTCCTGTCCCGACTGGCGGATCGAAGCGGCCGGGCCGGTCATGTCCTGGGATCCAATGAAGCTTTTCTCCGTTGTTCGAGACGGACCACGAACCACGGTCAGAGACGAGGGGCGATGGAGCGAGCAAGGCTCGGTGACGCGCGATGTCGCAGGCGGGATACCTTCCCGCGTGCCCTGCCTTCAGTCATGTTTTCGCCGCTTTCGAAACCCTTGGGTAATCTCTGATTCAAGGAGATGTCATGCAGGACAATCGCATCAGTCTGGATGGGACTTGGGAATTTTTGCACGTGGCCGACGACCGTCTGTCGGGCCCTGCGGAGGTTCGCCAGATCACCGTGCCCAGTCCATGGCAGGCTCAGTTCGCGGACCTGCGCATGCGTGCCGGCATCGGCATCTATCGCAAGACGATCGAGATCGAAGAGGCTTGGCTGCACGACAGCGTCTGGATCCGCTTCGGCGCCGTGTTTCACAACACCAAGGTGTTCATCAACGGTGAGGTGGTGGGCCACAACGAGGGCGGGTTCCTGCCCTTCTCGTTCGACGTGACGCCGTATCTCAAGCCCGGACCCAACGAGATCAAGGTCCGCGTCGACAGCCCGACCGACAACCCGGCCGAGTTCCCGGATTCGCCCTTCGCCGAAATCCCGTTCGGCAAGCAGAGCTGGTACGGCCCTCTGTCGGGCATCTGGCAGCCGGTGTATTTCGAGCGTCGCATTCCCGACCACATGAATCGCGTCCGCCTCGTGCCCAACCTGACCACGGGACGGGTGAGCTCCGGCGTGTTCTTCGCGCGTCCGCTGACCGACGCAACCCGGATCCGCATCGAGGTCACCGACCCCTCCGGCGATGTCGTGCTCGACGAGATGCACGAGACGCAGGTGGGCGTCACGTCCATGCCCTTCGAGTTCACCATCGGCGACGTGCGCGCCTGGTCTCCGGACCATCCCAACCTCTACCGTGTCCGCCTCGAGTTCATCCGCAACGGCGAGGTGAAGGACGAGATCGCGGACAATTTCGGATTCCGCTCCATCGAAACGCGCAACGGCAAATTCTATCTCAACGGCGAGCCGCTCTACCTGCGCTCCGCTCTCGACCAGGACTACTATCCGGACACGATCTGCACCGTGCCGTCCGTGGAGTTCCTGGAAGATCAGTTCCGCAAGGCCAAGGAGCTCGGCCTCAACTGCCTGCGCTGCCACATCAAGGCGGCCGATCCGCGCTACTACGAGGTGGCGGACCGGATGGGCATGCTCATCTGGACCGAGCTGCCGAACGGCGGCATGGCCACGGACCGCTCCCGCGGGCGCAAGGAAAAGCTGCTGAAGGGCATCGTCGACCGCGACGGGAACCATCCCTCCATCGTGATCTGGACGATCATCAACGAGAACTGGGGCGTCGACCTCGTCAACGACGCGGATCACCGCGACTGGCTCAAACGCACCTTCGCCTGGCTGAAGGCCTACGATCCGACGCGCCTCGTGGTCGACAACTCGCCGCTCGCGCCGAGCTTCCACGTGGAATCCGACATCGCGGATTATCACTTCTATGCCGCTTATCCCGATCACCGCGCGGCGTGGGACCAGTTCGTCGACGAGCTCTCGGGCCGGGCCTCCTGGCTCTACTCGCCTCACGGCGATGCGGTCATCACCGGGCGCGAGCCGCTGATGTGCTCGGAGTTCGGCAATTGGGGCCTGCCCTATCCGAAGGACCTGCGCGACGCCAAGGGCGAGGAGCCCTGGTGGTTCGAGACAGGGCACGATTGGGGCGAGGGCGTGATGTATGCCCACGGCGTCGAGAACCGCTTCTCGGACTGGAGCCTCGACCGTGTCTTCGGCGACCTGCGCCGCTTCGTCATCGCGGCCCAGTGGCAGCAGTTCCGCGCCTTGAAATACGAAATCGAATCCATGCGCCGGAAACCGAACCTCGCCGGCTACGTCATCACCGAACTGCACGATTGCCATTGGGAATCCAACGGCCTGCTCGACATGCGCCGGAACCCGCGCGTGTTCCACGAGCTGTTCCACATCGTCAATTCGGACACGGTGATCGTGCCGAAATGGGAGCGCGCATCCTATTGGGCGGGAGAGACGGCCTCCCTGGGCCTCGCCATCGCCCACGGGGCCGGGCCGGTTCTGGAGAACTGCAAGCTGGAGATCACACTCTGCGGCGAGAGCCAGGTGATCGACCTGCCGCGCCTCGAGGCCCCGGACCTGCTCGATCTCGGCCGCATCGAGATCCGCCTGCCGGAGATGGACGAGCCTTCGCTGCGGCGCATCGGCCTGGACCTGCGCACGGCGGACGGACGCGTCGTCGCGCATAACCACCACGACATCGCGATCCATCCCAAGCGCACGCGGCCGGTTCATGCCCGCGAGCTGGTGTGGTCGCCGGACGAGGACATTCGCGAGCGCTTCCGGGCTCTGGGCTACACCATGGCCCGCGCTTTCGAGGAATCGACCCTGATCGTATCGCGCACGCACAACAAGGCCATTGCGGATCACGTGCGCGCAGGCGCCAAGCTTCTGCTCCTGCCGGAAGAGGACATGACTCTCTACCCGTTCTTCCCGCACTGGCAGGCCGTGCGGGTGCAGGCTCGCGCCGGCACTCTCTGGTCGGGCGATTGGGCGTCGTCCTTCGGCTGGCTGCGGCGCTCGGGCCATTTCGCCCGCTTCCCGTCGGGCCCGCTGCTCGACGAGACGATGGACCGGGTGCTGCCGGATTACGTGATCGCCAATTGCAACCTGCTCGATTTCCAGGCCCGCGTGTTCTCCGGCCTCGTGGTCGGCTGGATCCACAAGCCGGTCGCGCTCGGCGTCGAACGCTCCTACGGCCGCGGCCGCCTGGTGGCCTCGACCCTGCGCCTGTTCCGGGACGAGCCCCTCGCCGACCCGACCGCCACGGTGCTGACCGATGCCCTGGTCGAGCTGGCCGTGGAATCCCGCGCCGCACGCCTCGAGGAAGCAGTCCGGGCGGCGGAGGCTGCGGCTTAGCGCATCACATCACACATCGAAAAGGCGGCCAGAGCATTCTGGCCGCCTTTTTTGTTGCCGTTGTCTGGATTTTACTCTGCGGCGATCTTCATCGCGTCGTCGGACCATTCCACTTCGCTGTCGATGAAGAACCGGTCGAGAGCGCCGTCGAGGCGCGGCATGAGGATGCCGCGTTCCGTGAAGAGGGCCGTGTTGAGGGCCGGAAGATCGCCCGTATCCATCACGAGGCCCGGATCGAAGCCAGCGCGTTCCGCCGCCATGACGGCGAGATGGCGCCAGGAGGTTTCGCCGATATTGGCCATATGCCAAATGCCCGTGCCGCCGTCGATCAGGAGATCGAGCGAGGTGTTCACGAGGTCCGGTACATAGGTGGGCGACACCACGTCGAGGCTTGCCTTCACGCCCTCGCCCTTGCTGAGGGCATTCAGGATCGACCAGACGAAGTTGTAGCGGTCCCACGGGCTGAAGAAGGCGCTCGTGCGCAGGACGAGAGCCTTGTCGTGCGCTGCCAGAACTCTGCGCTCCGCCTCGGCTTTGCTCTCGCCGTAGACGGTCGTGGGATTGACCTCATCGCTCTCCACGTAGGGCCGTCCCAGCGTTCCGTCGAACACGAGATCGGACGAGAAGGTCACGAGGGGGATGTCGAGATCCGCGCAGGCCCGCGCCAGCACCTCCGCCCCGGTGGCGTTCTCTCGGAAGCAGGCCTGCCTGTCGTTTTCGGCTTCCACCACGCGCACATACCCGGCCGTGTTGATCACGGCCCAGGGGCGATGGCACGCGAGGGCCTCGGCGACGCTCTTCGGATCGGCGATGTCCATGTCCTGGCGCGAGAGCAGCACATGGTTGAGACCGCGGAAATCGCACAGGCGGGAATAGGCGCGGCCGAGCGTTCCCGTGGCCCCCGTGATCAGGAGCTGCCGCGGGACATCAGCGAGCCAGCAGGATTTCGATTGCCGCGCGGGCGGCTTGTAGAACCGGATGTCGCGCTTCCACCAGCCGGCTCGGTCGAGCACCGGATGATCGAAGGTGCCGGTCGTGGCAAGTGCTTGTGCCGCATGGGCAAGCGCCGTGCGGCGCGGACGGGGAGCGCGCACATCGAAAGGGCCCGGCTCGTAGAAGGCGTCGCGGCGCGTCAGCAGGCTGTTCCAGTCGACGGCGCCGTAAAGAGACCAGATTGTCACGGCCCGGATATCGGCGCCCTCGTCGCGCAGGGTGTTGACGTCGTTCCAGACTTCCATGAGCCAGCGCAGCTGATCGTCACGGGAGCTGCCGTGATGCACCTCCGTGACCGCGATGGGGCGCCTGTAGCGTTCCCACACCTCGCGCAGGCGGGCGGCCGGTCCTAGATCGGACGATGGCAAAGGCATGCGGACGGCTTCGGCATCCGCATATCGATGCCGGCCGTTTCCGCCCCAATGATGCTCGGGATAACGGGCCATGCGCTCGTCGAGATAACGCTCGCTCGTCAGGTAATGATTGATGCCGATGATGTCGGGCGCGGCATCCGCTTCGAGAAAAAGCTCAAGATCGGCCTGCGCGACGCCATTGTCCAGAAAGATCCGCCACCAGGGATGATTCCGGTCGACCATGCCGCAGAGAAGGTCGAAGCCCAGGAACCGGCGCTGGTTCTCGTGCTCGGCCTGATAGGCAAGGGCCGGTGTCGAAAAGGTCTTGCCCATGTCGTCCGTCTGCACGAGCTGCGCATCCGGCCGGATCTTGCGGATCTCGCGCATGGACAGGACGGTGGCCTTGCACTCGTTGACGAGGATCTTGAGGAAAGCCTCGTAGTTCGTGCCGTGCGGATACCAATGTCCGTACAGACCCGAGAACCGCGCGGTCGTGAGCGGCTCGTTGACGGGTGTATAGAGCTCGAGATGCGGATAGCGCCGGGCCACGTTGGCGGCATGGCGCGCCAGCAGCTCCGGCCAGGCGGGATCGAGCATGTAGGTGTAGTGCGGGCCGCTGCCATGATGGCACAGGCCCGCAATGGCACGGATATCGAGCTTCCGGAGATGCGTCAGACGTTCGTCGTGCCATGAAAAGTCCGTGCGGTCCGGGCTTTCGGGAGAGATCCTCTCCCAGAGCACCGGGTAGCGCAACGTGCGGATCCCGAGTTCGGCAATGCGGTCGAGATCCGCGATTCGGTCGTGATGACCCGTCTCCAGGTTTTGATCGCGGTAATCGTCCCCGATTCTCGCGACAGTGCATTCCAGGCCGCCCCAGAGTTCAAGCGGTCGATTCATCATACACTCCGAGCTATGACTAAAAGGCACTCAACAACTATGCTTAGCGCGGATTGTTCGATGCATTTCGACTAGGAGACCATAGCGGCTGAATTCGGCACGACTTTCACTGAACTGGTATCGGCGCCGACCGGCAGGGACTCGTTGATGCGCCGGAAGGTGGCGAGAGCCTGACCGACGATCTGGTCCATGTTGTAATAGCGGTAGGTCGCCAGCCGGCCGACGAACCACACGTCGGGCGTCGCCAGGGCCAGACGCTCGTATTTCTTGAAGAGCTCCTGGTTCTCCGCCTTCGGGATCGGGTAGTAGGGGTCTCCTTCAGCGGACGGGTACTCGTATGTGAGCGCCGTCTTGGCATGGTCCTGACCGGTGAGATGCTTGTACTCCGTGACGCGGGTGTAATCGTGCGTCTGCGGGTAGTTCACGACGCCCACGGGCTGGTGCCATGTCTTGTCGAGGGTGACATGCTCGAAGCGCAGCGAGCGATAGGGCAGCTTGCCGAACTGGAAATTGAAGTACTCGTCGATCGGACCCGTATAGATGACGCGGCGATGGGGGACGACGTGCTTGACGTCGTCGTAGTCTGTCTGTGTCATCACATGGATGTTGGGATGCCTCACCATCTTCTCGAACATCCGGGTGTAGCCATGCTTGGGCATGAACTGGAATTCGTCCGTGAAGTAACGGTCGTCCCGGTTCGTGCGCGTCGGCACCCGTGAAGTCACCGACTTGTCGAGCTCCGACGGGTCGAGACCCCATTGCTTGCGCGTATAGCCGCGGAAGAACTTCTCGTAGAGTTCACGTCCGACAACGGAGACCACCACGTCTTCGGAAGTCCTGATCTCGCCGTTCTTCTCCGCCCGCTCCGCGAACCAGTCCTGCAGCTGCTCGGACGTGAGGTTCAGTCCGTAGAGCTTGTTGACCGTATCGAGATTGATCGGAATCGGCACGAGCATGTCGTCCACTTCGGCCAGAACCCGATGCTCGTAGAAGCGCCATTCCGTGAAGCGGGACAGATGGTCGAAGATCTGCTTGGAATTGGTGTGGAAGATATGCGGCCCGTATTGGTGGATAAGCAGGCCGTCATCGTCGTATCGGTCATAGGCATTGCCACCGATGTGATTGCGACGATCGATCAGAAGGACGCGCTCGTTGCGCTCCGTGGCCAGGCGCTCCGCCAGAACGCTGCCCGCAAAGCCAGCGCCGACAATCAACCAATCATACATTCCAGATCACTCCGCAGGCGTGGTGGCATAGACGGGAAGGGACGAGGCGGGACGGTCGCTCGCGGTGTCGCCGGTGACATCCAGCATCAGCTTGTGCATGGAAGTCCAGGTCTTGTCCCAAGATCCGGCCGCCAGGTGACGATCGACCTTCGCGAGCCATGCATCCTTCGGTCGAGAAAGGATCGTCTCGACCTTGGCGACCACCTCGGCGGCGTCCTTGGCGATTTCGACGAGACCCTTGTCGCCGTAAGGCCGCACCACGTCTGTGATCGGCGTTGAGACGACCGGCACGCCGGCCGCCAGGAACTCCGGAGTCTTCGTCGGGCTGATGAACTTCGTCGCCTCGTTCAAGGCGAAGTTCATGAAGCCCACATCCCAGCCCGACAGGTACTGCGGCAGTTCATTGTAGGACTTGCCACCGAGCCAATGGACGTTGGGCCGCTGCGGCAACGTGGATGGATCGATCTTCACGACCGGACCGATCATCACGAACTGCCAGTCGGGCCGCAGGTCGGCGACCTCCGCCAGGAGGTCGATGTCCATGCGCTCGTCGACGACACCGAAGAAGCCAAGGCGGACATGCGGGATCTTCACCTGATCGTCGGGATCCTTGTCGATGGAGCGCGCCTGGGAAAAATGGTTGAAGTCGATGGAGGACGGAAATCCGTGAACGCTGCGGTGGCGATGGCGCTTGGCCTCGTAGAGGCTCATCCCGCCCGTGAAGACCAGGTCGCATCGGGCGAAGAGAGCGTTCTCCAGATCGAGCAGTTCCTGCGATGCGCCCCGGAAAAGCGAAAGCTCGTCCATGTTGTCGTAGACGCAGAGGTCGCATTCGAGATCGCTGGTGAAGGCCATCGCCATCGGCGTGTAGTACCAGAACACGCGCGGACCGGCGGCCTCGCGACCGATCAGTTCTTCGATCAGGTCGTGCTGCTCGGCAAGAATATCTTCATGCGACAGACCTTCGGGCAGAACCGGTACGGCGATGGTGACGCCCTGCGGCCGGTCGCTTACATCCATATGAGGCGTTGCACCCGCCGTGAAGACCGGTTCCTCGATGATCAGAACGTCGTAATGCTTGACGGCCCGGCTGAGGAGATGCTGCGGTCGCTGCCACACGAAATCCCAGCGGAGATGGGAGAAACAGACGAGGAGTGGTTTTTCTGAACCGGCTTTGACAGGCGAACGAAGGGCATGGGAATGCGTCGTCAAACGCTCGTGCATAGCGCCATCCTCAAATACAGGTGTGTTGTCGCGATCGGGCGGAAGAACACGGCCCGGGGTGATATAAATGCGATGTCTTTAGTGAAGCGCACCAGCGTTGGGTCGTGGTCGCAATCGATTATAGAACGCGGAGGAAGCCTTTTGGTTCCCTCTGCGTTCATCTTCGTGAACGGCTATTCATGAATATAGCCAGAATCATTTCTTCTCGAGCAGCAGAGTGCCTTGCTTCTGGATGAAGGTCTTGGCCTTCTCTGCAATCATCGCGAGGATCCACGGCAACTGCACTTCGACACGCACCACGTCCTGCATCACTTCCAGATGGCCGCTCACGTTCTGGCCCATGGCTCCGACACGGAAGTCCATGCGATTGCCGTTCCATGTCTCGTCGATGGATGCGACTTTGTCGCCGAACTGGGATTTCAGGCCCGACATGCCGCCGTGAAGCCGCCGCATCGCTTCGGCCTGACCGAGATTATGAGGAATCGAGACGACGAGGGGCTTGGCCATGGGAATGCTCCACTTTTCAACGACAAGCGAAGCAGTGCATGTCGGGTTCCCTCGTTACAGCATTTCAACCTTGATGGCCCGCATCACGATGGTTTCCTGTTCGAAGCGCCGTTCCAGGTCCGCCCGGTAGCGCTCCCACCAGACATGATCGAGTTCGCGGGCCATCACCTCGAACACGACGATGTCGTCGTGAGACGTATGACCGCCCTCCTTCCAGACGCCTTCGGCGGGCGCGCGCGTGAAGCTCGTGATCCCGCCGAACCGCTCCGACAGTTCCTTGCGAACCTTCGCGTACACAGCTCCGTCGAGGCGGCGGCCCTTGTTGTCGGCGAGCGGCAGCAGAATCTGAACCAGATGCATCGGCATCCCCTGAGAAGCGCCATCGGTTGGCGCAGGAAAATAGTTCAGGGGATGGAAAAGGCGAGGCCTTGAGCCTCGCTTAGCGCATGGGACCCGAAGGACCGTACGATGCGCTACGCCTGCAGGGCCGCAAACAGCTCGCGGTCCGATTCGGGCTCTTCCTCGGCGAGCCTATAGCGGCCCGATGGTTTCGACACGCGCCACGGACATTCCGTCGACGCGTGGAACGCCTCGGAAGGCCGCAGGCGACGGACGCGGCCGTCCGCCTGGATTTCGTCGATGACGACGAAGCCGAAGATCGTAAGGCGCGTTGCCATGACCTTGGTGGCGCGGTCGCCTGCCGCGATCGGCAGCGAGCCCGCGGCATAAACCGCATCCATCAGGCTCCGTTGATCGCGGTGGGGATTCGCCGACGAGCGTGCGCCCGGAAAGCGTATGACATTCGTCGGCTGCGACGATCTCGATTCCATGTAAGCAACCCTTGGTCCCGAATCGGGGCAAGAATCGCCGGAAGGAATTAAGAAGCGCCTAATCGAGGAGATGAAGCGACACGTATGCCGTGCCCTCGGAGGTCAGGCCGAGCGCCTGGGCGGGCCCTTTCGCAAGGTCGATGATCCGCCGGTGGGCGAAAGGACCGCGGTCGTTCACCCGGACGACGACCGAGCGGCCGTTGGTTTCATTCACGACCTTGAGCCTCGTGCCGAACGGCAGGGACCGGTGGGCGGCCGTCATGTCGGAGGAGTTGAAGCGCTCGCCGCTGGCGGTTTTGCGGCCATGGAATCCTGGGCCGTACCAGGAGGCGGTGCCGCGCTGAATGGCCGGTCCGGCGTCGATATTGGCTTGTGAGATGGATCCTGTGGTGAGCGGGTCGTTCGAGGCGGTTGTATTGCAGGCTGCTACGAGAAGAATAGGCACAATTGCGGATGCCCGGGTGAGGATGTTCTTCAAGGACAGTCTCCCCTTCCGTTTTGGTTGGAAGTGAAACTGAGCCTTAAAAAGGCAAGAATAAGGCGCTTCGGATTTTTATACGTTCGCTCACTCTTCAGAGATGTGAAACTATACCGAGAAATAGCCTGGACAAATGCATTTTCCTTCCTAGATAGCCTGCGTTATGGTTACGATATTTCAGGGCACTTTTTCACCCTCTCGCAATTGTGAATCATTGCCTCTGGTCATAGGTCGCGGTCGGTCTAGTTCAGGTAGCCGATGTTCCACGCCAATCAGGGCTGCCGACTCATGCGCGAATCCGCCCGATCACCTCAGGTCGCCGTCGTGGGGGCTGGCCCCGGAGGCTTGGCCTCCGCCATGCTGCTGGCGCGCGAGGGTATCCCCGTCACGGTGTTCGAACGGGAACCCGCCGTCGGTGGGCGTACCCGGACCATCCATGCCCCCGGCGGCTACAGGTTCGATATCGGCCCGACCTTCTTCCTCTATCCCCGCGTCCTGAAGGACATCTTCGAGGCCTGCGGCGAACGGCTGGAAGACCATGTCGAACTCAAACGCCTCGACCCGCAATATCACGTCGTGTTCGAGGGCGGCGGCTCCATTCGCGCCACTTACGATCTCGACCGCCTCGAACAGGAAATTGCCCGTCTGGCGCCTGCCGATGCGCGCAACGTGCGCCGCTTTCTCGACGACAACCGCGATAAGCTCGAGGCCTTCCGGCCCGTGTTGGAACAGGCCTTTTCGAGCCCGGCCGATCTCTTCTCGCCGGCGATGCTGGCCGCCTTGCCGAAGCTGAGGCCGTTCTCCAGCGTGGACAGCGATCTCAAGCGCTATTTCGCCGACCCGCGCGTGCGTCTCGCCTTTTCGTTCCAGACGAAATATCTCGGAATGTCGCCATTCCAATGTCCGAGCCTGTTCACGATCCTCTCGTTCCTCGAATATGAGCACGGCGTCTTCCATCCCATAGGTGGCTGCGGCGCAGTCTCGGAAGCCATGGCGAAAGTCGCGCGCAAAATGGGCGTCGACATTCGCCTGAACACACCGGTCGAGCGCATCGTCTACGAGAACGGCGAGGCCGTCGGGATCGAGGCAGACGGCGAACGCTTCGCGGCGGGCTCCGTGGTGATCAACGGCGATTTCGGCCATGCCATGCGCCACCTCGTACCGGAAGCCATGCGCCCGCGCTGGACGGACAGGAAGCTCGATCACGCGAAAATTTCCTGCTCCACCTTCATGCTCTATCTCGGCATCGAGGGCGATGTCGGCGATCTCGCCCATCACACGATCCTGCTGTCGCGCGACTACGAGCGCAACATTCACGAGATCACCAACGGCATCCTGCCCGAAGAACCATCGATCTACGTGCAGCACGCCGGCGCGACCGATGCGTCGCTGGCCCCGAAAGGCCACACGAGCCTATACGTGCTCGTGCCCGTGCCGAATCTGCGCTGCGGGATCGAATGGACGCGCGAGGCACCCCGCTATCGCAAGCTCGCGCTCGAGCGGCTGAAGCTGCTCGGATTGGAGGACATCGAGAGCCGCATCCGCTTCGAGCGCGTGGTGACGCCACGCAGCTGGCAAGATGAATTCTCCGTGTTCGAGGGCGCCACCTTCAACCTCGCGCACAACCTGACGCAGATGCTCTATTTCCGCCCGCACAACCGCTTCGGCCGCAACGTCTACTTGGTCGGCGGCGGCACGCATCCCGGCAGCGGGTTGCCGGTGATCTATGAAGGCGCGCGCATCACGACGCGGCTGCTGCTGGAGGATCGCGAGCGCCGAAGGGCGGGCGACCACGAAGCGAAGCCCGCCGTCGCGCCGCTCGGCGAAGCGGCTCTATAGAGGTGTGACGGATGAGACGCTTTGGATTGGCTTCTTTTCTTCTCATGTCCGTCTCGTCCGCCCACGCGGCGACGCTGACGATCCGCGCGCAGGGCATTCAACCGGACGGCAACATGGTCTATGCCGGGGTCTGCGACACGAGCTTCGAGGAGGCCGCCTGCCCCTACAAGGATCGCGGCCAGGCCATTGCGGGAACCGTGGAACTGCGCATCAGGAACGTGAAGCCCGGCACATACGCCATCGCGGTCTTCCATGACGTCAACGGCAACGGCAAGCTCGACCGCAACTTCATCGGCCTGCCCAGCGAGCCCTACGGCTTCTCGAACGATGTGGGCCGCCGCGGCCCTCCGAATTTCGACGCCGCCCGGATCGTCGTCAGGGAGCCTGCGACGACGGTCGTGATCCCGATCCGATAGGGGCCTCCCATGCTGTGGCGCGCCTATGCTCTTCTGTCACATGGCGGGGACCGCATAGGCCTCGGCTCCATCGGCCTCCCCTCCTGGCACGGTCCAGCCGCCCCGTCGTTCCAGCGGACGGGCGACGTTCTGAAGGTGCTCGAAGAAGCCGACACGGCCATCTGGTCGGCCAGCGCCCTCTCGGCTTGCGCCGAGACCGGCCTCCTCGCCCATCTCGGCAAGCCGGCGACGATCGACACGTTGGCTCAAGCCGTCTCGCTGTCGCCAGCGCTCGTCCGGACTCTGGTCGACGTGCTCGCAAGCCACAGGTTCGTGGTCTGGGACCAGGACCGGGTCCAGGCGGCTCCTTCCCTCCTGCCCTTCACCACGCCCGAGGGCGCCGAAACCTTCCGGGCATTCCTTCGGGCTCCCCTCCTGCAGGCTGACAGTTTCCGGCACAAGCTTGCCGACCACACCCTGACCCTCGACGGCTGGACCCATACGGATGAGGCCATCATCGAGTCCCAGGGCACCCTGACCCGGCTCTGGACCACCCGGGCCCTGCCGAAGCTGAAATTCCTGCCGGGCCTAGTCCCGCGCCTCGAAAAGCCCGGCGCAGCCCTTCTCGACGTGGGCGCGGGCGCCGCGGGCCTTTCGATCGCTCTCTGCAGGAACTTTCCGCACCTGAGCGCCGTGGCTCTCGAACCCGCGCCCCAACCGGCCCGCATCGGCGAGCGGCATGTGCGGGAGGCAGGGCTCGAAGGCCGCATCGTCATGCGACGGCAACGGGCGGAAGATCTGGACGACGAGCGAGCCTTCGACCTCGTCTTCCTGCCCCAGATGTTCCTGCCCGACGCGATCATCCAGGACGCCATCGAGCGGATCTTCCGTTCGTTGCGGCCTGGAGGCTGGCTTCTCGTCGCCGTCCTGTCCCAGGAAGGAGGCGGGACGGCCTCCGCCGTCAACCGGCTGAAGAACCTGCTCTGGGGCGGCAACACGCGCGCCGTGAACCACCTGAGACCCCGCCTGGCCGCCGCCGGGTTCGACCCGGTGATCCGCGCGCCGGGCCGGCACGCGCTCCGCATGATCTGCGCCCGCCGCCCAAACCTTCGTGATCCGTCTTGAACTGGCCTATGGGCTTCCTAGAACCATCACGATTGGACATGGGCGAATGACGGACAGGCTCGTGCCGCGCGGGAGGAATGCGTGAACGCTCAAGGGACTTCGGTTGCGGTCATCGGCGGAGGATTGGGCGGATTGGCGGCGGCCTGCGTCGCGGCGGCCCGCGGACACAAGGTCACCCTCTACGACAAGAACGCCTGGATCGGCGGCAAGGCGGCGGTGCTGCACGAGGACGGCTTCCGATTCGACATGGGTCCGACGATCCTGACCGTGCCGCGCGTCCTGGAGCGCATCTTCGCAGAGGCGGGCCGCAACCTTTCCAACTATCTCGATCTCGTGCGGCTCGATCCGCAATGGCGCTGCTTCTTCGATGACGGCACCCGGATCGACCTGCAGGAAAACATCGACGCTATGGCCGAGGCCATGGATCGCTTCGCGCCGGGCAAGAATACCGGCGACGGATACAAGCGCTTCCAGGAAATTTCCGCGCATCTCCACGACATTTCGAACCGATTCTTCTTCTGGAAGCCGGTGGAGGATCTCTTCGACACCATCAACATCCGCGCCAACATGAATCCCGCAACATTGCGGGATGTTTTGTCTCTTCGCATGGGGTCGTCGGTCGCCGGCACTATCCGGTCCAAGGTGAAGGACGAACGCCTGGCGCAGATGCTAGACCACTTCACGCAGTATGTGGGCTCGTCGCCCTACGGCTCGCCCGCCGTGCTCTGCGCCATCGCCCACATGCAGGCGGCGGATGGGGTCTGGTATCCCATGGGCGGCACGCGCGCGGTCGCCGAGGCCCTGGCGAAACTGGCCACAGAGCTCGGCGCCACGTTCAAGACCGACAGCGATGTCGCTTCGCTCAGGATCGAGAATGGCGCGGTGACGGGCATCGTCCTCGCGGGCGGCGATGTCGTTCCTTACGACAGCGTCATCTCCAATATGGATTCGATCCGCACCTATCGCGAACTCGTCGGCGGCGAGGTCGGCGAGCATTATGCCCGCAAGGACTTCGAGCCCGCCTGCTCGGGCGTGGTGCTCTATCTCGGCCTGAACAAGCGCTACGACCACATCCTCCATCACGATTTCGTGTTCTCCCGCGATCCGGAGGAAGAGTTCGACTTCATCTACCGGCGCGGCGAGCCGGCACCCGACCCCACTTGCTATCTGGCGGCCCCGTCCGCGACGGACCCGAGCGTCGCGCCGGAGGGCGGCGAGGCGCTCTACGTTCTCGTCCATACGCCCTACCTTCGCCCGCACCATGACTGGTCGCAGATGTTCCCCGCCTATCGGCAAGTGATCATCGACAAGCTGAAACGCACGGCCGGCATGAGCGATATCGAGGAGCGCATCGTGGTCGAACGCCACCTGACGCCGCAGGACATCCACGACCGCTACAAGGTGCTCAACGGCGCCATCTACGGTCTGGCGAGCCACGGCAAGTTCATGGGCGCGTTCAAGCCGGGCAACCGCAGCCGGCAGGTGCGCGGCCTTTATCTGGCCGGCGGAGCGGCCCATCCGGGTCCAGGCATGCCGATGGTCATGATGTCGGGCTGGATCGCCGCCGACGCCCTCGATGCGGATGGCAAGGCCGAGAACCTACGGAACGTGTCTTGAGGCAGGAAGCGGGCAAGGCAGGAACGGAGCGCTCTTCATCCGGTCGCGCGGGAGGTTCTCCCGTCGCGCGCCGTTCCGCCCTGCTTCACCGCTTCATGGTCTCGACCTTCCGGCGCTATTTCACACGCCACATGAATGCCCTGCGGATCGCCGCCTGGGGCATGCCGGTCGTTCCCCAGCACGGCCCGGTCATCGTCTATTCCAATCACCCGGCCTGGTGGGATGCGGCCGTCTACATCCTGGCAGCGGACCGCTTCTTTCCGTCCTATGAGAGCTATGCGCCCATCGATGCCGCGATGCTGAAGCAATACGGCATCTTCGGCCGCATCGGCGCCTTCGGAATCGACCTCGAAAGCCCGCGCGGGGCGGCGGATTTTCTCAAGGCCGGAGCGGAGATCCTCTCCGTCCCCGACCGCGCCCTCTGGATCACCGCGCAGGGACGCTTCAGCGATGTGCGCGAGCGGCCTCTCGGCCTCAAGCCCGGCGTGGCGCACTTGGTCGAGCGCGCGCCCGGCTGCACGATCCTACCGCTCGCCATCGAGTACGGCTTCTGGCTGGAGCGCGGCGCGGAAGCCTTCCTGGCCTTCGGCCAGCCGATGCGCGGATCGGACCTTTTGAACCTCTCGCGCGCCGACCGCCTGGAGCGGCTTGAAAGCGAGCTGACCTCGACGCTCACTCGCTTGAGCGCCGACGTGGAGAGCCGCGACCCGGCACGTTTTCGGGCGGTGCTCGAAGGCCGTGCCGGAATCGGCGGGCTCTACGACGGATGGCGGCGGATGGCGGCAGCCCTGCGCGGGCGCACCTTCGATCCGTCCCACGAGGGGCGGCCCTCATGACGATGCTCGGTCTCATCCTGCTCGCCTTGGCCGCCATCCCGTTCGTGCTCGCGCTCATGAACCTGGGAGTCCTGCGCGCGACACCGCGCCAATCCCCGCAAGGCGACGTGCTCGTCTCGATCCTCATCCCGGCCCGCAACGAGGCGGCGAATATCGGCCCCGCCCTCGAGGCGGCGCTGGGCAGCATGGGCGTTCCTGTCGAGGTCCTGGTCATGGACGACGGGTCGACGGATGGAACCGCCGACATCGTCCGCTCCTATGCGGCCCGCGATGCCCGTGTGCGTCTCCTGACCGCCCCACCTCTCGACGACGGCTGGACCGGCAAGGTCCATGCCTGCCACCATCTCTCCGAAGCCGCGCGGGGCACGCATTTCCTGTTCGTGGATGCGGATGTGCGTCTCGGCCCTCACGCGGCAGCCCGGCTCGCAGGCCATGCGCAGGCCGCCGATGCCGCCCTGGTCAGCGCCGTGCCGCGCCAGATCATGAACACCCTCGGCGAAATGCTGACGGTGCCGACTATCAACCTGCTGCTGCTCGGCTATCTTCCCATGGGCTTCATGCGCCTCTCCCGCGATCCGGGACTGGGCGCAGCCTGCGGCCAGCTCATGCTCGTCGAGCGCGACGCCTATCGGGCAAGCGGCGGACACGCGGCGATCCGCGCGCGCATCCACGACGGCATCCAGCTGGCGCGGCTCTTCCGCCGCAAAGGCCTCATGACGGACCTCGTGCCGGGCGAGCGCCTCGCGACCTGCCGCATGTATACGCGCTTCGACGAAGCCTGGGCCGGTTTCGCCAAAAACGCCCACGAGGGCATGGCGACCCCCGTGGCGCTGCCGGTCTGGACCGCGCTCCTGCTCGGCGGCCATGTGCTGCCGTTCCTGCTCCTGCCGTTCGCACCAAGCTTGCTGCTCGCCAGCGCGGCTCTTCTCCCCCTCGGCGCCCGCACGCTCGTGACATTCGCGACGCGCGAGAATCCCTGGTCGATCCCGCTCCATCCCTTCACCATCCTGGTCGGCCTGGCGATCCAATGGAGCGTGCTCCTGCGGATCGGCGAGGCGCGCCGCGCGGGATGGAAAGGCAGGCTTTATCCTCTGGAGGAGAAGCCATGAGCCCGGACCTCTCAGGACCAACCAAGCGCCCGCGCGACGAGAACTTCCCGGTCGCATCCCTGGTGCTCTCGCGCGAGCACCGGGACGCCGTTCTCGCCTTCTACGCTTTCGCCCGCATGGCCGACGACATCGCCGACGCGCCCGATCTCGCGGCCGCCGAGAAACTGGCGCGGCTCGACGCGCTCGAACAGGCGCTCGTATCGGGCGACGAGTCCATCCCGCAGGCCGCTCGTCTCCATGCCGTCGACCGGGAGCGCAGGACCGGCCTGACGCAAGCCCGCGCGCTGCTGCGCGCCTTCCGTCAGGACGTTGTCAAGACCCGCTACAACGATTGGGCGGAGCTGCTCGATTACTGCCGCTTTTCCGCCAACCCGGTCGGCCGCTTCCTGCTGGCCCTTCACGGGGAGCGCAGCTCGGCCCACGGACCGGCGGACGCCCTTTGCACGGCGCTGCAGATCCTCAACCACCTGCAGGATTGCGGCCAGGATCGCGACCGGATGGGCCGCATCTACATCCCGATCCGGTGGATGCTGGCGGCGGGCTCCGAGACGGCATTCTTCGATCCGTCGTACGCGGCGCTCCGCCGCGACGTCCTCGACGCGATGCTCGACCGGGTCGATGCCCTGATCGATCAGGCGCAATCCCTGCCCGCCCATCTGCGGAACGCGCGCCTGCGGGCGCAGAGCATCGCCACCATCGCGCTCGCCCGGCGCCTGAGCCGACGCCTGCGGCAGGCCGATCCGGTTCTGGAACGCGTGCAGGTCAGCAAGGCCGATGTGGGCATCGCGTTCCTGCGCGGTCTTCGCGGCACGATCCGGAAGCCTTCCTCCGACGACCTCCGCGTGACGGCGGCGGCAGTGCGGCGCTCGGGCTCATCCTTCCGCCTCGGCATGCAGAGTCTCTCGCCCGAGCGCCGCCGCGCCATCCATGCGGTCTATGCCTTCTGCCGCGCGGTGGACGATATCGCCGACGGAGCGGCGCCCGCCTCCGAGAAGCGGACCTTCCTGCGCGAATGGCGGCGCGAACTCGACCGGCTGCACCGCGCGCCGGAAACGCCCATCGGACGCGAGCTCGCCCGTGCCTCGACCCTGTTCAAGCTGCCCCTGGACGAATGCCATGCCCTGCTCGACGGCATGGAGACCGACAGCGCCGACCGTGTGCGCCTCGCCGACGATTATGAACTCGGCCTCTATGGACGCCAGGTCGCGGGCTCCGTCGGGGCGCTTTCGATCCGCATCTTCGGCGTTCCGTCGGCCCATGGTTTCGCCCTCAATCTCGGACGCACCCTGCAGCTCGTGAACATCCTGCGCGACGTCGACGAGGATGCCGCCCGCGAGCGGGTCTACGTCCCCCTTTCGAGGCTCGCGCAACTCGGATTGCGCGATGCTCCTGCCGCCACTCTCGTGGCCGATCCGCGCTTCGCGCGCGTCTGCGAAAGCCTTGCCGAAGAAGCCCGTGCGGGCTTTGCGGCGGCGGATGCCGCGCTCATGCGTCTCGATCGTCGCGCCCTGAAGCCGGCGATCCTGATGATGGAGAATTACCGCCGTGTGCTCGACCGGCTGCAGGCGCGCGGCTGGGGCCTGCGCCAGGGGAGGCTGCGCCTGAGCACCGCCGACAGATTGCATCTCATCACCCGCGCCATGAGGCCCGCATGACGACACGGCGAACCCATATCGTCGGAGCGGGAATCGCGGGCCTGAGCGCGGCGCTCACCGTCACGGCCGATGGCGGCGAGGCCATCGTCTACGAGGCCGCGCCGCAGCCGGGCGGACGCTGCCGGACCCTGCAGCCCGCCGATGGCTTCGTCCATGACAACGGCACCCATGTGCTGTTCACGGCCAATGGGCATGCGCTCGATCTCCTCAAGGCGATCGGCGCCCGCGACCGCTGGTTCGAGCCGGAACCCAAAGGGCTTCCGCTCTACGACGGGAAAACGGGAGAGATGCGGCGGGTGGGGCTTTCGCCCTGGTCGTGGTTGCTCCCGTCGCGCCGCCCGCACGGCCTGACCCTGCCCGATCTGGCGAGGATCCTGCGCCTCCTCCTCGCGGCGAAGGATTGCCCGGTCGCATCCATCATCGGGGATCGCCCGATCATGGACAGCCTGATCGAGCCCCTGACGGTGGCGGTGCTCAATACGCCGCCCGCACAGGCCTCCTCGCAGCGCCTCGCCTGCGCCTTGCGGCGGCTCATCCGGCCCGGCGCCGGGCGCCTCCTGGTGGCGCGAAACGGCCTGAGCGAGGACCTGATCGAGCCTGCCCTTGCCACGCTCGCGGCGCGAGGCGCGACCGTTCACACCGGGCAGCGCCTGCGCAGGCTTCTGACCGGCCAGGAGCGCGTCATCGGATTGGCCTTGACGGACCGCACCGTGATGCTCGGCCCCGACGACCGCGTGATCCTCGCGCTGCCGCCCTACGAGGTGGAGCGACTTCTCCCCGCGCTCCCCGTGCCGACCTCCTTCGAGCCCATCCTCAACGTTCATTACCGCATGAAGGGCCTGTCTGGACCGCGCTTCATCGGCTTCACCGGCACGCTGGCGCAATGGGCGCTGGTCCGCCCCTCGCATGTGAGCGTCACGGTCTCGGCCGCCGACGCAGTGGTGGACCTCAATGCCGCCGACGTGGCGGCGCGGATCTGGCGCGACATCGCTCCGGCCCTGCGCCGCCTCGGGCTCGATGCGGACGGCGACCGTCAGCCCGAGAGCCGGGTGGTGAAGGAGAAGCGCGCGACCATCCGCCAGGCGGCGGAGGATCTCCCGCAGCCTCCCCTGCGGCCTCTCATGAACCTCGCCCTGGCGGGCGACTGGCTCGGCTCCCTTCCCGCTACCATCGAGAGCGCCGTGATGGCCGGTGAGCACGCCGCCTCCCTGCTGCGGCATGCCCGCTGCACCCGCCCGACCGTTCCGCGCGACCGCCCCTTGAAGACGGAGGATGCGGCATGATCCAGGACCATCCCCCGCTGACCGTTCTGCTCGCGGCGCCACGCGGTTTCTGCGCCGGGGTCGAGCGCGCCATCCGGGCCGTCGAGGACGCCATCGACCGGACGGGCAGGCCCGTCTATGTGCGCCACGAGATCGTGCATAACGGGCGCGTGGTGGACGACTTGAAGCACAAGGGCGCGGTCTTCGTCGAGGATCTGGCCGAGATCCCGGATGGGGCCGTGGCCATCTTCAGCGCCCATGGAGTTTCGCGCGCGGTGGAGCGGGAAGCGGCGGGCCGGGGACTTTCCGTGCTCGATGCGACCTGTCCGCTCGTGCGCCGCGTCCATCTCGAAGGACAGCGCCATGCGAAGGCCGGTCGCGAGGTCATCGTCATCGGCCATCGCGGCCATGTGGAGATCGAGGGAACCACCGGGCAGATCGACGGCACCGTCCATGTGATCGAGAGCGTCGCGGAAGCGCTGACCGTTCCGGTCCTGAACCCGGAGCGCATCGCCTACATCACCCAGACGACGCTCTCCGTCGACGATCCCCGCGAGATCATCGCACCCCTGAAGAAGCGTTTTCCCGCCATTCAGGGGCCCGACATCAAGACGATCTGCTACGCCACGCAGAACCGGCAGATGGCGGTGCGCGTGATCGCCCGGCGCGCGGAGCGGATCATCGTCTGCGGCGCGCGCAATTCATCGAACACGAACCGACTGTGCGAGGTGGCCGCCAACGAGGGACGCCAAGCCCTCCTCATGCAGGATCCGAAGGACCTGACGCTCTCCTTCATCGACGGCGCCGCCGTGATCGGCCTGACGGCGGGCGCCTCCGCTCCCGAAGACCTGGTGCAGGAGGCCCTGGCCCGGCTTGCGCAATGGCGGCGGCTGACGGTGGAGGAGGTGCGCGTGACGCAAGAGGACGCGCATTTCGCCCCTGTCGACATATCGCGGCTGGTGGGCGGAGCATCGGACCCGAAAGTGGACACCACTTTCGGGATCGATTCGATGCTCATTTCTCAATGAGCGCATTGTTCAGGGCGGAAAACCGGATCCACTTTTCCGCACAATGCGCTAGCTCGCGAACGCCTCCTGAACGTCCCGCGGCGTCGCCGTCACCAGTCCCAGCCTGTCCCGGCGCAGCCAGCGCCACAGCATCAGGCAGGCCACCACGGCGAGTCCGCTGGCCAGTCCGATCCAGATGCCGACACCCCGCAGCGACGTGCCGAAAGCCAGCATGGCGCCGAGCGGCAGGCCCACGCCCCAATAGCCGAGCGCCGCGTAGATCATCGGCACGCGGGTATCCTGCAGGCCGCGCAGCATTCCGGCCCCCACCGCCTGCGCGCCGTCCACGAGCTGGAAGATGGCGGCCACCACCAGGAAGGTGCGCGCCAGATCGATGACGAGCGCGTTCTTGGGATCGTTCACGTCGAGGAAGACGCCGAGCAGCAGGTGCGGGGCGAACAGCATGAGCGACGCGGTCACGGCCATGAAGCCGGTGCCCAGCGCGAAGGAGGTCCAGCCGGCCCGGGTGACCCCTGCTGCATCCTGCGCCCCGTAGGCCCGGCCGACACGCACCGTGACGGCCTGTCCGATGCCGAGCGGGACGGAGAAGCAGAAGGACGCGATCTGCAGGGCGATCGCATGGGCGGCCAGCTCGCTCTCGCCGATCCGGCCCATCAGCATGGCGGCCGCATTGAAGATCGTCACCTCGAACATCAGCGTCAGGCCGATGGGCAGGCCGATCTGCCAGAGGGTGCGATAGCGCGGCCAGTCGGGCCGCCAGAAACGCCCGAAGATATGGTAGCGCTTGAGCCGGGGATGAAGCACGATCACCACGGCGAGCGCCACGAACATGAAGATGCTCGAGATCACCGTGCCGAGCCCTGCCCCGACCAATCCGAAGGCCGGCAGGCCGAGGGAGCCGAACATCAGCGCATAGGCCGCGCCGAAATTGACCGGGATGGCGAGCAGGCCGATGAACAGGGCCCAGCCGGGGCGCTCCAGCGCCGCCAGGAACGAGCGCAGCACCAGGAAGAGCAGGAAGGGCAGAAGGCTCCATTGCAGGGCGCGGATATACTGGCCGGCATTGTGGGCGAGCGCGGGCGCCTGCCCGATGGCGAGCAGGATCGCCTCCCCGTTCCAGGCGACGATCCAGATCGGGACCGCGACGGTGACCGAGGCCCAGAAGCCCTGGCGCACCGTGCGGCGCACCTCCCGGACGGAATGGCGCTTGCGGCCGAGCTCCTCGGCGATCATCGGCGACGTCGCGTTGACGAGGCCGATCCCGAAGATCAGGAAGGCGAAATAGAGATTGGTGCCGAGCGCGCCCGCCGCCAGCGCGTCCGATCCCATCCAGCCCATCAGAATGACGTCGGACGTGATCAGGGCGTTCTGCGCGATGGTTGCCAGAACCAGGGGCCAACCGAGGGCCAGGGTCGCACGCAGCTCCGTCATCCAGGCGGCGCGCTCGAAGGTCGATTCTCTGGAAATCATGATGCTGCGCTTGTAGCCAACCCGACGCCGGAAAGCCACACCCGGAGAGCCGGGAGGGAGTCCTCTCGGACCAAGGAACCTGAGCGGAAGCGCGCCCGTTCATCCCATTGTTCACATTTGCGTGGTGTTTCCGGAGTCCTCGATGGCGCAGCCGGCGCTTTCAACCGAGATCGAATTCGACCTGCCGCCGGTCCTGCTCAACGGGCAGGGGCAGATGCGCACGGTCGGGATCGAGATCGAGTTCGTGGGGCCCTCCGCCGAGACGACCGTCCAGGCCCTCCAAGAGGCGCTCGGCGGCAGGCTCATCGAGCAGGACCCCCATGCCTTCGCCCTGAAGGAATCGGCCGTCGGCGACCTGACGGTGGAACTCGACAGCCGGATCCTGCACCCGGGCAAGCAGGCTGGGACCCAGAAGGGCGTCCTGCCCAAGATTGCGGCCCTGTTCGGCTTCGCGGCCCGCTATCTCGTCCCGTGCGAGCTCGTCACGGCGCCGATCCCGGTCGACCGGCTGCAGGAGATCAACCGAATCCTGACGATCCTGCGCAGGGTCGGCGCCAAGGGCACGCAGGACGGGCCCTTCTACGCCTTCGGCCTGCACTTCAACCCGGAGATTCCGCACCGGGACGCGGCGACCCTCACGGCCTTTATGAAAAGCTTCGCCCTGCTCAATCCGTGGCTCCGGCGCGAGGCTTCGCCGGACGCCACGCGCAATCTGCTGGGCTTCGCCGATCCTTTTCCGACCGAATACGTCCGCAGGATCGGCGATCCGGGCTATTGGCCGGACATTCGCACCTTCATCGACGATTATCTCGGCTACAACGCGACCCGGAACCGGGATCTCGATCTCCTGCCGCTCCTGCACGACTTCGATGCGGCGCGGGTCCGTGCCGTGCTGCCGAACGAGAAGATCAACGGCCGCCCCACCTTCCATTACCGCCTGCCCGACGCCCGGGTGAGCGATCCCGGCTGGAGCATCGCGCCGGACTGGAACCGCTGGGTCTGCGTCGAGCGGCTGGCCGCGGACCGGGAGAAGCTGGATGCGGTCGGCGCGGCCTATCTGTCTTTCGAGGGCGAGGACAAGAGCTGGGCCAACGTGGTGGAGCAGATCGTACGGTCATGACGAGCCCCTTGATCGGCGTCACCACGTCAAGGCGTGGCGGATGGCGCAGCTACCTCATGCACCGGCTGGCGCTCTCCCGCGCGGGCGCGCGCGCCGTTCGCCTGATGCCCGGCCATCCGCTGCCGGCGGAACCGTTGCAGGGGCTGGTGATCGGCGGCGGCGACGATATCGGCGCGGAGATCTACGGCGGCCAGGTGCTGCCGGACGTGCGCATCGATCCCGAGCGCGACAAGCTGGAGCTCGGCCTGCTCAAGGCGGCGCTGCCGGCGGGGCTCCCGATCCTCGGCATCTGCCGCGGATCGCAGATGATCAACGTGGCGCTCGGCGGCACCCTGCACACGGACATCTACGAGGTCTATGTCCAGGCGCCGAAGATGCGCACGGTGCTGCCGCGCAAGACCGTGACCATCGAGCAAGGCTCCCGGCTGGACCGAATCCTGAACTGCAATCCCTGTCAGGTGAACGCGCTGCATCACCAATCCGTCGCTCGTCTCGGGCGGGGGCTGAGGATCGCCGCCTGTGACGAGAGCGGCATCGTGCAGGCCATCGAGAGCGAGAGCGCACCGTTCCTGCTCGGAGTCCAATGGCATCCGGAGCTTCTGGTCTGGAAGAAGCCGCAGCAGCGATTGTTCGCGGCTTTGGCAGACGCGGCGCGCGAGGCTTCCGCTCCCCTCTCGGCAACGGCGCTTGCCGTATGATTCAGCGCGCCCGCCGCGAAGCGCGCGGGAAGAAAGGAATGACCTTGCTGTCGCTGTGTACGTTCAGGTGCCGCTGGATCGCCAGATGCAGGTCGCGGCTGACGATGGGCTTCTGGAGCAGCGGGAACTCGCTGTCGCCGCCGGCGACGTCGGGATTGCCGGTGATCAGCAGCACGGGCAGACTCGGGAAGACCTGCCGCACTTCGCGCGCCAGCATGACGCCGTTCATGTTCCCGGGCATGGCGACGTCGGCCAGCACGAGGGCGGGCCTGCGCACGCTCAAGGATTTCACGGCCTGCGCCGCATCGGTGGCGATGCTGGCGACATAGCCGAATTCTTCCAGGGTCGATTGCAGCGCGAGCGCGACTTCGAGCTCGTCGTCCACGATCAAGATTTCCGTGTGGCCCTGCACGCTCTGGTCCGGCACCTCATCGTCGCTCGGGGAGCTCGACGGCAACAGGGTCGCCGCATCGGTCCGCGGGATGTACAGGAGGATCGAGGTTTCCCCCCCGTCCCGCCGCACTTCCGACGCGCCGCCGAGGTCCTGCAGGAAATGCAGGCTCTGGCGCAGGGACAGCCACGAGGACAGGTCGAGATCCCGCACGGAGAAGGATTGCTCCAGATCGGCCTCCGGAGCATGGCGCATCTCCTCGGGGCCGGCGCTGCGGATCGCGAGCTGCACGAAGTCGCCCTCGCGTGTGAGATCCGGCAACGAGCCTTTTTCGACCTGCACGTTCCGGGCTTCGAGCGTGATGGTGCCGCCCTGGGGCAGGGCGTCACGGACATGGGCGCTCAAGGTTACGATAGCGGTCTGGATGTCGTCCGGATTGGCCTCGATGGCCCATAGATCGTCCGCGAGGGAGACCCGCAGCTCGACCGTGTCGCGCAACAGGGAATGGCTCATGAGATCGGCGACCGAGTTCACCTGCTCGGCAATGTTCACATATTGCACCTTGCCCTCGCCCTGGCGGGCGAAGGCCGTCGACTGGGCGATGAGCTTGGCGGCCTGGTCGGAGGCCACGAGCGCGGAGAGCAGCTTGCGCTGCAGGATCGGCTGATCCTTCAGCTGGCGGGCGGCCGCATCGATGTTGGCGCTGATCACCATGAGACGGTTGTTGAGATCGTGAGCGATGCCGTCCCGCAGCCGGTCGACGGCCTGCGCCTTCTGCATGCGGCGCAGGGCGTCGTCTTCCTCATGAGCGGGCCCCTCCTCGAAGGCGGAGAACTCGGCAAAGGACAGGAGGGGCTCGGCGGGCGGATCGAAGGAAGCGGCCGTTACGTCCTCGAACACCGTCAGCTCGTCGGACGTACCGTCATCCTTGTGTCGGAAGGCCTGCTTGATCTGCCGTCCGATCAGCAGGGGAGCGCCGGCGCCGATCAGCAGGAAAAGCCCCGCCGCCGCGGCGACGAGGGCCGAATTCCTGACATAGGCCGCAGCCGCCAGCGCGAAGCCCGACATGATCAGGGCGCCGGACAGGCTCAGCAGGGACAGCTTCAATGAGACTGGCAGCAGATGCATAAGGCTTTTCTGAAATATGATTTGACCTGACGGCCCCCGGACGCCACTTGCAGACCTATCTTGTGTAACACGAACAGGCGGCAAGCGAGGGGGACCTCGCGATTAAGTGTTATTGTTCCATAAAGGAGATAATTGTGCGGCTTTCTGATGTCCCTGGCTTGACGCAACTGGCGCTTGCATTGGCCCTCACGGTCTCGTTTCTCCCAACGGCAGGTGCCCAGGAATCCCAAGAGCAGGCCATCGAGCGCCGCGTGAACGAGCTTCTCGGACGGATGACCCTGGAAGAGAAGGTCGGCCAGCTGAATCTCGTCTCCCACGGTCCGCCGCTGCGCTGGGAGGACATCTCCGAGGGAAAGGCTGGAGCCGTCCTGAACTTCAACAGCGCCCAGGACGTGGCGCGCGCCCAGGCTCTGGTCCGGGAAAGTCGCCTGAAGATTCCGCTGCTCTTCGGTCTCGACGTCCTGCACGGTTTCCGCACCCAGTTTCCCTTGCCGCTAGGTGAGGCTGCAGCCTTCAGCCCGCGTGTCTCCCGGCTCGCCTCCGAGTGGGCCGCCAAGGAAGCGTCCCATGTGGGCGTGAACTGGACCTTCGCGCCCATGGCCGACCTGTCGCGCGACAGCCGCTGGGGGCGCATCGTCGAAGGTTTCGGCGAGGATCCCACGCTCGGCGCCGCCCTCACGGCGGCCCGCGTGGAAGGCTTCCGCAAAGGCGGGCTCGCGGCGGCGGCCAAGCATTTCGCGGGCTACGGCGCTCCGCAGGGCGGGCGCGACTACGACACGACCTACATCCCGCGCGCGGAAATGTACGACACCTATCTTCCGCCGTTCCGGGCGGCCGTGGAGGCGGGCACGGCAAGCTTCATGGCCGCCTTCAACGCCCTGAACGGCGAACCCTCGACGGCGAATCCGTGGCTGCTGACGGATGTGCTGCGCACCCAGTGGGGTTTCGACGGCTTCGTGACCTCCGATTGGGTCGGCATCGGCGAGCTCGTCAACCACGGCATCGCGGCCGATGGCGCGGAGGCCGCCCGCAAGGCGATCCTCGCCGGCGTCGACATGGACATGATGGGGCAGCTCTACATCAACCATCTACCAGACGAAGTGCGCGCCGGCCGGGTGCCGGAAAGCGTGATCGACGAATCCGTGCGGCGCGTGCTGCGCACCAAGTTCCGCTTAGGATTGTTCGATCGCCCCGACGTGGATTCCTCCCACCAGGATTCGGAATTTCCGTCGCCGGAGTCGCGCCAGGCTGCCCGCGAGGTCGCCCGCGAGACCTTCGTGCTGCTGCAGAACCGGGACGACGTGCTGCCGATCCCGTCGAAGGTCCGTTCCATCGCGGTCGTCGGCCCGCTCGCCGATGCGCCCCAGGATCAGATGGGTCCCCACGCGGCGCGTGGCCACAAGGAGGACAGCGTCACGATCCTCGAAGGCGTGCGCCGCCGCGCGCAGAACGCGGGCATCGCGGTGCGGCACGCTCCGGCCTGCGACCTGTTCTGCCGCAACACGGACGCGCTGCCCGCGGCGATCGAGGCCGCCCGGCAGTCGGATTTCGTGATCGCCGTCTTCGGCGAGCCGCAGGAATTGTCCGGCGAGGCGGCCTCGCGGGCCCGCATGGACCTCAACGGCAAGCAGATCGAAGTGCTGGAGGAGCTTGCCAAGACCGGCAAGCCCGTCGCCCTCGTCATCATGGGCGGACGTCCGCAGGTGCTCGGCCCGGTGGCGGACCGCATTCCGTCGATTCTGATGGCCTGGTATCCGGGGACGGAAGCGGGGCCAGCCGTGGCCGACGTGCTGTTCGGCGACGTGAGCCCGAGCGGAAAGCTTCCGCTCACCTGGCCGCGCGCCACGGGCCAGCTGCCGCTCTACTACAACCGGCTTCCCACCGGCCGCCCCACCCTGGCCAACAACCGCTTCACCCTGCATTACATCGACGAGAACGTCGCGCCGCTCTACCCCTTCGGCTGGGGCCTGAGCTACACGCATTTCGCCTATTCCGATGCGAGGATCGCGAGCCGGCAGCTCGACGAGGGTCAGGTCCTGGAGGTCTCCGTCACCGTGAAGAACGCGGGCGCGCGGGACGGCCAGGAGGTCGTGCAGCTCTACACCCGCGATCCAGTGGCGAGCCGCAGCCGCCCCCTGCGCGAGCTGAAGGCCTTCGAGAAGATCGCCCTCAAGCCCGGCGAGACGAAGCAGGTGACCCTGCGCGTTCCCGTCGAGTCCCTCGGCTTCCATTTCGACGACGGCACCTATCTGGTCGAGGCCGGCGCCATCCAGGTTTTCGTCGGCGGCTCTTCGCTCGCGGATCAGGTCGGCGAGGCCGAGATCCTCAAGACCCTCCGCATCCCGCCCCTGGAGCGGCGCGCCTCCGTGTCGACCGGCGTCGCGCAGTAACGGACGGAGGCAATTCATTTCCTGACTGTTCGGCGCATCGCTCTTAGCGGAAAACCGGATCCACTTTTCCGCACGATGCGCTAAGCTGGCGGCCATGAGCGCCCAGTCGACAAAGCCGGAAACGCGCGACTTCACCATCCGGGCGGTGAAGACCATCGCGGCTTTCGAGCGGACGAACGTGACGGATACCCTGCTGGGCATGTCCCTCACCTTCGTGGCCGGGGCCATCAATGCCGGCGGTTTCCTCGCCGTCGGCCAGTACACGTCGCACATGTCGGGCATCTTCTCGTCCATGGCCGACAATCTCGCCTTGGGTTCGCTGGGACTGGCGAGCCTGGGGCTCCTGGGGTTCCTGCCCTTCGTCATGGGGGCTGCCTGCTCGGCCATGCTGATCAACTGGGGCCGGCGGCATCACCTGGGCAGCCGCTACGCCATGCCGCTGATGGTCGAATCTTTCCTGCTTCTCGGCTTCGGGATCCTGGGCTGGCTCGCCCATCCGTCGCCGGGCTTCGTCGCGGTCGCGATCCCCCTGCTCTGCTTCATCATGGGCCTGCAGAACGCCACCGTGACGAAGATCTCCGGCGCGCGCATGCGCACCACCCATGTGACCGGCATCGTCACGGATATCGGCATCGAACTCGGCAAGCTACTCTACTGGAACCGGAATGCGCATAATCCGGACCGGATCATGGCGGACCGCGAGAAGCTGCGCCTGCTCGTCCTGCTGCTCGCGTCGTTCTTCATCGGGGGCGTTATAGGAGCCGTCGGGTTCAGCCATGTCGGCTTCCTCTTCGCGCTTCCCTTCGCTCTCCTGCTGCTTCTGCTGGCCGGGCCGCCCCTTGCGGAGGATGCCGCGACCCTGGCCCGCCGAATGACGAAGCGCTGATGCGCCATTGGCCCGGAGCCGAGAACGCCTAGATTCCCCCTATGCAAGAGAAAGCCGCGGCTCCCTTGTCCCACCCGTTCGACGGCGATGCTCCCGATGCCCGCGCCCGGCGGGTCACGCGCCTGATCGGCGCGGCGGCGCTCGTCGGGCTCGCTCTCTGGATGATCGGCTCCTATCTCACCGCCATCGGCTGGGCGGCGATCATCGCCATCAGCGTCTGGCCGCTCTATCGCCGGTTCCAGGCCCGTCTGGGAGGCTCACGCCTCGCCGCCCCCCTGCTGACGACGATCGGCCTCGCCGTGCTTCTTCTCGTGCCGGTCGCCCTCGTGCTGACCGAGATCGGCCGGGAGAGCCAGTTCGTCATGGAATGGCTCACGCGGCTGCAGCAGACCGGCATGCCGGTGCCCGAATGGGTCCATCGCCTGCCGCTCGTCGGCCAGCATCTGGACACCTGGTGGCAAGCGCATCTGGGCCGCCCGGAATCCGCCGGGCAGCTCTTGAGCGGCATCGACAGCCAGACCCTGACCGAATGGTCGAGAACCCTGGGTGGGGCGCTGGCAACGCGCCTTCTGCATACCTTCCTGACATTCCTGGTCCTGTTCATGCTGCTGCGCCATGGCAGCGAGATCGGCCGGCACGTGCTGGCCGCCATCGATCGCTGGTTCGGGGCGCCAGGCGAACGGCTGGCGGAGACCATGGCGTCGGCCGTGCGCGGGACGGTGAACGGGACGATCCTCGTCGCCGTGGGCGAAGCCATCCTGATCGGCATCGGCTTCGTGGTCGCGGGCGTGCCGCACGCGGTCCTGTTCGCCTTCCTGACCGCCGCCTTCGCCATGCTGCCGATGGGCGCCTGGTTCGCCTTCGTGACCGCCGCCATCGTGCTGGTTCTCGCCGGCGGATCCGTTCTGGCGGCCGCGGGCGTCGTGGGCTGGGGCGCGGCCGTCATGCTGATCGGCGACAATCTCGTCCAGCCGGCCCTGATCGGCGGAACGGCGCATATTCCCTTCCTGTGGACCCTGTTCGGCATCCTCGGCGGCCTCGAGACCTTCGGCCTGATCGGCCTCTTCCTCGGCCCGGTCCTCATGGCCGCCCTCCTGACCATATGGCGGCAGCAGAGCGGGCCTGTTCCGGATCATCCGGCCTAAGGAACATCTGCGAAGGCTGGGCGGTTCATCCCTGACACAAAGGAGCCGCCCGCCATGCCCCGGATCAACCCCAACCCCGTCGAGGCCCTGGCCCGTTTCGGCTACGGAGCGCGGGGGGTTGTCTATGGGCTCGTCGGGGGGCTTGCCCTTCTCGCCGCCATCGGCTCCGGCGGACAGACGGGAGGAAGCCGCAGCGCCCTGCAGACGCTGCTCTCGCAACCGTTCGGGAAGCTCTGGCTGGTCCTGATCGCCCTCGGCCTCTTCGGCTTCTGCGCCTGGCGGGTGCTGGAGGCCCTGACCGACGCCGACAATCGCGGCTCGGACGCGAAGGGCTGGGGCATCAGGGTGGCCCATCTGATCAGCGGCGTCATCTATGCGGGTGGTCTGCCCCCTGCAAAGTGATCCTCCCTGAAGTATGGCTTTTAAGCCGAAGGAGGACTGAAGATGGGCAAGAAGCGGCATACAGCCGAAGAGATCGTTTCCAAGTTGCGGCAGGTTGACGTGCTGACGGCACAAGGCCGGACAGTCGCGGAGGCGATCCGGCAGATTGGTGTGACGGAGGTCACGTACTACAGGTGGCGCTCCGAGTACGGCGGCCTCAAATCCGACCAGGTCAAGCGGCTCAAGGAACTCGAGATGGAGAACGCCCGGTTGCGTCGAGCGGTCTCGGATCTCACCCTGGAGAAGCTCATCCTCAAGGAGGCCGCCTCGGGAAACTACTGAGCCCCGCCCGCCGTCGCGCCTGTGTGCGGCATGTGATCGCCAGGTACGG
Organism: Microvirga mediterraneensis; assembly: GCF_013520865.1. Taxonomy (NCBI): domain Bacteria; kingdom Pseudomonadati; phylum Pseudomonadota; class Alphaproteobacteria; order Hyphomicrobiales; family Methylobacteriaceae; genus Microvirga; species Microvirga mediterraneensis. The sequence continues at coordinate 463,449 of NZ_JACDXJ010000001.1, forward strand.
CGTCTCAGAACGGCTGGCCTGCCGGGTCCTGGGCCAGCACCGTTCCACCCAGCGCAAGATCCCCAAGCAGCCGGAAGATGAGGCGGCCCTGACCGCCGACATCATTGCCTTGGCCACCCAGTACGGCCGCTATGGCTACCGGCGCATCACGGCCCTGCTGCGGGACGCCGGCTGGCTGGTGAACAAGAAGCGGGTCGAGCGGATCTGGCGACGGGAGGGGCTCAAAGTGCCGCAAAAGCAACCGAAGAAGGGGCGGCTCTGGCTCAACGACGGATCCTGCATCCGGCTGAGGCCGGAGTATCCCAACCACGTCTGGAGCTACGACTTTGTCGAGGATCGCACCCATGACGGGCGCAAGTTCCGCATGCTCAACATCATTGACGAGTTCACGCGTGAATGCCTGGCCATCCGAGTGAACCGGAAGCTGAAAGCCGTCGATGTCATCGACGTGCTCTCGGACCTGTTCATCCTGCGCGGTATTCCGGGCCATATTCGTTCCGACAACGGCAGCGAATTCGTGGCCCAAGCGGTTCGGGCCTGGATCGGTGCGGTTGGGGCGAAGACGGCTTACATTGAGCCGGGTAGTCCCTGGGAGAACGGCTATTGCGAGAGCTTCAACTCGAAGCTTCGCGATGAACTGCTGAAAGGAGAGATCTTCTACACCCTGCAGGAGGCAAAGGTGGTGATCGAAAATTGGCGCCGCCATTACAACACGGTGCGCCCGCACTCATCCTTGGGCTACCGACCGCCCGCACCAGAGGTCCTGGTCCTGGCTTCCAAGCTGGCGTCCAGACCAACGCTGAATTAACATCACACACGGATCACCTACATGGGGCAGGCCATACCCAAGCGGATGCAGCAAGCTTCATTCGTTCAACAACATCATGATATTCATTCAAGCTCCTAAAGGAGGACTTCCTAACCGTATAGCTTAAATGCCTTTGTCCTCGGGCCCAGAACTGAGGTCGACCGCTACGATCTGTCATTACAAGGAGTTCGCCTGAGGGAGGAGAAGCTGCGTTTTTATCTTTCTGCCCTCGAATTTCATTCAGATGGGCTCTCACCTCGTCGGCACTTGAAAGCGTATCTCCTTCAACCAGATAATAGTCGCGAGCAACCTCTCGATCATCTGTAATCGTGATTTTCGGGAGTTGACCCAAGAAGAGCTTAAAGGCCGCTTCGTCGCCAGGCTTCTCTAGCACATGGGAGTATTCATCGGTCGTTGCTGATGCAAATTGTTTCCCAGAATCAGCTTTGAAATGCGCGGGATCAGTTATTTCATACAGGGTATCCTCATCTAATTTGCCGGTTTCATCAATCCCACGCGCTCTTTGCAGTTGCTTAAGATACACTGACAGGTCGGGATCTACGAACGCACCGGGACCGGTGGGCAGTATTCCTAACACTTTCAGCTGGTCAGCGACGGCATTGCGTTCACTGGAGGTAAGTCCCGGCTCTTCAAAACTCCCCGTTGAACTACGAAGATATCGCTGCGCTCTGGCTAACCAAATTCGTGACTCAGCAAGTCCATTTATTCCGCCATTGACGGCCTTGCGGACACTCGCAATATCGTCCTTATCCGCGATCGTGTTAATTCCGCGAGCCTTCCAGTAAGCTACTGCTGTCTGGAACGCCCCGAACGGGGTTCTGGCGAGGTCTGGCTCCTCTTCGAGTTTAATGTTTAATTCGGAGCCTCGGCTGGCGAAGTTTCCCCGTCCAGTCAATTGGACCAATCCAGAGCCTCTATAAATCCAACCATCCTCGGGAAGTCGGTTTCCGAGCCGGTTTCCATAAACGAAGTTCGCAATTCTAACCGGCTGGTTCGCCAATTGGGCCGCCATCTCGGGACTAACTCGCCTCGGAAAAATCTGCAGCAAGCGGGCGGCCGAATAATTGAGATTTTCCGCCAAATATCGAAAGCCACCTGTCTCCGTGGCTAATTGCGCTATGAAATGCTCGATCCTTTTCGTTCCGACAATTCCTGCTTGGCTAGCGATCTTCCAATTCGACACCATCGTGGACACGACATCCGCTCGCGCTCTCGGAGAAAATCTAGCGAGGCTCGCAGCATCAATAACAACAACATCCCTGGGCTGCGGCTTGGTCTTGGCGAAAGCGACGCCCGTAAGGAACGGAAGCGTGACAATTATGAGCGCAGAAAGACACGTGAACATACGAGGCTCCCGATGCGATATCAGAATAATTGTCTTTGTGTTAGGTATTTGATCCCGCCTGAGAAAGAACCCGATCCTTCAGCTTACAAAAGCGCGCTGATTTAACCGAGAGGCTAAACTATATAGTTTTTGACAAGATTAATCTCCTACGCTTTTGAGCTACCTTGCAAGAGGTAAATGAACGCCATCGGCCATTTATAGATCTTCGACTGACGAACGCTGCAGCGAATCCAATTGCGAGTATGTTGGTTATACTCCAACCCACTCGGCTCCATTTATGCCTAGCCTTACCCACGGCATTCGGCTAACCCCAATCTACTCGCACAGAGGCGACAGACACCTCAAAAGAACTCCAATTGCGGGTATGAGAAAGCTTCCTCCGTACTAATATATTATTCGTACGACCCGTCATGGAACTACTAGGAGCCGCTTCCCCACAGCCATATACGCGCTCGCGCGGAGGCGCCGCTGGGCTGGCGTGAGGCGGTGGAGCTATAGTAGGGCTAGGCGGTGCCGCAGCGGCGTCCGCAGGGCCACGGCGCGGCGGCACTGTGTATATGGTGGCATAGGGTGGGCGGAGCGGCACAGAAAGTCGACTTTGCTTGGCCAGTCCCATTGGCTATCGTCTCGGATGCCCCTAAGCGAGCTTCACTACGCCCTATGACTTTACTCCCGCAACACCTCACACGGTACATCTCCTTAACGCAGTTTTTTGAGCAATTAGGGAGGCTAACGTTTGCCGAATCGTGGAGTGGGCGGGAGATCAGCGCCGACACGGTCATCCCCTATGAAGAAGCTTTAGTGCTTAGTGCTGAGTTGAAAGCTAAATCGGCCGAGCTTGCCAAGAGGTCAGGGCAGTCCGACATTGATTATGTCGATCACCTAATTCGCCAGAATGAGCTGACTGGAGATCTAGATCATAATGCTCCATTCCGACGGCTTATCTACCGGCTGGATTTTTTACATTCATATTTCCGTGCCCACCCTATAGAAGATAAAGCTGGATACGAAACCGCTTATTCCACCCACCTGCGCAGGCAATCTACTGTCGAGAAGATCCGCGAAGTTTTGGCGCAGCAGGCTCTTCAGGCCTTCGAGTCGACCGAGGATGGTCGCCGTGAAGTGTCAGGCGATGTATGGGGGTCGAAGGACGTTGATCTCGATATTGAAGCTAACTCTGCGAGAGCTGGCCCCCGAAAGCTTGTAAACATCTCCTTTCATCTCGACGACGCTCAGCGAATTATCTCGAGTTTAGCCGGCAGGGCCATCGCCACGGGAAAAGCCGAGGCGGACGCTAAGAGGTGCCTTATTACCATGATGAACGATCATGGAACGGCTCGCCGCTCCAAGTCTGAGGTCTGGAAAGAGCTTAAGGGCGAGTTTCCGGGCCTCTCGGAAAAAGGATTTGAACGTGCATGGACCGCTGCTTGCGAGGCAACTAGGTCGGGCTGGAACAAAGCCGGCCGTCCCCGTGGTGTCCCCGTATCCCAAAAAAGCCAGCGCGCAAAATCACCTCGAAATCTCCGCGGCAATTAAATCACGACGGCTATTAAGGGAGACGCGACAGCCTCAGTTTCTACCCACGTCAATTGTGACGTGGAGAAATGACCGTGCAGACAAAAATTTCAAATTCCGGGACCTACAGGAATGAGGCTAAGCAGTTAGCTTCGTTTCCCGACCACGACAAGCTGAGGACCTTCCGCGCAGCATCTGAGGCGTTGAATATCCCCTATTTCAAAATTCAGCGCGCTGCGCAATCAGGGATAATCCCGACCTATTCGATCCTAAACTCGCGCAAATACGTGAAGCTGAGCGATATTCTGAAGGCAATGTCGCCCTCTCTCTAACTCCTCTTCCCACAATCTTCGCCTCACCAACCGCGCATGTCATTTGCGTGAACGGGTTCGGCTGTCCTGAGAAAGCATCATGATGCCCCAAGATACTGACAATACTCTCTCAAATCTCCCTCTCCGGGACAACGGAGATGACTTCCTTCTCCCAGAGCACGACCCAAACTCGCTTGTGAACCGACTTGCTCAGGAAACAGCTATCATCTCGGCCCCCTCGGTCTCTTTCTATGCTCTCCGCGATTACTTCGTCTTCGTCATTAAAAGGCAACCCGACTGAGCCGGCCTGGTCACCGGGCGGCCCGAAGCGGCTATGCCCGCGACACCCATGATACCTACGCCTCCTCATCGTACGGCACCGCCCGCGATGGGGGACGGCTGACTTGAGAGAATTCACATGCTGGACCACATTATCCCCAATACAGCCGAGGCAGTCGCATTCCTTCAAGCGATGCACCCGGACGGACCCTGGCATCTCGTCGCCATGAAGCCGGATGGGCCGCCTATTGCCCAAACCTTCGACCCAGACAATCTCGACGCAATGTCCGCCTGGATCGAGGATCGCCAAGGCGTGGAGAACCTCTACTTCCATGTCAATATCCTGTCGCCGGGTATCCGCAACAATAAGGCGAAGAAGGGCGACGTCAGCGCGGCGGCTTTCCTCCATGTCGACGTCGATGACGCGAACGCGCTTAGCCGGATCGAACAGCACGCACCAAGGCCTTCGGTCGTCCTATTTTCAGGCGGTGGGTATCAAGCCTTTTGGCGATTGGATGCGCCTTGCAGCGACCTCGAAAGGATCGAGCGCCGCAGTATGCGCATCGCTGCGGAGCTCGGTGGCGACAACTGCCATAACATTGACCGGATCATGCGCGTTCCCGGCACGATCAATGTGCCCAACGCCAAGAAGCGAGCGGCGGGACGAATCCCAACCCTCGCCTACCTGGTCACGGCATTAACGGACTGGAACCTGTGCTACCCCATCGAAAATTTCACCGAACAGCCGGCCGATCGGCCGACTTTCGCGCCCATCTCTGTAGCCATCACGCCGCGTGGAATAGATGACCTACCCAAAAATGTCTCTGGCTCCACGCGGAGCGTGATTCAGGTCGGCGACGACCCCGACCGGCCGCGCACCGGTGAAGCGCCGCGGTATCCATCACGGAGCGAAGCTGTCTTTCATGTCGCGTGTGAACTTGTGCGCGCCGGCTGTGCAGAGGAGCTGATTGCGGGTGTTCTCATCAATCCCGATTTCGGCATCTCGGCCTCTATACTTGAGAGAAGAACCCCTATCCCTTATGCCTTAAAGCAGGCGAGGTCTGCGAAGGCGGCCATCGAAAATGGCTGGCCCGACTGCGATAAGAATGGCAGTCCCCGCGCGACAATGCGCAACGCGGCGGTGGCCATTCGGCGTCTCAGCCTCTCCTGCTCCTTCGACCTGTTCCGCAATCGTAAGATGGTCGGCGGACAACCGCTCGAAGAGCACCAAGGCGAAATCAGCGACGATGCCTGCATGGCCCTGCGCGGATTGATTATCGAGAACTTCGGGTTTGATCCGCGATCGGAGCACGTCCGCGACGCCGTCAATCTCCTTTGTCTCGAGAATGCGTTCCACCCGATCCGGCAGCTGCTCGACGGGCTGGTCTGGGACGGCGTGCCGCGCATCGATCGATGGATGACCAACTACTTGGGGGCAGAAGATACACCTCTCAACTGCGCAGTCTCCCGTATCATACTGATCGCGGCAGTGCGACGGATTAGGCGACCCGGCGTCAAGTTCGACCAGATTGTCGTGCTTGAAGGCAAACAGGGGTCCGGCAAATCGACGGCGGTGGCGATCCTCGCCGGGCCGGGCAATCATTCCGACCAGGAAATTCTGACCCTTGACGCGAAAGCCCAAATCGAACTGCTCGAAGGTGTTTGGTTCTATGAACTCGGCGAGGTAGAGGGATTCGGCAAAGCTGAAGTCAACAAAATCAAAGCCTTCGCCTCACGGACCATCGACCGAAGCCGCATGGCCTACGCCCATTACTCCACCGCTCGCCCGCGGCAGGCTATTTTCATCGGCACTACCAACGACGACAAATACCTCCGCGATTTGACCGGCAATCGGCGTTTCTGGCCGGTAAAGACCGGGTTCATTGACCTCGAAGCGCTTCGTCGGGACCGCGATCAACTCCTCGCCGAGGCGGCGAACCGGGAGCAGCAAGGCGAGAGCATCTCGTTGCCTGAAGAACTTTGGGAGGTCGCTGCGGTCGAACAGGCCGCGCGGCTCGAAGATGATCCCTGGCTCGAGAAACTGGCAGGCGAACGTGGGGTCGCGCATGGCGATATGGTTCGGATCGTTACTCACAAACTTCTCGAGGAAACGCTTCATATCCCCCCAGAACGTCAAACGCAGGCCCATACAAAACGCCTTGCCGTCCTGATGCGCCAACTGGGATGGGAGCCCAAGAAATTCAACCTCGCAGGCCAAACCATTCGAGGCTATGAGCGCCCAAAACCAACAGAACACCGTGACAAGCAAGCCTTCTAGGCCGTGGCGTGGTGGCACGTGTGGCGTGTCCCCTAGGCGGGGCTGGTGTGTGGGTAGCCGGGGCCGCGCTGCGGGTGTGTGGCGTGGGCAGCGCACGGAAGTGCCGCCGCCCACGCCACACATGCCACAGCCGCCACACGGCAGCGTTGAGGCATGGCGTCTTGGCTTTCGAAGTGCCCCATCGACCGACTCATGGACTATTGAACCGTAGTTCAGGCCGCGTCGCTTCGGGGCTATCGGGCCAAAATTCCCCCATGGTTACCTGCGTGGTCACTCTCTGGTACGCCTCACCGCCTTTCGATGACTCGCAGCATCGCGAATAATTGTGCCGGTTGCACGGGCATGCTTCCCTTTTGATTTTTCGTTTTCCTAAGGAACCAAGATGTCGATCGCCATCAAAGTGACCAAGCGTGAACGCCGTCGCCGCCTCAAGTCGGGCGAAGTCGTCGTGCAAACGCGGTATGTGATCAATTTTCGTGACCCGATTACTGGCAAGCGTAAGCAGCTGTTCTTTGAACGACAGAAAGATGCGCAGCATAAAGCAAGCGAGATCGCCGCGGCTGTGGTGACGGGCACTTATGCTCCCGCACCAGCGGCACGCCTTGATTTGGTCGTCGAGGAAGCCGTTCAGAACTGGCTCAACAACTGTGTAGGCAACGTCAAGGAAAGGACGTTACGGGGTTATCGCCACGTCGCGCGCTCCATCGTCGGCCCGCTTCTTATCGGATCCAAGGACCAGCGCACGGAATACACGATGACTGGCAAAGTGCCGAAAGGCACGCGGCTGCAGCCTCTGCTGGGCCCGGTGAAGGTCGCGGACTTAACTACTGCCGACATTCGGGCTTGGCATAAGCTCTTAACGAAGGAAGTTGGCTCCTTCACGGCGAACCGAGCCAAGACGTACCTGCAAGCGGCGCTGGCGCTCGCTGCTGAGGATCACAACATCCGTCCACCCGCTATGCCTTCCAAGTTGGGCCGTGGACGTCAAAAGCTCAAGAAAGCGATCCTCACGCCAGATCAGGTCGCAACGTTACTCAAGGCCGCGCGCAACGACCTCGAGCGCGGGATCTACTATGCCTTTCCCTTCCTCACTGGGACGCGACCCAGCGAACAGTTGGCTCTGCTGTGGGATGACGTCGACTTCGACAAAAACCTGATCCGCATCCAACGCATGCAGGAGATGGATGGGACCATCAGCGAAATGACAAAGACTGCCGCAGGGACGCGTGACATCCCCATGAGCTCAATGCTACGGGCACTGCTTCTGGACTGGCGTGTGCGCTGCCCACGAAGGCTCGGTGAGCTCCATCGTGTCTTTCCGAGTCCAGGCCAGCGGCGAGCTTGGCCCAAAGGCCGTGTTGGTGGCGGGGGTACCCTGCTTTATGCGAATTTCCGGACTCGCTTCTGGACGCCGGCATTCAAGAGACTGGGTCTTCCCTACGTCACCCCTCATTCGGCACGTCACTGCTTCATTTCCACACTGCAGGCTCAAGGTGTCGAGGTTGGTCTGGTCGCTAAACTTGCGGGGCACTCGAACGCTGTAGTCACGCTAGGTCACTACACACAGGCTGTACGCGGCGGCGAGGATGCCATTGCGGCACTGGAGCGAGCCTTCGTATAGAGCGTCAGATTAGAATATGTTTTCGAAACATGCCGCGGCGCAGAACCATGCGTCGCGGATAATTTTGTGCGCGCCCTCGGCGTGTTTTGCTTTTCCGATAAAGAGGAGCAGCACATGTCGGATCGGGAAGTCGTCTTAGTTGATCTGGTCACCTCTAGCGAGTCGCGCGTCTGCCTGTCTGCGGCCGCTGAGATCTCTGAGCTCTTTATTGAAGACGTTGAGTGGGCACTCGAGGAATACGGGATTTGTGAGACAGACCGCTACCGGATCATCGATACTGAGTGAGCGATAGCACCACGAGCCCGTCCGTGGGCCGCCAGCAGTCGTGAGCGCCACGTGGCTGTACAGGCCGGTAGACTTGGCTCATAGGCCTCCGTAGCCGCTCCCGCTGCGCGGTAGGGTATGTCCATGCGGCCAGCCCCGGGGCCGGCTGGCTCATCTCTCCGCCGCCTCGGCTTCAACCCTCCCCGTATTGTAGTGCCAGCGTCACCGCAACGGGGGCCCCAAGGACACCGCATAATATCTGGAATATTGCATTGTCAGCGGCGGTCGTCGTGCACTCTATGGACAAAGACCTGACGTTCGGTGCCCGACGCCGAAGACGACTTCCAGCCGATCTCGGATGTTCGTTCGATGCGCATCGGAGGTGCGGACCTGACCAGAAGCGGGTCGCAGGTTTATCCAAGCTTTCAGCCGATGAATATCGATGTAAATGTGCAACACTCCCCGCTAAAATGTGCAACAACCCATGTAAGCGTTTAGTGACACGGTGCGGAAATTCTCGCTCAGCAGGCCTTTACCGCCGTTCAATCCGGCAGCAACCCTTGCACGCATCGTCAGTCGGTTGAGGGGTGGGGAAAATGCAGTACGCGTTGGTAAATCGGGTACGTCAAGAGGCTGAGCCAAAGCTCCGTGGAACATGTCCGAACTGCGGCGCAGAAGTGGTCGCCAAGTGTGGTCAGAAGCGGATTTGGCACTGGTCTCACCTTGGGAAACTCGAATGTGATCGCTGGTGGGAGCCGGAGACCGAATGGCATCGGGCGTGGAAGGCTCTATTCCCGAAGGAGTGGCAGGAGGTCATCCACGTCGCCGCTGACGGCGAACGTCATATCGCGGATGTTAAGAACGATAAGGGCGTGGTGATTGAGTTCCAGCACTCGCCTCTAGATCCCGAAGAGCGCCTTTCCCGCGAGAAGTTCTATGGGACAATGGTTTGGGTCGTGGATGGCATGCGATATAAGCGTGATCTTTCCGCCTTTCGTGAAGCCGTGGCAGAGGGATACATAGTCAACGACAGCCCTTTGTGCTTGGATCCTCGAACGAGAGCCGCGGCTATGGTCCGACGCTGGGCTCCTCTCCGACACCACGTGTTTATCGACTTTGGGGACGAAGATTTTCAAATTGCTGGCTTTCAGCCTCCTGAAAAAGTCCTCTGGCAGTTTCTCTTCAATCGAGCAACCGGAAAGGTTGTAATCGCTGCCGTTACACGAGAGAGTTTCATGAAGTTTTGCTTGAATGGTAGCGAGTTTCAGCATCTCACAGTGGAACGTCACCAACGGCCACGAGGGCGCTACCGCCGCTATTAAGGCAGCAGTTCGGAGTACGGCGGCATATGGCGCAACTGTCTAGTTCCGCCGCTCGGCGGGAATGACTCCTTTCCTGCCTAGGGTGGGTCTGCGTCGCCGGAACCAAGCGTAAGATTTTAACCACTAGGGCCGTGTCTACCTTCAATAATGGGAACATCGGCAGTGGATAAAATCATTCGGTTCGATCTTGACGCGGAACGCGAGCGCCCCCTTGACAGGCTACAAGCAGTCACAATTAACCACGATGGCTACGATCCACAATAGACTCGAGCTACAGGCGCCCGACACGTGAAATAGTACTGTGCTAGAATAGCGGTTGGGCAGATGGTCTCATTTAGTACTGCGGGATCATTTCTGCTCATCCACGACGCGCGGCCGTAGCTAGGCGCCTAAAACTTTGGCTATCAGCTACGGACGGATGAACAGCGCGAATTTGATCAAGCGCAGCGCTCAGATCACGCGGGATCACCGAAGTGTCTGTAGTTCCGATAGTACGATCAAGCATTAATAGGAGTGCTTCAGCCTTCGAAGGGTTGTCGATTAACGCAAGTCGCGGTCTCCCGTTAGTTTCTCCATAAAGCCCATACTGGACCATTGACCAGCACTCGAATGGAACGAGAAAACGTTCGATCGAAATCACGGCCTCAGCGAATGCAGATCCGCATGCCGAGGGCAAATCAGCGAAGGCCCGCGCCACGCCTGGGGTAGCCAAGGATCGCTCTTGAGGCCATACCTGGGCTAAAAATGGTTGCGCAGCCGCATAAAACACCTCTTCAGGTGTCGGTGTACCACTTATCTCGTCAGCTGCCTGAGACATCTCGCTTACAAAGCGCTGTACTGCTTCAGCTGCATGAGCGCGCACTTCATCATCGATCGTTCGAAGCATCTGCTGCACGTCGGAGTGCGGAATGGCTGGATCGCGCTCCTCGCGTAAAGCATGAAGGCTTTCAACAGCGAGGCTCCATGCCAATGCTTGTCGAGTCTCTCGTCCCAACTGTGGATCACTCGCACGATTGGCGATTTGCACTCCAATTACCTTCAGCAATTCCGTTGGAAGGCGACGACGAGCGACAGCTCTCCAAAGTGTAGATGCTTCGGATGTGCTAGCTAAGAGAGGACCCAGCAGGTGCTTCTCCGACCAAGAAGCGTCCGCAATCTGGAAGTAAGATAGTGCCTCAAGCATCCGATGTCTCGCAATCATGAGTGACCGACCTTTCGTTTGAACGATGGTGTCACGCATGAAGCGCAAGTTTTCATCGGCCTCGAATGGCTGTTCGCCTGGCCTGATGGTTGGACAAAGAGCTAGGAATACGCCAACGAGCTTTCCTGTTGGAGTGTTGTATGTATCAAGATCTTCAGATTCGCGTCCGTCAGACGATCGTACAAGTATGTTTAGGTCCGGTTCCTCCCCTTCGTCCTGCTGCGAGTTGGTCTCAGTAACAGCAATTGGCCAGAGGCGCGCCCACGCTTTGACAGCACCTTCGGCGAACTCAAATTGCCGCTCCCAATTATCCATCCAGGTTGCGAGACCCTCGATTGCCTTGCGTAGGGTGCTGTCTGGTAGCTGCGCAATTAGATATAGAACTCGAGAAGCTGTTTTCGTATCTGCAACGGAAGTCTTTGGACCATTCTCTTCACTAGGCTGGCTTGGACGGTGTATCCATCCGAATTGATCCCATACATGCGGATAGGTTGCGCCAGCGTCCTTCGTAGACTCGAGGTCATACAACACCTCGTCGCATTTGCCCTCCAAGCGCATCCAGTCGGATGCCCGCCCTCTTGGATCATCCTTCCAGCTATCACGAGTTGATGATAGAGCTGCTTCTAGTGCGGCAAGGCGGCTTACACCTTCTAGAAGATCAAACCTATCGTCCGGGTCAGGTGGAACCCGTCGAGCCTTGTGCGTCCCAGGGAATCCTTCATCAATTCGATTCATTTGACGTAAGTCGTCGAACTGTAGCAGTTGAGTAAAAAGCCAAGTTCGCTGTTTTGCTGGCAACTCCGCGCCACTGAGCTCAATCCGGAGTAGTTCACGTGCAGCCCAGTACCGACGAGCCTCATCGACCTTGCTGCGATCGATATCTCTTGGCCAATGCTTTCGTGGAGGCAGCCTCATAAGACGGGCAAGAATTTCTTTTCGGTTCGTATCGGATAATTCCGCAAAGCGGCGCGCGCGAAGTTCCGCAACTTCGGGAAAGGAGTGAACATTCCAGAATTGTTGATCATTGCAACTGAGCAGAAAAGGACCGATATCCTCCCCTGACATTATGCGGTGTTCACGCGCGAGGGCGGACCACAGCCTTATGTAGATGATAGACTTCGAAGTTTGCCACCGTCGGGCGAACGCGATTGCTTCATCCAGATCGACCTCTAGAATCCTTGCGACGGTCGCATGTAACAACTTAACTGAAGGTGCGATACCCTTGCTAAATTCGTCTGGTTCATGCTGCTCCGGGTCTCTCTCAGCGACTGGCACAAAGTAGGCCCGATCCAACCCTCCAAGGCGCCATAGACTCTGCTGATTCTGCCAGCCAATCCTGTGACCGATATTAATTCCTTTGGTAACGGAAGCGTCTAGATCATTGGCTAGCTCAATGAGAAATTGACACTCAACAATTCCTGAGATGCCAAGCTCGTTAGGGTCGATTGTCTCACCGCTCGTCAGGTTGAGTAATACAACATCGGTTGAGCGCTCTGGCCTTCGTGCAGGATCTTTCAATGACTTTGCTTCGAGAGAAGGCTCTACCAGTTCCACAATCTCTCTGATCAATGCTCCTGACCGATCTCCATGCTCGATGCGAGCACGCAGTGCATATAGGCCGTCCCATGGTGGGCGGCGACTGCGCTGCTGGTTCCAACTCTCTTCGACGAGCCGCCACGCAGAATGCCAGGGCTCCTGAAGCCTCTCACCATCACGGCTAAGAACTTCCAGTACCGCAAGCCGCTTCACGTGCTCATGACTTGGTATACTGAGTGCCCAATCAATTGTAACTTGTTGATCAAGACGGCCGCTCAGGAATGCGACCGCAGCATCGTATGCCCCGCGCTCCATATCGGAAAAGTAAGACAATAATCGAGCCATTAGAGCCTCTCTCTACGAGGTTCATTTCCGATGGCGGTAATTGCATCTAGCCATTCCATGGTGGCTCCTGCTTGAGAGATAAGTGCCGCAATCCGCTGCCGCTCTGTGTCGACACTCCTCCGTACCAAGTGATCGAACAGATCGCGGTCAGCATCATCGGTAGCTGAGCGTGGTTTACGCGCTACGCGCCTCAACAAGGAGTCAATTCGATCACGTTTTCCATTGATTGCCGAAAGCTCTGACCACTGGATAAGTGTCTGGGCGACGGAAGCATGGTTATCCGCTACTGAGTAAGGAATCGGCGTGATACCTCTCCCTTTCCAGTCTTCCATCGCGACAGGATCAGATGAGTCTACGCCTACGAAGGCGAAACGCTCTTTCAAATCGCTGAAGCGAGAGCCATCTGCCGCAACCGCATTAAGCAGATACCGCATTGGTGCGTCGCTTGCGCTGTACCCAACGAGCACTAGATGAAAGAGCCGAGCCGCGTCATAAATAAAGTCAGGGATAACGCGGCGCCTGAGATAGAACTCGCCAAAGTCCTGGTCTGTTACAATAACATTTGATCTGTTGTTGGAATTTTTATTAAGGGCTCCATGAATATGGAGCACTCCAGAGAAGTCATCACGATAGCCAGGTCGTGGCATTGCACCCAATGAATGGGTGTCTATGCTCTTTCCTAAACCATGCGCGGCTTTTTCAAGTAGCAAATCGAAGTTCGTTGTGACGATCGTTGTAGCGGCGCCGCGATCAGCGAGGCGGATCAATGCCTTGTGAGTTGACGACGGACGGGGGCTTCCGGCTCGCAAGAGGTCAAAAACCTCGTTCCTTACCTTGCTCGTGGAAACTGCGACGCCATCCATTCGGCGCTCTAGCATCCCTAATACGACGTCGTACTCGCCTTGGATAAAACGGCTGATTTCAGCGCATTGTCTGTTATCCAGTCCTGCAGTTTTGGCTTTCCATGCGTTACATGCGTTCCGAGGCACCGACTTAAGAACATTATGTGTCGGACCTTCGAGCTTCTCATAGATTTGCAAAGTCAACGTGCGGAAGTCAGGCAGGCCGGATGGCATCGATATTCCTGCACCGGTGATGAACAGAACTTCACCACGGGAATGCGCCAGCAGAAGACGCTCGGGAACTCTCGCCGTATTTGACCCAAATGAAATCAGCCGATCTTCGGATGACTGAGGCCTAGACATTTTTGTTAAGTAGCCCCCCTTAGAGCTGACTAAGATTGGCTCTCGCCAGCAGACTGTAGACCGATCAATAAAACAGCCTTGATTAAACCGGGAAACCCAGCATTCACCCTCGATCCTAAAATGGTATATCGTCATCGAGATCGGAGGTATACCTCGATCCATCAGCCGATGTCCGGTACTGATCCGAATCTTCTCTTCTAGGGCCAGTGATTGCCTTTGGTGGCATGGCGGACTGAATTCGCCGTGATGCGTCGTCTGCTTCTTTAGCCTCGCCAACAAGGCGCAGTATATTCGTGACTAACCTCGGCGCTAGCTCGGCGGTGGCCCAGATCCCTCCTGGAGCACTCAGAATTGTAATCGCGAAAGTGGTTAAAGCCACCATGTTGAGGCGCTTCTTTTCCAGCTCAGCCTCGAACTCCGCTAGTTTTCTAAGCAAGATGCTCCGTTTGGCTTCGCTTAAATCAGCTCTATCGACTGCCTCACGTAGATGATGCAAATAACTTCTAATCTCAGCCTTTAAATCAGAAGAGATCGAGACTGAATCACGCTTAGCTCTTGAACTATTATCCAGAAGAAGCTGAGTTATGTAATGATCGAGGTCGGCTCTAAACTGTCGATGAAATTGATCGTCGAAGCGTCCGAGTTTCGGTATTTCTAATGAAATAAAAGGCTCAATCTCATATTTCTTAGCAGCCGCGACTACTACATTCACGAAGCCATAGCGCGCATCCTCAAGCAAACGCCATCCACCTTGGCTTTCATCATCGATTTGTGCAGTGCGGTCGCCTAGGCGCCGCTGAGCAATCCGCACAAACATTATGAACGCAGCCTGCGGATCGTCGTCCGGAAGATCGTCGATCTCATCCTGCGTTATAAAATCGAATATGTTCATTCGGCTCGGCCAGCGAAATACCAGAATCTTGTCATACCCAAACCTACTCTAACCTAAGCCGGCTGGTGACCCACTTATCCTATTATTCCCAACTTTCGCACTTCGACTGGCTATTGAGACGCGCTCACAGCAACACTGGAACGTTTAGTGCGTTGTAAGCTTAGCTTTGGTCCATTCGGCTTTTGCTGAATCCAATTGAGGTATGGCACAGTTCCAATGTGACGCATCTAGGTGCAGTCTCTTGAGGTCTGGATCTGTCCTGGGATCAACGTGCCGACTTGTAACCGAGAGGTAACCACGGCCTTTCAGTTACTTCGAAAATGCTGGCGATCCCGGGAAGACTCGAACTTCCGACCTTCGGTTTAGGAAACCGCTGCTCTGTCCTGCTGAGCTACGGGACCGCGTAAGACGAGGGGATTTAGCACGGTCGGGAGGGGCATTCCAGGGGGGTCATGCCTTTGAGCGCAGCTTGCGGCCACGAGATCGTGCCGGGCCGGGCCGTCGTGTCGCCGGTCTGGGGCACGGCGGCCCGGGCGAAGGGCTACCGGGTCCCGGTTTCCGGCGGCCGGACCGGGAGCATCAGGTGCTCGTAGGGCGTGTCCGGCCACATCACGTAAGGCTGCGAGGTGTCGGGCTTCGCGGTGCGGGGATAGCCCTCCATCATGCCCTTGGCGCCCACCACCATCACGTGGGGCCCGGTCTCGACCCAGTTGTTGTTGGGCTCGGGCTTCTGGGCATAGGGATCGGTGTTGCTGGCATCCGTGCCGCCGGCGAGCATGTACATGAAGCCGACCTTGTTTTTCGGCGGCTCCTTCTTTTCGAGCCAGGCCTGGGCCCATTCCATGGCGTTCTTGTCGCCGCACATGGGATCCGGCCCCGGCGTGTTCGGATTGTCCGCCAGACAGGTGAAGCCGTTCGTCCCCTTGCGGACGATTCGGGTTTTTCCGTCCGGCGAGACATCCACGATGGTCGCGTCCTTGGCGACGGCGGGCGGCGCCGCCGTCATGGCGCTCTTGATGATGTCCTCATCGCTCATGGAGCCCGCCATGCCCTGATGCTGGGCGGACGCCACGGGGATGGAGCCGAATGTCGAGATGACGCTGCACGCGAACCAAGCGAGAGTGCGATGCCCATTCATGGCCCACCTCCTGTTGCTGCGCGACCGGCACCTCTCATTCTACGCCTGTAAGCCATTTCAGGGGAGGGCCCTCTGCTACCTTCCCCCGACGAACCCCAAGGAACTCTGCTTGGCCCGATCCGGTTGAGAAGGAACCGGAGGCATATCATGGCGCAGACGCTTCGCGATTTCCTGAAACAGATCGAGAATCTCCCCCCCGACACCCTTCTCTGTGTCGCCGAGGTGGACGAGGCCTTCGCCGCTCATGTGGCCGAGATCGAAATCATCGAGGATGCGAAGCCACAGAACCGCAAGACGGAAGGCCTGGAAGCGGTCGAGCTGGGCAACGGACGCGAGAGGGTCGTGGTCATCCGGTGGTAGAACAAGCGTAGCCGTTTCATCCGGAATGGGTATGATCCCGTCCCATGACGGGAGCGGCCCTGCGGACATTATTGACCATCGGCATCGGGGCGGGCCTCGCGCTCGCCGCTCCCGCCGGGCGGGCGCAGCCTGTTTCGGGCGAGCGGCCGGGCGCCGCCTGCTCCGCGGAGATCCGGCCCGACCGGCTGCAGGACCTTTCCCCGGAAGGCGACCTCGTTCTGGCCGTCCTCGGCCCGGCCCGGCTCGCCGGGATCCGGCTTCCGGATGCGCCCCCCTATCGCGACGAGGCCCTGGCCTGGCTGCGGAACCGCGCCGGTGAGCCCAGCCTCGTTCAAGGCGCGGGACATTCCGACCGCTGGGGCCGGAAACCCGTCCGGATCCGGTCCGTCGGCACGGCACCTCCCGTCGATTGGAGCCACGGCCTCGTCGAGGCAGGCCTTGCGATCACGGATGCGGGCCTGGACGACGCTTTCTGCCAGCCGGAATTGCTCGCCCTGGAAGCCAATGCCCGCGAACGACGCCTTGGTCTTTGGGCCGATGACCGCTATAAGCCCATGGACGTCGATCAATCCGAGCGTCTGCGGGCCCGAATCGGCAATTTCATCCTGGTCGAGGGGCGCGTCAGAAGCATCGGTGAGCGCAAACAGCGGACTTATTTGAACTTCGGGGAGCACTGGGCAGAAGACTTCACGATCATCATTCCTCGAAAAACCTGGAAGCAGATGTCCGACCGCGGCATGGGCACCGAGGCGCTCAGGGGCCGGCGGATCCGGGCCCGAGGCGTTTTGCAGCCTTGGCAAGGGACAGCCTTCTCCATTGTCATTCCGGACATGATCGAACGCCTTGAAGGCGGCCGCCTGCCACGATGAACGAGCATGAGCACAATACGTCAGAGAGGTAGCTTTTCGTTACTTGGCAGCGTCCTGCTTGCGGCCCTTGTCGCGGGCTGTTCGGGCTTCGGCGGCGATGTCTCGCTGCCGGCCAATGCGCCGCGGGTGATCGGCCCGGACAGGGATCGGGATCACATCCGGCTCGTGCGCGCCTTCGGCGGCGAGGGCCGGGCTCCGCAGCTCCAGCAGATGCTGACCGACGTGACCAACCGGCTCGTGATGGCCACCGACAGGCCCGACGAGGCCTTCCAGGTGACGATCCTCAACTCGCCGGTGGTCAATGCCTTCGCCCTGCCGAACGGACGCCTTTACGTCACGCGCGGGCTCCTGGCGCTCGCCAACGACACCTCCGAGGTCGCGGCCGTGCTCTCGCACGAAATCGCGCACGTCACCCTCCGCCACGCATCACAGCGCAGCGAATTGCAGGCGCGGTCGGACCTGATCGAGCGCGTGGCGGAGAACGTGCTGAACGATGCCGAAGAGGCCGCCATGGCACAGAACCAGGCCCGTTCGGCCCTGGCCAGCTTCTCGCGCGCGCAAGAGCTCGAGGCGGACCAGACCGGCGTGAAAGTCCTGGCCCGGGCCGGGTTCGACCCCTACGGGGCCCCGCGGTTCCTGACGGCGCTTGGACGCTCGAGCGCCAGTTCGGATTCCTCGACGGCCGAGCGGAACGCCTCCCACCCGCGGACGGACGACCGGGTGGCGCGGGCGCTCCAGGCGGCACGGCGCACCGGCATGCAGGGAACGGGCGAAACGGGCCGCCTCGCCTATCTGACGGCGCTCGACGGTCTCTCCTACGGGGATGATCCGGCCGACGGCGTCGTGAAGGGTCGTCGGTTCATCCATTCGCGACTCGGCGTCGCCTTCGAGGCGCCCGAGGGGTTCACCCTCGAGAATACCTCCCAGGCGGTGCTGGGCGCCTCCGGCGACAGCGAGCGCCGCCTCCTGTTCGATGCCGCCGATACGCCGCTCGGACAGAGCCTGGAGGATGTGCTGCGCTCCACCTGGACGGATACGATCGAGCCCGGCACCCTGACGATCGGCACGGTGAACGGCCTGCCCGTGGTCACCGCCCTGTCCAACGGCAAGGAATGGACCTTCCGCCTCTCGGCCATCCGGATCGGCAACACCACCTTCCGCCTCATCATGGCGACCCGTGGGAACAGGGCAGACCTGGAAGGCCTGTTCCAGCAGACCCTCAACAGCGTCCGCCAGGTGCAGCCCGATGAAGCCCGCCGGATCAGGCCGCTGAAGCTGCAGGTCATCACCGCCCAGCGGGGCGACACGGCCCAGAACTTGGCGGCCCGCATGCCCGTGGACCGGGCGCTCGACAAGTTCCTGCTGCTCAACGGCCTCAACCGGAGCGATGCGCTCAAGGTGGGCGAGCGTTACAAGGTCGTCGTCGAGTAACTCGGCCACTCCCCAAAAGAAATCGGCGAAGCGGTTGCCCGCTTCGCCGGTGAGAATGCTCGTTTTGCCCGCGCCTTAATTAAACGAAAGCACCCGAAGCCTGGGGGTACTTTTCCACCAGGGCGCGTTTGAGCTTTTCCAGCGCCCTGTTCTCGATCTGACGCACGCGTTCCTTCGAGATCCCGAGCCTGTCTCCTAGAAATTCCAGGGTGACCTGCTCGTCGTCGAGGCGGCGAGCACGCAGGATCCGCAATTCGCGCTCGTTGAGCACTTCCAGAGCCTGCTGCAGCCAGCGCACGCGGCGCTCCGTGTCGATCACGTCGGTGACGCTCTCGTCCGGCAACGGACTGTTATCGACGAGAAATTCCACGCGCTCCGCGGAATTCCCCGCATCGGCATCCAGAACAGGCGCATTGAGGGACGTGTCCGGCGCCGAGAGCCGGGCGTCCATCAGAGCCACGTCGGCTTTGGACACGCCGATCGCCTCGGCGATCTTCGCATGCACTTCGGAGGAGATGCGCTCCTCGCCGCCGCGGGTCAGGCGGGCGCGCAGGCGGCGCAGGTTGAAGAAGAGCGCCTTCTGGGCGGAACTCGTTCCGCCCCGGACGATTGACCAGTTGCGAAGGATGTAATCTTGCACGGAGGCACGAATCCACCAAGTTGCATAGGTCGAGAAACGAACCTCGCGCTCAGGCTCGAAGCGAGCGGCGGCTTCGAGGAGCCCCACATGGCCTTCCTGAACAAGATCGGCCATCGGGAGGCCGTAGTGGCGGAAACGGGCTGCCAGCGCGATCACGAGGCGCATGTGGGCAGCAGTCAATTGATGAAGCGCCGCCTCATCGCGGTTCTCTTTCCAGCGCACGGCAAGAAGGTGCTCCTCTTCCCTTTCGAGAAAAGGTGCATTCATGGCAGCGCGGACGAACCGGCGGCGAACCCCTGAGATTTCTCCCATTGTGTGCTCTCCCTTGGCAGAGACACAACGAGCGAGACCGCGAAAAGTTCACTTCTCACAGCCAAGTTTTGCAAAATAGATTCCAAGCCTTGGAAAACAAGGCTTCGGGAAAGAAAAAGCCCGGCTTGGCGCCGGGCTTTTTGCGGGATGGAAGGTGCCTTTCGATCAGGCGGCTTCTTCCTGGAGGTCGTCGCCTTCGGCCTCGGCGCCCTTGGCACGGCGCGGGGACTTGGCAAGGCTCTGCTCGATGAGCTTGAGGGCCTCCGTATCCGTGATCTTGTTCACGGCGGCGATTTCGCGGACAACCCGGTCGAGGGCGGATTCGTAGAGCTGGCGCTCGCTGTAGGATTGCTCGGGCTGGGCCTCGGAGCGGTAGAGATCGCGCACGACCTCCGTGACGGCGATCAGGTCGCCGGAATTGATCTTCGCCTCATATTCCTGCGCACGGCGCGACCACATGGTGCGCTTCACGCGGGCACGACCCGTCAGCACGTCCAAAGCCTTCTGCACCAGGGCCGGTTCGGCAAGCTTGCGCATGCCCACGCTGGAAGCCTTACCGGTCGGAACGCGCAGGACCATCTTGTCCTTGTCGAAGGAGACCACGTAGAGCTCCAGCTTGAAGCCTGCGATTTCCTGCTCTTCGATGGCCGTGATACGGCCGACGCCGTGAGCGGGATACACGATTGCTTCACCGGACTTGAACCCAAGGCGCTGGGCGGACTTCTTGGCGGTTGTCATGCGAGAGAGGCCTCCTTGCATGGTCCTCGCTTGGCAGCGAGGAAGCTGTGGTTCCACTGGGCAGGGACCCAGGGGAACGAGGATCGAGATTGAGCATCACGGAACTTGACTATTCCGCTCGTCTCCCTGATGTAAGCCAGCGGCTAAATACGCTCATACCCTTGACCAAGGCAGCGACGCTCCCTTAAGTCAAAGGACGCGAATCTTTGCTTCAATTATGCGAACCGCCGGTCTGCAGGGACGGTGCACGGCTTGAGCGCAAGCGACGGCATTTGCGGACCCTATCACAGTCCGGCCGAAAAAGCAAAAATATTTCAACGGGCAGCGTAAATCAGGCCCTTTATGGCCGCGCTTTGGAAGCTAACGCATCGTGAGGAAACTGGTTCCGGTTTCCAGCCCAGGCGAACTGCAATCCGACAGGCCGGGAAGCGGCCGGACGGAGAGCCCCCGGATCCGGTCTCAGTCGCCTTCACCCGGATTGGCCGAGAAATACGCCTCGAACTTGCCGGCGACGCCGTCGAATTCCTTGGCGTCGGCGGGCGCGTCCTTCTTGATGGTGATGTTGGGCCAGCTCTTGGCCATGTCGGCATTGAGCTTCAGCCATTGCTCGAGACCCGGCTCAGCATCGGGCTTGATCGCCTCGGCGGGGCATTCCGGCTCGCAGACGCCGCAATCGATGCACTCGTCAGGATGGATGACGAGCATGTTCTCGCCCTCGTAGAAGCAATCGACCGGGCACACCTCGACGCAGTCCATGTATTTGCACTTGATGCAATTTTCAGTGACGACGTAGGTCATGCACGGTCCTTCGAGGGTCTGTTCGAAAGTCAACGAAATGGCGTTATGCCGCCGCTCTAGCCCTTGTCGGGGTCGCTGACAAGCGCCGCGTTGTCCTGGTTGAGGTCTATGTAGAGCTGCCTTGCTTCCGGCGCAGGGCCGCGCCGCTCGCCGAGGCTTTCGACCCGGACCACCAGGGTGGTCCGGGCCAGCGCAAGAGTGATCACGTCGCCGACGGCGACCGCCTTGGCGGCATTGTCGGTGCGCTGGCCGTTGAGCCTAACGAAGCCGCCCGTGACCAGCTTGGCCGCCAGCGTCCTCGTCTTCGCGAAGCGCGCGAACCACAGCCACTTGTCGAGCCGCTGCCGGTCCTCACGCATGCGTGTCACATCCCTACTTCTTGTTGTCCTCGAGCTGCGCCTTGAGGGCCATCAGCTTGGCGAAGGGCGAGTTCGGGTCCGGCTGCTTCTCCCGGCGCTCGTGCCCGCCCTCGCGGCGGTTGTCGGAGCGCTTGTCGGGACGGGGTCCTCGACGGTCCTCCCCGCGACGATCCTCGCCGCGGCCGGGGCCGCGCGGCGGACGGTTCTGCGGACGACCGCCCTCCCCTTGCGCCTCGCGGCGCTCGGGACGCGGACGGCGTTCGCCGGGTTCGCCCTGGCCTTCGCCGCCATGACGCTGACGACGCTCGCCGCGCTCCTGGCTGCGTCCGCCCCGGGCCTCGCGGCCATGGCGGGCGCGCCCGCCCTCGGGATGGCGGCGACCCTGGCGCCAGACCTCGATCATCTCGGGCTCGGCGGGAGCTTCAGCCGCGGGAGCCTCGGTCGAAGCCTCGGAGGGAGCCAGGGACTGACCTGCGGGCGAAGCCACGGCCTCGGCGGCGCTGGCCTCCACCTCCTGCTGGGACACGGTCGCCTCGGGGGCCTCGACCGCCACGGCGCCGATCTCTTCGGTGCCCACGGAGGCTTCGGCCGCTTCCGTCGGGGCCTGCTCGGCGGGAGCGGGGGTGTCGCCTTCCACAGGCGCGGCCGGGGGTTCGACAACCCTCGGAGCCTCGACCAGCGGCACCGTGATGGCGGGGCCGGGACGGCGCTCCACCACATAGCCGAGAGACTTGAGGATCGTGGCGAAATCCTCGCCCGCGCAGCCCACGAGAGAAGTCATGGACACGGTCGGGACGAAGCTCTCCCCATCGGCCGTGCCGGCCGGCGGCTCGCCGGGGGGGATGCCGGGACGATAGGAGATGGCGGGACGGATCAGGTCGGCCAGGCGCTCCAGGATGTCGACGCGCACGGCCCGTCCGCCGAGCACGCGGAAGCCGGCCGCGCGATAGAGCCCGTGGGCGATCTCGGAATCGACCGGGATTGAGGTCCGGCCGGACTGGGCGAGATGGGCGATCTCGTCGATGCCCTTCTGGTCGAGGCCGCCGTTCTGCAGGGCCCAGAGCTGGGTCGCCAGGACGCGGGGCGCCGGCTTCAGGAGGGCGGGCAGGTAGAGGTGATAGGCGCCGAACCGGACCCCGGCCTTGCGCAGGGCGCCGCGGGCATCCTGGTCGAGGCTGCGCACGTCGTTGAGAACCTTCGCGCGCTCCAGCACGCCGAGGGCCTCGCCGATCTGGAACCCGATGCCGCGGGCGAGGCCCGTCAGCTCGGCGCTGTCCTCGAGCTGCAGCAGGGGCCCGAGCAGGCGCACCACATAGGCCTTGAGCCAGGCGCGCAGGCGGGTGTCCACCTTCTCCCGGGCCGGGCCCGTGAGGTGCTCGTCAGAGAGGATGCGCACGCGGGGCTCGAACAGCTTGTCGCCGGCCTCCAGCTTGGCGACCGGGTCGCCCATCCAGCGGATCGTGCCGTCGTTCGACAGCACGAGCATGGCATCGGGAGCCTCGGCGAACCGGTCCGCCCGCGCCTCGATCTCCCCGGCCAGCGCCTTGCCGGCCGCGTTGCGCAGGGTCTTGGCCTCCGTGGTGTCGGCCTGGGGATCGGGCACGAAATGAAAGCCGTGCAGGTGACCGATGTGCTGACCCTCGACGGTGACGTCGCCGGTGGTCGTAATTTCCGCTTCGAGCATCGTTTTCTCTCTCAAGCGCCGCATGAGAACGCTCGTCCGCCGGTCGATGAATCGTTGGGCGAGGCGTTCATGGAGCGCATCCGATAGCTTGTCCTCTACCTGACGCGCAACATCCTGCCAATGCTCTGGATCCTTCAACCAGTCGGGACGGTTAGCGACGAAGGACCAGGTCCGGACCTGGGCGATGCGGTTGGAGAGGGTGTCGATATCCCCATCCGTCCGGTCCATGGCGGACAGATGGCGGGCGAACCAGTCGGCCGGGATGGCCCCGTCCTTCATGAGGAAACGATAGAGCTGGCCGACGAGATCCGCATGGGTCTGCGGGGAAACTTTCCGGTAATCCGGCACCTGGCAGATCTGCCAGAGCCGTTCCACGGCGAATTGGGTGCGGGTCATCGCCCGGATGTCGTCCTCCCGGGCCAGGACCTCGAGGGCCGTTACGTCCTCGCCCGTGGGGGCCCGCACGAGGCCGTGCTCCCTCGGCTGCGCCCCGAGAGAATCGCGCAGGCGGGCGAGCGAGGAAAAATCCAGGTCCGGGTTGCGCCATTGCAGGATTCGCACGGGGTCGAAGGTGTGATTCTCGAGCGCCTCGACGGTTTCCGCATCGAAAGGCGGGCAGCGGCCCGTGGAGCCGAAGGTGCCGTCGCGCATGTAGCGGCCGGCGCGGCCGGCGATCTGGGCGAGTTCCGGATTGTTGAGCTTGCGGAACTGGAACCCGTCGAACTTTTTGTCGGACGCGAACGCCACATGGTCCACGTCGAGATTGAGCCCCATGCCGATGGCATCGGTGGCGATGAGGTAATCCACGTCCCCGTTCTGGTAGAGCTCGACTTGGGCGTTTCGGGTCCGGGGCGACAGGGCCCCCAGCACCACCGCGGCGCCGCCGCTCTGGCGCCGGATCAGCTCGGCGATGCCGTAGACCTCCTCGGCCGAGAAGGCCACGATGGCCGAGCGGCGGGGCAGGCGCGAGACCTTCTTCTCGCCCGCGAAGGACAGCTTCGACAGGCGCGGCCGCGTGACCACATGCACGCCGGGGATCAGCGCCTCGATGAGAGGACGCATGGTGGCCGAGCCGATGAGGAGCGTCTCTTCGCGCCCGCGCTGGTTCAGCAGGCGGTCTGTGAATACATGGCCCCGGTCCAGGTCGCTGGCGAGCTGGATCTCGTCCACGGCCACGAAGGCAAGGTCGAGGTCCCGCGGCATCGCCTCGACGGTGGAGATCCAGTAGCGTGGCCGGTCCGGCTTGATCTTCTCCTCGCCCGTGACCAGGGCGACGTTGTGATGCCCCGCCTTCTCCACCACGCGGTTGTAGACCTCGCGCGCCAGGAGACGCAGGGGCAGGCCGATCATGCCGCTGTCATGGCCGAGCATGCGCTCGATGGCCAGGTGGGTCTTGCCGGTATTGGTGGGGCCGAGCACGGCGGTCACGCCGCGCGCACGCACTTGCGGAGGGAGAGAGCGACGGGACATGCCTGGATGACGGGTAATGCTGAAAAGGTCCCGGAGTGAGAGCCGAGAGGCTTTAGAACCGGAGACCGGCGCCAGGAGCCTTCCCTACGAAGCAGCCTCGAGCCCATGCGGCAGGCTGCGGTTAGCCCCTTATATGGTGCCGCAGCCCGCTTTCGCTACCTGAAACAGCAGGAATCGCGAGGGCTTTTCAGGACTTACTGAACGACCCCGGCCTTCACGGCCTCGTCCGCCTTCATGGCCTTGCGGGAGGGCGCGGGCGATTTGCCGTCCTCAAAGGACCAGAGGGACGCCTGCATCTCGCCCATGCCGATCATGGTGCGGACGGAAACCTTGACCGGGAAGAGCACGCGCGGCCCCTCGACGGGTGCCAGCCAGACGGACATGTCCTTGTTGTCCTGCATGAACTTCGTGCCCGGGCGCTCGCTCCGGTGGCCGGAAATCGGCACGTAGCGGGCATTGCACACGAGGACGGACCCGGAATAGCCCGGCACCTCGACCTTCTTCGTCTCCGCATAGGAGAGGACCACGTTCATGCGGGAGGCCCCGTCGAAGACCGGAATCGTCCGGTCGCAATTGGCCGGGTCGGTCAGGCTCTTCGACGCCACGGCCGGCATGAGCAGCGCGCTCATGGGATCGACCACGCCCTTCTTGTCGGCCGCCTTGACGGGCACCCGGTCGGGCTTGGGCTCCAGGGGCGGATCGATCTCGACCTCGGCCACCCGGCCGCTCTTGATCCCCATGCGGACGATGCGCTGATTGTCGGAGGTCTTCGACACGACGGAGAAGGTATTCGAACGGGGCGGCGCGTCCCCGTCCAGGGTGCCGGAGGCATTGGCCTCGCCCCGGCCGCCGGTCAGGATCATGGCGAGCCCGGTCAGCTTTGCCTGTCCCGCCATCTCGTACTTCGCCCCCTTGAAGGACGACGACAGGTCGGCCTTGCCCAGGGGCAGGCCGGCCAGGGTGATGTCGTAGCTCACTTTCAGGGTCTGGGCCGGTCCGGTCTGGGCTTGCGCGAGCGAGCCCGATCCGGCGAAGACCAGGGTCGCGAGAGCTGAGGCGATGAGGCGCATGAAAGCTATCCTGATAGTCTATTCCGTTGCATCGCACGAGATTCGGAATAAATCATGACCGCGCTGCTTCAAAAAAACGAGATACGGCGTCGCACTATTCTTGACGTCCTCCCCTTTTTTGGCCTATAGGCTCCCACCTTCCAAGGACTTCTGGTGTCCGGCCGCGTGGGATCTGCGATCAGGCAAACCCGCGATTTGTGGTCGCGACCCTTTAATAGACGAATAGGATTGAACCCATGTCGCGCCGTTGCGAACTGACCGGCAAGGCCGTGCTGAGTGGCCACCTGGTGAGCCACTCGAACCGCAAGACGAAGCGGAAGTTCCTGCCGAACCTCTGCAACGTCACGCTCCAGTCTGACACCCTGCAGCGCTCCGTGCGCCTGCGCGTCTCCGCCAATGCGCTCCGCTCGGTCGAGCACCGCGGCGGCCTCGACGCCTTCCTGGCCAAGGCCAAGGCTGGCGAGCTCTCCACCACCGCGCTCGCGGTGAAGCGCGAGATCGAGAAGAAGCTCGCCGCTGCGAGCTGATCTCGGATCGCCAGTGGATCGGCTTTGCGGGCGGCCTCGGTGCCGCCCGTTTTGCGTTGCATGAAGCCTGAGCTGTTGGCTCAAGAGAGACCGCCCAAAAGAGGCTGCCCCATGTCCCAGATCGACCGCCGCGACTTCCTCATTGCCCTTGCGGCCATGACCCTGGTCGTCCTCTCGTCGAACATCCTGGTCCAGTATCCCTTCCAGCATCTCGGCCTGGACAACTACCTGACCTGGGGTGCCTTCAGCTATCCGTTCTCGTTCCTGGTCACCGACCTGTCGAACCGGCGCTTCGGCCCCAAGGGCGCCCGCCGGGTGGTCTATGCCGGCTTCGCGCTGGCCGTGGTGCTCTCGGTCCTTCTCGCATCTCCACGCATCGCGATCGCCTCGGGAGCGGCCTTCCTGGTCGCCCAGCTCCTCGACATCCAGATCTTCTTCCGCCTGCGTGGCCACGCCTGGTGGATGCCGCCCTTCGTGTCCTCGGTGATCTCGTCGGGCCTCGACACGGCTATCTTCTTCTCCTTCGCCTTCTATTGCGGCGCGGTGCCCGGCCTCGGCTTCACCATCAGCGAGGCGCTCGGCCATGCCGGCATCGTGGATCAGTGCATCGCCCTGCCCTGGACCAATCTGGCTGTGGCCGACTACCTGGTGAAGCTCGCGCTCGCGGCGATCTCGATCGCTCCCTATGGGGCGATCCTGCGGCTCATGCGCTACGAGGCGAAGCATCATCACCGGGCCGCTTGAGCTTACCTCTCTAGCTTCAATGCACTTAGCAGCGCTGCTTGCTAATCACCCTCTAAGGCTTTGAGACGTCGGCACTCTGCGATACAAACTTCTAAACTGCCTCGAACCTGCTCGGCTGTCTCGAGATCGAAGCTGATGTAGTTTTTTGGGGCGCCCTCAGGCCCTGCAGAACCATCCGGAAGCATTTTCAGGCTTACAAAGTATGAGGCATCATCCAGCCCCTTCTTCACACGCCACTGGAACAGAGATGTGGATGACTGCCCCTGCAGGGGCTCAGCCTCGTAAATGACTTCACCCAGCAACGAGCCCATGAGGGGTGATCCCGCGAAGAGCTTCTTAATGGGTGCCCACATCACCGATGCGCCTCAATCGAGATTCTATATGTAATACTATATACCATACATTGAATGATTGCACTCACCAGCAAGTCGATTGAGTCAGCTACTAAAGAACCTCTTCCGTATAAGGCGGGTGAGGAATCGCCTGATGGGCCGCGCGCAAAGCGGCGGACCAGCGTTCGCGCAGATCTCTGAAATACGGCTCGTCCTCCTGGATCCGGTAGGTCACCTGCGCCTTCAGGGCGTCGCGCCTCGCCACCACGATGTCGATGGGCAGGCCGACCCCGAGATTGGATTTCAGGGTCGAATCCATGGAGATGAGTCCGAGCTTCAGGGCCTCGACGAGACTGGTGCCGTGAGAAATCGCCCGGTCGAGGATCGGCTTGCCGTATTTCGGCTCCCCGATCTGCAGGAAGGGCGTATCGACAGTGGCCTCGATGGCATTGCCGGCCGCGTAGATCTGGTAGAGCCGCATGGGACCTGACCCGATCTGCCCGCCGAGCAGCATGGTGACGTCGAAGGTCATCTGGCGCTTTTCGATCTCGACCCCATCGACCTCGTAGACCTGACGGATGGCACGGCCGACGAGCTGGGCGGCCTTGAACATGCTGGGCACGGTCAGGGGCGTCTCGACCACGCCGGTTTCGGGGTTTTCGAGTCCCTCGGTCAGCAGGGACATGACGGACTGGCTGGCCGACAGGTTGCCCGCGGTGGCCAGCGTGATGATGCGCTCGCCGGGCTTCTCGAACAGGTGCAGCTTGCGGAAGGTCGCGATATTGTCGACGCCCGCATTGGTGCGCGTGTCCGCGATCATGACGAGGCCGTCCCGCACCAGGATGCCGACACAATACGTCATGGGGGTTCCTCCTGGGGCCTTCTGGTCGAGCTGCTCTGTTGCCGAGGCCATTCTCACGCCTGCGATTGACGGGCGCTTTCGATCCTCAGACGAACGTCGAGCGCTTCACGGGTGATACCGTAATAGCTTCCTCGAACCGGGGCCGCATCAAGATAATCGAGTCCGATGGCCAGGCGGACATAGTGTTCCGTTGCGGAAACAGCATTGGCCGGGTCGAAACTCACCCAGCCGAGATCCGGAAGATACGCCTCCGCCCAGGCGTGGCCCGCCTCCTGCTCGATCTCTCCAGGCTTGTGCAGATAGCCCGAGACGTAGCGGGCCGGGATCTTCAAAGACCGCGCCGCGCTCACGAAGACATGGGTGAAATCCTGGCAGACCCCGTGGCCTGCCGCGAAGGCGTCCGCGCCCGTGGTCGTGGAGTTGGTGGCTTGCGTGTCGAAGCGCAGGCGCTCGGCAATGGCGCTCAGGAGCGCGTGGGCCTGATCGAGCGGATTGGTGAAGCGGCCCGCCGTGAGTTCGGCGAATTCGCGGATGGAGGCATCGGCCCGGGTCAGCGGCGTATCCCGCAGGTAGAAGATCGGCGGGAAGCGCTCCACCCCTCCCTTGATGATCCCGGCCGTATCCGTGGTCTCGATCTCGCCGGCCACGTGCAGGGTGATCTGACTCACCGGGCCGGAGACGGACAGGCTGTGGATGATGTTGCCGTACCAGTCCTCCCGCCGCATCAGCCGGCCGTCACCATCCATGTCGATGTTCCAGGACAGGACCGTCTGGCTGTCGCTGCCGCGCGGGGTGAGCCGCAGGAGCTGGATCGCCGACTTGGCGGGTTCGCTGTAGTGATAGACCGTCTCGTGGGTGATGCGGATGCGCATGGGTCAGCCGAGATACTGGTTCGTGATGGCCTGCCCGAGCCGGTTGTTCTCGGCAAGAAAGTCCTGCAGGAACTCGTGCAGCCCGTGCTGGAAGATCTCCTCGATGTTCTGGTTCGCGAGGCGCGCATGGGTCGCCCGCGCCTGACGCTGCGCCGCTCCCGACGTTCCGTAGCGGTGCGAGATGTCGTCGAGGTGGCGGGAGAGGAACGCGTAGCAGGCGGCGAGCGAGCGCGGCATTTCCTCGCGCAGGATCAACAGATCCGCCACGAGCCAGGGCCGCAGGTTCTGGTGGTAAACCCATTGGTAGCTCACCAGCGCCGAAACCGAGCGCAGGATGGCGGCCCATTGGTAATAATCGATGCCGCCGCCCACCGGCGCGTCCTGCGGTAGCAGCACGTGGTACTTCACGTCCAACACCCGGGCGGTGTTGTCAGCGCGCTCGATGTAGACGCCGAGCCGCGAGAACCAATAGGCGTCGTTGCGCAGCATGGTGCGCATGGCGGAGCCGTCATAGCGCAGCGAGGCTTCCTTCACGAGGTTCAGAAAACGGGGAAGCTCCTCGACATTGATCTTCTTCGACCGGTAACGGCGCAGGTCGAGCCAGGCGGAATTGATCGCCTCCCACATCTCGGAGGTCAGCGCGGACCGCACCGAGCGGGCATTCTGCCGCGCCGTGTCGAAGCTGCTCTGGATGCTCGACGGATTGGCCTCGGAGAAGGCCAGGAACTCGATCACGTTCTCGGGTGTCGCATCCCCGTAGACGGCGCGGAACTGCTCGATGCCGCCCGCCGTGACGAGCGCCGATTCCCACTCGTTGGTCTCGACGCCGTTATAGGAGATCGGCATCGACGCCATGCGATAGGCGACATCGAGGATGCGCGCCGTGTTCTCGGCCCGCTCCACGTAGCGGGAGAGCCAATAGAGGCTGTCGGCATCACGACTCAACACGCGAAACGCTCCCGCTCATTCACTCAGCACCCAGGTATCCTTGGTCCCGCCGCCCTGGCTCGAATTGACCACCAGCGATCCTTCCGTCAGGGCCACCCGGGTGAGACCGCCGGGCACCAACCTGACGCCGTCGCGGCCCGTCAGGACGAAGGGGCGCAGATCCACGTGGCGGGGCGCGAGCCCGGTCTCGGTGAAGATCGGGCTCGTCGAGAGGGCCAGCGTCGGCTGGGCGATGTAATTGTCGGGAGTGGCGAGGATCCGGGCCTTGAAATGCTCGCGCGCTTCCTTGGTCGCATGCGGACCCACCAGCATGCCGTAGCCGCCCGAGCCGTTGACCTCCTTCACGACGAGTTCGTGCAGGTTGTCTAGCACATAGGAAAGGGCTTCCTGCTCGCGGCAGCGCCAGGTCGGCACGTTCTTCAGGATCGGCTCCTCGCCCATGTAGAAGCGCACGATGTCGGGCACGTAGGAGTACATGGCCTTGTCGTCGGCCACTCCCGTTCCAGGCGCGTTGGCGATGGCGACATTGCCGGCCCGGTAAGCCGCGATCAGGCCCGGCACGCCCAGAGCGGAATCGGGACGGAAGACCAGCGGGTCGAGGTAGTCGTCGTCGATGCGGCTGTAGATCACGTCGACGCGCTTCGGCCCTTCGGTGGTGCGCATGTAGACTATCTCGTCGCGCACGAAGAGGTCGCGTCCCTCGACCAGCTCCACGCCCATGCGGTCGGCCAGGAAGCTGTGCTCGTAATAGGCGGAGTTCAGCGAACCGGGCGTGAGGAGAACCACGGTCGGGTCCCAGGGAGAGCTTGCCGGAGCGACGGATTTGAGCGTGCCCAGAAGCTCGTCGATGTAATTCTCGATGGGCCGGATGCGCTGCATTCCCACGAGTTCGGGGAAGAGGCGCATCATCACCTCCCGGTTCTCCAGCATATAGGAGACGCCGGAGGGCGTACGCAGGTTGTCCTCGAGCACGTAGAAATCCTGGTCGTCGACCCGGACGATGTCGATCCCCGCCACCTGCACGTAGATGTCGCTGTTCAGGGACAGCCCATGCATCTGCGGCCGGTAATAGGGATTGAGATAGACGAGTTCCGGCGGGATGATCCCGGCGCGCAGGATCTCCCGGGCCCCGTAGATGTCCTTCAGGAACAGGTTGAGCGCCTTCACGCGCTGTTCGAGGCCCTGCGAAAGGCGCTTCCATTCCTTGCCCGACAGGATGCGCGGGATGATGTCGAAGGGGATGAGTCGCTCTTCGGCTTCCGTGTTGCCGTAGACCGCGAAGGTGATGCCGACCCTGCGGAAGAAGAGTTCCGCTTCCTCGCGGCGATGTTCCAGCACGTGCGGCGGGGCGGATTTCAGCCAGTCCTGGAGAACCCGGTAGGCATCCCTGCTCTGGCCGTCATGGCCGCTCATCTCGTCGAAGACCGCCCGCGCCGCCACCGGATCTCCTCAGGCCTCGTGGTGCGGACACCCGGCGCAATGATTGGCAACGGGCCCGCATGCGTGAAGCTTAGTGGTCCGTAACCAGAGGCTTCAAGCGCAACGAAGGGATAGAAGCGGCAAAGAATGATGAGAAAAAAGGCGAATGCCCATCCGTAAGGCAGGGTCAGCCCACGAGAGAAAACTCGAGCAGCACCGTTTTCTGCAGGGAACTGAAATTGTCGTCGGAGATCAGGGAAAGCACCGTATCGCGACCTTCCCTATGAATCGCCAATCCTTCCATGTTGTCGATCTGATGCGAGGCTTCGCTCTCGTAAAGAACGTCGCCGTCGATCCGGGCCCCGGCCTTCAGTGCAGCCGCCTCGATGCGGCGAAGGCGGCAGCCGAAGAAGCCGAAAAGCGAGAAGCGGCGCTCCAGGATCACGGCATCGCCCTCGGGTAGGAAAGCGAGGTCGGTCACCGCATAACCGCCGGAGAGAACGATCTCGAAAGCGCCCTGCCGCGGCCCCGTCAGGATGAATCCGCTGCCGCCTTCCGCGATTCCCACGAGCGCTCCGTTCAAGGGCGAGCGCCGGGGCGCGACGCCGAGGGCCTCCAGGCCGCCATTGCTCGGCAGATCCTTCACCGCCTGCGGGACGGGAATGGGAACGCCGCGAATGATGCTGCCCGCATCGGTGCGCTCGAACCTGATCACCGCATGGTTGCGCTCGACGCCCACATAGACGGCATTGCCTGCAAGCGCGAAGCTCTCCGTGTCGTAATAGCGCGAACGCCGCAACGGCACGCCGTTGCTCAGGACCAGGGGGGACAGAACCGGGTTCGACAGACCCGAGAGCCGTCCGTCAGAAGTCTCGACCCGGGCTTTCAACACCTGCGCATTGTCGGCGAGCGCGATGAGGTCCTGCCCGTCGGACGAGCGCCAGAGGCCGGAGAAGCCTCCGAAGGCCGAGACCCGCGAGCGCAGCTCGAGTCCGGAGCGGAACATCAGCGCCCCGAAGCGGGAGCGATCGGGATCGGTGGTGGAGAGTCGGCTGACCGGCCGCGCCTCCACGTCGATGGAGGTCGCGCTCCGGAAAACCTGCGGGCGCTGCGCGAGGGCGACGCCCGTGCAGGCCAGGGTCGCGGCGGCCGCACCGCCGCCGATCAGGAAGTTCCGCCGGGTCAGCCTCAAGCGACGGCTCTGCGGCGGGGTGCTCCGCGGGATGGGGGCGCGGCATTCTCCTCGAACAGCTCCGCGAGCTTCTCGGTCATGACGCCGCCGAGTTCCTCAGCGTCGACGATGGTCACCGCGCGGCGGTAATAGCGCGTCACGTCGTGGCCGATGCCGATGGCGATGAGCTCCACGGGAGAGCGGGTCTCGATCTCCTCGATGATGAAGCGCAGATGCCGCTCGAGATAGTTGCCGGGATTGACCGACAGGGTCGAGTCGTCCACCGGCGCGCCGTCCGAGATCACCATCAGGATGCGCCGCTGCTCGGGCCGGCCCAGCAGGCGCTTATGCGCCCAATCGAGCGCCTCGCCGTCGATGTTCTCCTTGAGCAGGCCCTCGCGCATCATCAGGCCGAGATTCTTGCGCGCACGGCGCCAGGGCGCATCCGCCGACTTGTAGATGATGTGGCGCAGATCGTTCAGGCGGCCGGGATTGGCCGGCTTTCCGTTCTGCAGCCACATCTCGCGGGACTGGCCGCCCTTCCAGGCGCGCGTGGTGAAGCCGAGGATCTCGACCTTCACGCCGCAGCGCTCCAGGGTGCGGGCAAGAATATCCGCGCAGGTGGCCGCGACCGTGATCGGCCGACCGCGCATGGAGCCGGAATTGTCGAGGAGCAGCGTCACCACCGTGTCGCGGAAATTCGTGTCCTGCTCCTGCTTGAAGCTCAGGGGCTGGTAAGGATCCATGATGATGCGCGGCAGGCGCACCGGATCGAGGGTGCCCTCCTCAAGGTCGAATTCCCAGGACCGGTTCTGCTGCGCCATCAGGCGGCGCTGCAGGCGGTTCGCCAGACGCCCGACCACGCCCTGCAGGTGGGCGAGCTGCTTGTCGAGATAGGCGCGCAGGCGCGTGAGCTCGTCCGCATCGCAGAGATCCTCCGCGTGAATGATCTCATCGAATTTGTGGGTAAAGGCCTTGTAGTCGGGGCCTCGGGCCTCGTTGGAGCGCGACGGCGGACGCCAGGATTCGCCGGCATCCTCCGAATCCGCTTCCTCCGATTCCTCGGGCATCTCGCCGGAAGGACCATCGGCCTCTTCCGTCGCGCCGTCCTCCATCTCGTCGCTCGAATCCTCGCTCATCTCCACCTCGGCCCGGTCGCCTTGGCTTTCCTGCTCGGATTCTCCCTCGCCCTGCTGTTCCTGCTCCTCGGATTCGTTCTCGTCCTCGTTCTCCTCGTCCTCGGAATCGAGGGCCGCTTCGTCGGCCATGTCGAGGGAGGAAAGCATGTCGCGGATGTTGCGGGCGAAGCTGCGCTGGTTCTCGATGTTCTTGAGCAGGCCGTCGAGATCGTGTCCGGCGCGATCCTCGATGAAGTCGCGCCAGAGATCGACGATCTTGGCGGCCGATGCGGGCGGCTTCTCGCCGGTCAGGCGCTCGCGCACCATGAGGGCGAGCGCATCCTCGAGCGGCGCATCGGCCCGGTCGGTGATCTCCTCGTACTTGCCGCCGCGATGGTAGCGGTCCTCCAGCATGGCCGAGATGTTGGACGAGATGCCGGCCATGCGCCGCGAGCCGAGGGATTCCACGCGCGCCTGCTCGACCGCGTCGAACACCGCGCGGGCGGCCTGGCCCTCGGGGGCGAGCTTCCGGTGAAGGGCGGTGTCGTGGCAGGCGAGGCGCAGCGCCATGGCATCGGCATTGCCGCGCAGCACCGCCACGTCCTGCGAGGTCAGCCGCCGGGGCGGCTCCGGCAGGCGGGCCTTGTCCTGCCCCATGAGCACCGGACGGTCGGACGCATAGGCGACCTCGAGATCGGGCTTGCGGGCGATCGCCTTCATGGTGCCGGCGATGGAGCGCTTCAGCGGCTCCGCCGGCGCTTCCTTCTTCTCACCCGGCTTGCGGTTCGAGATGGACATCTCACCTCTCCTGACGCCCGTTGCGTGTCATCCCCGCGAAGGCGGGGATCCATAACCACGACAGAATGGGGATGGTTGCTGCGTATCCACCTGATCCTGAATCGTTGGCGTTCATGGGTTCCGGGCTCGGCTACCGCCGCCCCGGAATGACAGGGCTGGTTTTACGACAGCACCATATTCACCGCGCTCTCCGGCAGTTCCTTGCCGAAGGAGCGCTGATAGAACTCGGCCACGAGGGTGCGCTCGAGCTCGTCGCACTTGTTGAGGAACGTCACGCGGAAGGCGAAGCCCGTGTCGCCGAAGATCTCGGCGTTCTCGGCCCAGGTGATCACCGTGCGCGGGCTCATGACGGTCGAGAGATCGCCGTTCATGAAGGCCGAGCGGGTGAGATCGGCCACGCGCACCATCTTGTTGACGATGTCCCGGCCGGACGCATCCTCCTGGTAGTGCTTCGCCTTGGAGAGGACGATGTCCACCTCCTTGTCGTGCGGCAGGTAGTTGAGCGTCGTGACGATGGACCAGCGGTCCATCTGGCCCTGGTTGATCTGCTGCGTGCCGTGATAGAGGCCCGAGGTGTCGCCGAGGCCCACCGTGTTGGCGGTGGCGAAGAGGCGGAAGGCGGGGTGAGGCCGGATCACGCGCTTCTGGTCGAGCAGGGTGAGCTTGCCCGACTGCTCCAGCACGCGCTGGATCACGAACATCACGTCCGGGCGGCCGGCATCGTATTCGTCGAACACGAGGGCCACGTTGTTCTGAAGGGCCCAAGGGAGAATGCCGTCCTGGAAGGCGGTGACCTGCTTGCCGTCCTGCAGCACGATGGCGTCCTTGCCGACGAGGTCGATACGCGACACGTGGCTGTCCAGGTTCACGCGCACGCAGGGCCAGTTGAGGCGGGCCGCCACCTGCTCGATATGGGTCGACTTGCCGGTGCCGTGATAG
The DNA here is from genome assembly GCF_013520865.1 of Microvirga mediterraneensis. Lineage (NCBI taxonomy): Bacteria > Pseudomonadati > Pseudomonadota > Alphaproteobacteria > Hyphomicrobiales > Methylobacteriaceae > Microvirga > Microvirga mediterraneensis. The sequence goes on from NZ_JACDXJ010000001.1 coordinate 498,991, forward strand.
CCCGTGATCATGACGCGGCGGTTGCGCGCGAAGCCGGCCAGGATGGCGAGGGTCGTATCCCGGTCGAAGAGATAATCGGGGTCGAGATCCGGCACGTGCTGCTCGGCTTGCGAAAAGGCGGGAACCTCCAGATCCGAGTCGATCCCGAAGACCTGTCGCACGGACACCTTCATGTCAGGCAGAAGGGTCGCTGTCTCGGTTTGTGCCGTCATAGGGGCCTCTCGGTCTTTGAAGTTTGTCTCGAAAACGTCACGGGCTTCTTAACCCCCATGACGGAATGGCGCAATTTCCTAATGCGCGTAGCTGCCTTGCCTAAAAGACTACCATGTCAGCACAGGCCGGCGCTCTTGAGGGCATCGTGCGCCTTGATGATGTCGCGCAGGCGCTCCTCGAAGGATCGGTCGCCGCCGTTGGCGTCCGGGTGGAAGCGCTTCACCAGGGACTTGTACTGGGCCTTGATGGCGGGACCGTCGGCGGTCTCGTCGAGCCCGAGGATGTCGAGCGCCCGGCGCACCGCTCCGCTGTAGCGCGGACGCTTGGGCTCGGGGCGGGCCCGGCTGGTGCGGGCCTGGGTGAAATCCTCGCCCTTGAGGATCCCGAGGGGATCGAAATAGCCCCAATCCCGCGGCTCGGCCTTGGCGCCTTGCTCCTCGCCCTGGCCGGATCCGTTCATGCCCATGGTCCAGGTCGGGCGGTGGCCGATGATGGAATCCTTCTGGAAGGCCGCAACGGCGGAATCCGACATGCCGGCGAAGTAATTATACGAGGCGTTGTACTCGCGCACGTGCTGGAGGCAGAAGCGCCAATACTGCCCTTCCCGGTCCCGCCCCTTGGGCGCGCGGAATTCCCCCGCCGCCTTGCAGGTCGGGTGCTCGCAGACGGGACCCTTGGCCTCCTGCGGCTCTTCGCAGGAAGGCTTGATCCGGATACGGTCGAAAAGAGGCGAGTTGAGATCCATGATTCAGTGATTATGAGTGGCTTGGGGCCTTGCGCCAAGGCCTGAACGCTTTTCGCCGCAGACCCGTTCAAAAAGGTTTTACAAATCAGCATGACCCTTCAGCACTGGATCACACAGACTTTGCAGGAGAGCCTGCAGCCGACCGACCTGACCGTCATCGACGAATCAGAAAAGCATCACGGCCATGCCGGGTGGCGGGAAGGCGGGGAAACTCATTTCCAGGTTAATATCGTGTCGCAAGCCTTCTCCGGCAAGAGCCGGGTCGCGCGTCACAGGCTCGTGAACGAGGTTCTGAAAGGCGCCTTCGACAGGGGCCTGCACGCCCTGGCGATTCAGGCCAAGGCGCCGGGTGAGTGAGGAAGACGGCTTCTAATCCAGCTGTCCGTTCCATTCCCAAGGATGCTTGATGCCTAAGCTTTTGAGTCCCTGATGAACAAGCCAAGGCGTCCATGGCCTTCCGTGCGGGGCGATGATGCGACGGCGGTCAAGCTCCATCACTATCAAGTGCGGAGAGGTTACCCCGACCTCTCCAAGTTCTTTGAAAATGGGCTTTAGTGCACTTGCCCAAGTCACAGTGACTCGCGTTCTGTAGGGCACGACTTCATTGAGAGGCGTAGCAGGCACCTTGGTCTTTCTGGGTTTTAACGCAAGGTGCTCTGCCTCAAACAAAGACGTTTCATGACCGACATCGTCAGGGGCCCTTTCAAGACCCTGTAGCGCCTGATTTACCCCGCGTCTCCCTGTACGATTGGAAGCGGCTTTGAAGCGTCGAACCGCTTTGCGAGCCGCCTTATCGTTTTCACCGTATTGATTGACGCAATCGCGCTCATAGGACAGCCTTTTGTTCTCCTGGGGCGAACGTTTGCGGTCAGACTTGTTCATCGTGAGTATCCTGGCATCTCATTCGACCGCCCGCACGAGCAATCTAGCGACATGATACTCTATTACTTGATCCGCTCAAGCACGCTCACGTAGTTCGCCACGGCCGCGCCGCCCATGTTGAAGATGCCGCCGAGCTTCGGGTTCCTGACCTGGATGCCGCCGGCCTCCTCGCAGAGCTGCATGGCGGAGAGCGCGTGCATGGAGACGCCGGTGGCCCCGATCGGATGACCCTTGGCCTTGAGGCCGCCGGAGGGGTTCACCGGCAGCTTACCGTCTCGGTTCGTCCAGCCCTCCTTGACGGCGATAGCGCCCTGCCCGGGGGCCGTCAGGCCCATGGCCTCGTACTCGATGAGCTCCGCGATGGTGAAGCAGTCGTGGGTCTCGACGAAGGAGAGATCGGACAGCTGGACGCCCGCCTGGGACAGGGCCCGCCGCCAGGCTTCCGCGCAACCCTCGAACTGGACGATGTCGCGCTTCGACATGGGCAGGAAATCCTGCGCATGGGCCGTGGCCCGGAAGGCCACCGCGCGCTTCATCCTGAGCGCCGTCTCGGTGTCGGCCAGGACCAGGGCGGCGGCGCCGTCGGAGACCAGCGAGCAATCCGTGCGCTTCAGGGGACCGGCGACGTAAGGGTTCTTCTCGCTCTCCGCGCGGCAGAAATCGAAGCCCAGATCCTTGCGCATCTGCGCGTAGGGGTTGTCGACGCCGTTCCTGTGGTTCTTAGCGGCGATCAGGGCGAGCGCGTCGGACTGGTCGCCGTAGCGCTGGAAATAGGTTCCGGCGATCTTGCCGAAGACGCCCGCGAACCCGCCCGGCGTGCCGCCGTCCTCCGGCAGGTAGGAGGCCTTGAGCAGGATGTTGCCGATCTCGGGCCCCGGCGTCTTCGTCATCTGCTCGACGCCGACCACCAGCACGGTCTTGGCGCGCCTCGCCTCGATGGTCTTGATCGCCTGATGCACGGCGGCCGAACCGGTCGCGCAGGCATTCTCGACCCGGGTCGCCGGCTTGAACCGGAAGCTGTCGCTGGCCTGGAAAACCAGGGAAGCGGTGAAGTCCTGGGCCGAGAACCCTCCGTTGAAATGACCGAGCACCACCTCGTCCACATCCTCAGGCCCGAGGCCCGCATGCTCCAGCGCCTCGTTGGTGACGCGGACGATCAGGCTTTCGACGGACTCGGCGTCGAGCTTGCCGAAGGGGGTATGGGCCCAGCCGACGATGCAGGCAGTCATGGATGTCTCCTCGGAGAAGGTGTTGTTGGAGGACAAAGTGGCCCTCTTTGGAGCCTTCAGCAAGTCGGGCATTCCATGCTGAGGCCGCATCAGGGTCTTGAGCCCGGCCCTTTCCTGTCGTTCATCGGTGGCTGACGCGAATCACGAAGGATAGTCCCATGCGCCTGTGTGTCTTCTGCGGTTCCAGCAGCGGCCAGGATCCGGTTTATCTCGCGGCGGCCCGGTCGCTCGGCGAGGCCCTGGCGGCTCAAGGCATCGAGCTGGTCTATGGCGGCGCCTCGGTCGGGCTCATGGGCGCGGTCGCCGACGCGGCCCTCGGAAAGGGCGGCCACGTGATCGGCGTGATGCCGCAGGCGCTGGTGGACAAGGAAATCGCCCATCGGTCCTTGAGCGATCTGCGGGTGGTCGGCTCCATGCACGAGCGCAAGGCCCTGATGGCCGAACTCTCCGACGGGTTCATCGCCCTGCCCGGGGGCCTCGGCACCTTCGAGGAATTGTTCGAGGTCTGGACCTGGGCGCAGCTCGGCTACCATCGCAAGCCCTGCGCCCTTCTGAACGCGGGCGGCTTCTACGACAAGCTGACCGATTTCCTGGACGACGTGGTCGAGCGTGGTTTCGTGAAGCCGATCCACCGGGCGATGCTGATCGTCGAGGAGGAGCCCGCCGCCCTCATCGCGGCCGTTCGCGCCTACGAACCGCCGAAGGTCGACAAGTGGATCAAGGCGGGCGAGCGGTGATCGAGATCGTCACCGCCCTGGTGCGCGACCGGCGCGGGCATGTTCTTCTCGTGCGCAAGCGCGGCACGGACATCTTCATGCAGCCGGGCGGCAAGCGCGAGCCGGGCGAAAGCAATCTGGATTCGCTGGCGCGGGAGCTTTCCGAGGAACTCGGCTGCGGCCTCGTTCCGGGTTCCACGAGAGAACTCGGAATCTTCGAGGCTCCGGCGGCGAACGAGCCGGGGCAACGGGTGCGGGCCGCCATCTATGCGGCCAGCCTCGAGGGCGCCATCGTCTGCAAGGCCGAGATCGAAGACCATATCTGGATCGACCCGCGCGAACCGGGTGACACACCGCTGGCCCCGCTCACGCGAGACACGGTCCTGCTCCTCGCCCTGTCGCTCAACGAGAGCGCTCAACCCTTGTAGGCGACCACGCCCTCGCCGAGACGGGCGTTGTTCGCCTCTCGAATCTTGGCGGCCTCCTCGTCGTAGAGGAAGGGCAGGAAGGCGAAGCGGCGCCCTTCGGTCACGCGGGATACCGCATGGAGAAGCGGGCACGAGAACACCACCGCGCCGCCCGGGGGAGCCTTGTAGCTGCGCGATCCGTATTCGGGGAAGCTCACCTCGCCGCCCTCGAAATCGCCGTTGAGATTGATGGAGACCGCGAAGCGGCGATGGGCCGTGCCGCTCGTCGTGTTGTCGCGATGCGCGCGGAAGTGCCCGCCGTCCTCCGCCGCGTAGCAGGAGACGATGTAGCGCTCCATGCGGGTGGGCTTGAAGAAGTGCACTCGCTCGATCTCCGGATTGATGCGGCGGATGATGCGGTGCTGCACCTGCCGGATCAGGTTCTGGTCCTGGATCGTATAATCCTTGCGCCTTTTGTGGCTCGCATCATGGATGGCGACGGTCTTGCCGTCGACCTCGCGCATGAAGCCCGATTCCTCGCCGCCGTGCTTCTCGTAGAGGCCGATCAGGTGCCGGCAGAATTCCGGCTCGAACACGTCCGGAATGACCAGCACCGGAGCCGGGATCTCGAACCCGGCGAACCGGTCCACCGGCGGCAGGGCGCGCAGATAGGCCATCACCTTCTCCCGGTCGCTGCCGTCCTGTTCGAACGGGAAGACGGCGCGCACCCGCAGGGTGGGGTTGAGCACCATCCAGAAGCGGCGGATCGGAACCTGCGATTGACCCGGCGACGTGTTGCGCGGAAGAGCCCCGTAGAGCCGCCCGACAGCACCGTCGAAGTCCCAGAAATGGCGAATGCCGGGAACGATCTGCCGGGCTCGCATTCCTGTTTCGTCCGACGGGTCCATGCTCACGCCGAAGATCGCGACCTTGTCGTCGTCGAATAGGTCGCGGTGCTCTTCCTGGAACGACGCCAGGGCTGCTCGCCCGATGTCGTCCGAGCCCGTCCCGTAGAAACACAGGACGATGTAGCGACCGGCCACCGTATCGAAGCTGAATTGCGGATTGCTGGTCGAGTTCTGTTTGAACCCGGGAGCCGGATCGCCGACCTGGAGGATACGGTAGGCCGGCTGGACGGTCTCGGATGCAGCGGCAGCGGTCATGGAAGAAGGCCCGGCGGATTGAACGTTATGTAATCTTGTTCGTTATCACGCCGTTGCCGCAGCGACAAGCTAACGCTGCGCCAGGAGCAGGAAGCCGACGCCCGCAAGAATCAGCACCATACCGACGAGTTCCCGCCGGGTCGTCGCCTGCGCCAGGAAGCGGTGCGACACGGCCTGCGCCATCAGGACCTCGACGAGCGCCAGCGTCCGCACATTGGCCGCGGTCGTAAGCGCGAATCCGATGAACCAGAACTGGGAGGCAAGGGCCCCGAGGAATCCCGCTCCCAGGGAGGGGCGCCAGGCCTTGAAGCTCGCCAGCAGGGCCTGGCGGTCGAGCAGGCCGAGCCAGATCATGAGAATCGCCGTCTGCAACCCTAAGCCCCAGACCAGGGTCGTGGAGGCCCGGATCAGCGCGGAACCGTGGTCGAGCGACAGGATGGCGCCGCGAAAGCCGATGGCCGCCAGGGCGAAGAAGGCTCCCGAGGCGAGCCCGAAGACAACCGGCTTCGCGCCCGAGGACGTGAGGCTCGTGCCCGGCTTCACGGACATGACGAGGACCCCCGAGGTCGCCACCGCGATGGCGAGCCCCATGGCGGGCGTCAGGTGATCCCCCAGCAGCACCAGCCCGAACAGGGCTACCTGGACCGGCTCGGTCTTGGTATAGGCCGTGACCACCGAAAAGGCGCGCTCCCGCATGGCCGCAAGCATGAGGGCCGTGGCGAGGATCTGGGTGACCGCACCGGTCAGCGCATAGGCCAGGAAGGTTGCATTGGGACCTGGAACAACCTCTCCGGTCGCGAGGTTCACGATGGCCAGTGCCAGGAGGGCGAAGGGAAACCCGTAGAGGAAGCGGACCTGGGTCGCGCCGACCGTCCCGATGGTTTCGGTCAGACGCCGCTGGGTGGCGTTGCGGCCGGTCTGGGCCGCAGCCGCGGCCAGGGTCACCGGGATCCAGAGGAGGGATGTTGTCATATCGATCTTCAAACCGCGCCGCTCTTGCCACTCTGTTGACACGAATTTCGTTAAGAAGGGCGGTATAAACTGTCAAAAATCCGGCCAACCTAGCCAAGGTTAAGGATTGGCCCTACAAATGGCCCAGCTGACAGGCGGGGCCTCATCGAGATCCTCTCCTATCGTTGGACGAAGCCAAGGAGTCGTTCCGCATGAACGTTAGCCGTGCCCTCCGCGCGACAGCCTTTGCCCTTGCCGCCTTGTTCAGCGGCTCGGCGCTGGCGGCCGGCGGCCCTGCTCTTGTCGTTGAACTCGAATCCGGCCGCGTTCTGCACGCGGAACGGGCGACCGACCCCTGGTTTCCGGCTTCGATCACCAAGCTGATGACGGCCTATGTGGCCCTCGACAAGGTGCGCTCCGGCCAGATGAGCATGGAGACGCTGCTCACCGTCACCGACGGCGCGGCCGCCCTGCCCCCGTCCAAGATGGGCTTCAAGCCCGGCACGCAGATCCGCCTCGACAACGCCCTCAAGATCATGATGGTGAAGTCCGCGAACGACATCGCCGCGACCATCGCGGAGAATATCGGCGGCTCGATCGACGGCTTTGCCGACCTGATGAACGCCCACGCCCAGCGCCTCGGCATGGTCAGCAGCCATTTCGTCAATCCCCACGGCCTGCCCGACGAGCGCAACCAGACCACGGCCCGCGACATGGCGGTTCTGGCCCGGGCGCTGCTGCTCGAGTTCCCGGAGGACAGGGAGCTGTTCGACATCGGGGCGGTTCAATACGGCCGGCGCATTATGCGCAACACGAACGGCCTCATCGGCCGCTATCCCGGCGCCGACGGCATGAAGACCGGCTTCATCTGCTCGGCGGGCTTCAATGTGGTGGCGAGCGCGACCCGCAACGGCCGCCACCTCATCACGGTCGTGCTCGGCGCCCAATCGGCCAACGAGCGCACGATCAAGGCGGCCGAGCTGTTCGACCGCGGGTTCAGCAGCAAGGTGAACTTCACCAATCCGGAGCTCGCGGCCTTGCCCGTTTCCAGCAACACCACACCGCCGGACATGCGCCCCGTCATCTGCGACCGTCGCGGGCCGATGCCGCAGGAAGAAGACGCCCCGGTCGTCGCCGAGACGGACAGCAACATCCCGAACCTGTTCTCCTCCGAGGTCATGGCCTTTGCCGGGAACACGACCGAGAAGCCGGTGCGCACCGCGCTCGGCCCCCGCGCGGCGGTTCAGCCGGAGCGCGTCTGGATCGGGCTTAATCCTCCGTCCGAGGCCGAGCTCGCCGCCCAGGCTGCCGCCGAAGAAGCCGCCGAGCAGGCCCGCAAGGCAAAGACCAAGAAAGCCACCGCTTCCAAGAAGGCTCCGGCCAAGAAGACCGACGCCAAGGCGGCGGACGAGAGCGAGACGGCCGACAAGGAGCCCGTAAAGTCCACGGCGAAGGGCAAGGACCAGGGGCGCGCCAGCGTCGCCGTCAAGCCGGTGACCGGCAACGCCAAGCCCGCTTCCAAGCCTGCCGCGAAGGCTCCTCAAAAAGCCGACGCCAACGGGAAGCCCAAATCCGTCGCGAACTGATCCGCGAAACGTGAAATGCTCTGCAGCGCCCGGTCATCGACCGGGCGTTTTGCTTGCTCCCTTGCTTTCGCGCTCGATCCGCGCGAACGGTGCGGAGCCTTGAATCGTACGCGTGCCCGATGACCCGCTCCTCCTCCCCGGCCGACGGCCTTCTCTTCGCCCTCGCCTCGGCCAGCCTCTACGGCGTCAACATCGTCTATGCCCGTATGGCGTCCTTTGCCGGAGCCAGCGGCTCCGCCATCGTGGTCTATCGGGTCTTTCTGATGCTGGTGCTGGTCGGCATCGTGGCGGCTGTCGCGAAGAGTTCCTTAAAGGCCGCGCGAGCGGAGCGAGGCACCCTGCTCCTGCTCGGCATTTCCACCGCGTTCGTGGGCCTCTGCTATCTCTCGTCGGTCGCCTACATCCCCGTAGCGGTGGCCGCCGTGGTATTCTACACCTTTCCCATCCTGATCGTGCTCGCGAGCCCCTTCGTGGAAGGGACGAGACTCACGCCGGCTCTGCTCGGCGTGGTGGCGCTCGCGACCCTGGGCGTCGGTCTCGTGGTGGGGCCGGCTTTCGGAGATCTCGACTGGCGCGGCCTCGCCCTGGCTTTCGGCGCGAGCATCGCCACGGCCATCCAGTTCTTTGCCGCAGCCCGCTGCCGCAAGACCGGCGTGATGGCCAAGACCTTCTGGATCCATCTGCTCGTTCTGCCGACGGCCGCCCTCATCAGCCTGGCGGCGGGCCAGCTCGCGCCACCGTCCACGCTGGCTCTCGCTCCCTTCGCGGTGGCCATGACCATCGGCGGCTATATCGTGGGCTTCGTGCTGCAGTTCCTGGCGCTCGGGCGTATTACGGCGGTGGCGGCCGGGATCATCTATTGCGCGGAGCCGGTCGTGGCGGCTTTGTCCTCGGCCATCATCCTGAACGAGACTCTGGCACCGCTGCAAATCGCCGGCGGCGCTCTTGTGCTGGCCGCCATCATGGCCAACGTTCTCCTGGAACGGCGGCGCCTGAAAGGCCCGCTGGTGCCGATTGCGGATTGATACGATGACGACCATGACCCCTCCCCCGCCGATCCCGCTCACCATTCTCACCGGCTTCCTGGGCTCCGGGAAAACGACCCTGCTCAACCGGCTCCTGAAGGATCCGGCCCTGCGGGACACGGTGGTGATCATGAACGAGTTCGGCGAGATCGGCCTCGACCATCTGCTGGTGGAGACCGTCGACGAGGGCATGGTGCTTCTCTCCGCCGGATGTCTCTGCTGCACCGTGCGCGGCGACCTCATCGCGACGCTCGAGGACCTTCTGCGCAAGCGCGACAACGACCGTGTCCTGCCGTTCAGGCGCGTGATCATCGAGACCACGGGCCTCGCCGACCCGGCGCCGATCCTCCATGCCGTGCTCTACCACCCCTATCTGTCGATGCGCTATGCGGTGGAAGGCGTGGTGACGGCGGTCGACGCCGTCAACGGTGCGGCCACCCTGGACGCCCATCGGGAAGCCGTGAAGCAGGCCGCCGTTGCCGAGCGGATCGTCATCACCAAGACCGACCTCGTCGACGACCGGAGGAGTCTCGACCGGCTGCGCGAACGGCTGCACCAGCTCAATCCGGGCGCCGCTCTCCTGGAGGCCGATGCGCCCGCCGACGCGATCATCTCGGGCGGACTTTTCGGCCTCGACGGCAAGATCGCCGACGTGGCCCAATGGCTGAAGACGGAGGCCGTGGAGGAGGCGGAGCGCGAGAGCCACGCCCATCAGCACGACCATCACCACCATCACGGCCATGGGCACGATCATCACCACCATCATCACGACGTGAACCGGCACGACGAGAAGATCCACTCCTTCTGCCTCATCAGCGACCAGCCCATCCGCCAGGGCACCCTCGACATGTTCCTGGACCTCCTGCGCTCGTCCCAGGGTGCGAAACTGCTGCGCGTGAAGGGTCTCGTGGCCCTGGCCGAGGATCCCGAACACCCGGTCGTCATTCACGGCGTGCAGCATGTGATCCATGTTCCCGCCGTGCTGCCGCGCTGGCCGAGCGAAGACCGGCGCAGCCGCATCGTCTTCATCGTGGACGACCTGGAGCGCGAGACCGTGGAAAAGCTCTGGAATGCCTTCCTCGGGCGCCCGGCCGTCGACGAGCCCGATGCGGCAGCCCTCTCGGATAATCCCCTGTCTCTCAGACGCTGATGAAGCTTCCGTAACGGCCGGTCATGAGATAGGTTATAGCGATGCTATAACGCTGATTCTGTAAGGCTGATTGCGATGCTGGTTTCGAAATTCGTCCGGACCGTCCTTCTGTGCGGCGCCGCCCTTGCCGTTCCGGCTCAGGCAGGCCAGCCTCCCGGACCGCGCATCCTGAAGATCGACGTGCGGGTGGAAGGTTCGGAAGGATGGCAGACCAAAGTCAGCTCCGAGAAGGGAACGATCTCGGAGCACTTCTTCCTGGCGACCGTCCTTGAACCGAGCGACAGCCTCGAAGCCATGAACCCGCTCGATCCGGCTTCCATCCGCAAGGCGCAGGACACCAGCGCCCGGCAGATCGCCAACATGCAGAAGATCCAGGAGCGCAACAGGGCCATGGCGCCCGCCGCGCCGCCGAACGCCGCCATGCAGCAGCAGGTCAACCAGGCGATCATGCAGGCCTATGCCAAATGCAAGGGCGACGAGGCCTGCATCAAGGCCGCCGTGATGCAATCGAATCCCGGCCTGATGACCCCGCCTCCCGGGGCCACCATGAGACCCGGCCTCCCGGATGCCTCGACGGCCGCCCAGGAAGACAAGGCGATCTACCGGCAATGGTTCGGGCTCGAAGGCTGCCCCGGCAAGTTCAGGGCGACCCGCGACGACGTCAGCCGGGGCTCCGTCTCGGACGTGGGCGCGTCGAAGCCGTGGAACCACGAGGTCAGGTTCGACATCGCGCAGGCCAAGCCGTCCCTGTGCCTGTCCTATCCGATGTCGGTCGTGAACGAGGAAGCCGGGACGCTCTTCCTCCCGGGCTTCCTCTTCCCGGAGGCCGCCGCCATGCAGGCCAACGCCGGAAGCGTCAAGGCGACCGTCCCCGGGGACATCGCCGCATGGGTGGCCAAGACCCTGAACGGCGCGCCGCTTTCCGGCACGAAGACCGAAACGATCACCCTGCAACGACCGGTCGTCGTGCTGCCCCTGGCGAACGCCTCCTACAGCGGCACGGCCAAGGTGACCGTGACCTGGAGCCTGACGGAAGCCTACAAGGCGGGAGCGGCCCTGCCGGACCGGTGAGAACGGCCGTCCCTCACGCGGCCATCTGCGAGCGCTGCGCCCAGCCGGTCATGGAGCGCTCCACGTAAGCGGTGATCGCATACATGACGACGCCGAGCACGGCGAGCACCACGAGGGCCGCCCAGACCAGCGGCACCTCGAAGGCCGCCGAGGCGCGGGTGAGAAGGTTGCCGATGCCCACATTGGACGCGTTCTGCTCGCCGATGACCGAGCCCACATAGGCGAGCGTGATCGCGACCTTCAGCGAGCCGAAGAAATACGGCATGGCGCGGGGTACGCCGACCTTGAGCACGATGTCCCGCTTCGAGGCGCCGAGCGCCCGCAGCACGTCCTCCATTTCCGGCTCCACGGTGGAAATGCCGGTGGCCACGTTCACCACGATGGGAAAGAACGAGATCAGGAAGGCCGTCATCACCGGCGGCACCCAGCCGACTCCGAACCAGAACACGAGGATCGGCACCACGGCCACCTTCGGGATCGAGTTGAAGCCCACGAGCAGCGGGTAGGACCCTGCATTGATGAGCCGCGAGGAGCCGAGCACCATGCCGAGGAGCAGGCCGAACCCGACCGCGAGGCCGAAACCGGCCAGCGTCATCCAGAGGGTGTGCATGGCGTGGTAGGCAAGCTGGGTCCGGTATTCCCATACGGCAAAAAGGATCGTGGAGGGCGCCGGAAGAATGAAGCTCGACACCTTGAGGACACGGCAGACGATTTCCCACAGCACGAAGAAGCCGACCGTGAAGATCCAGGGAGCGAGGGCGAGCCGGTTCTTGGTTTTCATGGGTTTCAAGCTGCTTTGCGCGCCTGCGCGATATGCCCGCGCAATTCGTGGACGAGGGCGGAGAATTCGGGCGTATAGGTGATCTCGAGATCGCGCGGCCGGGGAAACTCCACCTCCCGCTCGGCGACGATCCGGCCCGGCCGCGCGCTCATGCAGAAAATCCGGTCCGACAGGAACGCGGCCTCGCGCAGGTCGTGGGTGACGAGAATGATCGTGACCTTCTGGGCGGCATGGAGATCGCGCATCACGCACCACAATTCCTCGCGGGTGAAGCTGTCGAGCGCGCCGAAGGGCTCGTCGAGCATCAGGAGCTTGGGCTCGTGGATCAGCGCCCGGCAGAGGGAGGCGCGCTGCTGCATGCCGCCGGAGAGCTGCCAGGGGAACTTATGCCCCTGGCCCTTCAGGCCGACCTGCTCCAGCAGGCTCTCGGCCTTGGCCACGTACTCCGCCTTGTGGCGGCGCAGGCGGGAGCGGTGCGGCTCCACGATCTCGAGCGGCAGGAGAATGTTGTCGAGGGTGGTGCGCCAGGGCAGCATGGTAGGATTCTGGAAAGCCATACCAGCGAGCTTGACAGGAGCTCCCACCTGTCTGCCACCGACGATGACCGTTCCCTCGCGGGGGAACTGCAGCCCGGTGGCGAGCTTCATGAGAGTGGACTTGCCGCAACCGGAAGGACCCACGATGGCGGCGAACTCGCCTTCGTTCACCTTGAGGTTGAGGTTCCTGACCGCGGGCAGACCGTCTTCGGCCCGCGCATAGACGTGGGTAACGTCGTGAATGTCGACAAAGGTTTTCATGACACGAAGCCGGCGAGCCAGAAAAAAGAGCCCGGCCGCTGGACGGCCGGGCCTGCGGGATCAGTTCACCTTGCGCTGGTCGGCCGCGGGGAGGAACTCCTCCGTGAACACGGCGCCGACTTCGGGCTTTGCCTTGTAGGTGAAGGTCAGGCCGATCTGGTCGAGGGCCTTGGCGAAGCGGTCCTTGTCGATGCCGCCGAAGCCGTTCTCCTTGACCCAGGGCGTGATCATGTTCTGCTCCAGCACCATCTTGAGGCGCTCGAGCTCCACGTCCTTCTTGGCCACGTCGTTGCGCTTGATGACGGAATCGACCGCGCCCGACGGGTCCTTCACCGTGTCCTGCACGCCCTTCATGATCGCGCGCAGCAGGCCCTTCACGGCCTCAGGCTTCTCCTGGGCGAATTTCTGGGAGACGATGATGGTGTTGCCGTAGAGGTCGACGCCGTAATCGCTCATGAGCATCACGACGATGTCGTCCGCCGGGACGCCGCGGGATTTCAGGTTGATGTAGGACGACATGGAGAAGCCGAACACCGCGTCGACTTCTCCTTGAGCCAGCATCGGCTCGCGGATCGGGAAGCCCACATTCTCGAACTTCATGGTGGAATCGTCGATCTTGTTGACCGCCTTGAAGATCGGCCATTGCGCATAGGCGCCGTCGGCCGCCGGAGCACCGAACTTCTTGCCTTGCAGGCTCGCCACGTCCTTGGTGACGCCGCGGCTCTTGCGGCCGATGATGGCGAAGGGCGGCCGGTCGTAGATCACCATCACGGCCTTGATGTCCGTGCCGGGATTCTCGTCGCGGAAGCGCACGAGGGAGTTCACGTCGCCGAAGCCCACGTCGTAGGTGCCCGACGCCACGCGCGAGATCGGCTCGCGGGAGCCCGCCGCCGGGTCGATGGTCACGTCGAGCCCCTCGGCCTTGAAGTAGCCTTTGTCGAGCGCGACGGCGAAGGGGGCGGCCGGCCCCTCCCAGCGCCAGTCCAGGGAGAACCGCACCGGGGTCTGAGCCTGGGCCGCGGCGGACCCGAGAAGCACGGCCGCGCCGGCCAGCATCCCCCTGATCCACGTCGCCTTCTTCGCACGATCCGCAAACATCACCGTCACCTCTGCTTTTTATGGTCGGAGCCTCATGGGGCTCTTCCTGCCCGCCTGCCCGGTTCACGACCATGCAACCAGATCGGCACACAGGGTCAAGTCTCTTGCCCGGGCATCACTGCTCCTGGGGCAGGCATCTGACGGAAAATTGAGCAGATGAACTCGGTCCCACGCCCCTTGACGGCCGCGGGAGGGCTTCCCACGTGACACCCATCGGCGACCGGGCCCCTCTGGCAGGACGTGCGCACACGACTGTGATGTCGGAGCCGATGCTTGTACGAAAAAGCAATCATAGGTCCGGTTATGCCAGAATTCCTTCTCGTGGAATGGCTGGGAAAGCCCGTCTGGATGTGGACGGCTTTCCTTAGCCTTGTCGTGTTTCTTCTCGCCTTCGATCTCGGTGTCCTGAACAGGAAGGACAAAGAGCTCGGCGTGAAGGAGAGCCTTCTCCTGTCCGCCTTCTACATCGGCATCGCAGCGCTGTTCGGCGCCTATATCTGGTGGTCCTTCGAGACCGGCCTCCTGGTGACCCAGGACGGCAGCCATGCGGGCATCGCCTATTTCACCGGCTTCTTCATCGAGAAGTCCCTGTCCATCGACAACGTCTTCGTGATCTCGCTGATCTTCAGCTATTTCGCGATCCCCCGGAAATACCAGTACCGGGCCCTCGTGTGGGGCATCGTCGGCGTCATCGTGCTGCGCGGCATCATGATCGCCGTGGGCGCGGCCCTCGTGCAGGAATACGCCTGGATGCTCTATCTCTTCGGCGCCTTCCTCATCATCACGGGCGTCAAGATGCTGCTCGTGCCCGAGAGCGAGCCGAACATCGACAACAACGCCATGGTGCGCTTCCTGCGCAGGCACATGCGGGTCTCGGACCGCCTGCACGAGCAGCACTTCTTCGTGCGGGAGCCCGATCCGAAGACGGGCCGGATCGTCACCTGGGCGACGCCGCTCTTCCTCGCCCTCGTGGTGATCAACGTGGCCGACCTGATCTTCGCAGTCGATTCGGTGCCGGCGATCTTCGCCATCACGACCGATACCTTCGTGGTCTATACGGCAAACATCATGGCGATCCTCGGCCTGCGCGCGCTCTACTTCGCGCTCGCCGCCATGGTGCACCGGTTCCACTACCTGAAATACGCTCTCGCCCTGGTGCTCGTCTTCATCGGTGGCAAGATCTTCTGGAACCAGCTCGTCGGCAAGCTCGATCCCACGATCTCGCTCGGCGTCACCTTCGCGCTGATCGCAGGCGGCGTCGTCTTCTCGCTCTGGAAGACGAAGAACGAGCCGGAGACGATTTCCGGGTAAGGCAACTCTGCCCTGTCATGGCCGGCCTTGTGCCGGCCATCTCGCTTCGGTGAGGCTCAGCGCTGTCATCCCCGGCGCACACAGTGCGGGAAGGGGATCCACTCTCACGCTCAGCATCATGGTTTCCCTTCCCCTCCGCTGACGCTCCGGCCGGAAATGACATTGTGGTGCTCCCCCCTTCACACCGGCAGCATCCCGTCGCTTTTCACCTCCTCCATGACCGCATAGGTGCGCGTTTCCTTCACGCCCGGGAGCGCCAGGAGGATCTCGCCGAGGAAGTGGCGATAGGCGGCCATGTCGGCCACGCGGGTCTTGACCAGGTAATCGAAACCGCCCGCCACCATGTGGCATTCGAGAACCTCGGGCGCCCGCTTCACGGCGGCGGCGAATTTCTCGAAGACGTCGGGTGTCGTCTTGTCGAGGGAAACCTCCACGAAGACTAGTAATTCGAGCCCGAGCCGGCGTGGATCGAGCCGCGCCCCGTAACCGGCGATGACTCCTTCGCGCTGGAGGCGCTTGACGCGCTCGCCGGTAGAGGTCGGCGACAACCCCACCTTTTCGGCCAGCTCCACGGTGGCGATGCGGCCGTCGGCCTGGAGCGCCTTGAGGATCCTGCGATCAATCCGGTCCAAATCCGTCATTTTCACGGTCTTTCTACAATCCCGCCGCCGTTCATAAGGTCAGAACGTCAATTTCGCCATCGAAACACGGTCGGAGGCCTCATATATTCCCGAATAATATCCAGAGGATTGTCGATGAGCCCTGCCCCCGTTGCCCCCCTGCCCTTCAACCCGCCCTTCGCCGAGGACGACAAGGCCCTTGCGGCTCGCCTGCTGGCGAGCTCCCGTCTCTCGCCGGAGCGCGAGAAGCGCGTGGACGAGCAGGCCGCCCGCCTGATCGAGGCGATTCGCGCCAAGGGCGGCGGGCTCGGCGGCGTCGAGGAGATGCTGCGGGAGTACGCGCTCTCCACCAAGGAGGGCCTCGCCCTTATGGTGCTTGCAGAAGCCCTGCTGCGGGTGCCCGATGCCGCCACGTCCGATCGGCTGATCGAGGACAAGCTGGGCCAGGCCGATTTCGCCGGCCACGAGGCCAAGTCCGATGCCTTCCTGGTCTCGGCCTCGGCCTGGGCACTCGGCATCACGGCACGGATCATCCAGCCCGGCGAGACGCCGGAGAGCATCCTGGGCCAGCTCACCAAGCGTCTCGGCCTGCCCGCCGTGCGCACCGCCACCCGTCAGGCCATGCGGGTCATGGGCAACCATTTCGTGCTCGGCCAGACCATCGAGGAGGCGCTCAAGCGCGCCGCCTCGTCCAAGGGCCGGATCTACCGCTATTCCTTCGACATGCTCGGCGAAGGCGCCCGCACGGCCGAGGATGCGCGCCGCTATTTCGATTCTTACGCCTCCGCCATCGACGCCATCGGCCGCTCCGCCGGCAACGAGCCGCTGCCGAACCGCCCCGGCATCTCGGTGAAGCTTTCGGCCCTCCACCCCCGCTACGAGGCCACGAGCCGCGAGCGGGTCATGCGCGAGCTGGTGCCGCTCGTGATCGAGCTCGCCCGACAGGCGAAAGCCTACGATCTCAACTTCACGATCGACGCGGAAGAGGCCGACCGGCTCGAATTGTCCCTCGAGGTGATCGAGGCCGTGCTGGCCGATTCCTCGCTTGCGGACTGGAAGGGCTTCGGGCTCGCCATCCAGGCCTACCAGAAGCGCGCCGGGTCGGTGGTCGACGCGATCGCGGCCATGGCGGAGAAATACGACCGCCAGCTCATGGTGCGCCTCGTGAAGGGCGCCTATTGGGACACGGAGGTGAAGCGCGCCCAGGAGCGCGGTCTCGACGATTACCCGGTCTTCACCCGCAAGGCGATGACGGACCTGCACTACATCGCCTGCGCCGAGAAGATGCTGTCCTTGCGCCCGCGCATCTACCCGCAATTCGCCACGCACAATGCGCTCACCGTTGCGTCGATCATCGAGCGCGCCGGCGGCACGGAAGGCTACGAGTTCCAGCGCCTGCACGGCATGGGCGAGGCGCTTTATGCGCGCCTGCTCGAAGACAATCCGGGCCTCGCCTGCCGCGCCTATGCGCCGGTGGGCGGCCATCGCGACCTGCTCGCCTATCTCGTGCGTCGTCTGCTGGAGAACGGCGCGAATTCGTCCTTCGTGTCGGTGGCGGCCGATCCGAACGTGCCGGTCCAGGCGCTGCTGAAGCGGCCCGCCGACATCATCGTATCCGCCGACAAGGCGCGTCATCCCAAACTGCCCCTGCCGCGCGACCTCTACGGCCCCGAGCGTGCGAACTCGAAGGGCGTGGAGTTCGGCCATCGCGCCTCCCTCGATGCGCTTCTCGCCGAGATCGACAAAGGCCGGCAGCAGGGCTTCAAGGCGGAACCGCTGATCGACGGCAAGGCGGCGTCGGGCACGGCACGTCCGGTCGTCAGCCCCATCGACGGCTCGACCGTAGTCGGCCAGGTGACGGAAGCCTCGCCGGAGGTGGCCGACCGGGCCATGGCGGCCGCGCAGGCCGGATTCAAAGTCTGGAGCCGCACGGATGCGAAGACCCGGGCCCAGGCGCTCCAGCGCGCGGCCGATCTCCTGGAGGAGCGGCGCGGCGCCTTGCTGCATCTGTTGCAGGCGGAAGCGGGCAAGACCCTCGACGATGCGCTCTCCGAGGTGCGCGAGGCTGTCGACTTCCTGCGCTATTACGCTGTCCAGGGCCGCACGCTGTTCGGCGCGGGAGACACGATGCCGGGACCGACCGGCGAGAGCAACGTGCTGCGCCTGCGCGGTCGCGGCGTCTTCGTAGCGATCTCGCCATGGAACTTCCCGCTCGCGATCTTCCTCGGTCAGGTCAGCGCCGCCCTAATGGCGGGCAACGCCGTGGTGGCGAAGCCCGCCGAGCAGACGCCGCTGATCGCGGACCTGGCGGTGCGCATCCTACATGAAGCCGGGGTGCCGAGGACCGCTCTTCATCTCATGCCGGGCGACGGACGCCTCGGCGCGCGCCTCGTGGAGCACAGGGACGTGGCGGGCGTCGTCTTCACAGGCTCGACGGAGGTCGCCCGCATCATCAACCGCACGCTTGCCACCAAGGACGCGGCCATCGTGCCGCTGATCGCCGAGACCGGCGGCATCAACGCGATGATCGTGGATGCCACCGCGCTGCCCGAGCAGGTGGCCGACGACGTGGTGATGTCCGCCTTCCGCTCCGCAGGGCAGCGCTGCTCGGCCCTGCGCTTGCTCTGCGTGCAGGACGACGTGGCCGATCGCATGATTGAGATGATCGCCGGCAATGCCCGCGAGCTGAAGATCGCCGATCCGCGCGAGGTCTCGGCCCATGTGGGCCCGGTGATCGACCGGGAGGCGAAGGACAAGCTCGACGCGCATATCGAGGCGATGAAGCGCTCGGCGAAAGTGCACTATGCCGGCGAGGCTCCCGCGACCGGCACCTATGTGGCGCCGCATATCTTCGAGCTCAACCGGCCGCATGATCTCGCCCAGGAGGTGTTCGGCCCCGTTCTGCACGTGGTGCGCTACAAGGCGGATCGTCTCGAGGACGTGCTGCGCGCCATCGAGGGCACCGGCTACGGGCTGACGCTCGGCGTCCATTCGCGGATCGATGCCACGGTGGCGCGGGTCGTGCAGGCCCTGTCGGTCGGCAACGTCTACGTGAACCGCAACATGATCGGCGCGGTGGTCGGCGTGCAGCCCTTCGGCGGCCACGGCTTGTCCGGCACCGGTCCGAAGGCCGGGGGTCCGCACTACCTCCTGCGCTTCGCCACCGAGCAGACGGTCACGATCAACACGGCGGCGGCCGGCGGAAATGCGAACCTGATCGCCATGGGGGAGTGAGAGCTTCTCAGTGTCATTCCCGGCCGTCGCGAAGCGGAGGGGAAGGGAATCCAGTGCGCCGGCCGGTCATGGATCCTCTTCCCGGTCCTGCGGATCGCAGGGGATGATACCCTTGACGTCATCACCGGCCTTGTGCCGGCCATCCCGCTTCTGTGAAGCGCCGCGACTTTCCGATCGGGATCACCGGCACGAGGCCGGTGATGACGTGAGGGTGATATCTCGGGAGAAGCGAAAATTCCGCGCCCGCTCCCACGGCCCGCCGCGATACCACCACAGCTCCAGCCCGATAGCCTGCGCCTGAAACGGCCGGAAACCGTCGCGCAGCTCGTCCAGCAGGGCCCTGGCGGCGGATGGGTGGACCTTGTTCTGCAGCGTCACATGCGGCTGGTGGTTCTGCCGGTCCTGCGGTTTGAGCCAGTCGTTCCAGTGCAGGGCCAGTTCACGGTGCAGCTGCGCCAGCTCCGTTGATTGCAGGGCGTAGGCAACGCCGCGTCCCAGGGGGCGCAGGCCGGTGACGTCGAGCGTGAAGGGCGGCCGGCCCGATGCGCGTCGCTGGAGGTCCTGCTCGATGATTCCGAGATGCTCCCCCGGCAGGGCATGGAACAGCGTCAGGTGGGCCGGGATGAAGTTCCGCTCAGGCGGAAAATAGCGCCGTCGTTGCGCGTCGAAGAAGGTGAAGGAGCGCTCGTCGAACTGGAGCGTGAGAATGAGCGGCGCGGCGGGTTCCATCAAAGAGAAACCCGGCTCGGGGCCGGGTTGTTTCAGGCTTAGAAGTTCAGCGCCGCCTTGGCTTCGCGCAGCTGCGCGATGGCCGCCTCGGCCACGTGCTTGGCGGCCGGTTCGCTGGCCGCGTCGTAATGCATCTCGGCCGTCAGGATCTCCTGGTCGAGAATGTCCTGCGTGATCTCTTCCTCGGGAAGAGCGCGCTCGGCCAGGACCGTGAGGCCGTTCTGGTTGATGTCGGCGAAGCCGCCGCGGACGAGAACCCGCCGGCCGTTGCCGGGTGTGCTGGTGACGACGAGGAACCCGGTCTTGAGGGTCGTCATCACCGGCGAATGGCCGGCCAGAACCGTCATGTCGCCTTCGGTCGCCGGCAGCACCACGGCGTCGACCTCGCCGGAGAACAGCACGCGCTCGGGAGAGACGAGTTCGAAAGTGAAGGTAGCCATCTGAGCTCCTCGTCATCCCGTGGCCGGTGGACGGCCGGGAATCGTTTGGGAGATACGCTTGAAAAGGTCCGTTTGGACAAGATCATCCCGGAGTGTGCAAGCACGGCTCCGGGATGTCCCCTGTTGAAGATTAAGCCGCTTCGGCCGCGAGGCGCTGGGCCTTCTCGACGGCTTCGTCGATGGTGCCGACCATGTAGAAGGCAGCCTCCGGAAGGTGATCGTACTGACCCTCGACCAGACCCTTGAAGCCCTTGATGGTGTCGTCGAGCGCGACGAGCTTGCCGGGCGAGCCGGTGAACACTTCGGCCACGTGGAAGGGCTGGCTGAGGAAGCGCTCGATCTTGCGGGCGCGGGCGACGGTGAGCTTATCCTCTTCGGAGAGCTCGTCCATGCCCAGGATCGCGATGATGTCCTGGAGCGCCTTGTAGCGCTGCAGCACCTGCTGGACCTGACGGGCGACGTTGTAGTGCTCCTCGCCGACGATGGCGGCGGAGAGCATGCGCGAGGTCGAGTCGAGCGGGTCCACCGCCGGGTAGATGCCCTTCTCGGCGATCGAACGCGACAGCACGGTCGTGGCGTCGAGGTGGGCGAAGGAGGTCGCCGGAGCCGGGTCGGTCAGGTCGTCGGCGGGCACGTAGATGGCCTGCACCGAGGTGATCGAGCCCTTGGTCGTGGTGGTGATGCGCTCCTGCAGGGCGCCCATGTCGGTGGACAGGGTCGGCTGGTAGCCCACCGCCGAAGGAATACGGCCGAGAAGCGCCGACACCTCGGAGCCCGCCTGGGTGAAGCGGAAGATGTTGTCCACGAAGAACAGCACGTCCTGGCCCTGGTCGCGGAAGTTCTCGGCGACGGTCAGGCCGGTGAGCGCGACGCGGGCGCGGGCGCCCGGGGGCTCGTTCATCTGGCCGTACACGAGGGCGCACTTGGAGCCGGCGGCAGAACCTGCCTCGCGGGGATCCACGTTCACCTTGGACTCGATCATCTCGTGATAGAGGTCGTTGCCCTCGCGGGTACGCTCGCCGACGCCGGCGAACACGGAGTAACCGCCGTGCGCCTTCGCGACGTTGTTGATGAGCTCCATGATCAGCACGGTCTTGCCGACGCCGGCGCCGCCGAACAGGCCGATCTTACCGCCCTTGGCGTAGGGGGCGAGCAGGTCGACGACCTTGATGCCCGTCACAAGGATCTGGCCCTCGGTGGACTGCTCGGCATAGGACGGAGCGGGCTGGTGGATAGCGCGGGTGCCTTCGCCGACGATCGGGCCGGCTTCGTCCACCGGCTCGCCGATGACGTTCATGATGCGGCCGAGGGTGGCGGCTCCGACGGGCACCGAGATCGGTGCGCCGGTGTCGGTGACTTCCTGGCCGCGGACGAGACCTTCGGAGGTGTCCATGGCGATGCAGCGGACGGTGCTTTCGCCGAGCTGCTGGGCCACTTCGAGCACGAGGCGGGTGCCGCCGTTCGTGGTCTCGAGAGCGTTGAGGATCTCCGGCAGGTGGCCTTCGAACTGCACGTCGACGACGGCGCCGATGACCTGGGTGATGCGACCGGTCGCTTTACCGGCAGTGGTAGCGGTGTTGGCCATGATTGGCTCCTCTCGGATTCGTCAGAGCGCCTCGGCGCCCGAAATGATTTCGATCAGTTCCTTGGTGATCATCGCCTGACGCGACCGGTTGTAGGTCATCGTCTGCTTCTTGATCATCTCGCCCGCGTTGCGGGTCGCATTGTCCATGGCGCTCATGCGGGCGCCCTGTTCGGAAGCGGCGTTCTCGAGCAGCGCGCGGAAGATCTGCACGGTGAGGTTCCGCGGCAGGAGCGTCGTCAGGATCTCGCCTTCCTCGGGCTCGTACTCGTAGACCGCGTCGGGTGCGCCGGCGCTGGCCTCGATCTGGGCCGGGATGATCTGCTGCGCGGTCGGGATCTGGGCGATCACCGAGCGGAAGCGCGAGTAGAACAGGGTCGCCACGTCGAACTCGCCGGCGTCGAAGCGGGTGAGCACCTTCTGGGCGATCATGTCCGCCTGCTCGAATCCGATCTGGCGCACGGAGCGCAGATCCACGAACTCGATGATCTGCTCCGCGAACTGGCGGCGAAGGATGTCGTAGCCCTTCTTGCCGACGCAGACGATCTTGACCGTCTTGCCCTCGGCGAGCAGCCGGTTGGCATGGTCGCGGGCGAGACGGGCGATCGAGGAGTTGAAGGCGCCGCAGAGGCCACGCTCCGCGGTGCAGACGATCAGCAGGTGAACACGGTCGGAGCCGGTGCCGGCCAGAAGACGCGGCGTCTCCGGCCCGACGGTGATGCCGGACGCGATGTTGCCGAGCACCACCGCCATGCGCTCCGCATAGGGGCGCGCGGCTTCCGCCGCGGTCTGCGCGCGGCGCAGCTTCGCGGCGGCCACCATCTGCATGGCCTTGGTGATCTTCTGCGTCGCCTTGACCGAGGCGATGCGGTTACGAAGGTCTTTCAAGCTCGGCATCGAGCAGCCCTACCTCTCCGGTATCCCGGTTCGATCTTTGTGAGAAGCCAAGTCTTTACGAGAAGGACTTGGCGTAGTTCTGGACGACGTCCTTGAGCTTCGCTTCCGAGTCGCTCGACAGGTCCTTGGACGCGCGGATGGCTTCCAGGATGTCGGCGTGCTTGCCGCGCAGGAGCGAGAGCAGACCGTCCTCGAACGCGCGCACCCGGTTGAGCGGCAGGTTGTCGAGGTAGCCGTTCACGCCGGCATAGATCACGGCGACCTGCTCTTCCATCTTCAGCGGCGAGAACTGCGGCTGCTTCAGGAGCTCGGTCAGGCGCGAACCGCGGTTCAGCAGGCGCTGCGTGGTGGCGTCGAGGTCGGAGCCGAACTGGGCGAAGGCCGCCATTTCGCGGTACTGGGCCAGCTCGCCCTTGATCTTGCCCGCGACCTTCTTCATCGCCTTCGTCTGGGCCGAGGAGCCCACGCGCGACACCGAGAGACCGACGTTCACGGCCGGGCGGATGCCCTGGTAGAACAGGTCCGTCTCGAGGAAGATCTGGCCGTCGGTGATCGAGATCACGTTGGTCGGGATGTAGGCCGACACGTCGTTGGCCTGCGTCTCGATGACCGGCAGAGCGGTGAGCGAGCCCGCGCCCTGGCTGTCGTTGAGCTTCGCGGCGCGCTCCAGCAGGCGGGAGTGCAGGTAGAACACGTCGCCCGGATACGCCTCGCGGCCCGGCGGACGGCGCAGCAGGAGCGACATCTGGCGGTAGGCGACGGCCTGCTTGGACAGGTCGTCGTACACGATCACGGCATGCATGCCGTTGTCGCGGAAGAACTCGCCCATGGCGCAGCCGGCGAAGGGCGCCAGGAACTGCATCGGAGCCGGATCGGAAGCGGTCGCGGCGACGACGATGGAGTATTCCAGCGCGCCGTTCTCTTCGAGCACCTTCACGAACTGGGCGACCGTGGAGCGCTTCTGGCCGACGGCCACGTAGACGCAGTACAGCTTCTGCGACTCGTCGTTGCCCTGGTTCAGCGGCTTCTGGTTCAGGATCGTGTCGAGGGCGACGGCGGTCTTGCCGGTCTGGCGGTCGCCGATGATCAGCTCGCGCTGGCCGCGGCCGACCGGGATCAGGGCGTCGATGGCCTTCAGGCCCGTCGCCATCGGCTCATGCACCGACTTGCGCGGAATGATGCCGGGAGCCTTCACGTCCACGCGGCGGCGCTCGGTGGCCTGGATCGGGCCCTTGCCGTCGATGGGGTTGCCGAGCGCGTCGACGACGCGGCCGAGCAGACCCTTGCCGACCGGCACGTCCACGATGGCGCCGGTACGCTTCACGGTCTGGCCTTCGGCGATCTCACGGTCGGAGCCGAACACCACGACGCCGACGTTGTCGGTCTCGAGGTTGAGGGCCATGCCACGCACGCCGCTCTCGAATTCGACCATCTCGCCGGCCTGGACCTTGTCGAGGCCGTAGCAACGGGCAATACCGTCACCGACGGACAGAACCTGTCCGACTTCGGTGACTTCAGCCTCGGTACCGAAGTTCTTGATCTGCTCTTTGAGGATCGCGGAGATCTCAGCGGCTCGAATGTCCATCAGCGGACCTCTTTCATCGCTAGACGAATGGAATTGAGTTTGGTGCGCACCGAGGCATCCACCATGCGGGACCCCATCTTCACGATGAGACCGCCGATGAGGCTCGGGTCGATTTTGACGTCGACGGAGACGTCAGCCTTGGCGACGTCGCGCAGCGCCGCCTTGATTTCGTTGAGAACGGTGTCGGAGGGAGCCTCCGCCAGGACGACCTGCGCCCGAACGATGCCCTTCGCGTCGGACACCAGGTTCTGGAAGGCACGGATCATGTCGGGAAGCGCGAAGAGCCGGCGCTTGGACGCGACGAGGCGGATGAAATTGCCCGCGAGGCCGGAAATGCCGGCCTTGTCGAGAATGGCTCCGATCGCGCCGGACTGCTCTTCCGCCGTGAAGACGGGGTTCTGGATCAGGCGCTGCAGGTCGTCGCTGCCGCGGATCAGCTGGTCGAAGCGAGCGAGGTCGCCGGCGACGGCGTCCACGGCATTCGCTTCCCGGGCGAGTTCGAACAGCGCCGAAGCATAGCGCAATGCTACGCCCGACAGGAGGGGTCCTTCTTGCGAACCGCTTTGCGCCACGTAACCGTCTCTCTCGTGTCTTAACGGGCCTCGACCGGGACGGCCTGCGAAGGAGGCGCTCGGGAAACCCGTCAGGTGTGGAAATGAGCCCGGAGCGGAAGCCTTATCCACCTGCCGGGCGAGGGTGCACTAGCATGGGTTTTTCTGAGGCGCAAGGCGAGCTAGGCCCGGTCTGGCCGGGAAAAACCCGGGCATCCCGTTAAGGTAAAGGGTGAGAGCCGCCTCCCGTCGGGTAAAAGCAGCTTTTCCTTCCTGTCCGGTCCTTCGGCGGCGAACCGCCGAGAGTGCTTCAAAGCTCCAGGGTGGCGACCTCGCAATTGGCGAGGAACCGGCCGGTGAGCTTGCTGAAGAAGGTTCCGTGTCCCACCACGGCGATCATCGTCTCCGGCCGCTCCGCGAGCCAATTCCGGAATCGCTCGACCCGCTCCTCGAACACATGGGCCGGCTCGTAGATGAAGCCCCTCTCGTTGATCTCGCCCTCGTTGTGCCACCAGACCTCGTCCAGGTGGCCGAAGGACAGGTGAGGGAACTCCCGCGATAGGTGGGAGACGGCGCTGCCCACGTCGCAGCTGCTCTCCAGGTGCTCCCTGTGGAGGCATTCCACGAGGATCGACGGCCGGGCCGGATGGTCGCCGAACAGGCCCAGGGTCGTCTGGATGGCCCGGGTGAGCGGCGAGGTCACGATCAGTTCATAAGGGTTCGGGCGCAGCTCGGGCGCCCGCTCTGCCACCTGGCGCAGGCCGAGCTCGGTCAGGCGCGCGTCGAAATGCCCGGGATCCTCGCCGTGCTCGGCGAAATGGGCGTTGAAGGTCGATTGGCCGTGGCGGATGCAGTGGACGATCTTGGTCATGGGCCTTGTCTTGCTGGTGGGCGTTCTTTTGGCTGTAGCATCGTTTGGGGCGGAAAACCGGGTCCACTTTTCCGCATGATGTTCTCGCTCTTGATCACAAAAAGCTCTGCGGATCCACGTCGATGGACACGCGGGTGTTGCCGCGGATCTTCGGGCACCGAGCCATCCAACTCCTCAAATAGGCCTGGAGATCCACCTCCCGCTCG
Source organism: Microvirga mediterraneensis (assembly GCF_013520865.1). Taxonomy (NCBI): domain Bacteria; kingdom Pseudomonadati; phylum Pseudomonadota; class Alphaproteobacteria; order Hyphomicrobiales; family Methylobacteriaceae; genus Microvirga; species Microvirga mediterraneensis. The sequence continues at coordinate 524,831 of NZ_JACDXJ010000001.1, forward strand.
GTCTTCACCAGGAGCCGGAAGCGGTAGCGACCGCGGATCAGGGCGAGCGGCGCCTCGGCCGGGCCCAGCACCGTCACGCCGGGCGGCGGTTCGGCCACGAGGGCCATGGCGCGCGCATGGGCCTCCGCCGCTTCGCGCTCGGCCGCCGAGACGATCAGGGAGGCGAGCCGTCCGAAGGGAGGCAGGCCCGCCATCTCGCGGACGCGGGTCTCCTCCTCGTAGAAGCGCTCGGCATCGCCCGAAATAAGGGCCGCGATCACCGGATGGTCCGGCTGCCAAGTCTGAACCAGCGCCCGGCCCGGCTTCTCGCCACGCCCGGCGCGGCCGGTGACCTGCTGGAGCATCTGGAAGGTGCGCTCGGCGGCGCGCGGATCCCCGGAGGTGAGGCCGATATCGGCATCGAGCACGCCGACCAGGGTCATGAGCGGGAAATTGTGCCCCTTGGCGACCAGCTGGGTGCCGATGACGATGTCGAACTCGCCCGCCGCGATGGCCGCCAGCTCCGTCCGAAGCCGCTCCGTGCCGCCGGGGAAGTCGCTCGACAGCACGATGCAGCGCTTGTCCGGAAACAGCTCGGCGGCCTCCTCGGCGATCCGCTCCACGCCGGGCCCGCAGGGCACCAGCGAATCGACGCTGCCGCATTCCACGCAGGCATGAGGCGTCCGTTCCACATGGCCGCAATGGTGGCAGACCAGGGAGCGCCGGAAGCGGTGCTCCACCAGCCAGGAGGAGCAGTTCGGGCATTCGTAGCGATGGGCGCAGGCCCGGCAGAGGGTGAGCGGCGCATAGCCTCGCCGGTTGAGGAAGAGCAGCGCCTGCTCGCCCCGGGCCACCGTATCCTCCACGGCCGCCACCAGGGTCGGCGAGAGCCAGCGGCCTTTGGGCACGGCCTCCTTGCGCAGGTCCACGGCCCGGATCTGCGGCATGGAGCGCCCGCCGAACCGCTCGGGCAGCTTCACATGGCGGTAGCGCCCGCGCTCCACATTGACCCGGCTCTCGATGGAGGGCGTGGCGGAGGCCAGCACCACGGGGGCGTTCTCGATCTTGCCGCGCACCACCGCCATGTCGCGGGCATGGTAGTGGACGCCGTCGTCCTGTTTGTAGGCGGTCTCATGCTCCTCATCGACGATGATGAGGCCGAGATCCGCGTAAGGCAGGAAGAGGGCCGAGCGGGCGCCCGCCACCACCTTGACCTCGTTCGACGCAATGGCCGTATAGAGCCGCTCCCGCTTGCGGCCCGTCACGCCGGAATGCCAGGTGGCCGGCTTCACGCCGAAGCGGGCGGCGAAGCGGTCGAGGAACTGGGCCGTCAGGGCGATTTCCGGCATGAGGATCAGCGCCTGCCGACCGTTCCGCACCGCCTCGGCCACAGCCTCGAAATAGACCTCGGTCTTTCCTGAGCCCGTGACGCCTTCGAGCAGGAGCACGGGGGCGTGCTCCTCGCTCATGGCGGCGACGAGCGTGTCGGCCGCCTCGCGCTGACCATCGGAAAGCGCCGTGTGGCCGAAGGCGGGATCGGGCATCTCGGCGACCGGCTCGGCCAGGAGCGTCACGGTCTCCAGGACTCCCTCGTCGATGAGACCGTTGACCACGCCCGCACTGACCCCGGCCGCATGGGCCAGCTCGCTTTTCAGCCGAACCGTTCCGTCCTGGGCGACCTCCATGACCTTCTGCCGCGCGGGCGTCATGCGCTTCGGCGGAGGGCCGGCGAGCTTCACGCCCACGCGGGCGACCTCCTGCCGGTCCGGATCCGGGATCTTGAGCCCCATGGCGAGGGCGGAGCCCTTGGGCGCCAGGGTGTACCAGGCGATCCAGTCCAGGAACTTGCGCATCCTGGGCGACAGGTTCGGCGCCTCGATCACGCCGGTCACCTTCTTGAGGTTGCCCCCCTGCCCGTCCCGCATGCCCCAGACGACTCCCGCCACCTCGCGGTTGGCGAGCGGCACCTGCACGACATCGCCTTCCTCGACGGCGAGGCCCTCCGGCACGGCATAGGAATAGGCCGTGTCCAGCGCCAGCGGGATGAGGACATCGGCGATGCGGCTTGTCATCGATAAGGAGTTAACCTGTGAGTGCTACGGTTCTGCCCTTGCATAAATGGGACTCATGTCAAGCAGCGCCACACAAAATGTTCTCGATCTGGTCCTTCCCGGCGCGGATGACACCCGCCGCGAGGCGATGGCTTGGCTTGCTTCGCTCGCCAAGGAACGGCGGCTCTCAGGGAAAACCGTCGAGGCCTATGGGCGGGATCTGCGCCAGTTCCTGGCCTTTCTGACCAACCATCTCGGCGAGCCGCCGAGCGTCAAGGGCATCCTTGGCCTGAAGCCGATGGACATCCGCTCCTTCCTGGCGGCCCGGCGGATGGATTCGGTCGGAAGCCGCTCGCTCATGCGCCAGCTCGCGGCCCTGCGCTCCTTCGCCCGCCACCTGGAGCGGGAGGGTCACGGCACGGCTTCGGCCTTCGCGGCGATTCGCACCCCGAAGGTGGACAAGAACCTGCCGCGCCCCCTCTCCGCCTCCTCGGCCGTCGCGGTGACGAGCGCCGACACGCGGGCGTCGGAGGACCGCAAGCCCTGGATCCTGGCTCGGGACGCCGCCGTGCTCTCGCTCCTCTACGGGGCGGGCCTGCGCATTTCGGAGGCGCTCGGCCTGCAGCGGCGCGATGCCCCGGTGAACGGCACCGACACGGTCACGGTGACCGGCAAGGGCGGCAAGATGCGCAGCGTGCCGGTCATTCCGCCGATCCAGCGCGCCGTCGAGGAATACCTGCGGCTCTGCCCCTATGCGGTCCCGCCGGAGGGCCCGCTCTTCGTTGGAGCGCGGGGCGGTCCGCTTTCGCCGCGCATCATCCAGCTCGCCGTCGAGGAGCTGCGCGGAGCGCTGGGCCTGCCCGACAGCGCCACGCCCCATGCCCTGCGCCATTCCTTCGCGACGCACCTTCTCGCCAAGGGCGGCGACCTGCGCGGCATCCAGGAACTCCTGGGCCACGCCTCACTGTCGACCACGCAGCTCTACACGAAGGTGGATGCGGCACGATTGATGGACGCCTTCAACGCGGCGCATCCGAGGGCCAGGGTGAAGTAACTTTCCCCGTGTCATTCCCGGCCGCAGCGGAGCGGAGGGGAATCCATAGCGCGACATATGAAAGTGGATCCCCTTCCCGGCCTTTCGGCCGCCGGGGATGACAGCGGAGAGTCTTTCCGTATCGGGATGGCCGACACAAGGCCGGCCATTCTGATGAGGTGCGCCGGCTACTCGGCCGCGATGGGATGCGCCAGCAGCTGGCGGGCGGCAGGGCCGATGTCGCCTTTCGTCCAGTGAGGGCGGCAGACGGACACGTAGCGGCCCTCGCCGCCGATCTCCACCACCTCGCCCGAGCGCACAGCCTCGCCGTTACGGTCGTATTTGAGGATCATCGTGGCCTTGCGGCCGCAATGGCAGAGCTGCTTGATTTCCTGGAAATCCTCGGCCAGCGCCATCATGGTCACGATGGCGTCGCTGAACAGGGTGCCGTAGACGTTGTTCTTGAGCCCATAGGCCATGACCGGAATCTTGAGCTCGTCGACGATCCAGGCCAGTTGGCGGACCTGATCGGCCGTCATGAACTGGACCTCGTCGATGAGGACGACCGTCACCTTCTTCCGGGCATGCTCCGCCGCCACGAAGGCCGCGATATCCTCGTCCTTGCGCAGCGGGATCGCATCGGCCTCGAGGCCGATGCGCGACTTCACCTTGCCGACGCCGAAACGGTCGTCGATCAGGCTCGTGAACAGCAGCACGTGGCCGCCGTTCTCGATGTAGTTGTAACGAACCTGCAGGAGATGGGTCGTCTTGCCTGCGTTCATCACCGAGTAGATGAAGTGAAGCTTTGCCATGAATCCATGTTACATATGGATGGCGCGCTTCTCCACCGCCAAAGCGGCTTCCTTCACAGCTTCCGCGAGCGTCGGATGCGCATGGCAGGTGCGGGCGATGTCCTCGGAGGATCCGCCGAACTCCATGGTGATCGCCGCCTCGTGGATGAGGTTGCCGGCTTCCGGGCCGATGATGTGCACGCCGAGCACCTTGTCGGTGGTCGCGTCGGCCAGGATCTTCACGAAGCCGTCCGTGGTGCGGTTGACCTTGGCGCGGCCGTTGGCCGTGAAGGGGAACTTGCCGACATTGTAGGCGACGCCCGCGGCCTTCAACTCCTCCTCGGTCTTGCCGATGGAGGCGACCTCGGGGAACGTGTAGACCACGCTCGGGATCACGTCGTAGTTCACGTGGCCCGCCTTGCCGGCGATGATTTCCGCAACAGCAACGCCCTCGTCCTCGGCCTTGTGGGCGAGCATCGGGCCGGCGATCACGTCGCCGATGGCGTAGATGCCGGTGACGTTGGTGGAGAAATGCGCGTCCGTCTGGATGCGGCCGCGGCTGTCGAGCTGGACGCCCACGCGGTCGAGACCCAGGCCCTGCGTGTAGGGCACGCGGCCGATGGCGACGAGCACCACGTCGGCCTCGATGGTCTCAGCCGCACCGCCGGCAGCCGGCTCGAAGGTGAGCGTCGCGCCCTTGCCCGTGTTCTCCACCTTGGTGACCTTGGAGCCGAGCTTGAACTGGAAGCCCTGCTTGGTGAGGATGCGCTGGAAGTTCTTGGCGACCTCGCCGTCCATGCCGGGCAGGATGCGGTCGAGATATTCCACCACCGTCACCTCGGACCCGAGGCGGCGCCACACGGAGCCGAGCTCCAGGCCGATCACGCCGGCGCCGATGACCACGAGGCGCTTCGGCACGCTCTCGAGTTCGAGCGCGCCCGTGGACGAGACCACGATCTTCTCGTCGATCTCGATGCCGGGCAGGCGCGTCACGTCGGAACCCGTGGCGATGATGATGTTCTTCGTCTCGAGCACCTGGTTCGAGCCGTCATCGGCGGTCACTTCCACCTGGCCGGGCGCCGCGATGCGCGCGGTGCCGATGAAGGCGTCGATCTTGTTCTTCTTGAGCAGGAACTCGACGCCCTTGGTGTTGCCGTCGACGCCTTCCTGTTTGAAGGCCTGCATGGTCTTGAGATCGAGGGTCGGTGCCGACACGCCGATGCCGAGGCCGGCGAAATGGTCGCGCGCTTCCTCGAACATGTGCGAGGCGTGCAGCAGGGCCTTGGAGGGAATGCAGCCCACGTTCAAGCAGGTGCCGCCATGGGTCTTGCGCTTCTCGACGACGGCGGTCTTCAGGCCGAGCTGCGCGGCCCGGATGGCGGCCACATAGCCGCCGGGGCCGGTGCCGATGACGATAACATCGTAGGACATGGGAATGATCCCCTTGAACGTCATGACCGGGCTTGTCCCGGCCATCCACGTTTGGGATAGCCGCCCGGCTTAGGAAGGCGTGGATGCCCGGCACGAGGCCGGGCATGACGATGTGGCAGGATTACAGATCCAGAACCAGACGGGCCGGATCTTCCAGCGCGTCCTTGACCCGCACGAGGAAGGTGACGGCTTCCTTGCCGTCGACGATGCGGTGATCGTAGGAGAGCGCGAGATACATCATCGGGCGCACGACGATCTGGCCGTTGCGGACCACGGGACGCTCCTCGATGCGGTGCATGCCGAGGATGCCCGATTGCGGCGCGTTGAGGATCGGCGTCGACATGAGCGAACCGTAGATGCCGCCGTTGGTGATCGTGAAGGTGCCGCCCTGCATCTCGTCGATGGAGAGCTTGCCGTCACGGGCGCGGCGGCCGAAATCGGCGATCTTCTTCTCGATGCCGGCGACCGAGAGGTCGTCCGCGTCGCGCACCACGGGAACCACGAGGCCCTTCTCGGTGCCGACGGCGATGCCGATGTGGTAGTAGTTCTTGTAGACGAGATCCTGGCCGTCGATCTCGGCGTTCACCGCCGGGACGTCCTTGAGCGCCTGGATCACCGCCTTGGTGAAGAAGCCCATGAAGCCGAGCTTGGTGCCGTGCTTCTTCTCGAACACGTCCTTGTACTGGCTGCGGAGCTGCATCACGGCGCTCATGTCCACGTCGTTGAACGTGGTGAGCATGGCGGCAGTGTTCTGCGCATCCTTCAAGCGGCGCGCGATGGTCTGACGAAGCTTCGTCATCTTCACGCGCTCTTCACGCTCGGCATCGACCGGAGCCGAGGGCGCGCGCACCTGGACGGGAGCGGCCGGCGCGGGAGCCGAAGCGCCGCCCGTGGCGATGGCGGCGAGCATGTCGCCCTTGGTCACGCGACCGTCCTTGCCGGAGCCGGCGACGCCCGCGGGGCTCACGCCGCTCTCGGCCGCGAGACGGGCAACCGCCGGACCGTGGTCCTTGGCGGCGCCGGGGGCGGCAGCCGGAGCAGCAGCCGCTGCGGCGGGGGCCGGAGCAGCCTTGGGGGCCCCGGCCTTCGGAGCGGCCGCGGGAGCCGCCGTTGCGCCACCCTCGACGATGGAGCCGAGCACCGCGCCGGGAGTCACCGTCTCGCCGTCCTTAGCCACGATGTCGCCGAGCGTGCCGCTCGCGGGAGCGTTGACCTCGAGCGTGACCTTGTCGGTCTCGAGCTCGAGCACGGGCTCGTCGGCCTTCACGGGATCGCCGGGCTTCTTGAACCAGCGGCCGATGGTGGCCTCTGACACGGATTCGCCAAGGGTGGGTACGCGGATTTCGGTTGCCATGGTCGTCTTTGGGTCTTGCGGAGCTTGAGGTTAAGCCCCTCGGAATGGGGAGAGAACCTTCGCGGCGATCAAGCCGCGAAAGCCTCGTCGAGGAAAGCCTGCAATTGGGCTGTATGCTTGGACATGAGGCCGGTCGCGGTGGCCGCGGAGGCGGGGCGGCCCACGTAGCGCGGACGATCCACCTTGGAGCCCGCCGTCTTGAGCACCCATTCGAGATAGGGCTCGACGAACATCCAGGAGCCCATGTTCTTGGGCTCTTCCTGGCACCACACCACGTCGGCCTTCTTGAAGCGGGACAGCTCGGCCGCCACGGACTTGGCCGGGAACGGATAGAGCTGCTCCACGCGAAGCAGGTAGACATCGTCGATGCCCCGCTTCTCGCGCTCCTCGAGCAGATCGTAATAGACCTTGCCCGTGCAGATCACCACGCGCCGGATCTTGTCGTCCTTCACCAGCTTGATGCCCTCGGACGCACCCTGCGCGCTGTCGCGCAGGACGCGGTGGAAGGAGGTTCCCTCCGAGATGTCGGCCAGGCTCGACGTGCAGCGCTTGTGGCGCAACAGGGATTTCGGCGTCATCAGGATCAGCGGCTTGCGGAAGTCGCGCTTCAGCTGGCGGCGCAGGATGTGGAAGTAGTTGGCGGGCGTCGAACAGTAGCCCACCTGCATGTTGTCCTCGGCGCACATCTGGAGGAAGCGCTCCAGGCGGGCGGAGGAATGCTCCGGACCCTGGCCCTCGTAGCCGTGCGGCAGCAGGCAGACGAGGCCCGACATGCGCAGCCACTTGCGCTCGCCCGAGGAGATGAACTGGTCGAACACTACCTGGGCGCCGTTGGCGAAGTCGCCGAACTGCGCTTCCCACAGGGTCAGGGCGTTGGGCTCCGAGAGCGTGTAGCCGTACTCGAAGCCGAGCACCGCCTCTTCCGACAGCATCGAGTTGATGACCTCGTAGCGGGCCTGGTTCTCGCTGATGTGGTTGAGGTTGGTGTATCGCTCTTCGTTCTCCTGGTCGGTGAGAACCGAGTGGCGCTGCGAGAAGGTGCCGCGCTCCACGTCCTGGCCGGACAGGCGCACGCGATGGCCTTCGATCAGGAGCGACCCGAAGGCGAGCGCCTCGGCCATGGCCCAGTCGAGCCCTTCGCCGGTCTCCAGCATCTTCTTGCGGTTGTCGAGGAAGCGCTGGATCGTGCGGTGGACGTGGAAGCCCTCCGGGATCGTGGTGAGCGCCTTGCCGATCTGCTGCAGGGTCTCGGCCGAGACGCCGGTCTGGCCGCGACGCGGATCGTCCTGGTCCTCGCGGACCGCCTTGAGGCCGGACCAGCGTCCATCGAGCCAATCGGCTTTGTTGGGCTTATAGTTGGACGCGATGTCGAACTCGGCATCGAGCTTCGAGCGCCAGCTCGACTTCATCTCCTCGACCTCGGCCTCGGTGACGACGCCTTCCTCGACGAGCTTCTTGGAATAGAGCTCGACGATCGCCGGATGGGACCGGATCTTGCGGTACATGAGCGGCTGGGTGAAAGCCGGCTCGTCGCCCTCGTTGTGGCCGAAGCGGCGGTAGCAGAACATGTCGATGACGACAGGTTTCTGGAAGCGCTGGCGGTACTCGGCCGCCACCTTGGCGGCGAACACGACGGCTTCCGGATCATCGCCGTTCACGTGGAAGATCGGCGCCTCGACCATCTTGGCCACGTCCGACGGATAGGGTGAGGAACGCGAGAAGCGCGGATCGGTGGTGAAGCCGATCTGGTTGTTGATGATGAAGTGGATCGAGCCGCCGGTGCGGTGGCCGCGCAGGCCGGACAAGCCGAGGCACTCCGCCACCACGCCCTGGCCGGCAAAGGCGGCGTCGCCGTGGATGAGCAGCGGCATCACGGCCGTGCGGTTGTCGGGCGTGCAGCCGTGCTGGTCCTGCTTGGCGCGGACCTTGCCGAGCACGACGGGATCGACGATCTCGAGATGCGACGGGTTGGCGGTCAGGGATAAGTGGACGTTGTTGCCGTCGAAGGTGCGGTCCGAGGACGCGCCGAGATGGTACTTCACGTCGCCCGAGCCTTCCACGTCGTCGGGCGCGAAGGAGCCACCCTTGAACTCGTGGAACAGCGCGCGGTGCGGCTTGCCCATCACCTGGGTGAGCACGTTGAGGCGGCCGCGATGGGCCATGCCGAACACGATCTCGCGCACGCCGAGGTTGCCGCCGCGCTTGATGATCTGCTCGAGCGCCGGGATGAGCGACTCGCCGCCGTCGAGGCCGAAGCGCTTGGTGCCGGTGTAGCGGACGTCCAGAAACTTCTCGAAGCCTTCCGCTTCGACGAGCTTGTTGAGGATGGCGCGCTTGCCTTCCTTGGTGAAGGTGATCTCCTTATCCGGCCCCTCGATGCGCTCCTGGATCCAGGCCTTCTCGACCGGGTCGGAGATGTGCATGAACTCGACGCCGAGCGTTTGGCAATAGGTGCGCTCCAGGAGCGTGACGATCTGGCGGATCGTGCCGAACTCCATGCCGAGCACGTTGTCGAGGAAGATCTTGCGGTCCCAGTCGGCTTCCGTAAATCCGTAATGGGACGGATGCAACTCCTGGTCGTTCGGGCGGGGGTTGATGCCGAGCGGATCGAGCTTCGCATGCAGGTGGCCGCGCACCCGGTAGGCGCGGATCAGCATGATGGCGCGAACGGAATCACGGGTCGCCTGCTGCACGTCGATCTGGCTGATCTCGGCGCCCTTGGCTTCCGCCTTCGCCTTGATCTTGTCGCCGACAGCCTTCTCGACCTGGGCCCAGTTGCCGTCGAGGGCGGAGATCAGTTCGCCATTGGCATGGATCGGCCAGTTCGGCTTCTCCCAGGAGGGGCCGTTGGCCGCCTTCTCGACAGCCTGCTTGTCGTCCCTCAAGGCGCCGAAGAAGGCCTGCCACTCGGCATCGACCGAGCTGGGGTCCTTCTCGTAGCGGGCCTGGAGCTCCTCGATATAGGACGCGTTCGCCCCATAGAGGAAAGCGGTGTTCAGGAAGTTTTCGTTGGCGTCTTGGCGTGCCATGGCAACCTACAATCCAAAAGCTGATTGGCCGCCCCATGCTTGGGGCGGCCGGTTCGTTATCGACCCTTGAGAACCTCGACCAGGGTCTTGCCGAGTCGGGCCGGCGACGGCGACACGCGGATGCCCGCGGCCTCCATGGCGGCGATCTTGTCTTCCGCGCCGCCCTTGCCGCCGGAGATGATGGCGCCAGCATGGCCCATGCGGCGTCCGGGAGGAGCCGTGCGGCCGGCGATGAAGCCGACCATCGGCTTCTTGCGGCCCTTCTTGGCTTGCTGAGCGATGAACTCGGCCGCCTCTTCCTCGGCCGAGCCGCCGATCTCGCCGATCATGACGATCGACTCGGTCTTGGGATCGGACAGGAACATGTCGAGCATCTCGATGAACTCGGTGCCTTTCACCGGGTCGCCGCCGATGCCGACCGCCGTGGTCTGGCCGAGGCCTTCGTTGGTGGTCTGGAACACGGCCTCGTAGGTGAGCGTGCCGGAGCGCGACACGATGCCGACGGAGCCGGGCTTGAAGATGTTGGCCGGCATGATGCCGATCTTCGACTCGCCCGCCGTCACGATGCCCGGGCAGTTCGGGCCGATGAGGCGCGACTTGGAGCCTTCCAGCGCCCGCTTCACGCGCACCATGTCGAGCACCGGAATGCCTTCCGTGATGCAGACGATGAGCGGGATCTCGGCCTGGATAGCCTCGCAGATGGCGTCCGCCGCGCCCGGAGGCGGAACGTACACGACCGAGGCGTCGGCGCCGGTCTTCTCGCGCGCTTCCATGACCGTGTCGAAGACGGGCAGGTTCAGGTGCGTCGAGCCGCCTTTGCCGGGCGAGGTGCCGCCGACCATCTTGGTGCCGTAGGCGATAGCCTGCTCGGAATGGAAGGTCCCGTTCTTGCCGGTGAAGCCCTGGCAGATGACCTTGGTGTCTTTGTTGATGAGGATGGACATCAGCTCGAAACCTTACTTTCCGCCGCGCACGGCGTTCACGATCTTCTGGGCGGCGTCGTCGAGGTCGTCCGCCGGGATCACGTTGAGGCCGGAATCGCGGATGATCTGCTTGCCCTCTTCCACGTTGGTGCCCTCGAGGCGCACCACCAGCGGAACCTGCAGGCCGACGGCCTTCACGGCCGCGATCACGCCGCGGGCGATGACGTCGCACTTCATGATGCCGCCGAAGATGTTGACGAGGATGCCCTTCACGTTCGGATCGGCCGTGATGATCTTGAACGCCGCCGTCACCTTCTCCTCTGACGCGCCGCCGCCGACATCGAGGAAGTTCGCCGGCTCTTCGCCGTAAAGCTTGATGATGTCCAGCGTCGCCATGGCGAGGCCAGCGCCGTTGACCATGCAGCCGATGGTGCCGTCGAGCGCGATATAGGCGAGGTCGTACTTGGAGGCCTCGATTTCCTTCTCGTCCTCTTCCGTGATGTCGCGCAGAGCGACGACGTCGGGATGACGATAGAGGGCATTGCCGTCGAAGGAGATCTTGGCGTCCAGGCACTTGAGGTGCTGGTCCTTGGTGATGATCAGCGGGTTGATCTCCAGCATCTCCATGTCCTTCGCGACGAAGGCCGTGTAGAGCTTGGTCACCAGATCCTCGGCTTCCTTGGCGAGCGCGCCCTTCAGGCCCAGCGCCTTGGCGACCGTGCGGCCATGGTGGGGCATCACGCCGGTGGCCGGATCGACCGAGAAGGTCAGGATCTTCTCAGGGGTGTCGTGGGCGACCTGCTCGATGTCCATGCCGCCTTCCGTCGAGACGACGAAGGCGACCCGGCCCGTGGCGCGGTCGACGAGCATGGAGAGGTAGAGCTCGGTGTCGATGTCGGAGCCGTCCTCGATATAAAGACGGTTGACCTGCTTGCCGGCTTCGCCCGTCTGGATCGTGACCAGGGTGTTGCCGAGCATCTGACGCGCGAATTCCTTCACCTCGTCGATGGACTTGGCGAGGCGCACGCCGCCCTTCTCGCCGGCGGCGGCTTCCTTGAACTTGCCCTTGCCGCGGCCGCCCGCGTGGATCTGGGACTTCACGACCCAGAGCGGACCGCCGAGTTCCTTGGCGGCAGCCTCGGCCTCGTCGGCAGAGAAGATGGCCTTGCCGCGGGAGACAGGCAGGCCGAATTCCTTCAGGACCGCTTTGCCTTGATATTCATGGATGTTCATTCGTTTCTCTCCGCGTCAGCGGTTGAAGACGGGATGGCCGGCGCGAGACCGGCCATGACGTTCGATGATTAAGCGAGGGTCGCGTTGATCTGCTTGCAGGCGTCGACGAGACCCTGCACGGAGGCGACGGACTTCTCGAACATGGCCTTCTCGTCGGCCGAGAACTCGACCTCGACGATGCGCTCGACGCCGTTCTCGCCGATCACGATCGGAACGCCCACGAACATGTCCTTCACGCCGTACTGGCCATTGAGATAGGCCGCGCAGGGCAGGACGCGCTTCTTGTCCTTGAGGTAGCTCTCGGCCATGGCGATGGCGGAAGCAGCCGGAGCGTAGAAGGCGGAGCCGGTCTTGAGCAGGTTGACGATCTCGCCGCCGCCCTTGCGGGTGCGCTCGACCATGGCGTCGAGCTTCTCCTGGGAGGTCCAGCCCATCTTCACCAGGTCGGGCAGCGGAACGCCCGCCACCGTGGAGTAGCGCACCAGCGGCACCATGTCGTCGCCGTGGCCGCCGAGCACGAAGGCGGTCACGTCCTCGACCGATACGTTGAACTCCTCGGCCAGGAAGTGGCGGAAGCGGGCCGAATCCAGCACGCCGGCCATGCCGACGATCTTGTTCTGCGGCAGGCCGGAGAACTTCTGGAGCGCCCACACCATGGCGTCGAGCGGGTTGGTGATGCAGATGACGAAGGCGTTCGGGGCATATTGCTTGATGCCGTTGCCGACCGCTTCCATGACCTTCAGGTTGATGCCGATCAGGTCGTCGCGGCTCATGCCGGGTTTGCGCGGCACGCCGGCGGTCACGATGATGACGTCGGCGCCTTCGATGGCCGCGTAGTCGTTCGCGCCCTTGTACTTGGCGTCGAACCCGTCGACCGGCGCGGATTCGGCGATGTCGAGACCTTTGCCCTGAGGGATGCCTTCCGCGATGTCGAAGAGAACGACGTCGCCGAGTTCCTTCAAGCCGACGAGATGGGCGAGGGTTCCGCCGATCTGGCCTGCACCGATGAGCGCGATCTTTTTCCGGGCCATGGTCTGTCCTTGGGTTTTGGCAGAAGCCTTATTTGAGGCGCCGCCTTTTGAGGTGGCGCTGTTTGCCATGAGAGATGGGCCGCCATCAAGCGACCAAAAGGTTAACAGGCAGGGCTTTCCGTCACGGGGAAAGTCTCGGTAAGCTTAACGGTTCTAAAATACTGCACATTTACAGGCGCTTGAGCCATTCTAGACCCTCGGAATTTTCTTGTTACAAATTCCAGATTTTGTAACTGAGGTTACACGCTACCGTTTGCAAGCGCCCTCAGAATGACCCGGATCATGGTTGCGAGACGCTGATCGAGGATGTCCTCGGGCACATCCGCGTCGAGGCGGACGGTCAGGGGATTGATGAAGCGATAGACGGAATCCGTGACGAAGGCATGGGCCTTCTCCCGGTCACGCGGGTCGAACTTGGCCGTCGCGATCCCCTCGTCCAGCACTCGGTCGATCAAGAGCCGCATCCGGGACCGGTGCTTGCGGATGAGCGGACGGGAGGTCTCGGTGGCCGAACAATACACATCGAAGAGATGCCGGTCTTCCTTCAGGAGATCCCGATGGATCCGCGCCCAGGCTTGGATCAGGCGCTCCAGCTTGTCGTCGGCCGGATCGGGAGAATCCGCGATGTCCGCGATGGTCGCTTCCATCCCCCGCAGCCATTGTCCGGCCACAGCGTCGACGAGGGCCGCCTTGTTGGCGAAGTAGCGGTAGACATTGGCATGGGTCATGCCGGCCGCATCGGCGATGCCCACCACGGTAATATGCTTGGGCCCCTGGCGGCGCAGCTGATCGGCGGCGATGCTGAGAAGCCTTGTCTCCACCGGCATTGTATGGCGCATGGTCTTCATGGCATCCGGTCCGAGGACGGCCCTTGCGTGAAGCGGGATCGGTCGGAAGCCTCGTTAGCATGAAGAGCGGATGCCGGGCCAGAATGGATCCGCTTGACGGACTGGGTTCCCATCACACCTATTGTTTGGGCCATCAGGTCATCAGCCCCCAAGGCGCAATGTGACGAAACCTGTGCCGAGACATCGCAGATCCCTGTTCAACCTGCTGGGCCCGGGGCTCATCACGGGTGCGGCGGACGACGACCCGAGCGGGATCGCCACCTACTCCCAGGCCGGCGCCCAGACGGGATTCGGCCTGTTGTGGACGGTGTTCCTGACCACACCCTTCATGACGGCCATCCAGATCATCAGCGCCCGCATCGGTGCGATCACGGGACGCGGGATCGCGGCCAATGCCCGGACCATCTATCCGCGCCCTCTCGTGCTCGGGCTGATCGCCCTGCTCTGCGGCGCGAATGCCATCAATATCGCGGCGGATCTGGCGGCCATGGGCGAAGCCATGCAGATGCTGATCGGCGGCCCTCCTCACCTCTATGCCGCCGCCTTCGGCCTCTTCTGCCTCATGCTCGAGGTCTTCATCTCGTACAGGCGATATGCGCCCTATCTCAAAGGCCTGACCCTGGCGCTCTTCGCCTATGTGGCCGCCGCCTTCAGCGTCGATGTCCCCTGGGCCGACGTGTTCACGGCGACGTTCATTCCCCGTCTCTCCTTCAGCCCGGATTACTGGTTCCTCGTCGTCGCCATCCTCGGCACCACCATCAGCCCCTATCTCTTCTTCTGGCAGGCCGCCGAGGAAGTGGAGGAAGACAAGCTGACGCATAGCAGAAGCTTCACACGCTCGCCTCAGCGGGCCCAGGCGCGGCTGAAGGAGATCAGCATCGACACCTGGATCGGGATGGTGTTTTCCAACCTCGTCGCCTTCTTCATCATCGTCACCACGGCGGCCACCCTGCACAAGGGCGGCGTCACCGATATCCAGACGGCCTCGCAAGCAGCCGAGGCCCTTCGCCCCATCGCCGGCCCCTTCACCTTCTTCGTGTTCGCCGCGGGCATCATCGGAACGGGGTTGCTCGCCGTCCCGGTGCTCGCGGGCTCCGCCGCCTATGCGGTGGCCGATGCCTTCGGCTGGCGCAGCAGCCTCGAACTGACCGTGATGAAGGCGCGCGGCTTCTACCTGATCCTCGGCGGCGCCACATGCCTTGGGATCCTTCTGGCGCTCACGCGCATCGATCCCATCAAGCTGCTTCTGTGGAGCGCCGTCATCAACGGCATCGCGGCCGCGCCCATCATGGCCATGATGATGGGGATCGTCACCAGCAAGCGCGTGTTGGGGGACTACACGGTGAAGACCTGGCTCGCCTGGGTCGGATGGGGTGCGACGGGGCTCATGGGACTGACCGTCTTCGCCCTCATCGCCAGCCTGTTCCTCGGCTGAGGCACGCTCTGGATTATGTTGTCCCGCGTCTTTCCACGCAAAAACGTTCCCACGTTTGCGTCCGATGCTCTAAGTCTCGACCAATCCTTCGGAACTGCCGAACTCCTCCCGCCCATGCGGCAGGGACAGGTATTCCTCGGACCGCATCTCGATGAGGCGCGACACCGTGCGGTCGAACTCGAAGGCCTCGCGGCCGCTGTCGGCGCGATAGAGTTCGTGCACCTCGGCCTCGGCGGAGGCGAGCAGCTTCACATGGGCGTCGTAGAGCGCATCGATGAGCAGGATGAAGCGCTTCGCCTCGTTGCGCCGCTCGAAGGGCATGACCGGAATGTTTTCGAGGATGACCGTGTGGAACTCCTCGGCCACCGCGAGGTAATCGGCCGCGCCGAGCGGCTTGGAGCAGAGATCCGCGAAGGAGAAGCGCGCCACGCCGCCGGCAGCCTGAGGCACCTCGACGGGATGTCCCTTGACGGTGAGGGTCACGGGCTTGCCGCTCTCGCGGCCCGTCAGGCTCTTGAAGGCGCGGGTGAGCGCCAGATGAGCGTGCTGGTCGGCCGGGGCATAGAAGACCGGGCTGCCCGCGAGCTTCTCGAGTCGGAAATCCGTGCGGGATTCCAGCTTCACCACCGCCATCCGCTCCTGCAGCAGCCCGATGAAGGGCAGGAACAGCGAGCGGTTGAGGCCGCCTTCATAGAGCCGGTCGGGCTCCACGTTGGAGGTGGCGACCACCACGACCCCATGGGCGAAGAGCGCCGTGAACAGGCGACCCAGGATCATGGCGTCGGCGATGTCCGTGACGGTGAACTCGTCGAAGCAGAGCACCCAGGCCTCCTGGGCCAAAGCCTCGGCTACGGGCGCGATAGGATCGTCCCCGGTGACCTTCCCGGTTTTCAGCTTCTGCCGGTAGTCGTGAATGCGCTCATGCACGTCGGCCATGAAGGCATGGAAATGGACCCGGCGCTTGCGCCGCACGGGCAGCGCCTCGAAGAACAGGTCCATCAGCATGGTCTTGCCGCGCCCGACCGAGCCCCAGACGTAGAGCCCCCTGGGCGTCTTCTCCACGCTCTTCTTGCCGAACAGCCAGCCGAGTGCGCTGGGCTTGCGGGCGAGACGGTGGTTGGCAAGGCTCTCGGCGAGCGCCTCCAGCCGCTTGAGCAGAGCCAACTGGGCCGGATCGCGCTCGATGGCGCCCGACGTGACCAGGGCTTGGTAGCGGGCCGTGATGGATTGAGGCGAGGAATAGGAGGTGTCGTTCACGGGATGACCGATACCCCTCAACGCCTTGGAGCGCAAACGTCTTGAGGACACAGGGTTGAAAAACGGCGGCTCTCGCGTGTGGGCGACTGCTCATCCACACGTCACGTCGTCACCGGCCTCGTGCCGGCGATCTCGATCGGAAAAGCGCCGCGCTTCACGGAAGCGGGATGGCCGGCACAAGGCCGGCCATGACGTGGAGGTTCCTTTACGAGAATCAGGTAAGCCCCTTCGCTCGCCCTCACCGCGTCAGGCTGAGCGGCGCCCCTGACTTGGCGAGAACGCCGCTGAGGGACGAAGAGGATCCGCGCAGGCGCGCCGTCACCGAACCGCCGGTCTGGTAGAGATAGACCTCGCCGTCGCGGTAATCCCACGCATTGACCTTGGACAGGTCCTGGTTGGAGCAGCCGGACGCGGAGGCGCGGTAGAGATCGAGCGCGGGCGTGCTCGAAAGCTGGACCCGGCAGGAGCCGCCGGAGGTCTGGACGCTCCAGTTCCCCACCATGGCGGTGCGGCTCGTCGGCGCCGGAGCGGGCGCGGGGGCCGGCCCGCCGATGGTCGGCGGGGGAGGCGCAGGCGGCAGGCCCGCGATCTCGGTCCCGCCGGCCGGGGGAGCCGTCATGCCGGGGGCGATGGGCGCGCCTGCGATCGGCGGCAGCGGGGACGCCTCGACAGGTCCCGAAGGCACGGCTTCGACCGGCGGAGCCTCCGTGATCGGCGCCGCCGCAGCGCCACGGACCGGCGGTCCGCCGAGGCGGGTCGAAGAGCACGCGCCGAGCGCCAGGGCGGAGCACAGAGCGGCAGTCAGGGCATAACGACTATTCATCATCATCGCGGCAGGTGCTTTACTCTTTGGATTCGGGATGGCGGGCTACCGTCAAATGGCAGAGATTAGCTTCGAGTCAAGGCGAGACGATCTTTGAGCATTTTGAGGCAGTTGACCTGGATGGTGGTCGGCTCGCCGTCGATGGCCGCAATGCGCGTCGCCATGGCATGGAGATCCATGCGCTCCGAGGGCTGCAGGGCGGCCAGCCATAGCCTGGAAAACCGGAGCGACAGGGTATTGGAATCGGTCGCATGCTCCGCGACCCATTTGGCGAAGGTAAAGACCTCGTCCACCGGGGTCAGGCCCATGACCTGTTCCATCTCGGCTTTGATCGCCTGCTCCGTTGCGGGGCTCAAGGTCCCGCGCTCGGAAGCCAGCGCGATGAGCATCGCGACTGCTGCCGCAGCGGGATCATCAACGGCCTCGATTGGCGAGTTCTCGGCCTTGTTTCGAAACCGTTTTCGCCGGTAGGCGCCGCGCGCGCTGGGCGGCATCAAGTACCTCGTGGGCGGCATGGCCTACATCGCGAAGACGATAATACCAGAAGGCGGCGGCCCCTAGGACGCCGATGATCGCAAGCAGAACCGGCATAAAAAACTCCGGGATGGTGTCGCTCCATCCCGGAGTGCTACAATAAAACACACAAGCCGCGCTAGGCTTTTCGTCTCGTCAGATCACCCGCGCGACCATCATCTTCTTGACCTCGGCGATGGCCTTGGCCGGGTTCAGGCCCTTGGGGCAGGTGTTGGCGCAGTTCATGATCGTGTGGCAGCGATAGAGCCGGAAAGGATCATGCAGGTTGTCGAGGCGCTCGCCCGTGTTCTCGTCGCGGCTGTCGATGAGCCAGCGATAGGCCTGGAGCAGGGCCGCCGGGCCCAGGAAACGGTCGCCGTTCCACCAGTAGCTCGGGCAGGACGTGGTGCAGCAGGCGCAGAGAATGCACTCGTAGAGGCCGTCGAGCTTGGAGCGCTCCTCCGGCGTCTGGCGCCACTCGGTCTCCGGCGCGGGCGTCTCGGTCTGGAGCCAGGGCTCGACGGAGGCGTGCTGGGCGAAGAAGCTCGTCAGGTCGGGCACCAGATCCTTCAGCACCGGCATGTGCGGCAGCGGATAGATCTTGATGGAATCCGACGCGCAATCGTCGATGCCCAGCGTGCAGGCCAGCGTGTTGCCGCCCATGATGTTCATGGCGCAGGAGCCGCAGATGCCCTCTCGGCAGGAGCGGCGGAAGACCAGCGTCGAATCGACGTTGTTCTTGATCCACAACAGGGCGTCGAGGACCATCGGGCCGCAATCGTCCCGGTCGACGTAATAGGTGTCGATGCGCGGGTTCTGTCCGTCGTCCGGGTTCCATCGGTAGATGCGGAATTCCTGGACGTTCGTGGCACCGGCCGGTTTCGGCCAGGCCTTGCCTTCGGTGTACTTGGAGTTTTTGGGAAGAGTGAACTGAGCCATCGTTTTGCGTCTTCCTTAGTACACGCGAGCCTTGGGCTCGATGTACTGGATGTCGTTCGACATGGTGTAGGTGTGCACCGGACGGTAATCGAGGGTCACCTTGTGGGAGGTGTCGTCGAGCCAGGCGAGCGTGTGCTTCATCCAGTTCTTGTCGTCGCGCTCGGTGAAGTCCTCGCGGGCATGGGCGCCGCGGGATTCCTCGCGGTTCGCCGCGCCCTCCATGGTGACGACGGCCTGTCCGATCAGGTTGTCGAACTCCAGCGTCTCGAGGAGGTCGGTGTTCCAGATCAGCGAGCGGTCCGTGACCTTGATGTCCGCGGAAGCGCTCCACACGTCGTGGATGAGCTTGCGGCCCTCTTCGAGAACCTCGCCGGTGCGGAACACCGCGCAGTTGTTCTGCATGGTCTTCTGCATCTGGAGGCGCAGCTCGGCGGTCGAGGTCGAGCCGTTGGCGTAGCGGAACTTGTCGAGGCGCGAGAGCGCGAGCTCGTCGGCGTTCTTCGGCAGGTCCGCGTGGCGGGCGTTCGGCTCCAGGATCTCGGCGCAGCGCAGGCCGGCCGCGCGGCCGAACACCACGAGGTCGATGAGCGAGTTCGAGCCGAGGCGGTTCGCGCCGTGCACGGACACGCAGGCCGCTTCGCCGAGCGCCATCAGGCCCGGCACCACCGTGTCCGGGTTGCCGTTCTTCAGGGTCAGCACTTCGCCGTGATAGTTCGTCGGGATGCCGCCCATGTTGTAGTGGACGGTCGGCAGGACCGGGATCGGCTCCTTCGTGACGTCCACGCCCGCGAAGATCTTCGCGCTTTCCGAGATGCCGGGCAGGCGCTCGTGCAGGATCTTCGGATCGAGGTGGTCGAGATGGAGATAGATGTGGTCCTTGTTCTTGCCGACGCCGCGCCCGGCGCGGATCTCCATGGTCATGGCGCGCGAGACCACGTCACGAGAGGCGAGGTCCTTGGCGGACGGGGCGTAGCGCTCCATGAAGCGCTCCCCTTCCGAGTTGGTGAGGTACCCGCCCTCGCCGCGCGCGCCCTCGGTGATGAGGCAGCCCGAGCCGTAGATGCCGGTCGGGTGGAACTGCACGAATTCCATGTCCTGCAGCGGCAGGCCGGCGCGCAGCACCATGGCGTTGCCGTCGCCCGTGCAGGTATGGGCGGAGGTCGCCGAGAAATAGGCGCGTCCGTAGCCGCCCGTGGCGAGGATCGTCATGTGGGCGCGGAAGCGGTGGATCTCGCCGGTGGACTGGTTGAGGGCCACGACGCCGACGCAGCGGCCTTCCGAGTCCATCATCAGGTCGAGGGCGAAATACTCGATGAAGAAATTGGTCTGGTTCTTCACCGCCTGGCCGTAGAGGGTGTGCAGGATCGCGTGGCCCGTCCGGTCGGCGGCCGCGCAGGTGCGCTGCGCCGTGCCCTTGCCGAAATCGGTGGTCATGCCGCCGAAGGGACGCTGGTAGATCTTGCCTTCGGCCGTGCGGGAGAAGGGAACACCCCAATGCTCCAGCTCGTAGACGGCGGCGGGCGCGTTGCGCACGAGATACTCGATGGCGTCCTGGTCGCCGAGCCAGTCCGAGCCCTTCACGGTGTCGTACATGTGCCAGCGCCAATCGTCCGGGCCCATGTTGCCCAGCGACGCGGAGATGCCGCCCTGCGCGGCCACCGTGTGCGAGCGGGTCGGGAACACCTTGGTGATGCAGGCGGTGCGCAGGCCGGCCTGCGAGCAGCCGACGGTGGCGCGAAGGCCTGCGCCGCCCGCGCCCACGATCACCACGTCGAAGGTGTGGTCGATGATGGTATAGGCCTTGCCGTTGACGGCGGCGCCGTTCGTTGCTTGAGCCATGTGTGGATTCCTTAAAGCAAGATGCGGCCGAGGCTGACCTTGAGGATGGCATAGAGGCAGGCCACCCCGACGATCACGGCGTAGAAATTGTTCGCGATGACGGCAGCGATCTTCGGACCCTTGTCGTGGACGTAGTCCTCGATGACGATCTGCATGCCGAGGCGCATGTGGTTCACGACCGAGATCACCGCGAGGATCAGGATGATCGCCACCAGCGGGTGCGAGATGATCGCGATGGCGCCCTGGTAGGACGGGGAATTCGCCAGCGCCGCGACGATGATCACGAAGGAGATGATGAGGGGGACGTTCGACACCGCCGTGACGCGGTGGATCCACCAATGCTCGACCCCGTGCCCGGAGGCGCCGAGGCCCTTCACGCGGGCGAGCGGGGTGCGCATGGAAACGCGGGTATCAGCCCTGTTGTCGGCCATGGGTCCGGCTCCTTAGAAGGCGATGAAGGCGACGACCCAGATCGCGAGCGTGAGCGCGATCGAGCCGACGAGGGTGAAGCGGGCCATGTTGATGCGCTGCTCCGGCTCCATGCCGTAGCCGAAATCCCACACCAGGTGGCGCACGCCGCCCAGCATGTGGTGCATCAGGATCCAGGTATAGCCGAACAGGATCAGGTACCCGAGCGGCGAGCCGAAGAACCATTGCACGGCGTCGAAAGCCGAAGGCCCGGAGGCCAGGGCCACCAGCCAGATGGCGAAGAGCGCGATGCCGCCGTAGAGGGCGATGCCCGTGATGCGATGGACGACGGACATCGCCATCGTCCAGCTCCACCGGTAAATCTGAAGATGCGGGGACAGGGGCCGCGGGGCCACTTTCGCCTCAGCCATGGTGTTCACTCCTGATCGGCGACGTCGGCCGCCCGTAGTTTGGAACGGTTCGTAACGGAAGCGCGGCAACACCGCAATGCGCCTTCCGCCGGATGCACGGCAGGGGACACACTTCGTCGGCCGCGAAGTTTGCTATAGGGTCGCTTATCGCACAATTTTTAATTATTCTTATCTCCCTTCGCGGTTGACGAAGGATAACCATGCAATTCGATCTGACGGACCTGAGCCTCTTCCGCCATGTGGTCGAGGCCGGCAGCATCACCCACGGGGCCGAGCGGGCCCATCTGGCGCTGGCGGCGGCGAGCACCCGCATCCGCAACATGGAAAAGTCCCTCGGCGCCCCCCTGCTCCTGCGGACCCGCGCGGGCGTGACCCCGACGCCCGCCGGCCGGACCCTGCTCCAGCACGCCCGCGCCCTCCTGGCAGGGGCCGAGCGGCTGCGCGAGGATCTGGGCACCTACACGGGCGGGCTCACGGGCCAGATCCGGATTCTCTCCAACACCAACGCCCTCACGGAGTTCCTGCCGGAGGCTCTCGGCACCTTCCTGGCCGGGCATCCGCACGTCTCCATCGATCTGGAGGAGCGGCTGAGCGACGAGATCGTGGGCCTGATCGCGGAAGGGGCCGGGGATCTCGGCATCGTGGCCGGCACCGTCGATACGGGCCGGCTGGAAACCTATCCGTTCCGCAGCGACCGCTTCGTGCTCGTTGTGCCGAAGGGTCATCCTCTCGCCTCCCGCGCCAGCATTCCCTTCGCCGAGGTGCTGGAGCACGATTTCGTCGGCCTCGACCGGGCAAGCGCCCTCCAACGCTTCCTCGCCGGCAAGGCGACGCGGATCGGCAAGCCCATTCGGCTCCGGGTGCAGCTGCGCAGCTTCGACGCGGTCTGCCGTATGGTGGAGGCCGGCGTAGGTCTCGGCATCGTGCCCGAGACGACCGCCCGCCGCGCGGTCCGCACCACGGCCATCGCGCCGGTCGAGTTGGAGGATTCCTGGGCCGCCCGCGACCTTACCCTCTGCATCCGCTCTCTAAAGGATCTTCCGCCCTCCGCGCGGCAATTGGTGGAGCACCTGCGCAAGGAGGCCTGACCGGCCACGCCGTCCTGAATGGTTCCCCCCGCCTTCAAAACGCCGTGAGCAGGGAATGATTTTCCTGTCAGGATTGTCTCTGGAACCGTCCGCCTCGAAGAGGGCGGTCCTCAATCCATCACGGAGGAAACAATGCGCGTTGTGAATGGCGGCCGGATCATGGCCATAATCGGGGTGCTCGCCCTCGCTCCCATGGGCTCCGCCCTGGCGCAGAGCGCCCAGGACACCACGTTCTTCGTCACCAGCGTCGGTTCCGGCAAAGGCGCGGATCTCGGCGGGCTCGAGGGGGCTGACCGGCATTGCCAGGCCCTGGCCGAAGCCGCCGGCATTCGCGGAAAGATCTGGCGGGCCTATCTTTCGAGCCAAGCCACGGGCGGTGGAACGGCCGTCAATGCGCGGGACCGCATCGGTCGCGGGCCCTGGCAGAACGCCAAGGGCGTCGTGATCGCCAAGGACGTGGCGGATCTGCACGGGCCCGGCAACAATCTCACCAAGCAGACGGCCCTGACCGAGAAGGGCGAGCCGGTGAAGGGTCGCGGCGACCAGCCGAACGAGCATGACATGCTGACCGGCTCGCAGCCCGACGGCACGGCCTTCGCCGGCAGCCAGGACATGACCTGCGGCAACTGGACGAAGAGCGGCACGGAAGGAGCCGCCATGCTCGGACACCACGACCGCACGGGCCTGGATGAGTCGCCGCCGGCCAAGTCCTGGAACTCGTCCCATGCCTCCCGCGGCGGGTGCAGCCAGGACGCTCTCAAAAGCACCGGCGGCGCAGGGCTCTTCTATTGCTTCGCGGTGAACTGACCGGACCGGAAAGGCGATTGCTCCCAAAAGTGGCCCCACTCTTGGGAGCAAACCGCCAGGGTCCGCTCCTCAAAAGCAACCGCATTCCGACAAGATCGGATTGCCTGCCTCGCGCTTCGGACGCAAAAGTGGGAACCGGTTTGCGTGTGAAGATGCGGCAACCCGGAAATTTGGTGCATCGGACGTGAGTTCGAATTCCCATCCGATGCCTTAGTGCTCGGGACGATCGTGCCGATGCGCCGCCATGGCTCGCTGGGGCAGACCGCTTCTCCACGCGTCATGCCACTCAGCAAACCGAAGGAGCATCAATGACCGGCAAACTCTCGTCACGCCTTCTCGCCATCGTGAACGCACTCCCCCTTCGCGACGGCATCCGGGTCCTGGAAATCGGCTGCGGTCCGGGAGCAGCCGCGCGCGAGATTGCGCGGCGCATTGGTGGCGGGCACATCCTGGGGATCGACCGGTCCGCCAAGGCTATCGCCCAAGCGCACGCGACCTCGGCCGACGAGGTGGCGTCCGGGCGGTTGAGCTTCCGCCAGGCTTCGATCGAAAGTTTCGAACTGGCGCCCGGAGAGGCTCCTTTCGACATCGCGTTCGCCGTACGGGTCGGCGCTCTCGACGGACGTGATCCGCAGGCCGGTCTCCTCGCGCATGCCCGGATCAGGGTTGCCCTGGTCCCAGGCGGGCGCCTCTTCATCGACCGAGGAAGTCCCTTGCAGGTGGTCCAACTCGGCGGCTGACGCAGCGGCTCATGCCTTGCAGGCCATAGAACTTTATCGAAAATCCTAGAGCATCGAACGCAAAAGTGAGAACCGGTTTTGCGTGGAACGATGCGGGAGAACAAGACCTGAAAGCATCGTGCGGAAAGGTGGATCCGGTTTTCCGCACCGAACGATGCGCCAGCCAAAAGAGGAAGCATCGGATCCGATGCTTTAGAGATGATTTCACTTGCGTGGAATCATCTCCATTCTTTGCTTTGCCGCACTTTTAACGGTGAGCCGGATCCACTTTACCGAAAAATGCTCTAGTGCCGGAAATGCCGGTAGCCAGTGAACACCATGGCGAGGCCTGCCTCGTCGGCGGCCTTGATGACCTCGTCGTCGCGCATGGAGCCGCCGGGCTGGATCACCGCCGTGGCGCCGGCCTCGGCTGCGGCCAGCAGGCCGTCCGCGAAGGGGAAGAAGGCGTCAGAGGCGACGACCGAGCCCTTGGCGAGGGTCTCGGACAGGCCTGCGGCCTTGGCGGCCTCGGCAGCCTTCCAGGCGGCAATGCGGGAGGAATCGACGCGGCTCATCTGGCCGGCGCCGACGCCGACCGTCGCGAGGTCCTTGGCGTAGATGATGGCGTTCGACTTCACGTGCTTGGCGACCCGGAAGGCGAAGCGCAGGTCGTCCAGCTCCCGGTCGGTGGGCGCGCGCTTCGTCACCACCTTCAGGTCCATGGCGTCGACCACCGCGTTGTCCCGGTTCTGGGCCAGGAAGCCGCCCGCGACCGTGCGCAGGGTCAGGCCCTCCTGGCGCGGATCCGGCAGGCCGCCGGCCAGCAGCAGGCGCAGGTTCTTCTTGGCCGCCACGATGGCGATGGCCTCCTCGGTCGCGTCGGGCGCGATGATCACCTCGGTGAAGATCTCGGTGATGGCCTTCGCGGCCTCCGCGTCGAGCGGCCGGTTCATGGCCACGATGCCGCCGAAGGCCGAGACGGGATCGCAACGCAGGGCCTTCTCATAGGCCTCGCGCAGGGAGGTGCCCTCCGCGACGCCGCAAGGGTTGGCGTGCTTGACGATCACGATGGCGGCGGAGCGCTCAGGAAGGAACTCGGCCACGGCCTCGTAGGCCGCGTCGGTGTCGTTGATGTTGTTGTAGGAGAGCTGCTTGCCCTGCACCTGGCGGGCGGTGGCGACGCCGGGACGCTGTTCCGGCGTGCGGTAGAAGGCGGCGCTCTGGTGCGGGTTCTCGCCGTAGCGCAGGACCTCAGCGATGGAGCCGCCGAGCGCCCGGAAGGGCGGAGTCTCCTCGCCGATCTCGGCGGCGAACCAGTTGGAGATCGCCGCATCGTAGGCGGCCGTGCGGGCATAGGCCTTCTGCGCGAGGCGGCGGCGCAGGGTCAGGGTGACGGAGCCGTCATGCCGGGCGAGATCATCCAGCACGGAGGCGTAATCGGCGCCGTCCACCACCACGGCCACATCGCCGTGGTTCTTGGCCGCTGCGCGGATCATGGCCGGGCCGCCGATATCGATGTTCTCGATGCAATCGTCGTAAGGTTTCCCGGCCGCGACCGTCGCCTCGAACGGATAGAGGTTCACAACCAGGAGGTCGATGGGCTGGATGCCGTGGGCGAGCATGGCCGCCTGATGCTCGGGATTCTCACGGATGCCGAGCAGGCCGCCATGGACTGCCGGGTGCAGCGTCTTCACGCGGCCGTCCATCATCTCGGGAAAGCCCGTGAGCTCGCTCACGTCCTTCACGGGCAGGCCCGCCTCGCTCAAGGCCTTGTGCGTGCCGCCGGTGGACACCAGCTCGATGCCCCGCCCGGAGAGCGCGCGGGCGAAGTCCACGAGACCCGTCTTGTCGGATACGGAAAGCAGAGCGCGGGACACGCGCTTCAGGTCGCTCGGCATGGCGGCCGCTCCATTCAAGGAAAAAGATGCGGGCGCGATACCACGGCGGGCCAGGGATGGGAACCTGCCGCGCCTGCATGGCCGCCTTACCGCCGATGCCCCGCCTCCGGCACGGTGCCGCGACAGGCCAGGGCCACGGCCGCGAAGGAGCGCGGCCCGTCGGGCCTGCCTCCCTCGTAGGCGGCGCGCAGTCCGCCCGCGAAGGCCGCGCGTTTGTCGTCGTCGAGCCCGGTCACGTATTTGCCGAGCGGCGACTCGCCGGCCGCGATGGGGCTCCAGAAATCCGCGAAATTCCGGAACTCCATGCGGATCATGAGCGGGATCTCGGCGACAGCGACGAGGCCGCTGTCGGCCCAGAGCGCCTCCATCTGACCAGGCCTCGTGAGCGGCTTGAAGTAGTTTTCGCCCCGGATCGCCGATGCGGAAGAATCCAAGGCGGCCGCAGTGTCCCAGAACATGCGCTGAACGGGCATGCCGCCGTAACTGTCCCAGACGGCGGCCGCCACGGTTCCGCCGGGCCGCGTCACCCGGCACATCTCACGCAGGGCCTGCTCCGTTTCCGGAACGAAATGGAGAACGAGGAGGGCGAGCGTCCGGTCGAACGCACCGTCGTCGAAAGCAAGATCGCAGACATCCCCCTGGGCAATGGAGATCCGGGGATCGGAGTTTTTCTCCCTCGCGGCTGCCACGTAGACGTCGGAATAATCGATCGCGTCGATGCGGCCCACATCGGCCACCTGCGGCAGGATAAAAGTCAGGCTGCCCGTGCCGCACCCGACATCGAGCACCCGCTCGCCCGTTTCCAGACCCGCGAAGTCGAGGAACGGGCCCGCCAACCTCCGGCTCCAGCGGCCCATGAGCTGTTCGTAGGCCTCGGCACTCTTCGCATGAAACCTGGAGGACATGATCGGCCCCAATCGCATCGAGGGATCGGAACGCAACGCTGGCGCATCCTAGCAGATCGGCTCGGGACTTGCTCAGTTCTCTTGCGGAGATGCCCTGACGACGCTGTCCCGATTGTACCCCGGATGCCCATTTGCGTGCGCAAATTCCGTCCGGTCATGCTGCCGGACCACAAGTGTCAGGCAAACAGGGGATAGAAATGAGCGACCTGGAAAAGGGCATCACACGGGCGGGTGAGGGATTTGGCGGCAAGTCCTGGAACATCCTGGGCCAGCTGTATTTTCCGAAGGCTTCCTGCGGCTCCAGCTTCGCGTTCGAGACCAACAGCGATCCGGGACAATACGTGCCCGTTCACATCCATCCCACGCAGGACGAGTTCATTCTGGTGCTCGAAGGCGAGCTCGACCTGAAGCTCGACGGCGTCTGGAGCAAGGCCAAGGTGGGCGATCTCGTGCGCATGCCGCGGGGCGTTCCGCATGGCTACTTCAACAAGTCGGGCACACCGGCACGCGCCCTGTTCTGGGTGTCCCCCGCGGGCAGGCTGGAGGCTCTGTTCGACGCGTTGCACGACCTGAGCGACATCCCCCGGATTTTGCAGCTCTCCGCCGAGCACGAGGTCGACTTCCTGCCGCCCGAGGCGAACGAATGAAGGATCAGATCAGCTCCGGCGCTTGCTCGGCGGGCTGCTCCGCGCCGTAGCTGCGCGCCAGGCGCTCGAAGCGCCAGCGGACGGAGGGCATTTCGCCGGGCCGGACGGTGAGCACGATCTGCTCCGTGCGGCGCATGCCCTCGGCGGTGGCGAGGAACACGCTGTCCTCCAGTTCCGCCTCGACCGGAGCGGCCGAGAACTGCCAGGCTTCGCGGTTGGGCAGCACCAGCATCACCACGCGGCCGTTCTGCGCGCGGCTTGCCCTGATTCCGGGCGCCAGATGGAAGCGGATGATGGCCTGCACTGTCCCGGCCTGACCGCCTTCGCTCCAGAAATGATCCTCGCCCTCCAGCACGTTGCCCTTGGGTGCGAGCTGCCAGCGCCGCTCGTGGGTGATGCCGAAGCGGGCCTTGTAGCCGTCGTGGCTGGCGCCGAGGATCTGGACGTGCTCGCGCTCAGAGCGCTCCGCATTCACACGCTCCGGCCCATTGAGGACCACCGGGCCGATCCGGCGCAGGATCCAGGCGGACATACGGCGCTGCAGCCAATTGCCCTTCTTGTCGACGATCTGGCAGGACGAGACGTCGTCGATGGACGCGGTGGAATGCGCCACCGTCGAACGTGAGGCCTGGATGATCGGATCGCCCGCGATATAGGGCGTCCCGCAATTCACCACGATGCGCTGCGCGGCGCTCGAGAACTCGAAGGACAGGCAGCCGGCGCCCGCATCCTGCGAGAGCGGGCGCGGCGGCGGGGCGCCCACATCGGCGACGACCAGGGTGCGCCCGGCCTCCAGGCGCTCGTAGCCGGAATGGGGCGCATGGTGGATCGGCTGACTGCGCATGTCGTCATAGGTGAGCAGCGTCGCCAGATGGTCGGCGGCAGTCACGCCCATGCCGTTGAAATGGGAGAGAGTGCCGTCCCCGTGCCGGAACAGGCGCACCATCGGGAGCATGCGGTCGACGGCATGGAGCAGGGCGTCGGGCGTATCGACCTCGCGGCTGGCGAACATCTGGCGCAGGGGCAGAAGGTCGAACAGAAGATCGACCATGATGCGCGGGTTGCGGCTCACATGCCCGCCATCGGCCAGGATCTGCCGTTCGAGTTCGCGGGCGAGCAGGCGGCTCGCGCGGCGCAGGTTCCGGTCGAGGCCCTCGCAGCACAGGCCCGCATAGCAGAGCGCAATGGCCGCCATGAGCTGCTGGAACGGCAGGGCGCCCGCGCGGACCTGGCGCTCCAGGGTGCGCACATGCTGGCCGATGAGCTTCAGGAAGCGCTGGTAGAAGGCGTGGTCGGCGCCTTCCAGGATCAGCGGCGACTGGCTGATGAAGGACATGAGCCGGCGCGCCGTGATCTCGGTGCTGCAGGCGAGGCGCTTGTCGCCGAGCTTGGAGGTGACGAACTCGTCCACCAGGGAGCGGGCATTGGCCTGGGCGAGCGCCGTGCCGGCGGCCCGCAGGTGGCGCAGCCAGCCGAAGCCGTAGAGCGCCTGGCCCCAGGCGCGGCTCGGCGGCGCGAAGGCGAAGGGCGAGCGCCCGCTGGTGGTGATGGCACGGCCGGAAAAGGCGAAGAAACCGGAATAGATGTCGGTGGCGATGGTCGGGTCGGCCGTACGCAGGTCCTGAGGGGCGAAGAGCAGGCGCGTGGGCACGGGCGCGCTGGAGAGCCTGGACAGGCTCCAGACCGCACTTTCGCGCACGGCACGGCCTGCCTCGCGTGCGGCAAGCCCGTACAGTCGCCAGCGATCCGGCCCGAAATCCACCCGTGGTGCTCCCCTTGTTCGCTCAAATCTCAGCCAACTTAGGTGAGGAGTTCCTGCTGACCGGTTAACAACAGGTAAGGGATCGTTCACCCTGTTGACGATCCCTTGTGCACAAACCGTGCGACAAAGAAGCCGTCGAGGCCGCTGCGGTCGTGTTCCGCAAGGGCAAGCTGACTCGGCAGGGTGCGAAGGTCGCCCTGCGGAGTGATGCACTCGGTCAGGCCGCCGATCTCGTCGGGGGCGATGGGCTTGCGGGCGAATGCGGGATGGCGGGCAAGGAAGGCCTCCGCCTGCCGCTCGCCTTCCTCGGCTTCCAGCGAGCAGGTGCAATAGACCAGCCGTCCGCCGGGCTTCAGCAGGTTCGCCGCCTTGTCGAGCAGGCGGGCCTGAAGGCCGGAGAGCTTGCGGATGTCCTCCTCGCCCTTGGTCCAGGCCACGTCCGGATGGCGACGGATGGTGCCGGTGGCCGAGCACGGAGCATCGAGCAGGATGGCGTCGAAGGGCTCCGCGTCGAGCTTTTCCGCGTCGAGCGCACGGGTCTCGGCCTTGAGATGCAGGCGGGCGAGGTTCTCCTCCAGCCGCTCCAGCCGCTTGGCCGAGCGGTCGACGGCGAGAACCTCGGCGCCGGCGGCGGCCAGCTGCGCGGTCTTGCCGCCGGGCGCGGCGCAGAGGTCGGCGATGCGCTCGCCGGGCTTCGCCTGGAGCAGGCGGGCCGGGAGGGCCGCGGCCGCATCCTGCACCCACCATTCGCCGTCCTCGAAACCGGGCAGCTCGCGAATGGCGGTGCGCTCCTTGAGGCGGATGCTGCCGGTGGGCAGGAGAACGCCTCCGAGACGCTCGGCCCAGGCCTCCTGGCCGCTCTTCACGGTCAGGTCGACGGAGGCGAGGGAGCGGTGCGCTTCGGCGATTCTCGTCGCCAGCGGTTCGCCGTATTGCGCGATCCAACGCTCCTCCAGCCAGATGGGGGTGTCGAGCCAGGGATCGTTCTCGGCCAGGATCTGCTCGCGCTCGCGGGCGACCCGGCGCAGGACCGCGTTGATGAAGCCGCCGGCGTGATGGAGCTTGGGGTCGCCTTGGGCGAGCTCGACGGCGCTGTCGACGGCCGCATGGTCCGGCACGTCGAGGAACAGGATCTGCGCCGCCCCGATGGCGAGGAGATGCATCAGGCGCTCGTCCTTGGGCGGCTTGTTGAGCCGCTCGCGCAGCGCGTGGCCGAGGGTGCCCAGCCGACGGAAGGTCACGATGGCGATGGCGCGGGCGAGCGCCTCGTCGCGGGTGGAGAGGTTCTCCGCGCGGGACAGCTCCTCCATGACATCGTCGAGCGGCACGCGCCGTTTCAGGGTCTCCGTCACCGCCATCCAGGCCAGGCGGCGGGGCCCGAGGCCCGCCTGTTCGCTCATTTGATCCAAAATATTATCCCCAAGGCCCCCGGCGGGTGCCGGCCGGGCCGCCGCCAGGGCCCCTGACGGAACCCCACGGACTCGATGAACTCTGCGCGAAGAAGCCGGACGGCTGCGCCTGCGCGCCCATCTCCTGCGCCAAAGCGTGCAGGGCCGCAATCCGGTTTTCCGTCGCGGGATGGGTCGAGAACAGGTTGTCCACCCCTTGGCCCGAGAGCGGGTTGATGATGAAGAGCGACGCGGTGGCGGGGCGGCGCTCCGCATCGGGGTTCGGGATCTGCGCCACGCCGCCCGCGATGCGCGCCAGCGCCGAGGCGAGCGACAGCGGCTGGCCGCAGATCTGGGCGCCCATCCGGTCGGCGTCGTATTCCCGCGAGCGGCTGATCGCCATCTGGATGATCATGGCAGCGAGGGGTGCCAGGAGGGCGGTGCCGATCATCACGATCGGGTTCGGCCGGTTTTCGCCCCGGCCGCCGAAGAGGAAGCCGAACTGCGCCAGGGTCGCGATGGCGCCGGCGATGGTGGCGCTCACGGTCATGATGAGCGTGTCCCGGTTCTTGATGTGGGCAAGCTCGTGCGCCATCACGCCGGCCACCTCGTCATGGGAAAGCATGTTGAGGAGGCCCGTGGTGGCGGCGACCGCCGCGTTCTCCGGGTTGCGCCCGGTGGCAAAGGCGTTGGGCTGCGGATTGTCGATGAGGTAGACCCGGGGCATGGGCAGGCCGGCGCGCGCCGCGAGATCGCGCACCATCCGGACCAGTTCGGGCGCGGTGCGCTCGTCCACCTCGACGGCGTGATGCGCCGCGAGCGCCAGCCGGTCCGAGTTCCAATAGGCGAAGAGGTTGGTCGCCAGGCCGAAGCCCAGCGCGATCATCATGCCGGTGCCACCGCCCAGGAAATAGCCGACGACGCCGAACAGGGCCATCAGGCCCGCCAGCAGCATTCCGGTCTTGACGGTGTTCATCGGGGTCTCCACCTCGTGGTCAGCGCGACATCCATCCTTTGCCCCTAATGTGGGAACGGTCCAGCTCCCTCCCAAGAGGGCAATCTGGCATAAGGCCTCTCATGAGCACGAACGACAATACCCCTCCGGCCGAACCCATCGAAGGCGCGGCCCCCGGCAAGCCCCTGTCGCCCGCCGCCCGGCGGGCCCTGGAGGAGGCCGCCCGGCGGCGCCTCGACATCGATGCCCGCGCGGCCGAGATCGCCCGGCAGAAGGAGCTCCAGGGCCGCGGCGGCCTCGAGCCCGTCCGCTACGAGGACTGGGAAGTGAAGGGCATCGCGAGCGATTTTTAGAAGAATTTCGCACCGGCATGTCACATTCGGGATCGCTGCCTCGTCTTGGCATCGTCAGCAACCCAAGACACGAGGACGAAGACGATGTTGAAAGCCCGGTTGATGCCCTTCGAAGTCGCTCCCGGCGCCCTGAAGCCCATGGTGGAGCTGGAGAAGATCCTGAAGAACAGCGGGCTGGAGCACAGCCTGATAGAGCTGGTGAAGACCCGCGCGTCTCAGATCAACGGCTGCGCCTTCTGCATCCACATGCACACCAAGGATGCCCGCGCCGCCGGCGAGACGGAGGAGCGCCTCTATCTCCTCGATGCCTGGCGGGAATCGCCGCTCTACAACGACCGGGAACGGGCGGCGCTCGCCTGGACGGAGGCCCTGACCCTGGTGGCCGAGACGCACGCTCCCGACGCGGATTACGAGGAGCTGACCAGGCATTTCACCCCTGCCGAGCAGGTCAACTTGACCCTGCTGATCGGCGCGATCAACACCTGGAACCGGCTGGCCATCGGCTTCCGGTCCATCCATCCGGTCGGGGCGAGCCGTGCTGCCGCCTGACGGTAACGCGGCGGACCGGTTCCAGCCCCTCAGGCCGGGGCTGGTCCGCCTCGCCTATCGCATGCTCGGCTCCCTCGCGGAGGCCGAGGACGTGGTGCAGGAGGCCTATATCCGCTGGCACCAGACGGACCGCACCGCGATCCGCGAGCCGGGCGCCTTCCTGTCCAGGACGGTGACGCGCCTGTGCCTCGACATCCTCAAATCGGCGCGGGTCAGGCGCGAGACCTATATCGGGCCCTGGCTGCCCGAGCCGGTCCTGGAAACGGCGGGGGACGAGGACATGAGCGAGGATCTGTCCCTGACCCTGATGCTGGCCCTGGAGCGGCTCTCGCCCCTGGAGCGCGCGGCTTTTCTCCTGCACGACGTGTTCGGGCTCGGTTTCGAGGAGGTCGCCGCGACCCTCGACCGGGATCCCGCGGCCTGCCGCCAGCTGGCCGCGCGGGCGCGCAGGAACGTACGGACCGACCGGCCGCGTTATCCTGTCGACCGGGCGGAAGGGGAGCGGATGACCGATGCCTTCTTCGCGGCCTCCCGCAGCGGCGATCTGACCGCGCTGCAGAGCCTCCTGGCGGAAAACGTCGTCGCCTACACGGATGGCGGCGGCGTCCGGAACGCGGCCCTCAACCCGCTCTTCGGCCTCCGCCGGGTGTCGGGCCTCTTCATGGGCGTGGCGCGCAAGGCTGACGGCCAGTTGCCTCCCGTTCTCTACAAGGGGTTGATCAACGGCCTGCCCGGCTTCGTCACCCTCGAGAAGGACGGCATCGTGCAGACCACGACCCTCGACATCGAGGACGGTCGCATCGTCGGGATCTATATCGTCCGCAACCCCGAGAAGCTCCGGCACCTGTCCGACTTGACAAACTGAACCTGGGCGCAATGAACCTTGGCGAATTAAGCGTTGAAGGAGAGGCCGACCGCGAAAGCACCGGTTGTTCCCGCGCCGCCCTGCCGCTACCTTGCCCTGAAAGGGAGGGCTCATGGCTGGGACGGGCGAGACGGCACGGCTGGGGATGTTCCGGGATCTGTTGGGCGAGGCGCATCGCGCGCTCGACCTCCAGTTCGGCTTCGAATTATGGGACGGCTCGACGGTCCCGGCGGACCTG
Source organism: Microvirga mediterraneensis (assembly GCF_013520865.1). Lineage (NCBI taxonomy): Bacteria > Pseudomonadati > Pseudomonadota > Alphaproteobacteria > Hyphomicrobiales > Methylobacteriaceae > Microvirga > Microvirga mediterraneensis. The sequence continues at coordinate 558,353 of NZ_JACDXJ010000001.1, forward strand.
CCTTCCTACGCCATGCGCCTCGTCATCCGGCGCGAGAGCGTGATCGCGGCTCTCCTGCGCCGCCCCAATCTCGATACCGCCCTCAACGCCTATGTGGCGGGCCTTTTGGATCTCAAGAACGGCACCATCTTCGATCTCGCCTCCCAGCGCCCGCAGAAGGCCGGTCGGCGCCTGAAGAGCCTGAGCAAGCTCAAGGCGTTGAAAGTCGCCTACCACTTTCTGCGCGCGCCCGCCGCCATGCCGCGCCCGCTCGCCCGGGTCGAGGACAAGCCGGATGCCCGCGACGGCAAGCCTCAGACCAACAAGCAGAACGTCGCCTACCATTACGACGTGTCGAACGCGTTCTACGAGCTCTTCCTCGACCCGGAGATGGTCTATACCTGCGCGTATTTCCAGCCGGACTGGCACGACGACCTCGCCCGCGCACAGCGGGACAAGCTCGACATGATCTGCCGCAAGCTGCGGCTGAAACCCGGCGAGCGCCTGCTCGACATCGGCTGCGGCTGGGGGGCGCTCATCTGCCACGCGGCGCAGCATTACGGCGTGAAGGCTACCGGCGTGACGCTCGCCGAGGAGCAGGCCGCGCTGGCGCGAGCGAAGGTGCAGCGCCTAGGCCTACAGGATCGCGTCGAGGTGCTGGTGAAGGACTTCACGCAAATGGGGGGCGAGTTCGACAAGATCTCCTCCATCGGGATGTTCGAACATGTGGGCATCAGGAACCACCCGGCCTATTTCAGCGCCGTGCATCGCCTGCTTCGTCCGCGCGGGCTCTATCTGCACCACACCATCGCCAGACGGGCGAAGAAGAGCGACAGGGCGTTCCGGAAGCTCAAGCCCGAATACAAGGCGCTCACCCGCTACATCTTCCCCGGCGGCGAGCTCGACCACCTCGGCATGTCGGTGGCCAATCTCGAACGCCACGGCTTCGAGGTGCACGACGTGGAGGGCTGGCGCGAGCATTACCAGCGCACCACGCGCCTGTGGTGGGAAAACCTCAACGCCCGCCGGGCGGAGGCGGAGGCGCTCGTCGGACCTGAAAAGACCCGGATGTGGCTGCTCTATCTCGCCGGTTGCTCGCTCGCCTTCGAGCGCGCGGCCGTGGGCGTGAACCAGACCCTCGTGTCCAAGCGCACCCGCGGCCCGTCAGGCCTGCCGCCGTCGCGGGCGGATCTGTATCGGTCATAGCAGCCGCCGGCCTCCGCGCTCATCCAGGAGGCCCGGCGCGCTCAGGGAGTGGCGAAATCCACCGCCGGCATCGTAAGCCCCCTGCGGAGGCAGGCGGCCTCGAGCGTGTTGCGCAGCAGGCACGCGATGGTCATGGGGCCGACGCCGCCCGGCACCGGCGTGATGGCGGACGCGACCTGGGCCGCCTCCGCAAAGGCCACATCGCCGACCACCTTGGTCTTGCCCTCGCCGGCCGCCGGGTTCGGCACCCGGTTGATGCCCACGTCGATCACGATGGCGCCAGGCTTGATCCAGTCGCCGCGCACCATTTCGGGGCGACCGACGGCGGCCACGAGGAGATCGGCGTTGCGGCAGACTTGCGGGAGATCGCGGGTCTTCGAATGGGCCACCGTCACCGTGCAGCTCTGGGCGATGAGCAGCTGCGCCATGGGCTTGCCGACGATGTTGGAGCGCCCGAGCACCACGGCGTTGAGCCCGGCGAGATCCCGCCGCACCGATTGCGCCAGCAGGAGGCAGCCCAGCGGCGTGCAGGAGACGAGGCCCGGCACCCCGGTCATCAACCGCCCGGCATTGATCGGGTGGAAACCGTCCACGTCCTTGGCCGGATCGATGGCCTCGAGCACCTTCTGCGCGTCGATCTGCTTCGGCAGGGGCAGTTGCACGAGGATGCCGTCCACCGCCGGATCGGCATTGAGCCGGGCGACGAGGTCGAGCAGCTCCGCCTCGCCGGTTGAGGACGGCAGCTTGTGCTCGAAGGAGCCCATGCCGACCTCGACGGTCTGGCGCGCCTTGTTCTTCACGTAAAGCTGGCTCGCCGGATCCTCGCCGACGATGACCACCGCGAGACCGGGCGTGACGCCCTGGCCGGCCAGGGTTCCGACCGCTCCGGCGATGCGGGACCGCAATCCCTCGGCATAGGCTTTTCCGTCGATGATCGTGGCGCTCATGAATGGGTCCGTCCTGTCAGTTCGGCAAGGGCGGCGGCCAGCGCCTCCCCCTCGCCCGCGATCGAAAACGTCTTCAGTCGGGCGGTGGCGCCCGCCGCGAGGCTCACCGCCGAGGCCGGAACCTTCAGGGCCTTGGCCAGCAGGCGCCGGACGCCCTCGTTGGCGGCCCCATCCTCCGGCACGGCCCTGACCCGGACCTTCACCACCGGCCTGCCGTCCGACAGGACCTCGAGACCGTCGATGGCATCCCGCCCGCCCCGGGGCGTCACGCGCACCCGGATGTCGAGCCCATCGGGACGGATGCTCCAGGCCACATGCGAGGCCAAACCCGGCTCCTTTCTAGAAGGCGATCGGCATCAGGTAGTCGACGATCAGGTTCTGGATGAAAATGATCAGCAGGATCAGGATGATGGGCGAGATGTCGACGCCCCCGAGATTGGGCAGGATGTTCCGGATCGGCCTCAGGGCCGGCTCGGTCACCGCATCGAGGAAATTCCAGATCGAGCGGACTACATCGTTTCGGGTGTTGACCACGTTGAAGGCCACCAGCCAGCTCAGGATCGCCGAGGCGACGATGAGATAGGTATAGAGCTGCAGGGCCAGCAGAATGACGTTGAGAAGCGCGCGCATGGGAAACCTGTCGGGGGATCGGCCTCGTTCATGTAGCGATTGAAGCGGGGCTGAACAACCCATAACCGCTTCGCCCCAGGGTCGAGTCCCGCCGGAAAGCCCTCTCCCGCCGCGCACGGGCCGATTGACAGACCAAAGCCGAGAGGCCTAAAACGTCCGCCACTTGGCTCGATTCAATCGACCGGGGCTGTAGCTCAGATGGGAGAGCGCTGCAATCGCACAACATGGATTGAGAATCAATCCGGCTCGGCTTTTGAAAAAGCTAAGATGTTGCTTCGATTGTTCTTTCCTTAGCAGCCTGAAGCCCCCTACCAGCTAGACAATTTCAGTTCGCCACACCTGTGCCACAACGGTGAGACGAACAATATGGCAACCATCCGCAAGCGTGGGACCTCATGGGAAGTCCAAGTCCGACGCAAAGGCTTTCCTAGCCTGACCAAGAGCTTTTCCGCCCATTCTGATGCTGTTGCATGGGCAAGAGACAAAGAGAGGCTCATTGACCGAGATGAGCTTGGCCCGGACACCCAACTCCTCAAATGCATGACCATTGGCGACCTGTTATGTCGCTATCGTGATACAGTAACAACAGCTAAACGTGGTGCTGAACCGGAACGCTACCGGTTACGGACCCTCTTAGCCCATCCTCTCTCGAAGGCATCCCTCAATAAGATCTCACCGTCAGTCGTCACGTCCTACAGAGATGACCGTCTCAAGCTCGTTCAACCAGGATCAGTGAGGCGGGAGCTTGCTATCCTGCAACATTGCTTCGAATTGGCGAAGCGAGAGTGGGGTTTACCAATCAATACAAATCCGGTTCAGCAAATCACACTACCAAGGGAGCAAAGAGCACGTGAACGACGGCTTCAGAACGGGGAGACACAACGCCTAGCCTCCGCCATGACCGATTCTGTGTGGTATCTTCGGCCACTAATCACCTTAGCTATCGAGACTGGAATGCGCCGAGGGGAGCTTCTGTCGATCCGGTGGCGGGACGTTCACCTAGCCGCTCGAACCGTCCGCATTCTGAAGACCAAAAACGGCCACCCACGCACAATCCCTCTTACTCCCAAGGCTGTCGACATTTTGTCATCCATGGAGAGGAAGGACGATCGGGTCTTCCCGGTGACGCCTAATGCCGTTCGATTGGCATGGGAAAGGCTAAGGAAAAGAGCTGGTCTAGAAGATCTTCGCCTTCATGATCTCAGGCACGAAGCTGTTTCCCGGTTCTTCGAGTATGGCCTCACTGTGCCTGAAGTGGCTCTGATAAGTGGTCACCGAGATCCACGAATGTTGAGCCGCTACACCCACCTAAGACCGGAGAAGGTGGCCGAAAAGTTGGCCAAAATGATAGTTGGTTGATCCTCAAAAGAAGGGAGCCCGATGGGATAACCGTCGGGCTCTTAAGTCTTCCAGAGGGACCATGAAACTCAAAAAGCTAACGGTTACGCCTTGTCCAAGTTCCTCCCCAGGCTCATAAGTCGGCAATATACTTCATCAACAAGAGCGCTAGCACGATGAGGACTAGGGCTCCGACGGCCAACGGCCCTTCAGCGTGAGCGTCGAGAAGCTTCCAGATACGTAGAGACAGGCGGGGCAATCTCACTTTCGTTCTCCCAAATCATGTTCTAGAGCTTATCATAAAATTAGAACAAAAGGAGAACATATTGGTGAGGCTGTGGATGCCTGTTGATACCTCCGAGTTCAAGACGGGGCATGAAAAAGCCGCCAGTTAGGGCTAGAACTAAGACCCCTTTGAGGTCCAAGCTATGCCGGATTTTGAGATCACGATCCAAGTCGCTCAGGACAGGAAGGTGATGGCAATAGAGCTAGCGGCCCTTGGGCGGCCATCACAGCGGCTCATACTTGAGCTTAACGAGCTTGATAGGCTCATTAGCGAACTCGGCAATGCGAGAAGCCAAATGGTTTCAGAGCAAGCACAGCCTGACCTTGAAAGCGACGAGACCACTATCAGCACGGTTGCAAATGCAAAGTGGTGTATCCGAGTATCTCCTCCAGCAGTTGCTCTCTTTGCGTTCAACCATCCGAAGTTCGGACCCGTTGGGCTTATGCTTCCAAAAGACCAGATCACCAAGATCGTTAGCTTCCTAACGGATCGGTTTATCCTTCAACCAACTCAATCAGTGGAGAAGCATTAGGCTTTGGCGGGCCTATGAAGTTGAGTTGATATACCCACTCAGCGCCAAGAAAAATCCTATTTCTTATGCCTGATGAGGCTTATTCGTTGACGAATGCTGTTCAACTCCTTCCAAATAGCATCGAAAGATAACTTGCCTTTCTGCGGAGTCCATTGTGCGAGTTCACTTTGAAGTACGGCTTCACGGTGTTCCAAAAAGAGAAGCTCATTATCGAGTGCGGCCCGATGAGTATCAAGCATTTGCTTGTTATTTAAGTGCTCGTTCCATGCCCATCGGAAGTTTTTTAAATCTTTTGCTTCCGAAAAATAACTATCGTTCCATATTATATCGGGATTATTCTTGGCGATAATTCCCAGATAAAAATCACGCAAGTTATTATTCATATCCTCCTGAGCCAAGACGTCATCCAAATGCTTTTCCAAGCTAATTGATGCTTTTTGAGCGCTCTCGTCTTCCTCGATTTCCTTTATTGCGCTCTCGTCAATGACTTTATTAAGGTAGTTCCCGGCCTGTTCTATGAAAGAGCCCAAGCTGTACATATAGAAAGACTGTCCTGTCTCCCATCTGAATTCCTCAAGAAGTTCAGGTCGAGGGCCTACTTTTTCACCCTTAAATTCATGCCACCAATCATCTTTGAGATCGTCTGTGACGAAGATAATGGGGCACTGGTCGGCCTTCGCCTTTGAGAGCATTGCTTTCCAGATAACAAGGTCACCATAAACGTCAGCGTCTTGCTTCGACGCATCTCGAAATCCGGGTGGTATTTTCCTTTTATAACGGGATTCGCCTTCTTTATAGATCGCCTCAAGTTCCTTCTCAGTTAGCCGCTCACCAACCTGATCGCCAATGAGATCGGAAATACGATTAAGAATCCCAAGTGCATCATCCGGGTTTGGATGTTGATTGCTAAGTTCCTCAAGCCGTCTACAACGTTCAGAAATGAACTTGTCAATCGCCGCTTTCTCGGCATCGGCATCGATTAACTGGTGACGGTTATAATCGTTAAATAATGCCTTCATGCTGTTGCCAGCGGTAGTGAGCTTATCCGTTAGGTCTTTGTAAGCTGACCTATTCTTGTAATCGATCTCTCTCCATCGACGGTGGAACTCTAGGCCGACTTGATATGGAATCCATAATCTAGATTTGAATGCATTGAATGTTTCGAACACCTGATTTCGTGTATTCTCACCGTATCGAAAAAGGTGGAGAAGCACATTTGTATCAGGCACGAAAAGACACTGGTCCCAAAGTGCTTTGAACTCGGCATCATTAGGACGATAGTATCCGACAAACCGGCTTTTCATAGCGAACCCAAAAGGAAGTTGCCCTTTGACCTACGTCTTATATACCAAATCAGTTGCTGTCTAACTTCTTATCTCGACCGCCGACAAGAACGAACGCCATGCGGGTCTACCACTTTGTAAACCAAGAGTACGGCCTTGAAGATATCAAGCGACGGCGGCTCAAGATCGCTACTCTCAACGATCTCAATGATCCATTCGAGCTTGGTGTTGACTCGCCTGACCCGGCTGTTCGTAGCGCCTTCAGGTCATTGAAGAATAAACTTGCTCAAGCCTTCGGCCTTCTTTGCTTCAGTCGAGATTGGAAGAACCCTGTTCAATGGAGCCACTATGCTGACCGACATCGTGGCTTGTGCCTAGGCTTCGACGTGCCAGACGATGTCCTGACGCCGGTCATCTACAAGGCACAACTCCCGAAGCCAGACATGGCTGTATTGAAGGGTTTAGGAGAACCGGCTACGGAGCATATCAAACAGATCCTCTCGACCAAGTTTCGCCACTGGCGATACGAGAATGAGGTTCGGTGCTTCCTAAAAATTGAGGATGAAGACGAGGTGAAGGCGGGATTGTACTTCGCCCCGTTCTCAGATGATCTCAGGTTGCGAGAGGTTATCGTCGGCCACAGCTCACCTGTGTCACGTGGTAATTTGGTTGAGGCACTTGGAGATCTTTCATCCGTAGTCTCAACCTGCAAGGCTCGGCTGGCGTTCCGCTCCTATTCTGTCGTGAGACAGAGGCGAGACGAATTTTGGCCCTGAATGGAGCGTGATAGTTCTCAGGCAAGGTTGACTAGACTTGCCGCTCAAGAACTCGATAGACAGACGCACGACCAATACCAAGACGCTTTGCAATTACTGATGCCCCTAGGCCCTGGTCCTTCAGGGCCTGAACTTGGCTCACGTCAATCGTAGGCTTCCTCCCCCGATACACGCCTTGAGCTTTCGCTTTTGCAATGCCCTCCATTTGACGTTCACGCCGTAGGTTGGTTTCAAACTCCGCAAAGACCGCCAGCATGTCCAAGAACGCCTTACCCGCCGCTGTGCTGGTATCAATTGGCTGTTCGGTGGCCTTTAAAGATGCCCCTTTCGACTTCAGCATCCGCACGATGTCCTGAAGGTCGGCGACGGACCGTGCCAAGCGGTCAATCCGTGTGACCATCAGAATGTCGCCAGCTCGGATGAAATCCAGGAGTGTGGACAGTTCCGTACGGCCTTCACGAGTGGTGCCGGTAACTTTCTCCGAGCGAACGACTTCACATCCGGCTCTCGTTAAGGCTTCGACTTGAAGTGTCAGATTCTGATCGCTGGATGAAACTCTTGCGTACCCGTATGTCGGCATCGTCCCTCAATCTGTCTCATTAGACTCTAGACCGCTCTACAATCGTGTCTCGCAAATCAAGAGTCAAGCCTAATGAGACGCTTGATATGTCTCGTGCACGTGTTTCGCTGAAGTACACCCAGGTGAGACGCCTACATAGAAAGGTAGAAGCACGAAACACACAGCGGGTATCGTGCGGACTCAAATCTGAAGCTAGATCGACCTACCGACTGGCACCGAAGTGGATAAAAAAATTGATACCGTTCAGGACCTATTACGACCAGAACACAAAGGAGGATGGCTCGGATGTAGCATCGCTCGACCATGAAGATCTGCAACAGCAAGCACAGATCGAAGAAGACCTCTTCGGTCCAATCGACGAAGGCCTATCGGCGTATGCTTCGGCAACCCATCGTATAGACGAAGTTTCGTTTCGCCTAGCTCAACAGCAATATGACCGAGCAAAGTCGGATCGTGAGAGACAGGATGCAATGAACAAGAAATTAGATGTGATTGGACGAGTTCTCTTAAGGTTAGGCGCATAGCGAAAAGTTGTAGGCCAAGCCTTTCACTTGACATCTATTATGTTATGATGTATTATACAAATGTCACAGCTCACGAGTAGCTGGTGTCTAAATACTTACAAGAACCGTGGACTCTCGTCCCTGGCTTGAGGGAGCCAGCTTCATAAGCCCTCCAACAACAACTCCGGGTAACGGATGGTAACTGTTGACGGCCTAACGGTTGGGCACTGTCCTACGCTTTCCACAAAGCGAGGACAGCTTCGTGATTGAAGTCGAAAGACAGCATTGGTGCTCTGTGGCCACTCACAACACCATCTCGATCGGGCCGTTGCCTCGCTAGCGCCGATCGACCCCGCCAGCGTAGAGATACAGGAAGCGGCACGTAAAACGGAGACAGGCTGACGCCCCGTTACCTTCAGAGGTTGTGCTAACGAGGAGTGTTTATCGGGACGTGGATCAAACCCGGAGACACACTTTTCCCGTGACAGGGAAAGTGTGTCTTCAAACATGGATCAAATACTTGGATCCCAATGATGATCCTAATAACATACGTTCCCTCTAGAATATGCGAAGCAACGGCCGCAAAGCGGCCGTTTCACTAACGTGAAGGCTCAAGCCAAAGTTGATACCAGCAAGCCCAAGGCTCCTAATGAGAGTCGATCTCCAGGCCTTGATGTAGCTAGTTTATCAGCGGTTTCCGCTTGGTTCACTTCGTTCACCAAGTTTCACTCGCTTCGCTCGTTCAAAGTTCCAGTCTTACCAGGATCTATTGATCACGACGTTCAATGGACTTCCTGGCACCTTCAGGAAGTCCATTGAACATGGAGTCGATCTGATTAGGTTGGGTAATCATCTGATCGACTATCAAGTTCACAAGACCGAATAGCTTGACCGCTGTTTCCCGATCATCTCGAAGGTCAACCTGTCCAGGGTGAACGGCATTGTTCCCGATCACACGGACGATATCTAATGCTTGCTGGATTCGTTGATTCAGTCCCTTTTTCACCAATGAGGCAATATCCTCATTGATGTTGTCTCCCTTCTCGCCAAGATGCTTTAAGAGCCGTTGAATGGCGAGACGGAGGAGTGCCGCCGCTCCCCGTGGTGAGTGTTCGACAATGATTGCGGCTTCTTCAAAGTCAGCCCTTACGTCTGATGGTAGATCCTCACTCGGAGCGACTGACAACTTTACATCAGGGTAGGTGATCCTGTCCCCGACCCATACGGTAATCTCTCGACAGCTAAAGCACCTACTAGCCCAAAGATTGTGGAACTCATCTCGTGGAAATGTTGATGAGTCGTGTTTCTCTAAGAAAGGCCGTTTGGATCGAGATTGTTCAAGCCATTCCAGAAGCTGTTGCTTCCTTTCTTCGCTAAACTCTAAAGAGTGTCGGACAGTATCGGAAGTCTTTTCATCGGCTATTCGAGGACGAACGGTGCGTTCAAAAGGCTCCGCCCAAAGCTTGAGCCATTGCTGATGGGCTAATGCACCACAGTGAGGACAGTTGAAGGAATCAGCCCCTAAAGTAGGAGGCGTATGTTTACTCATCGCTTCACACCCTGAAAGCGTACTGGCTTGATGGAATTGGGCACTGATGTGGCATTCAGTTCAAAGCGAAGATAGAGCGTTCCACGTCTACGGCTCTCCAATCTCGCCTCACACCTTTGGCCTCGGACCAAGTGGCCCCCTTGGCGTTCAGTTCCGCCGCTTTGTCGATGCAAAACTTACACCATGACGTGTAAGCATTACCCTTTGATCTGGTATAGCCAAGACCCACATTCACGACTCTGGATCCCCACGTGCTATCGAGTTGAGCAAGCCGAGTGATCTTCTCACCAATTTTGCTGTCGTAGATCACAGCCTGTCTAGGGTCGAGAAACATCAGAACTTTAGAGGCAAAGGACATACCCAGGTATGGAATGTCCATCAATGCTTTGAGGGCTTGATCGAGTCGCCCCTCCTTCAGGTGAGTGCGCCCGTTTCGGATAGCTATTTCTAGCGTACTCATGGAGGGCTTCGGCCTTCCAGACTTGCCATCTACCATCCACTTGGTTCGAGCAAGGGCAAACCCATTTGGGCCTTTCTTTGGATCCGAACCGGCGTAGTTACCCCAATAAACGACGGACAGGACACCATGGAGGTTGTCCTCGAAGCTATTGGCCCACAGTAGTTCCGAGTGGAACGTGTCGAGTGTGTGCCGATCCGCCGACGGGATGAGGGAGAAATCTTTGGTAAGTGCCAAATTGGCATAACGCAATGAAGCTACGCCTTTATCGGGTGACCGAACGAGACGGGCCGGGGGATAGGCGTAACAGCCTCTTGCCCTCTCCCACTCGAGTATCCCCCATCTTTGGATGTCCATCTCTACGCCCCAGACACTGACTACCTCTGTGTAATGTAGTTCGGAGCGTGCCTATCGGTCCAGCTTCACTCACCCGTACTAAGATTACAATTTGCCACAGTTCTTGCCACACTCGTTGTGGCAAGCCTCCAAACCGGGAAGCTCTGATCGGCTCCCGATAGCTTTGTGTGATCGAAGGAATCGGGTAGTGTCAGCGCTGTGATGAACTGACTTGTTTAGAGGGGTAGAGGTCCGAAAGTCCTAGGCGCATGGGAAACCTGTCGGGGGATCGGCTTCGCTCATGTAGCGATTGAAGCGGGGCTGAACAACCCATAACCGCTTCGACCCATGGCCGAATCCCGCCGGAAAGCCCTCCCCCGCCCCGCACGGGCCGATTGACAGACCGAAGCCGAGAGGCCTAAAACGTCCGCCACTTGGCTCGATTCAATCGACCGGGGCTGTAGCTCAGATGGGAGAGCGCTGCAATCGCACTGCAGAGGTCAGGGGTTCGAATCCCCTCAGCTCCACCAAGGCCCTCTAAAAGAGCGCCTTTACTAAAAGCCGCGCGCGATCAAGAGCTTACGCTTCGCCGTGGAATACCGCAGTGGTATACACGGAGACCTAAACGACGCGGCTGATCTCCCTGGACTGAACTGCCAGCCAACTTCGCCGAGCTTCAGGGATCGCCCGCTCTGCATCGCTCGGGCCATGTCGCAGCCGAGGGCCGTCATGCCCTTGGACGAAGCGGAGTCGGCAGGGCAATGCCCTGCCCGCCTGCCCATGCCGTCGAGAACGACCCAACCTCCTGCAATCACGCCCCCATAGCCATGGTCGAGGAGGCCGTGAGCTCCCATCTTAAGGGCGATGGCCGTTTCCGTTTTTCCCTCAAGCCGTCCCCTGCGCGAGCGGGTCGGCGCCTTGCGTCATATCCCGTCTCTGTTTCGTCTTGTCTGGCAGTCAAGCCCAAGGCTCACGATCGCCAGCTTCGGGCTGCGGCTGGCCCGTTCAGCTCTGCCCATTATGGTCCTTTATATCGGCAAGCTCATCATCGATGAGGTCGTAGCCCAGCCCCAGCTTCCATCGCCGGGCGTAAGCCTCGGCGATTGGATCGGCAGCGGCCGGCTTGATGGTCTCGGTGGGCTGGTCCTTCTGGAGCTGCTCCTGGCCATCCTTGCCGATCTCCTCGGGCGAGCCAGTACCCTTGTCGACAGCCTCCTGTCCGAACGGTACAGCAACTTCGCCAGCATCCGCCTGATGGAGCATGCGACGACGCTCGATCTCGAGCAGTTCGAGAGCAGCGACCAGCAGGACCGATTGGAACGAGCCCGCCGTCAGGTGACCGGGCGAACGACCCTCCTGACCCAGATCTTCGGGCAGATCCAGGATGTGCTCACGGTCCTGTCGCTCGCCGCCGGCCTGCTCGCCTATGCACCGTGGCTCATTGTGCTGATCATCCTGGCGCTCGTGCCCGCCTTCGTCGGCGAGGTGCATTTCAATGCGCAGGGCTATCGGCTCAACTACTTCCGCACCCCGGAACGGCGCCAGCTCGACTACATCCGCTATCTCGGCTCGAGCGTCGAGACCGCGAAGGAGGTCAAGCTCTTTGGTCTCAATGCCTTCCTGGTCGAGCGCTTCAGAGGATTCGCGGACCGGATGTATGCCGACAACCGGCGGCTTGCGATCCACCGGGCCGCATGGGGCACGCTCTTCGCTGCCCTCGCATCCAGCGCCTATTACCTGGCCTATGCCCTGATCGTCTGGAAGACCGTTCGGGGAGAGTTCAGCATCGGCGACCTGACGTTCCTGTCCGGTTCGTTCCTGCGCCTGCGCGGTCTGCTCGAGGGATTGCTTCTGGGCTTTTCCCAGATCGCCGGGCAGGCGCTGTACCTGGAGGATCTGTTCTCCTTCTTCGATGTCCGCCCGAGCATCGCCTCGCCGCCCGACCCGCGGCCGTTTCCACAGCCGCTGCGCTCGGGGATCGTGTTCGAGAACGTCGGCTTCCGGTATCCGGACTCGGATCACTGGGCGGTCCGCCACCTGAGCCTGACGCTGAGAGCCGGAGAGGTCGTGGCCCTGGTCGGAGAGAACGGCGCCGGCAAGACCACGATCGTGAAGCTGCTTGCGCGTCTCTATGACCCGACGGAGGGGCGGATCCTTCTCGATGGCCATGATCTGCGCGAATACGATCTGACCGACCTGCGGCGCCACATCGGCGTAATCTTCCAGGATTTCGTGCGGTTTCACTTCACGGCTGGCGAGAACATCGGAACGGGCCAGATCGAGGCGACCGACGATCGCAACCGGATCCGGCAGGCGGCGGAGCGCAGCCTCGCCGACCGGATCATCCAACGCCTGCCTCGAGGCTATGACCAGCCGCTCGGCAAGCGGTTCCGGGAGGGGGCGGACCTGTCTGGGGGCGAATGGCAGAAGATCGCCATCGCCCGCGCCTACATGCGGAATGCCGAGATTCTCATCCTGGACGAGCCGACAGCCGCTCTCGACGCCCGCTCGGAATACGAGGTCTTCCAGCGGTTCCGGGATCTCAGCCTCGGGAAGACAGCGGTTCTGATCTCGCACCGGTTCTCGACGGTGCGAATGGCGGATCGGATTCTCGTTTTGGAGAACGGGCAGGTTGTCGAGGCCGGTTCGCACGAACAGCTCGTTGCCTCGGGAGGGCGCTACGCCGAGCTGTTCGAGCTGCAGGCCTCCGGCTACCGCTGAAAGCGCCGTGGTTCACGGCGGCCCGCAATCCCCGGGTCCGAGCATGGCCTGAATGTCGACGAGGGTTCTCGCGCGGGTCGGATTGCCTGCTCCTGCCGGTAAAGACATGGACGATGGCCTGTGCCACGCGCACCCGAACCGGGAACCGCGACGGCCTGGATCCGAGGACATTGCGTTTGAATGCAGCCCCCTACCGCCGTCGGACGCGATGCGAGGCGTCAGGGGGCTATCATGGCGGCGGCCACTATGGTGGCCGCATAGGCCGACAGGGTGACGAAGGGGACGAGCACTGTTGCAACCACGGCGAGGCCAAGGGACGTCTTGAGGGTTTGCATGAGGGGGCTCCTTTGGGGTTCGGCCTCAAGACTGCGGTCAGAAAGCTAACCCGCAGTTAACCTTGAGCATAAAATCAGGCGGCCCTTCGATGCTGCGCCTGCGGCAAGTCCTTCCGTGGCTCCCGCGCCCCCCGGAACGAGGCCCCCCCTGCGGGCCTCCCCCATGAGCCGACGATCACCGGCTGCGACGGGCGACGGATCGAGACGTCGGCATCCGTCAAGACGCCTGAAGCCGTTCCCCGGAGAAACCCTTCGATGATGATCGATGGAACTGCGAGGCGATCAACGATGTTGATGATTTCGCCGTCCCTGTCGCGGCCTCGGGATCGCCGAGTTGTTGAGGGAATTAGTCAATGCCCACTGTTATCGCCATCGAAGCCAAGCCCGTCGAGTTCGAGAACGTCGACAGCAATTTTCTTCACCTCTACCTCGTCAAGACCGAAACCGACGAACAGGGGCGTGTCCTATCCGAGAAAGTGATCCGAGGCTCCGTCAAGAACAACGACGACCTTCGAACGATTGCCGGCGCGGATCTCGCATCCTCCCCGGACCGGCGCGGCTCCGACACCCCCGAGGAGCGGCATCGCAAAGTGCTCGATCTCGGCGGACGTGATGCCAACGATGTCTGGCAGGTCATGGTCCAGCATGCTGCCAACATCGATAAGGCCGGCCTGCGTTACAGCTATGACATTGCCAAGGCTCTTCCCGGGTATGATCTCAACAGCAACTCGGTGATCGCATCCGTGCTTCATTCCGTGGGCCTGGATTTCAGCACGAGCCTCCCGAGCGACGTGAGCCGATCCGAAGTCCCGCTCTACGGCCAACTCAAGTACATGAATGTCGACGACGCTCTCTTCGGAACGGCGGGCAGCGACCAGATTCTGGGTGGTGTTGGAAACGACCGACTGTATGGTCGTGACATCAACGACCGCCTCTATGGAGAAGACGGCAACGACCGTCTTCACGGCGGGAACGGCGACGATCTTCTGAGCGGCGGCAGCGGCAACGACAACCTGGACGGCGGCGACGGCAACGATAGGCTCGATGGCGGGAGCGGCAACGATCGTCTCTATGGCAGCTTCGGCGACGATGTTCTGAAAGGCGGGAGCGGCAACGATCGTCTCTATGGCGAGTCGGGTGCGGATACCCTGAGCGGCGGTTCGGGAAAAGACGCCTTCATCTACAACACGCTTCCGAAAGTCGCCGCGGATGTGGACACCATCCGGGACTTCTCGGTTGCCGATGACACGTTCTGGCTGAACAACAAGGTGTTCACGGGCCTGGGAAGCGAAGGCCGGTTGAAGTCTTCGGCCTTCTGGACGGGAACAGAGGCCCATGACGCAACCGACCGCCTCATCTACGACCGTGCCAACGGCGTCCTCTATTACGATCAGGACGGTACCGGCGCGGCGGAGCAGACCATGGTGGTCAAGCTCTCCGCAGGCCTGAAGATGACCAGCCTGGATTTTCTGGTGACCTAACGCAGCGGACCTAAGACTGGACCGACTGTTGGGTCCGAAACGGCGCATTCAGACGTCCCAGCCGACTGATCTTCGGCTGGGACGTTTGTTGTTGCGGCGCGATGCGTCTCACATCCCTCGACAGCCCATGCGCTGCGTTCGGCATGAATTCCGGTCTGCGTCAGGCGTTCCTATCGGCAGCCGTCTCAAGCGCCGCGGCTCTCCAGGTAAACTTTCGCGGCCTTGATGGCGGCGTCGCATTGGGTCGATGTGCCGCCGAGGATCTCTTCGGGCGCGGTGCGGCCGGTCCAGACGTCGAACGTGGCCTTGACGACCCAGAGCGGGTCGGCGACCGCCCGGTCGGCCAGCTTCGGCAGTGAAGCCTCCGCGCAGGTTCGCACGTCGGCGATGACCGCCTGAGGGGCGCGGATCTGGGCCAGGCGTTCGTTCATGTCCGCCTGGAGCGGATCGACGATCAGCACGCTGACGATGGAAGCCAGGAGTTCTTGAAGCATTCTCAACCTCTGCGCCGGCAGTCGGATCGGAAAAGATCCGACATCACGCAAAGGCCGGCACGGCTCGCGTCAGAGGGGCCCGGATCGGGGTCATTCTAGGATTTAAGCATGGCAGGGCGTCGTTCAAGGCTGCGCCGCCCAGTTCGCGCGCCTGCCGGAGGATTAGGGCATCAAGGCTCATGAATTCACGAGAATCCTTAGATAAGACAACATTCCCCTGCGACCAAAGGTACTTACCCGACCGGATGCCGGAGCCTCAAAGTTGCCTGGATTGACCTTGTATGACCCGAGCATGTCTCAAACGATTTGCGGATCGGATCACCAGCCTCATGAGCAGCCCGCCTCAGCGTCGAAGTGAGTTCACCTTTCCCTGGTCCGTCGATCACCAACCGCAAAACGGCCTCATCGAAAAACTCGAGCAGTTCCAAAGGCTGAGTCTTCTGCGCTGGCGCTTTCTCGAGACGTGCAGGCAGGCGGCGCGTCCGAGGCTTGCGCATGCCGCCGCCATGCTCGACCAGACGGTTCTCGCCACGACCCTGATCGTGATGCCCAGGATACTGGTCGCCTGGGATAGGCTTCGGCCGATTCTGGCCTCTCACTCGCGAGCACTTCTGCCGTTCCTGCCGATCGCCAGCGAAGAGGAGGAGGCGCTGGCAGCCGATCCGGCCTGGGATCTCCTCGCCGAGTTCCAGACGCTTGCCCCGGACCAGCAGGACAAGGCGGCCCGGAATCTCGCGCTCCTGTGGGACCATTTCGAGCACATGTTCGGAGGCCTGAGCGGCTTCCTGGCGGAGCCGGTCATCGAACAATCCATCTACCTCGACAAGCTCATGACGGCTTCGCGGCGAATGAGGCTGGCCCGCGGGTCGGAGGTCGCCTTCCACTATGTCACGGTCGAGCTGATGCGGCTCTACGTCTCTTACCTGCAGCTCCGACGGTCGGACCGGGCCGCTCTGGCTCTGGCCGCCCATGTGGTGGCGCTGATCAGCCGTGGGCGCATGGTGACGCCCGCGATCACGTCCGGGGTGGAGTTGAACCGGACGCCGCATGCTCGGGCGGCGTAGCGCCCCCATGAGATCATGCGAAAGGCCCGAGAGACTCATGCTCCTCTCGGACCTTTCGCGGATCTGATCGTGAGACTTAACGGCAGCGGCGAATGCGGCGGGTGACGGTATCGCCGTCGTCGTTCTCCTCGCGGATCACCACGGTCCGGCAACGGTCGATGCTGCCGGTCGACAGGTCATCGCGGTCGTAGACGCGGCGGCGCTCGATGTAACGGCGCTCGTAACGGTCACGATCGGGTCCGACGCGGACGCTCGGGCCGTCGGGGCCGATGCCGAACTGTACTTGAGCAGATGAAGGCGTCGAGACGACGACGCTCGAACCGATCAAGGCGGCCGCCAGGAGCCAAACTGACTTCTTCATCATTCCATCTCCACGTATTGTCGCTGGGAAGAAAACGCGTTACTTCGCTTTACGTTTCATGGAATGAATTCGAGGGCGCTTCATCCTTACAGGGTATGGCAAAACGAAGGCATTCTTGAAAAGAACTACGACCAATGGCTGGTATCGTGGGCGAATATGCATCCGGCGCGGTCGTCAGGCCGATAAGCCGGTTTGTGCCTTCACTTGCGTGGCCATCTTAGATCGGCCCTCTCGGGATATCGTGCCAGTAATCCCGCAATTCCTGCTCACGCTTGCGGTCGGGCCAGACCTGGTCGTCGCCGTAGAAGGCGGGCGCCCCCCGGACCTGGGCCTCGGTCACGTCGGTGCGATAGCCTTCGAGATCCTTGTCGTAGGACAGCTTGTCCCAAGGGATCCTATGGTGGTGCACCCCAATCCCTAGGAAGCCGCCGAAGGTCATGTCGACATAGAGAACTTTTCCGCTCACCTTCTCGATCAGCAACCGCTTGATGGTGCCGATCTGCGTGCCCCGCGGATCGAAGACGGCGGTGCCTTCCACGCGGTCGCTCTCGATCACCGGGTGCCAGGCCGCCGTACGGTTGATCGGCCCCCAGAGATAGAAGCCGTTCTCGATGATCCCCGCGGCCACGACCGCCCGGCTCACGTCGAGATTCCATTCATCGTCGGGGCCGATCCGGTGGTCGAGAACCCAGGGCCCCTGATCGGTCGGCAGGTTCTCGCCCGCCTCGTCGTCAGCGAAGCCACGCAGCTCGGGAGTCGTGCTGGACCGGAACACATAATAGGTTCTCATGAGCGCCTCCCATCCAACAGGAATCGCTGCGAGCCCCTCATGGCGGCGAGCGCCAGTGAGGCAATTGCAAGTTCAACCTCAAGGACTTGAGCCCGGTTCCTCGCACCTGCGAAAATCCGCGCGGATGCACCCTTTTGCCGCGCGCTTTACGGCGTTGGAGCGCCGGACTTTCGGTGGTAGGCTGCTTCTCATCAGGCAAGACGCGCTTTCGGAGTCCAGGGAAAGAACCAGCGGTGGCAGACTTGGCAATATCCTTGCTCGTCGTTCTGGCCGGCGCCGTCGGGATGCTCCTGCTGCTGCTCACATGGTTCGGCGGCAGAACCATCACGCCGGAGATCGAAGACGATCTCGATCCTATTCTGGGCGCGCGGGATCCCGTGGCGATCTACGAATCCCATGGCCCTTTCATCCCCATGCCCGCACATCTGAAGACCAGCGATCAGATGGTGGATTGGATGACCAAGGAACTTCCCAAGCTGACGGCTGAAATCGCGAATCCTCGCGCGTGACATCGCATGCTGCAGTGCCCGGGAATCAGGGCGATCGTCAGTCGCAGCGGCGGACCCGCCGCGTCACGGTGCGTCCCCAATCATCCTCCTCGCGAATGATGATGTTGCGGCAGCGGCTCTCATAACCACCGTAGCGGCGCTCGTCACGCAGCGCATCCCGACGCCCCTCCTCATAGGCGCGGGCGCGATCCTCCTCGCGCCGCTCGCGCCAGCGTTCGCGACGTTCGTAACGCTCCTGCTCAGGGTCGCGCACGCCAAACTGCGGACGACCATCAGGCCCGATACCGAACTGGAACTGAGGCTGGGCCAGGGAGGGAGACGCAACGAAAAGACTCGAGCCCATTGTGGCCATGGCCAGGAAAACGATTTTTCTCATCGGATAAAGTCCTGTTCAACAATCGCATTCCAACGCCCGCCCATAACCGCGGTTCCAAAGGAGAAACCGTAAGCCCGCCAGTGATTGCCCAAATAAAAGGGAGAAACGATAAAGTTTCAGGGGAACATCAAAGCTGAAGCCAGCACGCTGACAGCATAGGCCATGGCGACCAGAAGCGGCGCAAGCATTGCGGCGGAAGCGAGCAGGAAAACTGACAGGCTGAGGCTGCGCATGATCTGGCTCCTTCAATCGTGCAGCTTGCAGCCTAACCGGAACCTGGGCCGGAACATGGCACAACCTTGGCCAAACATGACAAGTTCTGCACAGACAAGGCATTTATATAGCCTTGCAGCACATAGATTTTCTTTCGAATATCGTTTGGAAATCTATCGGTCCGGTGTTCCCGTGAACAGGACATCCGCGTCGGCACGCGGCGTCGGACGTGTTGCGATGTAGAGTGCGACTCCGCCCATAATGGCCGCGAGAACAACGGGCAGAATGCGGCTTTCCGTCAGCCACAGGATCAACGCATAGGAGAGAGCAAGCGTCGTCAGCGCATAGATCTTGGCGTGGCGCGGAATGGCCCTCTGATCGCGCCATGTGGTCAGCAGAAGCCCGAAGCGGGGATGGTTGTAGAGCCTTTCGGCCAGGGCGGGATTCGAGCGGGCGAAGCACCAGACCGCCAGGAGCACGAACGGCGTCGTCGGCAGGACCGGCAGGAAGATGCCGACGATGCCGAGCGCGAGGCTCGCATAGCCGAGGCAGAGGAAGAACAGGCGCATCGTCGTGTCTCTCGCCGGACGGATCGGAATGGGGATAACGCGCCGCTCTCCGGATTCGTGCCGCTTACAGCCCCTGAGACAGCATGGCCTCGACGCTTGCTGCGATATCCAGGAGACGCCGGTCGTGACCGTGGCGCGCCACGAGCATGAGGCCGACGGGACGCTCCGTGCCGGGGACCGGCAGGGAGATGCCGGTGAGATCGAACTGGTTGCCGAATGTCGTGTTGCGCAGGATCAGGTCGTCGGTCTTGTTGTAGAGCTTGATGTCGGCCTCCAGCGGGGCGATCAGAGGGGCCGAGATGGCGGTGGTGGGCAGCACCAGCACGTCGATCGTTGACAGGCGCTCGTCCATCGCGGCGATGAGGGCGCGCCTGCGGCGCAGCATGCGGATATAGATCGGCGCCGGCACCTTGCCGCTGCGCGCGATCCACCAATGGACGCGCGGGTCGATCTCCGCGACCTTGGCCTCGAGCCAATCCGCATGAACCTCGGAGGCTTCGATGGACGCGATGGAGCCCGTGACGATGGTCTCCGCCATGGCTCCGAGCAGATCCTCGATGCCGTGATCGACGATTCCTGCACCGGCGCCCGACAGACGCTTCAACGCGGCCTCGAAAGCCCGCTCCACCATGGGCTCCGTCTGCTCGAACAGGCGCCCGCGCGGCACGCCGACCCGCAGGCCCGCCAGAGGATGTGGATTCAGCAGGCGCGGCTCCTCGCCCGCCATGACGGCATCGGCGAAAGCGCAGTCCTGCACGTTGCGCGCGAGCGGCCCGATGGAATCGAGACTGGGCGCGAGCGGAAACGCGCCGTCGAGCGGCACGCGATGCGCGGTCGGTTTGAAGCCGACGACGCCGTTGAGGGCCGCCGGAATGCGCACGGAGCCGCCGGTATCGCTGCCGATGGAAATCTTGCTCGTGCCCTCCGCCACCGTCACGCCCGCTCCCGACGATGAACCGCCCGGAATGCGTGAGGGATCGGTCGCGTTGCCGGGCGTGCCGTAATGGGGATTGAGCCCGATCCCGGAGAACGCAAACTCCACCATGTTGGTCTTGCCCAGGATGACGGCGCCCGCCTGACGCAGGCGGCGCACGATGATCGCGTCCTTGCCGGCGGGCGGCGCATCGCGCAGGGCGATCGAGCCTGCGAGCGTCGTCTCGCCCGCCACGTCGAACAGATCCTTGATCGAAACGATGGTGCCGTCGAGCGGTCCGAGCGTGAGCCCCGCGCGAGCCCGCGCATCGGCGGCATCGGCGGCGATGCGCGCCGCGTCCTCGTAGATGCGCAGAAACACCCGCTCGTCGTCCTTGCGCCCGGCCAGGCGCGAGAGAATGGTTTCGAGCTTGTCTCGGGTCGTCGTCATGAGGGCACCGGATGAGAAGACTGTGAGAGTGTCATTCGACATGACACTTTAGCGCTTCGGTGTCATCCCCGGCGAAGGTTGCGCGGGAAGGGAGCCCATGGCGTGGAGCGTATGGGCGGATTCCCTTCCCCTCCGCTGTGCTCCGGCCGGGAATGACACACCGTCGTCACGACGCGTAACGCTCCTGGGCCTCGGGAGCGCCGGCCTGGTCCGATGTCATGGTCGAGAGCGGGAAGGTGATGACGCAGCGCACACCTGCGGGGGCGAAATCGAGCTTGATCTCGCCGCCCAGCTGCTGCGCGAGGCCGCGCTGGATCAGCTTGGACCCGAAGCCCTGGCGTTCGGGCTTCTTCACAAGCGGGCCGCCGCTTTCGACCCACTCCACGAGAAGCGCGGGCTGCCCGATTCCCGACGTGACGGCCCACATCACATGCACCTTGCCCTCCGGAACGGACAGGGAGCCGTATTTGACGGCGTTCGTCGCCAGTTCGTGGACGGCGAGCCCCAAGGCGAGAACGGCGCCCGGCTGCAGGTTGATGCGGGGGCCGCGCAGGCGAATACGTTGCCGCAGGCCGTCCTGGTAGGGCTCGAGCTCGTTCTTCAGCACGTCTTCCAGAAGCGCGCCCTGCCAATGGGTGGCGGTGAGAAGATCGTGGGTCTTCGCCATTCCGTGCAGCCGGTCCATGAAGGCGTTCCATGCGGCGGGATCGCTGTTGTCGGCGGAGCGTCTGGTCAGGGAGGCGACCGACTGAACGGTCGCCAGCGTGTTCTTGACCCGGTGATTGAGCTCATGCAGCAGAAGAGCCTGCCGATCTTCGGCCAGCCGACGCTCGGTGATGTCCTGAGACACGCCGACCATGGAAGGCTGCCCGTCCGGGCCGCTCCTCATGCGGCCGCTCACCCGGATCCAATGCTCGCTGCCGTCGGGCCAGATCGCGCGATATTCCACGTGAAGATCGGTACGGTCCGCAAGCGCCCGAGCGACGGCCTCCGCCTGCACGGCGCGGTCGTCGGGATGGATCTGCGCAACGAGATCCGCATAGGAGAACATCTCGTCCGCGCCACGCCCGAAATGGGCACGGCATATGGGCGTCGTCGTCAGGACGCCCGTGGACGGCGTATACTCCCAGGAACCGAGATGCCCCGCATTGAGCGCCAGGCGCAGGCGCGCCTCGCTCTCGGCCATGTGGGCGAGCACCTCTTCCCGCTCCCGCTCATGTTTGCGGATGCCCGCGGCCGCCTCCGCAAGCGCCTTCTTGATCGTGTCGAACTCCAGAACCCGCGTGGTGGCCGGATCGGAGACTTCGCCTCCACGGCCGAGGGCCTGGGCCGCCGCCACCAGCCGGGCGACCGGCTTGGAAATGGAGCGCGAGAGCAGAACGGCCAGGAGGATGCCGCCGAGGATGACCGCTCCGAGAATCGTGAGCCAGAAGAGGGAGCGCTGAGCCGATTTCGCCAGCTCCGTCTCCGGGATGCTGATGACGAAAGACCAGCCATAGGTCGGCGATTGGCTGAAATAGGTGCGCACCGGAATGCCGTCGAGGGTCACGCTCCGGAGAAGCCCTTCCGTCCGGGCCGCCAAGGCTTCCTGGACATTGGCGCTGGCGAGCTGCCCAACGTAGCGCTCCGGCGACCGGGAGCGCGCCACGAGCCTCCGGCTCCGGTCGAGCACCGCCGCGTTCCAGCCGTCGGCGATCCTCTGATCGCGGATGATGTCCTGGAAGACCTCCGGCGTGATCCCGAGCGACAGGATATAGGCGACCCGGCCGTCGATGATGACGGGGGCATCGATGGTGATGAGCCGCTGCCCCGTCAATGAACCCGCATAGAGATCCGACACATACGGCTTGCGGGTTTCCGCGACGCGCCGCAACGCATCGGGGCGGTTGCTGTTCGGCAGGATCACGCCGTAAGGCACGCGGGTGTTGAAGACCGCACGCCCGCCGGGTTCGAAAAGAGCCACCCAAGAGGGCTCCTCCAGACCGCTGGCTTTCGCCCGATGGTAGAATTCCTCGAAGTCTCCTCGGGCAAGGCTGGACGAGTGGGCCAGAATCTGCAGCGCCAGTACGGATTTTTCGATTTCGCGGTCGAGCAACAGACTCAAGGCGCGCGCCGTCTCCTGCATGCGCAGATCGGTGGCCTGCTGCTCGGACCGATAGGCCGAATAGAGGCCTGCCGCAGCCACCAGCATGGTCGGCAGGGCGAGAACCAGGACCAGCCCCCACAGGACCTGCCGCAATGAGGTCCGGGCGCCCTGGGACGGGTCCCCGGTCGGTCGCACGGAATATGATCTTCGGCCGATCATCTAGCCGTTGTCCTGAACCGGCATGACGACACGTACCAGGATGGCGGGATCGTCGAGCGGCCATTCCACATCCGCATCGAGCTGGCGGGCGAGGGCTTTGAGAATCGTCCCGGACGCGCTGTCCTTCGCATGCTGCTTCTCGTCCGGGCTGAAGGCATCGTCAGCGATCTGGAACACCAGCGTGCCGTCCACGACCCGCAACAGGAGCTTCAGCTTGCCTTGCCGGTCCTTATAGGCGTGGGTGAGCGCATTGACGACGATCTCGTTGAACAGGAGCGCCATGGAGGCCGCCTTGCCGGCTTCGACCTCTACGGTATCGATCTCGAATTCCGGCGTGATCCTCACGCCCGGAATCGACGAGGTCAGTTCCTCGCAAAGACCTTTCGCGAAACGCGACGCGTCGAACCGGGTCGAGCCCTGCCCATCGTAAAGGTCGCGGTGCGCGGCGGCCAGCGCCTGCATGCGCTCCTTCATGCGCCCGAGCACCTGGCGCGCGGGCCCGTCCTCGGCATGACGATACTCGATGCCGATCAGGGAGAGCAGCAGCTGGAGATTGTTCTTCACCCGATGATCGAGCTCGTGCAGGAGCGCCGTGCGCTCGTCGAGCATCCGCCGCAGGGCATCCTGCGCCCGCTTCTTCTCGCCGCGTTCGCGGGCTTCGGCCAGGGCGCGCAGCACGGTGGCGGGCAACCGGTCGAGCTTGTCCTTCAGCACGTAATCCGTCGCCCCGCGCTTCAGGGCCTCGACGGCAACCTCTTCGCCGAGGGCGCCGGAGACGAAGACGAACGGCGTCGCGCGGGACATCTCCCGGGCGATCTCGAGCGCGTGCAGGCCGTTGAAGGCGGGCAGGAGATAATCGGCGAGAATGAGATCCCAGGTCTCGTCGCGGACGGCCCTGGCGAACTCGTCCGCGGACACGACCCGCTCGACCGAGACGGACAACCGGGCATCGACCAGGGTCTCCGTCACCAGCTCGGCATCGAGCGCGCTGTCCTCCAGGAGGAGGATGCGCAGCACCCGATCGGATGGGATGACGGAAGTGCGGTCCATCGGCAGCCTTAAGCGCCGTTGCGCCGCGGCGGCGGCTCGTTGAGGATCGCCCAGAACACGCCGAGGTCCTGGATCGCGTCGAAGAACTCGCGGAAGCCCACGGGCTTCACCACGAAGGCGTTCACGCCGAGCTCGTAGCTGCGCACGAGATCACTCTCCTCCCGCGACGAGGTGAGCATGACGACCGGGGTCTGACGCAGGTGCGGATCCGCCTTGACCTTCTCCAGCACCTCGAGCCCGTCGACCTTCGGCAGCTTCAGGTCGAGCAGGACCACGGCCGGATCGCTGGTGTTGCGGCTCTCATGAGCACCGCGGCGATAAAGGAAGTCGAGCGCCTCCTCGCCGTCGCGCACCACGACGACTTCGTTGGCGAGCTGGCTCTGCTCCAAGGCGGCCAGCGTCAGTTCGAGATCCTTCGGGTTGTCCTCAACCAGAAGAATCGGCTTCAGTTCCGCCATTCACGCGGCTCCTTCGTTCTGATCCGGCAGGGCGATGGAGAAGGTCGCTCCCTTGTCGAGCGCGCCTTCGGCCCAGGCCCGGCCTCCATGTCTTTCGACGATCCGGCGGACATTGGCGAGCCCGATCCCGGTTCCTTCGAATTCTTCCATCCGGTGCAGGCGCTGGAACACGCCGAACAGCTTGTCGATGTACTTCATATCGAACCCGACGCCGTTGTCGCGCACGAAATAGACCGTCTCCCCATCCTTGCGGGTGGAGCCGATTTCGATGCGCGCTTTCTCCCGGGTGCGGGTGTACTTTACCGCATTGTCGAGCAGGTTTTCAAAGACCAGCCGGATCAGCACCGGGTCGGCATTCACCGGGGGCAGCTCTCCGACGATCCACTGGATCCGGCGGTCGCCCTGTTCCGCCGAAAGCTTCTGCCGGATCTCGTCGACGAGGCGACCCACGTCCACGGTCCGGGGCTTCAGGGCCGTGCGGCCCATATGGGAGAAGCGCAGCAGGTTATCGACCAGGGTTCCGGCCGTGTAGGCCGCCTCGATGATCGTGTCGACGTAGCGCTGGCCCTTCTCGGACATCTCGCCCGCTTCCTGCTTCTTCAGCAGCTCGGAATAGCCCACGATATGACGGAACGGGGCGCGCAGGTCGTGGGAGACCGAATAGGAGAAGGCCTCCAGCTCCTTGTTGGAGCGGCGCAGCTCCTCCGTGAGCGCCGCCATCTCTTCGGCCCGGCGCAGCACGATGCCCACGATGGCGTTGCGCAGCTCCTTGACCGCCTCGACCTCGCTTCGGTCCCAGGGCAAGGAGCGGTCCCGCACCGTCTCCTTCCAGATCTCGAAGGAGCGCCGGGGATGAAGCCGCAAGGACCCCGCCTCCTCCTGGACGGGCTTCTGCGGATTGCCGCCCCATTTGACGGTCTGCTCGACCTCGGGACGGAACCAGAGCACATAGCTCGAATGTGCCTTCGAGACGGAGATGGAGAGAAGCCCGCTCGCCCGGTCGGCGAAGGCCTTCGCCGCCGGATAGACCTCCGACAGGTTGTCGGTGGCGAAGACGTCCTCCTGATGATGTTCGGAGAGCCAGTCGAAGAGCGCCCTCACCTGCTCCTTGCCGGGGGCATGGCCGAGGCACCAGCAATGGTCCTGCGTGATGACGGCGGCGCCCTGCGCGCCGGCGAGCATCATCAGGTCGTCGGGATGGTTCACGAGGCCCGCGATGAAATGCTCCTCGGCCGCCATATGGGCGAGAAGCCGCGTCTGCACGGCGCCGAGGCGCACGCGGTTCTCGGCCAGCATCGTGTTCTCCCGCGCCTCCAGCTGCAGCGAGAAGATCTGCGTGAGGAAGTCGCAGGCGTTGCGCACCTGGAGAGAGACCCGCTTCGGCTCCTTGTTGTGGCAGGAGATCAGGCCCCACAGCTGGCCGTCGCGCAGGATGGAGATCGACATGGAGGCGAGCGTCCCCATGTTGCGCATGTATTCGAGATGCACGGGCGAAACGCTGCGCAGCACCGAGTCGCTCAGGTCCAGCGGCGCGGGATCGTGCGACTGGATGGGAACGGGCGTGTAGCCGGCATCGGGAATGATGCGCAGCCGGTTGCGGCGGTAGAGCTCCCTCGCCTGGGCCGGGATGTCGGATGCCGGAAAGCGCAGATCGAGGTAGGACGGCAGCACCTCGTTGCGGTCCTCGGCCACGACGGTGCCGTTCCACTGCTCGTCGAACCGGTAGACCAGCACCCGGTCGAAGCCGGTCATGCGGCGGATGTCCTGCGCGGCCAGGCCGCACAGGACGTCGATGGTCGACGCGCTCTGCAGCTGCTCCACGAACCGGCGCAGGGTGGGATAGAGCGCATCGATGCTGGAGATCGACCCGACGGGAGGCTCCTCCAGTTCGAGGATCGCGCACTCGCCCGAGCGGGAAATCGCCGTCTCGAAGAAGCGCTCATCCTGCGCCGTCCTGACCCGGATGGTCCGGACGAAGCGTGTGTTTCCCGCCGTCGGCGGATCGGCGAGCTGAGCGTCGAATTCCGTGCTCAGGGCCGGCAGCACCTCGGCGAAAGGCCGGCCGAGCACGTCGGCCGCCTGGAAGCCGAAGACCTCGGCGATATTGGCGCTCGCATAGGCGATCGTCCTGTCGGACAGGCGGATCGCGAGAAGGATTCCGTGCGGCTGGATGTTGCCCGGAATGTGGATCGGCTCCCGCTCGCAGGCGGTCAGGTCGATGTCTTGCGTTTGCAGGTTCATGAGGTCTCGCACAGCCAATCATGCATTACGGTGAAGGTATCTCGTGCGGCCCCGACGATCAGGTCGTCGGCCTCCGGCGACGAGGCTTCCAGGAGCACTGCGCCGAACGACTTCCACATGGCTGCAACATTTCGTCCATAGCTGCGGAAATAGGCGCAGCCCGTTTCCGCCGTCAATCCAAGCCGGTTCTCCACTTCGCGCGCGATGATGGCACCGCCGAGCGTGGAGCCCTCGACCACATACATGCTCCCCAGCACCGCCTCCGGGGCGGGCAGGGGCATGAGAGGACGGCATTGTGGCAAACCCATGATATCGTCAGATTTTAGTCCTAGAGCCTCGAGATCCCTGGCGAGAAGCCTCGTCTTGCAGCGGCTTTCGAAGAAGGCCCGGTCTGGCGCCCGCTCGGCGGCCTCGCTTTCCCAGGCCGCGTGGAATCCATGGAAGCGGATCAGCAGGTCCCTATAGGCCTCGCGCGACGAGATCCGGCCGTCGAGATCCATGGCGGCCTCGATCCGGTCGTGGGCGTCCCGGGTTTCGATCTTCAATCGTTCGAGAAGCGTCATGACACCTCGTCCGCAGGGCGGCCCAGCTTTCCGGCGACGAACCGCTCGGCCATTCCCAACCCGTCGTGGATCAGAACGGCGAGCAGCGCAACCACCAAACCGCCCTGCAGCACGAATGCAACATTGTTGGATTGAAGGCCCGCGATGATCACTTCGCCCAATCCCTTGGCCGCCACCGTCGACCCGATGGTGGCGGTGCCGAGACTGATGATCACCGAGAGCCGGATGCCCGCGAGGATCACCGGAAGCGCGAGCGGCAGCTCCACCTGGAACAAGCGCTGGCGCGGGTTCATGCCCATGCCCTTGGCGGCTTCGAGCGTCTGCGGCGACACTTCCATCAGGCCCGTGAGCGTGTTCTCGAAGGTCGGCAGGAGCCCGTAGAGAAACAGCGCGATGAAGGTCGGCTTCTCGCCGAAGCCGACGAGCGGCACGGCGATCGCCAGAACGGCGACGGGCGGGAAGGTCTGGCCGATATTCACCAGGCTGCGCGACAGCGGCAGGAACTCGCGGCCCGAGGGCCGCGTGACGAAGATGCCGAGCCCGAGCGCCAGAATGGTGCTCGCGAGCGTCGCCAGGAACACGATGCGCAGATGCGAGAGGGTCAGGGAGAGCAGGCTGCCCTGGTTGTAGATCGCCGGCGCGCCGTTCGCGGTCAGCGGCTCGAACGCGAAGGCGAACAGCTGCGGCGCCGTGATGAAGAGCGCCAACAGCACCAGCGCCGCCGCGCGCCAGAGCAACGAACGCCCGGTCATGGAACGGACCGTCCATGCGCCACGATGCCTTGCACGCTGACGCGACCCACGAGAGCGCCCGACGTATCGGCGACGGGCAGCGTCTCCCGGCCCGACCAGATCAGCCGCGAAAGCGCATCCCGCAGGGAATCGGTGACGAGGACGGGCTCTCCCTCGGCAGCTCCGGGTTCGAGGGCCTCGCGCACCTTCAGCAGGGATAGGAGACGGAAAGGCCGCTCCGCCGTTCCCACGAGCTGCTCGACGAAGGCCTCCGCCGGTCGCGTGAGCAGCTCGGCGGGCGTCGCGTATTGCAGGAGCCGTGCCTGATCCATCACGGCGATCCTGTCGCCGAGCTGGAACGCCTCGTTCATGTCGTGCGTGACGAGAACCACCGTGGTGCCGAGACGGCGCTGGATGGCGACGAGATCGTCCTGTGCCTTGCTGCGGATGACCGGATCGAGCGCGCCGAACGGCTCGTCCATCAGCAGCACCGCGGGCTTTGCCGCCAAGGCGCGCGCGACGCCGACGCGCTGCTGCTGCCCGCCGGAGAGTTCGTGCGGGAATTTCTTCGCGAACTCCACCGGGTCGAGCTGGAACAGGTCGAGCAGTTCCTCGACGCGCGCCGCGCTCTTCCGTTTGTCCCAGCCGAGAAGACGCGGCACGGTGGCGATGTTCTCGGCGACCGTACGATGAGGAAACAGCCCGTAGCCCTGGATCACGTAGCCGATCCGGTGGCGCAGCTGATCCTCAGGGATCGCCATGGTGTCCTGGCCGTCGATGAGCACGCGGCCCTCGCTCGGTTCCACGAGCCGGTTGATCATGCGCAGCAGGGTCGACTTGCCCGCACCCGACGTGCCGACCACGACGGTGATCGTGCCCTCGTCGACCCGGAGGGACACGTCGTCGACGACGATCGTGTCGCCGTAGCGCTTGGTGAGATGCTCGATCTCGATCATGGAGTGCCCCGCCGGGTCAGATCGATGATCGCATCGAGGATGATGGCGGCGGCGAACGACAGGGCGACCGTGGGTATGGCGCCCAGGAGCACGAGGTCGATCGCCGTCTGGCCGATTCCCTGGAACACGAAGGTGCCGAAGCCCCCTCCCCCGATCAGCGCCGCCACGGTGGCCAATCCGAGGTTCTGCACCAGCACGATGCGGATGCCGGCGAGGATGACCGGCAGCGCCAGCGGCAGTTCCACCAGCCACAGGCGCTGGCGCGCGGACAATCCCATGCCCCGCGCCGCATCCGTGACAGTCGCCGGCACCTGCCGCAATCCGGTGACCGTGTTGGCGACGACCGGCAGCAGCGAATAGAGGAAGAGCGCGATGAAGGCGGGCGCGGCCCCGATGCCGCGAATGCCTAAGGCCGCCGCCAGGGGCACATGGGCCGCGAGATAACCGAGCGGCGCGATCAGGATGCCGAAGAGCGCGATGCTCGGAACCGTCTGGACGATGTTGAGCACCTGCAGGATCGCATTGCGCAGCCGCGGGACACGATGGCCGAGAATGCCCAGCGGCAGACCGACGAGGCAGGCGGCGATCATCGAGCCGAACGCCAGCCACAGATGCTCGCGCGCCTCGCGCCAGAAGGTGGCCGCCCGGCTCGCATATTCCTTGAGCAGCGAGAGGTTGTCCCAGGCTCCCGAGACGAGCAGCAGCGCGATCGCGCCCGCCGCCACCGCGAGGGCGGCGAGCCGCGCCCAGGGAGAGAGGCGCAGCCGCGTCAGCGCATCGGCCGCCAGCAGCGCGAAGGCCAGGGCCAGGAGCCAGAAGCCCAGGGACGGCGAGACACGCGCGAAAGTGTTCCCGGGCGGCGTGACGAACCCGGCCGATGATCCGACGGCGGGAAAGATCACGCACAGGCCGATGGACGCGGCAGCGAGGCGGATCAGCGGCGCGCGGACCAGGGCCGCGCACAAGGCCGTGCCGAGCGCCACCGCCATCACGCCGAGGGCGCCCGAGGACGGCAGCGCATCGACCAGCATGCGCCCCTCGCCGGCCACGATGCGGTTGGCCCGGTAGATGACGAAGGGCGAAGCGAAGAGCGCAACCAGGATCAAGATGGCGATCACGCTCCCAAGCCGATCCAGGGACAGGGAGGAACGCAACGAGGACATGCCGGGCACGGTCGTTCGGGAAGAGATCGTCGTCACAAAGTTTCCGGCCCTTATCGCAGCGTCTGGGTCATGAGAATACGGTTCACAGATCTCTCCCTCATTCCGCTTCGTCATCACCGGCCTTGTGCCGGTGATCCCGATTGTTTGAAGCGTCATCAGTGTCATTCCCGGCCGAAGCGCAGCGGAGGGGAAGGGAATCCATAGCGCGACATATGAAAGTGGATCCCCTTCCCGGCCTTTCGGCCGCCGGGATGACAGCGGAGAGCCTTTCCGTATCGGGATGGCCGGCAGGAGGCCGGCCATGACATGGAGGTCTCACTTTCGAGCCGGATACCGGGAGCAGCCTGACTGCGTCTCGGAGGAGCCCCGGTGTTTCACGGGAAACGCCTTCACCGGCTGAAACCACGACCTCAGATCACTTCAAAAAGCCCTTGGACTTCAGGTAATCCGTCGCCACCGCCTTGGCGGGCTCGCCACCGACCTGGACGCGGGCGTTGAGGCCCTGGAGCGTGGTGAGGTCGAGGGATGCGAAGACGGGCTTCAGGATCTCGGCGATCTTCGGGTTCTCCTTCAGGGCGGATTCGCGGATGATCGGCGCCGGGGCATAGACCGGCTGCACGTTCTTGTCGTCTTCCAGCACCGTGAGACCCGACGGGGCGATGCCGCCGTCGGTGCCGTAGACCATGGCCGCGTTGGCCCCGTTGGTCTGCTCGGCCGCCGCCTTGATGGTGGCCGCCGTGTCGCCGCCGGAGAGCACGATGAGCTGTTCCGGCTTCATCTTGAAGTTATAGGTCTTCTGGAAGGCCGGCAGGGCCGCATCCGAGTTCACGAATTCGGCGGAGGCGGCCAGCACGACCTTGCCGCCCTTCGTGACCCACTGGCCGAACTCGGACAGGGTCTTCAGCTTGTTGGAATCGGCCACGTCCTTGCGCAGGGCGATGGCCCAGGTGTTGTTGGCCGGCGAGGGATCGAGCCAAACGATCTTGTTGGCATCGTAATCGAGCTTCTTGGCCGTCTCGAAGCCCTTGGCCGCGTCCTTCCAGACCGGATCGTCCGCCTTGTTGAAGAAGAAGCCCGCATTGCCGGTATATTCGGGATAGATGTCGATCTCGCCCGCCGTGATCGCTTTGCGCACCACAGGGGTCGCGCCGAGCTGGATCCGGTCCTGCGTCTTGATGCCGTTGGCCTCGAGGGTCAGCAGGATGATGTTGCCCAGGACCGAGCCTTCCGTGTCGATCTTCGACGAGACGACCACGTCGGCCCTGGCGGCGCCCGCCCCAGCGAGCGCCAGCGCGGCGGCAAAGGTGAGCGATGTGAGGACGGTCTTCATGCGAAACCCCTTGAGAAACCTTGCCCGGCTGGTTTTAGGACAGCCGGACCGTTAGGGCAGGGGGGAGCGTCATGAAGAATGAAGCCGGAGCACAAAAACTTCGCGGACCGGCAAAAGATCCCGCCGAAGGAATTTTCATCCTCCGGCGGGGCGACCGTTCTAGCGGCCCCGGCGTATCGTGCGGAAAAGTGGTGCCGGTTTTCCGCTCCAGACGATACGCCCAGCTAAAAGAAGCATCGGATGGATCCCAAAAGTGCAAGTCCACTTTTGGTCCGATCCTTGGGCCTCTCAGGCGCTCAGGGTCGACGGAGGCTCCTGGGCGATGGTGAAGCGGACCTGGGCCTGGGGGCGATGGTCCTCGGACAGGGTGCGCCAGGTGCGCTCGGCCTCGGTGCGGCTGTCGAAGGGGCCGACGACCCGCTCGGTGCCCTGGACGATGGTCTCGCAGTCGCAGGAGGTGTACTCGCCGCCGACCACCCAGAAACGTGACTTCATCATATCGGTCTCCATTGGTGCAAAGGGTTCGAGGTGTTGCGTTACTCGGCCGCCTGGAGCTTGGCCGATGTCTGGAACTGCGCGGTCTCGGTGGATTCCGCCATCGCCGTGGTGGAGGACTTGCCGCCGGTGATGACCACCGAGACCTGATCGAAATAGCCGGTGCCGACTTCGCGCTGGTGGCGGGTGGCCGTGTAGCCGTCGGTCTCGGCGGCGAATTCGCGGGCCTGGAGCTCGGAATAGGCGCCCATGCCCCGGTCGCGATAGCCGCTCGCCAGATCGAACATGCCGTAATTGAGCTGATGGAACCCCGCGAGCGTCACGAACTGGAACTTGTAGCCCATGGCGCCGAGTTCGCGCTGGAACCTGGCGATGGTGGCGTCGTCCAGCTTCTTCTTCCAGTTGAAGGAGGGCGAGCAGTTATAGGCCAGGAGCTTGCCCGGATAGCGCTTGTGGATCGCTTCCGCGAACTTGCGCGCATCGTCGAGATCCGGGTGCGAGGTCTCCCACCACAGCAGGTCGGCGAGTTCCGCGTAAGCCAGGCCGCGGGCGATGCAATGGTCGAGGCCGGTGCCGTCTTTCAGGCGGTAGAACCCTTCCGGGGTGCGGCTGTCGGGTTCGATGAAGGGCCGGTCGCGCTCGTCCACGTCGGAGGTGATGAGCTTGGCCGATTCCGCGTCGGTGCGGGCCATGATCAGGGTCGAGGTGCCCATCACGTCGGCGGCGAGCCGCGCCGCGATCAGGTTGCGCTCATGGGCGGAGGTCGGGATCAGCACCTTGCCGCCGAGATGGCCGCATTTCTTCTCCGAGGCGAGCTGGTCCTCGAAATGCACGCCCGCAGCGCCGGCCTCGATATAGGCCTTCATGATCTCGAAGGTATTGAGCGGGCCGCCGAAGCCGGCCTCCGCGTCGGCCACGATGGGCAGGAACCAGTCGCGCTTGGCACCGCCCTCCGCATGCTCGATCTGGTCGGCCCGCTGGAAGGTGCGGTTGATGCGCCGGCACAGTTCGGGGCCGGAATTGGCCGGGTAGAGCGACTGGTCCGGGTACATGGCGCCGGCCACGTTCGAATCCGCCGCCACCTGCCAGCCGGAGAGATAGATCGCCTCGAGCCCGGCGCGGGCCATCTGCATGGCCTGGTTGCCCGTCATGGCGCCGAGCGAATGGACGTAGGGGCGCTCGTGCAGGAGCTGCCACAGGCGCTGGGCTCCGCGCTCGGCCAGCGTGTGGGCGATGGGGAAGGAGCCGCGCAGCCGGGCCACGTCCTCGGCCGAATAAGGCCTGCGGATACCGTCGAAGCGCCCCTCGGGAGCGGCGGGGATCAGGTTCTGCAGGGAACCCGGGTTCGGCTGGCTGGTCATGGCGGTCCTTTCTTTTACATTTCTTGACAAAACTTTCCTGCGGGCCAGAATTGTTGCAGAGCAGCAGGACGTCTTGATTGCATAATCCGCGAAGAACCGATTGTTTCAACGCCGGATTTCAAAAGAAAAGTCGCCTTGTAAAGCTTTGACTCAGCTGGTCGTGTAAACTTGTAAAAAGATTTACAATATGGATGAGAGCAGAAAGCTTTTCGTAGGACCCCGCCTCAAGCGGCTGCGGCGGGAGCTCAACATGAGCCAGTCCCGCATGGCCGAGGAGCTCGGGCTCTCCCCGAGCTACCTGAACCTGATGGAGCGTAACCAGCGCCCGATCACCGCCCAGGTGCTGATCCGCCTCGCCCATGCCTATCAGCTCGACCCGCGCGAATTCGCCAACGACGATCACGAGCGCACCGTCTCGGAGCTGGAGGAGGTCTTCGCCGACCCGCTCTTCCGGTCCACCCCGGTGGCCCGGCTCGAGCTGCGCGAGACCGTGGAGAGCGCCCCGTCCCTGGTCGATGCCATCAACCGGCTCTACCGGGCCTATCAGGCCCTGCGCGGCGCCCGCGAGGCCGTGACCCCGAGCCTCAGCGACCGGGACCGGGCGGAGGACGCGCCCCAGGTCAACCCGGTCGACCGGGTCAGGGAGCTGATCCACGAGGCCAAGAACCACTTCGCCGAGCTGGACGAGGCCGCCGAGGCCCTGGCGTCGGACCTCGCCCTGACCGGCCACGAGCCCTTCTTCGCGATCGGCGAGCGCCTGCATGCCCGGCACGGGATCCGCGTACGCGTCATGCCCATCGACGTGATGCCGGATTCGCTCCGCCGCTACGACCATCACCGGCGCCAGCTCCTGATATCCGAATTGGTCGATCCCTCTGGCAGGACCTTCCAGGCCGCCTACCAATTGGCCTTCACCGAGATGCGCGAGACCATCGACGCCCTCGCGGCCCGTCTCGAGCCCATGGACGGGCCCGCCCGGCGGCTGCTGCGCGTCTCCTTCGGCAATTACTTCGCCGGCGCCCTCATGATGCCCTACGGCAAATTTCATGCGGCCGCGGAAGCACTCGGCTACGACGTGGAGGTGCTGGGCGCCCGCTTCGGCGCGAGCTTCGAGCAGGTGGCGCACCGGCTCACGACGCTGGCCCGCCCCGGCGCCCGGGGCATCCCGTTCTTCCTGGTGCGGGTGGATTCCGCCGGCAACGTGTCGAAGCGCTTTTCCTCCGGCCGTTTCCCGTTCTCGCAGTTCGGCGGCACCTGCCCGCTCTGGAACCTGCATTCCACCTTCCGGACCCCGGGGCAGGTGGCCACGCAGGTGATCGAGCTGCCGGATTCCTCGCGCTGGTTCTCCATCGCCCGCACGGTCAAGCGCGCCTTCAACCCCTGGGGAGCCCCCGATCCGCAATTCGTCGTGGGCCTCGGCTGCGAACTGAAATACGCCCACCGCCTGGCCTATGCACGGGGCCTCGACCCGTCCTCGGCGGAAGCGACCCCCATCGGCATCAATTGCCGCCTGTGCGAACGCGTCGCCTGCCCGCAGCGCGCCGCCCCGCCCCTCATGCACGCCCTGATCGTCGACGAGATGAAGCGCGGCGTCTCGCCTTTCGAGTTCGACGCGACGTGATCTTCAGGCCCGCAGACGCTTCGGCATGGGATCGTCCAGCCAATGGTCGAGGAACCGGTCGAGCCAGCGGGAGACATGGGGATCGTGCTGGAAGCGTCCGGCAATCTGACGGACCCGATCCTGAGCGCCCGGCATTTTCAGCCGCTCCTCGGCATGAACCGTCCAGCGACACATCATCGCGTGGGTGACCTCCGGATGGAACTGGAGGCCGAAGGCCTTCTCGCCGACCCGGATCGCCTGGGTCGGAAAATCGTCACCGGTCGCCAGGGTCTCGGCGCCGGCAGGGCAGTCGAAGCCTTCCCGGTGCCAATGATAGACATGGCTTGGCCAGGGCACGCCCCAATCCTCGCTCAGGGTCTCGCCGGCAGCCGTCGGCAGCAGGGGATAATAGCCGATCTCGGCCCGGCCCTCGGGATGGGCCCAGACGCGGCCGCCGAGATGCTTCGCCATCATCTGGGCACCCAGGCAGAGACCGAGATAGGGCTTGTTCTCCTTGAGCGGCACCTCGATCCAGTCGATCTCGGTCTTGAGGAAATCGTCCGGGTCGTTGGCGCTCATCGGTCCGCCGAAGATCACCGCTCCCGTATGCCCGGCCAGCGTCTCGGGCAGCGGATCGCCGAAGCGAGGGCGGCGGATGTCGAGCCGGTAGCCGCGCTCCAGAAGCAGGCGCCCGACCCTTCCGGGCGTCGAATGTTCCTGGTGCAGGACGATGAGAACGGGTGCTTTGGGAGGCCGCCTAGGCATGGCTTCGATCCGATGCGGAGGCGATCATGACGAGACAGGAGCAAACGCGCGAGAACATAAGCCGATTATTCGGGATAAGATGCCTTCTCCGCAAGGGGTGTCTGTGGCCGGTATCGTCGCAATTCCGAAGCCGGGAGACGGTCGAGTAGGACCTAGGCAAAGGCCTGCCATCGCTCTATGATCGGTCAAGAACGATATCACGGCCCAAACCGGTTTTTGCACGGATGCGCAAAAGTGATAGAAGCGCCTGATTCCAGTCTTGAAGTCTGGAAGATCCGGCGCATCTTGTTCCGTGTTTTGCTGAGTGATGAGCCAGCATCCCAGCGTGATAGAAAGTGAACCCGTGACCGACAGCGTAACGAGCGATGGAGATCTCAACGGCCTGCGTATCCTCGTCGTCGAGGACGAAGCCGCCATCTCCCTGCTCCTGGAAGACATGCTCCTCGATTTCGGCTGCGAGGTGATCGGCCCGGCAGCCCGCCTGTCGGCGGCTCTCGATGCCGTGGCGCGCGAGCAGGTCGATCTGGCCATCCTCGACGTGAATGTCGCCGGTGAGCCCATCTATCCGGTTGCCGAAGCCCTGGCGCAGCGTTCGATCCCCTTCGTCTTCTCGACCGGCTACGGCAGCGCGGGAATTCGCGACACCTTCCGCGACCGTCCCGTCCTGCAGAAGCCCTTTGCCCAGCACGATCTGAAGCAGAAACTGCTGATCGCCTGCGGAAAGACGGCTTGAAGACGGCCTTGCTTCATCGATTTGGCATCTAAATCTGTGGCGTGAATGTCGCAATCGTTCACGCTGTGCTGCAAAACACATCGTTCGCGCTGTGAATCGGCTTTGTTCCCAGGGACTTCCTGCTAAGCTCTAGTAACGTTAGAGCAGGTAACCCTTCGATCGAGCCGGTTCTCCATGTCTTTTCGATCCGTCAGGCTTCTGGCCGCCACAAGCGTCCTGGCGCTTTCCTTTGCTGCCGCGCAGGCTCAAGCTCCCCTGCCGCGTCAGGCGCCAGCAGCAGGCGCTATCGTGGCGGCCAAGGGCGGCGAGGAGATGCGCTTCGTGCGCGAGGATCTCTGGCGCGCCGCCCAGCTGCAGCAGAGCCTCGTCGGCGGCGACACCCTGCGCACCAACGCCATCGGCAACCTGGCGATCCTGTTCAACGACCAGACCCAGATCCGCGTCGGGCGCAACTCGACCCTGACCGTCAACGACGTGGCGAGCGGCCCCGCCGACGCGACCCAGCTCAGCCTCCAGGGCGGCAATATCTGGGCGCGCGCAGCTCGCGGCGGCTCGGGCGTCGACGTCAAGACGCCGGCGGCGGTGGCGGCCATCCGCGGCACCGACTGGTCCCTGGCCGTGGACGGCGCGGGCAAGACCTCCCTGGTCGTGCTCGAAGGCGTCGTCGAGATCAAGAACCCGCAAGGCGCGGTGACGGTGCGCCAGGGCGAGGGAGCCGTGGCGGCCGTCGGTCAGGCGCCGACGAAATTCGTTCTCGTCAGCCCGAACGACCGCGAGCAGATGCTCTTCTACATGTCGATGCGCGAGGTGTTCATCAATCTGCCGACGACGACGCTGGATAACAGGCGGTTCGAGGCCGAAAGCTCCAGGATCGAGGCCCTGACTTCCGCACGCCGCACGACGGAAGACTGGCTCACCCTGGCCGAGAGCCTCATGAGCGCCGGCAACAGGCGCGCGGCGGAAGCTCCTCTCGCGGAAGCCCGAAATCGCCCGATGACCAGGGCGCAGCGGGCCCGGGCCGATTATCTCGAAGCTCTCATAGCCGGCGCGGACCGCCGTTGGCAGGATGCGATCAGGCTGTTCGAGCGCGCGAAGCCGGGCCTCGATTCCCGACGGCGCGGCTGGGCCGAGTATGGCCGCTATGCGGCCGCCTCCCTGGCGGATCCGAAGCGTGTACGACCGGCCCCGAATGTTCCCGTCAGGGATCCCAGGACGGCGGAAATCAAGGCCTATCTCACGGGCTTCCGCCAGGATCTCAAAGCCGCCGCCGCCGAGGCCGCAGCGTCCGAGAAGTTGTTTCCGAAAGATGCCGGGCTGGCCATCCTCTCGGCCTCCCTGGCACAGGATCTCGACCATCGCGAGGGCATGTACGCGGCTTACGAACGCGCCAAGGCCATCGATCCCACGGATCCGGACGTGGTGGCCTTCGGAGCGACGATCAAGGCGGATTACGCCCGCGACATCGATGGAGCACTGGCCGATCTCTACAGGGTCGTGAAGACCGAGCCGAATTTCTCGCTCCTCAATCAGATCGGCCTGCTCGAACAGGGCCGGGGCGCCTTCGTCGAGGCCGAGGCGGCCTTCCGGCGAGCCATCGAGATGGAGCCGCAGAACCCGATTCCCTACGTCAACCTGGCCATCCTTCTCCTCGATCAGAGCCGGGTGGAAGAGGCAGGCACGCTCATCGACAAGGCGCTGGCGCTCGATCCGCCCACGGCCTACTCGGCCCGCGGGCGCTATCTTCTGCAGAAGGGCAAGATGGCCCAGGCCATCGAGTCCCTGCTGGCCGGATCCGCCGTCAACCCGGCCCGTTCGAACGATCAACTCATCGTGGCGGACGCCTACTTCCAGAACGGCGATTACGAGCTCGCCTGGCAGACGCTCGACAATGCCGACCGGCTCGATCCCAGGGCCCCCATCGTGCCCATCCTGCGCACGGCTTTCGCCCTCGATCTCTACATGGCCGACGACGCGATCCTCGCCGCGCGCGAGGCCCTGCGGCGCTACCGGGACCGTGGCGGGGATTATGCGGGTCTGTCGGTCACCAAGCAGACCGGCTCATACCCGGTGGAGGCCTACCGCTTCATCAACCTGCATGACTGGGCGCGCTTCTACGCCGACCGGACCTTCGACCCCTTCGAGGCGCAGGGCTATTTCGACCAGGCAATCGCCAGCAGGCCGGGCCTGTTCCCAACGGAGCCGACCCTCGATGCGGCGGAAGGCACGGACCTCAACAGCGCAGCCCTGAACCTCTCCGTTCAGGGATTGCTCCTCGACCCCCTGGCTGTGTCCGGCCGCATCGGGCGCTTTGACCCCATCCGCAGACCGTTTCTCGATATGGAGATCGGCGGCGGCCCTGTGGTGCGCGGCGGCAAGGTCGGCTGGAACGCGGGCGTGCTGGTCAACGGCTTCTCCAACGAGCCGGTGCCGACGAGCTTCAGCGTCTCCGCGAGCGGCGGCGAGGCCAAGGGCAACCTGACGGCCGACAACGAGAACGCGAAAGGCATCACGCTCAGCATCGGCTCGGCTCCGAGCGCGGCCGACCGGTTCATGTTCATGGGCTGGGCGACCGAGGGCAGGCCGGGCCTGACGGATGTGAACCGGTTCGACCTCACCCAGCATATCGAGCGCGACGAGACGACTCTTTTCGGCGTGGCCGGCTGGAGCCACACGTTCGGCTACCGGAACGTCCTCTCG
This sequence comes from Microvirga mediterraneensis, assembly GCF_013520865.1. Taxonomy (NCBI): domain Bacteria; kingdom Pseudomonadati; phylum Pseudomonadota; class Alphaproteobacteria; order Hyphomicrobiales; family Methylobacteriaceae; genus Microvirga; species Microvirga mediterraneensis. Next base: position 597,479 of record NZ_JACDXJ010000001.1, read on the forward strand.
ACGGCGGTTTTCGCGACGCGGAATGATACTCTTGATCGTGGAGAGGAATGGGATTACCGGAAATTCCCCTCCGTTCAGACTCTCTGGCAGGAGAAGCAGCGCGTCGACGGCGTCGTCGGAGCGGTGAGTCATGCCATCGGGATCGGCGACTTCAACCTGCGTTATGGCCTGGAAGCTCAAGCAGGTCAGTTGAGATACAGCGGCGTCAGCAAGAGTTACCAATATTGGTTCTCGGGACCAGAGGATTATCTGCAGGACGCGACGGCCTTCGACAGCCCCTTCCGGGGCGGCCGTGCCTATGCCGATCTGTCGTGGCGCCCGAACGACAGGTTCGAGGCCCAGGCCGGCATCCATCGCACCTTCCTCGACGTGAAGAACGCCGACCCCGATGTCTGGGTGTCGCCCCGCTTCGGGATCGGCGTGTCTCCGTTTGAAGGGCAATGGCTGCGCGCAGCCTATATCGAGAATGCCGACACCTATCTGGGCTACTCGCTTGCGCCCACGACCACGGTCGGGCTGATCCCGAACGACACGCCCGCGAGCGGGCCGACGAAGAGCCTTGTGTTGCGCTGGGATGCGGAATGGACGCCGCACGTCTTCACGGCCCTTGAATATCAGCGCCAGAGCCTGAACGACCTCAACGTGCCAAGAATCAACACGTTGGAGAGCTTCGACGATATCGAGAAGGCCCGGGCCGAATGGCTCGCCGCCACAATCAATGTCTGGCTGGGCCATGGCATCGGCGTGTTCGGCACCGTCGGTGGAGCGACCTCGAAAATCCTCGCGACGTCGGCAGACGTGGAGGGAGGCGTGGGAGAGCCCGTGCCCTATGTGCCGGAACGCTTTGCGCGCTTCGGAATGACCTTCGTGCATCCGAGCCGCCTCCGGTTCACCCTGACCCAGAACTACATCGGCGAACGGTCCGGCTCCTATTACAATGACCGGCTGGACGCCTATTGGACGACCGATGCGGCGATCACCTGGGAGACGCCTGACAGGCGCTTCCAAGTCGGTGTGACGGCACTCAACCTGTTCGACCAGCGCTACGATTTCGGCTTCGACATTCCGGCCCCCGGCCGCACGGTCGCGGCCTCCGTCAAGGCTCGGTTCTAGAGTGAGCGGCGAAAGACCGGCATCGGCCGATCACGGGAGAGAGCCTCTCTGGCGCCATTTCGTCATGGCCGGGCTCATCGCCGCCCTGCTGATGCCGGTCCTCTATTTCCCGCCCTTTCATCTCATCGAGGAGCGGCTCTACGATATTCTCTCGGTCGTATCGCCGCCCCTACCGGCAAGGCCGGGCGCCGTGATCGTGGCTATCGACGAACCCTCCATCGGGGAGATCGGCCAGCGCTGGCCCTGGTCGCGGGAGCTTCACGCCAGATTGGTCGAGAGCCTGCGCGCTGCGGGCGCGAAGGTGATCGCCTTCGACATCATCTTCGCCGATCCGACCACCGAGGAAGCCGATACGGCCTTCGCGAAGGTGCTCGGCCCGGACGTGGTGCTGGCCGCCGACGACGTGACCACGCTCCTGCCGCAAGGCATCCAGGTGACCCGCGTCAGCCCGCTCGACCCCTTCCTCGATGCCGGCGCGGTATCCGGCGTGGCCTCCGTTGATCTCGACGGGGATGCCTATCTGCGCCGCATGCCGCAGATGCAGGACAGCCTGGCCGCCGAAGCGCTGCGCCTGAAAGGCGAACCGCAGGCGGTCGCTCCCGCCGGCGCGCTGATCCAGTTCTTCGGACCGTCCCGTTCCTACCCGACCGTCTCCTATTATCAGGCTCTCGACCCGACGAATTTCCTGCCGCCCGGCTTCTTCAAGGATCAGGTCGTGCTGGTGGGCTTGAGCCTGAAGCAGGCGACCTCCGCCGATATCGGCGCGCCCGATCCCTTTCCCACGCCCTTCACGCTGACCGAGGGCACTCTCACGGCCGGCGTGGAGATCCAGGCCACGATCCTCGACAATCTCCGCCATAATCTCTACGTGCTGCCCGTGCCTCGGCTCGTCATGGCACTTCTGGTCATCGCCGGGGCCTGGCTGGCCGCCGCCTTCTCCGCCCATGGCGTCTCCTGGCGGACAGGCCTCGCGGCAGCCTTCCTGCTCGCCTTCTTCATCGCCGGATCCTGGGTCGTGCTCCGTTTCGGGCGGGTCTGGATGCCACCAGCCATGCCGGCAGCGGCGGCGCTGGCGGTTTTCGGCGCGCGTTTCGGACTCGACTATGCCCGCGAACGCCACCTGCGCCGCACCGTGTCGGAGGCCTTCTCGCGTTATCTCTCGCCGGACCTCGTGGCGCAGCTCGCGCGCGACCCGGGGGCCCTGAAGCTCGGAGGCGAGCGCCGCAATCTCTCGATCCTGTTCTGCGACGTGCGCGGCTTCACAACCCTGTCGGAGAAGCTGAAGGACGAACCGGAGCGACTGACCACATTGATCAACCGCCTGCTCGATCCGCTGTCCGCCGCCGTGCTCGCGGAAGGCGGCACCATCGACAAATATATCGGCGATTGCGTTATGGCGTTCTGGAATGCCCCGCTGCCGAGCCCGGACCATCCTCTGCGCGCCGCCCGCGCGGCCATGGGCATGCTGGACGCGGTCAAGGCCCTGAACGCCGAGCTGCGGCGGGAGCAGGGCGAGGATGCTCCCTCCTTCGCCATCGGCGTCGGCATCAATACCGGCGATTGCGTGGTCGGCAATGTGGGCTCTCGCTGGCGCTACGATTACTCCGTCCTCGGCGATACGGTGAACCTCGCATCGCGCCTGGAAAGCCTGTCGAAGGAATACGGCGTCTCCATCGTTCTCGGTCCTGCCACCGCGAAGGCGCTGCAGGGGCATTTCGTGCTGATCGAGCTCGACCGGATCGCCGTGAAGGGGCGTGCCGAGAAGACGGCGATTTTCACCATCGTCGCGCCCGCCTCGCAGCGCCTGGATCCGGCGCTGGCGGAGCTGCTGGAGGTGCATCCCACGCTGCTCGACAGCATCCGCGCCGGCCGGCGAGTGGAAGCGCTCGAACTCGTCCGCCGCTGCCAGACGCTCGCTCCCTTCCTGTCGGCCTATTACGGGAAGCTTCTGCTCAAGGCGACGGCCATCCCGGAATGATCGACCCGCCGCGGCCGTGAGGCGCTCCGGTTCTCGCGGTTCGCTTCGGGCCGGCCTGCACAGCAACCGCTTTTGCCCCGACATGATTTTGCAAACGAATTGCAAGTAAAAACAAGGTCTTGCGCCTCGCAGAACACGGTCTATAAGGACGCCTCGTTTTCCGCAGCACTCTCATCTAAGCATCGCGCCATGGACAAGATTCAGAAACTTGCCCTGGGCAGCATATTCGTCGGAACCGTTGTCTTCGTCCTGAAATATGCCGCCTATTACATCACGGGCAGTATCGCGCTCTATTCGGATGCGCTGGAGAGCATCATCAACGTGGTGACGGCGGTTGCCGCCTTCATGGCCGTGCGCCTGAGCGCCACGCCGGCGGATGCGAACCACCCTTACGGTCATCACAAGGTGGAATATTTCTCCGCCGTTCTCGAAGGCGTGCTGATCATCGTGGCGGCGATGGCCATCCTGCGGGAGTCCTATTACGGATTCCTGTCGCCGAAGATGATCGATGCCCCCATGGAGGGCCTTGCGATCAACGCGATTGCCGGCGTCATCAATGCCTTCTGGTCCTGGCTGCTGATCAACCGCGGACGGCGCATGCGCTCGCCGGCCCTCGTGGCCGATGGACGCCATCTCTTCACGGACGTGATGACCTCGGCGGGCGTCCTGATCGGCCTTCTGCTCGTTCCCTTCACGGGATGGCACTGGCTCGATTCCGCTCTCGCGGCCCTGGTGGCCGTCAACATTCTCTGGTCCGGCTGGGGCCTGATGAAGGAAAGCATCGGCGGCCTCATGGACGAGGCCCTCCCCGAGACCACGCTCGGCCGCGTTCGCGAGATCATCGCGGTCAATGCGCAGGGCGCCATCGAGGCTCATGACCTGCGCACGCGCCATGCGGGCCGGATGACCTTCATCGATTTCCATCTCGTGGTGCCGGGCCACATGAGCGTGACCGATGCCCATGACATCTGCGACCGCCTTGAACGTGCGCTCAAGGAGGACGTGAAGGACGCGCTCATCACGATCCATGTGGAGCCCGACAACAAGGCCAAGCACGCCGGGATCGTGGTGCTCTGAGAATTTTCGGGGCTCTTGCATGAGTGCCGCCCCCGTGGCATTTCTCTGCCCATGAACGACCGTGCGACCCCGACCGCAATCCTTTGGTGGCGCTCCTGACAGGAGCGGCACGTCGTTATGTTTTTTGCAACGAACGTAGCCGCCGTGCGCGGCAGGCATCGTTCGTTGTTCTTCGATCCATTCCTTCGTCACGGCGGCTCTCATCTGGAGAAGCCCTATGTCCGTCGACATCGACCATCGCCCCGTCATCCTGACCGGAGACCGGACCACCGGTCCGCTTCATCTGGGCCATTATGTCGGATCCCTGAAGAACCGGGTCGCCCTTCAGCATAGCCACAGGCAGTACCTGCTTCTGGCCGATACGCAGGCCCTTACCGACAATGCGTCCGATCCCGCCAAGGTGCGCCGGAACGTGCTGGAGGTGGCGCTCGATTATCTGGCCGTCGGCATCGATCCGGTCCAGACGACGATCTGTGTGCAATCGGGCCTGCCGGCACTGGCCGAACTGACCCTTCTCTATCTCAACTTCGTCACCGTCGCACGCCTCGAGCGCAATCCGACGATCAAGGACGAGATTCAGGCGCGCGGCTTCGGGCGCGATATTCCCGCGGGCTTCCTGTGCTATCCGGCCGCGCAGGCGGCCGACATCACCGGCTTCAAGGCGAATGTCGTTCCCGTCGGCGAGGATCAGGCTCCGCTGATCGAGCAGACCAACGAGATCGTGCGCCGTCTCAACCGGCAGGTCGGCCGCGATGTGCTTCCCGAAGCACGGGCCTTGATTCCATCCGTCGGGCGCCTGCCCGGCGTCGACGGCAAGGCGAAGATGAGCAAGTCCCAGGGCAATGCCATTGCCCTGTCCGCCACGCCCGACGAGATCCGCGATGCCGTGCGGCGCATGTACACGGACCCCAATCACCTGCGCGCCTCCGATCCCGGCACGGTGGAAGGCAACGTCGTCTTCACCTATCTCGACGCCTTCGACGAGGATCGTGCGGCCGTCGAAGAGCTGAAGGCGCGGTACCGCCAGGGAGGTCTCGGCGACGCTTCCGTCAAGCGCCGCCTGGACGATGTCCTTCAATCCCTTCTCGCGCCGATCCGGGAACGTCGCGCAGCCCTGGAGCGCGACCCCGGTTATGTTCTGGACCTGCTGCGGGCCGGCACCTCGGCGGCCCGGGAGCGAACCCAAGCCACCTTGGACGAGGTCCGCGCAGGCCTTGGGCTGTTCACCTTCGAGGAAGCAGGGTTCGCAGCGCCTCGTTAGCGACAGAGTCTCCGGAAGTCTTCGGGGCCCATTAGCCATTGAACCTCGGTCCAACGTCCGGCCTGGACCGAGGTTGCTCAGGCAGGGAGTATGTCGACGCGACTTCGGCAAAGACGAGGCTGAGCCGAGGCATAGTCTTGAAGGGTTACAGCTCAGCGAAATATGAAAATTCTATTAACAAAACTTCAGAAAGACGTGACATTTTATTATTAAAAATGATCTTTATAAGTAATTTCCCGTAATGCGGTCCATAACATAGGACAGTTATAAATAGAGAACCTGTGTAAGCGCGTCGTGGGGGCGTGCGCCTCCCGCGGGGCTGCGGGCAGGTTGTCGAGGGATCATGCGTTTTCTGAATAACTTGAAATTGGTCGTCAAACTGGCGATTCCGACAGCCATCTTTGTCGCTATCGCCATCGGCTTGATTGCAATTGCAAAGAACGGCTTGGATTCCCTCAGCGCCGACACAAAGAGACTGGCGGATGTCCAAGCCGCGCGCCTGATCACCCTCTTGAATATCAACGCCGAAGTGAACGAGGCCGGCCTGCAGGAAAAGAACCTGATCCTGTTCTCGTCGACGGAGCAGGACCGACTCAAGAGCGCAGAAGCCGTCTATGAGCAATACAAGAAGCTGGCGCTTCAGAATGCTGATGAGCTGCTCGACCTCTCCGACTCTGCGGAACGCCGCTCCATCAACGAGAACATCAAGGCGACTCTCGTCAATTACTTCGCTCTCGTGGACAAGAGCGTTGCCCACGGAATGCAGGACGACGATTTCTCCGCCCTCCAGATCTCCAACGGCGAAGGGCGCGATCTTCGCATGAAGGTTCGCAACCTCCTGACCGAGCGCATCGCCGTCAACCAGAAGGCGCTCGATGACGCATCGGACGCCTCGGAAGCCTTGGCGTCCAAGACCTCCATGTCGCTCATCGTATCGTCGGTCATCGGTCTGAGCATCGCCATTGCGTTGCTCGGCTCCATCGTCGTGATGGCTATCACGCGTCCGCTGAACGGCGTTGCCGGTTCCATGAGCCGCCTGGCGAATGGCGACCTGTCGGTCGACGTGACCGGCACGGAGCGCAAGGACGAGGTCGGCGCGCTCGCCCGCTCGCTGCAGGTGTTCAAGGACGCGCTGATCGCGAAGAAGCAGGCGGATGAGCACGCCGCCCTGGAAGCCGATGCCAAGACCCGCCGGGCCGAGATGCTCGACCGGCTGACCCAACGCTTCGAGCTCAACGTCTCGGCCCTGACGCAGGGGCTGTCCTCGGCCGCCACCGAGATGGAGGCCACCGCCCAGTCGATGACCGCCATCGCCGGCCAGACCACCCGGCAATCCGTCACCGTCTCGTCCGCCGCCCAGCAGACCTCGGCCAACGTGCAGACGGTGGCGGCCGCCACCGAGGAGCTGTCGATCTCGATCCGCGAGATCGCCGGCCAGGTGGCGCAGTCCTCGCAGATCGCCGACCGGGCCGTGCAGGGCGCCCGCCGCACCGATGCGGCGGTGCAGGACCTGGCCGCGACCGCGGCCAAGATCGGCGACGTGGTGCAGCTGATCAACACCATCGCGGGCCAGACCAACCTCTTGGCGCTCAACGCCACCATCGAGGCGGCCCGCGCCGGCGAGGCCGGCAAGGGCTTCGCCGTCGTGGCGTCCGAAGTGAAGGATCTGGCCAACCAGACGGCGAAGGCGACCGACGAGATCTCGAGCCAGATCGCCTCGGTGCAGCAGGCCACCCAGCAGACGGTGGCGGCGATCCAGGAGATCGCCCGCACGATCACCGAGATGAGCCAGATCTCGACCTCGATCGCGGCCGCCATGGAGGAGCAGGGCGCGGCCACGGCCGAGATTGCCCGCAACGTGCAGGAGGCGGCGCGCGGCACCGAGGCGGTCACCGGCAGCATCGAGGACGTGCAGCACGGCGCCGGCGAGACCGGCTCGGCCGCCTCCCAGGTGCTCGGCGCCGCCCAGGAGCTGTCGCGCCACTCGCACGATCTCGGCCGCGAGGTCGAGACCTTCCTCCAGGGCGTCAAGGCGGCATAGGCAACAGCCCTGACCTCGCAGGATCAAAGGGCCGCTGTTCGCAGCGGCCCTTTCGTTTCACATCGAGGCCCATTTACCTCCCGGCGGTAACTCAGCCTGGCGCAAGCTCCAGGAGATAATTCCTGGAAGCCTGAAATTCCTCCGCGGGAATGCGGACAGGACAACGAGACGACGATGAGAGCGCTCAACAATCTCAAGCTGATTACCAAACTGACCATTCCGGTGGCGTTGTTCATCGCCGTGACGATCGGACTGATCGTCTTCGCCAAGTCGAGCCTCGACACGCTCGCGGGCGCGACCCAGCAGATCGTCGATGTGCAGGCCGCACGGCGCAGCACGGCGCTCAGCGCCAAGGCGAACGTCAATGAAGCGGCGATCCATGAAAAGAACCTGATCATCGAGACGCGGGTCGAACAGATCCTGGTCTATGACGAGCTCTTCAAGAAGGCGAAGGCTGCGGCTCTCAAGGACTTCGACGCTCTCATCGCCCTGTCCGATACGCCCGGGATCCGCAGCTCCAACGAGGCGCTGAAGCAGACAGCCGAAGAGTACTTTGCCGTCATGGGCCGGAGCATCGCCCACACGCAGCTCAACGAAAGCGAGGAAGCTTTCAAGCTGTCGACGGGTGAAGGACAGGCCCTGCGCGACAAGACCATGCAGGCGCTCGACCAGAGGATCGACGCCACCGTCCAGGCCCTCAACCGGGAGAAGAACCAAGCGGCCGATCTCGCCTCGTTCACATCGACGCAGCTGATCGCCGCTTCCGTCATCGGGTTGGCTCTCGCCACCTTCCTGCTGGCGGCGATCATGGTTTATGGCGTTGCCCGTCCGCTGAACGGCGTTGCCGGTTCCATGAGCCGCCTGGCGAATGGCGACCTGTCGGTCGACGTGACCGGCACGGAGCGTAAGGACGAGGTCGGCGCGCTCGCCCGCTCGCTGCAGGTGTTCAAGGACAACGCCATCGAGACTCGCCATCTCGCCGCCGCGCAGGAGGCCGAGAACCAGGCCAAGATGCGCCGCGCCGAGGTGCTCGATCAGATCACCAAGCGCTTCGAGCTCAACGTCTCGGCCCTGACGCAGGGGTTGTCCTCGGCCGCCACCGAGATGGAGGCCACCGCCCAGTCGATGACCGCCATCGCCGGCCAGACCACCCGGCAATCCGTCACCGTCTCGTCCGCCGCCCAGCAGACCTCGGCCAACGTGCAGACGGTGGCGGCCGCCACCGAGGAGCTGTCGATCTCGATCCGCGAGATCGCCGGCCAGGTGGCGCAGTCCTCGCAGATCGCCGACCGGGCCGTGCAGGGCGCCCGCCGCACCGATGCGGCGGTGCAGGACCTGGCCGCGACCGCGGCCAAGATCGGCGACGTGGTGCAGCTGATCAACACCATCGCCGGCCAGACCAACCTCTTGGCGCTCAACGCCACCATCGAGGCGGCCCGCGCCGGCGAGGCCGGCAAGGGCTTTGCCGTCGTGGCCACCGAGGTCAAGGAGCTGGCGAGCCAGACGGCGAAGGCGACCGACGAGATCTCGAGCCAGATCGCCTCGGTGCAGCAGGCCACCCAGCAGACGGTGGCGGCGATCCAGGAGATCGCCCGCACGATCACCGAGATGAGCCAGATCTCGACCTCGATCGCGGCCGCCATGGAGGAGCAGGGCGCGGCCACGGCCGAGATTGCCCGCAACGTGCAGGAGGCGGCGCGCGGCACCGAGGCGGTCACCGGCAGCATCGAGGACGTGCAGCACGGCGCCGGCGAGACCGGCTCGGCCGCCTCCCAGGTGCTCGGCGCCGCCCAGGAACTGTCGCGCCACTCGCACGATCTCGGCCGCGAGGTCGCGATCTTCCTCCAGGACGTCAAGGCGGCCTAAGGCGGAGCCTGTCCCCTCCTTTCGAACCTGAACCTCCAGAGCCCGGCCCTCGTGAGCCGGGTTTTTCTTTTCCGCTACGCTGAAACAAGCAGGGCGCGAGAGCTCTTTACCTCATGACGGGTCATCATCTCTCTTCTGGAGAAGGCCCGTCGCAGAGAGCGGAACGGCATGCTCGTTCGAGCGGGTTCCTGACCGAAGCCTGTTCCGCGAGATCGATGAGCCGGGCACCCGCCCCGGCTTGAACGGATGGAGGCTCGCATCGCGATATCGCCTGGGCTGAAGACCCCCTCCGCGTCGAGACGTTGAGCGTTGGAGGCACCCTTCAGCTCGACAATCTGGATTCCTTGACCGGCTGAGCCGGATGAACGTCAATGACGTGTGACCTCGAGTCACCGCGGACCCGCTCCATCGCTGGAACGGGTCCGTTTGGCTGCGCCGGTCCAAAACGCGAAAGGCGCCCCGAGGGCGCCTTGTCGAAGAATGACCATGGTGGAAGAAATTGGAGCGGGCGAAGGGATTCGAACCCTCGACCCCAACCTTGGCAAGGTTGTGCTCTACCCCTGAGCTACACCCGCACGCTCCATCTCTGGATCAGATTTGGTGGAGCCAGGCGGGATCGAACCGCCGACCTCTTGCATGCCATGCAAGCGCTCTCCCAGCTGAGCTATGGCCCCTAACCTGATCGAGCAGCGCCTTTATTGAGCGCCGCTCCGGTACTCCCGAACACATAAATGCAACCTGCCACAAGGGCAACCCACTTCTAAGTCCTTGTCAATCAAGGAAGAAGATGGTGCCGCAAGAGGGATTCGAACCCCCGACCCCCTCATTACGAATGAGGTGCTCTACCAGCTGAGCTATTGCGGCATCGCGACTCTGCGATCCGAGAGGCGCCCTCTTACCCGCTCCCCCGCCGCTTGGCAAGGGAGGGGAAGGCCGGAATGGCTTACCAGACCGAAAAAACGCTGCGACGTGCGGACGCCTGATCCTCGGGCTTGGGCACGTCGGGCGGCGTGGCCGGGAAAACCACGGGCTCGGGCTGATGGACAGGTGGGTCCTGCTTTGCGTCCGCCTTGACCGGCCCGGCGACGGCGGCCTCGGCCTTGGTCCCTGTTGGGAGAGGCTCGGAGGCAGGTGCGGCGACGGGCTCGCTCGCAGGGGCCGGAGCGGGTTCTTCCGTGGCCGTGATGGGCAGCGCCCTGACCTCGTCGTCGAGATCCCCCGTCACGTCGTCGTGCAGGGTCAGTTCGGGTGCGATCAGCACATCCGGAGGCGCCTGCCAGACAAAGGCGTCGAGGCGGCCCGTGACGGGCGAGACCGGCGCCCAGTGGTCGGACACGACCCCATCGGCGATCCAAGCCGGGTCGCGCGGCGCGCGGGTCGCGCGTGCAAGCCATTCGCGTCCCTTGCCGGTGGAGCCGTGCTCCGCCTGCTCCAGATCGGACATGAGCAGGCACACCCGCATGCTCGGCCGGTCCCGCAGCAGGGGCTCGAGGGCATCACGCGCCCGGTCGAACTCGCGGGCTTCGAGGGCGGACCGCGCCACGGCGAGCCGTCCTTCCGGCGCCCCGTTGGAGAGGCGGGAGAGGGTCTCGGCGCGCTTGAGACGGTCGAGGCCCGAATCGCCCGGCCGCAGGTTCAGGTAGACGTCCGCCAGATCCGGATGCGGCAGGCTGCGCCAGGCGGTCTCCACCACCTTGGCGGCCTTGCGCAGGTCACCCTTGCGCGAGAGCAGGCGGCCGGCCAGCGCCGCGGCGGGCACGAGATCGGGCGCGAGCTTCACCGCATCCTGGGCGCTTCTCAGGGCGCCGTCGGGATCGCGATCCACCCGCTCCAGCGCGTCCGCCGTGAGCAGGACGGCCTGATGGCGCCTGGCCGTCTTCTTGTCGAGAAGGCCGAGCGAGGTCCGCCGTTCCACGGTCTCCAGCGCCCCGCGCCAGTCCCCGTCGGCGCAACGCGCTTCGAGGACCGCATCGCTCGCCCAGGCGGCGGCCGGCGCCAGGCGCACGGCCTCGGAGGCATATTGATGGGCCGAGGCCGCATCGCCCCGGCGGCGGGCCTCAACGAAGAGGCCCCGCAGGCCCAGGACCCGGGTCTCGTCCTCGTCCATCATCTGCAGGAAGGCGGCTTCGGCCACCTCGCGGTTGCCGGATACCTGGGCGGCCTGTGCCTTGAGCAGGAGCGTCAGCGGCTCCTTGCCGAGAAGGCGCTCCGCCTCGTTGGCATAGCGGCGGGCCGCGATGGTGTCGCCGGCGCCGACCGCCACCATGCCCCGGGATACGGCCTGGTAGCCCCGGGAGCGGCGGCGCGCCCGCGAGGCGAAGGTCAGGCGCGAGGGAAGCTGGATGAGGCCGGTCACCAGGGACCAGAGCAGGGCCAGGGCCAGGGCCAGGCCGGCCAGCGCGATGGCCGCCACCGCCACCGACATCTGGATCTCGTACCCACCGAAGGTGATCAGGACCGTCCCCGGACGGTCGGCCAGCCAGACAGCGCCGAAGGCCGCGACGCAGAGAAGACCGATGAAAACGAGTGCGCGCCACATGCGGGGCAGATCCTTTTATTGCGTCGTACGGTTGAGGGTGGCGAGGGCGTCCGAGCTGATCGCCTGCGCGGCGCGATGCGCCTCGGCGACCGCCTTGACCTGCCGGCCCCATTCCTCGGAGAGCCGCCGCGACGGCTCGGGCAGGGCATCCCAGGCGGCTGCGGCCTCCACCACGTCGCCGCGCTCCAGGGCCTGCCGGATGCGGACGACGAGAGCCGAAACGCCCGTGGTGCCCTGTTCGTTCACCGGCTTGACCGTCACCACCCGGTCGGCCATGCGCAGGAGCCGGTCGGACCAGCTGTTCGTCGGACCGCGGCTCTCGCGCAGGATCGCCGTTTCCACCGGATCGAAGCTGCGCGCGAGCGCCGCCGCCGTCGGGGCGCCCTGCTGGGCGAAGGGTTCCAGGGGAGCGACGCGGCTTGCATCGGCCCCGGCCTTCTTCACGCCGTCGAGCACCTCGGCATAGGGCGTGCCGCTGTTCAGGGCGTCGTTCAGCCGCCCGGCGAGGACGACCTTGGTGCCGGTCTGGCTCGCCGCCTCGGCGTTCCGGGTGCTCTCCTGTGCCTGCTGCGAGAGAGCCGCAAGGCGTTGTTCCTGTTCGGAAAAACGGCGGTCGGTATCCGTGAACCGGCGTTCCGTCTCGGAGAAGCGCCTTTCCGCCTCGCTGAAGCGACGGTCCTGGTCGGCGAGACGCCGGTCGAGGTCCGCGATGCGACCGTCGAGCTGCTGGGCCGCATTCGCGGCATTCGTCGCGCCCTGGGCGTTCGCCTTGACCTGCTCCTCCAGACCCGCCAGACGGCCCGACAGACCATTGGACAGCTCGGTCAGCCGGTTGGACAGGTCGGTCAGCGCCGCCTCGTTCTGGGGCGGTGGCTGGGGCGCTTCGGGCATGGGACGGTTCAGGGCTGCCTCGGCCTGGCTTGCCGCCTGCCGGGCCGTGTCCTGGATCGCCTGGAACCGCTGGTCCAGGTCGCCCCGGGCCGATTCGAGCGCCTTGAGCCGATCCTCCAGCGCCTGCGTGTCGGCCTGCGGCTGCCCGGACGGAGCCGGCTGCCGGAGGGCGCCGACGCGCTGTTCGAGCTGAGCGAGGCGCAGTTCCATCGGCTGATTCTGTCCCGGTGGTTCCTGCCAGGTCTGCACCCCATAGAGAACGCCTGCCCCGATGAGGCCGCCGAGCAGGCCGGAGCCGATCAGGGCGCCGACGGAGCCGCTGCGCTCGGGAACCGGACGCGGGGGCACGGTCTCTTGGCCCGCCTGCGACGTGGGAGGCTCCTGGTAGGAGCTGTCGGATGAACTGGCATCCGACCTTCCAGGCTCCCCGTCGGAGGCTCCGGGCGGGAGCGTATCGGTGCCTGCTCCCGAATCGAGCGTGGCTTCCGACGAGGCGACCAGGTCCTCGGCCGGAGGCTCGCTGCCGGCCGCGATGGTCTCGGCGGGCTTCGTCTCCGGGGCCGCGCCCGCGACGATCGTCTCCTGGGCGGGAGCCTCGGCCGCGATCGTGTCCGGTCCCATGGTCTCTTGCCCCATGGTTTCTTGCCCCATGCTTTCTCGGGCCTCGGCGCCCGGGCTGGTGGCCGGGGCGGCGCCTTCGTCGATCACGGTCGCTTTCAGGTCGATGGTCGCCGGCTCACGCGAGGGCTTCTTGCGGGACGATTTCGGACGTCGGGGATCAGATGAATCGGTCACGGGTCACTCTTGCACGGGTCGCGTCGGGCGCGGGATCTTCAAAAGGTCAATGTGAAATGCAATTGAGGCAAGCTTGGGCGCAGCGTTTCGTTCCCTCCCTGTGCGATCCAAAAACGAACGGCCCATCGGACCACGATCCGCCTCGTATGGCAAAGCTTCCGGACACCGGCCCTCATCGGGGCGGATCGAGGAGCCTGAGAAGCGCATCCTCGGACGGGTCCTCCGCCGTCCGGACCTCGGCCCCGACCGCCAGCAGGGGCGCAGCCACATCGGCCGACAGGCAGAAATGCGGAAAGGCCCGGAGGCTGGAGGCCGGTCCCGCCTCCTCGACCAGCCGGACGACGAGATCGGCGCTCCGCCGTGAATAATGGAGCGCGGCGCCGATTTGGCCAGTGCGGAGGGCCTCGACGGCGGCCTCGGGCAGAGCCTCGACGGCCTGCGCCTCATAGGCCTCCCATTGCACAACCGTGAACCCGGCCCGACGCAGGGACAGGGCCGGCTCCTCCTTGTGGTGCCGGGCCGTCACGTGGAGCAGGACGAGGCCCGGCGGCAGCTGCTCGCGAATCAGCCGCGACAGGGACACCGCATCGCCGTCCGCCACGGAGATCCGGGAGAACCCTTCGGCCCTGACCACCTCGGCCGTGTGCTCGCCGACGGCGAAGACGGGCTTCTGCCGGTCCAGGTCCGCGAGAGCATCCGCCGCATGGGCGCTGGTCACGATGAGGGCATCGTAGGGCATGGCGGGAGCGGGATCGCCCGTCGGGACGATCCGGGTAACGGGCGCGAGGCAGGAATCATGCCCCAGCGCCGCGAGCCTCTCGGCGGTGCGCGCCGCATCCTCGGCCGAGCGCGTGACAAGGATCCGCGTCATGATTTCAGGAAGTCCGGCGGCATGCGGGAGCGCAGCTCCGATCCGGCGTCGCGCCCGAGCGCCACCGCATCGTCCGGCGAGCCGCGACGGATGGCCTCCAGGCATTCGGAGCCGTCCGGACGCAGCACGAGGCCACGGATTTCGAGCTCATTGCCGATCAGCCGCGCATGGCCCGCGATGGGCGTGCGGCAGGAGCCGTCGAGGATGGTGAGGAAGGCCCGCTCGGCCGCGGGCGCGTGGGCGGTCGACGCGTCGAGGATGGGCGCGAGCGCCGCGCTCACCCGCTTATCGTCGGCGCGGATCGCGACCGCGATGGCGCCCTGCCCCACGGCCGGCAGGAAATCGTCCGTTTCGAGCACGGTGGTCACGTGATCGGTGAGCCCGAGACGGCGCAGTCCCGCCATGGCGAGCAGCGTCGCGTCGACCTCGCCGCGCTCGAGCTTGGCGAGCCGCGTCTGCACGTTGCCGCGCATGAGCGTGACCTGGAGGTCCGGCCGCAGGCGGCGAATTTGGGCCTGCCGCCTCAGGGAAGCCGAGCCGACGACGGCGCCCTGCGGCAGGTCGTCAAGGCTCTTGTAGCGATAGCTGATGAAGGCGTCGCGCACGTCTTCGCGCGGCAGGAAGCCCGCGATGACGATCCCTTCCGGCAGGGCCGTCGGCAGGTCCTTGGCGGAATGGACCGCGAGATCGATGGAGCCGTCGAGGAGCGCGATGTCGAGCTCCTTGGTGAAGAGCCCCTTGCCGCCGGCCTCCGACAGGGGCCGGTCCTGAATGGCGTCGCCCGTGGTCTTGATGATCGACAGGGGCAGGTGCTCCACCGTCCAGCCATGGGCGGCGACCAGCCTGTCTTGCGTCTCGTGGGCCTGGGCGAGGGCCAGGGGGCTTCCTCGCGTACCGATGACCAGGGTGGGTGATGAGGCCATTCTGCCTGAGTGCTCCTGTCTTGAACGATCTGGTTTGATCTTGTGCGGCGCGGCGGACTATAGGGGGAGGAGCGCCGGGCCGGAAGCCCGGACAACACCTTAATCGAGCGGCCCCCGATCATGCGCATTCTAGGCATCGAGACCACCTGCGACGAGACCGCGGCCGCCGTGGTCGGCGTCGGCTTCGACGGACGCGGCGAGATCCTCTCCAACGAGGTCTTGAGCCAGATCGCCGAGCACGCCCGCTATGGCGGCGTCGTGCCCGAGATCGCCGCCCGCGCCCATGTGGAGGTGATCGATCGGCTCGTGGCCCGGGCGCTGAAAAGCGCCCAGTGCTCCGTGAAGGACATCGACGGCATCGCCGTGGCGGCGGGGCCCGGCCTGATCGGCGGCGTGCTGGTGGGACTGACCACCGCCAAGGCCATCGCACTCGTGACCCGCAAGCCCCTGATGGCGGTGAACCACCTCGAAGCCCACGCGCTCACCGCGCGGCTCACCGACGGCATCGGCTTCCCCTATCTGCTGCTGCTCGCCTCCGGCGGCCACACGCAGCTCGTGGCGGTGCGCGGCGTCGGCGATTACGTGCGGCTCGGCACCACCATCGACGACGCCATCGGCGAGGCCTTCGACAAGGTCGCCAAGATGCTGGGCCTCCCCTATCCCGGCGGCCCGCATGTGGAGCAGGAGGCCGCGAAGGGCAATCCGGAGCGCTTCGCCTTCCCGCGCCCGATGCAGGGAAGGGCGGAGCCGAATTTCTCGCTCTCCGGCCTCAAGACCGCCGTGCGGATCGAGGCGGAGAAGATCGCGCCGCTGACGGCGAGCGACATCGCCGATCTCTGCGCCGGCTTCCAGGCCGCCATCGTGGACGTGGTGGTGGACCGCACCCGGGTTGGGCTTCGCGCCTTCCGGGAGATCGCAGGACACCCGACCGCCCTCGTGGTGGCGGGCGGCGTCGCGGCCAACCAGGCCATGCGCCAGGGGCTGCAGCGCCTCGCGGTCGAAGCCGGCCTCAAACTCGTGGCCCCGCCGCTGGCCCTGTGCGGCGACAACGGCGCCATGATCGCCTGGGCGGGCCTCGAGCGCATGCGCCCCGGCCTCATCGACGACATCACGGCCCCGGCCCGCGCCCGCTGGCCCCTCGACCCGAGCCGTGACGAGGCCGGGGCGAAGGCGTGACAGGGGCGGTCCTGACATGACCGCACAGGCTCAAACCATCGGCATCGCCGGAGCGGGTGCCTGGGGAACGGCGCTCGCCAACGCGGCCGCCATCGCGGGCAACGACGTGGTGCTCTGGATGCGCTCGCCCGAACACGCGGCGGCTCTGGCGCAGCCGCGCGCCACCGACCGCTGCCTCCCCGGCGTGAGGCTCCATGCCCGCACCCGGCCGACCGCCGCTCTCGCCGATCTGGCTTCCGCCCACGCCGTGCTGCTCGTCACGCCCGCCCAGACCACCCGCGAGATGGCGGCGGCCCTCGGCGTCGTCCTGCCCGCGGCGACGCCCCTTGTGCTCTGCGCCAAGGGAATCGAGCGGGACAGCCGGGCCTTCCTTTGCGACGTGGTGGAAACGGTTCGCCCCGGCGCGCCCATCGGGGTGCTCTCGGGCCCCAGCTTCGCCGACGACGTGGCGCGCGGCCTGCCCACCGCCGTGACGCTCGCCTGCCGGGACGCGGCGCTGGCCGAGGCGCTGGCCACCGCCCTCTCCGGTCCGACACTGCGGGTCTATCACCGCACCGATCTGCGCGGCGTCGAGATCGGCGGCGCGGCCAAGAACGTGCTCGCCATCGCGTGCGGGGCCGTGGCCGGAAAAGGTCTCGGCGAGAGCGCCAAGGCGGCCCTGATCGCCCGCGGCTTCGCGGAGCTCCTGCGCTTCGCCCGCGCCTATGGCGGCGAGGCCGAGACCCTGATGGGGCTCTCGGGGCTCGGCGACCTGGTGCTCACCTGCTCGTCGGCCCATTCCCGCAACTTCGCTTTCGGCCAGCGCCTCGGGCAAGGCATGAGCGTCACGGACGCCGCCGGCGGCAAGCTGGTGGAGGGTGCCGCGACCGCGAGCGCCCTCGTGGCTCTGGCGAAGGCGAAGAACGTCGACATGCCGATCGCGGAAGCGGTCGAGCAGGTCCTGTCCGGCGCATGGTCTCTCGATCAGGCGGTCGATGCGCTGATGAACCGTCCTGTCAAATCCGAACACTGAAGCATGATCCGGAAAAGTGGATACCGGTTTTCCGATAAGATCATGCACTATCCAAAAAGAGTAAGCGTCGATGGCCCATTGGCTCTACAAGTCCGAACCCTCCGTCTGGTCCTGGGACCAGCAGGTCGCCGAAGGCGACAAGGGCACCCATTGGAACGGGGTGCGCAACCACGTGGCCAAGCAGAACCTGATGGCCATGAAAAACGGCGAGCAGGGCTTCTTCTACCATTCCAACGAGGGCAAGGCGGTCGTCGGCATCGTCGAGGTGATCCGGGAATATTACCCCGACCACACGGACGAGACGGGCAAGTTCGGCATGGTCGACATCAAGGCCGTGAAGCCGTTCAAACGTCCCGTGACCCTCGACGAGATCAAGCAGCAGCCCGGACTCGAAAAGATGATCCTCGTCAACAACTCCCGCCTCTCGGTACAGCCGGTGACCGACGAGGAATGGGCCATCGTGTGCCGGATGGGCGGGCTGTAGGACCGTCCCCCGCTCGCGGTGGCCGAAGGGCGGCGAGCGATACCCGCCACGTCATGGCCGGGCTTGTCCCGGCCATCCCGATCAGGTGGAGCGCCGCACCTTCTCGGATCGGGGATCACGGGACAAGCCCGGTGATGACGCGAGAGAAGACCGTTTCCGGACAACACCCGCTCCCCTCCCCGAAAGAAGCAGCGACCAAAGTCCGACCATCGTTCCGCTTGCCCCGCCCCTCTCTCTTTCCGTAAACCTAGCTCTAAATCCATCATGGGAGCATCTGGGAGAAGCGCCATGGACGAGAAGATCTACGACGTGCCGGCGGAATGGCGGCATCGGGCCTATCTGGACGATGCGGGCTACCGCGCGAAGTACGAGGCCTCGGTCAGGGACCCGGAGGCCTTCTGGGCGGAAGAGGCGAAGCGCATCGACTGGTTCAAGCAGCCGACCCGGATCAAGAACACCAATTTCGGTCCCGACAACGTGGCGATCCGCTGGTTCGAGGACGGCGTCACCAACGTGGCCTATAACTGCGTCGACCGACATCTCCACACCCGCGGCGATCAGGTCGCCATCATCTGGGAGGGCGACGACCCGTCCGAATCCAAAAAGATCACCTACCGCGAGCTGCACGCGGAGGTCTGCCGCATGGCCAACATCATGCGCAACCGCGGCGTCGCCAAGGGCGACCGGGTGACGATCTACATGCCGATGATCCCGGAAGCGGCTTACGCCATGCTAGCCTGCGCGCGGCTGGGCGCCATCCACTCGGTGGTGTTCGGCGGCTTCTCGCCGGATTCGCTGGCGAGCCGCATCCAGGACGCGAAATCCGCCTTCATCGTCACGGCCGACGAGGGCCTGCGCGGCGGCCGCAAAGTGCCCCTGAAGGTGAACGTGGACGCGGCTCTCGAGACCGTCGGCCCGGGCGTGGTCGACCACGTGCTCGTCGTGCGCCGCACGGGATCCGCCGTGAACATGGTGCCGGGCCGGGACGTCTATTACCACGAGGCGGCCGAGCTCGTGTCCGACGAATGCCCCTACGAGGAGCTGAACGCGGAGGATCCGCTGTTCATCCTCTACACCTCCGGGAGCACCGGAACCCCGAAGGGCGTGCTGCACACCACGGGCGGCTATCTCGTCTATGCGTCGATGACGCACCAATACGTGTTCGACTACCACGACGGCGACGTCTATTGGTGCACGGCCGACGTGGGCTGGGTGACGGGCCATTCCTACATCGTCTACGGGCCGCTGGCGAACGGCGCCACGACCCTGATGTTCGAGGGCGTGCCCACCTATCCGACGATCTCCCGCTTCTGGGACGTGATCGACAAGCACCAGGTCAACATCTTCTACACCGCCCCGACGGCCATCCGCTCGCTCATGCAGGCGGGCGAGGAGCCGGTGAAGAAGACCTCGCGCAAGTCGCTGCGCCTGCTGGGCTCGGTCGGCGAGCCGATCAACCCGGAAGCCTGGGAATGGTACCACCGCGTGGTCGGCGACGGCCGCTGCCCGATCGTCGACACCTGGTGGCAGACCGAGACCGGTGGCATCCTGATCACGCCGCTGCCGGGCGCCACGAAACTGAAGCCGGGCTCCGCCACGCGGCCGTTCTTCGGCGTGAAGCCGCAGATCGTGGACGCGGACGGCAAGGTGCTGGAGGGCGCCACCGAGGGCAATCTCGTGATCGCCGATTCCTGGCCGGGCCAGATGCGCACGGTCTACGGCGACCACGAGCGCTTCGTGCAGACCTATTTCTCGACCTATTCCGGAAAATACTTCACCGGCGACGGCTGCCGGCGCGATGCGGACGGCTATTACTGGATCACCGGCCGCGTGGACGACGTGATCAACGTGTCCGGCCACCGCATGGGCACGGCGGAAGTCGAGTCGGCGCTGGTGGCGCATCCGAAGGTGTCGGAGGCCGCCGTGGTCGGCTACCCGCACGACATCAAGGGCCAGGGCATCTACGCATACGTGACCCTGATGGCCGGCGAGGAGCCGTCCGAGGACCTGCGCAAGGAGCTGGTGGCCTGGGTGCGCAAGGAGATTGGCCCGATCGCCTCGCCGGACCTGATCCAGTTCGCCCCCGGCCTGCCGAAGACGCGCTCCGGCAAGATCATGCGCCGCATCCTGCGCAAGATCGCCGAGGACGAGTTCGGCTCGCTCGGCGACACCTCGACGCTCGCCGACCCCGGCGTGGTCGACGACCTGATCGACAACCGGCAGAATAAGCGCACGCGGGCGGCGTGAGCCGGTCGCCTATCCTCCACCTCATGGCCGGGCTTGTCCCGGCCATCTCGATACGGAAAGGCACCGTGCTTCATGCGATCGAGATCACCGGCACAAGGCCGGTGATGACGTGAGAGACGAAAGCGGAACCGTAGCCTTATCTTTCGCGTCTCACCCTCGTGCATCACTCGCAGGAGGGTTCGGGACATGGGCGCGCGCGCCGCATTCGCCATCGCGGCCGTCATCGGCATCGCTTTCACCGCAACGGTCGCTTCGGCCCGCGAGATCGTGCCCTTCGAGGGGCGCGTGTCGCCGGGCACCATCGTGATCAAGACCGGCGAACGGAAGCTCTATTACGTGCGCGGCGACGGGACCGCCCTGCGCTACCGGGTGGCGGTCGGCAAGCCCGGCAAGCAATGGTTCGGCGAGGCGCGGATCGACGGCAAATACGTCCGTCCCGCCTGGGCCCCGCCCGCCGAGGTCAAGCGGGACAACCCGCGCCTGCCCGACGTGATCCCCGGGGGCGCGGCGAACAACCCCATGGGCGCCAGGGCGCTGACGCTCAACCTCGACGAATACGCCATCCACGGCACCAACCGCCCGAGCTCCATCGGGACCTATGCGTCCTACGGCTGCATCCGCATGCTCAACGAGGACATCGTCGATCTCTACGAGCAGGTGAGCGTGGGGACCCGGGTGGTGGTGGAGCGGTAGAAGGCGATCATCTGCGAGAGGGTGTCATTCCCGGCCGGAGAGGGCGGAGCCATCGGAGGGGAAGGGAATCCATCGCTCGGCGCTTGACCGTGGATCCCTTTCCCTCGCCTTCGGCTCGCCGGGGATGACACCGACAAGGAAACGGAACGGCAAGGCCTCCTCCGGCAGGGTGCTTTGGTGATAGAAGACCACCGAGCCTCAGCCGGGAAACCCATGCCTTTGAAAACCATCGATCCTCTTGCGCCTTCGCGGAATGCCTCGCGTCCGGCGATTCTCGGCTGGCTGCTGTTCGACTGGGCCTGCCAGCCCTTCTTCACCCTCGTCACCACCTTCGTGTTCGCGCCCTATTTCGCCTCCGCGCTCGCGCCCGATCCGGTGAGCGGGCAGAGCCTTTGGGGCTATGCCACGGCGGCGGCCGGGCTCGTGCTGGCCTTTCTCTCGCCGGTCCTCGGCTCCATTGCCGACGCGACGGGGCCGAAGAAGCCCTGGATCGCATCCTGCGGCCTGGTGCTGTTCGTCGCGTCCTTCGCCCTGTGGTACGCGGCGCCGGGACAGCCCTTCGCCATCGCGGTCGCGCTCGTCGGCTTCGCCTTCGGGACCGTCGCCGTGGAGGTCGCGGCGGTGTTCAACAATGCCATGATCCCGCACCTCGTGCCGCCGGAACGCTACGGCCGCCTCTCGGGCACCGGCTGGGCCATGGGCTATCTGGGCGGCCTCGTGTCGCTCGTGATCGTGCTCGGTTTTCTCGCAGCCGATCCGGTGTCGATGAAGACGGTCTTCGGCCTCGATCCCCTGTTCGGCCTCGATCCGGCGACGCGCGAGGGCGACCGGGTCACGGGACCGTTCTCGGCCCTGTGGTTCCTCGTCTTCGTGCTGCCGCTCTTCCTCGTGACGCCGGATATCCCGCGCTCGGCCATGAGCCTCGGCCAGGCGGCCCGGAAGGGGATCGACCAGGTGAAAAGCACCATCGCGGACGCGCGGCGGCACGAGAGCGTCGGCCGCTTCCTCCTCGCCAACATGGTCTACCAGGACGCCCTGGTGGCGCTCTTCGCCTTCGGGGGCATCTACGGGGCCGGGGTGTTCGGCTGGCAGGCCATCGAGCTAGGCATCTTCGGCATCCTGCTCACGATCACCGGCACCCTCGGGGCGCTCGTCGGCGGACGGCTCGACGACCGCATCGGGGCGAAGCCGGTGATCCTCGGCGCGATCCTGATCCTCGCCCTCGTCTGCATGGGCGTGCTGTCGCTCGGGCGCGACCACATCCTGTTCGTTGTGCCGACCGCGCCGCCCGCGCCGGACGACGGTCTCTACGGCTCCGCGCCCGAAAAGCTGTTCGTGCTGCTCGGCCTCGTGATCGGGGCCGTGGCGGGACCGCTCCAGGCCTCCTCGCGCAGCCTGCTGGCGCGGCTCGTCCCGGCCCGGGAAGCGGGCCGCTATTTCGGCCTGCTCGCCCTGTCGGGAAAGGTCACATCGTTCATGGCGCCGCTCGCGGTCGCCGTGGCGACGGCATTGTTCCAGACGCAGGCCGCCGGTCCGGCGGTGCTGATCCTGTTCCTGCTCGCAGGGTTCTGGCTGTTGAGCGGCGTGAAGCGGGTGTGAGCGCTGCCGCTCACTCCAGCGTCACGGCCGTGCCGCTGACCGACACCATCATCATGCCCTCGTTCTTGCCGAGGGCGCCGTAATCGAGGTGAACGCCGACGATGGCGTGGGCGCCGAGGCGCTGGGCCTCCTCGATCATCTCCTGCAGGGCCGTGTCGCGCCCGTCGCGCAGCACGCGCTCGTAGGAGCCGGCCCGTCCGCCGACCACGTCGCGGATGGACGCGAAGAAATCGCGGAACACGTTGGCGCCGAGGATCGCCTCGCCCGAAACGATGCCGCGATAGGAGGCGATGCGGCGGCCTTCGATGGTCGGCGTGGTGGTGATGATCATCAATGTCTCCTTCTGCTCCGCTTCATATGGGAAGGGGCAGGAGGAACGTCATCAGGGATGCACCCGCCACGTCATGGCCGGGCTTGTCCCGGCCATCCCGATTGCTTGGAGCGTTGCGCTTTTCTGATCGAGATCACCGGCACAAGGCCGGTGATGACGTGAAGGGGAGAGAGTGCTTACGGGCACGGATTGCAGTGCTCGACGTGGATCGCGTTGATGCGCTCTTCCAACTCCGGCGTGATCGTCACGTCGATGGACGCGATGTCCGTCTTCAGCTGCTCCATCGAGGTCGCGCCGATGATGTTCGACGTGAGGAAGGGGCGGGAATTGACGAAGGCGAGCGCCATCTGGGCCGGATCGAGGCCGAATTCCTTCGCGAGCGCGATGTACTTGCGGATGGCGGCCTCGGCCGTGGGGTTCTCGTAGCGCTGGCCGCGGTTGAACAGGGTCGTGCGCGATCCCGCGGGGCGTGCGCCGTCGAGATACTTGCCGGTAAGATACCCTTGAGCCAGCGGCGAATAGGCGAGCAGGCTCACGTTCTCGCGCATGGAGACCTCCGCCAGCGCCACCTCGTAGGTGCGGTTGAGGAGGTTGTAGGCGTTCTGCACCGACTGCACCCGGGCCTGTCCTTTGGCGTCCGCGTGCTTGAGGAAGGTCATGGTGCCCCAGGCGCTCTCGTTGGAGAGGCCGAAATGGCGGATCTTCCCGGCCTTCACCAGGTCGGTCATGATCTCGACCGTCTCGTCGATGGGGTGGGACGGCCCCTCCATGTGCCGGTAGATCGTCGGGTTCGAGCCCCAGGGCATGGGGCGGTCGGGCCAGTGGATCTGGTAGAGGTCGATGTAGTCGGTCTGGAGCCGCTTCAGGCTCTTGTTCACCGCCTCCTCGACCTGGGCGCGAGAGAGTTCGCCCTTCGAGCCGTCGTCCCGGAACCAGGTGTTGTCGGAGCGGCCGATCACCTTGGTGGCGAGGATCACCTTGTCGCGGCTGCCCCGGGCCTTGAACCAGGAGCCGATGAACCGCTCGGTGGACCCTTGTGTCTCCGCGCGGGGCGGGATCGAGTAGAGCTCGGCGGTGTCGAAGAAGTTGATGCCCTGGTCGAGGGCGTAGTCCATCTGCGCGTGGCCGTCGGCCTCGGTGTTCTGCTGGCCCCAGGTCATGGTGCCGAGGCAGATGAGGCTGACATTGAGATCCGTGCGGCCGAGGCGGCGGTATTCCATAGGGTTAAGCTCCTCGCGGCGAAGGGGTCCACCGCGTTCAGGCGAAAATGAGGCGCTGAAGGGTCTCAGCGTTGGGCAAGGCGGGCGAGAAAGCTCTCGACGCTGGGCAGGATGCGCTCGACGATGACCTCGACGCCCTTGGCCGTCGGGTGCATCCCGTCGGGCAGGTTGAGGGATTTCTCGCCGGCGACCCCGTCCAGGAAGAAGGGATAGAGCACAAGGTCGTACGTCTTCGCAATGTCCGGATAGATGCTGTCGAATTTCTGCACATAATCCGGCCCGAGATTGCGCGAGGCGTACATGCCCGCGAGCATCACCTGGATGTTGCGGCTCTTGAGCCGCTCGACGATCGCCACCAGGTTCCTGCGGGTCCCGGCCGGATCGAGGCCGCGCAACATGTCGTTGGCGCCGAGCTCCAGGATCACCCCGTCGGTGCCGTCGGGCACCGACCAGTCGAGCCGGTCGAGGCCGCCCGAGGAGGTGTCGCCGGAGACGCCCGCATTGGCCACCTCCACGTTGTGGCCCCGGGCCTTCAGGGCCTTTTCCAGCACGACCGGGAAGGCCGCCTCCTGCGGCAGGTTGTAGCCGGCGCTCAGGCTGTCGCCCAGGGCCACGAGCCGGATCGGCCGGGTTTGGGCTTGCGCCGGGAGGGCGGCGCCCAGGGCGGCCAGGGCCGCCGCACACGCAAAAATGATCGTCATGAATGGGCCGGATTGGCGCTTCATCGATAGGCTTCCCATCTAGGCAGAACTACACAGACGTCTCTGAAGGTTTCCAACAGATCGGGTGAATGGGGATGCAGGACAAGGCCATCGCGCTGCACGATGTCGATTTGAGCCTCGGGCGCGGAGCCGCGCGGGTGCATATCCTCAAGGGGATTTCCCTCGGCGTCGACCGGGGTGAGGCGGTCGGGCTGATCGGCCCCTCGGGCTCGGGCAAGTCGACCCTGCTCATGACCATGGCCGGGCTCGAGCGCCCGGATTCGGGCAAGGTGATCGTGGACGGCACCGACCTGTCGGGCCTGGACGAGGATGCGCTCGCCCGTTTTCGCGGACGGCGGATCGGCATCGTGTTCCAGTCCTTCCACCTTGTCCCCACCATGACGGCCCTGGAGAACGTGGCCCTGCCCCTGGAGCTCGCCGGTGAGAACCACGCCTTCGAGCGGGCCGAGGCCGAGCTGCAATCCGTGGGCCTGGGCCATCGCCTGCACCATTACCCGGCGCAGCTCTCGGGCGGCGAGCAGCAGCGGGTGGCGATTGCCCGCGCCATCGTGCCCAATCCGGCGATCCTGGTGGCGGACGAGCCCACCGGAAACCTGGACGAGACGACCGGCCAGTCCATCGTCGACCTGCTCTTCGCCCTGAAGCGCGACCGGGGCGCGACGCTCGTTCTCGTGACCCACGACCTCGCCCTCGCCCGCCTCTGCGACCGCATGGTGCGCCTGCGCTCCGGGCAGGTCGAGACCGGCGCGGCCTCGGCCGTGGCCTGAGGGACCATCCATCATGCACGGCTCCCTTCCCGCCACGCCCCAGCGCCGCCCCGCCGCCCCGTCGCGCCTGCCGCTCCTGCTGCGCCTCGCCTTCCGCGAGCTGCGCGGCGGCCTGAGAGGCTTCGGCATCTTTCTCGCCTGCATCGCGCTCGGCGTCGCGGCCATTGCCAGCGTCTCGTCCCTGTCCCGCTCGCTCACCGAGGGCATCTCCCGCGAGGGCCGGCGGATCCTCGGCGGCGACATGGCCTTCTCCCTGCTCCAGCGGGAGGCGGCGGCACCCGAGCGGGCCTTCCTCGAATCCAAGGGCCGGGTCAACGTGATCGCCACCATGCGGGCCATGGCCGTGGCCGGCGAGAAGGGCTCGGGTCTGGTGGAGATGAAGGCGGTCGACGGGGGCTACCCGACGGTCGGAGCCTTGGAGACCGATCCGCCCCTGCCCGCCGCCGACCTCTTCGCCGAGAAGAACGGCGCCTTCGGGGCCGCCGTCGATCCGGCCCTCCTCGCGCGCCTCGACCTGAAGGTGGGCGACCGGGTAACGGTCGGGGCCGCCAACGTGGAATTGCGGGCGAGCCTCGTCTCCGAGCCGGACAAGATCGCCGACGGCATCGGGTTCGGCCCGCGGCTCCTGCTCTCCCAGGAGGCCCTGAAGGCCACCGGCCTCGTCCAGCCCGGCAGCCTCGTGCGCTGGACCTACCGGCTGACCCTGCCGCCCGAACAATCGACCGAACAGACCCTGACGCAGATCGAGGCGGACGCGAACCGCGTCCTGCCGGAGGCCGGCTGGAACATCCGCACGCGCCTCAACGCCGATCCGCGCTTTGCCCGCAACATCGAGCGCTTCACCCAGTTCCTCACCCTGGTCGGCCTCACGGCGCTGCTCGTGGGCGGCGTCGGCGTCGCCAATGCGGTGCGGGGCTTCGTCGACCGCAAGCGCGCCTCGATCGCTACGCTCAAGAGCCTCGGCGCCCCGGGCGGGCAGGTGGTGCTGCTCTACCTCACGCAGGTGATGCTGATCGCGCTGGTCGGCATCGCCATCGGGTTGGCCTTCGGGGCCGCCCTGCCCTTCGTGGTCACCGGGCTCTTCGGCCATCTCCTGCCGATCCCGATCCAACCGACGCTGGCCTGGAGCGAACTCGGCATCGCGCTGCTCTACGGGATCCTGACCGCCCTGGTCTTCGCGCTGGCGCCTCTGGGCCGGGCCCATGACGTGCCCGTGTCGGGGCTGTTCCGGGACCAGATCGACCCGGAGCGGCGCTGGCCGCGCAAGCGTTACCTGACGGCGCTCGTCCTGTCGGTGGCCGCCCTCGTGGGCCTGTCCCTGCTCGCGGCTTACGACCGGCGGATCGCCCTGATGTTCGTGGGCGCGGCCACCGGGTCCTTCGTGCTCCTGCGCCTCGTGGCCATGGGGATCATGGCGCTCGCCCGCCGTCTGCCGCGCCCCCGCCGTACCGCTCCCCGGCTGGCGCTCGCCAACATTCACCGGCCCGGCGCGCTCACGCCGTCGCTCGTGCTCTCGCTGGGCTTGGGCATCACGCTCCTCGTGACGCTCTCCGTCATCGACACCAACCTGACGCGCCAGCTCACCCAGAGCCTGCCGGAACGGGCGCCGAGCTTCTTCTTCCTCGACATCCCGAACCAGCAGGCGGACGCCTTCGAGGGCTTCCTGAAGGGCCAGGCCCCGGAGGCCCATATCGAGCGCGTGCCGATGATGCGCGGGCGCCTCGTGACCCTCGGCGGGCGGCCCGTGCCCGAGGTCAAGGCGCCCGAGGACATCTCCTGGGTGCTGGAGGGCGACCGGGGCATCACCTACGCCAACAAGCCGCCGGAAGGCTCGAAGGTGGTGCAGGGCGAGTGGTGGCCCGAAGACTACCGGGGCAAGCCGCTCGTCTCCTTCGACCGCAAGATCGCCGAGGGCCTGGGGCTGAAGATCGGCGACGAGATCACCGTCAACGTGCTCGGGCGCAACATCGGCGCCACCATCGCCAACCTGCGCGAGATCGAGTGGCGCTCCATGGGCATCAACTTCGTCATGGTGTTCTCGCCCAACGCCTTCGCGGGCGCGCCGCACACGCATCTGGCCACCGTCACGTTCCCGAACGGCTCGGACGCGGCGCTGGACGCCCGCATCCTGCGCAGCTCCGCCCAGACCTATCCCATGGTCACGAGCGTGCGGGTGAAGGATGCCCTGGAGGCGGTGAACGACGTGGTCTCGCAGCTCGTCATGGCGATCCGTGGCGCGAGCTCCATCGCGCTGATCGCAAGCCTCCTGGTCCTGGCCGGGGCGCTGGCGGCCGGCCACCGGGCGCGCCTCTACGATGCGGTGGTGCTGAAGACCCTGGGCGCGACCCGGGCCCGGCTGATCGCGGCCTACGCGCTCGAATACGGTCTCCTCGGCCTCGCCACGGCTTTGTTCGGGCTCCTGGCCGGAACGTCGGCGGCTTATTTCATCATCACCCGCGTGATGTCCCTAAGCTTTACCTTAGACTTGTCGGGAGCCGTCCTGGCCTCTGCGCTCGCGGTTCTGGTGAGCGTGGGTCTAGGCCTCATGGGAACGTGGCGGATCCTAAGTCAAAAACCGGCGCTCTACTTAAGAAACCTTTAACGCTCCCTTGTCGCAAGAGCGGTATGAAAGAGTGCGCGAAACGGAATGAGGAGCAGCATCAACTCTGCTCCTCGTTTTTTCTTCCATCACGAAGATTTGAAGCTTGGCGTTGCCCCTTGCGCAACGCAGGCCGCCCCCTCATATTTTGCATGTCGCCGGATTCACGCGGCGGCCGAGGGCTGATTTTCGGCCATTCGAGGGAACACGGAACACCGCGAGAAAGGACTCCGATGCAACCGTATGAGCAAAACCAAAACGCCTATGGCACCGGCTTTGCCCGGACGGCGGCACAGGTCGACCAGGGCCTGCGCGCCTTCATGCTCGGCGTCTACAACAACATGGTCCTGGGCCTTGCCATCTCGGCTCTGGTCGCCCTTGGCATCAACATGCTCGCCACGACGAGCGATCCGTCTCAGGCGGTCGCCCGGATGGGTGGCGTCGGCCTGACCCAGTTCGGCGCGACGCTGTATGGCTCGCCCCTGATGTGGCTCGTGGCGCTGGCGCCCCTGGCCTTCATCTTCTTCTTCTCGTTCCGCATGGAGCGGATGACGGCGGCGGCGGCCCGCGGCACCTTCTTCGCCTTCGCGGCGGTGATGGGCGCCTCGCTCTCGACGCTTCTCATCCGCTACACGGGCGCGAGCGTCGTGCAGGTGTTCTTCATCACGGCCGCGGCCTTCGGCTCGCTGTCGCTCTGGGGCTACACCACGAACCGTAGCCTGTCGGGCATGGGCTCGTTCCTGATCATGGGTCTCGTCGGCCTGATCCTGGCCTCGATCGTGAACATCTTCGTCGCGTCGAGCGCCCTGCAGTTCGGCATTTCCGTGATCGGCGTCCTGATCTTCGCAGGCCTGACCGCCTACGACACGCAGAAGCTGAAGGAGATGTATCTCTACGGCAACTTCGACTCTGAAGCCGCCGGCAAGGCCTCCGTGTTCGGCGCCCTGACGCTGTATCTCGACTTCATCAACATGTTCCAGTTCCTCCTCGCTCTCGTGGGCAACCGCAACGAGTAAGGACGAACGGATCGGACGATCCCGAGCCCCGGCCGAAAGGCCGGGGCTTTTGTTTGTGATCACCCCTGCGCCGAGCGATACCCGAACCAGGCGCTCGCGACGGCAGCGGCGGCGCAGATGAGGGTCACCAGCCCGAACCCGCCAATCATGGCCGTGCCATAGACGTCCGCCGAAGTGTCGGCGGGCAGCCCGGCCATCGGCGGCCTTGCGCCGAAGCTCGCTTGGGCGAAGAGATCCGCCATGTCCGGCCTCGCCCATGCGGCGGCCCGGCGGAATCCCAGGGTGGCGACGATTCCGAGGCCCGCGACGGCGATGAGGCCGGCGACGCGCGAGATCGCGTTGTTGACCCCGGAAGCCACGCCGATGCGCGCGTCGGGCACGGCGTTCATCACCGTCGTCGAGAGCGGCGCGACCGTGATGCCCATGCCCAGTCCCATGACGGTCATGACAGGGACGACCGCGACCCAATAGCCGCCATGCAGGACGGCCGGGGCCAGGAGCGCGAAGCTCAGGCCCGTGACCAGCGGCCCCACGGTCAAAAGGAGCCGGGTGCCGAACCGGTCGGCCAGGGCGCCGCCGAGCCGGGACAGCACGGCCATCACCAGGGTGAAGGGCAGGAACACCGAGCCCGCCTTGGCGGCCGAATAGCCATGGGCCTCGATCAGCGCGGTCGGCAGGAAGAACAAGGCGCCGCCGAGGGCGAAATAGAGCAGCAGCGTCAGGGCGTTGACGTTGGCGAAGGCGGGGGCGCGAAACAGGTCGAGCGGCATCATGGGGGCGGCGCAGCGCTTCTCGTGGCGCAGGAACAGGCCGAGGAGCGCCAGGCCGGCGAAGATCAGCAGGATGGCGACGATCCGGTGGCTGCCCTGATCGCCGAG
Organism: Microvirga mediterraneensis; assembly: GCF_013520865.1. Classification (NCBI taxonomy): domain Bacteria; kingdom Pseudomonadati; phylum Pseudomonadota; class Alphaproteobacteria; order Hyphomicrobiales; family Methylobacteriaceae; genus Microvirga; species Microvirga mediterraneensis. Next base: position 627,578 of record NZ_JACDXJ010000001.1, read on the forward strand.
CGCCGTCAGCCCATAGGCGACGAGGCCGAGCGCCAGGACGGCAAGGACGCCGCCGCGCCAGTCCATGGCCGTCCCGCCGGAGACGGGACTTTCCGGCACCTGCCGCCAGCACAGCCAGAGCGCCAGCACGGCGACGGGCCCATTGATCCAGAAGATCGCCTGCCAGGGGCCGATATCGATGAGCCAGCCGCCGAGGATCGGCCCGAGGGCCGCCGCGATGGCGGAGGCGGCCGCCCAGGTGCCGATGGCCCGACCCCGCGCCTCTTTCGGAAAATGGGCGCTGATCAGAGCAAGCGATCCCGGCACCAGCAGGGCGCCGCCGATGCCCTGGAAGGTCCGGGCCGCGATCAGCATCCCGGCCGACCCGGACAGCCCGCACCACAGGGAGGTCAGGCCGAAGCACGCGATGCCGATCATGAACACCCGCCTGAGCCCATAGGCATCCCCGGCCGCACCGCCCAGCAGCAGGAAGGCGGAGAGCGTCAGCGCATAGGCATTGGTGATCCACTGCATTTCCGACAGGGAGGCCTGCAGGCTCTCGCGCATCTGCGGGATCGCCACGGTCACGATGGCCCCGTCGGCGAAGACCATGCTGGAGGCCAGGATGGCGGTCCAGACCACGATGGTTTGCGTCCTGCCCGGACTGAACTCGCTCATGCTCGGCCTTTCGGAGGCTCCATCATGGCAAGGCACGAGAGAGGTGGAAAGACAGCCTTCTCCAACCGGAATGCTGTTCCCTGCCTGTCCCGAATTGATCTAGAAATTCCCCATGAGCATTCTCGTCCGCCCGTCCGCCGAATCCGATCTCGATGCCCTCACGGCCATCTATGCCCATGCGGTGACGCATGGCACGGCCTCCTTCGAGCTCGACCCGCCCGACCGGGCCGAGATGGCGCGCCGCCGGGCCGCGGTCCTCGAGGGCGGCTATCCCTATCTGGTGGCGGAAAAGGACGGCGCGATCCTCGGATATGCCTATGCGGGCGCCTACCGGACGCGACCGGCCTATCGCTCGACCGTGGAGGATTCGATCTATGTCGCCCCGTCCGCCCAGGGTCAGGGCGTCGGGCGCCTGCTGCTCGCGGCGCTGATCGAGGAATGCGAGGCGCGGGATTTCCGCCTCATGGTGGCGGTCATCGGCGACGAGGAATCGAGGGGCTCCATCGGGTTGCACCGCAGCCTGGGCTTCGAGCCCGTCGGCATCCTCAAGGGCATCGGCTACAAGCACGGGCGCTGGCTTTCCACCGTGCTGATGCAGCGCCCCCTCGGACGCGGCACGACCGAGCCGCCGACGCAGCCCATCGCCTGAGATCGTCGATGATAGGGACGATCGTTCGTCTGCCGAAGACGGGTTTATGGCAGAATCCCGATTTCCTGCGGCTATGGGGAGCACAGACCCTTTCAGCCATCGGCGCGCGGTTCACCCGTGAGGGGCTGCCGATCATCGCCGCCCTGACGCTTGACGCTTCCGCAACGGATCTCGGCCTGCTCGTGGCCTTGAGCCTTTTGCCGGGCGTCCTGCTCAGCCCGTTCATCGGGGCTTGGATCGACCGTACGCGGCGTCGGCGCGTGCTTATCATGGCGGATCTCCTGAGGGCGGCTGCCCTCGCGACGCTTCCAGTCATGGCCTGGCTCGACGCCATCACGATCGGGCACGTGATGGGCGTATCGGCGGCTGTGGCTCTGTTGTCCATTTTTTTCCAGACAGCGGACAACGCCTATCTGCCGACCCTGGTGGACCGCGATCAGCTTCTCGAAGGCAACGCGAAACTCGCCACCACCGACTCGCTGGCGGAAATCGCCGGTCCTGCTCTGGCGGGAACTGCGATTCAGTGGCTCACCGCGCCCGTTGCGATCCTGTTCGATGCTCTCTCATATCTCTGGTCGGCCTTGCTGTTGGCCTCCATCAAGCGGCCGGAGCCACCTCTCGTCACCGGAGAGCATGCACCCGATCTGTGGCGCGAAACGAGGGAGGGCCTTCGCTTCGTGTTCGGGCATCCGGTCCTCAGACCTTTGACGCTGTGCTCCGCCAGCCTCTCGTTCTTCCTGAGTTTCTTTGCGCCGCTTTATGTGCTGTTCGCGGTACGCGACCTGAGCATTCAGCCAGGGATCCTGGGCTTCATCGTGGCGCTGGGCGGGATCAGCGCCTTGATCGGGGCGCAGTTCGCGGCCTGGGCCGGACAGCGCTTTGGCTTACGCAATCTGCTGATCGGGTCTCTGCTGATCTACAGCCTCATGATCTGTTTCATTCCGTTGGCCCAGGGTCCTCTGTGGGTGGCCGTTGCATCCTTGTGCATCGCACAGCTCCTGAGCGATGGTCTCTATGTGGTCTTCGCCACGAACGCGACCGTCTTGCGCCAGAAGATGACGCCAGACGCTTTGCGCGGGCGGGAAGCCGGAACACTGCATCTGCTGACGGGTGGCCTTGGCTTGATGGCCGCCTTAGGCGCCGGCTTTGCGGCCGATTGGGTCGGGATCCGAGCGGTCCTGTGGGTCGGAGCCCTCGGGGTGGTCGCATCGACCCTCTGGCTTCTGGCCCTGCCTAAGCACCTTGAGCCCTAAGCCGACACGACCTTCGGCTTGTCGAGCACCCGCAGCACGCGGGCGAGCTCGTGACCGCGCTTGAGGATCAGGCCCGTGGAGACGATGACCGAATAGGCTCCCTGTTTCTTGGCGAGCTTCGGGTCCTTCTCGATCCGGTAGAGGGGCATTTCGGACGTGCGCCGGAAGATGGAAAAGACGGCCTTGTCGGGCAGAAAGTCGATGGCGTAATCGCGCCATTCGCCGGCCGCCACCATGCGGCCGTAGAGATTGAGAATGGCCTGCAACTCGGCTCGGTCGAAGGACACCTGTCTCGGCGCGGCGGGGAAAGGAACGATGTGGGCCTGACCCTGCATCGAGCCGCCGCGCAACGGCTCCGCGATGTCACCTTCGCTCATGAAGCCTCCCATGTCTCGTTTTCATGGCCTGATGATGGGCTTCGGCGGCTAAGGGATCAACCCATGACGACACAATGAATCACGGGTTCTTCAGCAAATCTTATTCCTGCCCCAATCGCGCCGTGATGGAGCCGCACTGAATGCCGTTAATGCTCAAGTTGCCTCGACGGCCCGGCTCATCGAACGGCTTGGACACGTCAGCCCCCCAGCCCTCTGAGTCGGACGAAGGGCCGGGCCACCTCGAGGCACAGGGCTGCCTTCATGGCAGCCTTTTCTCTGTTCTGAAGGGCTTTGCGATGGTCCAGATCGCAAAGCCCTCTTTTTTGGTGAACGGGTGCTTTAATTCGCTCCCGACTGGCGCGACGCTCGCCACGTCATGGCCGGCTTTGTGTCGGCCATCCCGATTGCTTGAAGCGTCGTGCCTTTCCGATCGAGATCACCGGCACAAGGCCGAGGATGGCGTCAGCGGGTCGGAATGACCTCAGAACCCCGACAGGACGAGCTTGCCCCGCGTGCGGTTGCTCTCGACGAGGGCATGCGCGCGCTTGAGGTTGGCGGCGTTGATCGGCCCGATGACCTCGGCCAATGTCGTCCTGATGGTGCCTGCGTCCACGAGGCGGGACGCCTCGTTGAGGATCTCGTGCTGCCGCTCCATGTCGGCGGTCTGGAAGGTCGAGCGGGTGAACATGGATTCCCAGTGAATCGACACGCTCTTGCCCTTCATGAGGCTGATGTCGGGAGGCATCTTCGGATCGTCGATGAGGGCGAAACGGCCTTGCGGCGCAAGGGCTTTCGCGATCTCGGCGAAATGGTTCTCCGTGTGGGTGATCGAGAACGCGAAGGCCGGCGCGCCGATGCCCAGGGCCTCCACCTGCGCGGCGAGCGGCTTGCCATGATCGATCACGTGATGGGCGCCGAGCTTACCCACCCAGGCCTGCGTGTCCGGCCGCGACGCGGTGGCGATCACGGTGAGATCCGTGAGCTGGCGCGCGAGCTGGACCGCGATGGAGCCGACGCCGCCGGCGGCTCCCACGATCAGGATGGCGTTGGCGGCACCTTTCACGGGGCGCTTGACCTCCAGCCTGTCGAACAGGGTCTCCCAGGCGGTCAGGGTGGTCAGCGGCAGGGCGGCCGCCTCCTCGAAGCCGAGGGATTTAGGCTTCGCGCCAACGAGCCGCTCGTCCACCACATGGAATTCCGCATTGGTGCCCTGCCGCGTGATGGCGCCGGCGTAGAACCCCTCGTCGCCTTCCCTGAACAGAGAACCCTCCCGCCCCGTCCCTCGCACGATCCCGGCCGCGTCGAAGCCCAGGACCTTCCAGCCGCCCGGCTCGGGCTGCGCCCGCATGCGGACCTTCGTGTCGACCGGGTTCAGGGACACCGCCCTGATCTCGACGAGCAGGTCGCGCGATCCGGGTTCGGGTCGGGGCAGGTCGATGTCGACGAGGGAGGCGTCCTGATCGATGGCAAGGGATTGCTGGTAACCGACGGCGCGCATGGCGTGTCTCCTGTTCGCGCATCGTACGGAAAGGCGGATCCGGTTTTCTGGTCCTGGCGATGCGCATTCAAAAACCCGGCATCGGATGAATCCCAAAGTGGAAATCACTTCTGGTCCGATGCTTTTGGGATCATACTTGGGCATAGTGTCCGAAGCCGCAAGAACGCACAAAAACAGCCCATAGTGTCGAAAAGGATACCGTGATGCCGCAGAGGGCGCCGAGAATGCAGGGCTGCTCCGTCGAGAGGACGATGAGCCTGATCGACGGCAAGTGGAAGATCATCGTGCTCTACAAGCTCCTGCGCGGAACCTTGCGCTTCAACGAGCTGCGCCGGCTCATCCCTTCCATCACGCAGCGCATGCTCACCCACCAGTTGCGCGAGCTGGAGGCCGACGGCCTCATCGTGCGAACCGTCTATGCCCAGGTGCCGCCCCGGGTCGAATACACCCTCTCCGGGCGCGGCCGGTCGCTGGAGCCGGTGCTGACGGCCATGAAGGAATGGGGCGACGCGAATCTGTCGTCGGAGGGGGCAGAGGCAGCGTAAAGTGGCTGTGCGATGCAACAACTTTACCCTACTTTGTTCAGAACCTCATGCTTGTGTTGCGGAACCTGCCGCACTGTGGCAACGCTCCCGCGACCAGATATGTGAGAGGATGCGCGCATGAAGCTGGAAACCCCTACCGGCGGAAGCGAGTTGACGGCACAAGCCGTCGCCGTGCTGGAAAAAGGCCATAAGGCCATTCCGCCCACCTTCGTGCGCGATCTCTATGGGCGCGTCCCGTCCGAGGATCTCGCGTCCTACTCGCCGAAGACGCTGGCGGATCTCGCCGCGGAAGCCTTCGAGCACCTCAAGGCCTCCCGGACCTCCGACGGGGCGGATATCCGGCTCTTTGATTTCGAGATTGAGCGCGAGGGCCGGCGCCAGGACGTGACGGTGCTGGAAATCGTCAACGACAACATGCCTTTCCTGCTCGATTCGACCCTCGCCGAGGTCGTCGACGAGGGCTACGAGCCGCTGCTCGTCGCCCACCCGATCCTGGCGGTGGAGCGGGATGCGGGCGGCGCCCTCGTGCGCCTCGTGGGCGAGGCCACGGCCGCCCTGCGGCTCGGCGTGAAGCGCGAGAGCTTCATCCATATCCACCTGCCGCGCCTCGACGATCCCGAGACCCGCACGCGCCTGATCGAGGCCATGCGCCTCGTTCACAGGGACGTTTCCGTCGCGGTCCACGACTGGCCGGGCATGCGCTCCCGGATCGCCGAGATCGTCCACGATTACCGCCTCAATCCTCCCCCGCTGCCGGAGGACGAGGTGAAGGAAGCCATCGCGTTCCTCGACTGGATCGCGCGGGACAACTTCACGTTCCTCGGCTTGCGCGAATACCGCCTGCCGTCCGGCGACACGGCGGCCAATCCCGTCGAGGGCTCGGGCCTGGGTCTCCTGCGCGATCCGTCCGTGCGCGTGCTGCGCCGCGGCCGCGAGCTGGTTGCGATGACGCCGGAAATCCGCGCCTTCCTGGCGCGTCCGAAAGCGCTCATCATCACCAAGGCGAACGTGAAATCGCGCGTCCATCGCCGGGCGCATCTCGATTATGTCGGCGTCAAGCTGTTCGACGACAGCGGGCATCTGCGCGGCGAGCTGCGCATCGTGGGCCTGTTCACGGCGAGCGCCTACACCAACACCACCGGTGAGGTGCCCTATCTGCGCCACAAGGTGGCGAAGATCGTGGCGCGCGCGGGCTTCGACCCAGCGAGCTATGCGGGCCGCGCTCTCCTCAACGTGCTCGAAAGCTATCCGCGCGACGAGCTGTTCCAGATCGACGAGGACACCCTCTACCACTTCGCCATCGAGATCATGAACCTGTCGGAGCGTCCGCGGGTCAGGGCGCTCGCCCGCGTGGACGAGTTCGACCGTTTCGTCTCGGTGCTCGTCTTCGTGCCCAAGGACCGCTACGACACGCAGGCGCGCCAGCGCATCGGCCAGTTCCTGGCCGGCATCTATGGCGGCCGCGTCTCCGCCTCTTATCCGGATTATCCGGAGGGCCCGCTCGCCCGCACCCATTACATCATCGGCCGCGACGAGGGCGAGACCCCGGACGTGCCGCGCGAGGTCCTCGAGAAGGGCATTTCCGCCATCGTGCGCACCTGGAGCGACGCACTGCGCGATGCGCTCGACGAGAGCGTCGGCGGCGCCCGGGCCAGGGCCCTGGCGTCCCGCTACGGCGAAGCCTTCAGCGCGGCCTACCGCGAAGCCTTCGGGGCCGAGCAGGCCATCGCCGACATCGCCCTCCTGGAGCAGCTCTCGGAGGCCAGGCCCCGCGCCGTCGACCTCTATCGTCGCGAGGCCGACGACGAGACCCGCGTGAACCTGAAACTGTTCTCGCTCAACATGTCGCTGCCGCTGTCGGAGCGCGTGCCGCTTCTGGAGAATCTCGGCTTCCGGGTCGTCAACGAGCGAACCTACCGGGTCGCGTTCTCGGACGCGCACCGGGTGTGGCTCCATGACATGACCCTGGAACGCGCCTCCGGCGGAGCGATCAAGATCGACGAGATCCAGGCCCTCGTCGAGGCGGCGCTCCTCGCGCTCTTCCGGGGACTGGCGGAATCGGACGGCTACAACCGCCTCGTCCTGGAAGCGGGCCTCGGCTGGCGCGACGTCGCCATGGTGCGGGCCTTCGGCCGCTACCTGCGCCAGATCCAGGTCACCTACGCACAGGACTACATCGCCGAGACGCTCTCCCGCCACGGTACGATCACGGCCGATCTCGTCAAGCTGTTCTACGCGCGCTTCGACCCACGCAAGGACGAGGGACGCGCGGCCGCCGAGGCCGCCATCCGCGAGCGCATCGAGGACCAGCTGAAGGAAGTCACGAGCCTCGACGACGATCGGATCCTGCGCCGCTTCGTCAACCTGATCGAAGCCGCGATCCGCACCAACTTCTTCCAGCTCGAAGAGAACGGCCTGCCGCGCCAGACCATCGCGTTCAAGTTCGAATGCGCCCGCGTGGAAGGCCTGGCCCTGCCGAAGCCGCTCTACGAGATCTTCGTCTATTCGCCCCGCGTCGAAGGCGTGCACCTGCGCTTCGGCAAGGTGGCGCGCGGAGGCCTGCGCTGGTCCGACCGCCCGCAGGATTTCCGTACGGAAGTGCTGGGTCTGGTCAAGGCGCAGCAGGTCAAGAATGCCGTCATCGTGCCGGTGGGCGCCAAGGGCGGATTCGTGCCCAAGCACCTGCCGCCCGCGAGCGACCGGCAGGCCTGGCTGGCGGAAGGCACCGAGAGCTACCGCATCTTCGTGCGCACTATGCTGCAGCTCACCGACAACATCGTCGGCGACAGCATCGTTCCCCCGCGCGACACCGTGCGCCACGACGGCGACGATCCCTATCTCGTGGTCGCAGCCGACAAGGGCACGGCCACCTTCTCCGACGTCGCCAACGCGCTCTCCATCGAGAAGGGCCACTGGCTCGGCGACGCCTTCGCGTCCGGCGGAAGCCAGGGCTACGACCACAAGAAGATGGGCATCACGGCCCGCGGCGCCTGGGAAGCGGTGAAGCGCCACTTCCGCGAGATGGACGTCGACATCCAGACCACGTCCGTGACGGTGGCGGGCGTCGGCGACATGTCGGGCGACGTGTTCGGCAACGGCATGCTGCTGTCGCGGGCGCTCAAGCTAGTGGCCGCCTTCGACCACCGTGACATCTTCATCGATCCGAACCCGGATCCGGAAGCCGCCTATCTGGAGCGCGAGCGGCTGTTCAATCTGCCCCGGTCGAGCTGGCAGGATTACGACAAGGCGCTGATCTCGAAAGGCGGCGGCGTGTTCCCGCGCAATGCGAAGTCGATTCCGCTCTCGGACGAGATGCGCGCGCTCCTCGACATCGACAAGCCGCAGGCGAATCCCGTCGAGGTGATGAACGCGATCCTGAAAAGCCGTGTCGACCTGCTCTGGTTCGGCGGCATCGGCACCTATATCCGCTCCTCCAGCGAGACGGACGAGCAGGTGGGCGACCGCGCCAACGACGCGATCCGCATCACCGGCCCGGAGGTGCGCGCCAAGGTGATCGGCGAGGGTGCCAATCTCGGCATGACCCAGCGCGGGCGCATCGAGGCGGCGCAGAGCGGCGTACGCCTCAACACGGATGCCATTGACAATTCGGCGGGCGTCAACACCTCCGACGTGGAGGTGAACATCAAGATCGCGCTCACGACGCCGGAGCGTGACGGACGCCTCACGGAGGAACAGCGCAACGCGCTGCTCGCCGACATGACCGAGGACGTCGCCGCCCTCGTGCTGCGCAACAACTACCTCCAGACCCTGGCGCTCTCGCTCTCCGAGCAGCGCGGCGCCGCCGATCTCGGCTTCGCCCGCCGGCTCATGCACATGCTGGAGGCTCAAGGGCGCCTCAACCGCACCGTCGAGAACCTGCCCGACGACAACAACCTGACGGAGCGCGCCCGCCGGGGCGAGGCGCTCACCCGGCCGGAGCTCGCGGTGCTGCTCGCCTATGCCAAGCTGGCGCTGCACGACGAGCTGCTCGAGAGCCCGGTGCCGGACGATCCCTATCTCGGCAAGGAGCTCGACCGCTACTTCCCGGCCGAGATGCGCGAACGCTTCCCGGATGCGATCGCCACCCACCGCCTGCGCCGCGAGATCATCGCGACGCAGCTCGCCAATGCCATCATCAACCGGGGCGGACCGACCATCGTGGCCCGCCTCGTGGACCAGACCGGCGCGGACGCCCCGACCATCGCGGCGGCCTATGCGGCCACCCGCGATTCCTTCGGCCTCACCGAGATGAACGTCGCCATCGACGCGCTCGACGGGATCGTGCCCGGCGCGATGCAGCTGCATCTCTACGGAGAATTGCAGGATTTGCTGATGAACCGGATCGTCTGGTTCATCCGCAACGTGGACTTCGTGAACCATTCCCTCGACGAGATCATCGGCACCTACCGAGCCGGGATCGCCGAGGTGGAGCGCAGCCTCACCGACACGCTCTCGCCCGAGGCGCAGGAGGCGTGGCACGCGCGCACGAAGGCGCTGGTGGATGCGGGAACGCCGGAAGAGCTGGCACGCCGCATCGCGGCTTTGCCCGACCTCGTGGCCGCGCCGGACATCGTGCAGACCGCGCAGAAGACCGGCAAGCCCGTCAGCGACATCGCCTGCACCCACTTCGCCCTCGAAGCGTCGTTCCGGCTCGGAGCGCTCATCGGGGCCGCGCAGGAGATCACCGTCAGCGATTACTTCGACCGGCTGGCCCTCGACCGGGCCATCGACAGCATCGCCTATGCCCATCGCGGCCTGACGGCCGAGGTCGCGTCGCAGGATGCATCCGGCGCCGAGGCCGTGCGGGCCTGGAGCGACAAGCGCGGCGCCGACGTCAACCGCATCCGCACGGCGGTCGACGGCATCGTCTCGTCGGGCCTGACCCTGTCGAAGATCACCGTCGCGGCAAGCCTCCTCGGCGATCTCGCGCGGATGAGCTGAGGCGCCGGTCCGGACCCTGAAAGGCCCGGCGCTTCATGCAAACGGGATCACCGGCACGAGGCCGGTGATGACGAGGGAGGTTTGATTCCACGCGGAACAAACCCCTCTCGCCATTCGTCTCAATCACGGCAGAAGCCCGGGAGGTGCCGCATGCCTCGCCTGTTCACCGGCATCGAGATCCCGGCCGAGATCGGCCTCGCCCTTTCGGGCTTTCGCGGCGGCCTTCCCGGCGCGCGCTGGGTCGACCCAGAGAATTATCACCTCACCCTGCGCTTCATCGGCGACATCGACGAGCGCATGGCGGACGACGTCACGTCGATCCTCGGCGAGCGGCGCCAGCGCGCTCCGCTCGTCATCACCATCGACGGGCTCGACACCTTCGGGGGTGGGAAGCCCCGCGCGGTCTTCGCCCGGGTGGCCGGCAGCGGCGAGCTGAACGAGCTGCAGGCCGAACAGGAACGTCTCGTGCGTCAGGCCGGCCTGCCGCCCGAGACGCGCCGATTCACTCCGCACGTGACCCTGGCGCGGCTTCGCAACGTCTCGCCCGGCGACGTGGCGGATTACATCGCCACCCGGGGACATTTCCCGAAGCTGACCTTTACGTCCGACCGCTTCGTTCTTTACTCGTCCCGGGCTTCGGTGGGCGGCGGGCCCTACATCGTCGAGGCGGCCTACCCCTTAAGCTAGCTCGACGGTTCCGGCGGATTCCGTTACGTCTCGCCCATGGCTTCGCTCATCTTCATTACCCACCCCGAAGTGGTCATCGACCCCGCCCGGCCCATTCCCGAATGGCCCCTGAACGCCACCGGTCGCGCCCGCATGGAGCGCTTCGTGGAGTTGCTTGCGGACCGGGACGTATCCGCCGTCTATGCCAGCACCGAGCGCAAGGCCATGGACGGCGCCGCCATCGTGGCGGAGGCCCTCGGCCTGTCCTACGAGGCGGACGAGGATTTGGGCGAGAACGACCGGTCGGCCACCGGCTACATCGCGCCGCCGGAATTCTGGGACGTGGTGCGCGAGTTCTTCGGCCGCCCGCACGAGAGCATCCGCGGCTGGGAACGCGCCGTCGACGCGCAGACCCGCATCGTGAACGCCATCCAGCGGATCCTGCGCGAGGACGAGACCTCTGACGACATCGTCGTCGTCTCCCACGGGGCGGTCGGATGCCTGCTGACGGCGCATCTGCAGAAGGTCGAGATCGGCCGGGAAAGCCGCCCGCAGCATCCCGGCGGCGGCTGCTTCATCGTCATCGACCGCGATTCGTTCACGCTGACCCGGGACTGGCGGGCCATCGAGGACGGGTTCGCCGATTGAGCGAAGCCTCAGCGTCATTCCCGGCCGCCGGAGCGGGAATGATGTCAGGGCTCGAGTTCCTTGAAACCGCGCCGCCGTGCGTCATCGTCAAAGCATCGAACGCAAAAGGGGAGCCGGGAAAAGCGGATCCACTTTTGCGCACGACGCGTTAAGATTGTCCTGTCCCCACGATGAAGCGCGCCGATGCCCCGCCTGACCGAATCAGAACGTTCCGAACTCCTGCCGGCCCTCGACGGTTGGGCGATGGTGGAGGGCCGCGATGCGATTACCAAGCGTTTCGTCTTCGACGGCTTCAACGCGGCCTTCGGCTGGATGACCCGCGTGGCCCTCGTGGCCGAGGCCATGAACCACCATCCGGAATGGTCGAACACCTACAACCGGGTCGAGGTGACGCTCTCCACCCATGACGCCAAGGGCCTGACGCGCCGCGACATCGAACTGGCGCAGCGCATGGACCAGATGGCCGCTGGACTGGTGAAGGAGAGGCCATGACCGGGATGCGCATCCGCACGGGGGGCTGCGCCTGCGGGCAGCTGACCTTCACGACGCGAGGCGAGCCGAAGCGCGTGGGGCTCTGCCATTGCATGACCTGCCGCAAGATCAGCGGCTCACCCTTCAGCGCCTTCGTGATCTTCGCGGCCGATCAGGTCACGATCTCGGGCGAGTTCCGGGGCTGGTCGGCGACCCCGGCCGTCGAGGACTGCTTCTGCCCCGTCTGCGGCTCGCAGGTCTTCGACCGGGATTGCGACAGCGAAATCGAAATCAGGCTCGGCTCGTTCGACGAGCCCAATCTCTTCACGCCGACCTACGAGTCCTGGGCCAAGCGCCGGGAGCATTGGCTCCGCACCCCGGATCTCGAGAGCTTTCCCGAGAACCGGAGCGAAGGATCCTGAACGCCGTTATTTCGGCTGCATGCGCAGGGCTCCGTCGAGGCGGATGCCCTCGCCGTTGAGCATGTCGTTCTCGATGATGGCCTTCACCAGGGTCGCATATTCCTCCGGCCGCCCGAGGCGGGAGGGGAACGGCACGTTGGCCTCGAGCGCCTTGCGGTAATCCTCCGCGATGCCCTCGAAGAGAGGCGTGTGGAACAGGCCGGGCATGATCGTCATCACCCGGATGCCGAAGCCCGACAGGTCGCGGGCGACGGGAAGCGTCAGCCCGAGCACGCCGCCCTTGGAGGCCGCATAGGCGGCCTGCCCGATCTGGCCGTCCTGGGCGGCCACCGAGGACGTGTTGACGATGACCCCGCGCCCGCCGTCGGGCGTGACCGGATCCAGCCCTGCCATGGCCGTGGCGCATTTGGCGATCATCGCATAGGTGCCGATCAGGTTGATCTCGACCGCGCGGCGGAAGCTCGCCACGTCGTGGGCGATCAGCTCGCCGGTCTCGCGCTTCTTCGTGACCGTGCGCCGGCCCGGCGCGATCCCTGCGCAATTGACCAGGATGCGCTCGGTGCCGTTGGCGGCGCGCGCCGCGGCCAGCGCCGAATCGATGGAGGCCTCGTCGGTGACGTCCGCCTTGCAGAACACGGCGCCGATCTCGCGGGCAACCTCCTCGCCGCGCTCGGCGTTCATATCCAGGATGGCGACCTTCGCGCCGTTCGCGGCCAGCATGCGCGCGGTCGCCTCGCCGAGGCCGGAGGCCCCTCCGGTCACGACGGCCGCCATCAATTTGTCGAGCTTCATGGCTTTTCTCCCTGCATCCGGAGACGTCTTAAGCTATCCTCGACGTCACGGGAACGCACAGGATCGTAAGGAGCAGTTGATATGAGCGCACCCATCATGAAGCCTTTCACCAAGGCCGAGATGGAGGCCATACGCCAGGAGACCCGGGACGAGGAAGGCCTGAAGCGCCGGTTCTGGGCCAAGCTGAAGCGGGTTGCCGGCAAGATCCCCTTCGCCGAGGACCTCGTGGCCGCCTTCTTCTGCGCCACCGACCCGTCGACTCCGCGCCGTGTGAAGCTGATTCTCTTCGGAGCGATCGCCTATTTCGTCTTCCCCGCCGACGCGATCTCCGACTTCCTGCCGCTGCTGGGCTTCGCCGATGACGCAGCTGTTCTGGCCGCCGCGATCACCCAAGTGGCTGGTTCCATTACGGAAGAGCACAGGGAAAAGGCGCGCGAAGCCCTGGCGGATACACCGGATCAGGCTTAGCTTTCGCGATTTAGGATCTTATTCCAAAGAAAGAATATTGACTTATTGCAATGTTATTATAGATAGATTACTAAGATCTTGTTGCGTTGAAGTCATTTCCATCTCCTGGCAATTGCAAGACGGGTAAGCTTTATTCGTCCACCTCAGGGTCGCTTCGGCGACCCTTTTTATTGGGCCGCCGTTCAGGCAAGCGGGCCAGTCTGGCCTTGCCGCCACGTTTCGACGCATCGCCAACCCACCGGCGTAGCCTTAACGGAGATGGTGAAAAGTTCTTAACCATCCGCCTGTATGGTCCGCTCCATGATTACTGCATCTTTCCAGCGCGGCATCGCCGCGGGCATCCTTTCCGCCCTGTTCGTCATCGGAACCGGGCCTGCCGCTCTGGCACAGCCCCAGCGTGGGCAGCAATCGACACGACCGGCGCCCGCGAAACCGGCCGCCAAGCCTGCTCCCGCGGCGAAGACCAGCCCGGCGAAACCCGCCGCCGCAGCGGGCGCCGGGGCAGCCGCGGGCGCGGGTGCCGCGAAGGCGACGCAGGCTGCCACGGGTCCGGGCGGCGCCTCGCTCCTCACCTCCTATGGCGATTGGGGCGTCTACACGGCCCAGACCGGCCGCTCGAAGATCTGCTACGCGCTCAGCCAGCCCAAGGACCGGCTGCCGAAGAACCTGAGCCGGGATCCCGCCTATCTCTTCGTATCCTTCCGCCCGGCGGAGAACGTGAAGAACGAGGTCGCCCTCGTGCTCGGCTTCGCGGCCAAAGAGAACGGACAGGCGGAGGCCGCCGTGGGCAATGCCTCCTATGCCCTGATCACCAAAGCGACCAATGCCTGGCTCAAGAACCCCGCCGAGGAGGGCCAGGCCATCGCCACCATGGCGCGGAGCGGAACCGTGACCGTGAAGACCCAATCGGCCCGCGGCTCCAGCCTGACCGACCGCTATTCCCTGAACGGCTTCGGCAAGGCCCTGGAGCACGCCCGCAAGGAATGCGCGTCCTAAGTCCTGCGTTCGGTTGAAAATCGGCGCCTCAATGAGCATGTTCCGGGCTAAAGCATCGGACCCAAAAGTGGATTCCACTTTTGGGATGCATTCGATGCTCTGCTTTTTGAAGAGCGCATTGTTCTAGCGGAAAACCGGGGCCACTTTTCCGCACAATGCGCTTGCGCTCGGAATTTTGCTTTTGAGGCTCACGGTTTCGGCGCAATCGTGCTATAAGGCACGCCAAATCCCAACAACGAGGCACGAGATTTCCCATGGCGACGGTGCTCGACATCGCCAAGCGCAACCCCAATGCGGCCCCCGTGGCCGTGAGCGATGCCGCGCGCGCGGCCGGGTTCATCGAAAAGACCGCTGAGGTGACAGTGGCGGCGGGAGCCGCCCCCGGCGGCGCTTCGCTCGTCGGCCTCACCCGCGACCAGCTCAAGGATTCGCTGGCCGCCATCGGCGTGCCCGAGCGCGAGCTCAAGATGCGCGTCGCCCAGCTCTGGCACTGGATCTATTTCCGGGGCGCCAGGGATTTTTCCGAAATGACCAACGTGGGCAAGGAGCTGCGCGCCAAGCTCAGCGCCGCCTATACGCTCGCCCGCCCGCAGGTGGTCTCCGAGCAGGTCTCGAAGGACGGCACCCGCAAATGGCTGATCCGCATGCCCTCGACCGGCCCGCTCGACAAGGGCGCCGAGATCGAGTGCGTGTATATTCCGGAAGTCGACCGGGGCACGCTCTGCGTGTCGAGCCAGGTCGGCTGCACGCTCACCTGCTCCTTCTGCCATACGGGCACCCAGCGCCTCGTGCGCAACCTGACCTCGGCCGAGATCGTGGCGCAGCTCATCGTGGCCCGCGATTCCATCGGCGACTGGCCTGACGCCACGCCGCCGGAAGGTGCCTTCGTTCCCACCGACGGCGGACGCTTCGTGTCCAACATCGTGTTCATGGGCATGGGCGAGCCGCTCTACAATATCGGCGACGTGATTGCCGCCATCGACGTGATGTCGGACGGCGAGGGTCTAACCCTGTCGCGCCGCCGCATCACCGTGTCCACTTCCGGCGTCGTGCCGCAGATGGAGCGCCTCGGCGCGGAAGCCAATACCATGCTGGCCATCTCGCTCCATGCGGTGCGGGACGAGCTGCGCGACGAGCTGGTGCCGATCAACCGCAAGTACGACATCAAGCAGCTGCTCGACGCCTGCCGGGCCTATCCGGGCCTGTCGAACGCACGCCGCATCACGTTCGAATACGTGATGCTCAAAGGCGTAAACGATTCGGACGCGGACGCCCGCGAGCTTGTGCGTCTGCTCAAGGGCATTCCGGCGAAGATCAACCTGATCCCGTTCAATCCCTGGCCCGGCTCGAAATACGAGTGCTCGGATTGGGAGCGGATCGAGCGCTTCTCCGAAATCGTCTACCGGGCCGGCTATGCCTCTCCGGTGCGCACTCCCCGCGGCCGCGACATCCTGGCCGCCTGCGGCCAGCTCAAGAGCGAGACCGAAAAGCTGCGCGCCCGCGCCCGCATGATGGCCGAACAGGGCATCGGGGCGGAAGGCGTGTATGCGGTGGGGAACGGGGAGTAGGGCATCCAGGCCAGGAACATGTTATAGACCCCCGGCATGATCCGCTGGCTTCTCCTCATCCCCTTCGCCCTGCTCATCGCCATCGGCGCGAGCGGCACCTTTTTCCTCATCGCCAGCATCGTCGATCCTGTGATGGCGATGCTGACGGGCGACACGGTCTTCGTCGGGTTCTGGTCCCTGCTGGACGCCGTGTTCTCGGCGGACGATCCCGGGCCCATCGTGGCGGACGCGTTCCTGGCCGTGGGCCGGATCGTGTTCACGCTGCTCGTCTTCCCGCCCCTCATGATCGCCATCGTCAGCGAGGTGCTGGGGATGCGCAGCCTCCTCTGGTACACGCTCGCCACCGGAATCCTGACGGCCGCCGTGCCGTGGATCCTGCGCGGCGCCGCGCGGGTCGGCTCGCCGGCGGAGCTCCATGTGAGCCTCGTCCTCGGCCTCACCGGCGCCGTGGCGGGTTTCGTCTATTGGGCGATCGTCGGAGGGCGCGAGCCCAAGCGTCCCGCGCCTACCGCGCCGACGCCGTCAGGATCTTGATGGCGAAGGCCGAGAACAGGCCGGCGAAGGAATAATCGATCCCCCGCATCAGCTTCGGGTGCCCGCGCAGGAGCGCGACGACCTTGTCGGCCCCCAGGATCAGGAGCGCGCCCATGGGGGCGGTGAGCACGATGAAATAGAGGCCGAGGAACAAAAGCTTGTCGGCCGCGTGCGGATCGGCCGGGTCGACGAATTGCGGCAGGAAGGTCACGAAGAACAGGACGACCTTCGGGTTCGTGAGATTGATTCCCACGCCCATGCAGAAGGTTTTCCAGAACGAAATCTCCGCCCGCCCCTCCTCCTTCACGTGCAGGGCCGAGCCGTTGCGCACCGCGTCGAACGCCATCCAGAGCAGGTACAGGGCGCCGACGATCTTCAGCACCGTGAAGGCCGTGACGGAGGCCGCCAGCAGGGCCGAGAGGCCCAGCGCCGCCAGCAGCGTATGCACGCCGCAGCCCGCCATCGCGCCCAGCATCGACGCCATGCCGGCCCTGCGCCCGCCCGCCATGGTCTTCGCCAGGAACAGGCTCATGTCCGGCCCTGGTGTGATGAACAGGAGGGTCGCGGCGAGGGTATAGGTGAGCAGGGTACCGATGTCGGGCAGGAAGGCCATGAGACGAATCCGAACGGTGCAACGGCCGGATCATGCCTCAATCCCATGTGCACGGCCACCGAAAAGCCGCTTGTTGAAAGGCCGCCTCTGCTCCATCTGTTGATCCCGGCAAAGGTTCGTGGAACCATATCGCGAGAAGGACAGTCATGAAGGCCCTGCTTTTACCCACCCGGATCCGCGTCGCCCTCACGGGCGTGCTTCTGGCGTTCGGGCTGTCCGCCTGCGGAATCAACAATGTGCCGACCCTGCAGGAGCAGGCCAAGGCCGCCTGGAGCGAGGTGCAGAACCAGTACCAGCGCCGCGCCGACCTGATCCCCAACCTGGTCGAGACCGTGAAGGGCTTCGCCCAGCAGGAGCGCGAAGTCCTGACCCAGGTGACGGAGGCGCGCGCGAAGGCCACGCAAATCAAGGTCGACGCCTCCACGGTCACCGACCCGGAGAAGTTCCGGCAGTTCCAGGAGGCCCAGAACCAGCTCTCCGGCGCCCTCGGCCGCCTGCTCGCCACCGTGGAGCGTTACCCGGAGCTGAAATCCAACGCCAATTTCCTGGCCCTGCAATCCCAGCTCGAAGGCACGGAGAACCGCATCGCGGTGGCGCGGCGCGACTACATCGCGACCGTGCAGGCCTACAACACGGAGCTGCGCACGATCCCCGGCCGCTGGATCGCCGCCATCGTCTATCCCGACGCCAAGCCCATGGAGACGTTCACGGCCACCGCCGGCTCCGACCGGCCACCCGAGGTGAAGTTCTAAGGGGATGAGAGGCACCCGGTCTTTCGCGTCCGTCCTTGTGAGCGAGAGAGTTCAGGCGCTCTTCATCGCGTCGCTCCTTCTCATCCTCCTCGCCACCTTCCCGGCGCTCGCACAGACGTTCCCGCCCCTCAACGGCCGGGTGGTCGATGCGGCCAATCTCCTGAAGCCCGAGGAGCGGGCGGCCCTCGAGGCTAAGCTGAAGGCCCATGAGGACAAGACCAGCGACCAGGTGGTGGTCGCCACCGTGCGCTCCCTCGAGGGCTACCCGGTCGAGGACTACGCCAACCGCCTGTTCCGGCACTGGCAGCTCGGGCAGAAGAAGAACAACAACGGCGTCCTGCTTCTGGTCGCACCGCAGGAGCGGAAGGTCCGCATCGAGGTCGGATACGGCCTCGAAGGGGCGCTGACCGACGCGCTCTCCAAGGTCATCATCACGACCGCCATCGCGCCCCAGTTCCAGAAGGGCAATTTCGCCGGCGGCATCGATGCGGGCGTCGACGCCATGCTGTCGATCCTCACCGGCGATGCGGAGGAATGGCACCGCAGGGCCGAGGTGCGCGAGGACAACACCACGGGCATCGACCCCTTCGTCGCCTTCGTCATCCTCGTGATCCTGTTCTTCCTGATCTCGCGGATGATGGGCGCGGGCCGCGCGGGCGGCGTCAGGCGGGGACGCCGCGGTCCCTGGATCGTCACGCCCGGCGGGTGGTCGGGGGGAAGCGGATGGTCCGGCGGAGGAGGAGGCTGGTCCGGTGGAGGCGGGTTCTCGGGCGGCGGAGGCTCGTCGGGTGGCGGCGGCGCCTCGGGGAGCTGGTAGATGATGTCACCCGACGATCAGGCGCGCCTCGCCCAGGCGATCAGCGACGTGGAGGACGACACCTCCGGCGAGGTCGTGGTCGTTCTGGCCGAGCAGGCGGGCCATTACCGCGAGATCCCGCTCCTCTGGGCTCTTCTCGCGGCTCTTGTCACGCCCTGGCCGCTGATCTGGCTCACGGCGATCAGCACGTCGCGGATCTTCCTGATCCAGCTCGCGGTGGGGCTGGCGTTGAGCCTCGTCCTCTCGTGGCCCAGGCTGCGCTATGCCCTGGTGCCGCGCTCCATCAAGCGGACGCAAGGCCATGAGGCGGCCTCGCGCGAGTTCCTGCGCCGGGGGCTCACCCGCACCCGGGAGAAGACCGGCGTGCTGATCTACCTGGCGCTCGCCGAGCATCACGCGGAGATCCTCGCCGATACGGGGATCTCGGACCGGGTCGATGCGGAGATCTGGGCCGACATCGTGGCCGACCTGACCGGCGCGATCGGGGACGGGCGCATGACGGAAGGGCTCCTCGACGCGATCCGGCGCACCGGCGCGATCCTGGCCGAACATGCCCCTCCCCGCCTCGACGACGTGGACGAGCTGCCGAACAAGGTGATCGTGCTGATGTAGTTACAGGCCCGGGCCCTTCGCGGCCCCCAGGATGATTCCCGGGCGGGTCGCATCGGTGCTCTGGAGCAGCACCACATAGGTATCCCCGCCGCTGCGGGCGGTCTCGACCGGCACCTCGAACCGGGCCGAGCCGCCGAGCCATTCGCCGACACGGTTCAGGCCGCGCACCACATTGGCATAGGTGATCGTCTTGCCCCGGTTCTCGCCGCGCTCGATCGGCACCGTCTGCGCCTTCAGGACGGGCAGGACCCATAATTCGGCCGCCCGCTGCGCCGTGTCCGGGGTCTCCTCGACGAGGATCGTGACCCGGCCGTTCTGCTCATGGACGGTGACGTTCACCGGCAGGGTCTTGCGGCCCTTCGAGGTCGCCTGGATGGCCTTCTCGATCTGGCCCCGGTCGGAGCCGATGCAGGATTTCTTGCCGTTGACGATCATCTGCGGCGTGAAGACCTGCCGGTCGCTGCGGGAATGGGCATAGGCCTTCTGCCGCTCCGTAAAGGCCACGTGGGCGAGCGTGTCCTTCCAGCCGAGATAATCCCAGTAATTCACCGGCAGGGACAGGGCGATGATGTCGGGCTGGCGGGAATACTCGACCAGGAGCTCGTCCGCCGGCGGGCAGGAGGAGCAGCCCTGGCTCGTGAACAGCTCGACGACCGCGCGCGGCGGCTCCGCCAGAGCAGGCTGAAGGAGAGCGGCCAGACCTAGGGCTGCCAAAGTCAGTGTCAAACGGGACGCCATGGTGACGCTATCGAACACGAAATCGACCTTGAGGGAAACTCACGTTACGTTGAGCGTCAGCCGAGACGGGATCTAAGCCGATGCTTTGGCCGGAACGCGCCAGCGGCGGTGCATCCACAGCCATTGCTCGGGATATTCCCGCACCCATTCCTCCACCACGGCGGTCATGGCCTGCATGGCACCCTGCACGTTGATCTGCCCGTCGGGATCGCGGGGCAGATCGAGCGGCGGCGTGAGCTGCAGGCGGAACCGGTGGTTGGGAAGGCGGACGACCCGCACGCCGTGGACCGGGCAGTCGAAGCGGCGCGCGAACTTGCCGAGGATGGGATTCACCAGGGCCGGGCGGCCCATGAAGTTCACGATCACCCCGCGGGTGAAGTGCTGGTCGATGAGCATGCCGAGATGGCCGCCCTTCTCCAAGGCGCCCTGCATGGCGAAGGCCGCGCCCTGGCGGGCCGCCTCCAGGTTGCCCATGGTTTCGCTGCGGATCTCGTGCAGGACGCGGGCGATGGCCGGATCGTTGGGCGCGCGGAACACCGCCGTGGTGTCGAGCCCGAAGCGCGCCGCGCAGATGGCGGGCAGTTCCCAATTGGCGAGATGGGCCGAGAAGATGATCCCGGGCTTGCCGTCGTCCCGCAAGGAAAGGAAGTGATCGATGCCGTCGACCTCGGTGCGGCCGGGCATCGTGCTGTCCGGGTCGAAATCGAACAGGCGACCGAGATGCGGATATTCGCCCCCCGTGCGACCGAGATTGTCCCAGGCCGCGAGCGCCAAGGCCTTCACCTCGGCCTCGGACTTCTCCGGATAGGCCGCGCGGATATTGGCGAGCGCCGTCCTGTGCGCGCGCAGCAGCGGGCCGAAGGTGCGGGTGAGCGCAGCCCCCACGCCTCCCGAGCGCTCCGGGCCCAGCAGCCGCGAAAAGGCGAAGACGCCGCGCACGACGCCGACCATGACCGTTCCGATCAGTCGCGAGACGAGGTTGCGGGAGCGGTGGGGTTGGCGCACGTTTGTTCGGTTCCTGGCATGAAGAGCCGGCGGAAGTCCCGGCTTGAAAAAGAAAAGGCCCCGCGTCTTTTTCGCGGGGAGCCCGTTTCGTCAAGATCTGTGATGACGCGGCCGGGTAGACCGGGTCAGAACGTCACGATCACCTTGCCGAAGACCTTGCGGCCTTCGAGCCGCTCGAGACCCTTCTGGAACTCGTCGAGCGGGAAGACGGCGTCGATGACCGGGGTCATGCCGTCCGCCATCTTGCCGAGCGACTGCGCGATGTTCTCGATCCGGCAGCCGAAGGAGCCGAAGATCCGGTATTGCTGCTGGAAGAGCTGCATCAGGTTCATGGTGGTGGAGACGCCCGAGGTCGAGCCGCAGGTGACCAGGCGCCCGCCGCGCTTGAGGCACAGGAGCGAGCCGTTCCAGGTCTCGGCGCCCACATGCTCGAACACCACATCGACGCCCTTGCGCTTAGTGAGGCGGCGCACCTCGCCCTCGAAGCGCTCGGTGCGGTAGTTGATCACGTAATCGGCACCGAGCGCCCTGGCCTTCTCGCCCTTCTCGTCGTCGCCGACCGTCGTGTAGACCGTGCAGCCGATGGCCTTGGCCATCTTGATCGCCGCCGTGCCGATGCCCGAGCCGCCCGCGTGGACGAGGATCGACTCGCCCGGCTCCAGCTTGGCGTTGTCGAACAGCATGTGCTGCACGGTGCCGAAGCCGATGGGCGCGCAGGCGGCCTGCTCGAAGGAGACGCCCTGGGGCACCGGGATCACGAGACGCTCGGGGCGGTTGATCAGCTCGCGGGCGAAGCCGTCGATATGAAAGCCCATGATGCCGGCGACGTTCTCGCACAGATTGTCCCAGCCCTTGCGGCAGGCGGGGCAATGGCCGCAGGTCTCGGCCCCGTACATGGTCACCGGATCGCCTGCCTTGAAGCGCGTGACGCCCTCGCCCACCGCGGCGATCTCGCCTGACGCCTCGACGCCCACGGCCTGCGGCATCTTCCGCTTGGCGAAGGCCATGCCGCGAAAGCCCCAGACGTCGAGGAAGTTGAGCGCGAGCGCCTTGACCCGGACCTGCACCTCGCCGGCGGCGGGCGGCGGAGGCGGCTCCATCTCGGTGATGCGAAGGTCACGGTCGCCGAAGAGCTGAAGGGAGCGCATGAAAACCAATCCTGGTCGTGTGACGGCCTGCATCTCAAGGTGCAGGGTCACAGAGAAATTCTTTTCGGCGGCTTAAAGGGCGACGAGGCCGATGACAAGTTTTGTGTGATTCCCTGACAGAGGGCACGCTTGCATCATGATTTATTATTACATATACAATCAGAGGGTGTCAGAATATGGCTCCTACGGCTCGACTCACACAGAAGGCCACGGACCCTTCCATTGCAGATAGCTATGAAAAGACTTGCCGCTCTTGCTCTAGTTTTTGTTCTGGGCGGCTGCGTTAGCGCGCGGCAACTGCCAGACGACGCGAATCCTGCTCTCATGGTCGGAGAGGCAGCTTATCTCACGACTCGATGCCCTAAACTCAAGCAGGAGCGCCAGATGGATGCCCTCGTCGTTGCCTGCCTTTTGAATAAGGCTAATGGCATCGATTGCCCTACTGCCATGACGCGACACCTGGAGACAGATCTTCTGAAGGGCATGGTAAAGGCCAAACAGGAATTCGCTTCCATACCCGACGCACAAGTTTGCCGCACCGCCACTGAGCGCTACGGCAAGAACGGCTCGCGTTTCAAGAACATGCTCATCCCGAAATAATGCCGCTGATCGCCTATCTCGGTGGCGAAAACGTCTGACGATCCTTGATGTCGTGCCATTCCTAGCGGGCTGCAAGGGATGATGATCTTTACCGATGCACGCCGAGCATCGAGGTCAGGCCGCCGTCGATCGGCAGCACCGTGCCGGTGATGTAGGCGGCGGGCTCGGACATGAGGAAGGCGGCGAGGCCCGCGATCTCCTCGGGCTTGGCGAAGCGTCCGGCCGGGATCTGCTTTTCCATGTTCTCGCGATAGGCCGCGTAGGGCGCCATCATGTCCGTGTCGATGAAGCCGGGGGCGATCACGTTGACCGTGACGCCGCGCTTGGCGGTCTCGACGGACAGCGTGCGGCAATAGGAGATCAGCGCGCCCTTGGAGGCCGCGTAGGCGGCATTGCCGGGATTACCCTGAAGGGCCGCCACTGAGCCGATGGCCACGATACGGCCGGCCTTGGCGCGGATCATGCCGCGCATGAGGGCCTTGGCGATCCGGGTGAAGGACCAGAAGTTCACCTGCATGGCGGCTTCGGCCTTGTCCTGCTGCATCATGGCGGCAAGCGCGTCGTAGGGCTGGCCGGCATTGTGCACCAGGCCGAAGAGGCTCTCGCCCTCGACGGTCTCGCAGAAGGCCTCGAGAGCCGCCTTGTCGGCGAGATCGACCTCATGCGCCTGGATGCTCCGGCCCGGATGGGTCTGCATCAGCTCGCCGGCCAGGGCCTTCGCGGCATCACCCGAAGAGCGGTAGGTGAAATCCACATCGTGGCCGGCGGCGGCGAGCGCCCGCACGATGGCGGCACCGACACCCTTGCCGCCGCCCGTCACCAGAACCCGGGTCATGGTTCAAGCCCCTTTCGGCTCGGCCCCGAAGACGAGGCAGGTGTTCTGGCCGCCGAACCCGAAGGAGTTCGACAGCACGTAGTCGACCTTCGCGTCGCGGGCCACGTTCGGCACCACGTCGAGCGGGATCGCCGGATCGGGTACCTGATAGTTGATGGTCGGCGGAATGCGGCCCGTGGCCATGGTCAGGAGCGACATCACCGCCTCGACCGCGCCTGCGGCCGTGAGCGTGTGGCCGATCATCGACTTGTTCGAGGAGATCGGAAGGCCCGCCATGCGCTCGCCGAACACGGCGGTGCAGCTCATGGCCTCCATCTTGTCGTTCTCCGGCGTCGAGGTGCCATGGGCGTTGATGTAGTCGATGTCCTCAGGGGAAACGCCCGCGTCGTCCAGGGCCTGGCGGATCGCCGTGATGGCCGGCATGCCGTCCGGCGAGGACCGGGTGCGATGGAAGCCGTCGCCCTTCTCGCCGCAGCCGAGCACATAGCCCAGGATGGTGGCGCCGCGCGCCTTCGCGCTCTCCGCGTTTTCCAGCACGAGGGCGGCCCCGCCCTCGCCCATGACGAAACCGTCCCGGTTCTTGGAGAACGGCTTCGAGGCCGCTTCCGGGTTCTCGTTCTGGGTCGAGAGCGCCGAGAGCAGGGAGAAGCGGATGAGGGATTCCGGGTTCACGGATCCGTCCGTGCCGATGCACAGGGCCGCGTCGGCCTCGCCGCGGCGGATCGCCTCGACGCCGAGCTGGATCGCCGTGGCACCGGACGAGCAGGCGGTCGAGAGCGAGATCGGCGAACCCCGGGTGCCGAAGCGGTCGGCGACCCGATCGGCCACCGTGCCGAAGATGAAGAGGTCGTGCCAAGGCTTGAAGCGGCCGGACCCCGCGGCCTTCAGGAGGTCCTTGTAGGTGACGTCTCCATCCTGACCCGAGGCCTCGGCCAAGGCCATGCGCTGTGGCCATTCCATCTCGACCGGAGGCACCGCGATGAACAGCGCCCCGGGGAAATCCTCCCGGGCGAGGCCGGACTGGCCGACGGCTTCCTCGGCCGCCAGCATGGCGAGGCGCTCGGACAGCATGGGGGCGCAGAAGGGCTCCACGTCGACATGGTCGATGGTGCCTGCGATCGTGGTGCGCAGGCCGTCCGTCGGGAAGCGGTTGATGCGGTGAATGCCGGATTTGCCGGCCGTGAGAGCCGCCCAGGTGTCGTCCTTGCCCTGGCCGAGGGACGTGACCACGCCCATGCCGGTGACGGCGACGAGCGGACGGCCCTGTCTGTCGCGGAGTGCCATTGCCTTCTCCTCAAGCCTTGGTGAGCCGGACGGCGCCTTCGCCGCGCCAATGGCCGACGGAGGTCACGAGAGCCTCGCCGGCCTTGCCCTCCGCGATCAGCCCGGCGGCGAGCGCCACCCCGGTGGGAGCCTGCGCCTCGATGGTGTGGCCGACGAGGGCGCCGGTGGCCTGAACGGCCGCGCCGGGCGCGATGTCCTTCAGGGCCGCCTGCTCTTCTTCCGTGATGCCCTTGATGCCGGTGGCGCCGGACAGGACCACGTCGGGTTTGGCTCCGAGCTGCGTCGACAGGGCGTGGAGCGCCGACTCGACGCTGCCCGCCCGGCGGCGGGACCGGTCGGACGCCACGCCCGCCACGGCTGCGAGCGGCCTGGCGCCGCGCGCTTCCGCATGCTCGCGGGATTCGAGCACCAGGAAGCAGGCTCCGGAACCGAGGATCATGCCGCCGCCTTCGGCGGGACGCTCCCAGACGGACGCGTAGGGCTTCTTCCAGAGGAAGCCGCCCATCTCGTAGATCAGGAGCACATCGGCCCGCTCGGCATTGTAGGCGCCGCCGACGAGGAAGATGTCGTCCTGTCCCGAGGCGATCCGCTCTCGGGCGATACGCAGCGCGTCGACGCCGCTCGATTCCTCGCCCATGAAGGTGCGCGAGGCGCCCGTCACGCCGTGGACGATGGAAATGTTGCCGGCCAGGAGGTTGGACAGCTGGGCCAGGAACAGGGTTGGGCGCAGGTCGCCCATCAGGCGCTCGTTGAGGAAGACGCCCGGATCTTGAGCCTGCCGCAGTCCCGTGAGGATCTGCCCGTCGACCGCGTAATCCCGCTCGCCGCCGCCGGCGGAGACGATGAGCTGCATCCGGCCCTTCAGGGCCGCGTCGTCCTTCGCGCCGGCCGCGTCCAGGGCGAGGCCCGCCGCGTAACAGCCGAGCCTCTGCCAGGCCTCCATCTGCCGCTGGTCGGATTTCTTCGGGATCTGCCGGTCCCATTCCAGGGCCACGACCGGATGGACCGGAAAGGGCTCGAAGGTCTCGACATTCGTGTTCGGGGCGCCGCCGGCCGCGAGCGCCGCCAGATGCGCCTCCAGGCCCTCTCCGGCGCTGGACACGAGGCCTATTCCCGTGATGACCACATCCCGCATCAGACCGTCTCCTCCAGAAGGCCGATGCGGCGCGCCTGGGCGCGCATCTGGCCGTCCATGCCCTCGGGGAAAGGCATGATCCTGAACCGCAGCTCCGCATCGCAGATCGGCTTGCCCTCGGCCAGGATCTTGGCCTTGGTCACGGCATAGCCCGAACCCTCATGCTCCAGCTGGGCCTGGATCGTCAGCACCGTACCCGGTCCGACGAAGGTGCGAAAGCGGGCCTTGTCGACGGCCATGAGGAACGGCATGTGGGTGAAGCCCATGAGGCCGAGCACGAGATAACCGGAGGCCTGGGCCATGGTCTCGGTCAGGAGCACGCCGGGCACGAGCGGATGGCCGGGAAAATGCCCTTCGAAGACGGGGCTTTCCATAGGGACCGTGGAGGTCACCTCGATCCGCTTCGTCTCGCGGTCGAGGCCCGTTACCCGGTCGATCATTTCAAAATATTCGAGGCGCATCCCGATCCCGTACCATGTCGCTCCCGGCGGGTGAAACAGGAAAGGAATCCATGAGGCAGAGCCGCTGATGGATCGCCTCTTCGAGCCGGCCCTCAGGCCGGCCCGCCGGGATGGCTTGCTTGTCTTTCAGGCGTTTTACGCCTGCTTGGCGGCCACGAGGGCGTCGATGCGCGCCACGAGGTTCTTCAGGACGAAGTATTCCTCGGCCGGAGCCTTGCCCTCGTTCACTTCCTGCGTCCACTGCTCCAGCGGCAGCTTGATCCCGAAGGCCTTGTCGATGGCGAAGGCGATGTCGAGGAAGGCGAGGGAGTCGATGCCGAGGTCCTCGATGGCGTGGCTCTCGGGGGTAATCTGCTCGCGCGGGATATCGGCGGTCTCTGAAATGATGCCGGCGACGGTCTCGAAGGTGGACGACATGACGCCGCTCTCCTGAACTGCTTGTTGGTCTCAACGATCCAGCGCCGGCAAGCTTCTCTTAGCCCGGTGTCCAGCCGCTCTTTTCGTCAAGGAGGGTTGTTTCGAAACGCACCCCTTACACGACCGGCCGCAGACCGGCAACCGATTGGTTGCATTCCTCGACCTCCGGCCCGAGCCGGAGGCTTCCTTTCCGCCTGCGGCAACTACTTAAGGGCCATGCGATTGATTATTCGGCCCTCATCGCCGATAAGGGCCGCCTTCGGACGCAACCCGAATGATCTTACATTGACGACAGATTGCTTGGATCGACGTGTTCAACCGGTTCCTCAAGCCTGAAATCCGCTATGCCCGCCGCATGGCCCGCATCGCGCGCTGGGACCGGCCCGTCGAGGGCCTGGCCGGGCGCCTGCGCGCCTGGGCCCATATGCTCGTCGCCGATCACGGGGTTTTCCGCCTCCTCTACCTCAACAAGCACCGGGTGACCGACCGCCTGTGGCGCTCGGCCCAGCCCGCCCCGCATCAGATTGCCGCCCTCAAGGCGGAGGGCGTGCGCACGATCATCAACCTGCGCGGCGGCCGCGAGCACGGCTCCTGGCAGCTCCAGAAGGAGGCCTGCGAGCGGCTCGGCATCCATCTGGAAGAGTTCGTCGTCCGCTCCCGTGGGGCGCCGGACCGGGAAACCCTGCTGTCCGCCAAGGAATTCTTCGACAGGATCGAGTACCCGGCCGTCCTGCACTGCAAATCGGGCGCCGACCGGGCGGGCTTCGTCGCCGCCCTCTACCTCGTCGTCTACGAGGGCAAGTCCATCGACGAGGCCCAGCGCCAGCTCTCCATGCGCTTCGGCCATTTCCGCTTCTCGAAGACGGGCATTCTCGACGAATTCTTCGATCTCTATCGCCGCGAGGGCGAGGCGAAGGGCATTCCGTTCCTGACCTGGATCGAAACGCAATACGACGCCGAGACCCTGGAGCGGAACTTCCGCCCGAGCTTCTGGTCGAGCCTCCTCGTCGACAGGATCATGCGCCGGGAATAAGCGCCCGAAGGTCAGGCGCCGCGATCTCGTGGAACTCCCCCCGCCATCACCGGGCCCGTCCCGGTGATCTCGATCGGAAAAGCGCAGCCTTTCACACAATCGGGATAGCCGGCACGAGGGCGGCTATGACGTGGCGTGGGCAGGTCCTACGACACCGCCAGACTGGGCTCCTCGTCGTCGGAGAGCTGCAGGCGGTGGAGGCGGGCATAGGCGCCCTTCCTGGCGATCAGGGCCTCGTGCGAGCCGGTTTCGGCGATGCGTCCGCTTTCCATCACGACGATCTTCTCCGCGTTGCGCACGGTCGAGAGGCGGTGGGCGATGACCAGGGTGGTGCGGCCCTTCATGAGGCGCCGGATGGCGTCCTGGACCAGGCGCTCCGATTCGGAATCGAGGGCGCTCGTCGCCTCGTCGAGCAGCAGAATCGGAGCGTCCTTCAGGAACGCGCGGGCGAGCGAGATGCGCTGGCGCTCGCCGCCTGACAGGCGCCCGCCGCCGGGGCCGACCGAGGGATCGTATCCGTCCGGCTGCTTGAGGATGAATTCGTGGGCCGCGGCCGCCTTGGCGGCGGCAACGATCTCCTCCTCGGTCGCATCCGGCCGCCCGAAGGCGATGTTGGCCCGGATCGTATCGTCGAAGAGAATCACGTCCTGGCTCACCACCGCGACGGCACGGCGCAGGCTGGCCAGGGTCACGTCCCGCACGTCCTGCCCATCGATCAGGACGGCGCCCTGGTTGACGTCGTAGAGGCGCGGCACGAGGGACAGGAGGGTCGATTTGCCCGAGCCGGAGCGGCCCACCAGGGCGGTGGTCTGTCCGGCCTCGGCCACAAGGTCGACGTGGTCGAGCGCCACCGCCTCGCCGTCGTAGGAGAAGGTAAGGTTCGAGAAGCGGATCTCGCCGCCTTCGAGCACAAGCGGCCTGGCTCCGGGCCTGTCCTGGATTCGGGGCGTCTCGTCCATCACAGTGAAGGTCCGGTGGAGCGCCGCCGCCGCCTCCTGTACGATGGCGTTCAGGTTGCCGAGCGCCCGAATCGGCTGCGCGGCCATGACGAGGGCGCTGACGAAGCCGGTGAAATCGCCGACCGTGCTGTCGCCGGACATGATCCGGTGGCCGATCAGCATGAGCACGAGAGCGACGGCGACGCCGCCGCCGGTCTCGAGGATGGGATCCATCCGCCCGCGGGCATTGGCCGCCTTCATCTTGAGGTCGCGCACGTCGTCGAAGGTGCGGGCGGCCTTGGCCTTGAGATAGCGCTCGAGCCCATAGGTCTTGGCGATTCGCGTCCCGGCCAGACTCTCGGTGATGAGGCTCGCCATCATGCCCGTCTGTTCCTGGGTCGTGACGGCGACCCGGCGCAGCTTGCGGCCGATCTGGTTCACCGGATAGGCGAAGAAGGGTGCGATGACGGCCGCCACCAGGGTCAGGACCGGGTCGATCCAGAGCATTGCGGCAACGAGCGCGATGATCGTCGTGACCTCGCGCAGGAAAACCGTCGAGAGACGGGTGAGCGCCTCCCGGATGAAGGCGAAATCCGTGGTGAATCGCTGGGTCAGGGCCGCCGGGCTCTCGCGCCCGATCTGAGCGAGATCGGCCTCGATAAGATGGCCGTAGAGCGCCGTCTGCATGTCGGCCTCGATCCGCGTCACCACCTTGTTGGTGAGGATCGTCAGGGCGAGCAGCGAGAAACCCTTCACGGACGTGACGGCGATCACGAAGAGCGGCGCCAGCAGGATGGCCTGCGCATCCTTGGTTTCGAAGGCGTCGAAGGCCGCCTTGATCAGAACCGGGTAGAATCCCGTAGCGATCGACACCAGGGCCACCAGCAGGAGAACCAGGGTGAGGGTCTTCGCGTGCGGACGCATCCAGTCGCGCCACAGGCGGCTGATCAAGGGAAGGGTGTCGCCCCGAAGGAGGCTCTTGCGGGCCATGCTCTGCCTTAAGGAAGTTTCTTCTATCGGACGGCTCGCGGTTAGCACGCAAAGGCCCTGGGCGGCAAATTCCTCGCGGTCTGGCCATCGGCGGGCGCGGCCCTGTCGCGCGCGGCTAAAGGCTGCTCCTCCCTCTCGACAGGGCCGCCGATCCGTGGCTGCATGACGCAATCGTCGCACTGGATTCCGTCATGACATTCGAGACCTGGCTCGCCTTCACGGCCGCCTCCGCCGTGCTGCTCGTCATTCCCGGGCCGACCATCCTGCTGGTCGTGTCCTATGCCCTCGGGCAGGGCTGGCGCCCCGCCCTGCCTATGGCGGTCGGAGTCGCCCTGGGCGATTTCACCGCCATGACCCTGTCGCTCCTCGGCCTCGGCGCGCTGCTGGCCGCCTCGGCCACCCTGTTCACGGCCCTCAAATGGGCAGGCGCCGCCTATCTCGTGTGGCTCGGAATCAAGCTCTGGCGGGCCGGCGGAGCGCTCGACGCCAAGCCGCGTACCGATGCGACATCAGCGCTCAAGATGCTGGGTCATGCCTGGCTCGTCACGGCGCTCAACCCGAAGAGCCTGACCTTCTTCATCGCCTTCCTGCCGCAGTTCATCGATCCGAAACTCGCGCTTCTGCCCCAGGTCGTCGTTTTCGCCGCGACCTTCCTGATCCTCGCCTTCGCGAACGTGATCACCTACGCGCTCATCGCGTCGCGGGCGCGCAGCGTCGTGCAGAGCCCCCGGACCATGCGGGTGATCAACCGGACCGGCGGCAGCCTCCTGATCGGGGCCGGCGTCGCGACGGTGGCGTTGCGGGCCGGGCAGGGGTGAGCAGCGGTCAGGACTTCCGACCGCCTCGTTTCACACGGCCTTGAGGTGCCGAATCGGCCGGCCAGGGGCGATCATTTCGGCGGCCGCGATGATGCCCTGGGCGTCGATGCCGAAATGACGGTAGAGGTCCCTGATCGTGCCGGTCTGGCCGAAATGCTCGACACCGAGCGAGCGCGTGCGGTGGCCCATGACCGAGCCCATCCAGGCGAGCGTGGCCGGATGCCCGTCGATTACCGTCACCAGCCCGCAATGAGGCGGCACGTCGGCGAGCAGGCGCTCCACATGGGACCTCGCATGGACGAGCCCGCGCTCGCGGGCGCGCTGCGCGGCCGTCCAGCCGGCATTGAGCCGGTCGGCGGAGGTAATCGCGAGCAGGCCGATATCGCGCCGGTCCTCGGCCATGAGCCCCACGGCCTCGATGGCCTCCGGCGCGACCGCCCCCGTATAGGCGACCACCACCTGGGCGTTCGGCCCGGGCTTCCTGAGCCAATAGGCCCCGGCCATGACGTCTTCGGCCAGCTCGGCCGTCATCGCGCGCTGCGGCTGCTCGAGGCTGCGGGTCGACAGACGCAAGTAAACCGAGCCGCCGGTCTCGTCGCGCAGCCAGGTCGTCTCGTTCGGCTCCCCCTCGCCGTCGCGCTGCATGTAGTCGAAGGCCCAGCGCATGATCACGGCCAGCTCGTCGACGAAGGCCGGCTCGAAGGAGGCGAGCCCGTCCTGCGCCATGCCCACCAGCGGCGTGCCGATGGATTGATGCGCCCCGCCCTCCGGCGCCAGCGTCACGCCGGACGGCGTGGCGACGATCATGAAGCGGGCGTCCTGATAGCAGGCGTAGTTCAGGGCATCGGCGCCGCGGTAGATGAAGGGATCGTAGAGGGTGCCGATGGGCAGGATCCGCTCGCCGAAGAGCGAATGCGACAGCCCGAGCGCCGAGAGCACGATGAACAGGTTCATCTCGGCGATGCCGAGCTCGATATGCTGGCCCTTGGGTGAGAATTCCCAATTGTAGGTCGAGGGAATCCGCTCCTTCTTGAAGGTGTCGACCAGGCTTTCGCGGGCGAACAGGCCGCGCCGGTTCACCCAGGCGCCGAGATTGGTCGAGACCGTCACGTCCGGCGCCGTGGTGACGACGCGCGACGCCAGCGCGTGGTCGGAGCGGGCGAGCTCGTTGAGGATGAGCCCGAAGCCCTGCTGGGTCGACATGGCGGGATTGGCCGGGAAGGTCAGCGTCTCGGGGACCGGCACCTGCGGGGCGGTGTAGCGCCGCGTGCCCTTCTGGATGAACGGCACCTCGCTCAGGAAACGCTCGATCTCGGCCTGCGGAACCTCGAGTCCCTCGAACTTGTCCCATTCATGGCCCGGGCGGACCCCCTGGGTGGCGCGCCAGGCTTCCATCTGGGAGGGTGTCAGCATGCCGGAATGGTTGTCCTTGTGACCGGCGAGCGGCAGGCCAAAGCCCTTGATCGTATAGGCCAGGAAGCACACCGGTCGGTCGTGCTGCCGGGCTTTCTCGAAGGCGTCGAGCAGGCTCGGCAGGTCGTGCCCGCCGAGATTGGACATGAGCCGCGCCAGCTCCTCGCCCGAGCGATTCTCGATGAGGCGGGTGACCGGCCCCTGGTCGCCGAGATCGTCCAGAAGGCGCTTCCTCCAGGCTGCACCGCCTTGGTATGTCAGGGCCGAGTAGAGCTGGTTGGGGCAGGAATCGATCCAGGCCCGCAGGCGGTCGCCGCCGGGCTCCTTGAACGCCTCCTGCATCAGGGAGCCGTGCTTGAGGATCACCACGTCCCAGCCGAAATTGCGGAACAGGGCCTCGAAGCGCTCCCACAGGCCCTCGCGAATCACCGCGTCGAGGCTCTGGCGGTTGTAGTCGATGATCCACCACGTGTTACGGATGCCGTGCTTCCAGCCCTCCAGCAGGGCCTCGAAGATGTTGCCCTCGTCCATCTCGGCATCGCCCACGAGCGAGATCATGCGGCCCTCGGGCTTGTCCTCGGCCCAGCCATGGGCCTTCACGTAATCCTGCACCAAGCTGGCGAACAGCGTCTGGGCGACGCCCAAACCCACCGAACCGGTGGAGAAATCCACGTCGTCGATGTCCTTCGTGCGGGACGGATAGGATTGCGCGCCCTTGTAGCCCCGGAAGTTCTCCAGCTTCTCGCGGGTCTGGCGGCCGAAGAGATACTGGATCGCGTGGTAGATCGGGCTGGCATGGGGCTTCACCGCCACCCGGTCCTCGGGCTTCAGCACCGAAAAATAGAGGGCGGTCAGAATCGTCGAGAGGGAAGCGGAAGACGCCTGATGCCCGCCGATCTTCAGCCCGTCCGCGTTGGCGCGCAGGTGGTTGGCGTTGTGGATCGTCCAGGTCGAGAGCCAGAGCACCTTGCGCTCGAGGTCCTTCAAGATTTCAAGGTGCTTTGCATCAGCCATCGTGTTCTCCCAGGTTAAGTCGGATGCTGCATCCCCGCCCCAAGGCAGAAGTAGAACGGCATCAGGCTTCACTCGTGTTCAATCGTTATCAGAGGGGCTGCGCGACCGCTATTGAGACGGAAGACGCATGGCCCCTCAGGGCTCCTCGTCCTCATCCGCAAAGTCGCCGCCGAGCCGGAGTCCCTCGATCCAGGTTTCGCCCTTCCGCTTGATCACCCGCCGCGGAGGAACTCCGCCATAGCGTGAGATGGCATCGGCCAAAGGTTCGGAATGCGTCACGAGCCAGACCTGTGTGCGCTTCGACGCCGCGACGATCATGCGCGCGAGCGGCTCCAGCAGATCGGGATGCAGGCTCGTCTCTGGCTCGTTCAAGGCAATGAAGGGCGGGAGCCGATAAGATAGGAGAGCTCCCGCCAGCGCCAGGAAATGCAGCGTGCCGTCCGACAATTCGGAGGCCTGGAAGACGCGCTTCGGATATTCAGGAAAGATCACGCCAAAAGTGGCGAAGCGGTCAGGTTCAGGGATGACGAGACGCGCCCCGGGAAAGGCATCGTCGAAGGCCTGATCGAGATCGATGGTGTCCTGGCGGATATGGGCCAAGGTCGCGAAGACCGCCGCGAGATTCGCGCCGTCGGAGGCCAAAGTCGGGGATGTCACGGCCAGGGCGGGCCTTCGCAGGGGTGAGGCCGCGTCCGTGCGGAATCCATGGAAGAACCGCCACTCCAGCATCGTCCTGCGGGCAAGATGCAGATCGGGGAAGGCTGCTGCATCCTGAAGCGAGCCGAGCGCCGTTTCGGAGGGAAGGATCTCGGAACCCAACGGCCGCTTCATGCCGGCCTCGTCGAGGCAATGCCCTCTGGGACCGCGGCGTTCGAGCAGGGTTCTCGAACGGCCTCGTGCCTCATGGGTGAGGGTCTCCGCCTTGATCTGCGGTTCAAGGGCGAAGCCCGCGCCCAGGAGCTCGACCAATCCGGTCTCGACCCCATATTCCAGATCGTAATCGTCGCCTTCGCCCCTCAGGCTCACGCCGAGCCTGACGCGTACCGGGTCCCTGGCGCTCCTCGTGCCTGCCCAATAAACCGAATCGAACCCGCCTTCCGCTGCGAGATCCCGCGTGAGCGTGCCGGCGGCGGCCGATTGCAGGAGCTGCAACGCGCGGTAAAGGTTCGTCTTGCCCGTCCCGTTCGCGCCGACGAAGACGGACAGCGGCTCAACCGGAAAGCGGATGAGCCGGAGCGAGCGGTACCCGGCGGCAAAGACGTCTTGAATCGCAAGCATGAGGCTTAAGGGACGGAAGGAACAGGCAAGGTGAAGCGCCATCTTGGGCCGCGTCCCGAAGAGATGCAACCTTGTTCAAAGGCATCGCCACCGCCAAAACGAAAAGCCCGCCTTGCGGCGGGCCTTCGTGTCACTCTCATTTCTGAGAGAAATTGGAGCGGGCGAAGGGATTCGAACCCTCGACCCCAACCTTGGCAAGGTTGTGCTCTACCCCTGAGCTACACCCGCGCTCCGCGATGCCGTGGCATCGTTGCGAGGCCCGTGATGTGCCCCAAAACGTGGCGTATTGCAAGAGGGGTAGGCCGATCTTTTCGCGGCAGCCCTTGAGCCTGCTTCATCGGGTCGCTAGAACCCCGGCAGGTTTGGAGGATCGCCTTGGCCCATCTCTCTC
This sequence comes from Microvirga mediterraneensis, assembly GCF_013520865.1. NCBI lineage: Bacteria > Pseudomonadati > Pseudomonadota > Alphaproteobacteria > Hyphomicrobiales > Methylobacteriaceae > Microvirga > Microvirga mediterraneensis. The sequence goes on from NZ_JACDXJ010000001.1 coordinate 662,355, forward strand.
CCCGGGAACTCCTGGATCGCCTGTCCTCGCTCGGCATCGCGGCCGAGACGGTGGAGCACGAGCCCGTCTTCACGGTGGCCGAATCGGCATCCGTCAAGGAGCGGATCCCGGGTGCCCATTCCAAGAACCTGTTCGTGAAGGATAAGAAGGGCCGCTTCTTCCTGATTTCCGCCAAGCACGACACGGCCATCGACCTCAAGCGCACCCATGAGGCCATCGGGGCCTCCGGCCGCCTCTCCTTCGGCTCGGCCGAGCAGCTGCGCGCCCTTTTGGGTGTCGAGCCCGGCTCGGTCACGGCCTTCGCGGTCGTGAACGATACGGAAGGCAAGGTCACGATGGTGCTCGATGCCAACCTCATGGACCATGAGCGGGTGAACTTTCACCCCCTGGTCAATTCCATGACCACCGGAGTCTCGCGGGAGGATCTGGTGACCTTCCTGCGGGCCACGGGGCACGATCCGCTGATCCTGCGCCTGCCGGAACCGCCGGCGGAATTGCCAGACGAGACTTAAGCTCCCATGTAAGGAGCGGCCCTGTTCACGACTCTCACCTTTCGAGGATCGCATGTTGTCCGATACCCCTGTTCCCTCCTCCGACGACCTCGTGAAGGACACCACCACGGCGAATTTCCGCCAGGATGTGCTGGCCGAGTCCATGCAGCAGCCGGTGCTGGTCGATTTCTGGGCCCCCTGGTGCGGCCCCTGCAAGCAGCTCACCCCCATCCTCGAAAAGGCCGTGCGGGCAGCAGGCGGCAAGGTGAAGCTCGTCAAGATGAATATCGACGAGCATCCGCAGATCGCCGGCCAGCTCGGAGTGCAGTCGATCCCGGCCGTCTTCGCCTTCCAGCGCGGCCAGCCGGTGGACGGCTTCATGGGCGCTCTGCCCGAGAGCCAGATCAAGAGCTTCATCGAGCGTCTCGTCGGACCGCTCGGGCCCGGCGCGGCCGAGGAGATCCTGGGCGAGGCCGACCGTTTGGCGGCCGAGGGCGATATCGGCGGGGCGGCCGAGCTCTATTCCGCCGTGCTGGCCCAGGACCCGGAAAACGTCGCGGCGCTTGCCGCTCTCGTGAAGCTGCATGTGGAGGTGAGCGACCTGGAAGGCGCCAAGCGCTTTCTCGCGATGGCGCCGGCGGCGAAAGCCAACGATCCGGCCCTGGCCGGCGCGCGGGCGGCCATCGAGCTCGCCGAGCAGGCAGGCTCCCTCGGCGACCTCGCGGATCTCCAGCGCAAGGTCGAGGCCGACCCGATGGACCATCAGGCCCGCTTCGATCTGGCCGTGGGCCTGAACGCCCTCGGGCGGCGCGAAGAAGCTGCCAACCACCTCCTTGAAATCGTCCGCCGCGACCGCAATTGGAACGATGACGGCGCACGCAAGCAGCTCGTCCAGTTCTTCGAGGCCTGGGGCCCGATGGACGCGATGACGCTGGCAGGGCGGCGGAGGCTCTCCTCGCTCCTGTTCTCTTGATGCGATCCGACAGGTTTTAGGAGATCGGGATGGGAATGAACGCGGTATACCGAGGGCCGGAGGATTGCCCGTCGGTCATTCCCGTCTTTCCGCTTCCCGGCGCCCTTCTCCTGCCGCGCGGGCAGATGCCGCTCAACATCTTCGAGCCGCGTTACCTCGCGATGGTCGACGAGGCGCTGAAGACCGACCGCGTCATCGGCATGGTGCAGCCCGATGCGGACAACGACCCGCAGGCGAGCGTGCCGAAACTCTACCGTGTCGGCTGCGCCGGCCGCATCACGCAGCTCGCCGAGACCGGCGACGGACGGTATCTCATCACGCTCATCGGCATCGCGCGTTTCCGCATCGAGGAGGAGCTGCCGCTGATGAACCTGTTCCGCCGGTGCCGGGTGACGTTCGAGCCTTTCGCCAGCGATTTCACCGCCCGCTCCGGCGAGAACGACGTGGACCGGGCGGGTGTGGTCAAGGCCCTGCGCGACTTCGTCAACGCGGTGCATGTGAAGGTCGACTGGCGCGGCATCGAGGAAGCTCCCAACGAGGCCCTCGTGAACGCCCTGTGCATGATGAGCCCGTTCGGCGTGCGTGAGAAACAGGCGCTGCTCGAAGCCCCCGACCTGAAGAGCCGGGCGGAGGTGCTCATCGCCCTGACCGAGATCGAGCTCGCCCGCGGCGGCGCCGGCACCGACTCGACCCTGCAATAGGAAGACCCCGATGGTTCCGGATTCCTCTCAGCCCGAAACGTCCCAACCCGTGGAGGCGACGCGGATCGATCCCAAGCTCCTGGAGCTTCTCGTCTGCCCGCTCACCAAGGAAACCCTCGAATACGACGCCGCCCGCCAGGAGCTGATCAGCCGCCGCGCCAGGCTCGCCTACCCGATCCGCGACGGCATCCCGATCATGCTGCCGGAAGAGGCGCGGCAATTGGCGGACTGAGCGAGGCGCTCCGCTGTCATCTCCGGCGGTCCGCAGGACCGGGAAGGGGATCCATGGCGTTGGGCCTGATCGTGGATTCCCCTCCGCTGCGCTTCGGCCGGGAATGACACCGGGGAGGCGACGACACTTACGTAGTTTGCTTCGATATCGCATCCGCCAGCGCCAATGTCCGCCTCGCCATCTCGGCATGAAGCCGCTCGACCATGCGGCCGTTGAGGCTGATGGCGCCCTTGGCCCTGTTCTCCGGCTGCTCGAAGGCTGCGGCGATCGTCCGCGCGCTCTCGATCTCATGTTCCGACGGCGCGAAGATCGCATTGGCTGTGCCGATCTGGTCCGGATGAATCACGGTCTTGCCGTCGAAGCCGCAATCGCGGCCCTGTTCGCATTCGGCGCGAAATCCGCTTTCATCGGACAGGGTGTTGTAGACCCCGTCGAGAATGTCGACGCCATGCGCCCGCGCGGCGGCGAGCGCCGTCATCAGCCAGGGCAGCATCGCGGCGCGCCCGGGCAGCAGGCGGCTGCGGGCGTCCTTGGCGAGATCGTTGGTGCCCATGACGAAGCAGGACAGGCGCGTGTCGACGTCGTGCGCCGCGCTCGCGATGGATTCCGCCCGGAGAATGGCAAGTGGCGTCTCGATCATGGCCCAGATCCGGGTGCGCTCCGCAGCGCCGAGCTTGCGCAGGCGCAGCCCCACCGCCGCGAGCGTTTCGGCCGAGGACACCTTCGGCACGAGGATCGCGTCGGGCGCGGCCGAGACGGCGGCCGCGAGATCGGCCTCTCCCCAGGGCGTCTCGAGGGCATTGATGCGAATCACCACTTCCCGCCGGCCATAACCTCCGGCCTGAACGGCCGCGCAGACATGCTCGCGCGCCTGCGCCTTCAAGTCGGGCGCGACCGCGTCCTCCAGGTCGAAGATCACCACGTCGGCTGCCAGCGTCTTCGCCTTCTCGATGGCGCGGGCATTGGATCCGGGCATGTAGAGGGCGCTGCGGCGCGGGCGAATCGGGATCATGGCTTGCTCCTCCTGCGGCCCATCGGTTTTAGGGGCGCTGCCTTGGGAAGAACAGGGGCATTCCCGGTCCGGGAGCAACGCTCTACAGATGAGGCCGAGGAGGCGACGAGCCATGTGGGTTGCGGGAATCGATGGCTGCCGAGCCGGGTGGATCGCGGTTCTGATGCGAGTGGACGATCCGGGCATCCACCGAATCGTGACGGCACCGACCTTCGAGGCCATCGCCGATGCGCCGGAGCGGCCCGCAATCATCGCCGTGGACATGCCTGTCGGCCTGCCGGACCGGACGGAAGGATCGGGCCGCCTGCCGGAGCGGCTGATTCGCCCCCTGCTCGGCGAGCGGCAATCCTCCGTCTTCGCCATTCCCTCGCGCCGCGCCGTGGAAACAACCGATTACGGAGAGGCCTGCGGGGTAGCCGCCGCCACCTCCGATCCGCCGCGAAAGGTGTCGCGGCAAGGCTTTGCCCTCTTCCAGAAGATTCGCGAGATCGATGCGCTGCTGCGGGCCCGGCCTGATCTGGTCTCCCGCGTCCATGAGGTCCATCCCGAACTCGCCTTCTGGGCGCTGAACGGTGGACGGGCGCTCGACCGGCCTAAGAAGGTGAAGGGGACGCCCTACGGGCCCGGCATGGCGCTTCGCAGCGACCTGCTGAGGCGATCCGGGCTTTGTCCCGGCAGCCTGATCGATGCGCCGCCGCCGCGTGGCGCCGCCCAGGACGACCTGCTCGATGCGCTTGCGGGGTTGACCGTGGCGCTGGATCTCGCGAGAGGTGGAGGACTGTCTTTTCCCGATCCGCCCGGCCGTGATGCGCACGGCCTGCCGGTCGCCATCTGGACGCTCCGCGAGCAGCCACAAGGTTGAGCCATGCCCATCACCCGCGCCGAGATCGAAGCGGCCCATGCCCGCATCGCCCCTCATATCCGCCGGACGCCCGTCCTGAACATGGCACACGCCTTCGGCCATGACGGGTCGGTGAGCCTGAAGCTCGAATTCCTGCAGCACGCGGGCTCGTTCAAGACCCGTGGCGCCTTCAACACCCTGCTGTCCAAGGACGTCCCCGCAGTGGGCGTCGCGGCCGCGTCCGGCGGCAATCACGGGGCGGCCGTGGCCTATGCGGCGAAGCAGCTGGGCGTGAAGGCACGCATCTTCGTGCCGGAGATCTCGAGCCCGGCCAAGATCGCCGTCATCCGCTCGCACGGAGCCGAGGTGGTGATCGGCGGCGCGCGCTATGCGGATGCTCAAGCCGCCTGCGATCTCTACGTGGAGGAGAGCGGGGCCCTGCGCGTCCATCCCTTCGGGGCCGAGAGCACCATGATCGGCCAGGGCACGGCCGCCCTCGAATGGGAGCAGGATGCGCCTGGCCTCGACACGGTCCTCGTGGCGGTCGGCGGCGGCGGTCTCATCAGCGGCGTGGCGAGCTGGTGGGCCGGGCGCGTGAAGGTGGTGGGCGTGGAGCCGGAAGGATCGCGCGCGCTCCATGCCTCGCTCGAAGCCGGACGGCCCGTCGACGTGGACGTGGATTCGGTCGCGGCCGATTCGCTCGGCGCGAAGAACACCGGCGATCTGGTCTATTCCATCTGCCGGGATACGGTGGATCACGTGGCGCTCGTCACGGACGCAGCGATCCGCGATGCGCAACGGATGCTGTGGCGCGATTATCGCATCGCATCCGAGCCCGGCGGCGCGGCCGCACTGGCGGCTCTCGTTTCGGGCGCCTATAAACCCCGCTCGGGCGAGCGCGTCGGCGTGCTTCTCTGCGGCGCCAATGTCGAGCTCGCCAAACTGGCCGAGATTACCCATCCTTGAAAGGAAGGACGCCCATGTTTCCCCAACGTCTGACCGATGGCTACCGCGCGTTCCTCGACGATCGCTTTCCGCGCGAGAAGAACCGCTTCGAGACCCTGGCCGAGAAAGGCCAGTCGCCGGAAGTGATGGTGATCGGCTGCTGCGACAGCCGCGTCTCCCCGGAGGTGATCTTCGATGCGAGCCCCGGCGAGCTGTTCGTGGTGCGCAACGTGGCGAACCTGGTGCCGCCGTTCGAGACGGGCGGCGATTACCACGGCACCTCGGCGGCGCTCGAATTCGCCGTGCAGGCGCTGCGCGTGAAGCATATCGTCGTGCTCGGCCATGCCCGCTGCGGCGGCATCCGGGCCTTTGCCGACGACACGGCCCCCCTGTCACCGGGCGATTTCATCGGCCGCTGGATGAACCTGATCAAGCCCGCGGGCGAGCGTCTGGGCCCGCATGGCGGCGATCTCGACAGCTACCTGCCCCGTCTCGAACTCGCCGCCATCGAGAACAGCCTGCAGAATCTCATGACGTTCCCTTGTGTGCGGATCCTCGTGGAGCGCGGCAAGCTCCAGCTCCACGGCGCCTATTTCGGAGTGGCGACCGGGGTTCTGCTCGTGCGCGATCCGGACACGGGAGAGTTCAAGCCGGCCGTCGAGGGTGCGCCGGGACCCGTCTCGGCATTCCGAGCGCAAGAGGTCCGGGAATAGAAGCCCTGCGGGGCGACAGGGCGTTCCTGCGGCCACCGATTGCCGGGTCACGCGGGACCTCTATATTCCCATGCCATGCTGAGCGGCATGGCTGGCCTGAGAACTATTCCTGGTTTGGCGCCGTTACCAAGACAGGATGGTATGATGTTGATGATCCTTCGAACGGCGCTGCTGAACTCTCTCGGCCTTTTCCTGCGGGATCCCTCTGGGAGTTCCCGGATCGGCGCCCGTGCACGGTAATCTGAGAACGGCGCCGGCCGATTTCCTCGCGGGCGGCGGGGAAATGTCGGCCCTGATGGAAAAATTCGACTGGGCCGGCACATCCATCGGATCCATGGATGTATGGCCCCAGAGCCTGCGAACCACCATCAGCATCATGCTGCGTTCGCCGATCCCCATGGTCCTTCTGTGGGGGCCGGACGGGATCATGATCTACAACGACGCCTACACGGTCTTCGCCGGCGGACGGCATCCCCGCCTCCTCGGCTCCAAGGTCCTGGAGGGCTGGGCGGAAGTGGCGGATTTCAACGCTCATGTGATGCGCGTGGGGATGGCTGGCGGCACGCTCTCCTACCGGGACCAGGAACTCACGCTCTACCGCAACAACGTCCCCGAACAGGTCTGGATGAACCTGGACTACAGTCCCGTCATCGACGAGACCGGCAAGCCCGGCGGCGTTCTCGCCATCGTGGTCGAGACGACCGAGCGGGTGCTCGCCGAGCGGCGGATCATGGCGGAGAAGGACCGCCTGCGCGAACTCTTTCACCAGGCACCCGGATTCATGGTCATCTATCGCGGATCCAACCACGTGGTGGAACTCGTCAACGAGGCCTATTACGAGCTGGTCGGCCGTCGCGAGATCATCGGCAAGCCGCTCGTGGAAGCCTTGCCCGAGGTGGCCGATCAAGGCTTCATCGAACTCCTCGACAACGTGTATCGAACGCGAGAGCCTTTCGTCGGCCATGGCATTTCGGTCTATCTGCAGCGCGATGCCTCGAAGGGTCCTGAAGAGCGCTTTGTCGATTTCGTCTATCAGCCGATCCGCGACGGCGATGGGCAGATCACCGGCATCTTCGCAGAAGGCAGCGACGTGACCGAGCGCGTCCGTTCCGAAGAGCACCAGCGGCTACTGCTCAACGAACTGAACCATCGCGTCAAGAACACCCTGGCGACGGTGCAGTCGATCACCTCGCAGACCTTGCGCATGGCAGGCTCGACGAAAGCCGCCCAGGAGGCGATCGAAGCCCGCCTGTTCGCACTCTCGCGCGTCCATGACGTGCTCACGCGCGAGAACTGGGACGGGGCGTGGATCAAGGAGGTGGTCCGGCACGCGATGCAACCGTTCCAGGCAACCGGTCACAGCCGCATCCACTATCACGGGCACGACGTCAGGCTCCCGCCCAACACGACCCTGGCTCTCGCCATGGTGCTCCAGGAACTCGCGACCAACGCGGTCAAATACGGTTCCTTGTCGAACGAGACGGGCGAGGTCCGAATCAGCTGGCACGTGGACCGTTCCCGTGAGTTGCCCCACCTTCTGCTGACCTGGGAGGAAACCGGGGGACCACCCGTCGCTCCGCCCTCCCGCCGAGGCTTCGGCACGCGGCTCATCGAGCGCAGCCTGGCGCAAGGGCATCTCGCTGGAGAGGCCAAGATCGATTTTTCCGAAAGCGGCGTCCTGTGCATCATCGACGCGCCGCTCATCGCGGCTCACGAGGAGCCGGCGCAGCTCACGATCTCAGAGGCTCGCTCGTAAAGCTTTCGCTTCATCCTGCGGGATACGGAAACAAACGAAAACAAGAAGGCCGCCCGGAGGCGGCCTTTCCGAAGAGATTGAACCGAGCTTACGCCGCCTGCTTCTTCGCCTTCAGCAGGCCGCGATTGGCCATGGCCTCGGCGATCTGCACGGCGTTGAGCGCCGCGCCCTTGCGCAGGTTGTCGGAGACGCACCAGAAGGACAGGCCGTTCTCGACCGTGATGTCCTCGCGGATGCGGGAGATGTAGGTGGCGTCTTCGCCGGCCGCCTCGTGGGGCGTGATGTAGCCGCCGGGCTCGCGCTTATCGACCACCATGATGCCGGGCGACGAGCGCAGGATGTCACGCGCCTCGTCGGCCGTGATGGCGTTCTCGAACTCCACGTTGACGGCTTCCGAGTGGCTGATGAAGACCGGGACGCGCACGCAGGTGGCGGTGAGCTTGATCTTGGGGTCGAGAATCTTCTTGGTCTCGGCCATCATCTTCCACTCTTCCTTCGTGTACCCGTCCTCCATGAACACGTCGATGTGCGGGATCAGGTTGAAGGCGATGCGCTTGGGGAACTTCTTCTCCTGCACGTCCTGCAGGGAATAGAGCGCCTTGGTCTGGCGGTCGAGCTCGTCCATGCCGTCCTTGCCGGCGCCGGAAACAGACTGGTAGGTGGCGACGACCACGCGCTTGATGGTGGCGCGGTCGTGGAGCGGCTTCAGGGCCACGACAAGCTGGGCGGTGGAGCAGTTCGGGTTGGCGACGATGCCCTTCTTGATGTCGCGCAGCGCCTCGGCATTCACCTCCGGCACCACCAGCGGCACCTCGGGGTCGTAGCGCCAGGCCGAGGAGTTGTCGATCACGACCGCGCCCTGTGCGGCGATCCGGGGCGACCATTCCTTGGAGACCTCGCCGCCGGCGGACATGAGGCACAGATCGACGTCGGAGAAATCGTAGGTGTCGAGGGTTTTCGTCTTGAGCGTCTTGTCGCCGTAGGAAACCTCCGACCCCTGGCTGCGGCGGGAGGCCAGCGCCACCACCTCATCGGCCGGGAAGGCCCGCTCGGCGAGAATGCTCAGCATCTCGCGGCCCACATTGCCGGTCGCACCGACGACCGCGATCTTGAAACCCATTGATCTTCTCCTGTTGTCGCTCTCCCCGGAAGTATGAAAACCCTATTCGGGTGCTGCCTCTCGCCCCGACGGGAGAGAGGACCGGGGACGACGAGGCTTATTCGGCCGTCGTTTTCACGGCCGTCGTGGCGGTTTTCGTTTTGCTCGTCGTCAGGGTGAGCATCGCCATTGCCATCGTCCATCCAAAAGCCCGACAGGGCTTCGATACGCTGCCAGCAACACACCAAAGACACGCTTTCGTCAAGCATTTCCTCGGTCTCGCAGGCCTTCAATCGTCCGTCAGCACACCCGTGGAGAGATTGAAGCGGTAGAACACCTTGTCCATCCGCTCGGCGCCCAGACGCTCGTAGAACGCCTGGGCCCGCGTGTTGGTGCCCTCGGTCGTCAGGTCGATGCGGGAGAGGCCGAGGGCCCGGGCGTGATCGGCCAGCCAGCGCATGAGCCCGGCGCCCACCGCCTGCCCGCGGGCGTGATCTTCCACGAACAGTTCCTTGACGAAGAGGAGGCCGGACAGCCTGAAGCCGGGGCGCAGCACCGCGAAGCAGGCGAGACCCACCGCACGGCCGTGCTGGAAGGCCAGGGCATAACGCGTGCCCTCCGCCTCCCGCATGGAGCGCTCGACCATGGCCAAGGTCGGCTCGAGGGGGCGGGCCGCGTCAGCGCCGACGTAGTGCAGGTCCAAAGCCCGAACCAGGGCGGCCACCTCAGGGCATCCTCCAGGGTAGCCAAGCGAATCACGATCGGGGGCATTACGGCACACGGGGCGGTTAGGCTTCTGTTTACCTTGCTTAGCAAAACCTTTCGAACCCTGGCCAGTGTCACGGTAGAACATGTTGATGACGTGATCAGCTGGGTTGATTGGTTCAAGCGATGCCGCGGGCGGTTTATGCCGAATGGGATGAGGACGACGTCGCCGACTGGGTCGACGAACGTCCCGCTCGTCGCCTGCGCCGGAAGCCCCTGGGCTGGCTGCGCGTCGTCCTGATGTCGTCCTGCAGCATTGCGGGACTGGTCTATTTCGCCCTGGAGCAGGAGCAGACGGCCCGCCCAGCTGGGCGCCAGCAGGAGGTTCCCTCCTCGGTCCTGGTCGCGCCCGCGCCGGCCTGGAGACCCCTGCCGTCCTCTCCGGCGCCCTACGCGCTCGCAGGCTCGGCAGGCGCCGTCGCATCGGAAGCGCGCGAACATGCGAACGGGGCCCGGGAGGACACCCTGGTCCTCGGGCGTTTCGGCGACTTCCGCTATGCGCAGGTGGCTCTCGTGCAGGGCACCGCCGAGACGGCCGGGAGCTTCTATATCGACATTGTCCGCCGGGCGGCACGCGCGGGCCTCGCCGTGGCGCACCAGGGCCAGAGCCGCATGATCGAGACCAAGTTCGGTCCCGTGGAGACGGCCCCTCTCGTCCTGGCGAGCAAGGGCGAACAGGCCTGTCAGGCCTTCCGCCTGCCGGATGCGGCCGCCGAATTCGCCTTTCAGGGCTGGCTGTGTGGATCCTCGGCGCCGGACGAGGCGCAGCTTGCCTGCTTCATCGACGGAATCGCCCTGGCGGGCGGCACGAACCCTTCCCTGAAAGCCGTCTTCGCCAGGGCCGAGCGCAGTCGCACGGAGGGCTGCGGGCCAGGCGCGCGCACGGCCTCGACGACGGTCAAGCCTCCGGCCCGACCGTGATCGCCACCCGGTGCATGACGTTGCAGCCGTAGCCGTTCGGATTCCAGTTGGCCGCGCGGAAGGGCTGAGCACGGCCCTGTGAATCCGTTGCCCGGGCAAAGATCTCGTAAGCACCGTCGCCGGCCAGGGGCAGCGATACGTGCCAGCGCACCCAGTCGTAGCGGTTGCGCGGCGGGGTCATCGCGGCTTCGATCCAGGTCGCGCCGCCGTCGATGGTCACGTCGACACGAGCCACCGTGTCATCGCCCGCCCAGGCGGCGCCTCGCACCTCGATGGAGCGGGTGCCTTCCCGGTAGCGCGCCCCATCGGCCGGCGCGGTGACGATGCTGCGCACGGGCATCGATTCGAGGATCCGGGTTTCCACGCCCCGCCCGTCCGCCCCCGGGGCCAGGGGATGGACCGGCAGCCGGTAGGACAGGCCGGTCATGCCCGGCCCATCGTGCTCGCGGTCGCGGATCCAGATCCGCGTCAACCACTTCTGGCTCAAGGAGCCCGGCCAGCCGGGCACGACGAGACGAAGAGGACCGCCATGAATGAACGGCAGGGGCTCGCCGTTCATGGCCCAGACCAGGAGCGTGTGCTCCTCGAGGGCCTTGGCGATGGGCATGCCGCGCGACATGGCCTGCTGCTCGCGGCTTCCGTTCTTGTCGGGATCGGCGCCGAAATGGCCCGTGAACAGGGCGGTATCCTTCAGGCCCGCCGCGCGCAGCACGTCGCCCAGCGAGACGCCCGTCCATTCGGCGCAGCCGGCGCCGCCATTCGTCCAGGCATTGCCTTCAGCCTTGGGCTCGAAGAAGGAACGCCCGTTGCCGCCGCATTCGAGCACCATGCGGAAGGTCTTGTGCGGAAACAGGCTCTTCAGCTCCGCCAGGGTCAGGCGAAGCGGATGCTCCACCTCGCCGTCGACGGTGAAAGTCCAGGCCTCGGGATCGTCCGCAGGCCGGGGCAGAAGGCCGTTGTTGCGCACGAAGAACCGCGCGACCGGCGTCGTCTCGTCGTCGAGCAACTCTTCGGGCGTTTCGGCCACCAGCGGAGTCTCGCCCAGAAGGCTCAGACCCTTTTTTGCCGATAGTGCGAAACCAACCTCGGGTTTATCCTGCATCGGCTGTCGTCCTCCTCACCTCGCGGTGAACGTCACGCTTCGACGGAACCATTTTATCGGCGTCGCCTTGTTCTGACAGTATTTGCTTGTGTTGACGGCGCACAACAGAAGGTCAATGCGCCATTCTTGGAGGTTTACCCATGCGCCGCATCGCACTTTTGGGTCTGGCTTCAGTGGCTGCGCTCGCGTCCCTTTCGGTGGTGGCTGATGCGCAGACCCGGAATCGTCCCCTTGTCCTCAGGGTCCAGCCTCGCAGCTTCCTGGACCCGGGCCCGGCAGTTCCCGTCGGATCGATCAATCCGGGAATCAGCGGCTATGGGCAAACGCAGGCCTACCTGCTCAGCCCGGACTATGCTCCGAACCGTGGTCGTTTCGGCCTCGACCTTCTGCCCGACCCGATCACCAACGGACCCTTCGTCGGCTCGCGCAATCCGTTCCCGAGCTACAGCACTCCCACCGTCGAATCGACCGGTTCGATCCGCTGACCTCTCCACGAATGAGCCCCGGATCGCTCCGGGGCTTTTTTCATTTCTTACGAGAGAGCCTCGAGTTCCTTGACGATGGCGTCGCCCACGTCCTGGGTGCCGACCGCGTTCGTGCCGGGAGCCGCGATGTCCTTCGTGCGAGTGCCGGAGGCGAGCACGTTGGCGATCGCCTTGTCCAGGCGATCCGCCTCGTCGAGCAGGCCGAAGGAATAGCGCAGGGCCATGCCGAAGGAGCCGATCATCGCGATGGGGTTGGCCAGTCCCTTGCCGGCGATGTCCGGCGCGGAGCCGTGCACGGGCTCGTAGAGCGCCTTGCGCTGGCCGGTGACCGGATCCTCGGCGCCGAGCGAAGCGGAAGGCAGCATGCCGAGCGAGCCGGTGAGCATCGCGGCGATGTCCGACAGGATGTCGCCGAAGAGGTTGTCGGTGACGATCACGTCGAACTGCTTCGGCCAGCGCACGAGCTGCATGGCGCAGTTGTCGGCGAGCACGTGCTCGAGCTCGACGTCCGAGAACTCGCCCTTGTGGATGCGGGTGACGACCTGGCGCCAGAACACGCCGGTCTTCATCACGTTGAACTTCTCGGCCGAGGAGACCTTGTTGCGGCGCTTCTTGGCGAGATCGAAGGCGACGCGCGCGATGCGCTCAACCTCGTGCGTGTGGTAGATCTGCGTGTCGACGGCGCGCTGGGATCCGTCCTCCAGGGTCACGATCTCCTTCGGCTCGCCGAAATAGACGCCGCCCGTGAGCTCGCGCACGATCATGATGTCGAGGCCTTCCACCACCTCGCGCTTGAGCGAGGAGGCATCGGCCAGGGCCGGGTAGCAGATCGCCGGACGCAGGTTGGCGAAGAGGCCGAGATCCTTGCGCAGGCGCAGCAGGCCGGCTTCGGGCCGCACCGCATAAGGCACGCTGTCCCATTTCGCGCCACCGACGGCGCCGAAGAGCACCGCATCGGCCTGTTGAGCGCGATCCATGGCGGCTTCGGAGATCGCTGCGCCGTGCGCGTCATAGGCCGCGCCGCCGACGAGATCCGTCTCGGTCTCGAAGCCGACGCCGCGCTTGCGGAACCAGCCCACGATCTTCTCGACCTCTCGCATGACCTCCGGACCGATGCCGTCGCCGGGGAGAAGGAGAAGCTTGTGCGTTGCCATGGGAGGGCCCCTGTTCTGTCTTGATCGAATGCAGGGCTCTTAGAGCATCGGACCTGAAAGTGGAATCCACTTTTGGATCAATCCGGTGCTCGAACCGCACACTGGCGCATCGTTTATTGCGGAAAACCGGGCCTGCTTTTCCAGACGATGCGCGAAAGACCGAATGCGCCTTGGCAAGCTTTTGTCACGCCGCCCCTCAGGCGGAGGCGTCCCGGCCGTTCTCGGCCCGCCGGTCCCTCGGCGTCCTGACGACCGTCACCGAACACGGCGCCTCCGCTACGACGCTGGAGGAAACGCTGCCGAGATAGCGCCTGAGCGCCGAGGAAGCGCGCGCGCCAATCACGATGTGGTCGACATTGTTGCGGCGGGCGTAATCGACGAGAGCAGAGGCCGGATCGGGCGCCTCCAGGACGCTGCAGGTGATCCGCTCCGGGGGAATGTCCAGGGACGCGCCCCAGTGGCGGAGCTGGACGAGACGCTGGACATGGAGGCTGTTGCCATCCTGGTCCTCCAGGATGTCGACGGCGATGCGGGAGGTCTTCAGGATGTTGACGCAGGCGATGCGCGCCTCGCCTTCGATAGACAGGATGCGGCCGACCATCCGGCGCAGGGCTTCGGCGAGATCCTCGTTTCCCGGGGAGAGATCCACGGCGGCCAGGACGATGGGCGCCCGCGACAGGTGACCGGCGATATCGGGCGTCTCGAGCGGCTGCGCCTTGCGCGCCTTCAGCCAGCGCCGGAAGGTTTTGACGCCGCCGTCCCGCTCCAGCCGCTCGGCCCGGCCGGTGAGCGGAACCTGTTCGGAGTTCTCCAGGTCGAGGGCGAGCAAAGCTGCCGTCGCATAGCGGTCGTCCGGATCGACCTCCAGGCAGCGCAGGATCACCTCCTGCAGCCAGCCCGGGCAATCGGGATTGAGCGCCCGGGGCGGCACCGGATCGCGCCACAGGCGACGGCGGATCTCGCCGCCGCGCGGGTTGCCGAAGGGTCGTTCGCCCGTGACGAAGACATACATCATCACACCAAGCGCGAAGAGATCGCTGCGCGGATCGGCCCGATCCTGCAGCACCTGCTCGGGCGCCATGTAGGGCGTGGTCCCGAAGGGCTCGCGGAACTCCTCGGCCAGGAGGTCGGGCAGGTATTCGTGCCGGGCGAAGCCGTAATCGATCAGGACCGCCTCGCCGCCGTCCCGGATCATCACGTTGCTCGGCTTGATGTCGAGATGGATCACGTGCTGGCGATGCAGGTCGTGCAGGGCATGCGCCACCCTGGCCCCGATGGCGGCGACCTCGGCCCAGGGCAGAGGCGCCTCGTCGAGCCGGCTTTTGAGCGATTCGCCGGGGATGCGCTCCATGACGATGTAGGGCATGGGATCGAGCGGTCCGGTCGCCACGAAGCGGGGCACGTGCGGACCCGACAGGCGCGGCATGATCATCTGCTCGGTCTCGAAGCACACGATGGGCAGCGGGTCGTCGCTGTCGATCAGCATCGGGATCTTCATGATCAGCGGTGTCGGATCGCCTTCGCGGCTCACCGCCCAGAGCTGCGCCATGCCGCCGGTGCCGAGATTCTCCCGCAGCTCGAACCCGTCGATCACCATGCCGGGGTTCAGGCGCCAGCGCATGCGTCAGCGGCCCTGTTCGAGGCGAAGCGCCAGCTTCTCCGGCAGGCCCGCCTCGCGCACCTTCCGGGCGGCAGTCGCCGTGTCGTAGGGCACGCGCAGATAGCGCAGGGTCTGGCGGCCGGTGTCGAAGACCGCGTAGTTCGCCGCCGCGACCCCGTCCCGCGGCTGCCCGACGGCGCCGATCACCGCGAGCCAGGTGCGGGTCGGCAGGAGCGGAATGTCGTTGTTGGCGACGGGCGCGAATGCCCCGACCTTGGCGGTGGTGCTCATGTGATAGAGCATCGGCACATGCACATGCCCACAGAAGGTGATGTGGGCGTCCACCCGGCTGAAATGCCGGACCGCCTCCATGAGCCCCGACATGTAGTCCCAGCTGCGGGGGGCATAGCCGTTGGCGTGGACGTAGAGGACATTTCCCTCCTCGTGGGTGAGGGGAAGAGCGGCCAGGAACCGACGCTGCTCCGACCCGAGCTGATTGCGGGTCCAGCGGATCGCCTCCTGGGCGACGCTGTTCATGTCCTGGTCGGAGCCGTCGATGGCCGCGTCGTGATTGCCGAGAAGCGCCACGGCGCCCCGGTCCACGAGCCCTCTGACCGTATCGACCACCCAGGCCGGATCGGCTCCGTAGCCGACATAGTCGCCGAGAAAGACGAAGCGGTCGACATGGAGCAGGCGCGCATGGGCGAGACAGGCCGACAGAGCCTCGCGGTTGCCGTGGATGTCGGTGAGAAGCGCGATGAGCATGGAGTTCAGTACAATCCCAAACTCATCCCGCCGCAACTGGCCGATAAGGACCATTGGGGTGAATGAGTATCACCCCCGCAGCGCCTCCAGCACCTTGCCGCCGGGCCGGCCGCGCGGCTCGAGGCCGATGCGGCGCTCCACGTCCTTGATGGCCTCGCGGGTCTTGGCGCCGATCTTGCCATCCGGTTCGCCCACATCGTAGCCGCGGGCGGTCAGGAGTTGCTGCAATTCGCGGCGCTGGGCGCGCGACAGGGGCGGATCGTCGGTCGGCCAGGCGGCCTGGATGCCGGGCAGGCCCTTCAGACGGTCGCCCAGCAGCGCGATGGCGAGACCGTAGGACTCGGCCGCGTTGTAGGAATAGACCGCGTCGAAGTTCTTGGTGACGAGGAAGGCCGGGCCGTTGATTCCGGCCGGGATGATGATGCCGGCCGCGTAATTGCCCGACAGGGGACGCCCGTCGACGCGGCGCACGCCCATGGCGGCCCAGGTGGCGAGCGGTTTCTTGTTCTTGCGCCCGGCGAGACCCTGGTTGAAGTTCTGCGGCAGGCGCACCTCGTAGCCCCAGGGCAGGCCGTTCACCCAGCCGGCCTTCTTGAGGAAGTTCGCCGTCGAGTGAACCGCGTCCGGCACGGAATTCATGATGTCGCGACGCCCATCCCCGTCGCCGTCGACGGCGAGGCGCTGGAAGGTCGAGGGCATGAACTGGGTATGGCCGAAGGCGCCGGCCCAGGAGCCGCGCAGGTTGGCCGGATTGATGTCACCGTCCTGAACGATCTTCAGGGTCGCCATCAGCTCGCCCTTGAAATACTCGTTGCGGCGCGGCGCATAGCAGACGAGCGTCGACAGGGACTGAATCAGCGGACGCCCGCCGATATCCTTGCCGAAATTGGACTCCACGCCCCACACGCCCGCGATCGCATGGCGATCGACGCCGAAGCGCGCCTCGGCGGAGGCGAGCGCCTGGCCCCATTGGCGCATGGCGGTGCGGCCGTCCTGCACCCGCTCCTCGTCGACGAGCGCCGAAAGGTAATCCCAGATCGGCGTCTTGAACTCAGGCTGGTTGCTCATGAGGTCGAGGATCGTGAGATCCGGCGTGACCCCGCGGGTGGCGACATCGAAGGCCTGGCCGGAAATGCCCTTGGCGGCCGCCTGCGAGCGCAGGCCGGACAGGCACGAGCTGAAATTCGCCTGGGCCGAGGCCGGGGCGGCCATCGTCAGGGAAGCGAGACCGAGGAGCGCGGGAACAATGATGCGTTTCATGCCCGCGACCTTGCAGGCAATTTGGTTAATCTTATGGAAACGGAGCGGCGGCTCACGGATTCGTTAGAACCTGCTATTCGCACCCTTCAACCGAGGTCCGGATCGGGCAGATCCGTCTGGATCCAACGGTCGCTGACGTGGATGTCGGTGGTTTCGAGCCGGCCGGGACCGAGATTGACGAATTTGTGCGGAATGCCCGCCGGCCCGAAGACGATCTGGCCCGCCTCGCACTCGAAGCGCTCGTCGCCGACCGTGAAGAGAGCCCGACCCTCACGGATGATGAAGATCTCGTCGTAGGGATGGACGTGCCATTTCGGCCCGACGCCCACCTCTTCGGTCGCATAGAAGAGCACGGTGGCGCCGGTGCCGAGGGTATGGCCCTCGACACGGCCCTTCCAGAGTTCTGGATGCGAGGCCCAGTCGCGACGATCGAGAACGCGTGGCTTCCTGTCTGCCATAGGTCATTCGTCCGTAACGGGTCTCCTGAGAGAATTTAGGCCCAGGCGCGCTCGGCGAGCTTCTGCTCGAAGCTGTCGATGGCCTTGCCCTTCTCCATGGTCAGGCCGATGCCGTCGAGGCCGTTGAGCATGCAGTGCTTCTTGAACGGGTCGATGTCGAACTTGACCGTGCCGCCGTCGGGACCGCGGATCTCCTGGTTCTCCAAGTCGATGGTCAGGGTCGCGTTGGCGCCGCGCTCCGCATCGTCGAAGAGCTTCTCCAGGTCTTCCGGCGAGACCTTGATGGGCAGGATGCCGTTCTGGAAGCAGTTGTTGTAGAAGATGTCCGCGAAGCTGGTGGAGATCACGCAGCGGATGCCGAAATCGAGCAGGGCCCAGGGGGCATGCTCGCGGGAGGAGCCGCAGCCGAAATTGTCGCCCGCCACCAGGATTTGGGCATTGCGGTAGGCGGGCTGGTTGAGCACGAAATCCGGATTCTCAGAACCGTCCTCGCGATAGCGCATCTCCGAGAAGAGACCCGTGCCGAGCCCGGTGCGCTTGATCGTCTTCAGGTACTGCTTGGGGATGATCATATCGGTGTCGATATTGATGATCCGCAGCGGCGCCGCGACGCTTTCCAGCACGGTGAACTTGTCCATGGTCCTCATATCCCTGAAGGCGGCAGCCGGGCCGCTGTCGGGTGCCTCATATCAAAGGGTTGCGAGGACCGCTAGGCCAACGATGGTCGCGGCGCGCAAAGAATTGTCGCCCAGCGAGCCTTTGACGCAATTTTATAAGGGCTACAAGGCCGCCGCCTCGATGGCTTCCATATCATCGTCGGAGAGACCGAAATGGTGGCCGATCTCGTGCACCAGCACGTGGGTGACAAGGGTGCCCAGGCTCTCCTCGTGTTCGGCCCAGTAGTCGAGGATCGGTCGGCGGTAGAGCCAGACCATGTTAGGGAACTGGCCCGTCTGCATCATGGCCCCGCCCTGCGCGAGGCCGAGGCCTCGGAACAGGCCAAGCAGGTCGAAAGGCGTCTCGCAGCCCATCTCCCGCTGGGTCTCGTCGTCGGGAAAATCCTCGACCCGGATCACGACGCCCTCGCAAAGGCGGCGGAACTCCTCCGGCAGGCGGGCATAGGCGTCCCGCGCCAGGATTTCGAGATCGTCGAGGGTGGGGGCTTGGAGGTTGGCCCATTCGGTCATGAGGTCAGAGGATCCTCAGCTGGACGAGTAACCATAAGGCGAGGATCACCACGCCCACGAGAGAGAGCGCTCGCCCGATGCGACGGCCCCAGAGCTCGATCGGGTCGGTTCCGCCATCCTCGCCCGTCCCGATGGCGTCCCTGGCGCCGAAATGCTCGCCGGCACGCCGTCCCATGCGGGCGAGCGCCGAGGAGCCGAGGGTGTCCGTATCCCGCTGGACGCGCTCCAGCGCCTCGCGGGCCGCGTCGGTTTCGCGGGCTTCCCGGTCCCGGTCGCTCATGAATCCCTCCTCCGGCTCCCTTACCGTTGCTTTACCATGGCGATTGCATCGCCGCTTCGCAACGGAACGTCTCGCACGCTTGGCCGTTAACAGGCCCGAACTGTCAACTGCTCATGAGGCAACAATGCGTAAGGTGTTTGGTATCCTGGCTGCGGCCGGGCTGGTGGTTCTCAGTGCCGGTGCGGCGTCGGCCCAGGGCGTGGATGTGCGGATCGGCCCTTCGGGCGTCCGTGTCGCGCAGGAACGGCATTACGGCCACGGTTATCGCGACGGCTATCGCGAGCGGGTGGTCGAGCGCCGCGTGGTGCGTCCGGTCCGGTCCCGCACCGTCTGCCGCACGGTCATGGAAGAGCGCGTCCGTCGGAACGGCGTGGTCGTCCGTCGTCCGGTCGAGCGCTGCCGCCAGGTCATCGCGGGCCGCCGGGGCTATATCGACTAAGCTTCGGGCTTTTGTCATGAAAAAGGCCGCGACTTACACGAGTCGCGGCCTTTTCGTTTCGCGTCAGATTAAGATCAGCCGAAGCTGCGAATGTCCACGAACCGGCCGGCGATCGCCGCGGCTGCCGCCATGGCGGGCGACACGAGATGGGTACGGCCCTTGAAGCCCTGACGGCCTTCGAAGTTGCGGTTCGACGTGGAGGCGCAGCGCTCGTGCGGCGCGAGGCGGTCGGCGTTCATGGCGAGGCACATGGAGCAGCCGGGCTCGCGCCAGTCGAAGCCGGCTTCCTTGAAGATCTTGTCCAGTCCCTCGGCCTCGGCCTGCATCTTCACGATGCCGGAACCCGGCACGATCATGGCGCTGACGCTTTCGGCCACGCGCTTGCCCTCGACAACCTTGGCCACCGCCCGCAGGTCCTCGATGCGGCCATTGGTGCAGGAGCCGATGAAGACGCGGTCGAGGGCGATGTCGGTGATCTTCGTGCCCGGCGTGAGGCCCATATATTCCAGCGCCCGCCACTTGGAGCGGCGCTTGTTCTCGTCCTGGATATCGTCCGGGTTCGGCACCACGCCGGCAACCGACACCACGTCCTCAGGCGACGTGCCCCAGGTGACGATGGGCGGCAGGTTGGCGGCGTCGAGACGGATCTCGCTGTCGAAGAAGGCGCCCTCGTCCGTGCGCAAGCTGTCCCAGTACCGCACGGCCGCGTCCCAGGCCTCGCCCTTCGGGGCCTTGGGGCGGTCCTTCAGATAGGCATAGGTCTTCTCGTCGGGGGCCACCATGCCGGCGCGGGCTCCACCTTCGATCGACATGTTGCAGATCGTCATGCGGCCTTCCATCGACAGTGACCGGATGGCCTCGCCCGCATATTCGATCACGTGGCCGGTGCCGCCGGCGGTGCCGATCTCGCCGATGATCGCCAGGATGATGTCCTTCGCCGTGACGCCGGGGGGCAGCTGCCCGTCCACGGTCACGCGCATGTTCTTGGCCTTCTTCTGGATCAGCGTCTGCGTGGCGAGCACGTGCTCGACCTCCGAGGTGCCGATGCCGTGGGCGAGCGACCCGAAGGCGCCATGGGTCGAGGTGTGGCTGTCGCCGCACACGATGGTCATGCCTGGAAGCGTAAAGCCCTGCTCCGGGCCCACCACGTGGACGATGCCCTGGCGGGTGTCGAGCTCGTTGTAGTACTCGACGCCGAATTCCTTGGCGTTCTGGGCGAGGGCGGCAACCTGCGTCGCGGCCTCGGGATCCTCGATGCCCTGGGAGCGGTCGGAGGTCGGCACGTTGTGATCGACCACCGCCAGGGTCTTCTGCGGCTGGCGCACCTTGCGGCCGGTCATGCGCAGGCCCTCGAAGGCCTGCGGGCTGGTCACTTCATGGACGAGGTGACGGTCGATGTAGAGAAGGCACGTCCCGTCATCCTGCTGATCGACGACGTGGTCGTCCCAGATCTTGTCATAGAGGGTGTGGGGCTTGGCCATAGGTCTCTTCCAACGGTCGAAAATGTGGTCTGGCGTGTTTAGCGGCCTGTGGCGCGAACGGGAAGATGTCCTGAGCGCACACGGCCTTGAAACGATCGCATAGCAGAAGGCGGCAGGCGCGCAATTATATTTTTGTCGCGCTTGGATCTCGTGGGATCTGGGAGGACCGCCTCAGCAAAAAGGCGCGGTTTCGAGCCGCGCCTTCGTGAATTCTGCCGATGAGACGGGCCTTACTCGGCGGCAGCCGGGGCTCCGGTCTTCTTCTCGACGCGCTCGGCGATACGGGCCGACTTACCGCGACGGTCGCGCAGGTAGTAAAGCTTGGCGCGGCGGACGGCGCCACGGCGCACGACCTTGATGGAGTCGACGTTCGGCGAGTAGACCGGGAACACGCGCTCCACGCCCTCACCGTAGGAAATCTTGCGGACCGTGAAGCTCTCCTGGAGGCCGGCGCCGGAACGGGCGATGCAGACGCCTTCATAGGCCTGCACGCGGGTGCGCTCGCCTTCCTTCACCTTCACGTTGACGATGACGGTATCGCCGGGCTGGAAGTCGGGAATGGTCTTTGCGAGCTTGGCAATCTGCTCCTGCTCGAGCTGCTGAATGAGGTTCATCGTTGTACTCCTGCCGTTGCGTGGCCCTGAGCGATCTCAAAACCCGCGGGATTTCGGCGTCCTGTTTTAAGTTGAGGCCGCGCCTATACAGGAGATCGGGAGGATTGTCGAGCCTTTCACGAGGCCGGCGCTGGCGACGGCTCCCGAGGGGCAATCCCGGCGAACAGGTACCGCTCGAACCAGTCCGGAAAGGCGCGGGCGAGCGCCCGGGGGCCCTCCACCTCGAGCCCCCTCCGCTGCGCCTCGGCGAAGCTCACGTCGCCCCGCCACCAGGCGACCAGAACGGGAAGGCCGGCGCGGACGCATAGCCGCTCGGGAAAACCGGGATTCTGCGTGCAGAGCGAGACCTCGGAGGCCTTCAGCAGCAGGAAATGCGGCTGGCGCCGCCCCTCGATCTCGAAGCGGACGACCATGGGGTCCGGCGGCAGGGCCTCCGGGCGGACCCGCCGCTGCATGTCCACGAGGAGCGGCTCGAGGTCCAGGTCCTCGGTCTCGGGATGACGCGGCAGCCAGCGCTGGCCCCAGGTGCCGAGGGCGCCGACGATGCCCATCAGCTCCCGGCCCGCTTCCGTCAGCGCATATTCGGGCCCATGCTCGCCCTCGATGCGGGTCACAGCCCCCACACGGACCAGCTCCTGCAGCCGCTCCGACAGCATGGTGCGGGAGATGCGCGGGATGCCGCGGCGGATATCGTTGAAGCGCCTGCTGCCGCACAGCAATTCGCGCGCCACGAGAAGGGTCCAGCGCCCGCCGATGGCCTCATGGGCGCGGGCCACGGAACAGAACTGACCGTAATCTGCCATGGACCATGAGCTAGCATGATCGCGGGCACGGCAGAAGTCCGGATTCCGGACCTGACAGGCGCTTTGCCTGGGCCTACAAGGCGGAGGTTCCCGGACAAGAGCCCATGACAGATCATTCCCCCACCATCCTCGACCATATCGGCAACACCTCCCTCATCGCCCTGCGCAACATCCGCCCGGCCGGCGGCGCCCGCATCCTGCTGAAGCTGGAGGACGAGAACCCGACCGGCAGCATGAAGGACCGGATGGCGCTCGCCATGATCGAGGCCGCGGAGGCGGACGGGCGCCTCGGGCCGGGAGGCGCGGTGGTCGAATATACCGGCGGCAGCACCGGCGTGTCCCTGTCGCTGGTCTGCGCCGTGAAGGGGTATCCGCTCGATATCGTAACCTCGGATGCCTTCGCGCAGGAGAAGCGCGACCACATGGAGCTTCTCGGCGCGGCGCTGCACATCGTGCCGAGCGAGAGCGGGCGCATGACCGAGAAGCTGACGAAGGACATGATCGAGGAGGCCCGCCTCATCGCCGGGGCGAAGGGCTCGTTCTGGACCGACCAGATGAGGAACCGCGACCAGATCGCCGCCTATCACCGGATGGCCGACGAGATCTGGCGGCAGACGGAGGGCCGGATCGACGGCTTCGTGCAGAGCGTCGGAACGGCCGCCTCCCTGCGCGGCATCGCCGAGGGGCTGCGGCGCCACCGCGAGGCGATCCGGATCGTCGCCGTCGAGCCGGCGGAATCGCCCGTCCTGTCGGGCGGCCCTTCGGGCGCGCACAAGATCGACGGCATCGGCGCAGGCTATGTGGTGCCGCTCTGGCAGGAAGACGTCGCCGACGCCATCGAGCGGGTTTCGACCGAGGAGGCCACCGCGATGGCATTCCGGCTCGCCCGCGAGGAGGGCCTGTTCGCCGGCACGTCGACCGGCGCCAATGTGATCGCGGCCTTGCGTCTCGCCGAACAATTGGGACCGGACGCCACGATCGTCACGGTCATGTGCGACACGGGCATGAAATACCTGAAGACGTTCGGGGCAAGGCTCGCGGCAAGAAGCCTGCCCGCGTGACGATCACAGCCGCTCCAGGAACTCGACCACGATGCCGTCCGGATCCTTGCAGAATGCCACCTTGCGGATCAGTTCGGCATTCGCCGCCTTGCGCGGCGGCACGGTGAATTCCACGCCGGCGGAACGAAGCTTTTCATAGATCGCCTCGACGTCGTCGACCCGGAAGGTGATGTGGCGGATGCCGGCCTCGGTGACGGGCACCTCGCGGGCCGGCACCTGGATCGATGCGGCCGGCTCGACGATTTCGAGCATGACGCCGCCGGTCTCGAGAAACGCGATGCGCCCGCCCTCGCCCGTGCGCTTGACCAGGATCTCCTTCAGCCCCAGCAGGCCGCAATAGAACCCGATGGTTCTGTCGAGATTGCTGCTGGTCATGCCCACATGCTCGAACCCCTGCACCATCGACGTCTCTCCTGTGCAGCTCATCACACGCTCGTCTAACGCTGAGCTGCCATGAGAAGGAACATGGGGCGCTCGCGTTCGTCCGCCCAGTCGGGTCGCGCGGCGATCTGCGCAGGCGTCGGCGCCCATTCCTCCACGTGGACAATCGTGAAGCCGAGGCGGATGAGGAGGTTCACATAGGTCCCGAGGGTGCGGTGCTGCTTGATCACGCCCTCGGCGAGCCAATTCGTGCGGCGCGGGCCTTCCTCGTGATAGCGGTCGACCGGCCATGTCTTGCGGCCGTCCGGGCCGACGGACCAGCCTGCCGGGATCGGCGCCGTCACGATCGGATGTTCGACGGAGAAAACGAATGTCGAACCGGGCGACAGCGCACGATACAGCTCGGTCAGGAGACCCGGCAGATTCTCGATGTAGTGCAGGGCGAGCGAGCTGTAGGCGAAATCGAACGTTTCGGTCCCGAGATCGAGCCATTCGAGATCGGCCCGGCGATAGACGATCCCGGGATCGGACGTCAGGACGGCCGCCCGGGCCAGCATGCGTTCCGAGACATCGAGGCCGAGCACCCGCTCCGCGCCATGGTCACGGGCCCAGCGGCAGAACCAGCCATAGCCGCACCCGAGATCGACGACCCGGCGACCGCCGAGATCCGGAAGAAGCGCACGCAGCGAGGGCCATTCCGCCGCGCCGGACAGCCCCTCTTGGGACCGCTCCAAACGGCTGTAATTCTCGAAGAAATCGGGATCGTCGTAGATGTTCTGTGTCGGCATGGGCGACTCCCGGCTCGATTGTTTACTCCAGCAGGTCCGGGCGACGTTCCCGCGTGATGCGCTCCGATTCCTCGCGGCGCCAGCGCTCGATCATGGCATGATTGCCGGAGAGCAGCACGTCGGGAATAGGCCGGCCCTCCCATTCGCGCGGCCGCGTATAGTGCGGATATTCGAGACGGTTCGCCTCGAAGCTCTCCTCGGTGCCGGAAGCCTCCTTGCCCATGACGCCGGGCAACAGCCGCACGCAGGCATCGAGCACGATCATCGCGGCCATCTCGCCGCCGGAGAGCACGTAATCGCCGATGGAGATTTCCTGCAGGCCGCGCCCCTCGATCACCCGCTCGTCCACGCCCTCGAAGCGGCCGCAGACGATGACCACGCCGGGACCGGCCGCGAGCTCGCGCACATAGCCTTGGGTCAGCGGCTTGCCGCGCGGACTCATGAGCAGCTTGGGGCGCGGATCCTCGGCCGGAACATGGGCGTCGATGGCGGAAGCCAGCACGTCGCAGCGGATCACCATGCCGGGACCGCCGCCCGCCGGCGTGTCGTCCACCGTGCGGTGACGGCCGAGGCCATGGTCGCGGATGTTCTTCGCCGCGAGCGACCACACGCCCCGCGCGAGCGCGTCGCCCGACAGTGACATGCCGAGCGGACCTGGGAACATATCGGGATAAAGAGTGAGAATGGTGGCGGAAAAGCTCACGCCTCGTCCTCGGATTCGGGTGCGGATTTCGCCGGCTCGAACAGGTCGTCAGGCGGATTGGCCACGATGCGCTTGCCGGTCAGATCGATCGTCGGCACGAACGCCTTGGTGAACGGCAGCAGCGCCGTCGGGCCTTTTTGCGCGGGCGCGATTTCGAGAAGATCGCCGCCGCCGTAATTGGGCACATCGATCACGGTGCCGATGATCTCGCCCGCCTCGTTGGACACGGCGAGGCCGATCAGGTCCGCGAGCAGGAATTCGTCTTCCTCGCCGGGCGGCGGAAGCTTGTCGCGCTCCACATAGAGCTGCACGCGGTTGAGCGCTTCGGAGGCCTCGCGCGTCGTCACGCCGTCGACGATGGCAACGAGCAGATCGGGCGCGGCGCCGGGAGCGGGCCGCACATTCTTGAGGGAATAGGTTTTGCCGTTGGATGCGATCAGCGGCTTGTAACCGGCGATCGCCTGCGGATCGCCCGTATGGGATTTCAGCCGCACTTCGCCCTTGAGGCCATGGGCGCGGCCGAACTCGCCCACGAGGACGAGGTCGTTTCGCTGTGACAGAGAAAGCCCTCCTCCCCCTTGTGGGGAGGAGATGGAGGTGGGGATGTGAGCGCCACCTTCTGATTTCTTGGCGCCAGCACCCCCACCCCTGCCCCTCCCCACAAGGGGGAGGGGTGAGGTGGAGCGCTGTTGGAAACGCTCCTTCTTCATAGGACTTAAGCGGCCTCGCCGCCGGCAGCCTCGGCCGCAGCGGCCTTCTCGGCGGCGCGCTCCTGGGCCTTCTTGCCCGGAACGGCCTTCTGCGGGTTGTTGCGGGCCGGACGCTTCAGGAGGCCGGCGGCATCGAGGAAGCGCAGGACGCGGTCGGTCGGCTGGGCGCCCTTGGCGAGCCAAGCCTGGATCTTCTCGGTTTCGAGAACGACGCGGCCGGCATCATCCTTCGGCTTCATCGGGTCGTAGGTACCGACCTTCTCGATGAAGCGGCCATCGCGCGGGGAGCGCGAATCGGCCACGACGATGCGGTAGTAGGGACGCTTCTTCGCACCACCACGGGTGAGACGGATCTTCAGGGACATGGGATACTCCTTTTGGTGTCCTGTGATCAAACTTGCCTTCATGCCGTCCCCACCGTAGCGGGGACAACGAAACCTATTTCTTCTTCCCGAACGGGAAACCGCCGATGCCGGGAAGCCCCGGGATCTTGCCGGCGCCGAGACCCGGCAGGCCGGGCACACCCTTGGGCATGGGCGGAAGGCCGCCCGCGCCGCCGGGGAAGTCGGGCAGCTTGCCGCCCATCTGCTTCTGCAGCGCCTCGATCTGCTCCGGCGTCGGCTGGGGCATGCCACCCATACCTCCGCCGCCGCCGCCGATGCCGAACATCTTGCCGAGCGCGCCGGCCATGCCCTTGCCCTTGCCGCCGCCCATCATCTTCATGACATCGGCCATCTGGCGGTGCATCTTCAAGAGCTTGTTGATCTCCTCGATCTTGGCGCCCGCACCGGCCGCGATGCGCTTCTTGCGCGAGGCCTTGAGGATGCCGGGGTTGCGGCGTTCGGCCGGGGTCATGGAATCGATGATGGCGCGCTGGCGCTTGATGATTCGGTCGTCGAGATTGGCGTTCTCGAGCTGCGACTTCATCTTGGCGACGCCCGGCAGCATGCCCATCATGCCGGAGAGGCCGCCGATCTTCTCCATCTGGGCGAGTTGATCGCGCAGGTCTTCCAGGTCGAACTTGCCCTTGCGCATCTTCTCGGCCATGCGCTGGGCCTGCGCCTGGTCGAAATTTTCGGCAGCCTTCTCGACCAGCGAGACGATGTCGCCCATGCCGAGGATGCGGTTGGCGACGCGGCTCGGGTGGAACTCCTCCAGCGCATCGACCTTCTCGCCCGTACCGATGAGCTTGATCGGCTTGCCGGTGACGGCGCGCATGGACAACGCCGCACCGCCGCGGGCATCGCCGTCCATGCGGGTCAGCACGATGCCGGTGACGCCGAGACGCTCGTCGAAGGCGCGCGCGGTGTTGACCGCGTCCTGGCCGGTGAGCGCATCGGCCACGAGGAGCACCTCGTGCGGGTTGGTGGCGGCGCGCACGTCCGCCGCCTCCACCATGAGGGCCTCGTCCACGGTCACGCGGCCGGCGGTGTCGAGCATCACCACGTCGTAGCCGCCGAGGCGGGCGGCCTCCATGGCGCGGCGGGCGATCTGCACGGCCGACTGGCCGGCCACGATGGGCAGCGTGTCGACGCCGACCTGCTTGCCGAGCACCGCGAGCTGTTCTTGTGCCGCCGGGCGGCGGGTGTCGAGGGACGCCATGAGCACGCGGCGGTTCTCGCGGTCCTTCAGGCGCCGGGCGATCTTGGCCGTAGTGGTCGTCTTACCGGAACCCTGGAGGCCGACCATGAGGATGCCGACGGGCGGAACCGCGTTGAGGCTGATCACCTCAGCGTCCGCGCCCAGCATCTCCACCAGCTGGTCGTGGACGATCTTGACCACCTGCTGGCCGGGCGAAACCGACTTGACCACCTCCGCGCCGACCGCGCGGGCGCGCACCTTGTCCGTGAAGGAGCGGACGACCTCGAGCGCCACGTCGGCCTCGAGCAGGGCGCGGCGGACCTCGCGCAGGGCCGCGTTGACGTCCTCCTCGGTGAGCGCGCCACGGCGCGTCAGCGCGTTGAGGATATTGGAAAGCTTGTCGGAAAGGCCTTCGAACATGATCACTCAATTCCTTTTGCGATGAGTGGTACATCGCGATCCGCGATGGCCTTTTCAAAGTGGCGGATGGCCGCCTCGAACTTGTCGCGGCAGCCCGGATTGCAGAAGCCGACGACCTCGCCGCGATAGCGGGTGAGCGAATCCGCCGCGATCGGCTTTCCCGACCACGGGCAGGTCTCGTTGACCGCGTCCTCGATGCGCAATGTGTCGTCCGACATCGCTTCCACCTTCCTTCATATGCCCCCTCACAGCCTCATCCCCGGGAGGACCGTCAGGTCCGTCTCGAAGGACGAGGCGCCTCCGGCGCCCGCTGAACCCTCCTTCGAGACGCAGCCTTCGGCTGCTCCTCAGGATGAGGGCCGTGCGAGAGAAACCCCAAAGAGAAACGCGCCCGAGGGCGCATCGCGCTGTCGGACGTTGACCTCCAGCCTCTCGGGCTGGTCGGCGGCTCATAAGGGCTCGCTCTACAGATTTGCGGTCAGCGCTTAAGGGAAAAAGGCAGCGGAGTCAAGGAAAGGGCTAGACTGCCTTACTTTCCAATAGCTTGGCTTCGAATCACATCAGAGTAACAGGACTGGGCTAAAATGCCTCAACATTTAATCCTTTACTAACTATATGATTCTATTACATGTTTGGTATGGATGCGACATACAATTTAAACGGCGGCTTTAAGCCAACCATCAAGCGCTTCGCTGACCTTGATGGTCCTGACTTCTTTCCAACACCTGCCTGGGCAACTTACGCTCTCATCGACAATGAGAAATTCGATGGAGATATTTGGGAATGCGCTTGTGGTGACGGCGCTATGTCTAAAGTCTTACAGAAAACGGGCAATCGTGTTTTCAGCTCTGACCTCTACGATAGAGGTTATGGCGAAGTCGGTCATGATTTTGCTACGACTGACCGGGTTTTTGATAATGTCATTACTAACCCGCCTTACAACAGCGCTGAAAAATTTGTTCGAAGTGGTATCGAGCATTCTCGCAAAAAGTTTGCGCTATTGCTTCGATTAGCTTTTCTGGAAGGTGCTAATCGCCAGAAGACCATATTCTCCCGAAACCCTCCTAGTAGAGTTTGGGTATTCAGCGAGAGGATTACATTCTACCCTCGTGGTGCCGTCCAAAAAGGAACTGGCACCACGGCATATGCATGGTTTGTTTGGGACAAACTCGCGCCACCTAAAACAGAATTAAAGTGGCTCGAGCCGGGATATAAGCGGCGCTATTCTGGAACTTGACTCAGAAACTGCCGCCCACGTTGTGTAATTTTAATTCCATCACCAGTGTACTCTGCAAGGCCTTTGAAAAAGATGCTTGTAGAGCTCTCACGGTGAGAAACAAGATTCCGCACAATTTGGGAGAAGCGGCTGTCATTGCGCCCATCTAAAATTGTGGCATCTTCTCCTTCTGGTTCAAACTCGTTAGTCAAGACATCTATCAACTTAGATGTCGCAATAAATCCACCCTCAGCTTCCGCTGCCCGCAGAGCAGGAATATACAAATCTCGCTCCCGAATACGGACACGAATAGAACCTGACATGAGACGCCTCCCTATATGGCGAAGGTTCAGATGGGGACGGGCCGAAAAATTAAAAGAGGTTGTAGAAATTTTTTCTACAACCTGGAAGTTGTGCGATGGACCGCCGTACCCTTATGAAAGCGCTAGGCCTTCCTATCATCGCCGCGGCCAGCGCCCTGGGCTGGATGAAGGCGGCCCGCGCAACGAACCGGTACTATCAGGGGCCGGTCACCGACCATTTCGACGGGGTGCGGTTCTTCCTGGCCGACCAGCCGCAGGACAAGGGATTCCTGGAGCTGGCCCGCTGGCAACTCGGGGGCGGGCGAAAAGGCTGGCCGGAGAGTTTTCCGAGCCCGTTCCAGGACAAGCCCCCGGCCGAGGTCCAGGGCCTGCGCACGGCGCTGATCGGCCACGCGTCGTTCCTGGTCCAGGTGGCGGGGCTCAACATCCTGATCGACCCGGTGTTTTCAGAGAGAGCGAGCCCGGTTTCCTTCGCCGGCCCCAAGCGGGTCAACCCGCCGGGCATCGCCTATCGGGACCTGCCGCCGATCCATGCGGTGCTGATCACCCACAACCATTACGACCATCTCGACACCGGAACCCTCGGCCGTCTGTGGCAGCAGCATCGCCCGAAATTCATCGCGCCCCTCGGCAACGACGCGGTGATCCAGGCCGAGCACCCCGAGATCCCGGTCGAGACACGGGACTGGGGCGGCGGCGTCGATCTCGGCCACGGCGTCACGGCCCATATCGAGCCCGCCTATCACTGGTCGGCGCGGGGCATCAACGACCGGCGCATGGCGCTCTGGTGCGCCTATGTGCTCACCACGCCGGCCGGTACGATCTACCATATTGGCGATACCGGCTTCGGCGACGGCAAGATTTTTCACGCCGTCCGCGAGCGCTTCGGCAGGCCGCGCCTCGCGCACCTGCCGATAGGGGCCTATGAGCCGCGCTGGTTCATGGAGCCGCAGCACATGAACCCGGAGGATGCCGTGAAGGTGCTGCGGATCATCGAGGCCGAGCAGGCGCTCGGCCACCATTGGGGCACGTTCCGGCTCACCAACGAAGGCGTCGACGAGCCGCCACAGGAACTGGCCGCAGCCCTCCTGGCGGCCGAGATTCCGGAGGGCCTGTTCAGGCCTCTGCGGCCCGGGGAGGCGTGGATGCCGTCAGAGTGAGAAGCGGCCCTTCCAGCGCCCGAGGATCGTCCACGAGGCAGGCCGCACCGGCCTCCGACAGCTCCTGCCGGGATCCGTAACCCCATGTGATCCCGATGGCCGCGACGCCGTTGGCCCTGGCGCCGATGACGTCATGCTTCCGGTCGCCGATCATGACGGCGCGCGCAGGATCGAAACGCTCCTCATCGAGGATGTACCGGATCAGCTCGCGCTTGTCGGCATTCCGGTTATCGGGTTCCGAGCCGTAGATCTCGCTGAAGAACCGGGACAGGTCGAAATGATCGAGGATCCGCCGCGCGAACACACGAAGCTTCGACGTCGCGACAAAGAGGCGGACATCCTTCTCCCGAAGGTCCTGGAGCAGGGCCGGGATGCCGGCATAGACCTCGTTCTCGTACAGCCCGACATCACCGTACCGTTCGCGATAGAAGCGCACGGCGTCCGGCACCTCGTCGGCTCCGCCCAAAAGCTCCGTGAAACCCGCGACCAGCGGCGGGCCGATCATCCAGGTCAGCTCGTCCGCGTCCGGCACGGGACGGCCCAGCCGTTCGAGCGCGTACTGGACCGAGCGGGTGATGCCCGCCTTCGGGTCCGTCAGGGTGCCGTCGAGGTCGAAGAGAGCGATCATTGCTTCGGCTGAACGTAGATATTCACCTCGAAATCGGTGTCCTGCGAATCGGTGAAGTCGCTCACGTATTCCTCGATGAAGGCATCCTTGGCGACGATCTCCTTGAGGTCGAGATAGGCCGTGATCGTCTCGTAGGTGCCGTCGATCTCGTCATAGGCGTCCTTGTGCACGAAGCGGAAGGACTTCCCCTCCGGGGTCTTGCCGAACTTGATCTCGGGGGTCAGCTCGGTCTTGCCTTCGGGGACCTGGGCGATGGGGACCATCGCTTCGTATTTGAAACCGTTGTCGTCCGTATCGACGAAGATCGTCAGCGGCCGTCCCGCCGGGGTGATCCCGGCCTTCTTCAGTTCGCCATCGATCTTGGCGAAGGCGTTCTTGAGGTTGGCGAAGGCTTCGTCCCAGGTGCTGGTGCCCGAGATCATCACGGTCGGCTTTGAAACCAGGACACCCTCCTCCACGCCGGTCGGGTCGCTCGGATTCGGAAACAGGGTCGTGCGGCCGGCCTGCTGGGCCGGTGCCGGGGTGGCGGGAGCGGCCGGCGCAGGAGTCGTGGGGGCCGGTTGCGCGGTCGCGGGCGCCTGAGGGGCCGCGGGCGTCTGGGGTTCGGCCGGAGCGGGGCTCGGGGTGCTCTGAGCCTGCGGCGCGGACTGAGACGTTGCCGGAGGCACAGCCGGAGCTGCGGGAGCCGCCGAAGGAGCCGGAGCCGGGGCTTGTCCGGTCGCCGGAGGCGTCTGGGCGAAGGCGACGCCCGAGCCGAGGGCGAGAACGAGAAGAAGACCTGAAGAGCGCAGCCGCATGGGAAAAACGCCTCACCCGCGAATCAAAATGGGATATCGGGCAGCACCATAGGGGGGATTTGCTGCAGCCGCGAGGCCGTCGGCGGGATCCTGTGGAGGACGGATTGCAGCAGGCCGTCATTCTCGGTTTCCCGGTCCTGACGATATTGCCGCAGCCGGACGCGATCCCCCTCGCGATTTTCGGGATTTTCGGTCATACACACCCCCATGAACGCCCTTTCGAACAGCCGTTTCCTGAAAATGAACGGTCTCGGCAACGAGATCACCGTGCTCGACCTGCGCGGCTCCGCCCATCGGGTGAGCGCGGCGGAAGCGCGCGCCATCGCGGCCGATCCGCGCTCGCGCTTCGATCAGCTCATGGTGCTGCACGACCCCGTCACCCCGGGCACCGACGCCTATCTGCGCATCTACAACACGGACGGCTCGGAATCCGGCGCCTGCGGCAACGGCACCCGCTGCGTCGCCTGGGCGATGACGACGGATCCGGTCATGAGCCGCCCGGTCGAGGGCGACCTTGTGCTCGAGACCAAGGCGGGATTGCTGCCGGTGGAGCGCGTCTCGGACAGGGTCTTCACCGTCGACATGGGCCCGCCGCGCCTCGCCTGGAACGAGATTCCCCTGCGCGATCCCTATCCGGACACCCGCACGATCGCCGTCGAGACCCGGCTCCCGGAAGCCCCGGAGCTGCAGGGCCCCTCGGCCGTCAGCATGGGCAATCCGCATGCCATCTTCTGGGTCGAGGACGCTGAGGCCTATGACCTCGCGGCCATCGGTCCGGCCTTCGAGCACGATCCGGTCTTTCCGGAGCGGGCCAACATCTCCTTCGCTCAGGTCACCGGCCCCGACCACATCATCCTGCGCGTGTGGGAACGCGGCGCCGGCGCCACCCGCGCCTGCGGCTCGGCCGCCTGCGCGGCCCTCGTGGCGGCCGCCCGCAAGGGGCTTACCGGCCGCAAGGCCGTGGTGACGCTCCCCGGAGGCGACCTCGTCATCGAATGGCGCGAGAGCGACGGCCATGTGCTCATGACCGGCCCGACCGAGCTGGAACACGAGGGCACCTTCTCGCCCGCCCTGTTCGCCGAGGTGGCCTGATGGCGGTCGAAGTCGTCACCTTCGGCTGCCGGCTCAACACCTACGAGTCGGAGGCCATGCAGCGCCACGCGGAGGAAGCGGGGCTCGGCGAGATCATCATCGTCAACACCTGCGCTGTCACCGGAGAGGCGACCCGCCAGGCACGCCAGTCGATCCGCAAGCTCGCCCGCGAGAAGCCGAATGCCCGCATCGTCGTGACGGGCTGCGCCGCGCAGGTGGAGCCCGAGACCTTCGCGGCCATGCCGGAAGTGTCCCAGGTCGTCGGCAACCATGAGAAGATGAAGGCCGAGACCTGGGCGGGCCTGCGCGATTTCGGCGTGGGTGCCTCCGAGAAGGTTCTCGTCGACGACATCATGGCCGTGAAGGAAACGGCCGTGCACCTCATCGACGGGATGCGCGGGCGCACCCGTGCCTTCGTGCAGGTGCAGAACGGTTGCGACCATCGCTGCACCTTCTGCATCATTCCCTACGGACGCGGCAATTCCCGCTCGGTGCCCATGGGCGCGGTGGTGGAACAGGTGCGAACCCTTGTGGAGCATGGCTCCCGCGAGGTTGTGCTGACCGGCGTCGACATCACCAGCTACGGCAAGGACCTGCCCGGCGAGCCGAAGCTCGGCACCCTGGTGAAGGGCCTTCTGCGCCATGTGCCGGACCTGGAGAGGCTGCGCATCTCGTCCATCGATTCCGTGGAAGCGGACGACGACCTTCTCGACGTGATCGCCACCGAGTCCCGCCTGATGCCGCATCTGCATCTCTCGCTGCAGGCGGGCGACGACATGATCCTGAAGCGCATGAAGCGCCGCCACCTGCGCGCCGATGCCATCGCGTTCTGCGAGCAGGTGAAGCGCCTGCGTCCCGACATGGTCTTCGGCGCCGACATCATCGCGGGTTTCCCGACCGAGACCGAGGAGATGTTCGCCCGCTCCCTCGACATCGTCGAGGAATGCGGCCTGACCCATCTCCACGTCTTCCCTTTCTCGCCCCGTCCCGGCACGCCCGCCGCCCGCATGCCGCAAGTGGCGCGCGACGCGGTGAAGGACCGGGCGCGGCGCCTGCGCGAGAAGGGCGAGGCGGCCTTGCTGAAGCACCTCGCCGGGGAAGTCGGGGCGCGGCGCAACGTACTGGTCGAGACCAACCGGCTCGGCCGCACGGAGGGCTTCACCCTTGTGCGTTTCGCCGGCGAAGTGACGCCGGGCACCATCGTGCCCACAATCATCGCCGGGCACGACGGCAAGGACCTGCTGGCGGCTTAATCTGCGCCGCCACAGATCCCCACCCGCTCCCGCATATGCTCCGGCACCGGCGCCTCGACCGTGATCGGCGGCTTCTTCGGGTAGAGCGGCACGCTCACACTGCGGGCATGCAGGTGAAGGCCTGGCCCGTGAAAACGCGGGGCGGTGCCGTAGATCGGATCGCCGAGAATCGGGAAATTCATCGCCGCGCAATGGACCCGCAGCTGATGGGTGCGGCCGGTGATGGGGCGAAGTTCGAGGAGGGACAGGGCCTCGCCTCGCCCCAGCACCCGCCATTTCGTCAGCGAAGGCTGTCCCTTCGGGTCCACCTTCATCCACCAGCCGCGATCCGGCGATTTCGGCGCAAGCGGCAGATCGATCTCGCCCTCGTCCTCGTGCGGCCCGCTCTCGACCACGGCCCAGTACACTTTGTCGACTTCGCCCTTGCGGAAAAGCTCGTTGAGGCGGGCGATGGCCTTGGGGTGGCGGCCGAGCACGAGGCAGCCGGACGTGTCCTTGTCGAGGCGGTGCGCGGCTTCCGGGCGGCGCGGCAAACCGAAGCGGAGGGTGTCCAAGTGATGAAACAGGGTCTCGCCGCCCTTGGGGCCGGGATGCACCGGCAGGCCGGCGGGCTTGTCGATCACGAGCATCAAGGCATCGCGATACAGCAAACGGTTGACTATCTCTTCCGCATTCATGATGCCTCCGCTATCGAGGCAACTGCGTTAAATCAAGCACAGCGTTCATAAGGCAAAGCGACACTCATGGCCGAAACGAAGCCCGACAAGCCCGGATTTTTCTCCCGTCTGTTCGGGCGCAAGGCTGAAGAAGCCCCCGTCGCGCCGGCGCCGGAAACCCCGCAGGCCGGCGGCGAGCCGGAGGCGATGCCTTCTCCGCCCGCAGCGGCCGCGGACGATCTCACGGCCGCCCCTCCGAGCGTGACCACCGCCTCCCCGGATACGCCGGCGGAGGACAAGGTGCCGCCGGAGCTGGCAGGCGCCAATCTCCAGCCCGTGGAGGGGCTGGACCCCGAGGGTACCAGCCCGCAGGAGCCGCTTCCGCGCATCGTCACCGAGACGGGCCCCGAGCTGCGCGCCGACATCGCGGCGGCCGATTTGCCCGCCTTCGAACCTGCCCCCGCCGAGGTCCTTCCCGTTCCCGAATCGAAGCCCGCCGCTTCCCGCGGCTGGTGGCAGCGCCTGACGGACGGGATGCGCCGCACCTCGTCCTCCCTGTCGGAGAGCGTGACCGGGCTTTTCACCAAGAGAAAGCTCGACGACGCCACCCTGGAGGAACTGGAGGACGCCTTGGTCCAGGCCGATCTCGGCGTGCCCACGGCCATGAAGATCACCGAGGCGATCGCGTCGGGCCGCTACAACAAGGAAATCTCGCCCCAGGAGGTGAAGACCATTCTCGCGGGCGAGGTCGAGAAGGCGCTCCAGCCCGTCGCCCAGGCGCTCTCCATCGACCGGTCCAAGAAGCCTTTCGTCATCCTCATGGTCGGCGTGAACGGGGCGGGGAAGACCACGACTATCGGCAAGCTCTCCCAGAAGTTCCGCCAGCAGGGCCTGACGGTGATGCTGGCGGCCGGCGACACGTTCCGGGCCGCCGCCATCGAGCAGCTGAAGGTCTGGGGCGAACGGGTCGGCGCGCCGGTGCTGGCCCGCGACCAAGGCGCCGATGCGGCAGGTCTTGCCTATGACGCCCTGCAGGAGGCGAAGGCCAACGGCACGGACGTGCTCCTCATCGACACGGCCGGCCGCCTGCAGAACAAGGCCGGTCTCATGGCCGAACTCGAAAAGATCGTGCGCGTGGTGAAGAAATTCGACCCGAGCGCCCCGCACGCCACCCTCCTCGTCCTCGACGCGACGGTGGGCCAGAACGCCATCAGCCAGGTCGAGCTGTTCCAGAAGGCAGCCGGAGTCACGGGCCTCGTCATGACCAAGCTCGACGGCACGGCGCGAGGTGGCATTCTTGTGGCATTGGCTGCCAAATTCGGCCTGCCAGTTCATTTCATTGGCGTCGGCGAAGGCGTCGAGGACCTGGAGCCATTCACCGCACGGGATTTCGCAAAGGCCATCGCCGGGTTAGAAGCAACCTCATGACAGACGAAAAGCGCCTCCCTCCCCTCCTCAAGCTCGCCCTCGAACTCGGGCCGCTCGCCCTGTTCTTCCTCGGCAATGCCTATGGGGACCGATTCGGCTTCGCGGAGAACCACCGCATCTTCGCCGCCACCGGGATCTTCATCGTGGCGACGGTGATCGCCCTGGGGATCAGCTACGCGCTGACCCGCAAGCTGCCGATCATGCCCCTGGTGTCGGGCATCGTCGTGGTGGTCTTCGGCGGGCTGACCCTGTTCCTGCAGGACGAGACCTTCATCAAGCTCAAGCCCACCATCGTGAACACGATGTTCGGGATCGTGCTGCTCGGCGGCCTCTATTTCCGCAAGCCCCTGCTCCAGATCGTGCTCGACAGCATGTTCGAACTCGACGAGGAGGGCTGGCGCAAGCTGACCCTGCGCTGGGCCCTGTTCTTCTTCGCCCTCGCGGCCCTGAACGAGATCGTCTGGCGCACGCAGACCACGGATTTCTGGGTCAGCTTCAAGGTCTTCGGCATCATGCCGCTCACCATCGCCTTCGCCCTGGCGCAGACGCCCCTGCTGCTGCGGCACGAGATCAAGAAGGCCGGAGAGGCTTGACGGCCCTCCGGCCCTGAAGACCGGTTCTTAGACATTTTCCGCGAGACCGGCTAAGCCGCAAGGGCATGTCGCTCATCCGTTCCTCGCTTCTGGTCGGCCTCGGCTCGATGGCCTCGCGCGTCCTCGGCTTCGCCCGGGACATGCTGTTCGCGCAGGCGCTGGGCGCAGGCCCGGTGGCGGATGCGTTCCTGGCCGCCTTCCGCCTGCCCAATCTGGTGCGCCGGATCGTCGGCGAGGGCGGGCTCAATCCTGCCCTGATCCCGGCCCTGAGCGCCCTGGAGCCCGAAGACGCGGCGGCGACGGCCGGCGACGTGCTGAGCGTGTTCGGACTGGCCCTGCTCGGCCTCACGGCCCTCGTGGAAATCGGCGCCGGGCTGCTTGCCTTCGTGCTCGCGCCGGGCCTGCACGACGACGGCGAAACCCTGGCGCTGGTCGCGCTCTATACGCGCCTCTCCTTCCCCATCGTCCTGTCCGTGACGCTCGCCTCCATCGGGGCCGCGCTCCTGAACATGCGCGGGCGCTTCGCCGCGACCGCCCTCGCGCCGCTCGCGGTCAATGGCGGTCTGATCCTTGTGCTGATCGGGATGGAAGCCGGCCTGTCCCTGCCGCTTGCCGAAAAAGCCGCGTGGCTGGCCCTGGCGTCGAGCCTCGCCGGCCTGATCCAGCTCGCCCTCGTGGCCATGGCCCTGGGGAGGGGCGAGACCCCGCTGATCCGCTTCCGGAAACCGCGCTGGTCCCCGCTCCTGAGGAATCTCCTGCTCGCGGGCTTTCCCGTGCTCGTCGCGAGCGGCGCCATGCAGATCTTCATCCTGGCCGCCACCCAGATCGCCTCGTTCTGGCCCTCCGGCGTGTCCTGGCTCTACTATGCCGAGCGTGTCATGCAGCTGCCCCTCGGCCTGATGGCCGCGCTCGGCTCGGGCCTGCTCCTGCCGGAACTCGCCCGCCGCCATCGCGCCGGAGAGACCCGGGCCGTCGTGGCGGCGCAGAACCGGGCCCTGGAGGTGGCGCTGCTGCTTGCCCTGCCGGCCAGCGCGGCTCTGATCGTCCTTGCCCGCCCCATGAGCAGCGTGCTGTTCGAGCGGGGCGCGTTCCAATCCTCCGACGCCGAGGGCACGGCGCTCGTCCTGATGGCCCTGAGCGCGGGCCTCCCCTTCGCGACGGCCGCCAAGGTGCTGAGCCAGACCCTCTTCGCCCGCGGCTCCCTCAAGGTGGTTCTCGCGGCGGCGATGCTCGGCCTCGCCCTCACCGTCGCGGCCTCCCTGCTGCTCGCCTGGCCGTTGGGCCCGACAGGGATCGCGCTCGGCGTGAGCGCCGGGTGCGGCGGCCATGCGGCGGCCGTTGTCCTGGGCCTCAATCGAATTGGTCTCTGGGCGCCGGATCGGGCCCTGGCCACCCGGACCATGCGGATCGTCCTGGCGGTCCTCGCCATGAGCCTGGGTCTCGTGGGCGCGGGCTCCCTTCTCCCGCAGGCGGGAGCCGCGTCCCTGGCGACCCTCTGCCTGGGCGGGCTCGCGCTTTACGCGCTCGCCGCCTGGGCCACGGGCGCCGTCACCCGCGACGATTGGGCCGCGCTGACGAAAAAAGCGTGAGAACCCTTGCATCGTGGCGCGGCCCTGTCATAACGCGCGCCTCGAAGGAGCATCGTCGCGGCGACCGGGTTCCGGTCCGTCGCGGAACGATGCGGAACTTTAGACAATCTGGGGCGGTCGGCGGTTCGGCCTTGCGCGTGCACCCCGTGGGAGTTCAAGACGATGGCGCAGTTCAAGGAGCTGGTGTTCTCGGGCGTTCAGCCCACCGGCAATCTCCACCTCGGGAATTATCTGGGTGCCATCAAGCGCTTCGTCGCCATGCAGGAGACCTATGACTGCATCTATTGCGTCGTGGACATGCATGCGATCACCGTGCCGCAGAACCCGGCCGACCTGACCCGCCAGATCCGCGAGGTGACGGCCGCGTTCCTCGCCGCCGGCATCGACCCTAAACGGCACATCGTCTTCAACCAGTCCCAGGTGCCCCAGCACGCGGAACTGGCCTGGGTGTTCAACTGCGTGGCCCGCCTCGGCTGGCTCAACCGCATGACCCAGTTCAAGGACAAGGCGGGCAAGGACCGGGAGAATGCCTCGGTCGGCCTCTATGCCTATCCGAGCCTGATGGCCGCCGACATCCTGGTCTACCGCGCCACCCATGTGCCGGTGGGCGAGGACCAGAAGCAGCATCTGGAGCTGACCCGCGACATCGCCCAGAAATTCAACAACGACTGGGCCGAATCGATTGCAGCGCACGGCTTCGGCGACGCGTTCTTCCCCCTGACCGAGCCCATGATCCAGGGGCCCGCCACCCGGGTCATGTCCCTGCGCGACGGCTCGAAGAAGATGTCGAAATCGGACCCGTCCGACTATTCTCGCATCAACCTGACGGACGATGCCGACACCATCGCCCAGAAGGTGCGCAAGGCGAAGACCGATCCCGAGCCGCTGCCGAGCGAGGTCGAAGGCCTGAAGGCCCGCCCCGAGGCGGAAAACCTCGTGGCGATCTACGCGGCCCTCATGGACACCACGCCCGACGAGGTGCTGCGCCAGCACGGCGGCTCCCAGTTTTCCGGCTTCAAAGCCGCCCTCGTGGACGTGGCGGTGACGAAGCTCTCGCCCGTCGCCGACGAGATGCGCCGCCTCATGGCCGATCCCGGCCATATCGATGCGGTGCTGGCCGACGGCTCGGCCCGCGCCCGCGCCCTGGCCTCCGTGACCATGGACGCGGTCAAGGACATCGTGGGCTTCGTGCGCGCGCGCTGATGCCTGGAATTCGCGCAGGGACCGGGCTTGCTCTTGTCGTAGCGGCAGGGCAGCATCTTTCGTGATGCAGGAGAGCAGGCTGTGAGCGGCAAGCGCCGATCCTACGAATCCGGCCACCGGCCCAAATTCATGGTGGTGGTCGACCAGACGCCGGAATGCGCCCGGGCGGTGCATTTCGCCTCCCGGCGCACGGCCCGTACGGGAGCGAGCATGATCATGCTGGCGGTCGTGGACCCGCCCGACAATTTCGAATGGCTCGGCGTCGGCGAGGCCATGATCGAGGAAGCGAGCGAGGAGGCCCAGAAGCGGCTCGACGCCGCCGCCCGCGAGGCCCGCAGCGCCGCAGGCGTCGAGCCGGAACAGGTGATCCGGATCGGCAACCGGGCCGACGAGATCATCAAGCTCATCAACGAGGACGAGGACATCTCCTTCTTGGTCCTCGCAGCGGGCAGCGCCAAGGACGGGCCGGGCCCCCTGGTCTCCACCCTGGCCGGCAAGGCCGCCGCCTCCTTCCCGGTCCCCATCGTCATCGTGCCGGGCAGCCTGACGGACGAGGAAATCGACGCGCTGGCGGGGTAACGGTTCGTCATCCCGGACGGAGCGTCGGCGAAGATCCGGGATCGCCCGCAGGATAAGTCGCTTTGCTCGTCCATCGATCCCGTGTTCTGCTGCGCAGCCCCGGGAAGACGTCTGCGTCCGTATTCTTCCCTTGGAATCGGCCTCATCCCATTCCACATTGAGGCTGGAATCTGTTAGAACGATTCTAACACCCCCACTCGGCCGGCCTTGAACCGGCGCAGAGGACGACAGAAGCGATGTTCATCCAGACCGAAGCGACTCCTAATCCCGCCACCCTGAAATTCCTGCCCGGCCGCGTGGTCATGCCCGAAGGCACCTTCGAAGCGAAGACGCCCGAAGCCGGCGAAGTCTCCCCCCTGGCCCAGCGGCTCTTCGCGGTGCCGGGCGTCACGGGCGTGTTCTTCGGCTACGATTTCGTCACCGTGACCAAGGCGGACGGGGAGTGGCAGCACCTGAAGCCCGCCATTCTCGGCGCGATCATGGAGCATTTCATGACCGGCGCGCCGCTCTTCGCCAACGGCTACGGCGCTAGCCAAGAGGACGGCGAGGAGTTCTTCGACGATGCCGACGCCGCTACGGTCGAGACCATCAAGGAGCTGCTCGAGACCCGCATCCGCCCGGCGGTGGCGGGCGACGGCGGCGACATCACGTTCCGCGGCTTCAAGGACGGCACCGTGTACCTCGTCATGAAGGGCGCGTGCTCGGGCTGCCCGTCCTCGACCGCCACCCTGCGTCACGGCATCCAGAACCTGCTGCGCCACTTCCTGCCGGACGTGCGCGAGGTGCAGGCCGTTTGATCCGATCTTAAGAATTCCGTTAGGAAAGCGCGGCTTTGTTCAGCCGCGCTTTTTCTTTGGAGACCGTCCGTTGCCCGCCCTGTCCGACATCGCCCTGGACCAGCTCTTCCGCGAAGCCCGCACCCATCGCTGGTGGGAGGATCGCGCGATCCCGGACGCGACCCTGCGCGAGATCGCCGACCTCGCCAAGCTGGGGCCGACGAGCGCCAATTCCACGCCCGGCCGCTTCGTCTTCGTGGTGTCGCGGGAGGCCAAGGAGAGGCTCAGGCCTCATCTCGACGAGGGTAATGTGCGCCAGACCATGAGCGCGCCCGCCACCGTGATCGTGGCCTACGACACCGAATTCTATGAGAAGCTCGCCACCCTCGCGCCGAACAGCCCCGATGCGCGCAGCTGGTTCGCCGGCAAGCCGGAGGCCATCGAGCGGACGGGTTTCCAGGGCTCGTGCCTCCAGGGCGCCTATCTCGTCATGGCGGCCCGGGCGCTCGGGCTCGATTGCGGGCCCATGGGCGGCTTCTCCCGCCACGGGGTCGACGAAGCCTTCTTCCCCGACGGCCGGTTCAAGTCGAATTTTCTCGTCAATCTCGGCTACGGCATCGCCGAAAAGCTCCATCCGCGCCAGCCGCGCCTCGCCTTCGAGGAGTTCTGCGCCATCGCGTGAGGCTCGAGGCCTCCGCTCTCATGGGTTCCACTTGCCGATGGCGCCCAACGCGATGGCCAGGGAGGCGATCTGCATCGCGTTCGTGAAGGTGCCGTCGGCCGCCAGCCGGGCGGCATCCCGGACCGGCACCCGCACCACCCTGATCTGCTCCGTCGGGTCGTTCAGCCTCGTGCCGGACGGGCGTGCGCCCAGCGCCAGCACCGTGTGACAGAAATTCGTGTGCGTAGCGGGATTGGGCGAGTGCTTGCCGAAGGAGCGCCATTGCTCCGCGACATAGCCCGTCTCCTCTTCGAGCTCGCGGGCCGCCGCTGCCGTCACGGACGGGTCCTCCCGGTCGATCGCCCCGGCCGGCACCTCGAGGGTGATGCCCCCGAAGGCATGGCGATATTGCTCGACCAGGATGAGTTGGTCCTCGTCGTCGATGGCTACGACGTGAACCCAATCGGGATATTCGAGCACGTAATAGGGCGTGATCTCCGTGCCGTCGGCGGTCACGCAATCGTCGGCCCGCAGTTTGAGCCAGCGGTCGCGAATCACGTCGCGCGAGCTTTGCACGGTCCAGGGCTTGAGGTCTGGCGAAGAAGAAGGGGATCCGGTTGTCATGGGCGGATCATGGCACCGGCCCTTCCACACGTTCAAGCCGAAACGCTCCCTTGCCCGGGAGGAACCATGAAACCGGGTTTCTCCGGGTCGTTTCATGCTCTAAAGGATCTTGCAGACCTGACGGAGACGAATGTTGCGAGTCCTTGCCATCGATACGGCCCTCGGCGCCTGCTCGGCCTGCATCGTCGAGGCCGGCGAGCCCGTGCCGCTGGCCGCCGAATCCATCCCCATGGATCGCGGCCACGCGGAAGCCCTGATGCCGCTCCTCGACCGGCTCTCCGCCCAGGTGGAGGGCGGCTTCGAGAGCCTGGACCGGGTCGCCGTCACGGTCGGGCCGGGCAGCTATACGGGCCTGAGGGTCGGCATCAGCGCCGCCCGCGGCATCGGCCTGGCGGCCGGGATCCCGGTCGTCGGGGTCGCGACCCTGTCGGCCTTCCTCGCCCCGATGATGGTCGGCGACCGGCGCGGGCTCTTCACCGCCGCCATCGACGCCAAGCACGGCCATATCTACATCCAGGCCATCGCGCCGGGCGGACGCACGATCATCCCGCCGGGCCTCATGACCTATCGCGAGGCCATCCGGCTCCTCGGCTCCGGCCCGATCCTGGTCTCCGGCTCCGCCTCGGCCATGCTGGCCGCGGAGGCGCGCGCCCAGGG
Organism: Microvirga mediterraneensis; assembly: GCF_013520865.1. Classification (NCBI taxonomy): domain Bacteria; kingdom Pseudomonadati; phylum Pseudomonadota; class Alphaproteobacteria; order Hyphomicrobiales; family Methylobacteriaceae; genus Microvirga; species Microvirga mediterraneensis. Next base: position 705,311 of record NZ_JACDXJ010000001.1, read on the forward strand.
GGTCGAAGCCCATATCGGTGACGTGTCGGGCTTTCCCGACATCGCCTGGGTGGCCCGCCTCGGGGCCCTGGCCGATCCGACCCAGGCGCTGCCGAAGCCGCTTTACCTGCGCGAGCCCGACGCCAAGCCGCAGGACGGGGCCCGAATCGCCAGGCAGTAAGACGTTTCGCCGTGAGCATCCTCGACCGCTTCCTCCACCCGCCCGCCCCCCGCGTCGAAGCCGTCGGGACCGAGGCCGCCGCCCGGCTCTCGGCCATCCATGCCTCGGCCTTCGCGCGGGCCTGGAGCCCGCTGGATTTCGAGCGCCTGCTGGGGGAGCGCGGCGTCGTGGCCGATGGGCTGTTTCTTGGACGTACGGCAAGACCCGTCGGCTTCGTCCTGTCGCGGATCGTCCTCGACGAGGCGGAGATCATCACGGTCGCTGTCGCCCCGGAGGCCCGGGGCAAGGGCCATGCCCGCCCGCTCCTCGCCCATCATCTCGACGCGCTCGCCCGGCGGGGCGTCGCGAGAGTGCATCTGGAAGTCGAGGAGGGCAACGCGCCCGCCATCGCCCTCTACCGGCGCGCCGGTTTCCAGGACGTCGGCCGGCGGGAAGGCTATTATCGAAAAGCCGACGGGACGAAGGCTGCGGCACTCACCATGGCTTTGAGCCTATAGCCCGCTCCGCTCCCCTCGCCTATAAGTCCTCCAAGGAGCGAGTAAGCCTTGGTCACACGAAACAGCACCTCCGCCAAACCACGCCGGTCGGATGCCATCGAACGCGCCTGCCGCGACAAGGGCCTGCGCATGACGGGCCAGCGCCGGATCATCGCGCGGGTTCTCGATTCCGCCGAGGACCATCCCGACGTGGTGGAGCTGCACCGGCGCGCCGCCGCGGTGGACGACCGGATCTCTCTCTCCACGGTCTACCGCACGGTCAAATTGTTCGAGACCGAGGGCATCCTGGACCGGCTCGACTTCCGCGACGGGCGCTCGCGCTACGAGCAGGCGGCACGGGAGCACCACGACCACCTCATCAATCTCGAGACGGGCGACGTGATCGAGTTCCGCTCCGAGGAGATCGAGGCGCTGCAGAACGAGATCGCCAGGCGGCTCGGCTACAAGGTCGTCTATCACCGGCTCGAGCTCTATGCGGTGCCGCTGGACAAGGACGACGCGTGACGACACCCGGCGGTGCCATACGGCTTCTGCTGCTCGGCCTGTGCAGCCTCGTGCTCGTGCCGCTGCAGATGCTGGCCCTCCGCCTCAGTTGGTCGGCGTTGCTGCATGTCCTGCCCGTGTGGTTTCACAGGATCCTGATGCGGCTCTTCAACGTGCGGGTGATCGAGCGGGGAACCCCGCCGGGCCGGATGCCCACCATCGTGCTGGCGAACCATGTCTCCTGGCTCGACATTCCGGTGATCGGCTCGCTCCATCCGCTCTCGTTCATCGCCAAGTCGGAGATCGAGACCTGGCCGGTGGTGGGCCTGCTGGCGCGGCTTCAGCGCTCGGTCTTCATCGACCGTGAGCGCCGCAAGGCCACTGCGGAGGTGAACGACGCCCTCGCCCACCGGCTGGTGAAGGGCGAGGCGATCGTGCTGTTCGCGGAAGGCACCACCGGCGACGGCAACCGCCTCCTGCCCTTCCGCTCCTCCCTCGTGGGCGCGGCCCAGACGGCCCTCATGCACGACAGCGTCGAGCATGTTTATCTCCAGCCGCTCGCCATCTCCTACGTCCGCCGAAACGGCCTGCCGGTGACCCGGCGCGAGCGCCCTTTCATCGCCTGGTACGGCGACATGGACCTCGGCCCCCATCTCAAGATGTTCATCCGGGGCGTCCCGCTCGACGTGGTGGTCACCTGGGGCGAGCCGATCCCCTTCAACGGCAACCGCAAGCAGGCTACGGCCTCCGCAGAGGCCGAGGTGCGCCGGGCGCTCAAGGCCTGATTTTGCCGGCCATGACGTGATGGGCGTCACCCCCGCCCCGCCTCGGCGACATGCGCCCTCGCCTCCTCCAGCAGCCACTCCCGAAAGGCCGCGAGGGCCGGCCGGTCGGCGGTGGCTTCCGGGCAGACCACGTAATACTGATAGGATCCCTTCACCTGCTGCGGAAACGGCTGAACGAGGCGCCCGGCCTGCAGGTAATCGCCGATCAGCACATTGGTCGCGAGCGCCACGCCCTGCCCGGAGGCTGCGGCCTGGAGGCAGAGATAGGTATGCGGAAAATGCGGGCCGCGGGAGGTGTCGACGCCGGTGACGCCGACGGCGGCGAGCCAGCGATCCCAGGTGGTATAGTCGGGGATGCTGTAGACGCTCTCGTGCAGCAGGGTGTGGTGGCGCAGATCCGCCGGCTCATTCAGGGGTCGCTCGGGATCGCCCAGCAGGGACGCGCTGCAGACGGCGAAGAAATACTCCTCCATCAGCAGGTCCGAGCGGAGCCCCGGATAGTTTCCCCGGCCGAAGCGGATCGCCACATCCACATCCTCGCGGGCAAAGTCCGTCAGCCGCGTATCGACGGAGACCCTCACCTCCAGGTCGGGATGCTGCTCCTTCAGAGAACCCAATCGCGGAATCAGCCAGCCTGATGCGAAGCTCGGCATGGAGCTCACCGTGATCACGTTCGACCGGTCGGAGCGCAGGGCCTGGGCCGTCGCGTTGTCGAGCCGGTCGAGGATGTCCGACAGGGAGGCGGCATAATGCTCGCCGAGCGGCGTCAACGCCACGCCGCGGCTCGGCTGGCGCAGGAAGAGAGGACGCCCGAGCCAGGCCTCCAGGGCTTTCACCTGCTGGCCCACGGCGCTCGCCGTGACGGCGATCTCGTCGCCCGCCTTCTCGAAATTCAGGTGCCGCGCCGCGGCCTCGAAGGCGCGTAGGGCATTGAGCGGGGGAAGGCGTCTGCGGGACATGGCGGATCCGGGAACTGCCCAAGTTTTCCTTGGGCACAGAGCAAGAACTTCTCGTTTGCCTGCAACCTACCATGGGAGCACATTCACCTCAATGGAACGCCGTTGAAGGAGACCCACCATGGCGATCGGATATGCCGCAGGAAATCTTGGGCTTAGCGCCACCCGCCGCGAACGCAGGAAGGGGCTGCTGCAGCTTCTGCTCAGGGTTGAAGCTTGGCTCGATGCACGCAGGGACGCCAGGGCTTTGTACGCGATGGATGATCGGGAACTCGCCGATATCGGGTTGTCGCGAACCGATGTAGAGGTCTTGAATGTGGCCTCCTGGCAGGACCGCCTGCCCGCCCCCTTCAGCCGATGATCGCCCGAAAGACACCCCGATGAAGCTCTATTCCGGTCCCGTCAGCCTCTTCTCCCGCAAGGTCGAGATTGCCCTTCACGAGAAGGGGCTGCCCTTCGAGCAGATCCTGGTGCCGTTCACGCAGACCGGAGGCTACAGCCCCAGGAACCCGGACGTGCTGGCCATCAACCCCAAGGGACAGGTCCCGGTCCTCGTTGACGGAGACCTGTCCGTCTACGATTCGACCGTGATCCTCGAATACCTGGACGAGGCCTATCCCGAGCCAGCCCTCCACCCGAAGACCCCGGAGGACCGCGCCCGGTGCCGGCTCTTCGACGTGTTCGGCGACGAGGTCATGCTGGCCCCCCTGCGCTCCCTGATGCACCGCACCGAGCCGAAGCCCGACAATATGCAGCGCTGGGACGCACAGGAAGCGAAGGCCCGGGAGGCCGAACCGGTTCTCGCCGGCCATTTCGCCGAGATCGACCGCGCGCTCCGGGGCAAGGACTATCTCTGCGGCGCCTTCTCGGCCGCCGACATCGCCGTGTTCATGGCGGTCTTCTGGACCCGCCGCCTGGGCGGTCCGTCCCTGAGGGAACACGAGGCCCTGGCCGCTTGGTACGAAAGGCTTTGCGCGCGCCCGGCTTTTGCCAGGGTCATCGCGGAAATCCGCGCGGCGGATGCGGAGCTGTCGGCTCCGGTCGAAGGAGCGTTCCGGGAGTGAAGCCCCCGGGCGCATCGTGCGTCCCGAAGTCCGCCTTTCCCTCACACGCCCGTTCGCCCGAACCAGATGCTGAACAGGGCCGCCAGCGAGACGAGCGCCAGGAAGCCGTTGAAGGCGATGAGCAGGAAGGGCGGAAGGCGCTGCACGTCGGGCTGCGGCGGCTGCGATCCGGTGAAGACCTGGCGCCAGACGGCGGCCGCGAAGCAGAAGGCGCTGAACAGGATCAGGATCGAGCCCGTGGACACCGTCATCCAGCCCGGCACCACCCCCTCCAGGAGCTTCTTCGCCCCGATGCCGGAGGCGAGCGACGCCAGGCCTGTCCGCACCCAGGCGGCATAGGTACGCTCGGCCGCGAAAACCGTTCGGTTGGCGGCGAGTTCCGTGCGCCGGTCGGCGCTGTCCTTCATCTGCACGCTGGCCTTGGCGGTCGTTCGGGCCGCCGCCTGCGTGTGCTCGGCCGCTTCCTGTGTCTGCTCGGCAGCTTCCTGTGCATGCTCGGCGCTGCGCTTGAGCTTTTCGTCGGCTGGCTGTGTCGTCATCCGTCCTCCTTTCATGTGGAGGCACAACGCTGGCGCTCGTGAAATAGTTGAACAAACGCGCAAATTCGATATGTTAATACATATTGCATCCGCGATATGGTCGAAAGAAATTGATTGATTGGATTTGGCTTCTGGCGCTCCCCATTGCCGTCATCATGGTCCTGCCGACCTCGACCGCTCGCAGCCGTGTGTCCCGTTACGTGCTCTATACCGGCAGGTTTCTGACGATCGGCGCTTGGCTGCCGCTGCTATCAGCCGTCATCCTCGGATGGGCCGGCGACAATCCGATCGGGCTGGGGCTCCTGGCCGTTCTCGGCAGCGGGCTCGGCCTGCTCTTGATCGGCTGCGGCACGTTATTGCGTCAGTAGGCATCGGTCCGGGTGCGATGCACCCGGAGGCCTCGTGGAAGCCGGCTCCCGCTCACAAACGTCTCAGCGCCACCGTCTCGATCCGGTGGCTGGGACCCTTCTTCAGGATCAGGCTCGCCCGCTGGCGGGTCGGCACGATGTTTTCCTGCAGGTTCACCAGGTTGATGCGGTTCCACAAGCCCTCCGCGATGGCGATGGCGTCCGCTTCCGCGAGCTCCGCATAGCGCCGGAAATAGGACAGCGGGTCCCGGAATGCGGTGTGGCGCAGGCGCAGGAACCGGTTCACGTACCAGCGGTGCAGGTCGGCCTCGTCGGCGTCGATATAGACCGAGAAATCGAAGAAGTCGGACACGAAGGGAATGGCCGTGCCGTCCTTGGGCATGCGCGCCGGCTGAAGCACGTTGAGCCCTTCGACGATGAGGATGTCCGGGCGGTCGACATTCGTCTCCTCGCCGGACACCACGTCATAGACCAGATGCGAATAGAGCGGCGCCTTCACGTTGCGCTTGCCGGCCTTGATGTCGGCGAGGAAATGCAGGAGCTTTCCCGTGTCGTAGCTCTCCGGAAAACCCTTGCGCTCCATGAGGTTGAGCCGGGTCAGCTCGGCATTGGGCAGGAGGAACCCGTCCGTGGTGACGAGATCGACCTTGGGCGTGTTGGGCCAGCGGGCGAGAAGAGCCTTCAGCACGCGGGCCGTGGTCGACTTGCCGACCGCCACCGAGCCCGCCACGCCGATGATGTAGGGCACCTTCTCCTGTTGCTCGGCCAGGAGGAAGCGCTGGGTCGCCTTGAACAAACCTTGCGTCGCCGCGACGTACAGCGACAGGAGACGGGAGAGCGGCAGGTAGATCGCCGCCACCTCGTCGAGCGAGATCGGATCGTTGAGGGATTGCAGCTGAACCACCTCGTCGGCGGTCAGCGTCATGGGCGCGTCGGCGCGCAACCGAGCCCATTCGTCGCGCGAGAAGGTGCGATAGGGCGAGAGGCCGTCGTCGTCCTCGGCGGCGGACACCAGGTTGGGCTGGTCCATGCGAACCACCTCTTTCCAATTTTAGGTCTTGCGCGCGGCCTTCTCCGCAAGACCCGATTGCGCCGTGCGGCGCTCCAGTTCGGCCATAACGTCACTTAGAGGAATATCGGCGCCCTGCAACACGACCAAAAGGTGATACAGGACGTCCGCCGCCTCGGCCGTGAGGTTTTGCCGGTCGCCCTGAACGGCCGCGATGGCGGCTTCCACCGCCTCCTCGCCCAGCTTCTTGGCCGCCTTGGCGGGCCCGCCGGCAATGAGCTTGGCCGTATAGGATTCGGTCGCCGGCGCGGCGGCGCGCTCGGCCACGGTTCGGGCGAGATCGTCGAGGGTGAAGGGGGTCATGGTTGGACTAGCCCGGTAATGTGACGACGAGAGGACCGTTACGGGTGGCGACGACCGTGTGCTCGTATTGTACCGTCAGTGCGCGCGGCTCGCTGAGCAAGGTCCATTCATCATCGCCGTCCGTCGCCCAGTTGGCACCCAGCGACAGGAAGGGCTCCACCGTGAAGACGAGGCCCTCGTTCATGATCCGGCGCTCGGAGCGGTCCGGCCAGGTGGGAATTTCCCCCGGCTCTTCATGAAGGGAATGGCCGATGCCATGGCTCGCCAGATTGCGGACCAGGGTATAGCCGTTCTTCTCCGCGAATGTTCCGATGGCCTGGCCGATCCCGGCGATCGGCCTGTCGGCGCCGACCTGGCGCAGGCCGACCCACATGGCACGCCGCCCGTCCCGGCAGAGTTTCTTGACGGCGTTCGTCGTCGGCGGAACGGAGAAAGAAGCGCCGGTATCGGCATAGATTCCGTTCTTTTCCGCCGAGATATCGATGTTGACGAGGTCCCCCGCCTCGATCCGGCGCGATCCGGGAATGCCATGGGCGATCTCTTCGTTCACGCTGATGCAGGTCGCGCCGGGAAAATCGTAGACGAGTTCCGGGCCGGACCGGGCGCCGGCCTTGTCGAGCAGCCGGCGGCCGATCCTGTCGAGCTCCGCCGTCGTCATGCCCGGCTCGAGGGAAGCCGCCATGGCCTCAAGGGTGTTGGCGACGATCCTGCCGATCTCCTTGAGCTTATCCAGATCGTCCTCGTTGGAGATCGTCATGGGCCAAATTCCTTCATGCTGTCTGGAGCTGCGGTGGGCGTCGCAACCGCATCACTGCCGGTTAGCAGGGCTCTGCGCCGGCTCGTCGAGCCGCATCTTCAGACCCTTCCCGGCCATGTAGCCCTTGGCTTCCGAAATCGTGTGGGTGCCGAAATGGAAGATGGAAGCCGCGAGCACGGCGCTGGCATGACCCTTCTCGACGCCGTCGACGAGGTGATCGAGGTTGCCGACGCCTCCCGAGGCGATCACCGGCACCGAGACCGCATCCGCGATGGCGCGCACCAGCGCCAAGTCGTAGCCGCCCTTGGTGCCGTCCCGGTCCATGGAGGTGACCAGAAGCTCCCCTGCCCCCAGCTCCGCCACCTGACGGGCGAACGCGATGGCATCGATCCCCGTGGCGGTACGGCCGCCATGGGTGAAGATCTCCCAACGCGGCTCCTCGCCCTCCCCCGACACCTTCTTGGCGTCGATGGCGACGACAATGCATTGGCTGCCGAATTTTTGCGCAGCCTCGCGCACGAAGTCCGGGTTCTTGACGGCCGCCGTGTTGATCGAGACCTTGTCGGCGCCCGCGAGCAGGAGCTTGCGGATGTCGTCGACCGTGCGCACGCCGCCGCCCACGGTGAGCGGCATGAAGCAGGCCTCGGCCGTGCGCCGCACCGCATCGAGCAGGATCCCTCTCGCCTCGTGGCTCGCGGTGATGTCGAGGAAGCAGAGTTCATCGGCGCCGGCCGCGTCATAGGCCTTGGCGGCTTCCACGGGATCGCCAGCGTCGACGAGGTCGACGAACTGCACGCCCTTCACGACGCGCCCGTCCTTCACGTCGAGGCAGGGAATGAGACGGACTTTGAGCATGGATCACTCTTACATCACCTTCCCCTTGAGGGGGAAGGTCGGACCGCGAGGTCCGGGACGGGGTGGATGCGCGGCGCTTGCAGAACGAGGTGTCTCCACCCCACCCCGCCGCTGCTCGCGCAGCGTCGACCCTCCCCCTCAAGGGGAGGATGTAACCGGTACTCTTCTCAGCAGCGCCAGCGCTTCCTCCGGATCGATGCGCCCGTCATAGAGGGCCCGGCCGGAGATGGCGCCGTTCAGAACCGCGCAGTCGGGCTGGGTGAGGCGCTCGATGTCGGCCATGGAGGCGAGGCCGCCCGACGCGATGACCGGGATCGAGACGGCGCGGGCCAGCCCCAGGGTCATGGGGAAGTTGAGGCCCTTTAGGATGCCGTCGCGGGCGATGTCCGTGTAGATGATGGCGGCCACGCCCGCATCCTCGAATCTCCGGCCGAGTTCCTCCGCCGACAGGGTCGAGGTCTGCGCCCAGCCCTCCACGGCGACGAGCCCGTCCTTGGCGTCGATGCCGACCGCGATCTTGCCCGGATGGCGGCGCGCGGCCTCCCGCACGAAGGCCGGATCGCGCACGGCGGCCGTACCGATGATGACGCGGGACACGCCCTTGCCGAGCCAGCCGTCCACGGTCTTCATGTCGCGGATGCCGCCGCCGAGCTGCACCGGGATCGTGACGCGATTCAGGATGGTCTCGACGGCGGAGGCGTTCATCGGCTTTCCCGCGAAGGCCCCGTCGAGGTCGACCACGTGCAGCCATTCGAAGCCCTGGGCCTCGAAGGTGGCCGCCTGGTCGGCCGGATCGTCGTTGAACACGGTCGCCTGGTCCATGTCGCCCTGAATGAGGCGGACGCAGCGGCCTTCCTTCAAATCGATCGCGGGATAAAGAATCACGGGCGCCACCTTAGAAAATTGGCGATGAGCTTGAGGCCGAGCGCCTGGCTCTTCTCGGGATGAAATTGGGTGCCGACGATATTGTCCCGCCCGACGATGGCCGTCACCGGCCCGCCGTAATCCGTGGTGGCGACCACGTCGTCCGGGTTCGCCGGCGAGAGCGCATAGGAATGCACGAAATAGGCATGCAGCCCGTCCGGCCCGGTGGGAATGCCCTCCAGAAGCGGGTGCGGCTTCGCCACTTCAAGCGTATTCCAGCCCATATGCGGGATCTTGAGGGACGGATCGCTCGGCACGATGGGCTTCACGTCGCCATGGATCCAGTCGAGCCCATAGCTCGTCGTATGCTCCAGCCCCCGGGTCGCCATGAGCTGCATGCCGACGCAGATGCCGAGGAAGGGCCGCTTGTCCTCATGGACGCGTCGCTGCAGCGCCGCCACCATGCCGGGCACGGCATCGAGGCCGCGGCGGCAATCGGCGAAGGCGCCCACACCCGGCAGCACGATCCGGTCCGCCTGGGCGACGAGGGCCGGGTCGGACGAGACGGCAATGGAGAGATCGAGCTCCGCCTCGCGCGCCGCCCGCTCGAAAGCCTTGGCAGCGGAGTGCAGGTTGCCGGATCCGTAATCGATGATGACGACGCTCACCGGGGACGCTCCGCATCGGGAAAGAGGCCGATGACCGGTTCGGGCCGCCGGGCGGTGGACAGGACGGCCGAGACGGTCGCGGGACGGGGCGGAGCGGACGGCCGGGCTTCGAGCCGGCGGGCGAAGGCCTGGGCCTCCGCGTCGTCCTGGTCCTCCGCCGTGACCGCGTCGACCATGGCCATGCCGTTTCGCGCGAGGGTCCAACGCCGCAGGCTGTTGGCCTCGAGCCCGATCAGGGCCTGGAGCAGCAGCTGCGCGACGGAGCCCGCGAGCGGATGCACGTCGAGCAGGGTCAGGAGGCCGCCGAAGGCGAAGACGACGATCAGCACGCCGATGCCGGCGAGCCAGAGCCGGTGGTAGAAGAACCAAAAAAAGGTGAAGAAGAAGGCGCCCCAGGAGAAGGCATCCTTCACGAGCTCCGATTCCTCAAGGGCCGTCGGATCGCCCGGCCGCGCGTCGCGCGGGAGGTGCAGGGTATAGGTGGTCATGGCGACGTTTCCTCAAGTCCCGTCCGGTGAGGTGACGCTGGCGTGCCCGCCGGACAAGGGTCTTGGTTAGAACTTAGAGCGTACCCTTGGTGGAGGGAACGCGGCCTTCTTCCCTTGGGTCCAGCGCCACGGCCTGACGCAAGGCCCGTGCCAACCCCTTGAAGCAGCTCTCGGCGATATGGTGGCTGTTCTCCCCGTAGAGCGTCTCCACGTGGAGCGTCAGCCCGGCATTGATGGCGAAGGCCTGGTGGAACTCGCGCACCAACTCGGTGTCGAAAACGCCGATCTTCTCCGTCGGGAACGTGGTCCGGAAGACCAGGAAGGGACGGCCGGAGATGTCGAGGGCGACACGCGTCAAGGTCTCGTCCATCGGAAGATGGATGTCGGCGTAGCGCGAGATGCCCTTTTTATCGCCAAGCGCCTGCAGGATCGCCTGACCGAGCGCGATGCCCGTATCCTCGGTCGTATGATGCTGGTCCACATGCAGGTCGCCGGTCACCTTCACGCTCAGGTCGAAGAGACCGTGTCGGGCGAACAGTTCGAGCATATGGTCGAGGAAGCCGACCCCCGTGGAGATCTCGGCCTTGCCGGTGCCATCGAGGGCAATCGACACGGCGACATCGGTCTCGGCGGTGCGACGGCTGACGCTCGCGGAGCGCATCATTAAAATCCTTTGCGGAAGCAGAGACGGGCCTTCTAGCAAGCTGCGGCGAGAAATGCCACCCGCGTTGCTTTTGGCCGATGAATGATTAAGTCAGGCCTCAGGCGCCTGACAAACCCCACCCCTTCCTTCGAGACGGCCCGATGGCCTCCTCAGGATGAGGCCCATGGTGCGTCCGTCAGGCGCGCATTGCTTACGACGAATTTTCCTCTGCCGGAGCCTCTGCCTTGTCCGAAGACGCCACCCCCCGCAGCATGCACGCCACCACGATCCTCATGGTCCGCAAGGGCGGCCGCGTCGTCATCGGCGGCGACGGGCAGGTCAGTCTCGGCCAGACCATCGTGAAGGGCAACGCGCGCAAGGTCCGCCGCCTGTCCAAGGGCGGGGTCATCGGCGGCTTTGCCGGATCGACGGCCGATGCCTTCACCCTGTTCGAGCGCCTCGAGGCCAAGCTCGAGCAATATCCGGGCCAGCTCACCCGCGCCTGCGTCGAGCTCACGAAGGACTGGCGCACGGACCGCTACCTGCGCCGCCTGGAGGCGATGATGCTCGTGGCCGACAAGGAGGTGGGCCTGCTGCTTTCCGGCGCGGGCGACGTGCTGGAGCCGGAGAACGGCATCATGGCTATCGGATCCGGCGGCAATTATGCCCTGGCCGCCGCGCGGGCCCTGGCCGATTCCGACATGGATGCGGAGGCCATCGTGCGCCGGTCCTTGGCGATTGCGGCCGAGATCTGCGTCTATACCAATGGCAACATCGTCATCGAGACATTGGACGTCGCATGAATCCCCACGTGTCATCCCCGGCGGCCGCAAAGCGGCGGCAAGGGAATTCAGACACGGAAGCCCTGATTGTGGATCCCCGTCCCCTCCAGCAGCTGACGCTGCCTTCGGCCGGGGACGACACCGGAAGATGAAGTCATGACCACGTTTTCTCCCCGCGAAATCGTTTCCGAACTCGACCGCTACATCGTCGGCCAGAACGACGCCAAGCGCGCGGTCGCGATTGCCCTGCGCAACCGCTGGCGCCGGCAGCAGTTGGAAGGCCATCTTCGCGAAGAGGTGGCGCCGAAGAACATCCTGATGATCGGGCCGACCGGTTGCGGCAAGACCGAGATCTCCCGCCGCCTCGCCAAGCTTGCGAACGCACCCTTCCTCAAGGTCGAGGCGACCAAGTTCACGGAAGTGGGCTATGTGGGCCGCGATGTGGAGCAGATCGTGCGCGATCTCGTGGAGATCGGCATCGGTCTCGTGAAGGAGGAGCGCCGTCGGCAGGTGCAGGCGAAGGCGCATGTGGCCGCGGAGGAGCGCGTGCTCGACGCGCTCGTCGGCTCGACCGCGAGCGCCGCCACGCGCGATGCGTTCCGGCGCAAGCTGCGCGCCAACGAGCTCGACGACAAGGAGATTGAGATCGAGCTGCAATCGGGCGGCGGTCAGGGGATGCCGATGTTCGAGATTCCCGGCATGCCCGGAGCTTCGGTCGGCGCGATCAACCTCTCCGACATGTTCGGCAAGGCCTTCGGCGGACAACGCAAGACGCGGCGCACCACCGTGCGGGAGGCCTACGAGCCGCTGGTGACGGAAGAGGCCGACAAGATGCTCGACCAGGACGCCATCGTCCAGGAAGCCCTGCGCCAAGTGGAGAACAACGGCATCGTGTTCCTCGACGAGATCGACAAGATCGCCGGCCGCGAGGGCCGCACGGGCGCCGACGTTTCCCGCGAAGGCGTGCAGCGCGATCTGCTGCCGCTGATCGAAGGCACCACCGTGTCGACCAAGCATGGGCCTGTGAAGACCGACCATATCCTCTTCATCGCGTCCGGCGCGTTCCACGTGTCGAAGCCGTCCGACCTGCTGCCCGAACTTCAGGGCCGCCTGCCGATCCGCGTCGAGCTTTCGCCGCTGACCGTGGAGGATTTCAAGCGCATCCTCACGGAAACGGAGGCGAGCCTCATCAAGCAATCGGTTGCGCTGATGCAGACGGAAGGCGTGAGCCTCGTCTTCACGGACGACGCCATCGATGCCTTGGCGCAGGTGGCCGTCGACGTGAACAACTCGGTCGAGAACATCGGCGCGCGCCGCCTGCAGACGGTGCTGGAGCGCGTGCTCGACGACGTCTCGTTCACCGCGCCCGATCGCTCGGGCGAAACGGTGACCGTCGATGCCGCCTATGTGCGCGGCGAGGTGGAATCGCTGGCGAAGAACACGGATCTGAGCCGGTTCATTCTATGATCGCACACTCCATGTCATGGCCGGCCTTGTGCCGACCATCCCGATAAGGTGAAGCGCCGCGTTTCATGCAATCGGGATCATCGGGACAAGCCCGGTGATGACGACGTGGAACCAGCGTCCCGATTCGCGACTTGCATCGGGATGAATCCGGACCTGCAGGACCTGAAGGAGAAGGCGCTGACGATCCATCGGCGCCTCTGCGAGGTCTATGGCTGTCCGATCCCCTACTTTCATTCCCTCGATCCCGTCAGCGAGCTGATCTCCTCGCTTCTGTCCCATCGCACCCGCAACGCGGATTCGGGCCGCGCCTTCAAGGCGCTGAAAGGCCGTTATGCGGATTGGCGCGCCATGATGAACGCGCCGACGGCCGAAGTGGAGGAGACGATCCAGGGCGTCACGTGGCCCGAGCAGAAGGCGCCGCGCCTGCAAGCGGTGCTGCACGCCATCGAGGAGCGGCATGGCAGCCTTTCGCTCGATTTCCTCGACACCATGCCGGTCGACGAGGCGAGGGCGTGGCTCGAGAGCATTCCTGGGATCGGACCGAAGACGAGTGCGGCTGTGCTGTCGTTCTCGAAGCTGCGGAAGGCCGCCCTGCCGGTCGACAGCCATCATCACCGCGTCGCGCAGCGCACGGGCCTGATCCCGCAATCGACGGCGGTCGGACCATCCCATGCGGTGCTCGCCGCCCTGCTTCCCGACGATTGGGACGCACAACAGGTTTACGACCACCACGAAGTCATGATGCTGCACGGGCAACGCTGCTGCTTCTTCAAGAACCCGGCCTGCGAACGCTGCGCGGTCCTTGGTCTGTGTCCGACGGGACAGGGACGGATGGAGGGAAGACCAACCGTGATGCGGCAGCCCGAGACGGGGCCGGACCTTCACTCCTCACGTGCCCGCGAGCGATAGAGCGGGTTCCTCGAAAGCGGAACCATTCAAGGCTTCCTCGCGTTTTCTTCCCATCCTGGTAGGAGCCGGCCATGCGAAAACTCATCTTCGCCGCTTTGGCCACAGCCGTGCTCGTTCCGGCATCGTTGTTCGCCGGTTCAGCCTCCGCGCAAGTGGCGCCGTTTTCAAAGTTCCAGCAGCTCATCGATCACAATCAGATCACGATTGCCTATGCCGCTCGCGGCGGCCGTGGCGGTGGGGGGCGCGTTCATGGCGCCTCCATGAGAAGGCCGGTCGGCATGCATGCCGGTGGCTACCGGGGCTATCGCGGCAATGTAGCCCGTGCTGGCATGTATCGGGGTAACATGGCTCGCGGCGGGGTATATCGGGGCAATGTTGCGCGGGCAGGAGCCTATCGCGGCGTCGCGACCCGCTCCTATGCGGGGCGATACCATAACGGTCGCTATTATAACCGGCCCTATGCCGCCTATGGACGTCCCTATTATCGCGGCGCGTATTACGGCGGATACTATCGGCCGTATTATGGTGGCTCTTACTACCCCTACGGCTACGGTGCTGCAGCGGCAACGGGCGCTCTGATCGGCGGCGCCATCGCATCGCAGCCCACGGTGACGGGAAGCGTCGGGTCGAATGACTCCGCTTATTGTGCGCAGCGTTACAGATCGTACAATCCGGCAACCGGCACATTTACCGGTTATGATGGACGGCAGCATTCCTGCCCATAGCGACCTTTTTTATTCAGCAGAGCGAGACGGGCTGAAAAAGCCCGTCTTTTCTTTCGGCTGCTTTCGCATCTCGCCTTACAGGAAAAGACCCTCTTCTACGATCAGGAACCCTCACGTTCCCGCGAGACATGGCCCAAAATTCCTAAACCGAGGAACGACCTCCGGGCCGCGGGCGTTCGCCTCCAACGATTGGAGGAGTTATCCCATGCGTAAGTTTGTTATGGCCGCCTTGGCCACGGCGGCCCTTGGTACCTTCGGCCTTGCCGCTCCGGCGTCCGCCGCCGAGGCGCAGACGGCTCCCGTCAAGGAGCTCGTCGCCGCTATGAAGAAAGGCGAGGTTCAATCCGATTACGTGCAATATCGCCGTCATTACCGCGGCGGCCCGCGCTACGTGGAACGCCGTTACTACGCACCGCGTCGGTACTACGGAGATCGCTATTATTATCGCCGTGATCGCGGCAACGCCCTGGCGGCCGGCGCCCTGGGTCTCGCGACCGGCGCCATCATCGGCGGTGCCATCGCCCAGTCGCAGGCTCAGGCCGCTCCGACCTACGTGGCTCCGGGTGGCAGCGCGGCCGGCTACTGCGCCCAGCGCTTCAAGTCTTACGACCCGGCATCGGGCACCTATCTCGGCTACGATGGCCTGCGCCATCCCTGCCCGTAACTTGAGCAAAGCATGGATGAACGAAGCGGGCCTGGCGGCCCGCTTCTTTTTTGGAGATTACTTCGCCGCGATGACGGCGATCTCGACCTTGAAGGCCGGAGCGGCGAGCTTCGCCTCGACGGTGGCGCGGGCAGGCGCGTTGCCGGCCGGGACCCAAGCGTCCCACACGGCGTTCATCTCCTGGAACGTACCCATGTCGGTGAGCCAGATATTGGCCATCAGGATCTTCGACTTGTCGGTTCCGGCTTCGGCCAGGAGACTGTCGATGATCGAGAGGATTTCCTTCGTCTGCTCGGTGACGCTTTGCCCGGCGCTCTGGCTGGCGACCTGGCCGGCGAGATAGACCGTGTTGCCGTGAACGACCGCGCCGCTCATGCGCGGGCCTGGCTTGATGCGTTGAATCGTCATGACGTGCCTCTTTCCAGTCGATGAGGCTGCCCTTTTGGCCGCCCGGGAGCGAAGCGTAAAGGGCCGGCGGCCAAATTATGTGGATCGCTCAGACGCGCCGGCAATCCGGGAACCGGGCCGCCTCGCGGTCGTTCATGGCTTACTTGTGATGCGTATCGAGAATCGTTTCGTTCGAACAAGGTGCATCATGTCAAAGAAACTTCTCTTGAGCTTCGGTATCGCGGCCTCCCTGGCGTGCTCCTCCTACGCTCTCGCCAAGGACCAGCCGAATCAGGCCTTCATCAAGAAGGCGATCGAGGGCAACCTCGGCGAGGTCGCCGTGGGTCAGCTCGCCCAGCAGAAGGGCGCCAGCGACGCGGTCAAGAATTTCGGTCGCCAGCTCGAGACGGATCATTCCGCCGCGAACCAGAAGGCCATGTCCGTGGCAAACACCCTCAACGTGACGCCGCCGACCGAGCCGGGCAAGGAGCAGAAGGCGGTCTACCAGAAGCTCTCGAAGCTCTCGGGCGCCGCCTTCGACCGCGAGTTCATCAAGGAAGCGGTGGCTGACCACAAGAAGGATGTCGCGGAGTACGAGAAGGAATCCAAGCGGCAGAACGATCCTGCAGCCTCCTACGCGGGCGAGACCCTGCCGACGCTGCAGAACCATCTGCAAACGGCGCAATCCTTGTCGTCCGCGAAGACGCAATAGGAAGCCGGCACTTCAAGCATCGGACGTGACATCAAACCGGCGTCCGCTGCTTCAGTAGAGCGTGGTCTTCTGCCGTTCGGGCAGGGCTTTATCGTAAGCCTCGCCGTCGAAACGCTCGGGGCTCAGGGCCGCGAGAATCTGGCCCGCGCTCGGCAACGAGCCGCGCGCCACATGCTTGTCCGGGTTCCACAGCTCCGACCGCAGGATCGCGCGGGCGCATTGGAAGAACACGGCATCGACCGTGATCGCGATCACGGATTTCGGCGCCTTGCCGTCGATGGCGAAGCTCTCGAGCAGGGCAGGCTCCACCGAGATCACCGCACGGCCGTTGACGCGCAGGGTCTCGCCGATGCCGGGAATCAGGAACAGCAGTGCGACGTTCGGATCGCGCACGATATTGCGCAGGGAATCGACCCGGTTGTTGCCGCGCCGGTCGGGCAGGAGCAGGGTCTTCTCGTCCCGCACCCGTACGAAGCCGGGCCCGTCGCCGCGCGGCGAGCAATCGAGCCCCTCCGGCCCGCTTGTGGCCAGCGCCACGAAGGGCGCGACCTCGATGAGGGCCCGGTACTCGGGCACGATCCGGTCCGTCTCCTTCAGGAGCGAGCCCTTGCTGACCTCGCCGTAGAGCGATTCGAGTTCGGGCAGGGTGGTGATGATGTCGGGCATGTCTCGCGGGGCGGTCCAGGGATCGTGATTTGACAATCCGTACCTTGGTGCAAGTGCATGGTTGCAGGCAAGCCTGAAAGCCGATGCGGCTTGGCCTTTGTGAAAGGCTTGGCCTTTGTGAAAGACGCGTATGAAAATCCTTCCAGGCAAATCTGCCCCTGAACCGCTCGGCTCCGAGATCGCGATCCGGACGCGGGAGATCCGCCTGTTCACGGGCCTCGTGCTCGGCGCATTCCTGCTCACCCATTTTTCCAATCACGCCCTCGGCCTCGTCTCGGTCGAAGCGATGGAAGCCGGGCGCGTCTGGTTCAACCGCCTGTGGCGAAGCCCGGCCGGAACCGTGCTCCTCTACGGGTCGGTGCTCACGCATTTCCTTTTGGCCCTGCTGGCGCTCTACCGGCGCCGGAGCCTGCGCATGCCGTTCCGCGAGGCGGCTCAGCTGATCCTGGGCCTGAGCCTCCCGTTCCTCCTCGTCGCCCACGTGGTCGGGACACGGGTCGAATGGGCCCTGACCGGACACGATTCCGGCTATCCGGAAGTGGTTCGCAGCATCTGGATCCTCAATCCCGCCATCGGCGCGCGACAAGCCCTGGCCCTCGTGATCGCCTGGCTGCACGGATGCCTCGGGGTCTATTTCTGGCTGCGTCCGAAACCCTGGTTTCCACGCTCTGCGCTGATCCTTTACACGGGCGCGCTCCTCGTTCCGGTCCTGGCGCTGCTCGGCTTCGCGGAGGCGGGGCGGAGCATCGAGGAGGCACCGGATCGGTTCGGCTCCCTGCCGGTTCCTCCCGCGTCCGATCTCCTGCCGATGATCGGGCCCGGCCTTTACGTGGCTTTCGGGGGAATGATCGCCGCGACGCTGGCCGCCCGCCTCGTCCGCAGCCTGCGCCTGTGGTCGCGGCGGGTGCGGATCGTCTATCCGGGCGATCAGGTCGTGACCGTGCCTCTCGGCTTCAGCGTACTGGAGGCGAGCCGCATCGCCGGCATTCCGCATCTGTCGGTCTGCGGCGGGCGCGGGCGCTGCTCCACCTGCCGGGTGCGGGTGCTCGAAGGCGACCCGCACCAGCCGCCGCCCACCGCGCAGGAACGCGGCACGCTGGCGCGCATCAAGGCGGGACCCAATGTGCGCCTCGCCTGCCAGTTCCGGCCGACCCACGATGTCTCGGTGGTGCCGATCCTGTCGACGGGACGCAACGGCGTGGCCTCGCTCGTGCGCGGCGGCCGGGCCCAGGGGCAGGAGCAGGAGATCGCCGTTCTGTTCTGCGACCTGCGCGGTTTCACGAGCCTCGCGGAGCGGCGCCTGCCCTTCGACACGGTCTTCATCCTCAACCGCTATTTCGAGGCGGTGGGCGAATCCGTCGAGGATGCGGGCGGCTATATCGACAAGTTCATCGGCGACGGGGTTCTCGCCCTCTTCGGCCTCAAGTCCACGCCGCAGCAGGCCGCCCGGCAGGCTCTCGACGCGGCGCTCCGGATCAAGGCGGCGCTCAAGCATCTCAATGAGGAATACGAGAGCGAATTCGAGCAGCCCCTGAAGATCGCCATGGGCCTCCATGCCGGCCCCGCCATCGTCGGACAGATGGGCTACGGCCAGGCCACCAGCCTCACCGCCGTGGGCGACACGATCAACGCCGCCAGCCGCCTGGAAGGCCTCGCCAAGGAGCTCGACGTGGAACTCGTCGTCTCCGAAGACCTCGCCACCCGCGCCGGCCTCGACCTCTCCAGCCGCGACAGGCAGATCGTCCAGATCAGAGGACGCGCGGCGCCCCTGGGGAGCTGGATCATTCCAGAGGCGGGGAGTTTGGGGCGGTGAGGCAAAGGAGCAGGATCTTTCGGCGGTGAAGGTTTGCTCACCCGGGCGCCCACGCCTCGATCAGGCATTAAAAAAGCGCGGCTTTCGCCGCGCTTTCCTTTGCCTGAAATGTCGAGCGATCTTACTCGCCGGCAGCCTTCTGCTGGTCGCGCTGGGCGCGCTCGGCGTCCCGCTCGGCCTTGAGCTGCTCGGTGATGTCCTCGCCGGTCTCCTGGTTGACGACCTTCATGGAGAGACGGACCTTGCCGCGCTCATCCATGCCGAGGAACTTCACCTTCACCTTGTCGCCTTCCTTGACCACGTCGGTGACCTTGCCGACGCGGTTCTTGGCCAGCTCCGAGATGTGCACGAGGCCGTCGCGGGAACCGAAGAAGTTCACGAAGGCGCCGAACTCCATCACCTTCACGACCGTGCCGTCATAGATCACGTTGACCTCGGGCTCGGCCACGATGGAGCGGATCCAGTTGTAGGCGGCCTTGATCGACTTGCCGTCGGCGGACGCGATCTTGATGAGACCGTCGTCATTGATGTCGATCTTCGCGCCGGTCTTCTCCACGATCTCGCGGATGACCTTGCCGCCCGAACCGATGACTTCGCGGATCTTGTCGACCGGGATCTGCATGGTCTCGATGCGCGGGGCGTGCTCGCCGAGTTCGGCGCGCGGAGCCGTCAGGGCCTTGTTCATCTCGGCCAGGATGTGACCGCGACCGTCCTTGGCCTGATCGAGCGCGACGCGCATGATCTCCTCGGTGATGCCGGCGATCTTGATGTCCATCTGGAGCGAGGTGATGCCCTGGTCGGTGCCCGCCACCTTGAAGTCCATGTCGCCGAGATGATCCTCGTCGCCGAGAATGTCGGACAGGACCGCGAAGCGCTCGCCCTCGAGGATGAGGCCCATGGCGATGCCCGCCACCGGACGGCGCAGGGGAACGCCCGCATCCATCAACGACAGAGAGCCGCCGCAGACGGACGCCATCGACGAGGAGCCGTTCGACTCGGTGATCTCCGACACGACGCGGATCGTGTAGGGGAACTCGTGGGACGGCGGCAGCATCGGATGGATGGCGCGCCAGGCGAGCTTGCCGTGGCCGATTTCGCGGCGGCCGGGCGAGCCCATGCGGCCCGTCTCACCGACGGAATAGGGCGGGAAGTTGTAGTGCAGCAGGAAGGTTTCCTTGCGGGTGCCCTCCAGCTCGTCGATGAACTGCTCGTCCTCGCCGGTGCCGAGCGTGGTCACGACCAGCGCCTGGGTCTCGCCGCGGGTGAACACGGCCGAACCGTGGGTGCGGGGCAGCACGCCGACTTCCGACAGGATCGGACGGACCGTCTTGAGGTCGCGGCCGTCGATACGGGTGCCGGTGTCGAGGATGTTCCAGCGCACGACCTTGGCCTGGGCTTCCTTGAAGACAGCTTTAACCTTCTCGGGGTCGAACTTGGCTTCGCCGTCGGCCGGGACCAAGGCGTCCATCACCTTCGCCTTCACGGCGTCGACGGCGGCGTAGCGGTCCTGCTTCCGGGTGATCTTGTAGGCTTCGCGCAGGTCGGCCTCGGCGATGGCGAGAACCGCCTGCTCGACCTCGGACACGTCGGCCGGCTGGTAGTCGCGCGGCTCCTTGGCGGCCTTCTCGGCAAGACGGATGATCGCCTCGATGACCGGCTGGAAATGCTTGTGGCCGAACATCACGGCGCCGAGCATCACGTCCTCGGGGAGTTCCTTCGCCTCGGACTCGACCATGAGCACGGCGTCGGCGGTGCCGGCGACCACGAGGTCGAGAGACGATTGCTCCATTTCCTGGATCGGCGGGTTCAGCTTGTACTGGCCGCCGATATAGCCGACGCGGGCGGCGCCCACGGGGCCCATGAAGGGAACGCCCGAGAGGGTCAGCGCGGCGGAAGCCGCCACCATGGCGACGATGTCCGGATCATTCTCGAGATCGTGCGAGAGCACGGTCACGACGACCTGGGTGTCGTTCTTGTAGCCCTCGACGAAGAGGGGGCGGATCGGACGGTCGATCAGGCGGGAGACCAGGGTCTCCTTCTCGGTCGGACGGCCTTCGCGCTTGAAATAGCCGCCGGGAATGCGGCCGGCCGCGTAGGTGCGCTCCTGGTAGTTCACCGTGAGCGGGAAGAAGTCGACGCCGGCCTTCGGCTCCTTGGCCGAGACGACGGTGGCGAGAACGGTGGTTTCACCGTAGGTGGCGACGACGGCGCCGTCGGCCTGGCGGGCCATCTTGCCCGTTTCGAGCACGAGCTTGCGCCCGGCCCAGATCAGTTCTTCGCGTTGGATATCGAACATGGCATGTCTTTCATGACAGCGGGGCGGGGGCTCGATGCCATGAGCAAGACGGCAAGAGGCTCGTGCCGGCGGGGAAGCCCGCCTTACAAGCCCCTTGCGATCCTGCCATGGTCATCGTGTCTGCCGCCTCCTTAAGATACACCGGGCTTGCAGCCTCGCAGTGTTGGAGAAACCGTCCGGAGCCGGGCTCCGGACGGAAGTTTTCGGAAAGCTTAGCGGCGGATGCCGAGCTTCTCGATCAGCACCTTGTAGCGGTTCTCGTCCTTCTTCTTCAGATAGTCGAGAAGCGAGCGGCGCGACGACACGAGCTTCAGAAGGCCACGACGGGAGTGGTTGTCCTTGGCGTGGGTCTTGAAGTGACCGGTCAGATTGTTGATCCGCTCGGTCAGAATGGCGACCTGCACCTCGGGGGAGCCGGTGTCGCCAGCCTTCTGGGCGAATTCCTTAACGAGCGCGGTCTTGCGCTCAGCCGTAATCGACATCGTCAATCCTTTCAGGTTGGTTTTGTCAGGAGACCCTGGGCCTTCGGGGCTTCGGGTCCGGGGCATCCGGAAGGGCCGGGCCGGGATGTCGTCCAGCGCGGTCCGAGCTCGGACGCGTCTTTCGGATCGTTTCGTCCGAAAAGATGGCGCACCATACACGAAATGCGCCCGAGTGCCAGAGAAATCGTTTTTCCCAAGCAGGGCAATAAGATGCGCCGTCCGGGCAGGTTCCTGGCGGAACAAGTTTCGGAGGCCATGGTTGGTGACCACACACCCCCGAGACAGGAAGTTGACAGCATGGTTGCCACCACAGCCGATCTCGCGTCCTCCGAGACCGTGAAGAACATCTTCGTCACCGGCGTCCAGAACGCCCATGCCCTCGAGAAGGAGGCGCTCCAGCTCATGCGGCGCCAGGTCGAACGCTTCGAGAACTATCCGGAAATGTCGCAGATCCTGAGGACGCACATCGCCGAGACGGAAGGGCAGATCCGCCGCCTGGACGAGATCCTGCACACGTTCGGCGAGGACCGCTCGATCCTGAAGGACATGGCCACCCAGTTCATGGCCAACATGGCGGCGGCCGGCCATATGCCCATGGCCGACGAGGTCATCAAGAACACCTTCGCCAACCACGCCTTCGAGAATTTCGAGATCGCCGCCTATATGTCGCTGATCGCCATGGCCGAGGCCGCCGGGCACCAGCGGTTCGTTCCGGCGCTTGAGGAGACCCTGCGCGAGGAGCAGAAGACCGCCCAGCTGATCCGCGACCAGATCGTGCCGATCACGCAGAAATACCTGATGCGCGAGGCGGAGGGCCTGAAGGCGGACCGGTAAAAACTGAGGAGACCTCATCCCGGACGGCGAAAGCCGATCCGGGATCGTTTTCAGGACAAGGCACCATTCTCGTCCAGCGATCCCGGATTCCGCTTATGCGGCCCCAGGATGACGTGTTTTACAGCATCGGAGCCAAAAGTGGACCCACTTTTGGGATCGGATCCGATGCTTTTTCTTCTTCGCTGAGCATCGCTCTTAGCGGAAAACCGGGTCCACTTTTCCGCACGATGCTCTATCCCCCCAGGTTGAACACCCGGTGGGGCACAAGCTCGCCGCGCTCCACGTCGCCGACCGCGATGAGGATCCCGTTGCAGGTGGCGTAGACCTTGCCGGACAGGGGCGCCTCGCGACCGCGCAGGATGATAGACTGGCCGCGCATCAGGCGTCCCGCCATGTCCCGGCTCACTGCAATCGAGGGAATCTCGCCGAGCGCGATCTCCACCGGACGCAGGGCCGCCGGATCGGTCGCGACATCGTCCACAGTGACGGCATCGTGCTCGGTGAACGGGCCGACGCGGGTGCGCCGCAAGGCCGCGACGTGGCCGAGGCAGCCCAGGGCGCGGCCGAGATCGCGCGCAATGGCGCGCACGTAGGTGCCCTTGCCGCAATCGGCTTCGATCACGGAGCGGTTGCCCTCGTGATGGATCAGGGAGAGCCGGTCGATCTGCACCGTGCGCGGCTGCAGCTCCACGACTTCGCCGTCGCGGGCGAGGTCATAGGCGCGCTCGCCCTGGATCTTGATGGCGGAGAACCGGGGCGGCACCTGCTGAACCTGGCCGGTGAAGCGGGGCAGGAAGGCCTCGATCTCGTTCGGATCGGGCAGCCTGTCCGTGGTCTCGACCACGTCGCCCTCGGTGTCGTCCGTGGTCGTCTCCGAACCCCAGGCGACGGTGAACACGTAGGATTTACGCCCATCCATGACGAAGGGCACCGTCTTTGTGGCTTCGCCGAGGGCGATCGGCAGGATACCGGAGGCGAGCGGGTCGAGGGTGCCGGCATGGCCGGCCTTCTTGGCGGACAGACCGCGTTTGACCACCGCGACCGCATGGGTCGAGGTCATGCCGACGCCCTTGTCGAGGATGATCCATCCGTTGACGTCGCGCTTCTTCGGGCGGTCGCCGTGCGGCCGCCGTTGCGGGCGTTCTTCGTTCATGGTTCCTGCTCGCTCCCATCGTCGGAGATATCGGCTGCCGGCTTCGCCGTATCGCGCGCCACGCGCTCGGAGCGAAGCAGCAGATCGATCCGGGCGGCTTCGTCGAAGCTTTCGTCGCGGCGGAAGCGAAGGTCGGGGGCGAATTTCAGGTTGACGCGCCGGGCGACCTCCTGGCGCAGAACTTTCCTGTTCTTCTCCAAAGCGCGGATCACCGCATCCTCATCCTTGCCGCCGAGCGGCATGACATAGGCGGTGGCGAGCTTGAGATCGGGCGACATGCGCACTTCGGGAATGGTGATGACGTTCTTCGTCAGCACGTCGTCCTGCAGGTCGCCGCGGGAAAGGACCTCGGCCAAGGCGTGCCGCACGATCTCGGCGACGCGCTGCTGGCGCTGGGTAGGCCCTGTGGTTTGTTCGAAACGTTTAGCCATGTTTCCTCTCCGGGATTGGACCGGACCGGGATGCGAGGTGCCGTGGCCGCTCTGGCCGGTCACCTCAATTCAGCAGGACATTGTCCGTGAAAGCACGATCACCGGGACAAGCCCGGTGATCGCACATCGTTCAGGTGTCGAAGGCGCGAAGCGGATCAGAGCGTCCGCTTCACCTCTTCCACGCGATAGCACTCGATGAGATCGCCGACGCGCATGTCCTGGTAGTTCTCGAAGGACATGCCGCATTCCTGTCCCGAGGTGACCTCGCGGGCATCGTCCTTGAAGCGCTTGAGCTGCGAGAGCCGGCCTTCGTGGATGACCACGTTGTCGCGGATCAGGCGGACATGGGCGCCGCGCTGGACCACGCCGTCGAGGACGCGGCAGCCGGCGATCTTGCCGACCTTCGAGACGTTGAACACCTCGAGGACCTGGGCTTCGCCGAGCCGCTCCTCGCGCAGGGTCGGAGCGAGCAGGCCGGACATGGCCGCCTTCACGTCATCCACGAGGTCGTAGATGATGTTGTAGTAGCGGATCTCGATGCCGGCACGCTCGGCTGCCTCGCGCGCTTCCTTGTGGGCTCGCACGTTGAAGGCAAGGATGATGGCGCCCGAGGCTTCTGCCAGGGTGACATCGGATTCCGAGATGCCGCCGACGCCCGCCTGGACGATGCGAGCCGCAACTTCCTCGTTGCCCACCTTCTCGAGAGCACCCACGATCGCTTCGGCCGAGCCCTGCACGTCCGCCCGGACCACGAGCGGGAACTCCTTGCGGCCCGCTCCGGCCTTGAGGTCGCGCATCATGTCGACGAGCGTGCGCCCGGCCGTACCCATACGGGCCGCCTGACGCTCGCGCTTCTGGCGGGTCCGGTACTCGGTGACCTCGCGGGCACGGGCCTCGGACTCGACCACCGCGACGCGGTCGCCGGCCTCGGGGGTGCCGTTGAAGCCCAACACCTCGACGGGGACCGAGGGACCGGCCTCCTTCACGTTGGCGCCCAGATCGTTGATCAGCGCGCGCACGCGGCCCCATTCGGCACCGGCCACGACGATGTCGCCGGTATGGAGCGTGCCGCGCTGGACGAGCACGGTGGCCACGGGACCACGGCCGCGATCGAGCTTCGCCTCGATGACGGTACCTTCGGCCGACCGCTCGGCATTGGCCTTGAGCTCGAGGATTTCGGCCTGGAGCTGGAGGCCCTCGAGCAGGGTTTCGAGACCCTGGCCGGTCTTGGCCGACACTTCGAACTCGAGCGTCTCGCCGCCCATCGATTCCACCACGATGGAATGCTGCAGCAGCTCGGTGCGGACCCGCTGCGGGTTAGCGTCGGGCTTGTCCACCTTGTTGATCGCCACGATCAGCGGCACGCCGGCCGCCTGCGCGTGATTGATCGCCTCGATCGTCTGCGGCATGACGCCGTCATCGGCCGCCACCACCAGCACGACGATGTCCGTCACCTTGGCGCCGCGGGCGCGCATGGCCGTGAAGGCCGCGTGGCCGGGCGTATCGATGAAGGTGATCTTGCCGCCGAGCGGCGAGGTCACCTGGTAGGCGCCGATATGCTGCGTGATGCCGCCGGCTTCGCCGGAGACCACGTTGGTCTTGCGGATCGCGTCAAGCAGCGAGGTCTTGCCGTGGTCGACGTGGCCCATGATGGTCACGACCGGGGGACGGGACGAGAGGTTGTCGTCCGTATCCGGTGTGTCGAAGAGACCTTCCTCGACATCCGCTTCCGCGACGCGCTTCACCGTGTGGCCGAGCTCCTCAGCGACGAGCTGCGCGGTATCGGCGTCGATCACGTCGGTGATCTTGTGCATCTGTCCCTGCTTCATCAGGAACTTGATCACGTCCACGGCGCGCTCCGACATGCGGTTGGCGAGTTCCTGGATGGTGATCGTCTCGGGGATCGTCACCTCGCGGGCGATCTTTTCCTTCTGCTCCACCTGGCGGTGGCCCATGAGCCGCTGGTTGCGGCGACGGAAGGAGGCGAGCGAGCGGGTGCGCTCGTCCTCGCCCGAGGTCGCGTTGGCCAGGGTCAGGCGGCCGCGGCGCTTTTCCTCGCCGGGGGCCGTCTTGGGCGTCTTCGGCAAGGCCGCGGGCTTGGCCGCGACGCCGGGACGGCGAATGGTGCGTGCGCCCTCCTCGTCATCCATCACCGCTGCGCGAGCGGCAACGGGCGGAGCCGTGCGTACGTTCGGCTTCGCGGTTTCCGGCTCGGGCGCGACCGGCGCGGCAGGACGCGCCATATGGTTCAGGCTCGGCGGACGGCCGCCCGTGGTGCCGACGCCGGGACGCTGGAAGCCGCCAGGGCGGGGACCGTCGGAACGGGGTCCGGAGGGACGCGGGCCGTCGAACCGCCCGGCAGGCCGGGGGCCATCCGAGCGCGGCCGGTCGGAGCGATCCGGACGCGGGGCATCGGAGCGCGGGGCAGGCGCACGTCCGGCCGACGCCGGCGCAGCAGCCTGGCGCGGGGCCTCCTCGCCGAGACGGCGGCGGGCCTCTTCCTCGGCGCGGCGCTTGCGCTCCTCGTCCTGACGACGACGCTCCTCTTCCTCGTGCTTGCGGGCCTCGGCCGCTTCGCGCTCCTTGGCCTCGGCGGCCTCGCGCTCGGTGCGGCGGGCGGCCTCTTCCGCTTGGCGGCGGCGATCTTCCTCGTCGCGCCGACGGGCATCGGCAAGCGCGTTCATGCGCGCATCGCGCTCCTGCTCGGAGAGCGTCTGGAGCACCATGCCGCCGGACCGGGGAGTATTCGGAGCGCTGCGCTGCGGGCGGGCGCCTTGGGCGGGCGCCGCCGGCTTCGGAGCCGGAGCGGCCGGCTTGGGCGCGCTGACGGGCGCCGCGGCCTGTTGCGGCGCGGGCCTTTCCTCTTTGGCCCCGCTACCGGGGCCGACAGCAGGGCGACGCTTGACCGTCTCCACCACGACCGATTTGGAGCGGCCATGGGAGAAGCTCTGGCGCACCGTGCCTTGCTCGACAGGGCGCTTCAGGGACAGCGTCTTGGACGACACATGGAGAGTCTTGTCGCCCTGGTTTTTCGTATCAGTCATTCCGCCTCAGTTCCTGCGGGTTTCATAGTCGTGGGTTCGCCGGTCCCGTTTCCGAGGCCAGTTTGATCGGCCTCGATGCCGCCGAAGGAGCGGTAACGATGCCAGCGGTTCAGAAAGCCGTCGCTCCCAGCGCCCGCGACGAGGGCAGCATGTATCACATGTGACCGGCCTAATGCCAAATCCAATTCGTCAATCGACAGATCTTGGATGACCGGAAAGCTAGATATTGCCTCGCCGAGGCGTTTTCGCAACTGGTTCGCCAATTTTCTTCGCCCATCTTCGGCCGCCTCTGCGGCATGAATAAGGGCAACGATGGGCTTATCCGTGATGGCCGACTCAACCTTGAAGAAGCCGGTGATCACCGTACCGGCCTTGTTGGCGAGGGCCAAGCCCTGGCGCAGGTCGTCCCGGAGCATGCGGCCGATATCCTGGGCCAGGGTCGGCGAGGCCTTGGCCTCAGTTTTGAAGGATCGGGAAAAGAGGCGACGTTTAGCCGCCTCTTCCACCATGTCGGCCCGGGCCGTGACCCAGACGCCGCGGCCCGGCAGCTTGTGCCGGAGATCGGGCACGACCTGATGGTCGGGCCCAAGGACAAAGCGGATCAGTTCCGCGGGGCTTTTCGCCTCGCGGGTGACGATGCAGGTGCGCTCCGGTTCATGCCGCGGCACAGGTGCTGACCTCGCTTTGCCATTGCCGGGTTTAAGACGGTTGGGCCTCGGTCTCAGCCTCTTCGGCCGATCCCTCGGTCTCCACCGCCTCTTCCGGCTGCTCGATCCAGCCCGCCTTCACGCGGGCAGCCATGATCATGTTCTCCGCATCGGCGCGGGAGACGTCGAAGCCGTCGAGCGCGCCCTTGTAGCGGGTCGCGTCCGGGCCGCGTCCTTCCGTCCAGCCGACGAGGTCGTCGGTGGCGCAGCCGGCCAGGTCCTCGACGGACTTGATGTCGTTCTCGCCGAAGGCCACCAGCATGGCGGTCGTGACGCCGTCGATCTCCTTCAGGTCGTCGGAGACGCCGAGTTCGGCGCGGCGGGCCTCGTTCTCGGCCTCGATGCGGGCGAGGTATTCCTGGGCGCGGCTCTGGATCTCGGCCGCGGTATCCTCGTCGAAGCCCTCGATGGAGGCCACTTCGGCGGCGTCCACATAGGCGATTTCCTCGACGGAGCGGAAACCTTCCGACGCCAGGAGCTGGCCCACCACCTCGTCCACGTCGAGAGCGTTCATGAACAGCTCGGTGCGCTCGGCGAATTCCTTCTGGCGGCGCTCCGATTCCTCGGCCTCGGTCAGGATGTCGATGTCCCAGCCGGTGAGCTGGGAGGCCAGGCGCACGTTCTGCCCGCGGCGACCGATGGCGAGCGAGAGCTGGTCGTCGGGCACCACCACCTCGATGCGGTCGGCCTCCTCGTCCAGCACCACCTTGACCACTTCGGCCGGCTGCAGGGCGTTGACGATGAAGGTCGCCTGGTCGGGCGACCAGGGAATGATGTCGATCTTCTCGCCCTGGAGCTCGCCGACGACTGCCTGGACGCGGGAGCCGCGCATGCCCACGCAGGCGCCGACCGGATCGATGGAGGAATCGCGCGACGTCACGGCGATCTTGGCGCGGGAGCCCGGATCGCGGGCAACGGCCTGGACCGACACGATGCCGTCGTAGATCTCCGGCACCTCGGAGGCGAAGAGCTTCGCCATGAACTGCGGATGGGTGCGCGACAGGAAGATCTGCGGCCCACGGGCCTCGCGGCGCACGTCGAACAGATAGGCGCGGATGCGATCGCCGGGACGGAAGGTCTCGCGGGGGATCAGCTCGTCGCGGCGGATGATCGCCTCGCCGCGGCCGAGATCGACGATCACGTTGCCGTACTCGACGCGCTTGACCGCGCCGTTCACGACCTCGCCGATGCGGTCCTTGTATTCCTGGTACTGGCGGTCGCGCTCGGCGTCGCGCACCTTCTGCACGATCACCTGCTTGGCCGACTGGGCCGCGATACGGCCGAAATCGAAGGGCGGCAGGGTGTCGGCGATCACGTCGCCCACCTGGGCGGCCGGATTGTGGCGGGTACGGGCCTCGGCGAGGGCAATCTCGCGGGAATCGTTCTCCACGGCGCCGTCATCCACCACCAGCAGGTGGCGGGCCAGGCGCAGCTCGCCGGTCTTCGAATTGATCTCGGCGTGGATGTCGGTTTCGGCACCGTAGCGGGACCGGGCCGCCTTGGCGATGGCGTCCGCCATGGCGTCGAGCACGATCTGCTTGTCGATGACCTTTTCGCGTGCGACCGCATCGGCGATCTGCAAGAGTTCCAGCCTGTTGGCACTGATAGCCATCGAGGTCGCTCCTTAGTTCGGTTTCGTCTGATCGGTCGGGTCCTGCGCCTCGTCGGGTGCATCGACCACATCCGTGTCTTCATCAAGATCGTCCGTGGTCGGCGCCGTCCCGCGGCGCAGGGATTCACGGATCAGTTCGTCGGTCAGAACGAGGTGCGCCTCGCCGATATCCGTCAGCGGAGCGCGGGCGATGGGCTCGAGACCTTCCTTCACGTCCGGCAGCTCGATCACGAGCATCCCGTCCTCGACGCCCCGCAGGATGCCGCGAAAGCGCTTGCGGCCTTCCACCGGCACGGCCATCTCGACCTTCGCATCGTGACCGCTCCAGCGCTCGAAGTCGCTGACGCGCACGAGCGGCCGGTCGATCCCCGGCGAGGAGATTTCCAGGTGATAGGCCGTGGCGATGGGATCCTCGAGGTCGAGAACCGGTGAAATCCCCCGGCTCACGGTCTCGCAATCCGACACCGACATGGTGCCGTCCGGCCGTTCGGCCATGATCTGCACGGTGCATCCGTTCGCGCCGGTGACCCGCACCCGCACGAGGTTGAAGCCCAGATCCTCGATCACGGGCTCGACAATGGCCGCCACTCGGGCGGCGACGCCGCTTTCCGTAATCAGTCGCTTGTCGCGTTCGTTTGTCATGGCTCTCCGCACGCTCCGGCGTCCAAGCAATAAAAAAGAGCGGACCCCGGGGGGCCCACTCTCGACCAGCAGCTTGACGCTGCAACCAGAGCTGACAAGGGGAATATACTGATTCCAACACCAAAATACAAGCGTGGTGCGAGAACGTCCCTCAAACACGCTCGAACGTGAGATAGCTCGGCACCCTGCCCTCCCGAATCGCCTTGGCCTCGTAGCGGGTGCCGGGCCAGCCGTCGTAGGGCCTGCGCCAGTCGTCGGCCCGGGCGGCCTTCCAGCGGAAATGCCGGGAGCGCAAGGCCCGGGCCAGGACCCAGCCGATGTAATCGTCGATGTCGCTTGCAAAGCGCAGCTCGGCGCCAGGCTTCATCACGCGCGCGAGGCTCTCGAGGGTCTCGTCCGAGACGAGGCGGCGCTTGCGCTGGCGGCGCTTGGGCCAGGGGTCGGGGTAAAGGATGTAGACCCGGTCGAAGGACGCATCGGGCAGGGTCGGCAGCAGGTCCGTGACATCGTCGTCCCAGACCCGGACGTTGTCGAGGCGCTCCTGCTCGATCACGGCGAGAAGTTTCGCCATGCCGTTCACGAAGGGCTCGCAGCCGATGAAGTTGACGTCGCGGTGCGCCCTCGCCTGGGCGGCGAGATGCTCGCCGCCGCCGAAGCCGATCTCGAGCCAGGTTTCATGGGCCTGGGGATTGGGAAACTGGCCGGAGGGCGCGCCGCCCGGAACCACGCGGATCGCCGGCAGCAGGTTCTGGACCAGCTCGTCCTGACCGGAACGAAGCTTCTTTCCCTTCCGGCGCCCAAAGAACGCGCCCGCCCGTTCCGATGCTTCGCTCATGGGACTGTTGCTCCTGAAGACAGCACGATGTGCTTGGTGATCGGCCCGGCACGTCGCTGCCGGCTCATGCAGTGAGAGCCGGTCCTCCTTCCGGGGAACCGGCTCTCACGGGTGAGGGACTCTTGATCGCCGGACGACAGCCGCCCGGCCCCGCCTAGTGTCAGCGGAACGCGGCCTTGAGGCTGTCGGCCAGGTCCGTGCGCTCCCAGGAGAAGCTGCCGTCGGTATCCGGCTTGCGCCCGAAATGGCCGTAGGCCGAGGTGCGGGCATAGATCGGCCGGTTGAGGCCGAGATGCGTGCGGATGCCGCGGGGCGAGAGTTCCATGGCGTCCGTGAGGACGGCCTCGAGCTTGCCCTCATCGACCTTGCCGGTGTCGTGGAGATCCACATAGATCGACAGGGGCTTGGCCACGCCGATGGCGTAGGAAAGCTGCAGGGTGCAACGGTCGGCGAGACCGGCCGCCACCACGTTCTTGGCGAGGTAGCGCGCCGCATAGGCGGCCGAGCGGTCCACCTTGGTCGGATCCTTGCCCGAGAAGGCGCCGCCGCCGTGGGGTGCCGCGCCGCCATAGGTGTCGACGATGATCTTGCGGCCGGTGAGGCCGCAATCGCCGTCCGGCCCGCCGATCACGAACTTGCCGGTGGGGTTCACGTGCCAGATGGTCTGGGCCGAGATCCAGCCCTCGGGCAGGGTCTGGCGGATATAGGGCTCGACGATGGCGCGCACGTCGTCGGAGGAGAGATTCTCGTCCAGGTGCTGGGTGGAGAGGACGATCTGGGTTGCCGCGACGGGCCGGTTGTTCTCGTAGCGCAGGGTGACCTGGCTCTTGGCGTCCGGACCGAGCTTGGCCGCGTCGCCGATCTTGCCCTTGCGGGCGGCGGTCAGGTTCTCGAGGATCTTGTGGGCGTAGTAGATCGGCGCCGGCATGAGGTCGGGCGTCTCGGTGCAGGCGTAACCGAACATGATGCCCTGGTCGCCCGCGCCCTCGTCCTTGTTGCCGGCCGCATCGACGCCCTGGGCGATATGCGCCGACTGGGCATGGAGATAGACCGCGACGTCGGCGGTCTTCCAGTGGAAGCCTTCCTGCTCGTAGCCGATATCCTTGATGGCATCGCGGGCGAGCTCGATCACCTTGTCCTTGGTGATGGAATCGGGGCCGCGCACCTCGCCGGCGATGACGACGCGGTTGGTGGTGGCAAGCGTCTCGCAGGCCACGCGGGCCTCCGGCTCGGCCGCCAGATAGGCATCGACGACGGCGTCGGAGATCCGGTCGCAGACCTTGTCCGGATGACCTTCGGAAACCGATTCACTCGTGAAAAGATAGCTAGAACGCCGCACGATGGAATTCCTTCAGGCAATAGAATACTGGTGCCCGCAGTCAGCTACAGGCTTCAAAACATGCTCATGCCGTAGGCTGAATGAAAGGTCAAGCGAACGTGTTCTTTATGACGAACGCTCTACCTCTTCTTGGGAGGCGAGCGCATTGACGAGCTGAACGATGCTCTTGCGGACCTTCGGGCTCTTGATGCTGGCGAAGGTCCGGACGAGATGCAGGCCCTCGGGGGTCGACATCATGTCGGCCACATAGGTCGGGGTGCTACCTTCGGCGAAGCCGGATTCGGACTTGCCGCTCCTGATGCCGTCGAAAAAGAAATCGATGTCGACATTGAGGATCTTGGCGATATCGACGAGGCGGGCGACGCTGATCCGGTTCATGCCCTTTTCGTATTTTTGGACTTGCTGGAAAGTCAATCCAAGCATGTCGCCCAATTTTTCTTGGCTCATTCCAATCGAAACGCGGCGCATACGTACCCGGCTTCCGATTTCCTTATCGATAGTGCCCGTCGATTTCTTCATTTTGGCCTGTCCCCTTGCCGACAAAGACGCACTGACGAGGCATATTTACTTAGTTTAGGGATGATTGGTGCCTGCGACGTGCTATCAGCAGGATTAAGCAGATCGCAAGCGTGGCCGTCAAAGAAAACCTGCCCCAACTCCTATAAAGAGTAAGGGGTTCAGCAACCGGAAGGGAGGTATCGATGACACCTTCAACTCCCAATGGAAGATTGTCGACTATCCGACCAAAAGGATCGATGACGGCCGAGATTCCCGTATTGGCTGCCCTCACCAGCGGAAGGCCCTCCTCGACCGCCCGCAGACGGGCTTGGGCGAAGTGCTGATAGGGTCCAGGGGTCTGACCGAACCACCCATCGTTGGTCACGTTCAGGATCAGGTCCGGCCGAGCCCCCTCGGCGACGATCTCTCCCGGAAAGATCGCCTCGTAGCAGATCGTCGCGGCAACGGGCGGAAGGCCCGGTATGGATAGCATCGCGCGCTTCTCGCTCGGCTCGAAGCCGCCGGGAATATGAACGAACTGGCGCAGACCCACGGCTCTCATCAAGGTATCGAGAAATTTCGGCACATATTCGCCGAAGGGCACCAGATGGACCTTGTCGTAGGCGCCGAGGATCGTGCCCTTGTCGTCGATCACCTGGATGGCGTTGTAGAACTTGCCCGCCGCCTCGCCGGGCAGGGGATCGTCCATGCGGGCGGCACCCGTGATCAGGGTGGAGCCCGGACCGAGGAGGGCGGCGATCTGCGCCAGGGAGGCGGGGTCGCGATGGAGCAGGAACGGAAAGGCCGATTCCGGCCAGACGATGTGGGTCGGTGCAGCGGCCTTGCCGTCCCGGCCGGGGCTCGCGCTCAGGGTCAGGTAGCGCCGCATGATGGCGTCGCGGTTGCGCGGGTTGAACTTGGCGTCCTGCGGCAGGTTGGGCTGCATGATGCGCAGGCGCACGTTCTCGACCTGCGCCGAGGCCTCCGACGGGAGACGCCAGGCTCCGAAGGCCGCAAGGCCGAGAAGCAGGGCAGTCGCGAGACCCGGGGCCGTCCAGCGGGCGCGCGTCGTTTGTCCGGTGAGCAGAACGGCGGGCGCGGCACAGATGGCGACGCTCAGGAAGGTCAGGCCGTAGAGGCCCACCAGCGAGGCGGATTGCATGAGCCAGGTATTCTGACCGAGAGCCATCCCGGGATTGTTCCAGGGAAAGCCGGTGAAGAGATGGCCGCGCAGCCATTCGCTGACCGTCAGGCCGAAGGCGAGGGCGAGAATGCGCCAGGCATCGGGCTGCCAGAACAGGCGGGCGAGGGCGAAACCGAAAGCGGAAAAGAAGGCGAGCAGGGCGGGCAGGCCCAGCACCCCGAAGGGCATGGCCCAGGCGAACTGGTCGGCCTCCACGAGGAAGGCGGCGCCGAGCCACCACAATCCGGCGACGAAATAGCCGAAGCCCCAGAACCAGCCGAGGAGGGCGGCGGCTCGGAAGGGCGCCCAGCGGGAGGGGCCGTCCTTGACGGTGCCGTCCAGGAGCCAGACGGCCGGCACGAGGGAGAACACGAGCGCAGGCAGGATGCCGAAGGGCGGCATGGCCATGGCGCCGACGGCCCCGGCCGCAAAGGCCGTGAGCCAGCGGCGCCATCCTCTTGCAAGGATGACGCGATCGGCCAGACGCATCATTCCGCGGCAGCGCTTTCGGGGCGCGGGGCGTTCGCCTGGCCGTCTCCGGCCTCTGCCTCGAAGGTGCGGCGATGGACGCGCAGCCGCTTCACGCGCCGGGGGTCGGCGTCGAGGACCTCGAATTCCAGGCCCGACGGACCTTCGATCACCTCGCTGCGGGACGGGACGCGGCCGGCGAGCGTCACGATGAAGCCGCCAATGGTATCGATGTCCTCGGCACCCTCTTCCTCGGTCAGGTCGAGGCCCAGCACGTCCTTGACCTCGTCGAGGCTCGCGCGGGCATCGGCGATGTAGGTGCCGTCGGCCGCCGGCACGATGGTGAGGGTCGCATCCTCGTCGTGCTCGTCCTCGATGTCGCCCACCACCATCTCGACCAGGTCCTCGATGGACACGAGGCCGTCTGTGCCGCCGTATTCGTCGATGACCAGGGCCATGTGCGTGCGGGTCGCCTGCATGCGCACGAGAAGGTCGATGGCCGGCATGGAGCGCGGCACGAACAGGACCGGACGCAGGATATTGGCGGAGGAGAGCGCCATCGACAGGTCGATCTGGCCGAGGCTCGGCAGGGGAGCTTCATCGCTCGATCCGGCCTCCGAGGCACCACCATCGGCCCGCATGGCGATGAAATCGAGGAAGTCGCGGATATGGACCATGCCCTTGGGGTCGTCCAGGGTCTCGCCATAGACCGGCAGGCGGGAATGGCCGGCCGTGCGAAACAGGCTCAGGAGTTCGCCGAGATTGGTGTCAGCCGCCACCGCCACGATGTCGGCGCGGGGCACCATCACGTCCTCCACCCGGATCCGGTGGAAGGAGAGCACGTTCTTGAGCATCGCCCGCTCCTGGGGCGAGAAATCCGTGTCCTCGACGGTTTCGGCGAGGACGTCCTCAAGGTCGTGACGGATGGATTCACGGGGTTTCAGGCCGAGACGGGTCAGAACCCGGTCGTACCAGTGGTCGCGTGTGTCGTCTGTCTCGGTCGGGGTTCGGACAGGTCGGTCGCTACGACTTCGATCTTCGTTCATTGCTTTGGGTTGTCAGCCGTTCATGCTGCCATATCGCGATAGGGATCGGCGATGCCAAGGGTGGCGAGCGCCTTTACCTCAAGACCTTCCATGATCTCCGCCTCCGCCTCGACCTCGTGGTCGTAGCCGAGGAGGTGCAGGACTCCATGAACGATCAAATGGGCAAAATGATGCGAGAGCTCCTTGGATTCCTCCTCGGATTCGCGCACCAGCGTTTCGTAAGCTAAAGCAATGTCGCCCAAATGGCGAGGGCCGTTTGCGCCCGGCTGCTCGGGCGCCGGGAAGGACAGCACGTTGGTGGGCTTGTCCTTGCCCCGCCAGGTCCGGTTCAGTTCGCGGATCTGGGCGTCGTCGGCGAGCATCACGCTCGCCTCGAATTCGCCATCCGCCTCGTAGGTGACGGAGAGGGCGGCCTCGGCAGCCTTCTGCGCCAGGGCCTCTGCGTTCTCGAGGCGGTCCCAGTCGCCCGCCTCGATCATGATGTCGAGCGTGATCACGGTCTGCGGTCCCGGTCGTAACGGGGTTGATCCGATTGAGGCGGCGCTTCGCGGGCGGCCTTGTCGTAGGCGGTCACGATGCGGCGCACGAGATCGTGACGCACCACGTCGGCTTCCTTGAAGGTGACGCGGGCAATGCCCTCGACACCGTTCAGGATGCGCGCCGCTTCGACGAGGCCGGATTTCTGGCCCGGCGGCAGGTCGATCTGCGTCGGGTCGCCGGTGATGATCATCCGCGAGCCTTCGCCGAGTCGCGTCAGGAACATCTTCATCTGCATCGACGTGGTGTTCTGCGCCTCGTCGAGCAGCACCAGGGCATTGGTGAGGGTGCGCCCGCGCATGAATGCCAGCGGGGCGATCTCGATCATGCCGGTCTGCAGGCCGCGATCCACATGGCGCGCTTCCATGAAGTCGTAGAGCGCGTCGTAGATCGGGCGCAGATACGGATCGACCTTCTCGCGCATGTCGCCCGGCAGGAAGCCGAGGCGCTCGCCCGCTTCCACGGCCGGACGGGAGATGATCAGCCGGTCCACCTGACCCTGTTCCAGGAGCGACACCGCATAGCCGACGGCGAGCCAGGTCTTGCCGGTGCCGGCCGGGCCTTCAGCGAAGACGAGCTCGTTCGTCTTGAGCGCCTTGATATAGGTGTTCTGCGAGGCATTGCGAGCCCGCACGGGTCCACGCCTGCGGGTGGAGATCTGGTCGAAGGCGGTGAGGCCCGCGGCCGGCTGCTCCTCGGCGGCCGGGAAGAGGCTGCCCTGCAGGGTGCTCTCCTCGACGGCGCCGTCCACATCGCCCGGCCCGAGCGCTCCGCCCTGACGGGCGCGCTCGTAGAGCCTTTCCAGAACCCGGCGCGCCATCTCGGAGCCTTCGGGCGTACCCTTGACGGTGACCCGGTTGCCGTTGGCGATGGCGGTCACATTCAGGCGCCGCTCCAAATGGGCGAGGTTCTGGTCGTATTGTCCGAAGACGAGGCTGGCGAGACGGTTGTCGTCGAAGGTGAGAATGATCTCCGCCTCTTCCACGACGCCGGGGTGCAAGCTGGTGGCGTTCCGTCCCTTTTGGGCTCGTGCGGTCGCGTTGTCCGCTGGGCTCAAATGCCTCTCCTCTGAATGTCGGCCGCAAGGTGTGCGGCCAACGGATATGGGGTCTCGCGGGGCTGGAGACTAGGCAGCGACTTGACTGCCGGGTCCGACCCATTCCCCGAACAGGCTGTTGGAACCGGCCTGCGTGATCCGCACCGTCACGATCTCGCCGACGGCGTGGCGGTCGGTCTCGATCTGCACGGCCTGCAGATAAGGCGACTTGCCTGCCATCTGGCCCGGATGACGACCCGGCTTCTCCAAGAGAACGTCGAGGGTCTGCCCCACGGTTCCGTGATTGAAGGCCTGCCGCTGCATTTCCAGCAGATTCTGGAGCCGCGCCAGCCGCTCGGCCTTCACGGCCTCGGACACCTGGGCGTCGATTTCCGCCGCCGGCGTGCCGGGGCGGGGGCTGTACTTGAACGAGAAGGAGCTGGCGAAACCCACATCGGCCACGAGCCGCATGGTCTCCTCGAATTCCGCATCAGTCTCGCCCGGGAAGCCGACGATGAAGTCGGACGACAGCGCGAGCCGGGGTTGGGCCGCGCGGATGCGCTCGATCAGGCGGCGGTACTCGTCGCCCGTATGCTTGCGGTTCATCGCGTCGAGGATGCGGTCGGAGCCGGACTGCACCGGCAAGTGCAGATAAGGCATCACGGCGGGCAGGTCCCGATGGGCCGCGATCAGCTCGTCGTCCATGTCGCGCGGATGGCTGGTGGTGTAGCGGAGCCGGGCGATGCCGGGCACCTCGGCCAGGCGGTGGAGCAGGCGGCCGAGCGACCAGACGGAGCCGTCCGGCCCATCGCCGTGATAGGCGTTCACGTTCTGGCCGATCAGCGTCAGCTCGCGCACGCCCGCATCGGCGAGGCGCAGGGCCTCGTCGAGAATCTTGGCGACCGGGCGCGAGACTTCCGCGCCCCTTGTATAGGGCACCACGCAGAAGGTGCAGAACTTGTCGCAGCCTTCCTGGATGGTGAGGAAGGCCGACACGCCGCGGCTCCGGGTCTTGGCCTTGGAAGGGGCGGGCAGGTGGTCGAACTTGTCCTCGATCGGGAATTCCGTATCGACGATCCGCTCGGAGCGCGACTTGTTCAGGAGGGCGGGCAGGTTGTGATAGTTCTGCGGGCCGACCACCACGTCGACGGCGGGCGCCCGGCGCAGGATCTCCTTGCCCTCGGCCTGCGCGACGCACCCGGCCACCACGACCTTCGTCTCCTGGCCCGATGCCTCGCGCTCCTTCTTGAGCTCGCGCACCCGGCCGAGCTCGGAATAGACTTTTTCGGCGGCTTTCTCGCGGATATGGCACGTGTTGAGGATGACGAGATCCGCCTCCTCCATGGCCTTGGTTTCGCTGTATCCCTCCGTCGCCAGCATGTCCGCCATGCGCTCGGCATCGTAGACGTTCATCTGGCAGCCATAGGATTTGACGAAGACTTTTTTCACGAGATCGGCCTGTCTGCTTGCAATCGGGCGGAAGGGAATGGACGCCGTTTTAAGCCTTTTATGCCTGCAAGAGAATAGCGGCGGTTTGGCTCAAGAAACCCGGCCACCTCGGCGTCGTCCCGGGACTGCGCGGCAGACCCGGGATCGGGTGGGACATGGCCCTTCTTCCTCCCTGCCCGGTTGAGGAAGAAGAGCGTCAGATCCGAACTTACCCCAAAAGTCCTTCCTGCTGCGCCAGCTCGCGCAGGTTCGCCTGCGGGCGGGCGCCCAGGTGGCTGATGATCTCGGCGGCGGCGAGGCCGCCGAGGCGGGCGCAATCGACGAGGTCGAGGTTGTTCACGAGGCCCGCGAGGAAGCCCGAGGCGAAAAGGTCGCCCGCGCCCGTGGTGTCGACCACGCGCTCGACGGGGAAGGCCGGCACGGCCCTGGTCTCGCCGCGAGTCACGATCAGGGCGCCGTCCGCCGAGCGGGTGACGGCGCCGAGCACGTTTTCCTCGCGCAGGGCCGCCAGAGCGCTGTCCGCGTCCGAGGTGCCGTAGAGGCTCTGCAGTTCGTGGATGTTGGCGAAGAGGATGTCGAGGCTGCCGTCGCGCATGAGGCCCAGGAACTCGTCGCGGTAGCGGTCGACGCAGAAGGCGTCGGACAGGGTGAGGGCCACCTTGTTGCCGGCCTCGTGGGCGATCTTCACCGCCTTGCGGAAGGCCTCCTTGGCGGCCGGCGGATCCCAGAGATAGCCTTCGAGATAGACGATGCTCGAGGCGCGCACCGTGTCCGGGTTCACGTCGTCGGGCGTGAGGTTCTGGCAGGCGCCCAGATAGGTGTTCATGGTGCGCTCGCCATCCGGCGTCACCAGGATGAAGCTGCGCGCCGTAGCGGGACCGTCCTCGGCGGGCTTCACGTCGTAATGGACGTCGATGGCCCTGAGGTCGTGGGCGAAGAGCTTGCCCGTCTCGTCGTTCTTCACCTTGCCGATGAAGCCGGCCTTCACCCCGAGGGAGGCTGCGCCCGCGGCCGTGTTGGCTCCCGAGCCGCCCGACACGATCACCGCCGGGCCCATGTCGCCGTAGAGCTCCTCGGCGCGGGCCTCGTCGATGAGCTGCATGGCGCCCTTATGCACCTTCTTGTGGAGCAGGAACGCCTCGTCCGTATGGGCGAGCACGTCAACGATGGCGTTGCCGAGGGTGAGGACGTCGATGCGGGTCTGGGACATGAGCCACCGGGGTTATGAAATGACGGGGCGCTTTCGCATCCACCGCTCCGGCGGTCAAGGCTCGGGTCTTCTCAGACAGTATCCTGCACCGCCTGGATGGGCACGGGCGAACGCCTCTCGCGGGTCTGGGCCCTGTCGAGAACCGCCAGCATGTCCTCGAGCTCGCTCTCGGAGAGAGACCGGATCTCGCGGGCGAGGCGGTTGGCCAGCAGCGTCGCCTTCGGGTCCCCGCCTGCCGTGTCGATCTTCACCTTCGGGTCGGAGAGATCGGCGAGGCGCGTCAGCTCGTCGGCCTCGTCCCAGATGATGTGGAAATACTGCAGGACGCCCTGGATGAGCGCCCAGGTGGGCTTGCCGCGCTCGCCGCGCTCCAGGGCCGAGAGATAGGCGCTCGACACGCCGAGATGGGACGCCATGTCCTTCAACATCCGCCCGCGCTCCCGGCGCAGCTGCCGAACCCGTTCACCGAAGGGAGTCATGTCGCTATCCTGTGCCCCGCCGCCGGCGGAGCCTGACATAGAGTGCACCGGATCCGCCGTGCTGGGGAGAGGCCTCCTCGAAGCCGATCACCACATGGCGCAGGTCGGGCAGGCGAAGCCAGTGGGGAACCATGCGGCGCAGCACCCCCCGTTCGTCGAACAGGCCGCCGGCAACGGCCGCCCCACCCTTGCCGGTGATGACGAGGACGAGTCCGTAGCCGGAGCCCTGCGCCCGGTGCAGGAACCGCAAAAGGGCGAAATGCGCCTCTTCCTGGCGCATCCCGTGCAGGTCGATGACACTGTCCACCTCCTTGCGGCCCCGGCGCAGGGCCTGAAGGGTCTTGCGCTCCACCGGAGCCAGCGGGGGCAGGGCGGGTTTCGCCGGGGGCGGGAGCGGAGGCAGCACGGGCACGGCGGCCGCGGCCTGCGGTGCGGAGGCCGTGGCGGGTTTGTCCTCGGGTTCCGGCTCGACCGGGAGGCGCTTGCCTTTCATGGGCTTCACATGCCTGGCCACGTGAGACCAGAGCCGCTTCTCCTCGGAGCTGAGCTGGCGGGTGCGGCTTCGCTTGGGCATGAACGGGGGTTGGGCTGCAGGACCACGAACCGCACGGCATGACGGAGCAGGCCGGCGCGCCGTCCCGCCTCCTCGCCGCTGCCGAAGAAGAAATCGCCCCGCGCCGGGCCGACGATGGCCGAGCCCGTGTCCTGGGAGATCATCAGCCGCCGCAGGGGCTCGGCCGTGTCGAGGGTGAGTGGCAATTGCCCGTCGAGCCAGACGGGAAGGCCATAGGCCCACAGGGATCGATCCACAGCGAGGCTCCGGCCGGGCACGAGCGGGGTGCCGGCGCCTCCGATGGGGCCGTCCTCGGGCGCGAGCTCGCCCGCCTCACGGAAGAAGATATAGGACTGGTTCTGCCGCATCAGAGCCTTGGCCGATTCCGGGTGGCTCTTGAGCCAGCCCATGAGCTTGTCCAGCGTCATGGTCTCCAGATCCATCTCGCCCCGCTGCACCAGAAGGCGGCCGATGGACGTGTAGGGCCGGCCATTGCGCCCGGCATAGGCCACGCGCATCACCGAGCCGTCGTCGAGGCGGATGCGGGCCGAGCCCTGCACATGGATGATGAAGGCCTCGCCCGGCTCGCGCAGATAGACGATGGGGCGGGCGAGCGTTCCTAAGGCTCCGTTCTCGATGGCGGCACGGTCGGGATAAGGCTCGTAGCCGCCCCGGGTGCGCCGGGCCGCCTGGAGGCCCTTGTCGAGGCCGGGCAGGGTTTCGCCCTGTGGGATCGTGACGAGGTCGTCGGGCCGGTCGAGCAGGGGGACCCGATAGGTCGCGTCAGGCCTGCGCGAGCCCCGGAATTCGGGCTCGTAATAGCCCGTGAGGAAGCCGCCGCCGGACAGGGGCGTAACGGCGAGGGGCTGAAAACGGGTTTCGAAGAAGCGCCTCGCCTCGGCCCGGCCGAGACCGGGCGTCTTCAGGGCCTCGCGGCAGACGGCCAGGAGGTCCGCTTGCGGTGCCTGGGCCGGGCGAAGGGCGGCGGCACTGGCCTCGAGAGGCCGGCAGGAGCGCAGGAAGGCCTGGAAGGCGGCGGCGTGATCGTCCGCCTCCCAGCCGGCGAGATCCTGGAAGGACAGGGGCTCGAGCCGCGCCTGATCCGCCAGCGCCGAGGCCGAGCCAGTGGACATGGTCAGCGTCCAGACGAGAGAGCAAGCGAGGAGGGCCCGCCCGGCATGCCTCATTGCCCCGCTTCGGTCGCCACAAGCTGCCAGTTGGGATCGCGGCTGCCGAGGGTGCGCGCGAAGGTCCACACGTCGGTGACGTCGGCCACGGTCTCCGGGCTGCCGTCGACCACGGTGCCGGAGGCGTCACGGGTGGCCGTGATGAGCTTGGAGAGGAAGCGCACGACGATCTGGGCCGTCTTGCCCTGAAGCTCGGCGCCCGCCATCTCGGCCTTGTCGATGGACACGAAGGTGGTCTCCACCGTCTCACCGCGGCGCTCGCGCTCGGTGATCGCCCGCTCGAAGCCTTCATAGACGTCGCGGGAGAGAAGATCCTTGAGAATCTTGCGGTCGCCCTGGGCGAAGGCGGTCACGATCATTTCATAGGCCGACTTGGCGCCCTCCAGGAACTCGGCCGCGTCGAAGCCAGGCTCCGCGCGGGCAATGCCGTCGAGGGCCTGGGCCGTGGGCGTGCCGGGCTCGGCGATGCCTTTCCAGCGCTCGGCCGGGGGGATTTCGGACGCGGGACGGGTACCGTTGGCGCCGGGCAGGCGCACCACATTGTGATCGGGCTCGGCCGGCGCATTGCCTGGACGCAAGGGGGCATCCCGACGCGACATCGGGTCGAAGGGCGGTTGCTCGTTGCCGGTCTTCTGCCCCAGGACGGAGCGCAGACGCCAGATCACGAAAACGGCGAGTACGATAAAAATGAGGGTCGTGATGTCGAAGGAATCCTGCATCGTCGATCCGTTGTGAGCCTGCCCGGGCCCGGCTGTCGCCGGGCGTTGTGTGGAGGAGGCGAAGGTGTCATCCTTCGCATATGGGGTCTTGAGGTCGTAACATCCACCTCCGCCCCCGACAAGCGAATGAGTCGGCTGAAATCTTGCTTCATGTCGGAGAAGCTGATAGCGCGAATATCCATGGCCCGAAGCGAGCCGGCGCTTTGCCTGACGACGTGTTTCGTCCGGGCCCGACAAGACACCCCTCAGGGAGCATGAACCCATGGCCGAGAACCCGGCAAACAACGGAGCGCCCGCGCTCAACGCCCTTGCGCAGTACTGCAAGGACTTTTCCTTCGAGAACCCCAACGCCCCCCGGTCCCTGCAGCAGCAGTCGGAAGGCCCGCAGATCAACCTGCAGGTCAACGTGAACGCCAAGCAGCTCGCGGATGCGGATTTTGAGGTCGACCTGACCCTCGAGGGCGATGCCAAGATCGGCGGCAAGGACGTATTGTTCGCCTTCGAGCTGACCTATTCGGGCGTGTTCCGGATTCAGAACATCCCGCAGGAGCAGCTGCACCCGGTGGTGATGATCGAGTGCCCGCGCCTGCTCTTCCCCTTCGCCCGCCAGATCGTGGCCGATGCGGTGCGCAACGGCGGCTTCCCGCCCCTCTACATCGACCCGATCGACTTCGTCGCCCTCTACCGCCAGCGCGCCGCCGAGGTGCAGGCCCAGCAGAATGGCGCCGGTCCGACGCTGTCGTAAGCCTTAGAACCATCGACGGATTTCAGGATCGGGCGAGGCGGCTTCCGTCTCGCCCGATTTTTTATGCCCGGACGGAGATGTCGTGAGAACGGTCGACATCTCCCTCCGGGAGCCGTGGGAATGATGCCGAACCTTAAGAGGACGCCTCCGGCGTGGTCTCGCCGAGATATTCGCGCCAGAGGGCATTGGGCCCGAGCTGCTGGATGAAGGCCTCATGGGCCGCGCGCTCGGCCTCGGTCAGGCGCGGGATCAGGGTGCGGGGACGGGCGTCGCGCGCCGCAGCCTGACGGGAAGCGGCCGACCGTGAGGTGGGTTTGAGCGAGAGGTCGAAGCCGACCTGCCGGCCGCCGATCAGCTCGATATAGACCTCGGCCAGGATCTCCGCGTCGAGGAGCGCCCCGTGCTTGGTGCGCCTGGAATTGTCGATTCCGTAGCGCGAGCAGAGGGCATCGAGGTTGTTCGCCGCGCCCGGATGCTTGCGCCGGGCCATCGAGAGCGTGTCGATCACATCGGGCAGGTTGAACGGCGTGTGTCCGGTGCGGGCGAATTCCGCGTTGAGGAAGCCGATATCGAAGGCGGCGTTGTGGATGACGAGCCGCGCATCGCGGACGAACTCGGCGAATTCATCGGCGATGGCCGCGAAGACCGGCTTGTCCTTAAGGAACTCGTCGGAGAGTCCGTGGACCGCGAAGGCTCCCGGCGAGACCGGGCATTCGGGGTTGATGTAGACGTGATAGCTCTTGCCCGTGGGGATATGGTTGAGCAGCTCGACGCAGCCGATTTCGATCACCCGGTCGCCGTTGGCATGATTCGTGCCGGTGGTCTCGGTATCGAGAACGATTTCACGCAACATTACGAAAACTCTTCATCAAAAACTGCGACGCCGACCGGGCCGACCGGCGAGGCAGGCGAGGATCGACCGCACCTGCGCCTCGGCGGAGGCGAAACCGCGGCTGGAATCGACCAGGAAATGGGCACGGGCCCGCTTGTCGGCATCCGGCATCTGCTTGGCCAGGATGACACGAAATTTCTCGTCCGTCATGCCGGGACGGGCCAGGACCCGGTCGCGCTGAACCGAAGCCGGCGCGGTGACCACCAGAACCGCGTCGCAGCGCGCCTCGCCGCCGGTCTCGAACAGAAGGGGGATATCCAGGACGGCGACCGGCGACAGGGCCGAAACCTTTTCGAGAAAAGCCTCCTCCTCGTCCCGCACCAGCGGATGCACGATGGCCTCAAGCTGCTTCATGCCCTCCGGATCGCCGAGAACCACCGCCCCCAGCTTCGCCCGGTCGACGGCCCCGTCCGCGACGGTACCGGGAAAGACCTTCTCGATCAGCGGCGCGGCGCGGCCGCGATAGAGCCTGTGCACGGTGGCGTCGGCATCGTGAACCGGCACGCCGAGCCTGCGGAAGAGATCGGCGGTGGCCGATTTTCCCATGCCGATGGAGCCGGTGAGTCCGAGCACGAAGGTCATCGATGCCCCTCGATATCGGCCAGGATCAGCGCCCGCAGCTCGGGCGTCACCTCCGGGGTGACGCCGAACCAGCGCCGGAAGCCGGGCACCGCCTGGTGCAGCAGCATCCCCAACCCGTCGACGGTCCTCAGACCCCGAGCGGCCGCGGCCGCGAGGAGAGGGGTCTCCAGCGGAACGTAGACGATGTCCGCCACGGCCGCGTTCCCCGGCGCCCGGGACAGGTCGAGGTCGAGAGGC
Source organism: Microvirga mediterraneensis (assembly GCF_013520865.1). NCBI lineage: Bacteria > Pseudomonadati > Pseudomonadota > Alphaproteobacteria > Hyphomicrobiales > Methylobacteriaceae > Microvirga > Microvirga mediterraneensis. The sequence goes on from NZ_JACDXJ010000001.1 coordinate 750,131, forward strand.
GGCTGACCCGCCATGCCGAGGGACGTGGTGTTGACGATGAATTGGGCATGCGGGATGACGCGCCCGAGGTCTTCCCACGCCGAGGTCTCAAGAGCCACGGAACTGCCGGGTCGCAGATCGCGGACAAGATCCTCGGCCTTCGACAAAGTGCGGTTCGTTACGAAAATCCGTTTCAGCGGCCGCTCCTGGAGCCCCGCCACCACGGCTCGGGCCGCCCCGCCGGCGCCGAGCACGAGGGCCGTATCCACATCCTGTTCCCAGCCTGTCCTCAAGGTAGCATCGAGATGGGCCATGAAGCCGGGCACATCCGTGTTGTCGCCCCAGAGCACGCCGTCCTCGATCCAGAGGGTGTTCACGGCGCCCACGCGCTCTGCCCGAGAGGTGCGGCGCTCGACGCCGAGGAAAGCCGCCTCCTTGTGCGGAAGGGTGACATTGCCGCCGGCGAAGCCCTGCGACGGAAAGCCCTTCAGGAATTCCCCGAAATCCACAGGCGCCACGTCGATGCGCTCGTAGGAGCCGTCGAGCCCGTATTGCTTCAGCCAATAGCCGTGGATCAGCGGCGACCGGGAATGCTTGATCGGATGGCCGACGACGAAGGCCTTCGTCATGACATGAGGTCCTTAAAGGGCGAGGCTGCCGAGGCGGCGCAGGGAGGCGAGGAGCGAAAGGAGAGGGAGGCCCAGGATCGTGGAATGGTCTCCCTCGACCGTCTCGAAGAGATGAATGCCGAACCCTTCGAGCTGGTAAACACCGACGCTTTTGAGCACGTCCGGTCCGGCCAAGTCGAGATAGAGATCGATCGCCTGCTCGGTCAGGGGCCGCATGGTGAGATGGGCGCTCGCGGCAAAACGCTCGACGACCTGCCCGCCGATTGCGATGGCTCCGGCCGAATGCAGGACATGACGACGGCCCGACAAGGCCATCAGATGAGCCTTGGCCGCATCGCGACTCGTGGGCTTGTGGAACACCGCGCCGTCGCATGCGAGAACCTGATCGGCCCCGAGCACGACCCGCTCCGGATGGCGGCGGCTGACGGCGAGCGCTTTTTCCTCCGCGAGGCGCCCGGCGAGCGACGGCGGATCGAGCGCCTCATGGGCGGCGGCGTCCTCGACGGCCCGCTCGTCGATGCTGGAATTCTGCGTCTCGACGGGAAGCCCCGCGCTCACGAGCAAGGCAAGCCTCGTCGCGCTGGTTGAGGCGAGGAGGAGTTTTTCGGCATGGGTCCAGAGCACCGGCATGAATCTATTCCGCGATGAAGCGCAGGCGATGGTCGCGATAATGGTCAATGATCGCCGCGGCCGTCTCCTCGATGGAGCGCCGGGTCACGTCGATGACCGGCCAGCCGTTGCGCGCGAACAGCCGCCGCGAGGCCGCCAGTTCCTCGGCCACGGCGTCGCGGTCCACATAGGAGGTATCGTCGTCGGCGTTGAGGCTCAGCAGCCGGTTCTGCCGGATCTGCACGATCCGCTCGGGCGTCGCCACTAGGCCGACGATCAGCGCTTTCCGGGCGGTTTCGAGAACCGACGGCGGCGGCACGCCGGGCACGAGCGGAATGTTGGCCGTCTTCAGGCCGCGATTGGCGAGGTAGACGGCCGTCGGCGTCTTCGAGGTGCGGCTCACGCCCACCAGGATCACATCGGCGTCGTCGAGATCGTGCGGCAGGTGCCCGTCGTCATGGAGGAGGGTGAAGTTCATCGCGTCGATGCGCTTGAAATATTCCGCGTTCAGCATGTGCTGCGCGCCGGGCCGGGCCGTCGAATGGGTGCCGAGATAGGAGGAGAGCAGGGCGTGGACCGGCTCCAGCACGGAAAGGTGCGGGGAGCCCGTGTTGCGGCAGACCTCCTCGAGCCGGTGAGCCAGATCCTGCTCCACCAGGGTATAGAGCACGATGCCCGGCGCGGTCTCGATCTCGCTGATCACGCGCTCCAGCTGCGTGTTGGAGCGCACGAGGGGATAGACATGCTCGATGGCGGCGACGCCCTCATATTGCGCCACCACCGCGCGGGCGACGGTGATCAGCGTTTCGCCGGTCGAATCCGAGACGAGATGGAGATGAAAATAGCTGCGTCCCACGGCGGATGCTCTCCAGGCAAAGGAGTCGATCAGTGTGGATAAAACGCTCTCATCCGGAGGTCCAGCCGAGGGGCCTGTGGGTTTCGCCTCGATCCATCAACAGGGCTCGTCATTGTGCGAGTCCGAAAGAGCCGATTTGGGAGAATCCGGCACGAATCAGCGCCAAGAATTCGATTCATATCTGGTTAATCTTCGTTAACGGGCTGTTAAGCTTTAAGAATCCGGAAAGGATTGTGACACCCTCGCCCCATCCGTTAATGACCCGTTAACGGCACGGGCCGTGTGGACCGCTTGTGGACGGGCTTGCGGCTTTGCGATTCACGGCCCAAGAGAAACATCAGATTCTTAGATTCAAAGATTATATTTTTAAGAGAGGGCCTGTGAGCGAACGTCCCACCAAAGCGATCCTCCGCGTGCTGAACGGCGAGCCGGTCTGGCCGCTTCCGATCTGGATCATGCGCCAGGCCGGCCGCTACCTGCCGGAATACCGGGAGACTCGGAAGCAGGCGGGCTCCTTCCTCGATCTCTGCTACAATCCAAGGCTTGCCGAGGAAGTGACCCTCCAGCCGATCCGGCGCTTCGGCTTCGACGCCTCGATCCTGTTCTCGGACATCCTGGTCATTCCCCATGCGCTCGGCCAGGACGTGCGCTTCGTCGAGAACGAGGGGCCCAAGCTCGATCCGGTGACCACCGAGAAGGATTTCTCGCGGCTGGCCGACGAGCTGCCGCTGGAGCGGCTCGATCCGGTCTTCGAGACCCTGGACCGCCTGAGCAAATCTCTGCCGAAGGAGACGACCCTTCTCGGCTTCTGCGGCGCGCCTTGGACGGTGGCGAGCTACATGATCGCCGGCAAGGGCACCCCCGACCAGGCACCGGCCCGGCTCACCGCCTATCGCGACCCCGCCTTCATGGATGCGCTGATCGACAAACTGGTGCGGGCCTCCACGGCCTATCTCATCCGCCAGATCGATGCGGGCGCCGAGGCGGTGCAGATCTTCGAGAGCTTCGGCTCGGCCCTGCCGCCCGCTCTATTCGACCGTCTGTCCCTGAACCCGATCCGCCGGATGGTGGAGGGTCTTAAACAGGCTCGTCCCCAGGCCAAGGTGATCGTCTTCGTGCGCGGGGGAGGGGCCAATCTCCATCGCTTCGCCTCGGCTGGGATCGGCGATGGGCTCGCCCTCGACTGGACCCTCGATCCGGCCGTCGTGCTGCCGACCATGCCAGACACGGTCGCGACCCAGGGCAATCTCGATCCCCTGGCGCTGATCGCCGGCGGGGCGGCTTTGACCGACGGCGTCGATCACATCCTGGGCGCGGTGCGCGGACGCCCGCACATCTTCAATCTTGGGCACGGCATCCTGCCGGAGACACCGATCGAGCATGTCGCCCAGATGATCGCTCGCGTGCGGGGAGCCTGATCGCCATGCTCTATCTCTGGCTCAAGGCGTTCCACGTGATCGCCGTCATCGCGTGGATGGCCGGCATGCTCTATCTGCCGCGCCTCTTCGTCTATCATTGCGACGCCCCGAAGGGCTCGATCCAGTCCGAGACCTTCAAGATCATGGAGCGGCGCCTGCTCAAGGCCATCATCAACCCGGCCATGGTGGTGACCTGGGTGCTCGGGCTGTATCTCCTCTGGGACGGCGGCTGGTACACCTCCGGCTGGATGCACGCCAAGATCGCTCTCGTGCTGATCATGTCCGGCCTGCACGGGGTCTACGTGAAGCGGCTCAAGGAGTTCGCTGCGGACAGGAACACGAAGCCGGCGAAATATTATCGCATCCTCAATGAGGTCCCGACGCTCCTCCTGATCGGCATCGTGATCCTGGTGATCGTGAAGCCGTTCTGACGGCTTTGCAGGTGCGGAGTTCCGGGTCCAGAGTGAAACCTAGGATCGTGTGGCGAGGATAGCGCTGAACCCCCTCTCCCTGAGGGAGAGGGGGTTCAGAGTCTCATTCTGCCGTCGATCCAAATCCTGGCTTTGCCCGGCCCGAAATGACCCTTTTGGATTCAATCCTTCAAAGCCTCTTGAGCCTGGGTGCGAATGAGGCTAAATAAGAATCCTCCTCCTCTACAGACAGGTGCGCTGCACGGGGCCCCCAGGGCTCTCTCTCAAGTCACCCCTCGTGAACTGAGCGGCCCTGTCGAACGTTTCCCCGATCTCCTCCGCGTACAGCCCCATCTGCCCGCGAATTTACCCCGAGAGTGTTCCCCGATGAGGGAAATCAAACTTCAAGACCTGAAATCCAAGACGCCCACCGAACTCATCGCCTTCGCCGAAGAGCTCGAGGTCGAGAACGCGAGCACCATGCGCAAGCAGGAGCTCATGTTCGCCATCCTCAAGCAGCTGGCGGCACGCGAGGTGGAAATCATCGGCGCGGGCGTGGTCGAGGTGCTGCAGGACGGCTTCGGCTTCCTGCGCTCGGCCGATTCGAACTACCTTCCGGGCCCCGACGACATCTATGTCAGCCCAAGCCAGATCCGGAAATTCGGCCTGCGCACCGGCGACACGGTGGACGGCCCGATCCGCGGCCCGAAGGAAGGCGAGCGTTATTTCGCCCTGCTCAAGGTCAACACGATCAATTTCGAGGATCCCGAGAAGATCCGGCACAAGGTCCATTTCGACAACCTGACGCCGCTCTTCCCGCACGAGCGCTTCAAGCTCGAGCTCGACGATCCGACCCGCAAGGACTTCTCGCCGCGGATCATCGACATCGTGTCGCCCATCGGCAAGGGCCAGCGCGCGCTCATCGTGGCGCCGCCCCGCACCGGTAAGACGGTGCTGATGCAGAACGTCGCGCAGTCGATCACCACCAACCATCCCGAGTGCTACCTCATCGTGCTGCTCATCGACGAGCGCCCGGAGGAAGTGACCGACATGCAGCGCTCCGTGAAGGGCGAGGTCGTGGCCTCCACCTTCGACGAGCCGGCGACCCGCCACGTGCAAGTGGCCGAGATGGTGATCGAGAAGGCCAAGCGCCTCGTGGAGCACGGCCGCGACGTGGTCATCCTGCTCGACTCGATCACCCGCCTGGGCCGCGCCTACAACACGGTGGTGCCGTCCTCCGGCAAGGTGCTCACCGGCGGTGTTGACGCCAACGCCCTGCAGCGCCCGAAGCGCTTCTTCGGCGCGGCGCGCAACATCGAGGAGGGCGGTTCGCTCACCATCATCGCCACCGCGCTGATCGATACCGGCTCGCGTATGGACGAGGTGATCTTCGAAGAGTTCAAGGGCACCGGCAACTCGGAAATCATCCTCGACCGCAAGGTCGCCGACAAGCGCACCTTCCCGGCCATCGACATCACCCGGTCCGGCACCCGCAAGGAAGAGCTGCTGGTCCCGTCGGACACGCTCAAGAAGATGTACGTGCTGCGCCGCATCCTCAACCCGATGGGCACGGTCGACGCCATCGAGTTCCTGCTCGACAAGCTGCGCCAGACCAAGTCGAATCAGGAATTCTTCGACTCGATGAACACCTGAGGCGGACCCTTCGCCTCCGACCATCAGAGCCCCATCCTCTCTGCCTGAGAGGATGGGGTTTTCGTTTGCCCTCACAGCACGCCCATGAGCCACAGGATGATCAGGGTCAGCACGGCGGACACCAGGAGCGAACCTGCGCAGCCCAGGCGGTTCGAGAAGACAAAAAACATCGCCGCTCCTGTGATCCGTCCCGCATCACCGCTTCACGGCTGAACCGAAGACGCCGCTCGCGAGCGCAACGCCGACGGACGCCAATGTTATCCCGACAAGTGCGGCGGCATCCGGGATCTCGCCGAGCAGGGGAACGGCGATCACCGCCGCCAGCACGATCGACAGGGGCGACACGGCAGCCGCCCGTGAAGCGCCGAGGTAATCGATGGCGAGCCCGTAGAGAACGATGCCGACGACGCCTGAGAAGAAACCCTGCACGATGGCCTGCAGGATCACGGACCCGGCCAATCCGTGGTCGAGCGCCTGGACCAGGGACGGAGCGCCCAAGGGCAGGAGGATCAGGAATGACCACATCCCGATGAGAGCGGCGGCCTCGAGGGCGGACAAGCCGCTGCGGCGATAGGCATGGGTGTAGATCCCCCACAGGCAGGCGCCGCCCAAGAGCAGCACATGCCCACGCCAGGCACCGTTGCCGGCAAACAGCAATCCATAGCCGCCAATACAGAGGGCGCCGATCAGGATGAGGACAAATCCCGCGATTCTGGCGCGTCCGAGATGCTCGCCAAAGACGAGCCAGCCGATCATCGCCACGAAAAGCGGCATGGTGCCGGGCAGAAGCGGCCCGATCTCCGCCGCCGGGGCAAATTGCATGCCGAGGGCGACCACGAAAAAGAACGGAGCTCCGGATCCGAGGAGCCCGATCCCTTTGAGCAAACCCAGTTTCTTCGGAAATAATCCGATCCGCCAGCTGATGGGAAGCAGCAGGAGCGCTGGAACGCCGAACCGAAGGAGGCCAACGGCGGCCGGCTTCAGGTCGTGCGTCACCGCGTGGCGGGTCGCGACGAGCCAGACCGCCCAGATGGTGACGGTTGCAAAAGCGACAAGCCAGCCGACGAAGGCCGGGCGGTTTCCAGACAGGGGCGTGGGACAGGTGAAATCGGACATGGCATGCCTCCTTGATCTCGTGAGCATAGGCTTGCCGGGGAGGGCATGTCCTTGCGAAGTTCGGCTTGATGCTTGCTCGTTCTTGGCAGAAAATTGCGCCTGGATCCCATCGTGTACAACCATGCCTTATATCAATCTCGACGCTATCGACCTGCGCATCCTGAATGCACTTCAGGCTGACGGACGACTCACCAATCAAGAACTGGCCGATCAGATCGGCCTTTCGCCCTCGCCATGCCTGCGTCGCGTACGGCGTCTGGAGCGCGACGGCTTCATTCGCAGCTACCGGGCCGTACTGGATCGGGACTCCGTGGGTCTCGGCCTCACGGTCTTCATCGAGATCAAGGTGGAAAAACACTCCCGCGACAATGCGCAGGCGCTTCAGCAGGCGCTCGCCGCCATGCCCGAGGTGGTGGCTTGCCACATGGTTTCCGGCACGGCCGACTTCATCGCCGAGATCGTGGTGACCAATCTCAAGGCTTACGAGAAGCTCCTGACGGAAAAACTCCTGGTGCTGCCGATGATCGGCGACATCCGCTCCAATTTCGCCCTCACCCGCGTGAAATCCGACGCGGGCCTGCCCCTTACGCATCTCAAGCGCGGATCGGAGCGGCAGGAGCCGGATTGTTGAGAACTTCGTTTCTCTCCCCGCCGCATGTCGGACGTTTCCGACTTGCGCTGGAGGAAACCGGGTCGCGGGCAAACCCGAAACCTTATGTTTGTGGCCTTGCGCATCTTTTCACGCGAAGCCGATGCCCGCTTTTGCGTTCGATCCTCTGATTGCCGCTCACGCATCGCGCTTTTGCCCTGGCATCAGCATCTCCGCCGCCTGGGCTTTCAACGCTGCCGCCAGGACCGGGAGCGAGCAGCGCATGCCTGCACAGACGAGGGCTTGCGGCCCGGCGTTCGAGGAGGCGAGCGCCTTGGCCGGGTGCTTGTCGTCGAGGCCTTCATCCGATGGCAGCCAGCGGACGCTGCGGACCGGGTAGGGGATTCTCAACCCGGTGTCGAACAGGGGGCCACCATCATTTCCCGTGACGAGGATGGTCAGGCCCCGCAGGTGCAGGTCGAGAGCATTGAGAACCGACGTGTGACCCAGGGGTGACGAGCGGGCGATCCCTGTCAGCCGGGTCAGAAAATCCGAGGCCCGGTGGCGATCGCCGTCGGTCCCCGTGAGCTGCGCCAGGCGAACCAATGCCTCGGCGAAGACGCCGTTGGCGTTGGGGACCGCATCATCCTGGGTCGGCTGCGGCCGGACCACCAGGGGATCCGCGCCCCGGGACGTCATGGCCAGGGCACCGGTCTCCGCGACCCGATGATCGGAGAGCAGCCGGTCGCGCCACGTCTCCGCGTCCCGGAGATAGGCCCGGTCGGAGGTTGCCTCGAAGAGCGCCAGCGCCGCCCGCATCATGGCCGCGTGGTCGAGGGCGAAGCCCGGAAAGATCAGCGCGCCGCCGCGCCAGGAATGCCCGAGCTGGCCGTCGCGGGTCATCGTTTCCGTGACGGCGCGATAGGCCCGTCGGGCGAGCGCGATCCAGTCTGGCCGGTCGAGCAGGGGAGAGGACCGCACCAGCGCGGCGATCATAAGCCCGTTCCAGTCCGCCAATACCTTGTCGTCGAGCCCAGGCCGCCCGCGAACGGACCGCCGCTCCAGCAGTTTCGCGCGCAGGACGGTGAGGCGCTCCTCGACGGCGGCCGGGGCCTCACCGGAGATGAGCCGGTTCGGGATATTGCGACCCTCGAAATTTCCTTCTTCGGTGATGTCATAGACCTTCGCGAAGAAGGCAGCGTCCTCCTCGCCCAGGACATCCTGGATCTCGGCCAGGCTCCAGACGTAGAACCGGCCTTCCTCGCCTTCCGAATCCGCGTCGAGGCTCGACGCGAAGGCACCGTCCGAAGTCATCATCTCCCGCCGGAGCCAAGTGACGATCCCCTCGGCCGTGTCCCTGAACAGGGCGCGGCCGGTCTCGGCATAGGCCAGCGCATAGAGTTCCAGAAGCTGCGCGTTGTCGTAGAGCATCTTCTCGAAATGCGGCACGAGCCAGCGCTCATCGACGGAATAGCGGGCGAAGCCGCCGCCGAGATGATCGTGGATGCCGCCGAGCGCCATTCGCTCCAGGGTCAGGAGGAGCCGCCTCTTCGCCTCGCCGTCGCGCGTTCGGTCGGTATAGCGGTCGAGGAATTCGAGGATCGGCGGATTGGGAAATTTCGGCGCACCCTGCAATCCGCCGTTCTCCGGATCGATCAGCTCGGCAAGACGAAGGCCCAGGCGGTCGAGATCCTCCAGGCTGAGGGTTCCTCCGTCGCCCGTCGCCGTTTTGGCGAGGTGCTGCCGGATCGCATCCCGGTTCTTGAGGATGCGCTCCGGCTCGGCGTGGTAGAGGCGGCTGATCTCGCGCAGCACTCCGACGAAGCCGGGCCGGCCGAAGCGCGGTTCCTTCGGGAAATAGGTTCCGCCCCAGAACGGCTCGCCCTCGGACGTGAGGAACATGGTGAGCGGCCATCCGCCAGGCTCGCCCAGGAGATGCAGGGCGTTCATTTGGACATGATCCACGTCCGGCCGTTCCTCGCGGTCGACCTTGATGTTGACGAAGAGCTCGTTCATGACGGCGGCCACGTCCGGGTCCTCGAAGCTTTCATGGGCCATCACGTGGCACCAATGGCACGCGGCATAGCCGACGGAGATCAGGATCGGCTTGTCCAGCCGCTTGGCCTCTGCCACGGCGTCGGGTCCCCATTCCCACCAATGGACAGGATTGTCCCTGTGCTGCAGAAGGTAAGGGGAGCTGGCCTCGTTCAGGCGGTTCATCATGTCTGCTCCGGCGTCGGCTTTCCAGGGTTGCCGACCTGGGTTCGCGGCTCGTGGCCTTAAGACTTCATCAACCTTAAATCCTCTCAAGATGACGAGGTTCATCCCCATGCGTTCCGACGACACGATCTTCGCCATCGCCTCCGGTCACGGCCGCGCCGCCGTATGCCTGATCCGGATCAGCGGGCCGGAGAGCCGCAGGATCCTGGAGCTGATGGCCGGGAGGATGCCTGAGCCCCGGCGCGCAGTCGTGCGCACCCTCAAGGATCCGGTGACCGGCGAAGCGCTCGACCAAGCGCTCGTGCTGTGGATGCCAGGCCCTGGAAGCTTCACCGGCGAGGATCAGGCCGAACTCCAGATCCATGGCGGGTTGGCGACTCGGGCCGCGGTTCTGCGCGCCCTCGGTTCCCTGGACAATTGCCGCGCGGCGGAAGCGGGTGAGTTCACCCGAAGGGCCTTCCTCAACGGGCGGATGGATCTTGCCCAGGTCGAAGGCCTGGCGGACATCATCGATGCCGAGACGGAGGCGCAGCGCCGGCAGGCCATGCGCCAGCTCGGCGGGCGGATGGGGAATGCCGCCGAGGGTTGGCGCGAAAGCGTGCTGCAGGTTCTGGCGCTTCTCGAGGCGAGCCTCGATTTCTCCGACGAGGGGGACGTGCCGGAGAATCTCGAGGCGGAGATCCTGCAGATGATCGACCGGGTGGGCGGCGAGATCGGCCAAGCCTTGGCGAACCGCAGCGGCGAGCGCCTGCGCGACGGCCTGACCGTCGTGCTGGCGGGTCCACCCAATGCGGGCAAGTCGACCCTTATGAACGCGCTCGCCCGGCGCGACGTGGCCATCGTGTCGCCGATTGCCGGGACCACCCGCGATGTGATCGAGGTCCATTGCGACCTGGGCGGACTGCCCGTGATCATCGTCGATACGGCAGGCCTGCGGGAGAGCGCCGATGTGGTCGAGCAGGAGGGCGTGTCCCGCGCCCGCGCCCGGGCGGAGAACGCCGACCTTGTGCTCTGGCTCGTCCCACCGGAAGGCGAGGAGACGGCGCCACCCCAGGCGCGGCGCCTCGTGCGCGTCGGGACGAAGTTGGATCTCAGCGGGTCCCGGCAAGATTGCGACCTGACGATTGCGGCTGCGACCGGTGAGGGTCTGCCGGAGCTGATCGCACGCCTGGAAGAGGAAGCCGCCGCGCTGATGGGGCAGGGGGATGCCATCGTGACCCGTGAGCGTCACCGCAAAGCCCTTGAGCGCGCCCATGCGGCTTTGGGCCGTTCCCGGGCGATGCTTGTGAACCACGGACCTCTCGAACTGGCCGCCGAGGAAGCTCGGATGGCAGCCCGGGCCATTGGCGAGATCACCGGCCGGGTGGACGTGGAGGATGTGCTGGACCGCCTGTTCTCCAGCTTCTGCATCGGCAAGTAACGAAGCGCTCAGTAACTTTGAATCGAATCGGTGGGAGCCGGAATTCAGATGTTCACGAATCGGTGGAACAATGCTGAATCGGGTGGGCACATCCTGTGAATGGAATGTGCAGAACAGGGGGCCGGTCCAGAATGTTTCACGTGAAACATTTTGCCCTTTTGACCTCTGTCGCGCAGGCCACTAGACCCAAGCCCATAGCGCGAAAAAAATGGTTCTAATTCTTAGTGCCGGGCTGATGCGCCCAGCGTGACGAGTGTGTCGAGCGAGTTCCGAAGGTGCATATCTACCCCGGACACGATGCTCCACGATGGAGAAGGTCATGAGTGAGGTGTTCGATGTGATCGTCGTGGGCGGGGGGCACGCTGGCTCCGAGGCAGCCGCGGCGGCGGCCCGCATGGGCGCGCGCACGGCCCTCGTCACGCACAGGCTGGCAACCATCGGGTCCATGTCCTGCAACCCGGCCATCGGTGGTCTCGGCAAGGGTCACCTTGTGCGCGAGATCGATGCCCTAGACGGGATCATGGGACGCATTGCCGACAGGGCCGGCATCCAGTTCCGCCTGCTCAACCGCCGCAAGGGTCCCGCCGTCCGGGGGCCGCGCACCCAGGCGGACCGTAAACTTTACGCCCGCGCCATGCAGGCCGAGCTGCTGCAGACGCCGAACCTGACGATCGTCGAAGGAGAGGCGGACGATCTTATCGTCCAGGATGGCCGGATCGCCGGCCTTCTCCTGACCGATGGACGCGCGCTCGCGGCCGGGGCCGTGGTGATCACCACGGGCACCTTCCTGTCGGGTCTGATCTATATCGGCGAGAAGAAGATCCCGGCCGGCCGAATGGGCGAGCGCCCGTCCCTGGGCCTGCCGAAGACTTTCGCGCGGCTTGGTTTTACCCTGGGACGACTGAAGACCGGCACACCGCCTCGTCTTGACGGGCGGACCATCGATTGGGCCGGAATCGACAAGCAGGCCGCCGATGATGAGCCGGTGCCGTTTTCCCTGCTCACCACCCGGATCGAGAACCCACAGATCGAATGCGGCATTACGCGGACCACGGACAAGGTTCACGCGCTGATCCGGGAGAACCTGCATCGCTCGGCCATGTATTCCGGCGATATCCAGGGCAGGGGGCCCCGTTACTGCCCTTCCATCGAGGATAAGGTGGTGCGTTTCGGCGACCGTGACGGGCACCAGATCTTTCTTGAGCCCGAGGGTCTCGACGATAGCACTGTTTATCCGAATGGGATCTCGACCTCTCTTCCCGAGGACGTGCAGCTAGCCTTCCTGCAGCATATTCCGGGCCTGGAGAAGGTCCGTATGCTCCAGCCGGCTTATGCCATCGAGTACGATTATGTCGATCCGCGCAACCTGACCGCCGCGCTCGAAACCAAGGCGGTTCAAGGCCTGTTCCTGGCCGGGCAGATCAACGGCACCACGGGCTACGAGGAAGCGGCCGCCCAGGGACTGGTGGCCGGGCTCAATGCGGCCCGTAGGGCTTCCGGCCAGGACGGAACCGTGTTCGACCGGGCCGAATCTTATATCGGCGTACTCATCGACGACTTGATCACCCGCGGGGTGAGTGAGCCCTACCGGATGTTCACCTCCCGCTCCGAGTATCGCCTGAGCCTGCGTATCGACAATGTGGATGAGCGGCTGACCGGCAAGGGCCTTGAGCTCGGCTGCGTCGGTGTGGAGCGCGAGAGGCATTTCCGGCAGTCGCAGGTGGAAACCCGTGAGACCCGGCAGCTCCTGCAGGCCTTGAGCTTGACACCTCAGGAAGCGTCCCGTCGCGGTCTTGAGCTGAACCAGGATGGGGTTCGCCGCTCGGCCTATCAGCTTTTGTCCTATCCGAACATCGGCTGGAATGACCTGACACGGGTCTGGCCGGAGCTATCCACGGTCAGCGTTCCGGTAAAGGATCGGCTGGAGACCGACGCGACCTATGCAGTTTATCTCGACCGCCAGCAGGCCGATATAGCCGCCTATCGCAGGGATGAGGGCGTCGTCCTGGAGGAGACCATCGACTTTCAGGGACTGCCGGGCCTTTCGAACGAGATCAAGGCCAAGCTCGATCTCGTCCGTCCCAAGACCCTGGGGCAGGCGGCGCGGATCGAGGGGATCACGCCCGCTGCCCTGACCCTGCTTGCCGCCCATGCCCGCAAGGGGTCGGGTCGGGTAAGTCGCGTGGCCGAACCTTTGTCTTGACGGAAACTCCTATGACCACCGCATCCGACCTGAATGTTTCACGTGAAACATTCGAGAAGCTGGAAATGCTCGAACGCGAGCTTCGCCGCTGGCAGGCGATCAAGAACCTCGTCGGACCGGCGACCCTGACCCAAATCTGGGACCGCCACATCGTCGATTCGCTCCAGCTTCTCGATCTCGCCCCCGGTGCCGGAACCTGGCTGGACCTCGGTTCCGGGGCCGGATTTCCCGGTCTGGTACTCGCCATCGCGGGGGCGGAGAGGGGGCTCGAGGTCCACCTTGTCGAAAGCAATTCGCGCAAATGCGCCTTCCTCCGCCACATCGCCAGGCTGACCGGCGTGTCGGCGACGGTCCATGAAGCGCGGCTCGAGACCGTGGTGCCGGGCTTCATCGGCAAGGCCGATATCGTCTCCGCCCGTGCTCTGGCATCACTCGCCATGCTGCTGGATTGGACTGCCCCCTTGTTGAAAGCGGGGACAATAGGCCTGTTTCCCAAAGGGCGGGACGTCGAGTCCGAATTGACCGAGGCGCGGAAAAAGTGGACATTCGCGGCAGAGATCCTGCCGAGCCTGACCGATTCCGAAGCCAGGATTCTTCGCATAACCTCCATCGAGAGCCATTCATGATGACCGATCGCAACGGATCCGAAGCAGGCGCGCGTGGCGTGACGCCACGCGTTCTCGTGCTTGCCAACCAGAAGGGGGGCGTCGGCAAGACCACGACGGCGATCAACCTCGGCACCGCGCTCGCCGCCATCGGCGAGAAGGTTCTGATCATCGATCTCGACCCGCAGGGCAACGCCTCGACGGGTCTGGGAATCGACCGCAAAAGCCGTCAGGTCTCGACCTATCACGTGCTTGCCGGGGAAGCGTCGCTGTCCGAGGCGATCACCGAGACCGTGGTGCCCGGCCTGTCGGTTGCACCTTCGACCCTCGACCTGCTCGGCGTCGAATTGGAGATCGCCAATGAGCGGAACCGCTCGCATCGGCTTCGCTCCGCAATTCAGAGCCTTTCCGGCTCCGAGGTAAGTGAACCTTTTACCTATATTTTGATCGATTGTCCGCCATCGCTCAATCTCTTGACCATCAATGCCTTGGTCGCCGCTGACGCTGTTCTGGTCCCCCTCCAATGCGAATTTTTTGCTCTGGAGGGCCTCAGCCAGCTGCTCAAGACGGTCGAACAGGTCCGTTCAGCTCTCAACCCGGACCTGTCGATCCACGGTGTCGTGTTGACCATGTTCGACCCGCGCAACAACCTCTCGGGCCAAGTGGTGGCCGACGTGCGCGAGTTCATGGGCAGCAAAGTTTACGAGACCATGATCCCGCGCAACGTTCGCGTGTCCGAGGCACCCTCGCATGGCAAGCCGGTCCTGCTCTACGATCTGAAATGCGCGGGCTCGCAGGCTTATCTCCGTTTGGCATCCGAAGTCATTCAGCGTGAACGCGCCCTGCGCGCGGCATAAAACATTTGAGAGAGACAATGGCAGAAGAAGGTAAGTCGCGCCTGGGCCGTGGATTGGCCGCCCTGATCGGGGAGGTCGGGGACGAGATGGGCAACCTTGAACGCAAGGGTTTCGTGCCGCGCCACGTGCCGGTGGAGTTCCTGCGCCCGAACCCGCGCAACCCGCGCAAGGTCTTCGATGACGAGGATTTGCAGGAGCTGACCCAGTCGATCAAGGATCGCGGCATTATCCAGCCCATCGTGGTGCGATCCGTGGTGCCGGGATCAACCGAGAACTATGAGATCGTCGCCGGCGAGCGCCGCTGGCGCGCGGCGCAGAAGGCGGGCCTGCACAAGGTGCCGGTGGTCGTCGTGACCATCGACGACAAGACTTCGCTGGAATACGCGATCCTCGAAAACGTCCAGCGCGCCGATCTGAACCCGATCGAGGAGTCGGAAGGCTATTCGCGCCTGATGGTCGAGTTCTCCTACACGCAGGAGAACCTCTCGAAGATCATCGGCAAGAGCCGCAGCCACATCGCCAACATGCTGCGTCTCGCCGATCTTCCGGCCGGCGTGCGCAAGCTCCTGATGGAACGCAAGCTCACAGCCGGCCACGGTCGCGCGCTCCTGTCCGTGAAGGACCCGGTCCAGGTGGCCAAGCGCGTCATCGACGAGGGCCTGAGCGTGCGCCAAGTCGAGGAGATCGCGCAGAACGACAACGCGACGCCCGAGAAGGCGGAGGCCAAGGCGGAAAAAGCCGCCAAGGCGGAAAAAGACCCGGATACCCGCGCGCTCGAGCGAGCCCTGCAGGACGTGCTCGGCCTCACCGTCAGCATCGACCACAAGGCCAAGGGCGGCGAACTGCGCATCAAGTACAAGACCCTGGATCAGCTCGACGGCCTGTGCCGGCGGTTGAACCCGTAAGCGCCGGAGACACTTTCCCACGAGATGGCCGGCCTTGTGCCGGCCATCTCGTTATCAAGAATCGCCACACTTCAAGCAATCGAGGTCACCGGCACAAAGCCGGTGACGACAGAGGATGAACTTGCGACAGGGGGACATTACCGCCGCGCCGCGCGCGCGATGTCCAGCAGGGTCTTGGCCGCGATCGTATCATCCAGGTCGGAGAGGCGGCGGGTTTGCAGAAGGCTCGCCTGGAGAAGCGCGATGGCGTTCTTGAGATTGTCGCTCGTCCAACGCTGAAGGTGACGCTCAACCAATGGTTTGCGCCGGAAATGCAGGCTGCGCATGGTTTCCATGACGGCCGGGATCGGTCGGCCTTCCTCTACGGAAAGGCGTGCCGTCAGCAGCATCAGGGCATGGCGCAAGGCCGCGCCGAGCAGCACGGCCGCGTTGATCCCCTCGGCGGCCAAGCGCCGGGAGCCGGTCTCCAGGCCCGTGCCCTCACCGCCGAAAGCGGCATCGACGACCGCATCCATGGCAAGACTCGACACGTCGCTCATGATCGCGTCCACGTCGGCCAACGTGATCTCGCGCTGGCCATGGGCATAGAGCATGAGCTTGGCGAGCTCGCCCCGGGTGGCCAGCCGGTCGCCGCCGAGGCTTGCGATCAGGGCCGTGCGCGCGTCGCGCTGGATGGAAAAGCCGCTCGCCTTCAGGGTCTCGTCGACCACGGTGCCGAGGTCACGGCCCGTATCCGCATAACAGGGCAGGGCGAGCGCTTTCTGCGAGCGCTCGCAGAGGGTCCTCAACGGCGAGGATTTCTGCAGGTCGCCTCCCTCGATGACGATCACCGTATCCTGGATCTCGCCCTTGAGCACCGCATCGACAGCCGGCGCGATGTTGCGCGAGGTCGATTTCACCCAGATCGCACGCTTGCCGCCGAACAGGCCCATCGTGCCGGCCTCATCCGCCAGCCGGGCCGGGTCCGCGGCGATGTCGTCGCCGTCGATGCGGATGAGCTGGAAGGGGTCGGCCGGGTCGTCCACGGAGCGCTCGGCGACAGTGCGGGCGCGCTCGTTGATCAGGCCCATATCGGGCCCGTAGAACAGGAAGACGCCGATCCGCGGATCGGGGCGCCGCAGCGCCCCTTCCACGTCGCCTGCTTTGACGGCGACCATCGGCTCAGCTTGCGGTTGCGAGCGTCGCCGACAACCGGGTCTTCACCTGCTGGGCCAGATCCTTGGCGAGCCTGATTTCCGCGTCGCGGCCCGCCCGGATGTTGGCGAAGCGCTGCGGGAAGCGGTCGAAGCTCGTGGACGAGGTCGCGGTGCCTTGGGTGACCACGGTCTTTCCGTCCAGGCTCGTCAGGGTATAGGTCAGGGTGCCGGCGACGATGACGGAGCTGGCCGTGCCCGTGGTGCTGTCGACGACCGGGCTCGAGCGGCTTTCGCTCAGCTTCAGGGCGAGCTTATAGCGCTTGGGCGTGTCCGACCCCGAGCCGTTGAGGGCATAGATCATCTCGCTGCGCAGGTAATGGCCGGCGTTCGCGAGCGACGGCGGCCAATCCGTCATCGGCACCTCGATGGAGGCGAGCACCGTCTGGAGCGACTCGCCTGAGGCCGTCGGCCCGTAGAGCGGCCGGAAACAGGCGGACAGGCCGAGAGACAGGCCCGCCACGACAACCACGTGAGCAAGGCTTTTCAAGTTAAGCGACGACATTCACGATCCTTTGGGGAACCACGATGATCTTGCGGGCGGGCTTGCCTTCCATGGCCTTCTGCACGGCCTCGAGCGAGAGCACGGCCGCCTCGACTGTAGCCTGATCCGCATCGCGGGCAACCGTCACGTCGGCCCGCTTCTTGCCGTTGACTTGGACGGGCAGGGTGACGGTGTCCTCCACCAGCAGCGACCGGTCGAGAACCGGCCAGGCGGCTTCGGATACGAGGCCCGGCTGGCTCAGGGATTCCCAGCATTCCTCGGCGAGGTGCGGCATCATCGGGGCGAGCAGCTGCACGAAGATGCGCCCGGCATCCGTGAAGGCCGCGCCCAGACCCGGTTCGGCGCTGGTCCTGGCCTGATTGGACAGGTCCTGCAGGGCGTTGGCCAGTTCGTAGAGATGGGCCACGCAGCGGTTGAAGCGCAGGCGCTCCACATCGTCCTCGACGGCGGCCAAAGCCTTGTGCGCGGCCTTGCGGACGGCGAGCGCGATCGGGCCGTCGCCGGGAGCGCCATCGGCGCTGCCAATGCGCTCGGCGATGTCGCCGACGAGGCGCCACACGCGCTGGACGAAGCGGCCCGCACCCTGCACGCCTTCCTCGGTCCAGATCACGTCGCGCTCCGGCGGCGAGTCGGAGAGCATGAACCAGCGCGCCGTGTCGGCCCCGTAGGAGGCGATGATCTCGTCCGGATCGACCGTGTTCTTCTTCGACTTCGACATCTTCTCGATGGAGCCGATCTCGATAGGCTCAGCCGTTTCCACGTGGAAGGCCTTGCGGGTGTTCCCCTGAACCTCGAAGCGCACATCGGCGGGCAGCACCCAGCCGCCCTTGGCATCCTTGTAGGTCTCGTGGACCACCATGCCCTGCGTGAACAGGCCCGCGAAGGGCTCGTCCAGGCCGGCATGGCCCGTCTCCCGCATCGCGCGGGTGAAGAAGCGCGAATAGAGCAGGTGCAGGATCGCGTGCTCGATGCCGCCGATATATTGGTCGACCGGCAGCCAGGCATCGACCGTCGCCGGGTCGGTGGGCTCATCCGTCAGGGTCGGGTCCGTAAAGCGCGCGAAGTACCAGGACGAATCGACGAAGGTGTCCATCGTGTCCGTCTCGCGCCGGGCCTTGCCGCCGCATTGCGGGCAATCCACGTGCTTCCACGTCGGGTGGCGGTCGAGCGGGTTGCCCGGCACGTCGAAGGACACGTCTTCCGGCAGCTCAACCGGAAGTTGGTCTTTCGGTACCGGCACCACGCCGCAGGCTTCGCAATGGATGATCGGGATCGGGCAGCCCCAGTAGCGCTGGCGCGAGATGCCCCAGTCGCGCAGGCGGAAATTCACCTTGCGCTCGGCCACCGGGCGGTTGCCCCGGGTCTCTTTCTCCAGGCGGCGGGCGACCTCCTCCTTGGCTTCCGCGATGGTCATGCCGTCGAGGAAGCGGGAATTGATCATCCGTCCCTCGCCGTCATAGGCGGTATCGGTGATCACGAAGGAGGCCGGATCCACGTCCGGCGGGCAGACGACAGGCGTGTTGCCCAGGCCGTACTTGTTGACGAAATCCAGGTCGCGCTGGTCGTGCGCCGGGCAGCCGAAGATGGCGCCCGTGCCGTATTCCATCAAGATGAAGTTCGCTACGTAGACCGGCAGCGTCCAGTCCGGGTCGAAGGGATGTTCGGCGCGGATGCCCGTGTCGAAGCCGAGCTTCTCGGCCTTGTCGATGGTCTCCTGAGCCGTGCCCATGCGCTTGGTTTCTTCGATGAACGCCGCCAGCTCCGGGTTCTTGTCGGCGGCGGCCTTCGCCAGCGGATGATCGGGCGCGACGGCCATGAACTTCGCGCCGAACAGGGTGTCGGGGCGCGTCGTGTAGATCTGCAGCTCGGTCTCGCCGTTCGGCACGGTTTCCGGCTTCAGGGCGAAGCGGACCAGCAGGCCCTCGGAGCGGCCGATCCAGTTGCGCTGCATCAGGCGCACCTTCTCCGGCCAGCGGTCCAGGGTGTCGAGCCTGTCGTCCAGATCCTGGGCGAAATCGGTGATCTTCAGGAACCACTGGGTCAGCTCGCGCTGCTCGACCAGGGCGCCCGAGCGCCAGCCGCGCCCGTCGATCACCTGCTCGTTGGCCAGCACCGTGTGGTCGACCGGGTCCCAGTTCACCTTCGCGGTCTTGCGGTCGACGAGGCCCTTTTCCAGGAAGTCCAGGAACATACGCTGCTGGTGCTTGTAATAGCTCGGATCGCAGGTCGCGATCTCGCGGCTCCAGTCCAGCGACAGGCCCATGCTCTGCAGCTGGGCGCGCATAGTGGCGATGTTGGCGTAGGTCCATGTCTTGGGATGGACCTTGTTCTGCATGGCGGCGTTCTCGGCCGGCATGCCGAAGGCGTCCCACCCCATGGGGTGGAGAACGTTGAAGCCTTTGGCCCGCTTATAGCGCGCCACCACGTCGCCCATGGTGTAGTTGCGCACGTGGCCCATATGGATGCGACCCGACGGATAAGGGAACATCTCGAGCACGTAGTATTTCGGGCGCGGGTCGTCGTTGTTCGTCTTGAACAGGTCGCGGTCGTTCCAGACCTGCCGCCATTTCAGCTCGGCTTCCTTGGCGTTGTAGCGCTCGGGCCTCATTTTTCTCGTCACATCCGTCATTGATCAGCGAAGCGGCTTGCGCCGCCGGGTTGCGGCGGACTAGGACACAGCTCTCCGGCGCGGTCAACGGTTTCGCGCGCGGGAGGCCGTCAAGTTTTGCGCCGGTGTGGCTCCCTCTCCGCATGGGGGAGGGGGTCGGGCGTACAGGAAGGAAGATCCCATGAGCGAGAACGACGCTGTCGAAGGCCTGAGGCAGGTCCGGGAAAGCATCCGGCGCGCGGCCTCCGATTACGGCCGCAACCCGGCCGGGATCACCCTCGTGGCGGTCTCGAAGACCTTCCCGGCGGAGGCGATCGAGCCCGTGCTCGCGGCGGGCCAGCGGGTCTTCGGCGAAAACTACGTCCAGGAGGCCAAGGCCAAGTGGCCGGCCCTGCGCGAGCGCTACCCCGACGTGGAACTCCACATGATCGGCCCGCTGCAATCGAACAAAGCCAAGGAGGCGGTGGAGCTCTTCGACGTGATCCACACCCTCGACCGCCCGTCCCTCGCCGAGGCGCTGGCGAAAGAGATCGCCAAGCAGGGGAGAAAGCCCCGCCTGCTGGTGCAGGTGAACACCGGCGAGGAGCCGCAGAAGGGCGGCGTGATCCCGACCGAGATCGATGCGTTTCTCGAAGCCTGCCGCGGCCGGTATGGCCTGGAGATCGACGGCCTCATGTGCATCCCGCCTGCGGAGGACCCGCCGTCGCCCCACTTCGCCCTGCTCAACACCATCGCCAAACGCCACGGCCTGACATGGCTCTCCATGGGCATGAGTGCCGATTTCGACGCGGCGATCCAGCTCGGCGCCACCCATGTACGGGTGGGCAGCGCGATCTTCGGCAGCCGGGCGAAGGTCAAGTAAGCCAATCTATCGTCGGCGTCTCGAGGAACGGCACCCTTCTCACGTCGTCACCGGCCTCGTGCCGGTGATCCCGATCGGAAAGGCGCGGCGCTCTTCCAATCGAGATGGCCGGGACAAGCCCGGTCATGACGGAGAGGTGATGACGTGGCGGGTTGTTTACCCCCGCTCGCTGTCCAGCATGGCCATCTGGGGAGCAGCGGAGCGGGCGCCCGCAGCAGAGCCTCTGGGCACGGGCTGCTCGATGGCCGCGAGATCCCCCTCCGTCAGCGTCACGTTGCGTGCGCCCAGCGCCTCGCTGAGCCGGTCGCGGCGGCGGGCGCCGATGAGCGGGACGATGTCGTCGCCCTGGGCCGCCACCCAGGCGATGGCGATCTGCGCCACGCTGACGCCCTTTTGGTCCGCCACTCGCTTGAGAGCCTCGACCAAGGCCAGGTTTTTCTCCACGTTGCCTTTCTGGAAACGCGGGCTATGGGCGCGGAAATCGCCAGGACCGGCCTTGTCCTTGCTCCAATGGCCGCTGATCAGGCCGCGCGAGAGCACCCCATAGGCGGTGATGCCGATCCCGAGTTCGCGGCAGACGGGCAGGATGCTCTCCTCGATCCCACGCGAAATCAGCGAATACTCGATCTGCAGGTCGCAGACCGGATGCACGGCCGCGGCCCGGCGGATGGTTTCGGGGCCGACCTCGGACAAGCCGATATGGCGCACGTACCCCGCCTTCACCATGTCGGCGACGGCCCCGATCGTGTCCTCGATCGGCACGTTCGGATCGAGACGGGCCGGGCGGTAGATGTCGATGTAATCGACCCGCAGGCGTTGCAGGGTATAGGCGAGAAAGCTTTTGACTGCCTGGGGCCGGGCATCGTAGCCGAGCCAGGCGCCGGTCGGATCGCGCATGGCGCCGAATTTCACGCTGATGAGCGCCTGATCGCGGCTGCGACCCTGGAGCGCCTCGCCGATGAGCATCTCGTTATGGCCCATGCCATAGAAGTCGCCCGTATCGAGCAGGTTGATCCCGGCCTCGAGAGCCGCGTGGATGGTGGCAATGCTCTCCGCTCTGTCGGCTGGGCCGTACATGCCCGACATTCCCATGCAGCCGAGGCCCAGGGCGGACACGAAGGGGCCGGTTTGTCCCAAGCGGCGGTGTTGCATTTGATGATCTCCTGAAAAAGGGCTGGCCGCCGGTTCGTCGCGGCATGAAGGGATCATGCCTGCTTCCGGTTCGTGCGATAATCCGGCATAACCGGAACAGGCTGTTTGGATTTTCGAACAATGAGCGACGTGGATCTGGCGGATCTCGAAGCCTTCGCGGCGGTTGCGCGGGCGCGAAGCTTCCGCAGCGTGGCGCGGCTGCGCGGCGTCTCGGCCTCCACCTTGAGCGAAGCCCTGCGGCGGCTGGAGACCCGGCTCGGGGTGCGGCTCCTCAACCGCACGACCCGCAGCGTCACCCCGACGGAAGCAGGCCAGCGGCTGCTGGAGCGCTTAGGCCCGGCCTTGAGCGAGGTCGCGGCCGCGCTCGATGCGGTCAACGGCTTTCGCGATTCCCCGACCGGGACGCTTCGGCTCAATGTGCCTACGGCCGTGGCCCGCCTCGTGCTGCCGCCGATCGTCGGGCCGTTTCTGTCGGCCTATCCCGGCATCGCTCTGGAAGTGACCACCGAGGACAGCTTCGTCGATGTCCTGGCGGCCGGGTTCGATGCGGGCATCCGCTACGACGAGCGGCTGGAGAAGGACATGATCGCCGTGCCCATCGGGCCGCGCGCGCAGCGCTTCGTCGTAGCCGGAGCACCGGCCTATTTCGCGGAACATGGCCGGCCGGTCCACCCGAAGGACATTCTGAACCACGCCTGCATCCGCCATCGCTTCGCCAGCGGCGTCATGCATCCCTGGGAGTTCGAGCGCGGCGGCGAAATCATCAAGATCACGCCGACCGCGCGGGTGATCGCCAACAGCATCGACCTGGAGATCGCCGCCGCGATTCAGGGGCTCGGCCTGATCGCCACCTTCGAGGGCTTCGTGGAGCAGGAACTGAAGAGCGGAATCCTCGAGCCGGTGCTGCAGGACTGGCTGCAGCCTTTCTCCGGGCCGTTCCTCTACTACCCGAGCCGTCGCCACATGCCCGCACCCCTGAGGGCCTTCGTGGACTTCATCAAGAAGCGAGAACGTCCCGGGATTGCATCCCAGACGCATCCCGGTTAAGCTTAAATTCTCGATCGCCATTTGAACCAGGGAGGGCTGCATGTTGGAAGCGATGCATCAACGCATGTTCGGCCCCTGGCACGCCCTGCAGCAGCTTGTTGCAGGGCCGGCCATCGAACGGATCTGACGGGCTTCCCTCTGTCTCCATCTCATTCTGGTCAGCTCTGAACGGCTCATCGCGCTACGGCTCCGCAAGGAGCCATGGTGCCTGACACGTTCCAGACCTTCTGCGCTTCCGATACCTTTGCCCGGGCGCGCCGCACCAGTGAGAAATCCCCATGGCCGTTCTGAGCCTTCGCAATGTCACCGTCATTGCCCACACGCCCCTGTTCCAGAACCTGAACCTCGTCATCGGCGAGGGCGACCGCCTCGGTCTCGTGGCCGCCAACGGCGCCGGCAAATCGACCCTCCTGAAATGCATGGCCGGCCTTGCCGAACCGACCGAGGGCGAGTTCGTCCGCTCGCGAGGCCTGAGCGTCGCGCTCGTGGAGCAGGATGTTCCCGCGAACCTGCTCGACCTGTCCCTTCACGACGTGCTGCTGCGGGCATTGCCTGCGGACGAGCGCGCGGGTCAGGAATGGCGCGTCGACATGGTGCTCGACGAGTTCGAGACTCCGAACGAGCTTCGCACCTTGCCGATGCGCGCGCTCAGCGGTGGCTGGCAGCGGCTTGCGCTCATCGCGCGGGCGTGGATCACGCAACCGGATCTGCTGCTCCTCGACGAGCCCACGAACCATCTCGATCTCGAAAAGCTCTTCAGGCTGGAGGCCTGGATCAACGCGGCCGGCTACACCGCGCCCGTCGTGGTGGCGAGCCACGACCGGGATTTCCTCGATGCCTGCACGACGAAAACCCTTTTCCTGCGCCCGGAGGAATCCGTGGCTTTCGCGCATCCCTATCGCGGCGCCCGCGCCTTGCTCGACGCGCAGGATGCGGCGGCGCAGATTCAGCGCGACAAGACCCTGCGCGAGGTGAAGCGCCTGCGCCAGAGCGCTTCGGCGTTGCGCAATGTCGGCATCAACAGCGGCAGCGACGCGGCGCAGATCAAATCCGCCCAGATCAAGCGCCGCGCCGACGCCTTGGAGCAGACTGCGCATTCCGTGCACAGGGAGCGGACGGGCGAAATCAGGCTTGCCAATCGCGGCACCCATGCGCGGGTTCTCGTGGCGCTGGAGAATGTCGCCGTGCAGGCACCGGACGGGCGCAAGCTCTTCACGGTTCAAAAACTCGACGTGGCGCAGGGCGAGCGGATTGTCGTGCTCGGCCGCAACGGGGCGGGCAAGTCGCAATTCGTGCGCCTGCTGCACGGGGCGATGAAGCAACAGGATGGCTTGCCAGGCATCCGAGTCAGCCCGAGCCTCGCCCTCGGCTATGTGGACCAGGACATGGCGCAACTGCCGCAAGGCGCGACCGCACACGACTTCATCCTGTCGCGCTTCCGCCTCGGCGACCAGCGCAGCCGCGCGGTGCTGGCGGAAGCGGGCTTTTCCATCGAGAGGCAAGGCCTGCCGATCGCGAAACTGTCGCCGGGACAGAAGGCGCGGCTCGGCCTGTTGGCGCTGCGCCTGTCGGATCCGAATGTCTATCTGATGGACGAGCCCACCAACCATGTGGACATCCCGGGCCGCGAGCAGCTGGAATCGGAAATCCTCGACGCCCAGGCCACCTGCATCGTCGTGTCCCACGACCGCAGCTTCGTCAAAACCATCGGCACTCGCTTCCTGCTGATCGACAAGGGCCGGCTGCGCGAGATCGA
Source organism: Microvirga mediterraneensis (assembly GCF_013520865.1). Classification (NCBI taxonomy): domain Bacteria; kingdom Pseudomonadati; phylum Pseudomonadota; class Alphaproteobacteria; order Hyphomicrobiales; family Methylobacteriaceae; genus Microvirga; species Microvirga mediterraneensis. Next base: position 774,723 of record NZ_JACDXJ010000001.1, read on the forward strand.
CGGGCCCGAGACGTTCTATGAGAGCGTGCTCGGGTGAGGATGTATGGCGAGGTGCGATGACTGCGCTTAATTTGGGTGCGGAAGTGAGTACTTGCTGATTTATCTCAACCCTCATCCTGAGGAGCCGCCGAAAGCGGCGTCTCGAAGGATCGTCCAGAGAGCACTGAAGACGCCCTCGTCCTTCGAGACGGTCACTGCGTGACCTCCTCAGGATGAGGGCTAAGCGGAGCGCATCCACGTTGGGAAGCGCCGCGATGAACACAATCCACGCTATTACTGCCGTCGTGCCGATGATCTCGATTGCTTGAGGCGATGACTCTTTTAACAAACGGGATGGCCGGCACGAGGCCGGCCATGACAAAGATGCAGGAGCGAACCCTCTGCTTCTTTATTAGTCGCCATTTCGCCACTTCAAAAAGATCAAGAGGAGTCCGAGAGCAAACACTGCTTCGTAGCCACTTCCTTTGAGATGAAAGCCAAGAAGCGAAAAATCGAAGCCATTGATGTTCATATGACTTTACTCCTTCAGCGAGAACGAGGCTGCGAGCCTGTTCTCAATCCAAGGTGCACCTAAGAGCTCGTTGCGAGAGGGTGACCTTGTCCCCCATTCTCGGTGACGGGGTGGGCTGTTAAGCGCGCAGCCGCTAAAATTTTTGACGCAAGCATAGAGGAGGCGGGCCTCTACCCCACGATCTCGATCCGCGTCTTCGGACCGATCCGCTCCAGCAGGCGGCGGATCATGCGTTTGTCGACGGCCACGCAGCCTTCCGTCGGCAGGAAGCCCGGGCGCGCGAGGTGGAGGAAGATGGCGCTGCCGCGGCCCTTGACGATGGGGCCGCGGTTCCAGGCGATGTCGAGCACCACGTCGTAGAGATGGTCGTCCCGCCACATTTTTTCGTGGCCGGTCGGGCAGGGCAGGGGCACGAGCCGGTTGTAGCGGCGGTCCTTCACGTCGTCCGACCAGCCGTCGCCGGGGCGGATCGGCCTTATCGGCAAGCCGGTTCGGGGCCGGGGGCCGCGGTCGGGCCGGTAGAAGGCCTGCAGGATCCCGAAGCGTCCGACCGGCGAGGCGCCGTCGCCCTCGCGCTTGGCATGGCGGGTGCCGGACCGTCCCAGGGCGCACGGGATCACGAGGTTTCCGGCCTCCAGCCGCCCGCGCCGGTGGTCGAGCGGGGAGCGAAAGACGCGGATGACATTGACGCGAGAACGTTTCATCGGCAGTGGAAGGGACGGGAGGTCCCTCTTGTTGTCAAGCTGGGAATGACTACTCTTATGCGTCGAGCATGATCCGACGCTCAAGGCTCGCGCCGGAGAAATCCGGGCGCCGATGGTCGAACCGGATCGTGCGCGGCGACAAAAGAGCGAATGGACCGGCTTGAGGCTTGAGGGTTCTTCGCTATTGAAAGGCCGCTTCTGCCAATTCCGCGGTTCCTCGTGTTAAAGGGTTTGAGATGTCGAATGCCAGCCGCCTCCTCGTCGTCGACGACGATCAGGACCTGCGCGACACCCTAGCCGAACAGCTCGGATTCTATGACGAGTTCCAGGTTGCGACCGCCGAGACGGCCACGGGCGCCATCGAGGCGGTGAAGGGGGACCGGATCGATCTCGCCATCATGGATGTGGGTCTGCCCGACATGGACGGGCGCGAGGCGGTCAAGGTCATGCGCCAGAACGGCTTCCGCAGCCCGATCATCATGCTGACGGCCCAAGGCTCGGATGCCGATACTGTGATGGGCCTGGAGGCCGGCGCCAACGATTACGTGGTCAAGCCGTTCAAGTTCGCCGTGCTGCTCGCCCGCATCCGGGCGCAGCTGCGCCAATACGAGGCGAGCGAGGACGCGGTGTTCCAGATCGGTCCCTACATCTTCCGTCCCGGTTCGAAGCTGCTCACCACCGACAAGGGCTCCAAGCTCAAGCTGACGGAAAAGGAGACGGCGATCCTGCGCTATCTCTACCGCGCCGGTCAGGCGGTGGTCGGGCGCGACACCCTGCTCACCGAGGTCTGGGGCTACAATTCCAACGTGACCACCCATACCCTCGAGACGCATATCTACCGCCTGCGCCAGAAGATCGAGGCCGATCCCTCCAATGCGAGCATCCTGGTCACCGAGCCCGGCGGCTACAAGCTGATCCCCTGACATCCATGGCGCTCGACGACGATATCGCGGTTTTGAGCCAGGCTCCGCTGTTCAACCTGCTCGGGCGGGATGCCCTGCGCTTGGTCGCCTTCGCGTCCGAGAGCCGGACCTATCGCGAGGGCGACGTGCTGTTCCGCAAGGGAGACCGCTCGGACGGCGGCTATGTGGTGAGCCGCGGCGCCATCGCGCTCGACGCCGGCGAGAGTGGTTCGTCCGAAGCCTTCGTGGCCGGTCCGGGGGCGCTCATCGGGCAGGCGGCCTTGTTCGCCCGCATCGAGCGCCGCGCCACCGCCACCGCCCGCGAATCTTCGGCTATCATCCGGGTGACGCCGAGCCTCATGCGTCGGGTGCTGGAGGAGTTCCCGGATGCCGCCGCGGCCATCCAGGACGCCATGGCGGACGAACTGGCCCTCCTCACGGAAGGTCTGGAGCGGGTCCGCCAGCAGCTCATCGCCATAGACGGCGAGGAGTTTCCGGCCAAGAAGCCGGATGAAGACAAGGCCTAAACATGGGAGCCAACAGGGGAATCCGCTTCTGGCTCCGATGCTTGGTCTTTAGCCCGGCGTGGAAAGCCGGGTCCACTTTTCGATGACGCGGCCCTCTGGGTCCGCACGATGCGCTAAAGCTCCAGCACCGCCGTCACCGGCGCGTGGTCCGAGGGGCGCTCCCAGCCGCGGGCGTCGCGGGTGACGTCGATGGAGCGCAGCGTGTCCTTCATGCCCTTCGACAGCCAGATATGGTCGAGCCGGCGGCCCTTGTCGGCGGCGGCCCAGTCGGGCGAACGGTAGCTCCACCAGGAATAGATCTTTTCAGGTTCCGGGCGCAGGACGCGCATGGCGTCGATCCACTCCGCCTCCTGGCGCAGCTCCTCCAGGGCCTGTGTTTCGACCGGGGTGTGGCTCACCACGTCGAGGAGCTGCTTGTGGCTCCAGACATCGTGTTCGAGGGGCGCCACGTTGAGGTCGCCCACCAGGATCGCCGGGCCCGCGGTCGGCTTCGCGCGGCTGCCCCAGGAGCGCATCTCGGCCATGAAGTCGAGCTTGTGCCTGAATTTCTCGTTGAGCTCCGGGTCGGGGATGTCGCCGCCCGCCGGGACATAGAAGTTATGGATCGTGAGCCCCGCCGCCCCCTTGGCCTCGCGGCTCAGGGTCACGGTGATGTGGCGGGCGTCCTGCCGGCCGCACATCTCCATCACGCTCGTCTCGGAGAACGGGTAGCGGGACAGGATGGCGACGCCGTTATAGCCCTTCTGGCCCATATGGACCACGAAAGGATAGCCGAAGGCCTGCAGATCCTTGAGCGGCAGCTTGTCGTTCGGGCACTTGGTCTCCTGCAGGCACAGGATGTCCGGGCGGCGCTCCTTCAGGAAGCGGCCCACCTGATCGAGGCGCAGGCGAACGGAATTGATGTTCCAGGTCGAGACGGTCAGTTGCACGGCAGAAGCCCTTCGGAAGATCCTTCCGGGCTACGACAGATTTCGGCCGGAGGGAAGGGCGGGCTTCAGGATGAGGGCTCAGGGAGGAGACCTTCTTCGAAAATCTTACTTGTTCCCGCCGACGATCGCTTCGTACTGGATCTTGAACAGGTCCTGGTCGATCCGGCGGTCGCGCTCGGCCTTGTTCAGCACAACCACGGTCTGGAACCCCTGCGCGTCGATGATGCGCCACTGGTTCAGGTTTTCCACCTGGGGATCGAAATAGAGGGTGATGCGCGAGGTGCCGCCCAGGGTTGAGGAATCCTCCAGGCCGATGCGGATCGAATCGCCGTCGTTGGTGATGCCGATGATCCGGATGTCCCGGCCGAGATTGACCTGCTCGCGCAGGAGGAATTTCAACGGGGTCTGGGAGATCGAATAGAGGTCCTGGGTGGCGAGCTTGCGGTCGCGCACGGCGACCGAGCGCCCGTCGGCGATCACCTGGAGGGTGGCGGGCGGATCGTATTCGAACCGCACCTTGCCGGGACGCTGGAGGTAGAGGGTGCCCCCTTGCCGCCGCCCGTCACCGCCCACTTGGGTGAAATCGGCCACCAGGGTGGTCAGGTTCGTGAAATAGGCATTGGCCCGTTCCACCACGGCGCTGTTCGACAGGGGCTGCTGCAGGGCCACGGGCTCCACGGCCGCGGCCATGACGGGCTTCGGCGCGATGGCCAGAGGCTCTGCTTCCGAGGCCCGCTGGATGTCCGTCAGGGCCGGGCGGCTCGGCGGCAGCGGCGCCGTCACGGCCAGGACCTGCTCCGCATTGGCGGGTCTCGGGATCACGGGCCGGGACGGCTGGATCTCGGCGACCGCAGGATGCGCGTGGCGGAAGGTCGCTGTCGGCAGCTGCTGGAGGGACGGGCCGAAGGCCTGGGCCGCCGCCGGACGGGTCGGGGCCAGGATCATGTCGATCGGAAGCGTCTGGGCCACGGCCGGCAGGGTGCCCGCGAAGAGGGCCGTTACCAAGCCGGCAAGGGGGATGGCACGCATCCGATTCGGTCTCCTTCGGAACATCATCGTGAACGCTGCTTGGCCATTGGGCATGGCTCAACAATGACGCGGGGCAGCGGCCAAGGTTCCGACAAAGTCTTAATCGTCTCCCATCCCGGGCGTTTCAAGCAGAATTTCGCGTTTCCCGGCGTGGTTGGCGGGTCCGACGATGCCCTCGTTCTCCATGCGCTCCATGAGCGAGGCGGCGCGGTTGTAGCCGATCTGGAGCCGGCGCTGGATGTAGCTGGTCGAGGCCTTCTTGTCGCGCAGCACCACCGCCACCGCCTGGTCGTACAGGTCGCCGCCCGGCGCCCCGAACTCGCCCTGGTCGAACACCGGCGTGTCGGCGCCCGCGGCCCCGCCCTCGTCCTCCTCGGCCGTGACCGCCTCGAGATATTGCGGCCGGCCCTGGCGCTTGAGGTGCGCCACCACCTTCTCGACCTCCTCGTCCGAGCAGAACGGCCCGTGCACGCGCGTGATCCGCCCGCCGCCGGCCATGTACAGCATGTCGCCCTGGCCCAGGAGCTGCTCGGCGCCCATTTCCCCTAAGATCGTGCGGCTGTCGATCTTCGAGGTCACCTGGAACGAGATCCTTGTCGGGAAGTTCGCCTTGATCGTGCCGGTGATCACGTCCACCGACGGGCGCTGGGTGGCCAGGATCACGTGGATGCCGGCGGCGCGCGCCATCTGGGCTAGGCGCTGGATCGCGCCCTCGATCTCCTTGCCGGCCACCATCATCAGGTCGGCCATCTCGTCGACGATCACCACGATGTAGGGCAAGGGATCGAGATCCATCACCTCGTCCTCGTAGATCGCCTCGCCGGTCTCGCGGTCGAAGCCGGTCTGCACCGTGCGGGTGATGGTCTCGCCCCGGGCCTTGGCCTCGACCACTCGGGCGTTGAAGCCGTCGATGTTGCGCACGCCGAGCTTGGACATCTTGCGGTAGCGGTCCTCCATCTCGCGCACCGCCCATTTGAGCGCCACGACCGCCTTCTTCGGGTCGGTGACCACCGGGGTGAGCAGGTGCGGGATGCCGTCATAGACCGACAGCTCGAGCATCTTCGGGTCGACCATGATCAGGCGGCACTCGGCCGGCGAGAGCCGGTAGACCAGCGACAGGATCATGGTGTTGATCGCCACCGACTTGCCCGAGCCGGTGGTGCCGGCCACCAAGAGGTGGGGCATGCGGGCGAGATCGGCGATCACCGGCTCGCCGCCGATGGTCTTGCCCAGGCACAGCGCCAGCTTCTGCTTCGAGGTCTCGAAATCCTGGCTGGCGAGCAGCTCGCGCAGGTACACGGTCTCGCGCTTGTGGTTGGGCAGCTCGATGCCGATCGCGTTGCGGCCCTGCACCACCGCCACGCGCGCCGAGACCGCGCTCATCGAGCGCGCGATGTCGTCCGCCAGCGAGATCACCCGCGACGACTTCGTCCCAGGCGCAGGCTCAAGCTCATACAACGTCACTACAGGGCCGGGATTGACCTTCGTGATGGCGCCGCGCACGCCGAAATCCTCCAGCGTCCCTTCGAGCAGGGCGGCGTTCTGCTCCAGGGCCTCGGCCGAGATCGTGGGGACCGATGGCCGCTTCGGTTCGGCGAGCAGGTTGAGCTGCGGCAGCTGGTAATGTTCCTCGTCCAGGAGGGAAGGCTGCGCCTCGCGGGCCATGCGCTTGCCGGGCTTGGGCGCGGCATGGGCCGGTCCGACGCGCGTGGGCGCCGGTTCGGGTCGGGACGCCGGACGCGGGGAGGGCGGAGCGGGCCCGTCGTCATCCCAGCCGGCCTCGTCCTCGTCATGCATCGGTACGGAGGCCGGCGCGGGCCTCGGGCGCGCAGGAGCACCGTCGAGTACCGGCTCGCGCCGCAATCCGGGCTGGCGGGACGGGCGCTTCGGCTGCGCGGGCGCCTCCTCGAAATATTCGTCTTCGTGAGCGGAGCGGCGGCCTTCCTTCCAGCGTCGCGCGGTGGCGCGCAGGCTCATGACGCCATGAGCCAGGGCCCCCAGGGACACGATGCCCCAGCCCGGCTCATCGTGGCCGATTTCCTCCGCCTCGTCCCAATCCTGGATCTTGCGCCGCCTGAGGGGCTGCGGCTCCTCGATCTCCTCCGGCTCCTCGTGATGCCGTCCCTCGTCCGGCCCGAGCCCGCAGGCGGCCGTGAGGCTGAAGATCGCGAGGCCTGCGAACAGGAAGCCCAGGACCGCGCTGGCCGAGCCGCTGGAGAGGCCCGTGATGGCCTTCGCCCCGGCGAGGATCGCATCGCCGACCACGCCGCCCAGGCCCGTCGGCAGGGGCCAGCTCTGGGTGGGAGGCATGGCGCTGGCCAGGGCCGTCGCGGCGCCCGCGCCGATGACCCAAAGGGCCAGGCGCAGCTGCAGGCGGCCGAGATCGCCGGATTTCATGAGGCGCCAACCCCAGAGCGCCAGGGGCAGCACGGCCGCGATGGCCCCCAGGCCCAAGAGCTGCATCAGCAGGTCGGCCACGATGGCGCCGGGCCAGCCGAGGAGGTTGCGGACGGGCAGGGCGGTGGCGTTGTTGAGGCTCGGATCGTCCACCGACCAGGTGGCGAGCGCCACCGCGACCGCGCCGGCGACGGCGATCAGGCACAGGCCCGTCAGCTCCTGCGCCCGGCGGGCGAGGAAGGCCCGGAAGGCGCTGAAGAGGCCATCATAGGCGGAAGAAGAACGGCGGGCCGCACGCATCAAACCACTCTAAAAATCCATAGGACGGGACAATCTCGCCAGGATGCTAGAGAAGCCGGGTTAAGGGTCCTTTAACCGTAAGTGCATCGGGCGGAGAAAGTGGCCCAGGCGATCCCTGTTGACGTTTTCCTTCGAAGAGACGAGTGTCCGGCCCATGACGCGCCGGGCTCCCCGAACCCATTGGACACGCGCCGCCATCGTGGCGGTGATGGCCTATGCGTTCGTCCTGCAGGCTCTGCTTCTCTCGGTCAGCGGCTCTTTCCACACGGCCGTCGCGGCCAACGCGCAGGGGATCATCTGTCTTCAGGACGGGTCCTCCGCGCCGGATCATGGGCCGACGAAAGCTCATCAGAATCTCTGCTGCACCCTGAGCTGTCACGGTGCGGGCACGGCTGGGCCGATTCCGACCACGGCCGTTCCCGGGCGGGTCGCACCTGTCGCGGCCGCCGCTGGCGTGAGGCCCGCCGGATCGCCGCATCTGCGGCTCACCTCCAACGTCCTGCCCTTGGGATCGCGCGCGCCCCCGCGCCTCGGCTGACCCGCACTCGCCGATTTCCCAATTCCGCAAGGACTCATTTCATGACTACGTCACGCATTGGCGCGCTTGTCGCCGCCCTCATGCTGTCCACGCCCGCCTTCGCCCATGTCACCTTCGAAGACGGCCAGACGGCGCCGAACTCCACCTACAAGGCGGTCCTGCGCATTCCCCATGGTTGCGACGGCAAGGCCACCCTCAAGGTCCGCGTCCGCATCCCGGAAGGCATCATCGCGGTCAAGCCCATGCCCAAGCCCGGCTGGAAGCTGGAGACCGCCAAGGGCTCCTACGTGAAGGCCTATCAGCTCTCCGGCGAGGCCGTCACGGAAGGCGTCACCGACATCGTCTGGACGGGCTCCCTCGACGATGCCTATTACGACGAGTTCGTGTTCCAGGCCCGCTTCACCGATGCCTTCCAGCCCGGCGCGACGGTCTATTTCCCCGTCGTGCAGGAATGCGACGGCGCAACCGCGGAATGGACCCAGGTGCCGGCTGCGGGCGAGGATCCGCACAGCCTGAAATCGCCAGCGCCCGGCGTGCGGATCGCCGGAACCGCCACAGCCCCGCAGGCCGTGAAGGCCGGTACGCTCAGTCTCGAACAGGCCTGGTCGCGGGCGACCCCGGGCGGCGCCAAGGTCGGCGGCGGCTATGTGAGCATCACCAACACGGGTGCTGCGCCCGACCGGCTGATCGGCGGCTCGTTCCCGCTCGCCTCCAAGGTCGAGGTGCACGAGATGCGTCTCGACGGCGACGTGATGCGCATGAAGCCGGTCGAGGGTGGGCTCGAGATCAAGCCCGGCGCCACGGTCGAATTGAAGCCGGGTGGACTCCATCTCATGTTCATGGACCTGAAGGAGCCGCTGAAGGAAGGGCAGACCGTCAAGGGCACGCTCGTCTTCGAGAAGGCCGGTCCCGTCGAGGTGGAATACGCGGTGCGCGGCATGGGCGGCGGGGCCGCGCCGGCCGAGCACAAGCACTAGCCCGGGAGATCGGCCATGACCATCAAACGCCTCCTCGTGCCGCTCCTGGTCTTCACCGCCGGCCTCCTGGTGCTGGTCGTGACGGCGGGCCTGCTGCTGTTCCCCTCGCAACAGCAGCAGAGCGCCGGCAAGGTGCCCATCGGCGGCCCGTTCAAGCTCACCAGCCATGAGGGGAAGCCGTTCACGCAGGACAACCTGAAGGGCAAGCCCTTCGTGGTCTTCTTCGGCTTCACCCATTGCCCGGAAGTCTGCCCGACCACCCTCTACGACCTGACCCAGGACATGGCGGCCCTGGGCAAGGATGCGGACCGGCTCCAGGCCGTCTTCATCACGGTGGATCCCGCACGCGACACGCCGGAGCTGATGAAGACCTATCTCTCCTCCTTCGACCCGCGCATCGTCGGCCTGTCGGGAACCGAGGAGGAGATCGCCGCGGCGGCGCGCGCCTACAAGATCTACTACCGCAAGGTGCCGACCGAGGGACAGGACTACACCATGGACCACTCGGCGACCCTGTTCCTGATGGACAGCAAGGGCGAGTTCTACGGCACGTCCAACTTCCAGGAGCCGGAGGAGACCCGGCGGGCGAAGCTGCGGCAGCTGATCAAGAACGGGGAAAATCTCATCGCCGTCATTCCGGGGCACCGCAGGCGAACCCGTAAGGACGCTTGAGGGCAAATAGGAAAAGCCCCGGCCGCTCGGACCGGGGCTTTCCACGTGAGCCTCTGGAAGGCTTCTTGCCGGATCGCTCGGGCCGAGCGATCCGGGTGATCTCAATAATTGTAGGCGCGCTCGCCGTGGTCCGCGAGGTCGAGGCCTTCGCGCTCCTGGTCCTGCGTGACGCGCAGGCCGACGATCAGGTCGGTGATCTTGTAGAGCACCACGGAGCCGATGCCGGTCCAGACCAGGGTGATCGCCACGGCGATGATCTGGGTCCAGACCTGGCCGCCGATCGAGTACTCGCCGACGCCGGTGCCACCGAGCGACGGAGCCGCCACGATACCGGTGCCGATAGCCCCGATGATGCCGCCGACGCCGTGGATGCCGAAGACGTCGAGGGCGTCGTCATAGCCGAGCGCGTTCTTCACGCCGGTGACGGCGAAATAGCAGACCGCGCCGGCCACGAGGCCGAGCACGATGGAGCCCATGGGACCGGAGAGTCCGGCGGCCGGCGTGATGGCCACGAGGCCGGCGACCGCGCCCGAGGCGATGCCCAGCAGCGAGGCCTTGCCCTTGCCGAGGGCTTCCACAGTCATCCAAGCGAGGCCGGCGGCGGCCGGAGCCAGGATGGTGTTGATGAGCGCGAGGGCGGCACCTCCCGTGGCCTCGAGGTTGGAACCGGCGTTGAAGCCGAACCAGCCGACCCACAGAAGGCAGGCGCCGACGAAGGTGAGCGTCAGCGAATGCGGAGCGAGCAGGTCGCGGCCGTAGCCGATGCGCTTGCCGATCATGAGGGCGCCGACGAGGCCGGCGACGCCGGAATTAATGTGAACGACCGTGCCGCCCGCGAAGTCGAGGGCGCCGAGGCCGAAGAGATAGCCTTCCGAGAACCACACCATGTGGGCGATCGGGAGATACACGAAGGTCAGCCACAGGCCGGTGAAGATCATCACGGCTGAGAACTTGATGCGCTCGGCGAAGGCGCCGACGATCAGGGCAGGGGTGATGGCCGCGAAGGTCAGCTGGAACGCGATGAAGGTGAATTCCGGAATCGCCACGCCCTTGGTGAAGGTGTCGGCCGTGGAAGCCCCGTTGATGCCGGCGAGGAACGCTTTGGAAAAGCCGCCGATGAAGGCGCCGATGCCCTCGCCGCCGGACGTGAAGGCGAGCGAGTAGCCGTAGAACACCCACAGGATGGCCACCAGGCTGAACACGGAGAAGACCTGCATCAGCACGGACAGCATGTTCTTGGTGCGCACGAGGCCGCCGTAGAACAGGGCAAGGCCCGGAATCGTCATGAGGATGACGAGGATCGTCGAGACGAGCATCCAGGCGGTGTCACCCTTGTCGACCGTGGGAGCCGTAGCAGCGGCGTCTTGCGCCAGGGCAGGGTCGAGCGCCGCGAGGCTCGAAGCCAGCGCGCCGAGCGCCGGCAGGAGGAGAGGACGGAACTTCATCGGATCTAAACTCCGGAATGATCGAAGGAATGGAATCAGAGAGCGTCGATGTCGGTTTCGCCCGTGCGGATGCGGACCGCCTTCTCGAGCGAGGTGACGAAGATCTTTCCGTCGCCGATCTGGCCCGTGCGCGCGGCTGCCGTGATCGCGTCGATCACCTGGTTCACCATCTCGCTCGCCACGGCCACCTCGATCTTCAGCTTTGGCAGGAAGCTCACGGCATATTCGGCGCCGCGATAGATCTCTGTATGCCCCTTCTGCCGTCCGTATCCCTTCACCTCGGTCACGGTGAGGCCGTGCACGCCGAGAGCGGTGAGCGCGTCGCGCACCTCCTCCAGCTTGAACGGCTTGATGACCGCCATCACGATTTTCATGGGTCAGGCCCCCTTTGAGACGTCCGCCCAACAATCCGGGCAGCGGTTTCCAACGTGAACCCGGCCTCATGGACGGGTGTCGGGGTGATCTACGCAAGAAACATGCCAAGCCTTGCCCGGCTTGTGCAAAGGGCTTCTGCCTCTTTGCTAGGCAGCCGAAGCTGGGCTATAAAACGGCCTCATTGATGAATTTTTGGGCAGACTCTGTCAGGTCCGGCGCTCGCGGATGAGGCCTTCCTGGGCGACCGAGGCCACGAGCGTGCCGTCCTGCTTAAAAATGAGCCCGCGCGAGAAGCCGCGGGCGCCGCCGGCGCTCGGGGTATCCTGCGCATACAGCAACCACTCGTCGGCCCGGAACGGCCGGTGGAACCACATGGCGTGATCCAGGCTCGCAGGCTGGATATTCGGATCGAACACCGTCCGGCCATGGGGGAAGAGGGACGTGTCGAGGAGCGTCATGTCGGAGGCATAGGCCAGGACGCTTTGGTGAATGGCCGGATCGTCGGGCAGGCGGCCGAGGGTCTTGATCCAGACATGGAAGCGCGGCTCGCCCGGATCGCGGGAGGTGTAGCGGTTGATCTCCACGGGACGAATCTCGAGCGGACGCTCGCGCTCGTAATAGGTGCGCATCGGCTCGGGCATCTGCAGGAGGAGCCGGCCCTTCACGTCCTCCTCGCTCGGGAGTTCGTCGGGGCCCGGTACCTTCGGCATTTCGGCCTGATGTTCGAAACCCTCCTCCTCGCGCTGGAACGAGGCCGACATGGAGAAGATCGCCTGCCCATGCTGGATCGCCAGGACCCGGCGGGTGGTGAAGCTCTTGCCATCGCGGATGCGGTCCACCTCGTAGATGATCGGAACCTTGGGATCGCCCGGCAGCATGAAATAACCATGAAGCGAATGGGGATGGCGCCCCTCGACCGTGCGGGTCGCAGCCACCAGAGACTGCCCGATCACCTGCCCGCCAAACACGCGTTGCCAGCCGCTCTTCGGGCTCTGGCCGCGAAACAGGTTCACCTCGAGCGGTTCGAGATCGAGGATGGAGAGGAGATCGGAGACAGCACGGGACATGGGTTCAAGGTCCTTCGATCGGCGACAGCCATCCATCGGTGAGTGCTTCGAGAAGGTCAAGCTTGACGCTGGCCGATGATTGGCCGACACCCACCTATAACGTCCGGAACCGGAGAATTTCCCGGGCGGATGCACTTTCGGACCGTGAGAGTGTTTCCCTCACCGGACAAGGCCTTGGGGAGTAGGAATCATGAGCGCAGCGACGGGGATGGAGCGGCCGCGCATCGTCATTGCGGGCGGGGGCCTCGCGGGTCTGTCCCTGGCGCTGGCGCTGAAGAAGGCGCTCGGCGACGGGATCGGCGTGGTCATGTGCGATCCTGCCCTCAAACGCGATCCGCACGGAGACAAGCGCTCCTATGCGATTGCTGCTGCGGCGCGGCGGATGCTGACGGCGCTGGGGACCTGGAATCAGGTCGCCGACAGGGCCCAGCCGATCCTCGACATGGTGATCACCGACAGCCGCCTGCAGGACCCGGTGCGGCCGACCTTCCTCACCTTCGCGGGCGACGTGGACGGGCACGAGCCCTTCGCCCACATGATCACGGCGGGCGACCTGACCGCCGCCCTGCTGGAGGCCTGCCGGGAGGTCGGGATCGATCTCAGGGCCGAGGGCGTGAAGGGCTTCGCCCTGCATGGCGCCCATACGGAGGTGTCCCTGACGAACGGCGACAGCCTGCGGGCCTCGCTGCTCGTGGCTGCCGACGGCGCGCGCTCGCGCCTGCGGGAGCAGGCGGGCATCGGCTGGATTTCCTGGCCCTACCACCAATCCGGCATCGTGGCGACCATTGCCCATGAGCGCGATCACGAGGGAAGGGCCGTCGAGCATTTCCTGCCCTCCGGCCCTTTCGCGATCCTGCCGCTGAAAGCCGAGCCGCAGGCCGACGGCAGCCTCAGGCACCGTTCGTCCATCGTCTGGACCGAGCGCGCCGAGAACGTGCCGGCCCTGCTGGATTCGCCTCCGGACGATCTCCTCGCCGAACTCGAGCGCCGCTTCGGGCTGCAGCTCGGCAGACTCGCATTCGAGACGAGGCCTCAGGCCTTCCCCCTGTCCTTCGGAGTCGCCCGCTCCTTCGTGGGCGAGCGGCTGGCGCTCCTGGGCGACGCGGCCCACGTGATCCACCCGATCGCCGGCCAGGGGCTCAATCTCGGCCTGCACGATGCGGCGGTGCTCGCCGAGATCGTGACCGACGCCCTGCGCCTCGGCATGGACCCCGGCGCGGCCGACGTGCTCGACCAGTATGAACGGGCGCGCCGCGCCGACATCACGGCGATGGGCCTGATGACGGATGGCCTCAACCGCCTGTTCTCGAACGACATCCTGCCCGTGCGCCTGATCCGCGACCTCGGCCTCGGCCTCGTCGACCGGATGCCGGGCCTGAAGCGCTTCTTCATCCGCGAGGCGGCCGGCCTGCGCGGCGGCGAAGCGCCGCGGCTGTTGAGGGGCGAGACTCTCTGAAAAGGCCGCCGGAAGGATCCTCGACGGGCGCAAAAGCGGCTTTTTTATCGTTACTTGATAACATATAAGATCCTCATGACCGGTTCCGGTTCGAGGATCCACCATGACTGAAATCTACAAAGCCATTCTCCAGAGTTCCGACCTCTCGGGCGGAGTCGACAACCAGACCCAGTACAAGCATCTGACGGCCGAGGCAGGGACGACCTTTCTCGGATGGAGCATATCCGATCCCGACAGCGATGCCGGCGGCATCAAGGCGACCGCCAGCCACCGCCTCATCGTCGCCTATGACATCACTTTGAGCGTCAAGCTGAACGCGCTTGAGTTTTCGGGGGTGAGCAACACCGTCTACAACGAAGGAAAGATCGCCTCTAGTACCGGAACCGGCGTGCGCTTCTCTGGCACCGGGACCCACTCTGTCAGCAATGTCCTGCGCGGAACCCTTCCGACGAGTGCCGCCAACCTGGATTCTCTGCAGGGCGGGAGCATTTCCGGCGTCGTCGGGATCGCCCTGACGCCATTGGGCAGTACCTCCAACCGCCTGGACCTCTTCAACTCGGGTCTCATCCAGGCGTCCTCCGGCACGATCATCATCGGCGGGGCAGGCGACGACCGGGTCATCAATGCCGGGCTGTTCCTGACGAGTGCCGCCGACGGCTCTCTCCTCGTCGACCTGAAGAACGGCAAGAACTTTTACGATGGGACGGCCGGAACCTACTTGGCCTCTCCAGGCACTACCTTGAGCGTCACGATCAAGGGAGGATCTGCCGACGATACGTTTTATGGCGCCGCCTCCGGCGAAACCTTCATCGGAGGAACGGGCGTCAACATCATCAACGGCGGCAGTTCCACCAGCGCCACACAGAAAGACACGGTCGATTATTCGTGGGCGTCAGCGGCGCTCAATGTCAGCCTGGAGCGCACCTTCTCGCAATGGACCGGCGTGTCGACCGATCTACTGGTCAACATCGAAAATCTCACCGGCGGCGCCTTCGACGATACGCTCACCGGAGACAGCTATGCCAACGTGCTCAAGGGCGGGGCGGGCAACGACACCCTTGAGGGTGGCTACGGCGACGACGTGCTCGACGGTGGCAGCGATGCAAACGAAGTCAACACGGCGCGTTATACGGGCAGCCTGGCTACGACCGTCGATCTCACAACTCAGGGACCCCAGAACACCGGCTACGGCTCCGATACGCTGATCAATATCCGCAACGTCGAAACCGGCGGAGGAGCGGACAAGCTGAGTGGGGATGCCAAGGACAACCTCTTCAAGAGCGGCGCCGGCAACGACAGGCTTGAGGGTCGTGGCGGCAAGGACACGCTCCAGGGCGAAGCCGGCGCGGACACCCTCGTGGGCGGCGCAGGCGACGACACGCTGGACGGCGGCTCCGGCGAGGATACGGCGGAGTTCTCCGGCAACCGCGCCAACTACACTTGGAGCAAGAATTACGCGGACGGCAGCTACACGATCGTCGACAACACGGGTCAGGACGGCACCGACCTTCTCAAGGACATCCGCCTCTTGAAATTCGCCAATGGCACGGTTGCGCTCTCCAACGCTGCGCCGTCGGCTATCTTCCTCTCGACCTCAAGCATTTCGGAAACGGCCGCGCCGGGCAAGGTCGCGGATATCTACGGTTCCGATGCCGACGGCGACACCTTGACTTACACGTTGGTGGACAGCGCCGGGGGCCTGTTCTCAATCGACGGGGAAAAACTCATCCTGAATGGCACGCTCGATTACGAGATGGCGAAGCAGCACGTCATCACGGTCAAGGCCACGGACCCTTATGGCGGCGAGTTCACCAAAGTCATCACGCTCAGCGTCCGCAATGTGAACGAGTCCACGCCGCTCGTCCTCAGTGGGACCAAGAACGCCGACACTTTGTCGGGCGAATCCGGTAATGATCGTCTCTCGGGGCTCGCTGGAAACGATTATCTCTACGGGAATAATGGTAACGACACGCTCGTGGGCGGCAACGGCATCGACGCCATGTTCGGCGGCGCTGGCAAGGACGTGTTCGTCTTCGACACCAAGCCCAACGTGAAGACGAATGTCGAATATCTCTACGACTTCAACCCTGCAGACGACACGATCCACCTGAAGCTGTCCGCCTTCAAGGGCGTCGGCAAGAAGGGTGGACTGTCGAAATCTGCGTTCTGGGCCGGCGACAAGGTGCACGATTCGAACGACCACATCCTCTACAACAAGAAGACAGGCGCCCTCTTCTTCGACCCGGACGGCACCGGCTCCAAACCGGCGCTGCAGATCGCCGTCATGCCCAAGAACCTCAAGCTGACGCACAAGGACTTCCTTATCGTCTGACAGAGGTCCTGACCCTCAAACGACAAAGGCCGGGCTCGCGCCCGGCCTTTTCGTGAGAAACCGCCAGCTTCTCAGCCCTGCTTCTTCGCCCGCTCGATCGCCTCGACGATCAGGCGGCGGGCCTCTTCGGCGTCGCCCCAGCGGATGATCTTGGCCCATTTGCCGGGCTCCAGGTCCTTGTAGTGCTCGAAGAAGTGCTCGATCTGCTTGATGGTGATCTCGGGCAGATCCGTATAGGTCGCCACCCGGTCGTAGCGCTGGGTCAGCTTGCTCGACGGAACGGCGATGATCTTCTCGTCCTGGCCGCCGTCGTCCTCCATCACCAGAACGCCCACGGGGCGCACGTTCATGACGGCGCCCGGCGCGATGGCGCGGGTGTTGGCGACAAGCACGTCGCAGGGATCGCCGTCGCCCGAGAGCGTGTGAGGGATGAAGCCGTAATTGCCCGGATACCGCATGGAGGTGTAGAGGAAGCGGTCGACGAAGAGCGCGCCGGATTCCTTGTCCATCTCGTACTTGATGGGCTCGCCGCCGAGGGGCACTTCGATCACGACATTCACGTCGTCCGGCGGGTTCTTTCCAATCTTGATCGCGTCAAGGCGCATAGAGCTGTTCTCCGGAACAAGGCTTGAAGCATCGTCCCGGGTCGGGCCGCCTCCTGACGAGGAGACAGGCCGTCATACCGGACGATGCGGCAAAAGCTCGTTTTGAGAGCGGCTTGAACCCTTTAGGCCGAAAGGCCGCTTTCTGAAGCTTGGACGCTTCACTAGAGCATTGAGGTCAAAAGGGGAACCCACTTTTCGGCACCATCGGGCATAGCGCACGACAGGAAGCGGGGCCGTCAGCAGGTCCGGCAACAACGATTCGGATCGGCCTCCGGGACGCTCTCACCGGAACAGATAGGCGACCTTGGCAAGCGGCGTTCCGCCGATCCGCTCCTCGACCCGCGCGATCGTCCGCCCGCCCATGCCCGCGTAGAAGGCGCAGGCGCGCTCGTTGGCCTCGAGCGCCCAGACCACGATCCTGTCCATCCCGCGCGCTTTCAGGTCGTTGCGCACTGCGTTGAACAGGCGCCGCCCGAAGCCGACGCCCTGGTATTCCGGCAGCAGGTAGAGTTCGTCGATCTCCCCGTTCGCCGGCAGCGACCGGTCGCGGCAGCGGCCGTAGGAAGCGTAGCCGACGGCGCCCTGGCCCATGTCGAGCACCACCAGCGGACGCCCGCGCGCCACCGTGGAGCTCCACCAGCGCGCGCTGCGCCGGGCGAACATCTTGTCGAGGGTCACTCCCGGGATAATGCCGAGATATGCCTCTCGCCAGGCAGCATCGAAGACCCGCGAGAGCGCCTGGGCATCCCCGGACTTGGCGTGACGGATACTGACGAGAAGGTCGCTCATCGCATTAGCAAAGGGTCAGAGAAGCAATAATATCAGTTTCCCCGTGAAAGGGTTAACGGCGCCTTAACGAAATGGGAAGACCGACGGTGAAAGCGTGGCATTCTCAGCAAATCCAGAGCGTTGAGGAAAGGGCCATAGTGACGCAAGCCGGCTATCGACAAGCCATTCCCAACGGAACGTCCGCGACAGAAAGACCGGCGCGGTCTCGCATGACGCAATCTCCGACAGCAGGGAAGCGGCGACGAAACAAACGGGGCGCTTCATCACTGAAGCGCCCCGTTTGTTTCGGATGGATGGCCCGCTCCTCATCCCAAGAGCGGGCCGCTTGTTTCGTGCTTTACGCCGCGAGCTGGCGCAGGACGTAGTGCAGGATGCCGCCGTTGCGGAAGTACTCGACCTCCTCCAGCGTATCGATGCGGCAATGCACCGGCACCTTGCGCACCGATCCGTCGGAGGAGGTGACTTCCATCTCCATACGCTGGCGCGGCTTCAGTTCGCCGGCGAGACCCTTGATGGTGACGGTCTCGTCGCCCTTCAGGCCGAGCGTCTCCCAGGACGTGCCCTGCTCGAACACGAAGGGAGCGACACCCATGCCGACCAGGTTCGAGCGGTGGATGCGCTCGAAGCTCTCGGCGATGACGGCGCGCACCCCGAGCAGGTTCGTGCCCTTGGCCGCCCAGTCGCGCGACGAGCCGGTGCCGTATTCCTTGCCGGCGAGGACGACCAGCGGAACGCCCTCTGCCTTGTAGCGCATGGCCGCGTCGTAGATGAACATCCGCTCGCCGGAGGGCTGGTGGATGGTATAGCCGCCCTCGACCACGTGGCCGCTCTCGTCCTTCACCATCTGGTTCTTGATGCGGATGTTGGCGAAGGTGCCGCGCATCATGACTTCGTGGTTGCCGCGACGGGTGCCGTACTGGTTGAAGTCGGCGACGCGCACCTGGTGAGCCTGCAGGTATTCACCGGCCGGCGATGCGGCGCGGATGTTGCCTGCGGGCGAGATGTGGTCGGTGGTGATCGAATCCTGGAAGAGGCCGAGGATGCGCGCGTTCAGGATGTCCGTGACCGGCTTCGGCTCCTTGGTCATGCCCTCGAAGTAAGGCGGGTTCTGTACATAGGTGGAACCCATGTCCCACTCGTAGGTGAGGCCCGGCTCGAAGGTGACCTTCTTCCAGTTCTCGTCGCCCGAGAACACGTCCGCGTAGCGGGTCTTGAACAGCTCGCTCGTGATCGTGCGGTCGATGAAGTCCTGCACCTCGGCCGAGGAGGGCCAGATGTCCTTCAGGTACACCGGCTTCCCGTCCGAGCCCGTGCCCAGCGGATCCTTGGTCAGGTCCACCAGCATGGAGCCGGCGAGCGCGTAGGCCACCACAAGCGGAGGGGAGGCGAGGTAGTTGGCGCGCACGTCCGGGTTCACGCGGCCTTCGAAGTTGCGGTTGCCCGAGAGCACCGACACGGCCACGAGGTCGTTGTCGTTGATCGCCTTCGAGATGTTCTCCGGCAGCGGGCCCGAATTGCCGATGCAGGTGGTGCAGCCGAAGCCGACGAGGTTGAAGCCCAGCGCATCGAGGTCACCCTGAAGGCCGGCCTTCTTGAAGTATTCCTCGACGATCTGCGACCCAGGCGCGAGCGAGGTCTTCACCCACGGCTTGGAGGTCAGGCCCTTGGCGACGGCGTTGCGGGCCAGAAGGCCGGCGCCGATCATCACGCTCGGGTTCGAGGTGTTGGTGCAGGAGGTGATCGCCGCGATCACCACGTCGCCGTGGCCGAGATCGTAATTGGCGTCGTCCACCTTCACGCGCTTTCCGATTTCACCCGCCTTGCGGAATTCCTTCTCCATGGCGCCGAGGAATTCAGGTTTCGAGGTGTCCAGCGTCACGCGGTCCTGCGGGCGCTTCGGGCCGGCGAGCGAGGGAACCACGTCGCCGAGGTCGAGCTCGAGGGTGTCGGTGAAGACCGGATCCGGCGTCTCGGGGGTGAGCCACATGCCCTGGGCCTTGGCATAGGCCTCGACGAGGGCCACGCGCTCATCGGTGCGGCTGGTGGTGCGCAGGTAATCGATGGTCTTCCGGTCGATGGGGAAGAACCCGCAGGTGGCGCCGTATTCGGGAGCCATGTTGCCGATGGTCGAGCGGTCGGCCACCGACATGTCGGTGAGGCCGGGGCCGTAGAATTCCACGAACTTGCCGACCACGCCCTTCTTGCGCAGCATCTGGGTGACGGTGAGCACCAGGTCGGTGGCGGTCACGCCCTCTTTAAGCTTGCCGGTGAGCTTGAAGCCGATGACTTCGGGGATGAGCATGGAGACCGGCTGGCCGAGCATGGCGGCCT
The DNA here is from genome assembly GCF_013520865.1 of Microvirga mediterraneensis. NCBI lineage: Bacteria > Pseudomonadati > Pseudomonadota > Alphaproteobacteria > Hyphomicrobiales > Methylobacteriaceae > Microvirga > Microvirga mediterraneensis. Next base: position 794,609 of record NZ_JACDXJ010000001.1, read on the forward strand.
CCGCCTCGATGCCGCCCACGCCCCAGCCGAGAACGGCGAGGCCGTTGACCATGGTGGTGTGCGAATCGGTGCCGACCAGGGTGTCCGGATAGGCGGTCTCTTCACCGGTCGCCGTATCCTTGCGGGTCCAGACGGTCTGGGACAGGAATTCCAGGTTCACCTGGTGGCAGATGCCGGTGCCCGGGGGAACGACGGAGAAGTTTTCGAAAGCGGTCTGGCCCCACTTGAGGAAGCGGTAGCGCTCGCCGTTGCGCTGGTATTCCAGCTCCACGTTGCGGTCGAAGGCCTTCGGGGTGCCGAACTCGTCGACGATCACCGAGTGGTCGATCACGAGGTCGACCGGGACGAGCGGGTTGATCTTGCGCGGGTCGCCGCCGAGGTTCTTCATGGCGTCGCGCATGGCCGCGAGATCGACCACGGCCGGAACGCCGGTGAAATCCTGCATCAGGACGCGGGCGGGGCGATAGGCGATTTCCTTCTCGTCCTTGCCCTTGTTGTTCAGCCATGCGGCCACGGCCTCGATGTCGGCTTTGGTGACCGTGCGGCCGTCTTCGTAGCGGAGCAGGTTCTCGAGCAGCACCTTCATGGAGAAGGGCAGCTTCGAGGCGCCTTTCAGGCCGTTCTTCTCGGCCTCGACGAGGGAGTAATAGGTATAGGACTTGTCGCCGACATGAAGTGTCTGGCGGGCATTGAAGCTGTTGTTGAGCGTCACGGCGAATCCTCGCGTGCATTTGGGTTACGAACATGTGTTCGGCCGAAAGCGCGATAAGCGCGCGCCGCTCCGGGGGCGCCCGGACAGGGGAGAAGCGCGCGAGACGGATTGGACGCCTTGGCGCGCGGCGCAGCCAGGGGTGCTATAGATCATTTCGAACCATCCCGCTACACGGTTTAGAACCATTCTGGGGTGCAATGAGGGCAGGGGTCCGGGTTTGGGACAGGGTTTGCGTCTGAGCGTTAACGATTTGGCCTGCGAACGGGGGGAGCGCCGAATCTTCCAGGGCGTTTCCTTCGTGCTCGAATCCGGCGAGGCCCTCGTGATCACCGGCCGCAACGGCGCGGGCAAATCCACCCTGCTGGATTTGCTCGCCGGGCGTCTGACACCCGCCGGCGGCAAGATCCTCTGGGAAGGCGCGGGCGAGCGCACGCTCGCCGAATGCCTGCATTACGTGGGCCATCGCGATGCCCTCAAGAGCGCGCTCACGGCAGAGGAGAACCTGACCTTCGCGCGAGACTTCCTCGGGCACCCGGCGATGAAGCCGGGAGAGGCGCTCGATGCCGTGGGCCTCGCCCACGCGGCCCGGCTGCCGGTGGCCTATCTCTCGGCCGGGCAACGGCGTCGCGTCGCGCTGGCCCGGCTCCTGGTGGCCGAACGTCCGCTCTGGCTTCTCGACGAGCCGACCTCGGCCCTCGATACCGCGTCCCAGGAAACCCTGCGCCTCCTGCTTGAGAAACATCGCGAAGCCGGCGGCATGATCGCGGCTACGACCCATTCGCCGCTGTTCCTGAGGGATGCGAAGGAAATCAGGATCGAACGCGTTATCCGTTCCTCTGCGAGGGTGGACGCCGAGCACGGTGAGGCGGGAGAAGCTCCATGATCAGCTCCTTCCGCGCCCTCCTGATCCGCGACCTGAAGCTCGCCGCCCGCGTGGGCGGGTCGGGCGTCATGGGGCTCATCTTCTTCCTCATGATCGTGACGCTGATCCCCTTCGCGCTCGGGCCCGACCTCAACCTGCTCTCGCGCATCGGCCCGGCGATCCTCTGGATCGCCGCCCTGCTCGCGACGCTGATCGGCCTCGACCGGCTGTTCCAGGCCGATCAGGAAGACGGCTCCCTCGATCTTTTGAGGCTCTCGCACGCCCCCTTGGAAATCGTCGTGCTGGCAAAGGTTTTAGCCTATTGGCTCGTCACCGGCTTGCCGCTCGCCATCGCGGCGCCGTTCCTGGGCCTGCTGGTGGCGCTTTCGCCGGAAGGCATGCTCGCCATAGTGGCGACCCTGCTGGTGGGAACGCCCGCGCTCACCTTCATCGGCGCGGTTGGGGCCGCGCTCACCGCGTCCCTGCGGCGCGGCGGGTTGATTCTGGCGATTCTGGTCCTGCCCTTCATGATCCCGACCCTGATCTTCGGCGTGTCGGCCGCCAATGCCGCCCTGGGCGGCACGATCCCGTTCGCGACGCCGTTCCTGATCCTGGCCGCCCTGTCGCTGATCGCCGCCGTGGTCGGGACGATCGGAGCCGCCGCCGCTCTGCGGTCTGGGGAGTAGAAAGCCTTTCGATCAGGCGGGGCTGAAAGCCGTATCGAACTGCGCCGTTCCCTCGCAGGTGAAGGTGAGAACGCGCCCAGTCCCGCGCCGGACCCAACCCCGGTCGGTCATGCGGGATAGGATCGCGGCCCCCAGGGCGCCGCCCAAGTGGCTGTGGCGCTCGCTCCAGTCGAGGCAGGCGCGGCAGACGGGCCGGCGGCCCTTTTCGAGCCGCGTGAGATCGATGCCGAAATCGGCGAAGAAAGCGCGGCCCTTAGGCGTAAGGACCAGGTCGTGCCCGCCCTCGATGAGGCCCCGGCGCAGTGCGCCCTTCAGGAGCGCGACGCCGCGCTCCCCGGCGAGATGGTCGTAGCAGACCCGGGCGGACCGGAGCGCCGCGTCCTTCGGGCCGGTCCTGACCCGGGTGGCACCCGTGCGCTGGGCGAGACCCATCAGGGCTTCGAGCACCTGGGCCACGTCCGGACCCGAGAGGCGGAAATAGCGGTGCCGCCCCTGCTTCTCCGCCGTGAGCAGGTTGGCGGCATCAAGCTTGGCGAGATGGCCGCTGGCCGTCTGGAGGGTCACCCCCGCCGCTTCCGCGAGTTCGCTCACGGTGAGCGCCCGCCCGTCCATGAGGGCGGTGAGGATGTTGGCGCGGGCCGGATCGCCGAGGAGCGCGGCCACGGAGGCGATGACGGGACCTTCTTTCATACTTCGATCATAGCCGAACCATCGATGTAGAACAATCGGCTATGCCGGGCGTGTTCCAGACACCCGGAAGGTTCAAGATGATCCCCTGCTTCATTCGTTACGAGATCGCCCCGTTCAAGGTGCCCGCCTTCGAGGAATATGCCCGCAACGGGGGCCAGGCCATTCCCCGCTGCGGCGCGGACCTCATCGGCTATTACGCGCCGCACGAAGGTTCCGCCACGACCGCCTATGGCCTCTACAACATCAGGAACCTCGCCGAGTACGAGGCCTATCGCGAGCGCCTGAAAAATGATCCGATGGGCCGGGCCAACTACGAATTTGCCAAACGAGAACAGTTCATCCGCCGCGAGGACCGGATCTTCCTGCGGCTGGCCTCGACCCCTCATGCGGAGCTGATCAAACCATGATCGCTGTGATCTTCGAAGTCTGGCCGGAAGGGGATGAGGGCAAGCGGGATTATCTCGGTCTCGCGGCGGCGCTGCGCTCCGACCTGATGGAGATGGACGGGTTCATCTCCATCGAGCGCTTCCAGAGCCTGACCGAGCCGGGCAAGCTCCTGTCGCTCTCGTTCTGGCGCGACGAGGAGGCCGTGCGGGCCTGGCGCAACCTGCCCTCCCACCGCTCCACGCAAGGGGCAGGCCGGGCCGGTGTCTTCCGCGATTACCGCCTGCGGGTCGCGGGCGTGATCCGCGATTACGGACTGAACGAGCGCGAGCAGGCGCCGGCGGACAGTCGGGCGGCGCATGACGGCCTTATGGCCTCAGGCTGATCCCGAAGGCCTGCTCGATGGCGGGCTTTCCGTCCCGCTCGACCCGGTAGACGGCGCGGTAGAGCCCGGGACGGAAACCGCCCTGCGGCTGCTTCACACCGGCAAAGGCCATCCATTGCGCCTTGGCCCGGTCGAGGGGCGGAGCCTTGTTCTGGGCCATCGGCTTGCCGTCAGGATCGAACAGGGTGAGGGTCTGAACATCTCCGCCTTTCAGACCGATGGCGCGGACGAAGGCCACGAGGGCAGGGGACCTCGTCGTCGGGATATCCTGTTCGGCCGCGCCGGATTCGATGGCGTCCATGGTCACGGGACCGGGGGCGAAGCCCTTGTTGAGGACGCTGCCGCCCTGATAGGCGAGGGTGCGCTGGAGCGAGGCCTCCCAGAGCGATGTGCCGCCGCCGCAGGACTTCTCCGGCGCGCCATAGGCGAAGGGATCGACGGGCTTGCCGTCCTTGCGCAGGGTGAAGTGCAGGTGCGGGAATTCCGTCATGCCCGACAGGCCGATCTTCCCGATCCGGTCGCCGGCTTTCACCGGATCGCCCGGCTTCACCGCGAGGCTGCCCTTCGCCATGTGGCAGTACTGCGCCTCCCAGCCGTTGCCTTGATCGATCAGAGCGCCGTTGCCGCATTCGGTGCTGGCGACGCTCTCCCGGCCTCGCCCGGACAAGGAGACGTCCTCGACGCCGTCACGGACCCGCAGCACCTTGCCGTCGGCCGCCGCGATCACATCGATTCCGGCCCTCTGGGCCGCCATGGTCGGCACCCGGATATCGGTGCCGTCATGGGCGTCGTAGGTGAGGGTGCCGCATTGATAGTCGCTCGCGGCCGGCGACGGGTCGCGGTCCACGTAATGCTGGATGAAGCAGGTCCGGCCGATCTCGCAGGCGACGGGCAGGCGTAAGGAAATGTCCTGCGCGACCGCCGGAAGCGCGACGAGAGTAAGGCCGACGAGGCTCGTGAATCCAAGGCGCATGACCGCTCCGCAACAATGATGCGGGAGTATAGGCTGGATCATGAGGCGGATGAAGGGCAGGTCCTACGCAGAATTCCGGAATGCCCAGCGCCGCCTGAACCACCTAAAAGCCCCATTCTGGCGAAAACGTTATACGGCTTGCGGCGATGTCTCCGTTGCAGGTGCAATTCAAGACCGCTACATCGAACCCATGATCCGTGAGCTTGCCAATCCGACCCGCTTCATGAGCCTCAGCGGCACGCTCCTGCCGTGGGTGGGAGGCCTGGCGGCGCTCGTCATGGCCGCCGGGCTCTACATGGTCTGGTTCACGGCTCCGGCCGATTACCAGCAGGGCGAGACGGTCAAGATCATGTATATCCACGTGCCGGCCGCGTGGCTGTCCCTGTTCTTCTACATGATCATGGCAAGCTCCGCGCTGGGCACCCTCGTGTGGCGGCACCCATTGGCCGACGTGTCGCAGAAGGCGGCTGCGCCCATCGGCGCCGCCTTCACGCTGATCTGCCTCGTCACCGGCTCGCTCTGGGGCAAGCCCATGTGGGGCACCTATTGGCAATGGGACGCGCGGCTGACGTCGATGCTGGTGATGCTGCTCATCTATCTCGGCATCCTGGCGCTCTGGCGCGCCATCGAAGAGCCGAACCGGGCTGCCCGGGCCGTGTCGATCCTGACCCTCGTGGGCGCGGTGAACGTACCCATCGTCAAATTCTCCGTCGATTGGTGGAACACCCTGCACCAGCCGGCCTCCGTGTTCCGCCTCGGCGGGCCGACGATCCATTCCTCCATGCTCGTGCCGCTCCTTGTCATGGCCGTCGCCTTCACGTTGGTCGGCGTGGCGCTGCATCTCTCCGGCATGCGCACGGAGATCCTGCGCCGCCGGGTGCGCACGCTCACCATCCTCGAGGCCGAGCGCCTCGACGCACAGGCCGCCTGAACGATGTCGCACACGTTCTTCATCGCATTCTCCTACATCCTGACGGCGCTGGTGGTCGCAGGATTGATCCTGCGCGCGGTGATCGACCATCGCATCCAGGTCCGCGCGCTGGCCGAGCTCGAATCGCGTGGCATCGGCCGGAGGTCACGCCGTGGCTGACGTCGTCGAGCGCCCGCGCTCCCGCCTGATCTTCCTGCTGCCCGCGCTCGTCTTCGGCGCGTTGGTGGTGCTCTTCGGCGTACAGCTGATTTCAGGAAAAAACCCGGCCGAGGTGCCATCGGTCCTGATCAACAAGCCCGTGCCGATCTTCACCCTCGCGCCTCTCGAAGGCCTGCGGGCCAATGGCCAACCCGTGCCCGGCTTCTCGAACGAGGACCTCAAGGGCCGCGTGACGGTGGTGAATGTCTGGGCGTCCTGGTGCGCCCCCTGTCGACAGGAGCATCCGCTGCTGGTGGATCTTGCCAAGGACCCGTCGATCCGCGTGGTCGGCATCAACCAGAAGGACAACCCGGACAACGCCCGCCGTTTCCTCGGCGCGCTCGGCAATCCCTATGCCGCCGTCGGCGTCGACCCTAACGGCCGCGCCTCCATCGACTGGGGCGTCTACGGCGTGCCCGAGACCTTCATCGTCGGTCCGGACGGCACCATCCGGTACAAGCATATCGGCCCGCTGACGCCGGAGAATTTTGCAGGTTTCAAGGAGCGCCTGAGCCAAATCCCGCGCGCTTGAGTCGGTTGATTGCCACATCGAGAGCGGAGAGGAAGGTCGAGCGGTCTTTCTGCGAAAACGGTTTCGGCCCGCCCGTCACCTCGCCCATGGCGCGCAGGTCCTCCATCAGGTTGCGGCTGGCGAGCGCCATGCCGACGGAAGCCTCCGTGAAGGGTTTTCCGGTCGGGCCGATCACGTCGGCACCGGCCTTCACGCAGCGGCTCGCCAGAGGAATGTCGGCGGTGATCACGATGGCGCCGCGCCGCGCGCGCTCAGCGATCCAGTCGTCGGCCGCGTCGAAGCCCGAACCCACCACAACCCGCTCGATCAGCGGATCCTGCGGCACTTGCAGGAAGGCGTTCGACACCACGAAGACCTTGACGCCGTGCCGTCCGGCGACGCGGTAGATTTCAGGCTTCACCGGGCAGGCATCCGCATCCACGTAGAGGGTGATCGGTTGGACCATCTCGTTCATAGGCCATATATTCCTGTGGGATGCGGGGACGCCGCCGGGATCTTTCCGGCTGCTCACGAGGGCATAACCGATCCGTAATGGGCTTTGAGTCACGTGTCGACTGGACCATATCCATCCTGGAGAGCAGAAAGAACCCCGTGACTCCCCGATCCCGCATCCGCGCCGCGCTGGGCCTGATCGACAGGCTGCGGACATCTCCCTCCTTAAGCGATGCCACGCATAGGCTGATCCGCGAGGCCGATACGGGGGCGCTTCAGCGCGCCGGGCTCGCGCGCATGGTCACGGCCGGGCTGCTGCTCATGGCCGTCCTGGTCACCACGGCGGGCGTCGAGCTCACCAATCCCATCGCGCTCAGGCAGATCTGGGCGGCCGAGCTGACGCTGATCCTCTTCGGAGCTTTGGGCTGGGGGGGCGCCTGGCTTGCGTCGAGACGGATCGGCATCGAGAAGCTGCCGGTCATCACGGCCGTGGTCGATGCGTGTCTCGTCCTCGGCAATCTCGGCTATACCCATTGGGGCCTCGGCATTCCCGGAAGCCTGTTCTCGGTGTTTCCGGTCGCCTGGGTCGTGCCGATCACCATGGCGGCGGCGGCCATTCACTACCAGCCCCGGCTCCAGGCCTTCGTGGCGGCGATCTATGTGATCGGTCTTTCGCTGCTCGCCTTCGGCAGCGGGTATCTGAGCCCGGCCGACCGCCAGGAGGATCTGGCGGAGATCGTCGGCGTGTTCTCGGCCCAGGCCAACATGGTCCGCGTCGTCATGGTGTTCGCCGCCGCCCTGATCCTGATCCTGGTGGCGCGCCAGGGCCGCCTCATGCTGGAGCGGGCCGTGCGGGAGACGACCCTGCGCGTGACGCTCACCCGCTACCTGCCGCGGGAACTGGCGCCGATCCTCACCGACCAAGCCTTCGCGTCCCTGCGGCAGGGACGGCGCATTCCGGTGACCCTGCTCTTCGTGGACATCCGCGCCTCGACCACCTTCGGCGAGACCATGGAGCCGGCGCAGCTTGCGGTCTTCATCACGTCGTTCCGCCGCCGCGTCCTGAGGGCGGCCTCCCGGCACGGAGGCGTCATCGACAAGTTCACCGGCGACGGCGCCCTCATCCTGTTCGGCGTGCCGGGAGCCGGAGACGACGATGCGCGCCGGGCGCTCGCCTGCGGCCGCACTCTCCTGACCCTGATCGACCGCTGGAACGCCAAGCGCGGCTTCAACCCGCCGGTGCGCATCGGCATCGGCATCCACACGGGCGACGTGTTCTGCGGAGTGGTGGGGGACGAGAGCCGGCTCGAATTCACGGTGGTCGGCGAGACGGTCAACATCGCCTCGCGCATCGAGCAGGCCACGAAGACGGTGGATTGCGAACTTCTCGCCTCGCAGGAAACCGTCGTGGCGGCGGGCGAGGAAGACCATTGGGTCGAGGTTGCCTGCGACCCCCTGCCGGGGGTCACGCGCAAGATGGTGCTGATGAAGCCGGCCGGCTGAGGTTCACCCTCTCGCCCGTGCGATCGCCTCGCGCTTCTGCTCCAGGCTCATGCCGCCGATATAGGCTTCCGTCCCGATCAGGAAGGAAGGCGTCGCCACGAGGCCGAGATCGCTGCCTGTCGCGAAGGCGTCCTTCATCCAGCCGGTGGTCTTGTCGCTGTTGGCGATTTCGGTCACCCGCTTCCGGTCGCCGCCGAGCTTTTCCGCCTCCGCCAGCGCCCGCTCGCCGTCCACCGTGCCGCGCAGGGAGAACAGGGCGAGATGCAGGGGCAGGTAGCGCTCGGGACCGTAAAGCTGCAGATAGGCCAGGGCCGCGCGGGTCGCCGCAACCGATTGCGGGCTCAGCACGGCGAAGTTCACCAGCATGTAGGACAGCTCGGGTTCCGCCTTCAGCAGGTCGGGCAGGCTCTGCGCCGAACGTTTGCACCAGGGGCAGTTGTAGTCGAAATACTCCACCATGATCACGTCGCCGTGCTGGTGGCCGATGCGCACGATCGACGGGAGGTTCAGGGCGTTCTCGATCAGCTCCACCGGGATCATCTGCGGCTCCGGCGCGGATTGCGCAAAGGCGGAAGCCCTCGTGCCGGACAGGGCGAGACCGGCGAGAAGAACGCGGCGGGACAGGATCATGAACGATACTCTCGTGAGGTAAGACCCTCGTGCCGGTCGAACATGGCGATGGCAAGGCCAAGGTTCTTTTTCTCGCGGACTCGTGAGAGGCAAGGCATGGGCTTCATACCCGTGGACCAGGGCTTCGTTATCAGGTCGCGTTGAGCCATGATCACCCCCACAATCGTTCGACCGGGGAGAGCCGATGGAGTCCGTTTTCAACGAGCATGAATTGGCCGTGATCCGGCGGGCTTTCGCAAAGCAGATTATGGCCCTTTCAGGTACCGAGGCCGATGCCCCGCTCGAAGAGGCGTTCGCGGCGGTTCCACGCGAGCGTTTCCTGGGGGATCCGCCCTGGCAGATGTCGCGTGTACCGAGAGGGTACGAGGCCGTGCTTTCCCATGATCCTGCCGTTCTTTACCAGGACACTTTGTTCGCCCTCCTGTCCCATCGCGGCGTCAACAACGGCAGTCCATCGCTCCATGCGCGCTGGCTTCATGCAATGGCTTTGCGCGAGGGGGAGCGCGTCGCCCATCTGGGTGCCGGTAGCGGCTATTATACGGCCATCATGGCTCAACTCGTCGGAAGCCAGGGCCATGTTTATGCCGTCGAGTTCGATTCGGCTCTTGCCGAACGCGCCCGGGCGAGCCTCTCGGATACGTCCAATGTCACTGTGATCGAAGGTGATGGAGCCGAATGGCCGCGTGAAGGCGTCGATGCGGTCTATGTCAACTTCTCGGTGGAACGGCCTGCCGACGCGTGGATCGACTGCTTGCAGGCGGATGGCCGGCTCATCTTTCCGCTCGGCGTTCCCCGTCCGAAACCCAGCCCCTCGGGCGGCACCCATTCCCTCTATGGGGCCGGGCTGTGCGTCACGCGTAAGAACGACGATCTGTCGGTGCGTTGCCTCGGACCGGCCTCCTTCGTCTGCGCGGAGGGCCGGCTGTCGCCGGGAGGCCCCGAGCGCGAGGTGCTGCATGCCGCTTTCGAACGCAGCGGCATCGAATTCGTGCGCAGCCTGATATGGAAACGAAATGCTCCACCTGGGCGGTGCTGGTTTACGGGATCCGGTTGGGCCCTGTCCTATGACGAGATCGCCGGATGACGCAGGTCAAACGCCGGTCCAGGACGTGATCAAGGCCGGGACGTCCCCGGCCGGCATGGGGCGGCCGAAATGGTATCCCTGCACGAGGTCGCAGCTCATGCGCTGCAGGAGAGTCGCCTGGAAGGCGTTTTCCACGCCCTCGGCTACGACCTCGATGCCGAGATTGCGGCCGAGATTCAGGAGCGCCCTGACGATCGCGGCATCGTCCGCATCCGTCTCCAGGCCGGCCACGAAGGTCCGGTCGATCTTGATCGCATCGACCGGATAGCGCTTGAGATGCGACAGGGAGGCGTAGCCGGTGCCGAAATCGTCGAGCGCGATCGTCACGCCCTCCGTGCACAGGGTGCGCAGCGCGCGCTCCACGTATTCGGCCCCGGAGCCGAGAAATACGCTCTCGGTCACTTCCACTTCGAGGCAGTGGGCCGGCACGTTCATCCATCTCAGGTCTTCGAGAACGCGCTCGGCATAGTTGTCGCGCCGGAACTCGGCGGCCGACGCATTGATGGCGATGCGCCCGAAGGCAAGGCCCGCATCGAGCCAGGCGCGGACGTCCTTGAGGATGCAGGAGCGCATGCGCTCGCCGATGGCCGTTCCGAGCTCCGTGTCGTTGAAGGCGGGCGCGATCGTCTCGGGGGACTGGATTCCATTCCGGGGATGATGCCAGCGCAGAAGCGCCTCGAACCCGGCCAGCGCGCCCGTGGCGAGCGTCACCTTGGGCTGATAGAACGGCACGATCCAGTCGGACGCCACCGCGCGTGCCGCCACCTCCAGGGCCGAGGTGGTTCGCTGCGATTCCTCCCGCATGGTCGCAACGAACATCCTGAACGAGCCGCGCCCGGAGGTCTTGCTGCGATAGAGCGCCAGATCGGCCTGTTTCTGAAGCTCTTCCGGGCTCATGGCGAAACCGGTCGTGATGGCTCCGCCGATGCTCGTGCGGCAGTCCAGAAGCTTGCCGCTGCGTTTCAGGGGCTCCTGCATGCGGGTCAGGATGGCGTGGGCCATCGCGGCCACGTCCCACTCGCCGGCGATCTCGGGCAGCAGCACGGCGAATTCGTCGCCGCCCAGGCGGGCGACGGTGTCGCCGGGTCGCACCGCATGGCGCAGCCGCTGCGCGAATTCCTTCAGGAGATCATCGCCGGCATCGTGGCCGAACCGGTCGTTGATCTGCTTGAGGTGGTCGAGATCCATGACCAGCAAGCCCGTGGCCCGGGGGGAGCCGGATGCGGCGTCGAGGGCCTGCTGCAGACGTTCGCGGAACAGCCTGCGGTTGGCGAGACCCGTGAGGTCGTCGTGATGGGCGGCCCAGCGGAGGGTTTCCTCCGTGAGCTTGCGGTCATGGATGTCCTCGACCGCCCCGTACCAGCGGATGATGGCCCCGTTTTCGCTTCGCCGGGGAGCAGCCCGGGAGCGGAACCAGCGATGGGTTCCATCCACCATGCGCAGGCGGTAGTCCATGTCCAGTCCTTCCCCCGCCTTGACCGCCTGGGACCAGCGGCTCAAGGAGGTGGGGGCGTCTTCGGGATGCAGCGCCCGGCTCCACCCGGAACCCAGCGCCTCCCGCGGGTCCATGCCTGTCAGGTCGTGCCAGCGCGAGGAGATGTCGAGGACGTTGCCCTGCGGGTCCGCCGTCCAGGAGATCTGCGGGTTGAGCTCGACGGAATGACGGTGATGCTCTTCGCTCTCGCGCAGCGCCACGTCGGTACGCTGCCGCTCGATGGCCAGAGCCGCAAGATGCAGCACGGCCTCCATGCGCTCCATCTCGCTGCCGGTCGGGGCGCGGGGCTCGCCATAATAGAATCCGAAGGTGCCGAGCACCTCGCCGGAGCGGGACAAGATCGGCTTCGACCAGCAGGCCTGCAGCCCGTACGACAGGGCGAGGTCGCGCCAGTCGTCCCATAGGGGATCCGATGCGATGTCGGACACGATGATGCTGGTGCGCAGGTAGACGGCGGTGCCGCATGAGCCCTTGTTCGGTCCGACCTCCAGACCGTCGATGGCCGCGTTATAAGCCGGTGGAAGGCCCGGCGCGGCGCCATGCCGGAGCAGAGCGGTCTCCGCATCGTACAGTAGCACCGAGCAGCGGGCGCCGGGGAGCTGGACTTCCGCCAGCCGGCATAGGGCGGACAGGATCTCGCCGATAGGCTGGCCGGCGGCGACCATTTCCAGCACATGGGCATGGCCCTGCAGGGCGAGCTCCGCTTCCTTCCGGTCGTGGATGTCCTCCGTCGTGCCGTACCAGAAAGCGATGGCCCCGGTCTCGTCGCGCCGGGCCGCCGAGCTCGACCGGCACCAGCGGTAGCTGCCGTCCGCCATCCTGATCCGGTATTCGCACTGGTAAGGGGTGCCGGCCGTGAGGCTTTCGCGCCTCGCTTCGACCAGACGGGGCAGGTCGTCCGGATGAACCAGCTTCACCCATCCGTTGCCGGTCAGCGCTTCGGGTGGCTGGCCGATCCACTCGGACCAGCCGGGCCCGACCTCGACGACCTTGCCGTCCGCATCGGCCAGCCAGGGGATCTGACGGCTCAGGGCGAAGGCGTAATGATACAGACTTTCATAGGTTTTCGATGCATTCCTCTGCGGCATGAGTAAATTTTCTCGAATTAACTCATGGGAAGAAGTGAAGCCAACATCCTCATTCCAACGCATACAGGAAACCGAAACGCCTCGAATATCGAATGAATTCTTGGCCGATAACGCAATGTCTGTCCATTAGGAGAAATGGACTAACGCGGTCTTTCCAAGCGCGTGGAGCTGCCGTTTTTTATTGATGATTTATTGATAAGGTTAAGAGACGTACGAGCGCCGATGCTCGCATGTGGCGAGTTGTGAGGCCGAGAACCGGGCTCGCAATGGTCTCCTGACGGCATCCTGGCCGATATGCTCCACCGCCCGATCAGGTGCAGGGCGGCGAGAGTTCCGTTCGAAGTGTCGAAAACTCTGGGAAGAGAGCCTTTTGCGTTCGACGTTCTAACCTTCTTCCCCCGTCACGCCGGCGGCGTCCTGGGCCTTCAGGACATCGGGGCGCGGCATCGAGATGATGTTGTAGCCGGAATCCACGTAATGGATCTCGCCGGTCACGCCGTTCGAGAGGTCGGAGAGCAGGTAGAGGGCCGAGCCGCCGATATCCTCGATGGTCACCGTGCGGCGCAGGGGGGCGTGAGCCTTCTGGTAGGTGAACATGAGGCGGGCATCCGAGATGCCGGCGCCGGCGAGCGTGCGCACGGGGCCGGCCGAGATCGCGTTGCAGCGGATGCCTTTCGGGCCGAGATCGGACGCGATGTAGCGCATGGAGGCTTCGAGCGCCGCCTTGGCCACGCCCATCACGTTGTAGTTCGGCATGACCCGGGTGGAGCCGCCATAGGTGAGGGTCAGAAGCGAGCCCCCGTTCCTCATGCGCTTGGCGGCGCGCTGGGCGATCTCCGTGAAGGAGAAGCAGGAGATCACCATGGTGCGGGAGAAGTTCTCCCGGGTGGTGACGTCCACATAGGAGCCCTTGAGCTGCGACTTGTCGGAGAAGCCGATGGCGTGGACCACGAAGTCGAGGCCGTCCCAGGTCCTGTCGAGGGTCTCGAACACCGCGTCGACGGACGCGATATCCTCCACGTCGCAGGGAATGACGAGTTCGGAGCCGAGCGACTGCGCCAGGGGAGCGACGCGCTTGCCCAGGGCTTCGCCCTGATAGGTGAAGGCGAGCTCCGCCCCGTGCTGGGCCAGGGTCTTGGCAATGCCCCAGGCGATGGAATGGTCGTTGGCGACGCCCATGATGAGGCCGCGCTTTCCTTGCATCAGACCGGTCACTTGGGTCCCCCTGTGCATCGGCTCCATCGTGCGACGCCAATTGTTATGAAAGTGTGCATCGCGAGCCGGAAGAATGGTGTCGGTGAGCGTGTCCATGCGAAGTCCCCCAGGAATGAATCGGGGCATCGCATGGAGCCGTCTCAGGTTTATGACAGAGTCTTATCCGTTGTGGCGGCTGAAGACGAGTGTGGCATTGGTGCCGCCGAAGCCGAAGGAGTTCGACAGGACCGTGTCGATCTTGGCGTCGTCGATGCGCTTGCGGACGATGTTCATGTCGGCGAATTCCGGATCGAGCTCGTCGATATGGGCGCTCTCGCAGATGAAGCGGTTGTTCATCATCAGGAGCGAATAGATCGCCTCCTGCACGCCGGTGGCGCCGAGCGAGTGGCCGGTGAGCGATTTCGTCGCAGAGATCGGCGGGCACTTGTCGCCCGAGCCGAAGACCTGACGGATCGCCTCGATCTCCTTCTGGTCGCCCACGGGGGTCGAGGTGGCGTGCGGGTTGATGTAGTCGATCGGGTTATGGACGTCCTTGAGGGCCATGCGCATGCAGCGGATCGCGCCTTCGCCCGAGGGAGCCACCATGTCGTAGCCGTCCGAGGTCATGCCGTAGCCGACGATCTCGCCGTAGATGCGGGCGCCGCGGGCCTTGGCGTGCTCCAGCTCCTCCAGCACCAGCACGCCCGCGCCGCCGGCGATGACGAAGCCGTCGCGGTTGGCGTCATAGGCGCGGGAGGCCCGGGCCGGGGTGTCGTTGTACTTGGTGGACATGGCCCCCATGGCGTCGAAGAGGTTGGACATGGTCCAGTCCAGGTCCTCGCAGCCGCCGGCGAACATCACGTCCTGCTTGCCGTACTGAATCATCTCGTAGGCATTGCCGACGCAGTGATTCGAGGTCGCGCAGGCGGACGAGATCGAATAGTTCACGCCCTTGATCTTGAACCAGGTCGCGAGGGTGGCCGAGGCCGTGGAGGACATCGCCTTCGGGACGGCGAAGGGGCCGATGCGCTTCGGGCCTTTGTCGCGGGTGATGTCGGCCGCTTCCACGATCACCCGGGTGGACGGACCGCCCGATCCCATGATGATGCCCGTACGCTCGTTGGAGATCTCGCTCTCCTCCAGGCCCGCGTCCCGGATCGCCTGGTCCATGGCCACGTGGTTCCAGGCGGTGCCCCGGGCGTGGAAGCGCATGGCGCGGCGGTCGACGATCTCCTCCGGGTTCAGGCTGGGAGCGCCGTGAACCTGGCAGCGGAAGCCGTATTTCGTATAATCTTCGGCCTTGCTGATCCCGGACTTCGCTTCACGCAGAGAGGCAAGCACCTCCTGCGTGTTGTTGCCGATGGACGACACGATGCCCATTCCGGTGACGACGACGCGCCTCATAGCCTACCTCTTCAAAGGATCTTCTGTTGTCTGCCTTAGCGGTTCAACACGTAAGGTCGATCCTGCTCATTCTCAACACTGAGCCATGCGAATGGGATGAAAGCGTGATCCCAAGGAAGGCCCCGCCGTTTCGCGGCAGGGTCGGTTCTTTAAAAAAGAATACGCTTTGTCAATAGGATGGGACAGGAACTGACCTTTGGTCAGCGCCCGAATTCTAGCCGCCTGCGGCCGCATCCGCCTGGAACAGGCCGACGCGCATGTCCTTGGCCTCGTAGATCCGGCGCCCGTCGGCCTCCAGCCAGCCGTCGGCGATGCCGAGCACCAGCTTCGAGCGGAAGACGCGCTTGAGGTCGACGCCGTAGACCACTTTCTTGACCGTCGGCAGCCCCTGGTCGGAGAACTTCCCCTCGCCGACGCCGAGCGCCCGTCCGCGTCCGGGCGAGCCGCCCCAGCCGAGGAAGAAGCCCGTCATCTGCCAAAGGGCATCCAGCCCCAGGCAGCCCGGCATCACCGGGTCGCCCTTGAAATGGCAGGGGAAGAACCAGAGATCCGGCCGCACGTCGAGTTCCGCCAGCACATGGCCCTTGCCATAGGCGCCGCCATCCTCGCCGATGGAGGTGATGCGGTCGAACATCAGCATGGGCGGGAGCGGCAGTTGCGCGTTGCCGGGACCGAACAATTCTCCGCGCCCGCAGGCAAGGAGCTCTTCATAAGTAAAGCTGGACTGGCGGGCCATTCCGGATGCCGATCCTTTCATCGCGTCTTCAACAAGCGGTCCCGAGACGGTCTCGGGACCTGGGTGCGGGCTCTGGTAGCACAGGCTTGGCGATCCATCAAAGGGACCTGAGCGGGGATTTTCACCGTTGCGGGAACCGGTGCCGCGCCCGGGGCAACCTTGCGGTAATCCTCTCGCTTTCCTATGATTGTGATGGTAGAAGCGCCCATCCGTTCATTCAGTTCCTCCGATGACCGATCCTTTGTCCGCCTATATCGAGTCCACCACCGCTCCGCATCGGAAGGGTTGCCCCGTGTCCGAATTGCGGGACAAGCTGCGCCGCGTGGGCCTGCGCCCGACCCGGCAGCGCGTGTCCCTGGGCTGGCTCCTGTTCGGCAAGGGCGACCGGCACATCACGGCTGAAATGCTCTTCGACGAGGCGTCCCGCGCCCGCGTCCCGGTCTCGCTGGCGACCGTCTACAACACCCTGCACCAGTTCACGGAAGCCGGCCTCCTGCGCCAGCTCTCGGTGGACGGGGCCAAGGCCTATTTCGACACCAACCCGACCGAGCATCACCACTTCTTCCTGGAGGAGGAAGGCGAGCTCGTCGACATGCCCGAGACCGCCGCCGTCAGCGTGGCCGACCTGCCCGAGCCTCCCGCCGGCATGGAAGTGGCCGGCGTCGAGGTCATCGTGCGCCTGCGCCGCAAAGGCGCCTGAGTCGCCGCTTCGCTCACGTTCCAAAGAGCGGCTTCCGGTCCGTAAAAGATGCCGCTCAGCCATAGCCTCGCCGCCCTTCTCGTCACGGCCATCTGGGGCCTGAGCTTCGTGGTCATCAAGCTCGGGGTCGGCACCATGCCGCCCCTGCTGCTGGCGGCGCTCCGCTTTCTCTTCGCCGCCTTGCCGGCCGTCTTCTTCGTGCCGCGCCCCAAGACCGATTGGCGGAACGTGATCGCCTACGGCTTTTTCCTCGGGGTCGCCCAGTTCGGGCTGCTGTTCGCGGCGATCAGCCTGGGAATGCCGGCAAGCCTCGCCTCGGTGGTCATGCAGGCGCAGGTCTTCTTCACGATCCTCTTCGCGGCCTTGGTCATGGGCGAGCGTCCCGGATCGCACCAGGTGATCGGCGGCGTCGTGGCGAGTTCCGGGCTCGTGCTCATCGCCTGGCCCCGCATGACCGGAGGGGACGCGGTCCCCTTCCTCATGACGGTGCTGGCCGCCGCCGCCTGGGGCGTGGCGAACATCGTCTCGAAGCGGGCCGGGCGGGTCGACATGCTGGGTTTCATCGTCTGGTCCAGCCTCGTCGCGCCCCTGCCGTTGTTCGGCCTGTCACTCTGGCTCGACGGCCCGGCCCAGGTGTTCGATGCGCTTAAGAATATGGACGGGGGCACCGTAGCGGCGGTGGCCTATCTCGCCTATCCGACGACCGTCTTCGCCTTCGGCATCTGGGCCTACCTCCTGTCCTGCCACCCGGCGGCCACGGTGACGCCGTTCGCTCTGTTCGTTCCCGTCGCCGGGATCCTGGGCTCCGCCCTGATCCTCGGCGAGGCCATGCATCCGATCGAGGCCATCGGCGGGGCGGTGATCGTCCTCGGCCTCGCCTTCAACGTCTTCGGGCGGCGGCTCTTGAGGCGGACGGCTTAAACTCGTTCGTCAGCGGATGAAGCCGAATCCGACCAGTGCATAGACGATCAGGAAGATGGCCACGAAGACGTTCAGGAAGCGCGGAGCGACAAGGGACGCGATGCCGAGAACCAGGGCCAGAATGGGGAGCAGTTTGAAGTTCAGGTTGATGCTCATGCAGACAAGGCTTTCGAGAAAAGAAACGGTGTTTCTTTTTAGCGGTCAAAAGCTTGATAAAACGGTAAAGGCCTATTCCACAGTCTCGTTGGGGTAGACGCCCCAGAGCTTCTCCTGCTGGATGTAGCCGTCCACGTCCCGGGCGCCGTCCAGCACGATCGTCACGCGGCACCATTTGCCGTCGCAGCCCTTGATGTTGGTGATCACGCCCGGCTGCAGATGGGCCGCCACGCCGCCCTTTTCGTCGGCCCGGTCGAACAGGTTGATCGGCGGCTGGTTGCCCTTGGCCCAGGGCATCACGAGCGCCGTGCGACGGCCCGACAGGAGGGAATGGAGCACCCAGCCTTCCGTACCTTCCGAATCGCGGATGCGCCGCCAGGTCTCGTACTCGGCGATGATCTCCACCGGCAGGCCGGCCCGCTGGAACACCCAGGCGGTCCTGTGATCCTTGGACGGGCCCTCGCGCAGGTTCACCCGGTCCGTCTTGAGACTCACATAACGCGGCACCGGCAGGCCCGTGCCGAGACGGCCGCCCGGGGGCTGCTGGGCGGCAGCCGTGGCGGCGCCCAGGCTGACAAGAGCAAGGGCAAGGGCGATCTTGCGCATGGTTCCCCCGATAGTGACTTTGTCTTGGGTTGAGGCTCTGGTAGAGAAGCTTGACGGAGACCGCCACGCGGCGCGTCGTCACCTTTGATCGCCGAAGCAGGGTTAAGAGAGCGTGAAACTCTCTGAACTTCGCGGGGTTTCAGTGCCGGGGACGCTTGAAGTCGATGAAGAAGAGACCTGTCGTCGTTGTCACCCGCCGCCTGCCCGATGTGATCGAAACGCGCCTGCGCGAATTGTTCGACACGCGCCTCAACCTCGAGGACAAGCCCCTCTCGCCCGAGGAACTGGCCGAAGCCGTCAAGACGGCGGACGTGCTCGTGCCGACCATCACGGACGAGATCGGCGCGCCCGTGCTGGAGCAGGCCGGTCCCAACCTGAAGCTCATCGCCAATTTCGGCAACGGCGTCGACAACATCGACGTGACGGCGGCCGTGGCTCGGGGGATCACCGTCACCAACACGCCCGGGGTTCTGACCGAGGATACGGCCGACATGACCATGGCGCTGATCCTGGCGGTCGCCCGCCGCATTCCCGAAGGCGCCCGCGTGATCCCGGACGGCAACTGGGCCGGCTGGTCGCCGACCTGGATGCTGGGCAGGCGCATCACCGGAAAGCGCCTCGGCATCGTCGGCATGGGCCGCATCGGCCAGGCGCTTGCCCGTCGCGCCAAGGCCTTCGGCCTGTCGATCCACTACCATAACCGCCGCCACGTGCCGCCGAAGATCGAGGCTGAGCTCGAGGCGACCTATTGGGAATCCCTCGACCAGATGCTGGCCCGCATGGACATCGTGTCCGTGAACTGCCCGCACACGCCTGCCACCTATCACCTGCTCTCGGCCCGGCGCCTCAAGCTCATGAAGCCCGACGCGATCCTGGTGAACACCGCCCGCGGCGAGATCATCGACGAGGGCGCGCTCACCAAGCTCATCGAATCCGGCGCCATCGCGGGGGCCGGCCTCGACGTGTTCGAGGAGGAGCCGGCGGTCAATCCGCGCCTTGTGAGGCTCGCGAAGCAAGGCAAGGTCGTGCTGCTGCCGCATATGGGCTCGGCCACTCACGAGGGGCGCGTGGCCATGGGCGAGAAGGTCATCGTCAACATCCGGGCCTTCGTCGACGGCCACAAGCCGCCTGATCGCGTGCTGCCCAGCATGCTCTGAAGGATCGTCAGGTCGAAGAGCGTTGTCCTGCCGGTGAAGGGCGCGGAATTCCCGTGCCTCGAGGGATCCCCGAAGGTTCGCGGGACGCCGGGAACGACCCTCGGCCGCTG
Organism: Microvirga mediterraneensis; assembly: GCF_013520865.1. Classification (NCBI taxonomy): domain Bacteria; kingdom Pseudomonadati; phylum Pseudomonadota; class Alphaproteobacteria; order Hyphomicrobiales; family Methylobacteriaceae; genus Microvirga; species Microvirga mediterraneensis. The sequence continues at coordinate 814,178 of NZ_JACDXJ010000001.1, forward strand.
CCTTTCCTGAACGGTGTGTCGCCCCTTCGCCAGGGGAGAGGTGGTTCGCGATCCGGTGCGACCAAAATCCGTCTTGAGCATAAACATATGTGAGTGCGGCTGAGAAAGGAGTTTGGCCAGAACAGGGGCGTACTTACCCCCACGGCCTTGATGACCAATTCCCTTATCCTGAAGCTCGAGAAATACGACCGGCTCTCCGATGACGAGAAGGGGGCTCTCGACAATGCCATCGCTCGGATTCGCACCGTCGAGGCCGACGAGGACATTATCCGCGAGGGCGACCGCCCGACGGAGAGCTCGCTGCTCCTGGAAGGCTTTGCAGCCCGCTACAAGATCGTCTCGAACGGCCGGCGGCAGATCTCGGCGATCCATGTGGCGGGCGACTTCATCGACCTGCACAGCTTTCTCCTGAAGACGATGGACCACGGCGTGCTGGCGCTCACCAATTGCCGCATCGCCCTCGTTCCGCATGCGACGCTTGAGAGGATCACCGACGAATATCCTCATCTCACCCGGCTGCTCTGGCTCAACACGCTGATCGACGGGGCCGTCCACCGGGAATGGCTCACGGCCATGGGCCGCCTGTCCGCGACGGCCCACATGGCGCATCTGATCTGCGAATTGTATCTCCGCCTGAAGGCGATCGGACGCGTCGAGAGCGACACGATCCAGCTGCCCATCACGCAGGCGGAGCTCGGCGACACGCTCGGATTGTCGACGGTCCACGTGAACCGCGTGCTGCAGGAACTGCGCAAGGAAGGATTGATCCGTTTCCAGGGCGACGCGTTGACCATTCTCGACTGGGAACGGTTGAAGAAGGTGGGTGAGTTCACCTCGACCTATCTCAGCCTCCAGAATGAAGACCGGCAGCCCTGACCTTTGGGATGGACGATGAGCGATATTACTCTCCAAGAGATACCCGTCCTGGCGGATGGCGGCAGGCACGAAGGACAGCTCGTTCTCGCGGACGGGCAGCTGGTGGCCGTCTTCACCTGGGTGACGCCGGAGGAAACCGTCGGCGGGCCGGAGCGGGCCGGCGGCTGGTTCCTGGAAGCGGGCTTCGGCCCTTGCGGCGGCCTGCTCAGCACGACGCCACCCGTTCTTGCCACCCTCGACGACGCCGTAACCTGGGTTCGCTCCCAGCTCAATGCCGGCCTGTCCCGGCCGTGAGGCCTCAGCGCAATGTGGCGATGATCTCGCCGGCCGCTCTCTCGCCTTCGTCCCAGGCTCCTCCGGCCGTGCCCCACTGGGCCCGCGAGAGCGCCTCGCCGGCAAACCAGATCCGCTCACCGACCGGCGCCTTCAAGACATCACGGATGGCATAAAGCCCCGGCGGCACCACGGCCCAGGAGGTGCGCGACCAGGGATCGTGCCGCCAGGCGGTGTTGTGTACGGCGGCGAGGTTGCGGATCGCCCGGTGGCCGAACTGCTCCGCCAGCACCGCGCGGGCATAGCGGTAAGGCGCGTGGACGTCCCGCCGGTCGAAGGCGGAGGCGGTCGGCTGGTCGAGCTCGAAGAAATGGAACGCGGTGCCGTCGATCCGGGTCAGGAGCCCCGGCGGCTGCCGGTGCGTTCCGGTGAGGCTCGCCAGGCGGTCCGCGCCGCGAAAGGGCGAATCCGGCCAGTGCAGGATCACATGCTCGTAAACTCCTTGCGTGAAGCCGTTGATCGCCTCCGCAACGGGACAGGGTAGGGCGGGCGCGAAGCGGATCGCCTCCTGCTGCAGCACAGCCATGGGCGCGGTGACGAGAACGGCCCTGGCCCGGAGCGTTCCGGCTGACGTCTCGATCCTCACGCCCTCGCCGGACCAGTCGATGCCGTGAACGGCCGTGCCGGTCCGCACGGGAAGACGATGGGCGAGGCGGCCCACATAGGCGCCGAGTCCGCCGGCGATGAAGAGGTTGTCCGCGTATTCCATGCTCGGAAAATCGTGCAGGCTCACCTCGTCGAGCGGCCGGCCCGAGACGAGGCCGTGGATGGCGGCCCCCCGCCGCCCTTGTGGCCCCATCGGCGGAAGGACCGCCGCTGCCGGCTGATCCTCCCTTGCCTTGGCCGCCTGGGTCATGGCGCGGTCGGCCATGGCGAAGGCGCCGTCGAGGGCCACGCGCTCGGCTCGGGTGCCCGGCCTGCCGCGGACGAAGAAATGCCCGTTCACCGGCGCCCGGCGCAGGGGTTCGCCGCGTGCCCGCCCGAGCGCCACGAGAGGATTGATCGGGCCGGCATGGAGCCAATGGGCGCCGAGGTCCACCGGATGCCCCTTGAAGCGGCGCGTGACCGTGCGCCCGCCGATCCGGTCCCGCGCTTCCAGTATCGTCACCGTCGCTCCAGACGCCAGGAGGCGCCGCGCCGCCGCGATCCCGGCGCTTCCCGCGCCGACGATCGCCACGTCGGGATTCGCGCTCCAGCCCGTCGCGGCTTCATGGTCCATCGGCACGGCTTTCTCCACCCCTCGCTTTGCGGCGGGATCGTTCATAAGTAAGGTCCGCTTCCCGCATCGAGGGATGCTGAGCAAGGACCAAACGACAGATGCTGATTCAATCGGTTTTCGCGGCGGCCCGCGAGGTCTTCTCGCCGGCCCTGCGGCGTATCCTCTGGAAATCGATTGGGTTGACGATCGCGCTGCTCGTCCTGGTCTGGCTCGGCCTGACCAAGCTGTTCGACCTCTTCCTGACCGATCACCATTTGAGCGCCACCTATCCGATCATCGACAGCTTCGCGTTCTTCCTCGCGGGCTTCGGTCTCTTCGTCGTCCTGGTCTATCTGCTGCCGGCGATTTCCGCCATCGTGGCGGGCTATTTCCTCGACGACGTGGCCGACGTGGTGGAGCGGGAGAGCTACCCGGCCGATCCGCCGGGCCGGGCCCTGCCCTTCGGCCAGTCCCTCATCTACGGCCTTCGCTTCGCCGGCCTGTCCCTGCTGGTGAACCTCGTGGCCCTGCTCCTGTTCTTCATCCCGGGGATCAATATCGGCGTGTTCTTCATCGCCAACGCCTATCTGCTGGGCCGGGAATATTTCGAGCTGGCGGCGGGCCGCTTCTGGCATCCTGAGGACGTGGCGCGCCTGCGCACGGAATATCGGGGAACGGTGCTGGCCGCCGGCGCCGTGGTGGCGGCCCTGGTGCTCGTGCCGGTGGTGAACCTGATCACGCCGATCTTCGGCGCGGCCCTGATGGTTCACCTGCACAAGAAGCTCACGCGCAATCCGGCAAAGCCGTTGCCGCTGCGCCGGGACAATGCGGTTTCGATCGAGAAGGCTTAGAAACAGTTACAGCATCGGATGTGAATTCGAGCTCACGTCCGATGCTCCAACGTTCCGGTCTGTCGCATCCTTACGCGCAGAACCGGTTCCCCCTTTTGCGCCCTATGCTTTAGCGGCTCGACGACTGGCCGACGGCCGGACCGGCGGCCCGCTCCGGGTGGAAATCGGATCCGGCGCCTCCCGAACGGGGCGCGAGCAGGTCGGGCGTGTTGCTCGCAGGAGCGTTGCGCTTGAGATCGAACTGGCCGGTCCTGCGGAAGCGCAGGAGGTAGCTCGGGACGATCGCCTCGATGGTCGTGGGCGTGACGCCGAGGCCCTGAAGCGTCCGGCCCTCGCGGACGGCAGCCTCTGAGACCACGTTGTCCGTCTCCAGCAGGATCGCCTGGTCGCGGGTGGTGACGAGCTCGTCGGGGAGCAGGCCCAGGGTCAGCCAGTCGAGCCCGCCTAGGACGCCGCCCATGGTCCGGGCCAGATTGCCCGCCACGGGTACGATGGGACGCTTGCGCTCGGTGACTTCGAGGACGAATTCCATCATCTGGCGCATGGTGCGGATCTCGGGGCCGCCGAGCTCATAGACCCGGCCGCCCGTCACTGCGCCGTCCACGGCGCGCAGGACGGCCTCGGCCACGTCGCCCGCATAGACGGGCTGGAACCGGGTGTCGGCGCCGGGCAGGGGCAGCACGGGGAGCATCCGCGCGAGCGTTCCGAAGCGGTTGAAGGAGCTGTCGCCCGGCCCGAACATGAGGGAGGGGCGCAGGATCACCGCATCAGGCCGCTCCTGCAGCAAGGCGGCCTCGCCCTCGGCCTTGGAGCGCGCATAGGCCGATTCGGAATTGGCGTTCGCCCCGATGGCCGAGACATGGGTGAAGGACACGGCCTTCCTGGCGAGCCGCGCGATCATCGCCGGAGCCCTGGCCTGGAGCGCATCGAAGCGCTGGCGGCCGGTTTCCTGCAGGATGCCCACGAGATTGACCACATGGTCCGCCCGGGCCACCGCATGGGCGACCGAATCCTCGTTGCGCAGGTTGGCGTGGATCGGATTGATCTGCCCGACCTTGCCCAGAGGCAGGAAGTTCGCGAGGTTCGGCTGGCGGGTCGGCACGAGAACGCGATAGCCGCGCTCCGCCAGACGGCTCACCACGTAACGGCCGAGAAAGCCCGATCCGCCGAAAACGGTGACGGTTTGCTGCTCAGGCGTGCGAAGGGCACCGATCATGAAACTCTCCCGCCCGGCTCAGGGCTTGCATGGAGCTTGGGTGTGAAATTCGAAGATGTCTCTAGTCAAACGCCGCTCCCCTGTGAAGAGGTGCAACGCCAAGAAAGCGCATCGGTCGCATTTTCAGTGATTGACGAAGCCCGAGAAGCACCGTAAACGAAGCCTCGCCGACGAGGCATGCCCAGGTGGCGGAATTGGTAGACGCACTGCTTTCAGGTAGCAGCGGGTAACACCGTGGAGGTTCGAGTCCTCTCCTGGGCACCATCCCTCAAGAAGCGCAATGCGCGCAACGGGTTGAGGGTTTAAAAGATTTCAGCCTTTCACTCTGAGACACGGCAGGTGCCTGCAAAGGCATCTTGGTGCCGTAGTCCTGAACGCAACTCTCGAATATATTACTTCTGATCACGGTCGCTGAAGTGCATTGGGCATGACGATGCAGGGGCGCCGAATCGATTCCGCGCCGCCTGCTGCCAAATCCATGGGTTAGGCTCTTCGGCTCTGCTGCCGTTAGGCCTTCGTCTCCGCCGCCTCGGTGCGTGGGCTTGCCTGGGAAGCAGCCATGGGCTTGCGCGGTCCGGAGAAGCGGGGCTTCGGCTTGGGAGCCGCGATCAACCCTTCCCGGATCGCCTGCTTACGGGCCAGCTTGCGGCTTCGGCGGACGGCTTCGGCTTTCTCGCGGGTCTTTCGCTCAGAAGGCTTCTCGTAAGACTTGCGCGCCTTCATCTCGCGAAAGATGCCTTCCCGCTGCATCTTCTTCTTGAGAACTCTCAGAGCCTGATCGACGTTGTTATCGCGCACTAAAACTTGCAAGGAATGTCCCTTCTCAATTCGTGGGTTTCGTTTCGCCGCGGCAGAGCCTAGCGGGTTGATCGGGAGGAGTTACGTGCCGCGGATCTCGCTCTCACGGACGGCTCGTTCGATCGCTCCTGACTTGATCCGGTAGGAAACCTCCCCGGTCTGGTCGGCAGGCATGAGCCGCGTCACCTCGTAGATACTGGCGGCACCTGTTCGAGCATCGGAAAATCCCGGCTGGGTCAGGCGAACCATCTGCCGGACCTTGAATTTGTGAGCCATCGGTCAATCTCCTCGTGACGGGGTCGGACGCAGTTACTTCCGGGCCTTGCGGGCGGCGTAACGAGCATCGCGGGCGGCCTTGCGTTCCATCTCGTGCCTTGCGTCGCTCTCTTCCTTCTCGGCCGCCGCGCGTCGTTCCTGCGCCGCTTGATCGGCCGCGTGAGCTTCACGCGCCATGGCAAGGTTGGCCTCCTCGGCCAGTCGCTTCGCGTCCCGTTCAGCCAAGCGAACCTCGCGTGCTGCGCTCACGGCCGCACGCGCAGCGCGCCGTTCGGACACGGCCGGGTCGTCCGGCCCGGGCCGCTGGCGGAACTTTGCCACCATGGCCTGCTTCGCGCTTTGGGAAACCTGCAGTCGCTCGCCGAAATCTTTGTGCTTCATATCACCTGTCAATCTCATGAAATCCGTCGGCCCCGTCCGATAGCGTTATCGGACACGCCGAATGCTGGTGATGGTGCCTTCAGGAAGGGTCCCCTGTTCCTGTCGTGCTCGTGCCATCCCTTCAACAAAACGCGCATCGGAGGCCTTTTCCAGATCGTCGATCCAGAGATAGGCGCGGCGCGCATCGTCGTAGTCGACGACGAACATCACCGATTTGGCGGGAGTCTTTCGAAACGTATACATCGCTTCATTCCCCGATCTGGCCATGGGGTCATGGCGTGTTGAAAGAAAAAGCCGCTCCGCCGAGGAGCGGCTTCGCAAGGCGGCCCTTATAGGGTGCGCCCTGTCATGCTCAGTCCGCCTGGATGTTGTTGACGGCGACCTTGCCGGAGCGGCGGTCCTCGGCGGTGTCGAAGGACACCTTCTGGCCCTCGCGCAGGCCGCGGATGCCGGCGCGCTCGAGCGCGGTGGCGTGCACGAACACGTCCTTGCTGCCGTCGTCCGGCTGGATGAAGCCGAAGCCTTTTTGATCGTTGTAGAACTTCACGGTGCCCGAAATCATGGGAATATCCTTGGAGAGGCTTGTATGCACGTGAGCCCGGGGCATGCGGAGGCACGCCCGCGCTCGGGTTCGTCGATGTTTGGGAAGGGGGTCTGAACGTGCGCCTGGAAGGCCAAGGCGTAACGGCCCGATTGTCCGGCCAAATGTCGATGATCTCTATCTAAGCCTCACTTACGGCGAATACAAGGCGCATCGACAAAGTCATGTTCCAGATTAGCCGTTTTTATATCCCAGAAGTGAATGCGCCATCCAAGTTTTTTAGGGCACGAGGTGCGGATGAGGAGCGCTTCCGAAAGGGACATTTTCTCGCAACTTTATGGATATTTTCTATTCGTTCTTGTGATCATGGGAAAAGTGGTCCATATTAGTCTTATCCAACCGATACGTTCGGCCTGCTCTCTGAAGCTCATGATTGAGCGCCGAGCCCGCTTTCCGCACCTTTGAAGTTTGGTCGCTGCGTGTAGTCCACGCGGCGGATCTGTCGTTTTGCTCCGCATTCGACGTCATCAACAACAGCGGCACAGCCTGAGGCTGAAGCCGTTTAAGGAACCCATGTACACGATACCTCATACGAAACCGGTGAAGACGCTGTCTCAGCCCTTGCCGAAGAAGCAGCCTCACAAGTCCCTTGCGACTTGGCGGCCACAGCAGACCACCCTCACCCGCGAAGAGATCCGAGCGATCGTTCTTGAGCAGCTCGGCTAGAGTCTCGGACCCAAAAGTGGGCGCCACTTTTGGGATTCATCCGATGCTCCTTCTCTTGGCTGGCGCATCGGATGAGGCGGCAAGCCGGTCCACTTTTCGCTGACGCGGCCCTCTGGGTCCGCACGATGCTCCAAGATCACGACTCATTCCATGAGCGCTCCGGCCGTCCTGACGAGATTGTCGGAGCTCTGCCGTGTGGCGGCTGTGTGGTTTCCCTATTCTGGTCTTCTGCGGAAGAGAGGAGCGGCCACCGAAGCCGCCGCGTCGGATCCCGCCGAGGCGGTCCATTCCTACTCCGGGGACAGCCCGCCTTCGGCGCCGGGATCGCCCCTCTTCAAGCCCAGGTCGGTCGATCCGCAACGGCGTGAGCGCGACAATCGGCCTTCCGGTGCCTCTTCCATTCAGAGCATCGGACGTCAATTCGAACTCCCGTCGGACGCCTCAAGCCATTGGGGTCCCGCATCCTTACCCACATGACCGGTTCCTGCTTCTGCGTTCGCCGCTTCAGCCTGCGGGACCTTTCCCATGGGCCTCCTGGGGCATCGGGATTTGCGCGCGAGCGCTCGGCCTTCGGAACGAAACCGCCTGCGGCCTGTTAACCCTTGTTTAACTCTTGCCTTGAATTCGCCATCCGCGCCGTGCCAATAAAGATGAACAATTCCTTAACGGCACATCGGTGGGGGCAATGCGGCAACCTCTCTTCGGGCTTCTGAGCGTCCGGCCTTTTTCCAAGAGCGCGCTTCGTTTCTCCGCCCTTTCCCTCGCCCTGACATTCGCCGCCGCCGCGCAGGCCCAGACCGGGAGCATCTTGCCCGGTTCCTCGCAGCCCGTCGCCCAGGTAGGCATGGCCAAGCCGATCATGGGCTGGGTCCGCTTCTGCGAGCAGTACCCGGCAGAGTGCACGGTCGATTCGTCCGAGCCCGCAACCATTCAGCTGGGCGCCAAGGAATGGCAGACGATCGTTCGCATCAACCAGCAGGTCAATGCGGCCATCAAGCCCAAGACCGACATGGATCATTGGGGTGTCGAGGACGTCTGGGATTTCGCCGAGGACGGCTATGGCGATTGCGAGGATTACCAGCTCGTCAAGCGCAAGCGTCTGGTCGAGGCCGGCTTTCCCCGCCGCGCGCTGCGCATGACCGTCGTGATCGACGAGGAGGGCGCGGGGCATGCGGTCATGATGGTGCGCACCAACCGGGGCGACTTCATCCTCGACAACAAGCGCAATGCCGTCCTGCCGTGGCACAGGACCGGTTACACCTACATCAAGCGCGAGGGTGACCAGAACATGGCCTGGGCCTCGCTCGGCGGTCAGGTGTCGCCGACCATGACGGCGAACCAGTAAGCCCGCTCGACCCGACGACGGCCTCCCGAGAGAACAAAGCCGCCCGGTCGCAGTTGTCACTGCGGAGCTTGTTCGGGAGGGGCATATGTCCGGATTCGAGGTCAAGGCATCGATACGCTTCGGCCTTTGTGGCGCCGGGGCCTTCTTCCTGTCGGCCGCTTCCGCGTGGGCCGCGGAGCCGCAACTCCCGTTGGGGCTGCTGACCCTGTGCCTTGCGACGCTTCCCGAGACACGGCCGGAGCAGGTCTGGGCCTCCTGGAGCCTCTCGCCGGTGATCGTCCTCCCTCTGGTCCTGGTCACGGTCCTCTATGGTCGCGGGCTGCGCGTCCTGCACAAGGAGGCCCGGCCTCCCCTGGCGCAGCGGGCCCTGTTCGGCGCCGGCATCGCATGCCTCGTGGTCGCGCTGGTTTCTCCCCTTTGCCGGATGGCCGCAACCCTCGCCTGGGCGCACATGGTCCAGCACGTCCTGCTCGTCGCCGGTGCGCCGCTGCTCCTGGCGCTGAGCCGTCCCGGACGCGTCCTTTTCGCGGCTTTACCGGCCCGTCTCCGCCTGATTGCCGAGGCCGTGCGGACGGACAGGCCGGCGTCGCAGCCCTATGCCTATCTCCTCGCCAGCTTCGTGCTCTACGGGGCGAATATCTGGTTCTGGCATGTCCCGGCGCTCTATCAGGGCGCGCTGCTGGGTGCCGGCCTGCATGTGCTCATGATCGCGGTGCTGCTCGCCGTCAGCCTGCTGTTCTGGCACGTGATCCTGGAGACCTACCGGATGCCGGGGCCCGGTTCCGGACTTGCCGCCGCACTCCTCTTCTTCACGTTCCTGCACACCGCCGTTCTCGGCCTGCTCCTCGCCCTCTCTCCGCAGGTCTGGTACCCGCTGATGGCGTTGCGCAGCGCGGCATGGGGCCTGCTGCCCATCGACGACCAGCGGCTCGCCGGGCTGATCATGTGGATCCCCATGGGAGGGGTGTATTTCGCCACGGCCCTCGTGATCATGGGGCGGCTCATCGCCGGCTCCAGCCGAACCCCGGGAGCGGCGGCTTCGACCGGAGCCGAGTGATCGCGCCAAGCCCCCTCAGGTCCGGCCGCCGGCGGCGAGCAGGCGCATGGCGTTGGCGGTGACCAGCACCGTCGCGCCCGTGTCGGCGAGGATGGCCGGCCACAGGCCGGTGATGCCCAGGATGGTGGTGACCAGGAACACCGCCTTGAGCCCGAGCGCGATGGCGATGTTCTGGCGGATGTTGGCCATCGTGTCCCGCGACAGGCGCACCATGCGGGCGATGTCGAGCACGCGCCCGTGCAGCACCGCCGCGTCGGCGGTCTCCAGCGCCACGTCCGTGCCGCCACCCATGGCGATGCCCACATCCGCCGCCGCCAGGCCCGGGGCATCGTTGATGCCGTCGCCGATCTTGGCCACCACGTGGCCGTTGGCCTGCAGCTCCCGGACGATGGCCTGCTTGTCCTGCGGCAGCAGGTCGGCCCGGGGCTCGATGCCGAGCCCCGTGGCAATGGCGGTCGCCGTGCGCCGGTTGTCGCCGGTGACCATGAGCGTGTCGACACCCGCCCGCTTCAGGGCCTCAAGCCCTTCCTTCGCGTCCGGGCGCGGCTCGTCGCGCATGGCGATGACCCCTGCGACCTGCTCGCCCGCGAGCAGCACCGAGACGGATTTGCCCTCGTCGTTCAGCCCGGTGATCAGCGTCGTCTGCTCCGACGTGAGCGCCACCTTCTCGGCCACGGCCTTGGGCGAGCCGAGGAAGAGCGACACGCCGCCGACGCTGCCGGTCACTCCCTTGCCTCCAGCCGCCCCGGCACCGGTCGCCGGCGGCACCGGAACGCCGGCCTCCGCGGCCTTGGCCAGGATCGCCGTGGCGAGCGGGTGGCTCGATCCCGTTTCCAGGGCGGCCGCCAGGGACAGGACCTCCCGCTCCGAGCGTCCGACGGGGATCACGTCCGTGACCTTGGGCTTGCCCTCGGTCAGGGTGCCGGTCTTGTCCAGAGCCGCTACGGTGATGGTGCCCAGCGTCTCCAGCACGGCCCCGCCCTTCATGAGCAGGCCGCGGCGGGCGCCGGCCGCGAGGCCTGCCGCGATGGCCGCGGGCGTCGAGATCACGAGGGCGCAGGGGCAGCCGATCAGCAGGATCGCCAGGCCCTTGTAGACCCATTCGCCCCAGGGAGCGCCGAAGAGCAGGGGCGGCACGACGGCGACGAGCGCGCCGATGACGAGGACAGCCGGCGTGTAGTAGCGCGAGAAGCGGTCGATGAAGCGCTCGGTCGGGGCTTTGCTTTCCTGCGCCTCCTCCACGAGGCGCACGATGCGCGCGATGGTGTTGTCCTGGGCGGCGGCCGTGACGCGCACGCGCAGGGCGCCGTCGCCGTTGATGGTGCCGGCGAAGACGGTCTCGCCTTCGCCCTTGCGCTTGGGCACGCTTTCGCCGGTCACCGGCGCCTCGTCGACGGCGCTCTCGCCCGACACGATCTCGCCATCGGCGGGAACCCGGTCGCCGGGGCGGACGAGGATGACGGAGCCGACCGTCAGGGTCTCGGCCGGGACTTCCTCGGTCCGGCCGCCGCGTTCGATCAGGGCCGTCTTGGGCACCAGCTTGGTCAGGTTCCGGATGCTGGCCCGGGCACGGCCCGCGGCGACGCCTTCGAGCAATTCGCCGACCAGGAACAGGAACACCACCATGGCGGCCTCCTCGGTGGCCCCGATGATCACCGCGCCGACGGCCGCGATGGTCATGAGCATCTCGATGGAGAACGGGGTGCCGAAGCGGGCCGCCACGACAGCCCGCCGGGCAATCGGCACGAGGCCGACCGCCATGGCGAGGACGAAGGCCCAATGACCGGTCTGCGGCAGGAGCCGGCCGATGACGTAGGCGGAGACCAGCGCCAGACCGCAGGCGATGGTCAGGAGGCCGCGCGGGCTCGTCCACCAGGGACCGTCGCTGGGGCCATGGTCGTGCAGGTGCCCGTGCAGGCCGGCGGCAGCTTCATCATCATGATCGTGCTTGTGCCCGCGATCGTGGGCATGGCCCTCATGATCGTGGTCGCAGCCGGAGCCGTGGACGTGTCCATGGCCGTGATCGGCCTTGTGGGCGGAGGCCCTGGCGGTTGCGGGACCCTGCCCGGTGACCTTGTAGCCCAAGGTCGTGATCTGCTTCGCGAGGGCAGCCGGGACGACCGTGTCGTCATGGGAGACGGTCACGGTACCGGCCGGGACGGAGACGTTGACGTCTTCCACGCCCGGGTTGCGTCGCAGAGCCGTGTCGATCTTGGCCGCGCAGGAGGCGCAGTCCATGCCCGAGACGCGGTAGCGGGTGCGCTGTTCCCTCGCGGACTTGTCCTCATGGCCGCCGGGCAGGTTGCGTGCCTCATTCATCGCAAAGACCTCTTCACTTCGATTCGGCCGGAGCCTACATCCTCTAGCGACTAGAGGTTCAAGAGGTTTCTCGTATGTCCCTGACGATCGGAGAGCTGTCGCGCCAAGCCCAGGTGAAAATCCCGACCATCCGTTATTACGAGCAGATCGGCCTTCTGGCCGCGCCGGCCCGGACGGAGGGCCAGCAGCGGCGTTATGGCGCGGGCGATGTCCGCCGGCTCAACTTCATCCGCCATGCCCGCGAACTCGGGTTCGAGGTCGAGGCCATCCGACAGCTTCTGGATCTCACGGGCACACCCGACCGCGCCTGCGGGGACGTGCATGAGATCACCAAGGTCCATCTCGAGGAGGTGAAGGACAAGATCGCCCGGCTCACCGCCCTGCGCGACGAGCTCGAGGCCATGGTCGCCTGCGACTACCGGAAGATCGCCGAGTGCCGCATCATCGAGGTGCTTGCCGACCATGGACAATGCCGACACGATCGGCATTGAGGCGTCGAACGCAAAAGCGGGGTCCGATCCTCACCGCCAGCCCAGGGCCGGGGCGACGTGCTTCAGGATGGCCTCGATGACATGGGCATTGTAGTCGACGCCGAGCTGGTTCGGCACGGTCAGAAGCAGCGTATCGGCCTCGGCGATCGCCTCGTCCGCCTTGAGTTCCTCGATGAGCCTATCCGGTTCCGCCGCATAGGAGCGGCCGAAGATCGCCCGCATGTTGTCGATGAAGCCGATCTGGTCGCCGTCCTTGCCGTGCCCGAAATAGGCCCGGTCGCGGTCGTTCACGAGCGCGAAGATCGACCGTGAGACCGAGACGCGAGGCTCGCGGGCATGCCCCGCCTCCTTCCACGCTTCCCGGTAGAGGCGGATCTGCTTGGCCTGCTGGACGTGGAAGGGTTCGCCCGTCTCGTCCTCCTTCAGGGTCGAGCTCTGGAGGTTCATGCCCCGCTGGGCGGCCCAGATGGCCGTTGCGTTGGAGGCGGATCCCCACCAGATGCGCTCGCGCAAGCCTTCCGAATGCGGCTCGAGGCGCAGCAGGCCGGGTGGGTTGGGAAACATCGGGCGCGGGTTCGGCTCGGCGAAGCCCTCGCCCTTGAGGACGTTCAGAAGCACTTCCGTATGATGGCGGGCCATGTCGGCGTCGCTTTGGCCTTCGTCGGGCGTATAGCCGAAGTAGCGCCAACCATCGATCACCTGTTCGGGCGAGCCGCGGCTGATGCCGAGCTGGAGACGCCCGCCGCCGATTAGGTCGGCCGCGCCCGCATCCTCGGCCATGTAGAGCGGATTCTCGTAGCGCATGTCGATGACGGCGGTGCCGATCTCGATCCGGCTCGTTCTCGCGCCGACCGCCGCCAGCAGCGGGAAGGGCGAGGCGAGCTGGCGCGCGAAATGATGGACGCGGAAATAGGCTCCGTCCGCGCCCAGCTCCTCGGCCGCGACGGCGAGGTCGATGGATTGGAGGAGGACATCACGGGCCGAGCGCGTCTGCGATTGCGGCGAGGGTGACCAGTGCCCGAACGAGAGAAAGCCGATCTTCTTCATGAGGCGGTCCTATGCAAATACCGTGAGCCGGTTCGACACGCGAAGGCAGATGGCCGTTCGTGTCCAGGCTCTCCTATGAGACTTGCCTTGACGGATCAATATTGACGCAGGGGCACTCTTCAAGGTGGAGCATCGGCCGGAATAGCAGAGGCCATGTCCGCGATTGAGCCGCAATTGCCAAGTAACCTATGTTAAATTGATATTGGTCAAGGCGTCGGTGTTCGAATGGACCGAGCGTAAGGTCCTGAGTCACGTATCAGAACTCTGCGAGAAGGCCATGACGATGACAAACGACATCGGGCCTGCGCTCAAGAGTAAGAGCAATGGTCAGGAACGGCCCATATCGCTCTCGTCCATGGTTCCGGCGGGATTGGGTCGCACGCTTCCACCCGGCTACATTCATCTGGGCGTCGTCAAGGAAATCGCGCCGACCCTGCGCGAATTCGGCATCGATCCCGCTCCGATCATCCGTGAGGCGGGCCTTGATCCGAGTCTTTTCGACGACGGAGCCAACATCATTCCCCATGCGGCTCTGGGACGGCTCCTCACCTTGAGCGTCGCCCGCACGCATTGTCCGCATTTCGGGTTGCTGGCCGGCCGGCACGCCACGATCCTGTCTTTGGGGTTGATTGGCCGCCTGATGCAGCATTCCGAAACCGTAAAAGATGCCGTGCGGGCACTCGTGTCGAATCTGAGCATCCAGAACCGGGGTGCCGTGCCCTCGTTCACGATCAGCGACGGCATGGCCCTGCTCACCTTCTCGATTTACCAGCCCGAGGTTGAGAGCGCGGATCAGATCTCGGACGGATCTCTCGCGGTGGCGGTCAATGCCCTGCGCACCCTGTGCGGATCGGACTGGAACCCGACCGAGGTGCTGTTGCCCCGCGCCGCCCCCGCGGACCAGGAGCCGTACCGGCGCCATTTCCGGGCGCCTGTCCGGTTCAACCAGGAGAGCGCTACCCTCGTTTTCCCGGCGCGTGATCTGGATCGCCGGATCGACGGCGCCGATCCGATGGTGCGGGAGGTTCTGGAGGAGCGGATCCGGCAGATGAAGATCGCTCAGGGCTGCGAGTTTTCGGACGACATCCGGCGGCTGCTGCGGACGCGGCTGACGCGCACCCGCTGTTCGGCCGAGGATATTGCCGAGACGCTGGCCATGCATCGCCGGACCCTGAGCCGCCGCCTGAAGGACAGCGGCATGGGCTATCGGGCGATCGCCAACGAGATCCGATTCGAGATTGCCCGGCAATTGCTGCAGGACACAGAGGTGCCGCTGGGGCAGATCGCGGCGGCGCTGGGCTATTCGGAAGCCAGCGCCTTCACCCGGGCTTTCCGGCGCTGGTCGGGCCGGACGCCCAAGGCCTGGAGGGCCGACGGCCGCTCCGGCTGCCTCGCCCCGGCAGCCCAAAGCGCCAGCGGATTGTCCCCACGGGTCAAGCACGGAGCGGCCGGAAGCCTACAATGATCCTTGTAGGCTCTTGAACCTGGAGATGGCATCGTGGGCCAAGTGGCCGGTATGTCGTGAACGCCTCTGGACAGATCTTCTGCCGGTGTCCGTAATCAGCCCTGATCGGAGTGGACCGTGAGCGCAAGATTTTCCCGAACCTTGATTGCCGCTCTGTGGGGGCTGATGGTCCTGATCCTGGTTCAGGCCGGCCTTGGCCCGGCCCGGGCTCAAGCCGATGCGGCTCCACCCGCGCCGCCGCAGGTTCAGGAGCTTCTGCGGCTGCTGGAGGATCCCGCGACGCGGGCCTGGATCGACCGGCAGGCACGGCCGGTGCCGTCCCCGGCGGCGGAGACGCAGCAACCGCAGGACATGAACTCCGAATTGATGGCGAGGCGTGTCGAGGCGCTGCGGGCGCATCTTGCCTCCCTGGCGGCGGAAGTGCCCCGTTTGCCGCAAGAGACCCGGCAGGCGGCCGATCTGCTGTCGCGGGAACTCCAGAGCCGGTCCTTCGTCGATGTCGTTCTCCTCGTGCTCGGCTTCCTGGGTCTCGGAGCCGGAGCCGAATGGATTTTCCGAAGGATCACGGCAGCCGCAGGCGAGCGGATCGTCTCCCATCCCGTGCGGACGCCCAACGACCGGCTGCGGTCGGTCGGCTGGCGCCTGGGATTCGGCCTGGCCCATGTGGCGATCTTCGGCCTGGGGAGCATCGGCGCGTTCCTTGTCTTCGACTGGCCGCCCCTGCTCAGGCGAATCGTGCTCGCCTACCTTCTCGCCGCGCTCCTGTTGCGGGTTGCCCTGCTGGTGAGCCGGGTGCTCCTCTCACCCCGGGCGGTGGGTCCTCACGATCCCGAGGTCCTCCGGGTCGTTCCCATGACCGACGAGGCGGCCCGGTTCTGGCACCGCCGCATCGTGCTGTTCATCGGGTGGTTCGCATTCGGTTGGGCCACTGTGGAAACCGTGACCACTCTCGGGTTCTCGCCAGACGGCCGCAGGGTGGTCGCCTATGCTTTGGGAATCGGCCTTCTGGTCCTGGCGGTCGAGGCCGTCTGGCGATGGCCGTCTCCTATCGCGGTCGCGCCGGATGCATCGGAGCGTCCGCCGCGGCATCACACGATCGGGACGTGGCTGCTGTCGCTCTATCTCGTCCTGCTGTGGGGCTTGTGGGTCGCGGGCCTGATGGGGCTGTTCTGGCTGCTGGTGGTAGCCGTCGTGCTGGCCCAGGCGGTGAAGGTCACCAGAGACTCCGCCCGCCATCTGCTGCGGCCCCTGGAAGCTTCGGAGACCGCCTACAGCCACGAGCTCTGGGCCGTCTTTCTCGACCGGGGCATACGGGCCCTTCTGATCGTCGGGGCGGCCCTGTTCCTCGCATGGGTCTGGGGGACCGACCTGGGCGAAATGACGAGCCGCGACACCGTCGTCACCCGTCTCGTCCGGGGCGTGCTCAGCAGCATCGTGATCCTGCTGGTGGCCGACCTCCTGTGGCAGGTCGTAAAGACGCAGATCGACCGCAAGCTGGCGCGCCTGCAGAACGGGGCGTCTCCCGGCAGCGAGGAGGCCTTGCGCCAGGCGCGGGTCCGGACGCTGCTGCCGATGCTCCGCATGGCCGCGTTCATCGTTCTGGCCACCGTCGCCGTGCTCATGGCGCTCTCGTCCCTGGGGGTGGAGATAGGCCCGCTCATCGCAGGCGCGGGCATCTTCGGCGTGGCCGTGGGGTTCGGGTCGCAGACCCTCGTGAAGGACATCATCAGCGGCATCTTCTACCTGCTCGACGACGCCTTCCGGGTCGGCGAGTACATCCAGAGCGGCTCCTACAAGGGCACCGTGGAGAAGCTGGGTTTCCGCTCCGTCAAGCTTCGGCATCATCGCGGCCCCATCTTCACGGTCCCTTACGGCCAGCTCGGAGCGGTGGAGAACATGAGCCGCGACTGGGTCATCGACAAGATGACCATCAGCGTCACCTACGATACCGACCTCGACAAGGCGAAGAAGATCATCAAGCAAGTGGGCAAGGAGCTTGCTGCGGATCCGGAATGCGCTCCCAACATCATCGAGCCTCTGAAAATGCAGGGCGTGGAACAGTTCGGCGACTTCGCCATCCAGCTGCGCATGAAGATGATGACCCGTCCGGGCGAGCAGTTCGTGATCCGGCGCAAGGCCTACGGGATGCTGAAGAAGGCCTTCGACGAGAATGGGATCGAGTTCGCATTCCCGACCGTCCAAGTGGCGGGCCGCGGGGATGTCGAGCCGGCGGCCGCCCGGCAGATGCTCACGCTCGTCAAGGGCAAGCCGGAAGAGGGCGGTTAGTGCAATCGTGCGGCCCCGGAAGGCAGCCTGCGCATGGTCCCAAGTGTCAAGAGGAAGTCACAAGCGGTCAAGCAGGCGGATGCCGGAGCGGCCATGATGCCTCTGCTTGGCGGCACGACCGCCGGATAGGCGGAGGGGACCATGGAGATGTCATCCACCCGCAGGACAGACGAGATGCCGCCGGGCCATGGCTCCGGCCCCCTGACCGACGATCTGCGGCGGGTGCTTCGAACCGAGCTGCTCCGGGACACTTGCTCCGCGGCGGCCGTCGCCCGCCTGTTCTCGATGCATCGTCGCACCATGAGCCGTCACCTGCGCACGGAGGGCCTTGCCTTCCGCCAAGTGGCCAATGAGGTGCGCTTCGAGATCGCATGCGAGCTGCTGGAGAATACCGAAATGGCGGTAAACCAGATCGCCGCAGTCCTGAGATACTCGGAACTGAGCGCTTTCACCCGCGCTTTCCGGCGCTGGTCCGGGCAGACGCCGTCAGCCTGGCGCGCCCGTCATTCCCGTGCCCGAGCCTCCGTGAAGCCCCGCATCCAGCGCCTCAAGACGGCCGAATGAACATGCGGATCCCTAAAGCATCGGACGTGAGCTCGTGTTCAAGTTCGATGCTTTAAAGAAATGCGTCTCTCGGGCGAGGGCGATTCTCAGTCGTCCCACCAATCCCTCGGGCCTTCCTTGCAGCGATAGCCGACGAAGCAGGCCGGTGTGTCGCGGCTTGGGACGTAAGCCTGCTGGGCATACTCGCCGATCGCGCAGAAGGATCCGTCGCGCACGAACCTGTCATAGGTTTGTCCGCCGGTTCCCAGGACGATGGCCCCTCGGGCAAACACCATTTGCTGGTTTGCGCCGCAGGGCATGGCCAGCGTCGACGGGCGCGTCTGGGCCTGCGCGCCCGTCAGAAAGGCGGATGACATCAACACGATTACGGCTCGCTTCATGGGCGGCCTCCTGCCTCGTTGCGGTTGCATGGCGGATTGACTCTGGACCGTTCCCGACCAGGAAGTCCCGCTGCATCCATGCTCTACCGGCCGTTGTCGATCTCGATGGAACGGCAAACTCCTCCGATGGGGCACTGGACCGCATCGGCCGTTCTCACCCAGGCCGGCTGGACCGTTTCCTGGAGTGCGCAGAAACTCGAATCTCTGACATAGCGGTCGTAGGTCGTTGGTCCAGTGCGGAGAACGACCGCACCCCGCGAGGCGACGATCCCCCTGGCCGCGGCACAGGTCATGGTCAAGGTCGTGGCTCCCGTCTGGGCCATCGCGCCGGTCGCGAAGCCGGTCATGATAAGAGACACGAGGACGGACTTCATCGCTTCCCTGCACTTTTCGGAGCAGGATAGCGCAGCCGGATGCCGCCGCTTGATGGAACGGGACAGCCCCTTGACAGTTTCGGCCACAGCATCGGACCCCCTAAGGGATTCCCCTATCGGGTCCGATGCTTGTTCTTTCATGCTGCGGGAGATGTCTGGTCAGATCCGTCTGCCGAGCACCATGTAGGCCGCGGCGGTCCAGGAGAAGGTATCGCCGCCCAAGCCTTCGCCTGTCGTCGGATCGAAATACTCGCAGAACCCGGCGCTCTCGATGGCCTGGACGACGGTTTGCTCGATTCGGCGCGCAAGAGCCTCCGACCCGTTCAGGCGCAAGCCATCGCAGATGAGCCAGTTGATCACCGCCCAGACCGGGCCGCGCCAATAGCGCTTCGGTTCGAAGGTAGGCGAGAAGGACGGCGTCGAGGGAACGCCGACGAACATGCCGGAAAGCCAGCGCTCGACCTCCGCCACGATGGCTGTCCGCTGAGCATCGTCGAGCGTCAACGCCACGAGAGGAATGAAGCCCGCCTGGGTGGGCGTTTCGATGTCCCGTCGCGAGATCAGGTCGAGATTGACGAAGCGGGAGAGGTCGGGGCGCCAGCGGTCGGCAAGACCCGCGCGCAGCCTCTCGTGCATGCGCGAGAGCTCGTCCTTCTCCTCGTCGGTTCCCAATGTTTCGGCCAAGCGCATGAGGTCGGCGGTCGCACGCGCCAGTATGGCCGTCATCTGCACGTCGGCTATCTTGAAGGGGGCCGCCTCCCATTGCCGCGTCGGGTCCCAGCCGCAATCCCGGTAGGTGTCGACGAGATGGATGAAGCGCTGGTAATCCTCGTCGCGCGGACGCATGGACGCATCCACATGGCCCGTATCCTTGCGGCGGATCGCGGTCGTGGTGGTGGTCGGCACGCGGGCGAGCGCCTCGTCCCAGGCCGGCGAGTTGTCGCTTCCGCTCTCCCAGGGGTGAAGGATCGACACAAGGCCGAGCCCTTCAGGATCGCGCGCATTCAGCCACCAGCGATGCGAGCGCAGGGCCGCCTTGAACAGAACCTTCGTCCGCTCCGTCGCGCCCGCCGTGCCGGCTGCGAGAGCCGCCTCGTGAACGTGGCGAAGCGCCATGCCGAAGACCGCCGGCTGGGTGATGCCCGAGGTCGGAACACGATGCCGCGTGCCCCATACGTCCGGGCCGGGAAAATAGGTGTCGCTCGGGGCGTGGAACACGATGTGCGGGATCATGCCGTCGTCCCATTGGCCTTCGATCAGCCGCTCCAGCTCGCGATAGGCGCGGTCCACGTCGAACACCGCGAAGCCCATCGCCACGAAGGCGGAATCCCAGTTCCACTGGAACGGGTAGAGCCGGTCGGTTGGCACCGTGTAACCGCCGCGATCGTTGCGCGCGAGAATGGCGCGCGCGGCGTCTTCCTTCGGAAGCATGGTCATCTCAAAATCCTTCAATTCGAAAGTTCAGGCCCGGGCGAGGGCGCGTCCGGTGGTGCCGTCGATCCAGGTCATCCGCGCGGGATCCACGGTCAGTCCCACGCGCTCGCCGGCATTCACCTTCGCCGTCGGCGGCGCGACGATGCGGGCGAGCTGGCCGTCGATGGCGCCCGTAAGAAGCAGGTGCGAGCCCATGGGCTCCACCACGCGCACGTCGAAGGGAATGCCCGAGCCGTTGGGTCCAAGACTCGCATCTTCGCCGCGCAACCCGAGTTCCAGGTTCTGCCCTGTCGGGCAGGGGAGAGTTGCATCGCCGATCCGCGCGATGCCGTGGCTGCATTGAACCTTGATGAAGTTCATGGGCGGGGAGCCGATGAAGCCGCCGACGAAGCGGGTGGCGGGCGTGGCGTAGATTTCGAGCGGCGCGCCGATCTGCTCGATCTTGCCGCCATACATGACGGCGATGCGGTCGGCGAGGCCCATGGCCTCGGTCTGGTCATGCGTCACGTAGATCGTCGTGGTTCCGGCTTCGCGCAGAACCGCCTTCAGCTCCGTGCGCATTTCCAGCCGCAGGAGCGCGTCGAGATTGGAAAGCGGTTCGTCCATGAGCAGCACGGCCGGTTCGACGGCGAGCGCGCGTGCCACCGCCACGCGCTGGCGCTGACCTCCCGAGAGTTTCGCCGGATATCGGTCGAGATAGCTCTCGATGTGGAGCAGGGCCGCCGCGCGTTCGACCTTGCGTTTCACCTCCGCCTGCGGGGTCTTCTGCATCCGCAGCCCGAAGGCGACGTTCTCGAACACGGTCATGTGCGGGAAGACGGCATAGTTCTGGAACACCATCGCCAGCCCGCGCTTGCGTGGCGCGAGGGTGCTTACATCCTGCCCTCCGATGACGACGCGGCCGGCGCTTTGCGTCTCGAGGCCGGCAATGATGCGCAAAAGCGTGGTCTTCCCACAGCCGGAGGGGCCCAGCAGGGCCACGAACTCGCCGTCGTTCACGGTGAGCGAGACTTCCTGCAGGGCACGGAAGGAGCCGAACTCCTTGACGACGCGATCGATGACGATGTCAGCCATGAGGTGATCCGTTACTTGCTGGCGATGCCCCACACCGCGAAGAGGTATCGTCTCACGGCGAAGATGAAGAGCACGGAGGGGATGATGAGAATGAAGCCGCCGGCGAAGCGGTAATGCAGCGGGCTCTCGGCCAGGATGCGGAGCAGATAGGCGGTGAGCGTGCGCTCGCGCACGGTGAGGATCGAGGCGGCGAACACCTCGTTCCAGGAGATCACGAAGGCGAAGATCGCGGTGGCGGCCAGGCCGGGCAGGGCGAGTGGCAGAACCACCTTCATGAAGGCCTGGAATCGCGTGCAGCCGAACACCCAGGCGGCCTCCTCGTATTCGCGCGGAATGCCCATGAACAGGCTCTGCGTGACGAGGGCCGCGAAGGGCAGGGCCAGCACGGTGTGAATGAGCGAGACGCCGAAGGGCGTATCGTAGAGACCGAGGCGGATGAACGACACGGTGAGCGGCAGCGCCAGGATGGCGAGCGGGAAGGCGCGGGTGAGGAGGACGAGCAGCCGGTATGCGTTCTGCCCGCGGAAGGTATAGCGCGCCAGCGCATAGCCGGCGGGAGCGCCGAGCGCGATGGAGAACACCACGGTCAGCCCGGCGGCGATGAGCGAGTTGACGAGGGCATTGAACACGCCCTCGATGGCGAGAAACTGGCTCATGGCCGCGAAGGACAGGTCCGACGGCCAGATCGATTTCGGCCAGCGGAACACGCCGAGCCTGCCGCCGAAGGCACCAAGCGCCACGAGATAGATCGGCACCAGCACCCAGGCGATCAGCACGGCGAGGCCTGTCCAGAGAAGCAGGCGCCGTGCCGAGGGAAGGGCCATGCCGCGGCTCGGTGCAGCGGGTTCGAGTTCTGAAGCGCTGGTCGTCATGGGAGCTGCTCCGGACGCGTCCTCAGCACGCGCAGGTAAAGAGCCGTTGCGGCGAGAGAGATCGCCATGATGAGCACCGCATAGGCGGCGGCGACGCCGTAATTCTGGTTGTCGTTCTGCCAGACATAGGCTTCGCCTGCGAGAACCGGGAAGTTGCGGCCGCCGAGCGCATAGACGACGGCGAAGACCTCGAAGGCGAGGACCGTGCGCAGGATCAGGGCCGATTGCAGGCTGGGCTTCAGAAGCGGCAGGGTAATCCGGGTGAAGCGCGTCCAGGGCTTGGCGCCGAAGATTTCGGCCGCTTCCGCAAATTCCTTCGGGATCAGCTGCAGTCCCGCGATCAGGATCACCAGCACGATGGCGGTGGCGCGCCAGAGCTCCGCGAGCACGATGGCGAAGAACAGGGCAACGGGCGTTTCCTGCGAGAGCCAACCGGTCGGTCCCTGGATGAGGCCGAGAGCGTAGAGCGCGGAGTTCAGGTAGCCCGTGTTCTGGAGCAGGGCGAGCCAGGCGAGGCCGGCTGCGAGGTCCGAGATTCCGAGCGGAATGGTGAGCACCCACAGGACCAGGTCGCGGCCTTTGTCGAGCTTCGTCACCATGGTGGCCATGCCGAGCGCCAGAACGACCTGGAGCGGCACGACCACGAGGGTGAGCAGGAACGTGTTCTTGATGGCGAGCGCGAAATTCAGGTCGCCGGCCATGCGCTGGTAGTTTTCGAGCGAGAAGCCTTCGCCGGCGGAAAACGACAGCCAGATCGTCTGCACGAGCGGCACGAGAAAGAGAGCTCCGAGAAAGACGACCGATGGCGCGATCAGCGCATAGGGAATCCAGGATGTGCGCGCAGGCATGAAGCCGCTCCACTCGCGAGGGGAGGGCCCGGCGGAAACGGAATCCGCCGGGCTTTACATGTCAGTGTTATTGGACCGAGCAGGCGCCTTGGCTCGGCTTGTCCGGAGCCCAGCAGGGGGCGCCGGTTTCCTTCATGAGCGTATCGAGAACCTTCGCCTGCGCCTCGAGCACGTCCTTGACCGGTTCGTTGCGCAGCACGATGCGCTGGAACGAGTCCATGTAGACCTTGTTGAACTCGCCGCCCTTGGCGCCGAGGCCCACGGGCAGGAGCGACACGAGCGCGTCCTTGGCGTTCTGCGTCGCGGCCACCGCGCCGGCGAGCGCCTTGATGCCGGGCGCGAGGTTCGCCGGCAGCTCCGCCTTCACGACCGGGAAGAAGCCGACTTCGGCGGCCGTCGCCAGCTGCGTCTCGGGCTTGGTCAGGTGCTCGATCACCGCCACGGCGCCCGCGCGGTTCGGCGCATCCTTCGGGATGGCGAGACCGGCGATCACCGGCATGTAGCCGCGTCCCTTCGGGCCGGCCGGCGCCGGGAAGGCGACGAACTGGTCGGGCTGCAGGGTGAGCGCTTCCTTCACGCGAGCGATGTGATCCCACGCGATCCACACCTCGCCCGAGAGCAGCGGCTCCTGCATGAAGTTGTAGTTGGTCGAATTGGGATTCGACACCGCCCACAGGTCCTTCAGCGCGTTCCATCCGGCTTCCGCATCGGGCGACTTGAAGGTCGTAACCACGCCGCCGGTGAAGGACGGGTAGAAATAACCCTGGAAGAACCGCGGCAGGAGGCCCGTCGGACCGGCCGGGAAGCCGAGGCGGCGCTGGCCGGTCTTGTCGACGATGTTCTTGCCCCATTGCTGGAGCTGCGCATAGGTGAGGGTGTTCACGTCCGCGCCGGCCGGCAGGTATTGCAGCGCCTGCTTGTTGGCGACCATCACGTAGGTGGCCTGCATCCACGGGATGTATTGCTGCTGGCCCGTGCCGAGCTTGCCGAGATCCATCAGGCTTGCGGGAATGCCGCGATCGGTCAGCTTCGCCGCGACATCGTCGACGGACTGGAGATCGGCCGGAACGTGCGGCTGCAATTCGCCGTGCAGCGCACCGACGACGCTCGCCGTGCGCTTGCCGGCCTGCGTCTCCGCTTTCATGCGGACGGCAAAGGCGGGCGGCTCATCGACCACGTAGGTGGTCTTGCCGGCGATGCCTTTCAGCAGAACCTCGCGGACCTTCGTCGCTTCCTCGATGGGACGAAGCTGCGTCGAGTAAAAAATCGTTTCCTGCGCCTGAGCGACCGTGAGCCCACCGAACAGGGCTGCCGCGGCGGCGATGGCGCGAAGCGATACCGGATGCTTCATTTCCTTCCTCCATCGGTCCCTTCTTGGTGCCGCTCGACCCGGGGCCGGAAGATCGAGGGCGTCAAACTCAGTTGGCCGGTCCGTGGGTGGCCCTCGGAACCTGCCGAACCGGCAGAACGGTTTGCAACTCGCGGGCGTCGCGTCCGCCGAGCCGTGCGATGAGCATCTCGGCCAATTGTCGGCCCACATCGGGAGCGGCGATTTCCATGCTCGACAGGGGCGGATCGGTGAAAGCCGCGGAGGGCAGATTGTCGTGGCCGATCACCGCGATATCGCGCCCGGCGGTGAAGCCGTGCTCCTTGAGCGCGCTCAGGGCGCCGATCGCCATGCTGTCGGTCGCGCACAGCAGGGCCGTGGGAGGCGCGCTCTGCCCGAGCAGCCATTGCGCGGCCTCGTAGCCGCCTTCCTCCGTCGGCTGCGCCGTGTATTCGAGCGCTTCCGGGGAGCCGATCTCGTCGAGCGCCGCAAGCCAGCCCTTGCGGCGCAAATGCGCGAAGGTGAGGTCCTGCGGCGCCGCGATATGGGCGATGCGTCGATGGCCCATGGATGCGAGCTTTTGGGCCGCTTCCCTGAAACCGGCCTCGCCGTCGCCGTCGATGAAGGCGTGCTCGTCCGATCTCGCAGTCCTGCCATGGGTCACGAAGGGGATGCCGCGTTCCTTCAGGAAGGCAACGCGCTCGTCCTCGAGCCTTGTGCGCACCACGATCACCGCATCGGCTCGGCGCCCGTCCAGGAGCCGCCGATAGGTATCCATCTCGCCCCCGCGTCCGGCGATGGGCAGCAGCATCAAGTCGAGGCCTTCCTCGGCCAATCGCTGCCCGCAGGCGGCCAGCATGTTCAGGAAGATGGGAGGGCCGAACCGGCCCGGCTCCGTCGGCAGGGTCACGGCTACCGCTTCGGCCTTGCGTCGCCGCAGGCTGCGGGCTGCCGGGTTGGGACGGTAGTTCATGGCCTGGGCTGCCGCCAGAACGCGCTCGCGCGTGGCCGGAGCCACGTCGGAATAGCCGTCGAGGGCCCGCGATACCGTGGTGATCGACAGACCGAGCGATTGCGCGAGAAGCTTCAGGTTCGACACGGAGGAATGCTCTCCTTACGTCTTCAATTCAATCTCCAAAACGTTTTGGGAAGTCAATATCCCGATCTCGGCCCTTAGTCTAAGGTCTTATGGGAGCCAAGCCGCCAGCGTACATTTCTTGCCGTAAGGGAAGGCAATCCCCGACCGGAGAGTCCAGATATCAGCGGCAAAACGGACGGATCAAAACTTCTGCATCCGGTAAAATGAGCTCCGCTATGGGTCCCATGCCCCGGCATGTATAATCCCGGCCTCGAGACCCGGAGGACGCGAGATGGCGAAAGACCCGACCCTGCCCGTCGACCATGACGCTCGCTCTCTGGCCAAGAGACTGATGCGCACGGCCCGATCCGGTGCGCTCGCCACCAACGATGCGGAGAGCGGAATGCCCTTCGCGAGCCTCGTTCAGGTCGGAACGGATCTCGACGGCTCACCCCTCATCCTCACCTCGCAGCTTTCAGTGCATACGAGGCTGATGGAGGCCGATCCACGCTGCTCCCTGCTCCTGTCCTCCATCGGCAAGGGCGATCCGCTGGCGCATCCGCGCCTGACCCTGCAGGCGACGGCGGAGCGCCTCGACCGGGAGACGGACGATGCGAAGAAGATCCGCCGCCGATACCTGCTGCAGCATCCCAAGGCCGAGCTCTATGTGGATTTCCCGGATTTCAGCTTCTGGCGCCTCAAGGTCTCGTCCGGCAGCCTCAACGGCGGATTCGGCCGGGCCTATCGCATGACGGCCGGGGACCTGCTCGCCGACATGTCCGAGTTCTTCGATTTCTACGACTTCGAAGCCGGCGCCATCGACCACATGAATGCCGAGCATTCTGACGCGGTCGCGCTCTATGCCACCCAGCTTTGCGGGGGCCGAGAGGGCGTCTGGCATCTCATCGGGATCGACCCCGAAGGCATCCAGCTGGCCCTGGGCGACGACATCCTGCGCCTGTCCTTCCCGAAGCCCCTGACGGGACCGCACGAGGTGCGTCCCATGCTCATCCGGCTTGCGAACGAGGCCCGGAGCAGGGCTGCATGATCATTACGGTCACTCCGGGACGCCTGCGACCTGGAGCGCGTCGAGATAACGCTGGGCGAAGGTCTGGTCGCGCCAGGGATTGATCTGTCGCTGCAGGGTCAGCGTATAGGTCGGGAAGGCTTCCATCAGGCGCTCCGCCGCCATCCTCGCCTCGTCCAGGCGCCCAAGCCCGACGAAGGCCCCGATGACGACCCTGTAGGACGAACCGTAGCCCGGCATCTCCCGCAGGGCCGTTTCTCCCCAGGTCAATGCGTCCTCGAACTGTTCGAGCATGAGGTAGCACATCCCGATACCTGACAGGGCGATGCCTTTCTCCGGGTCCAGGGGGCTCAGGCGCATGGCTTTGTGGAAATGGTCGATCGCCACGAGAGGCCGGCCCGCATGGGTGTTGACCCACCCGCCGCTCGTATAGCTCTGGGCCGAGTTCGGATTGAGCGACAGAGAGCGTTCGATGGCATTCAGGGCGGCCTCGTAATCCTTCGCGCTGTAGGCAAGGACCTGGGCGGCGAACCGCAGGCTCGTCGGGTCATCGCGCGCCTCCGCCATCACCTCGCGCGCCATGCGGGTCGCGACGCGGATATCGTCGGGCTCATGCCAGCACTGGCTCACCGAGATGCTGCGGATATAGGCGCCGAGCGCTTTCGCCAGCGTGAAGCCGGGATCGATGCTCAGGGCCTCGTTCGTGAGCCTGCGGACATCGGCAAAGCCCTCGCGGGTCATCTTGTAGAAGCAGGGCAGGGCGCGCAGGTACAGGTCGTAGGCCGTGACGGAGGTGGTCGGCTTGTTGTGAGCCTGCCGGATCTCCTCGAGCCGGATGCTGGGCTCGACCGCCCCGACGACGCTTTCCGTGACCCGGTCCTGCAGTTCGAAGATATCGCTCAGGTCCCCGTCGAACCGTTCGGCCCAGACATGGTGCCCGGTCATGCCGTCGATGAGCTGACCGGCGATGCGGACCCGCGATCCCGCCTTCCGGATGCTGCCCTCCAGAACGTATTGCACGCCGAGTTCGCGAGAGACCTGCCGGACGTCGACGGCGCGGCCCTTGTAGGTGAAGGAGGAGTTCCGGGCGATCACGAAGAAGGACCTCACCCGGCTGAGACCCGTGATGATGTCCTCCACCAGGCCGTCGGCAAAGTATTCCTGCTGCGGGTCTTCGCTCAGATTGGTGAAGGGGAGCACGGCGATCGAAGGCCTGTCGGGAAGAGGCAGGGGTTTGGGAGATTCCAAACCCATCGGAGCAACGGGACCAGCCTTCAAGGCATAGGTCCTGACCGGCTCCACCATGTTCTTCACCCGTTGCGGCCCGAGATCGCTGAAAGCCAAT
This sequence comes from Microvirga mediterraneensis, assembly GCF_013520865.1. Taxonomy (NCBI): domain Bacteria; kingdom Pseudomonadati; phylum Pseudomonadota; class Alphaproteobacteria; order Hyphomicrobiales; family Methylobacteriaceae; genus Microvirga; species Microvirga mediterraneensis. The sequence goes on from NZ_JACDXJ010000001.1 coordinate 841,707, forward strand.
GGCAGGAGCTTGCGCACATAGTGATAGGCCGTCTCCGATGCGCAGATCGCCCCCGGTTGCGCCAATTCCTGCAGTCGTGCCGCCACATTGACCCCGTCGCCGAGGAGATCGCCGTCCCGCACCATGACATCGCCCACATGCACGCCGATGCGGAACCGCAGGCTCTGGCTACCGGGCTCCTGGCCGAGCCGCTCCTGGATCTCGACGGCGCACTGGACGGCATCGACCGCGCTCGGAAACTCGGCCAAGACGCTGTCGCCGGCCGTATTGGCGATGCGCCCGCCATTGTCGGCGATGAGCCCGTCCATGATTGCGCGATGGGCCGTCAGGATTTGGAGGGTTCCGACCTCGTCGGCCTCCATGAGACGCGAATAACCTGCGACATCGGCCGCCAGGATGGCCGCCAGCCGGCGCTCGACCCTTTGCTTCTGCGGATTCATTCCATCCTCAGGGCATCGTCCCGGCTTCATTCTGCGGCCGTTTGGGAAAGCCGTCCAGTCGGCCGAGATACGCTGAGGCGAACCGGTATCCGTGCCTTAAGGCTCAGGAGCTCACGCCTTCGTCGCGCTTTCTCTCGCAATCCCGCTTCGGGGTCTGCTGCGGCGCCTGTTGCTGCTGGGCGACGATCCTATTGTCGTGGGAGACATCCGTTGCGTGGGACGGAACGGCGAAGGCTGTCAGGACGGCAAGGGAGAGGATGCGGAGCATGATCTGTCTTTCCTTGGTCGAAGCATGCGGATGCTAATGCGTGGCCGAGGCGATGGCCAGCCTGTTTGAAATTCATGTTGCGCGGGTTCTTTGCACCCCTTGAAACCCTGAAATCCGCTTCCTACCATCAATATCGCCGAGGCCTTTCAGAGGCTTGGCATGGCGGGCGCCGGCGGGTGTCCGGCGCTCTCACGTCCATGTTGCTCAATGGAGGATATGGTGATGAGATCAGCTTTCGACTTTTCCCCTCTGTACCGCTCGACGGTCGGGTTCGACCGGCTGTTCGACATGCTCGATCAGTCCGCTCAGATCGAGCCCATGACCAATTGGCCGCCCTACAACATCGAGAAGCTGGGCGAAGACCAGTACGTCATCACGATGGCCATTGCGGGCTTCTCTCCCGATGAGATCGAACTCACGCAGAAAGAAAGCCAGCTTCTCGTGTCGGGCCAGAAGAAGGGTTCCGAGGAGGGCAAGCAATATCTGCACCGCGGCATCGCCACCCGCGCGTTCAAACAGACGTTCAACCTCGCCGATCACGTGAAGGTCACGGGCGCGAGCCTGGAGAACGGCCTCCTGACCGTCGGCCTCAAGCGCGAGGTTCCCGAAGCGCTCAAGCCGCGCCGGATCGAGATCGCGACCGGCACCGGAACGACGCCGCTGGGACGGTATCCGCAGCAGATCGAGCACGGCAAGGCCGCATAGGGCTTGGCCGGAACGACGAAGGGCGCCGGCCGGTGCCGGCGCCGCAACCATCGGCATTGAGTGAAGGAGGAAGATACCATGAATATGCGTGATCTTATTCCCTGGGCTCGCAACCAGCAGATGGCTCCGGGCCGCTACCGCGAGGAGAGCGATCCTTTCACGGCGCTCCATCGCGAGATGAACCGGCTCTTCGACGATGTCATGCGCGGTTTCGACATGGCGCCGCTCGGCGGCACGAACCGGCCTGTCGGCTGGCCGCAGGTGGAGGTCGTGGAGACCGACAAGGAGGTGCGGGTCTCGGCGGAACTGCCGGGCCTCGAAGACAAGGACGTCGAGGTGCTGATGCAGGATGGCGTCCTGACCATCCGCGGCGAGCGCAAGTCCGAGATCGACGACAAGGAGCGCGCCTTCAGCGAGCGTTATTACGGCCGCTTCGAACGCCGCATCCCGATGGCCTGGGACGTTGACGAGGACAAGATCGAGGCGACGTTCAGGAACGGCGTTCTCACCGTGACGCTGCCGAAATCACCTGAGAGCCGTCCGCAGGCGCGGCGCATTGCGATCAACCGCTCCACGGAGGAGACCAAGCACTAATTCCTGACCGGCAGGCACCCGGCCTGTCTGGGCGCCTGCCGGTCCACGCATGCGGCGTTCACGGCGAGGCGTGCATGAACAGGGCCGCCTTGACCAGATTGTCGGGGCCGAGGTCGTCCTTTGCATCGAGTTTCAGGATTTCCGACAGGCGATTGCGGGCGCGGTTGATCCGGCTCTTGATGGTTCCGATATTGGTGCCGCAGATTCGCGCCGCATCCTCATAGGACAAGCCCTCCGCGCCGACGAGCAGAAGGGCCTCGCGCTGGTCGACCGGGAGCTTACTCAAGGCCTTGAGCATGTCGGTGAAGTCGAGCCGTGCGCCCTGATCGGGCATCACCGCCACCTTCTCGGCCCAGGAGCCTTCCGGATCCTCGACCTCGCGCTTCCTCCGGCGGGTTTGGGTCAGAAAATCGTTGCGCAGGATGGTGAAGAGCCATGCCTGCATGCTGGTGCCGGGCTGGAATTTGTCGAGATTGCTCAGGCCCTTGAGCAATGTGCTCTGAACCAGGTCGTCCGCCCTGTCGACGCTCCCGGAAAGGGAAATGGCAAAGGCCCGCAGATGCGGGACGGCATTGAGCATCTGCTGTTTCAAGGAGTGTTCGACTGACAAACTGCACAACTCCTTCGTCGGGAGCACAGGATTCCGAAGCGGACCCTTTTGCGGGATCCATCCGATGTTCCACTCTTTGAAGGACACATGGTGCGGAAAGCCGGGTCCATTTCTCCGCAAGATGCGCCAGGACCCGCCAACAGACCCCAATTGGCCACGGGCTGCATTAACTTATGCGAAGCCTGACGCGATCTTTCATCGCTAAGCAGGGACGTCGATGAACAGATCGTGAGGGTATGGACCCGCTTTTGTGGTGTGTGATTTACATTCGTCAATGAAACGAGCGGCTGTTTCCGCTAACGGTCTTGGACCGATGGAAGCATTCCAGGTCGATAGTTCATCCATTCTGGATGTTTGCTCGCTCGGCTGGTGCACCGGGTTGGAATTCCGAACTTGGCTTCCTTGTCACGTCTGACGCTCCAACCCCGAGCGTGGCCGATCGAGCCACCGAGCATGATGGATATGATGGCACAAACCCGCTGCATGATCGTGGAGGACCAGGCGTTGCTCGGCATATCCCTGGAGGCGTTCCTCGAGGATGCCGGCTTCGCGGTGGCCGGAGTCTTCATGAGCAATGACCAAGCGCTGCAATGGCTCGAAAGCGACGCACCGGACGTTGCCATCCTCGACATCATGATCAAGGACGGAACGTCCCTGGAAATCGCCCGTGCCCTGAAGAGCCGGGGCGTCCCCTTCACGGTCTATTCCGGCCTTCCCCGGAAAGACGATTGCCCGCCGGAGCTGCGGGGCGTTCCCTGGCTGGAAAAGCCGGTCAGCCGGGAAACCCTTTTGAGCGTCCTCGATGAACTAACGAATACCGCTCAGGATGGACACGGGGCGCGTCCGACCCCGCCTTCGCCTCACGAATAGGAATATTCCGGCTTCGGGCAAGCCCGGCATCGGACAAAAAGCGGAACATCCCGCCTTGGCCATCCGTTGTCCCAAAAGTTCCGATTTTTGGAGGACGCCATGGGCGTTTCGTTCAAAACCTTGGCGGCTGCGGGGCTTGTCCTTGCCGGCGCGGTCGCCGTCGAGCCTGCTCCGGCCGAAGCCCAGCCCCGGTGGGGACGCTACCACGGAGACGGCTATGCTCCCCACGGATTGCGCCAACGCTACTATGCCCCGCGCTATTATGGCGGCGGCCGCTACTACGGGGCACGCGGCTATTACGGCTATGGACCCCGCCGGTATTACGGCTACGGCTATCCCTATGGCTATTACCGGCGTCCCAATTACGGCGGCGCCGTTGCGGCCGGGGTCATCGGCGGTCTCGCCCTGGGCGCCGCCGCGAGCGCGGCAGCCAACCCCTATTACGCGCCGGGCTATTATGCCCCTGCGAGATGCGTCGTCGAACGTCGCCGCGTTGTCGGTCCCTACGGTCGGGTGGTCGTGCGCCGGATCCGGACCTGCTATTGAGGCTTCCGTAAAGTCACCGCTGCGAAAGCCCCGCCCGACGCGGGGCTTTTCTCTTCCGTTGAAGCCGGCGCCGAGAAGAGTTAGAGGCAGTTTCTGACTTTTTGGATAGGCCATGACAGTACGCTTCCATCGCGGGGACCTGCCCGCCGGCTACAAGCCCGGCCCGGCGATCGCCATCGACACCGAGACCCTCGGTCTCAATCCGCATCGCGACCGCCTGTGCGTGGTGCAGATCTCGACCGGGGACGGTACGGCGGATGTGGTGCAGATCCTGAAGGACGGGCCCTTGCCGGAGAACCTGATCCGGGTGCTCTCCGACGAGAGCGTGCTCAAGATCTTCCATTATGCCCGCTTCGATCTCGCGGTCATCTTCCACACCTTCGGCATCATGCCGCGCCCGATCTATTGCACCAAGGTCGCCTCGCGGCTCGTGCGCACTTATACCGACCGCCATGGACTCAAGGAGCTGGTGCGCGAGCAGCTCGGGGTGGAGCTGTCGAAGCAGCAGCAATCCTCCGATTGGGGCGCCGACACCCTGACCGCCGCCCAGCTCGATTACGCGGCGTCCGACGTGCTGCACCTCCATGCCCTGAAGGACAAGCTCGACGTTCTGCTGGAGCGGGAGAACAGGCTCGGCATTGCTCATCAATGCTTCAGCTTCCTGCCGACCCGCGCCCAGCTGGACCTTCTCGGGTGGCCGGAGACGGATATTTTCGCCCATTCTTGACGCCGGCTTAAACTTTCCCGCATAAAACCCATATCCGTCATAACATCGCCATGTCTCCCCGGCATGGCGCCATGCCGACAATGTGGCGGAAGGGGTTGACGAAGTGACGGGAATTCAGGGCACCACGATGCGTGATGGCCCGGCCTTGAGGTCGGCTGTACGGTCGCGCGCCTTCAACAAGGCCCGTCGCCATTCCCGGTGGGTCCGCTTCGCCAAGGTGGCGATTCCCTTCGGCTCCCTGCTCGGCATGGCCGCCGTCGGCTTCGTGGCCTATTACAATCCCTTCAAGCAGATCGAGAACCTGAGCTTCGGCTCCATCGGGGTGAGCGGCACGAACGTCACCATGGAAAGCCCGAGGCTGACCGGGTTCAAGAACGACAACCGCCCCTACGAGGTGACGGCCAGTGCCGCCACGCAGGATGTGCGCAAGCCCGATCTCGTGCAGCTCAAGGATCTCAGGGCGCGCATCGTGACCGACGAGCGCGGCAGCGTCGCGAGGCTCCAAGCCGATTCCGGCATCCTCGACACCAAGAAAGAACAGATGAGGCTGCGCGAGAACATCGTGGTCACCACGGATGCCGGCCACGAGGTCAGGCTCCGCACCGCCTTCGTGAAGTTCAAGGCCGGTTCCGTTGTGTCAAATGACCCGGTCACCGTGTCCTTCGGCAGCGGCACCATCGAGGCGGAGGGGCTCGACGTCGCGGATAACGGCAAGGTCATGAGCTTCACGGGCCGCGTCCGCACCGTCATACAGCCCTCGGGCTCCACCCCATCCACCCCTGAAGCTGCCGGCACGGGCTCCACGGCGCCTGCACCCCAACAGACAAGTATTCGTCCATGATGAGTTTCACCCGCGCCGCCCTGGCCCTCGCGCTCCTCTCCCCGACTCCCATCGACGTGGCCTTTGCCCAGGCCGGCAAGGAGCGGGCCGTGGGATTCGGCAATTTCGGCTCGAGCAAGGAGCCCATCAAGATCGACGCCAACAAGCTCGACGTCTTCGACAAGGAAGGCCGCGCGGTCTTTACCGGTGAAGTGGTGGCGGTTCAGGGCGAGAGCACCATGAAGTGCACGATCATGACCGTGTTCTACGAGCAGCGGGACCAGAACGGCGCGCAGGCGGCGGCCGCGCAGGCGACCGACGACAGCGCCATCAAAAAGATCGACTGCAAGGGGCCGGTCACCATCGTGTCGCGCACCCAGGTCGCAACGGGCGAGCATGCCACCTTCGACCGGGGCTCCAACAAGATCATGCTGACCGGCAACGCGACCCTGAGCGACGGTCCGAACGTCACCAAGGGCGAGCGGGTGCTCTACGACATCAATACCGGCGTGGCGAATATCGAGACGACGCCCGGCGGCCGGGTGAGGGCGCTCTTCGTGCCCGGCCAGGGCGGGCCTGCACCGACCGGCGCCGGCGGAGCGCCTGCCGCGGGCGGGGCCAAGCCGAAGCCGCAGCAGAGGCCGGCCACGAACTAGGGCGGGAGGCGCTCTCCCGCTTTTTTCCTTTTTCATGATCGACGATGAGCCCGTGAAACCGCTTTTCAACCGTTCTCAATCCGGTCCTTCCGATGTGAGCCTCCTGGAACCCCGTTCCGTTGGGGCGAACCCGCATGTCTTTCACCGCCCGGACAGCGAGGCCGTATTCGGCGGCCCGGGAATCCTGGCCGTCAAAGGCCTGCAGAAGAGCTATCGCGGCCGCACCGTGGTGCAGGATGCGGGCCTGAACGTGCGCGCGGGCGAGGCGGTCGGCCTGCTCGGCCCCAACGGCGCGGGCAAGACCACCATCTTCTACATGATCACCGGGCTCGTGGCCGCCGATCGCGGCGTCATCAGCCTGGACGGCCATGAAGTGACCGGCCTGCCCATGTATCGCCGCGCCCGCCTGGGCATCGGATATCTCCCGCAGGAGGCCTCGATCTTCCGCGGCCTCAACGTGGAGGACAACATCCGGGCGGTGCTCGAGATCGTCGAGCCGAGCCGCAAGGAGCGCGAGCGCAAGCTCGATGCGCTCCTCGACGAGTTCAACATCACGCGCCTGCGCAAGTCGCCCTCCATCGCCCTCTCGGGCGGCGAGCGGCGGCGCTGCGAGATCGCTCGGGCGCTGGCGGGCGAGCCGACCTTCATGCTCCTCGACGAGCCCTTCGCGGGCATCGATCCCATCGCGGTGGGAGACATCCAGAACCTCGTGCGGCACCTGACCCGGCGCGGCATCGGCGTGCTCATCACGGACCACAATGTCCGCGAAACCCTCGGCCTCATCGACCGCGCCTACATCATCCATTCCGGCCGCGTTCTGACCGAGGGCACCCCCGACGCCATCGTGTCGAACGAAGAGGTGCGCCGCTTGTATCTGGGCGAGGATTTCCGCCTCTGAGGCGGATTCCTCTTTGACGTCAAGGGAACGCAAGCGGTAAAACCGTCAGGCATGCAAGAAGCATGCCTGACGGTTCCTCGGGTGCGTTCATGAACACGATGCAGCGGCTGGAGCTGCGCCAGGGCCAGTCCCTGACCATGACCCCCCAGCTCGTTCAATCCATCAAGCTGCTGCAGCTCTCCCATGCGGAGCTCGCGGCCTTTGTGGAAGCGGAACTCGAGCGCAATCCCCTCCTGCAGGAAGGGGAGGTTCCGGCCGATGCGCCGGTCCCGAGCCTTGCCGATTTCCTGCGCGCCAAGCAGAAGGCTGAAGCCGCCGGGCCCCGGGCGATCCCCGGTCCGCCTCCGTCCCGGACCGATCCGGGCCAAGCGGCGACCGGGCAGGCGGCGGGCGCTGGACACAGCGAGCTCAAGCCCGAGATGGGCGACAGGCTCGCCCAGGCGGTGAGCCTGAGCGAGCATCTGGAAGCGCAGCTCGATCTCGCTACCGCCGATCCGAAGCTGCGCCTGCTCGGCGAGCACCTGATCCATGCACTCGACGAGACGGGATACCTCGTGGAGGATCTGGCCGAGCTGGCGGCCCGGCTCGGGGTCACGCCCGGCGAGGCCGAGAGCGCCCTGAGACTGATCCAGGGCTTCGAACCGTCCGGCGTCGGTGCCCGCAATCTGGCCGAATGCCTCGCCATTCAGCTGCGCGAGCGCGATCGGCTCGATCCGGCCATGCAGGCCCTCCTGTCCCACCTCCACCTCGTCGCCCGACAGGATTTCGCAGCCCTGAGAAAGGTCTGCGGCGTCGATCAGGAGGATCTCGCCGACATGCTGGCCGAAATCCGCCGCCTTGAACCCAAGCCGGGGCTGGCCTTCACGCCCGCTTCCGTCGACGTGCTCGTGCCCGATATCCTGGTGCGCACCGCCCCGGACGGCAGTTTTCACGTCGAACTCAACCCGGACACCTTGCCTCGCATCCTGCTCAACCGCTCCTATTACACCGAGGTCGCCAAGGTGGTGCGCAGGGACGAGGACAGGAGCTTCCTGTCGGACTGCCTGCAGACCGCGAGCTGGCTGACCCGCAGCCTGGACCAGCGGGCCAGGACGATCCTGAAAGTCGCCGCCGAGATCGTCAGCCAGCAGGAGGAGTTCTTCCGGCGGGGTGTGTCGGCCCTGCGCCCCATGACGCTCAGGAGCGTGGCGGAGGCCATCGGCATGCACGAATCCACCGTTTCACGGGTGGCGGCGAACAAGGCGATCGGAACCGAGCGCGGCACTCATCCGATGAAGTTCTTCTTCAGTGCCGCCACCGGGGAGGGTGAGCATTCGGCCAAGGCGGTCAGTTATCGAATCAGGCAGCTGATCGCGGCGGAAAAACCCGACGATGTGCTCTCTGATGAGGCAATTGCCCAGAAGTTGAAATCGGATGGGGTCCAGGTAGCCCGGCGCACGGTCGCTAAATACCGGGAGGCCCTTCGCATCCCCTCTTCGGCGGATCGGCGCCGAAAGTACCGAATCAAGGCCTGACCTGTCGGTTTCCCGACATTTCAAGGCTTGCATTGGGGCCCATTCGGATCATCATCGGCTCCAAGCGCCACATAAAGGATCGCAGCGAAGCGACGGCGCAAGAGGAGGAGAACGCGATGACATTGAGGGTGTCGGGGAAAAATCTCGATATCGGCGAGGCCCTTCGATCTCAAGTCCTGGACCGGGTGGCCGGTGCGCTGTCGAAATATTTCGACGGCGGCTATTCCGGTCATGTGACCGTCACCCGCGATGGCACCGGCTACCGGACCGATTGCGTGCTCCACCTGACCTCGGGCATGACCCTGGAGGCCTCCGGGGCCGCCCAGGACGCCTATGCCAGCTTCGATCAGACGGCCGGCCGGCTCGAGAATCGCCTGCGCCGCTACAAGCAGCGGCTCAAGGGGCGCTCCGGCCCATCGACCGGACGGCCGGGCAACGGCCTCGAAATGGCCTATTCCGTCCTGGAGGCTCCCGGCGACGAGGCGATGGAAGAGGAAGCCTATCATCCGATCGTCGTGGCCGAGACCACGAAGCCCCTTCACAAGCTCTCTGTCAGCGACGCTGTGATGCAGCTCGATCTCACCGGGGCGGCCGCCCTCGTGTTCATCCATGCTAGCACCGGCCGCACGAACGTCGTATACCGCCGCGGCGACGGAGCGATCGGTTGGGTCGATCCGCCGCTCCCACAGCCTTGAGGAGAGCTACCTCTTCTTGGCCCGGTTCTTGCGTGGAACGGTGAGAGGCCTTCCAGGCTTCACATCATAATGCAGCGTGATCATGCCTTTGCTGGATTTTCTAGACCCTCGGGCCGTTCTGCCCGCCTTGCGCGTCAACGGCAAAAAGCAGGCCCTTCAGGAACTGGCCTCCCAGGCGGCCCTCCTCACGGGTCTCACTGACGACGCCATCTACGAAGCTCTCCTGCAGCGCGAGCGTCTCGGCTCGACCGGGATCGGCGAGGGCATCGCCATTCCGCACGGCAAGCTGCCGGGCCTGACCCGCATCTTCGGCCTAGTGGCGCGGCTTGAGAAACCTGTCGATTTCGAGGCTCTCGACGGCCAGCCGGTCGACGTGCTCTTCCTGCTCCTGGCTCCCGAAGGAGCTGGAGCCGACCACCTGAAGGCCCTGGCGCGAGTGGCCCGGGTCCTGCGCGAGCCCGGACTGATCGAACGGGTCAGGGCCACCCGGGACGCCACGGCGCTCTATGCCATCATGACGGAACTGCCGAAGGCCGCTTGAGGTGAGCCGCAAGCGGATTTCTAACCTAACGTAAATCTCTCTTTAACCCGTACGCCGCAATCCTGCCGCAAAGTCCTAAAGAGGGATTCGGGGGAATGTCGTCTCTTGCTCGTTTGAGGCGGCCGTCGGTGCGGGTGCGTGTCGCCACGTTGAGTGGCGTCATGGTGCTCGGCTTCGCGGTCATCGGCGCGGTGTTTCAGGCTGGCCGCCACGAGGTCGATCAGGCGCTCTCGGCGCAGCAGACCTATTCCGCCCTGGCCGAAAAGGCCAATCTGTTCCGGGGCAGGGCCGATGCCCTGAAGGTCACGGCCGGAGAATGGACGGCCAGCCGCCTTGGGCATCACGGCCAGGCTTTCATGGAGCAGCACAAGGCTCTTGCCGGTCAGCTCGACGAGATGAGCGCCGCCGCCGGAGCCGGTCTGATCGAGCCCGAGATCGCGGCCCTGAAGCGGCATTCGACGGCCCTGATCGGCCAGGGCACCGCCCTCAACAAGCTTTATGTGGCGATCGGCATCAAGCCGGACGAGGGGGCCCAGGGACGCCTTCTCAGGGCCGAGGCGAATCTGGAGAAGCTGGTGCGCCCCCTCACGGGCAGCGGCGAGACGATCACCTGGCGCATCTGGGCGGCCATGCTCGGCATGTTCAACCAGGAGGCCCGCGCCCGGATCCTGCTGGAGGAGAGCATCCTGGGGGCCTTCGAGGTGGAGCAGGGGCGGTTCACCCGCGCGCTGGCCCAGTTCTCCGGCGACCCGAAGGACAAGGCGGCGATCGAATCCGCCAGCGTCACGTTCCAGGAGGCCTTCCACGCCTGGAGCGAGCTGGAGCAGCAGGTGTCCGGCCAGGGTGAGAAGCTGATGGGCCAGTTCGACCTGCTCGTCCCGGTTCTCGACCAGCTCCTGACCAAGGTCCGGACCGAGGCGCACAAGACCGAGGAGCAGCTCACCGCCTCGCAGAGCCGCACCTTCACGTTGATTCTCTGGGCGATGGCCGCCACCCTGCTGTTCGGCCTCGTGCTCAATGTCCTCGTCGGCCGCTCGATCTCCCTGCCCCTGACCCGTCTTCAGCAGGCCATGCGGCGGCTGGCGGACGGCGACGCGGCGAGCGAGATTCCGTCCACCGACGCCACCGACGAGATCGGCGCCATGGCCCGCACGGTCCTGGTCTTCCGTGACAATGCCCGCGAACGCGAGCGGCTGACGCAGGAGCGCGAGGGCATGGCGGCCGTCGATGCCGAGCGGGCTCAGCGGATCTCCGATGCGGTCATGGCCTTCGACGCTTCGGTCGAGCAGATCCTCGCGGAGGTCCGGCAGGTCACGGGCGACCTCGCCAGGGCTTCCGGGCAGCTGGAGGGATCGGCCAATCACGTCACCCGGCAGGCCGAGATCGCGGGCGCCGCATCCACCCGCACGGCGCAGAACATGTCGGCCGTGGCGAGCGCGGCCGACGAGCTCGACGCGTCCCTCGCCGAGGTGGCGGCCCAAACCAATGCCTCCGCGCTGGCCTCCGAGCGTGCGGTGGCGGAAGCGCGCGGCGCGTCCGGCAGCATGTCGGTCCTGTCGACGGCGACCTCGCAGATCGGCGAGGTGGCGAACCTCATCCGCTCCATCGCGGCGCAGACCAACCTGCTGGCGCTGAACGCCACCATCGAGGCGGCCCGGGCCGGCGAGGCCGGCAAGGGCTTCGCCGTGGTGGCATCGGAGGTGAAGGACCTCGCCGGCCAGACGGCCCGGGCCACCGAGGAGATCGCCCGGCAGATCGAGGCCGTCCAGGCGGCCTCGCGCGAGACCCTGGTGGCGCTCGGCACCGTGCAGGCCTCCGTCGAGGATCTGGCCGGGGTCGTGTCCACGGTGGCCGGAACCGTCGGCCAGCAGACGGCGGCAGTGTCCGAGATCGCCCGATCCGTGGCCCAGGTGTCCACCGAAGCCCAGGCCGGCACCTCCGCCATCGAGACCACGCAGGGGGTCGCCTCCCAGTCGCTCGAAGCCGCCAGGGGCGTGGCCGACCTGTCGGTCCTGCTGGAGAGCCAGGCCCAGCGCCTCGGCGCCGAGATCGGCCAGTTCCTGCAGAGCGTCAGGGCGGCGTGAGCCTCCGGAGCGGCCGGGATCCTCAGGGCTTCCCGGCCATTTCCCAGACGAGCTGGACATTAGCCGTGTAGCGGATGGTCGCCGGCGGCACGATCGGGACCGATTCGGCGCCCTTGGCCATCGCCATGGACATGCGCATGTCGGGCTGCGGCTCGAAGGGCTGGGCGGAGCCGTCCCGGATCTCCAGCAGGCGGCCCAGCGAAACACCGGCGGCGGTGGCATAGACCTCCGCCTGGCGGCGGGCATCGCGCACGGCGGCTTCGCGGGCCTTGTCTCCGCCTTCTTCCTGCCTGTCGAGGCCGAAGGTGACGGCCTGGAAGGTCATGTCGCCGCTGGCCAGGATCTCGCCGGCGAGGCGCCCGACGCCGTCGAGATCGCGGGTGGTGATCCGCAGCTGATGGTTGGCCGAGAATTTCGGCGTCTTCGCCTCTTTGCCGTCCGGGCCGACCTGCTGCGGCGTCTGGAAGACCTGGAAGTTCGCGGTCCGGATGTCCTCCCGCTTGATGCCGAGCCCCTGGATGCGGGCGAGGACCCGCTCCGTCGCATTGTTGTTGGCGGAGGTGGCCTGCGCGACGGTGTCGGCCTGGGTTGCCACCGTCACGTGGATGCGGGCGAAGTCCGGCTTCAGCTCCGCCTCGCCCGTTCCCATGACGCTGATCGTCGGCTGGCGCGGCGTGGGCGTCTGGGCGAGCGCCGGGGCGGCGAGGCTCAAGGCCGCAAGGGCGGCGACGGCGGCAAGGCGCATGACGGAAAGTCCTTCTTCAATGGAAAAGCCCCGCCCATGGGCGAGGCTTCGAGGGCTGCGGGACAATGCCCGGGCGAACCTGAGCGGCGGATTAACGGCCGGTCTTCACCTTGGTCCAGAGGCGGGTGACGGTGCGCTGCGAGCGCTCGTCATAGGCCGTGTTGGTGAAGAGGCGCTTCATGGTGGCCTCGTCCGGATAGATGCCGGGATTGTCGAGGATCGCCTTGTCGATATGCTGCTTGGCCGCGAGGTTGCCGGACGCGTAGGACACGAAGTTCGAGTTCATGGCGGCGATCTCGGGCTTCATCATGAAATTGATGAATTCGTGCGCCTCGGCCACGTTCTTGGCATCCGCCGGGACCGCGAAGCTGTCGAACCACATCAGGGCGCCCTCGCGCGGGATGACGTAGCCGACCTCGACGCCGTTCTTGGCTTCCGCGGCGCGGTTCTTGGCCTGGATCATGTCGCCCGAATAGCCCACCGCCACGCAGATGTCGCCGTTGGCGAGCGCGTTGATGTATTCGGACGAGTGGAACTTCTGGATGTTGCCGCGGACGCGGAACAGGGCGTCGCCCGCCTTGTTCAGGTCCTCCGTGCGCTTGGAATCCGGATTGAGGCCGAGATAGGCCAGCACGCCGGGGAAGAGGTCCTCGGGGCTGTCGAGCATGTAGATGCCGCAGGCCTTCAGCTTGGAGGCGACCTCCGGCTTCAGCACCAGGTCCCAGGTGTTGAGCGGCATGTCGCCGAGGATCTCCTTCACCTTCTTCACGTTGAGGCCGATGCCGGTGGTGCCCCACATGTAGTTGACGGCATATTGGTTGCCCGGATCGAACACGGCGAGACGCTGCGTCACCTCCGGCCATTGATTGGCGAGGTTCGGCAGCTTCGCCTTGTCGAGCTTCTGGAACACCTTGGCGCCGATCAGCCGCTGCAGGAACGGGCCCGAGGGCACGACGATGTCGTAGCCAGACTTGCCGGCCAGAAGCTTGGTCTCGACGATCTCGTTGTTGTCGTAGGTGTCGTAGACCACCTTGATGCCGGTCTGTTTCGTAAACTCGTCCAGCGCCTTCGGGTCCACGTAATCGGACCAGTTATAGACGTTGACCACGCGCTCCTGGGCGGCGGCGGCGGTGACAAGGCCGAGGCCTAGGGCAACCGAAGCGAGAAGACGGAACATTTAGGGCGGCACTCCTCAAGTTAAGTGTGAACGGGGGCAGGCTAGGAAATTCTCGAGCAAGAAACAATGTCCAAGTTGTTGACAGGCCACATGGATTTTCAGGCCGCCTTTTTGATCGCCTTCGCGAGCCGCTCCAGCCCGGCATCGAGGGTCGAATCCTTCTTGGCGAAGCAGAAGCGCACCACGTTCTTCACCGCGCCCTCGGCATAGAAGGCCGAGACCGGGATCGCCGCGACGCCGTGCTCCATGACGAGGCGGCGGCAGAAGGCGACGTCGTCGGTCTCGCCTAGGGGCGCGATGTCGATGTTGACGAAATAGGTGCCCTGGCTCGGGATCACGTCGAAGCCCAGGGTCCGCAAACCTTCGGTGAAGCGGTCGCGGCTGCGGGCGAAATTCGTCCGCATGCCCTCGAAATAGCTGTCGTCCTTGGCGAGCCCATAGGCCACCGCGGCCTGCAGGTTCGGCGCCGTGGTGAAGGCGAGGAACTGGTGCGATTTCGCCAGCACCTTCATGATGTGCGGCGCGGCGGCCACGAATCCGACCTTCCAGCCCGTGAGGCTGAAGATCTTTCCGGCCGAGCCGATCTTCACAGAGCGGTCGCGCATGCCCTCCAGCCCCAGAACCGGCTGGTGCCTGCGGCCGTCGAAGACCACGTGCTCCCAGACCTCGTCCGAGATCGCGATGGCGTCGAACTTCCGGCAGAATTCCGCAAGCAGGTTCAGATCCTCGTTCGAGAACACGGTCGCGGTCGGGTTGAGCGGGTTGTTGAACACCACGGCCTTGGTCTTGGGCGAGAAGGCCTTCGCCAGCGCCTCTTCGGTCAGGCGGAAATGGGGCGGCTGCAGGGTGACGAATTTCGGCACGCCGCCGGCCAGCCGCACGAGCGGCAGATAGGCGTCGTACATGGGCTCGAACAGCACCACCTCGTCGCCCGGCTCCACGATACCGAGGATCGCGCCTGCGAGCGCCTCCGTCGCGCCGGACGTCACCATGACCTCGGAGTTCGCGTCGAGATCGACGCCCTGCCAATGCTTGTAATGGGCCGCGATGGCCGTGCGCAGCTCAGGGATGCCCATCATCGACGGGTACTGGTTGTAGCCGTTCAGCACCGCATCCGCCGCCGCCCGCCGCACGTCCTCGGGGCCGGGGTCGTCCGGAAAGCCCTGACCGAGATTGATCGCCCCGGTCTCCCGGGCAAGGCTCGACATGACTTCGAAAACGGTGGTGGGCAGGTTGGCGAACAGTCGATTCATGCCGCTCTCTCGTTGGTGGATTTCCCTAGCGTCGAGGTGTTTCGTATCACGGAGCGGGCGAAGATCGAACCGGCATTCTCTACCGACCAGCACCGTGGGGCCCGCAGCTTGCGCTGCGAGCCTTTCGGGTTCGAGGGTGGCGCGTCGGGCAGCCCGGCTCGCTCGTGTGTGTTGATGGAAGAGCCGAACTGCTCGTCACGCACGGTTCTTTTCAGGTGGACCAGCTGGGGAGCCCCCAAGGTCGACCTCCCGCGACCACAGGCGTGCGAGGCCTGCGGCGGGACCGTGCCTGCTCTCACTCTTGCGACGCCTCGCGAGCGCGCCCCTCGTCAGAGCAGATCTAGGGCAACGATATAGCCAAGGTTATCCGCCCTGTCAAGAACAAAATGAGAACATAACGTTGCCCCGATGACTTTCTCCGCCCTCATCCTGAGGAGCAGCGCAGCGGCGTCTCGAAGGATCAGGGCGCCTCCAGTGCTCTCTGGATCCTCCTTCGCGGCGCCACGGCGTGGCGCCTCAGGATGAGGCCGGAGGGTGTTGGCACGGAAAGACGGGGATGGCCGGCCTTGTGCCGGCCATGAGGGGGAGGGTGGCACAAGAACGGCCACCACGTGGAAAATGGCTCTTGCGATCCTGAAGCCACGGCTCGTCGCGCCGTCCATGGCCTACCCCCCGCCAGACGCTTCGAAACTTCCTATTTCAGGAGCCATGAACACGCTTCTCGCCCCCGCCACGCGCCTGTGGCTTCGCCTGCGCCTCAATGAAGTCGGCCCGCTTCTGTCGCTGTCCGCCTGCGGCTTCTTCGCCTGGGCGTTCATCGCGCTCGCCGACGAGGTGCGGGAAGGGGAAACCCATGCCCTCGACAGCCGCCTCCTGCTGGCCCTGCGCGATCCGCAGAACCCGGCCAATCCGCTCGGGCCCTCCTGGCTCGAGGAATCGGCCAGGGACTTCACCGGCCTCGGCGGCTATGCGATCCTGACGCTGATCACCCTGGCGGCGGTCATCTATCTGCTCATGGCCGGCAAACGTGGCGCGGCCCTCCTTGTCCTGGTCGCCATCGTCGGCGGCACGCTCCTGTCCACCGGCCTGAAAATCGGGTTCGAGCGCCCCCGACCGGATCTCGTGCCGCATGCCACGAGGGTTTACACCGCGAGCTTTCCGAGCGGCCATGCCATGATGTCGGCCATCACCTACCTGACCCTCGGCGCCCTGCTGGCCCGCGTGGAGAAGAGCCGGCGCGTCAGCACCTTCATCATGGGCCTGGCGATCATCACGACCCTCCTGGTCGGCGTCAGCCGGGTCTATCTCGGCGTGCACTGGCCGAGCGACGTTCTCGCCGGCTGGGCCGTCGGCGCCGCCTGGGCGTCCCTGTGCTGGTTCGTGGCGCTCCAGCTGCAACGGCGGGGGCAGGTCGAAAAGCCGGGCGAGATCACGCCGCCCTCCGATGCTAAGCCGGAATGACGGACGAGACCGGCAAGCCCCTCCGCAAGCCGCCGCGGCAGGTGACGCCCGCCTACCTGCAGCGGGCGGCGCTCGCCTATCTCGAACGCTATGCTTCCTCGGCCGAGAACCTGCGCCGCGTGCTGCGGCGCAAGGTGGACAAGCGCTGCCGCCTGCGCGGCGAGGATCCGGCCGGGTTCCGGGACATGATCGACGAAGTGGTGGAAAAGAGCATCCGCAGCGGCCTCATCGACGATGCCCGCTATGCGGAAGCCCGGGTCGCCACCCTGCGGCGCCGGGGCGGCTCGGCCCGCGCCATCCAGGCCAAGCTCTCCGCCAAGGGCGTCGACCGCACGGCCATCGCGGCCGCCCTGGAAGGGGAGGACGGGGACGAGGAGCAGGCCGCCCGCGCCTTCGCCCGTCGCCGCAAGCTCGGGCCGTTCCGGCCCGGTGAACGGGCGCCCTACCGCGACAAGGACCTGGCCGCGATGGCGCGGGCTGGCTTCCGCTTCGACGTGGCCCGGGACGTCATCGACCGGGATCCGGACGACGATCCCGACGGCTGACGGCCCGCGTTCGACGGAGGCAAGGCGTGACTTACGATTTCGCGTTGTCCCGCACGAACATGACCGTCGGGTTCCCCTTGTAGGTGGTGCGCCGGAACTCCCGGTAGCCGCATCGTTCCGCCACGCGGATCGAGGCTCCGTTCTCCGGCGCGATGATGCAGGCCGTGCGGACGGGGCCGAAGTGCTTCTCGCCCCACCGGATCGCCGCCTGGGCGGCTTCGGTGGCGTAGCCCTTGCCCTGGCATGCGGGCGCGATTACCCAGCCGATTTCCGGCATGCCGTCGAGGGAGGGATCGATCTCGCGCCTGAAATCGGCGAACCCGACCTCGCCCACGAAACGGCCGGTGTCCTTTTCCGTGATGACCCAGTAGCCGAAGCCGAGCATCGCCCAGTGGCCCACATAGCGCAGCAACCGTCCCCAGACCTCTTCCTGCGTGGAAGGCTTGCCGCCGATGAACCGCGTCACGTCCGGGTCGGTCCAAAGCGTGAAGCAATCGGCGAAATCCTCCGTCCGATGGCCCCGCAGGACGAGGCGCTCGGTTTCGACGATCGGGATGGAAGCGGCAATCGTGGAGATGGCGGTCATTGGCTCGTTCGGTGGGTCTTGTCACGCGCTGTGAGCGGTTCCGCCGGGCACGGTGAACTCCGCCCCCATCGCTGGCAGCACGCGCTTTCAGCGACGATTTCTGCATAACGGCCATGGTCATGCAAGGCCTGCGGGCCTGAAAACCACGGGGCTAAAGCAGTCCCGCCCCCACGTTCACCGCGAGCGCGAGAACCGTGGTGTTGAACAGGAAGGACAGGATCGTGTGGGCGAGCGCCAGGCGCCGCATGCGCTTGGACACGATAACCACGTCGGATGTCTGTGCGGCGGCCCCGAGATTGAACGAGAAATAGAAGAAGTCCCAGTAATCGGGCTTCTCCTTGTGCGGAAAGGCGAGGCCCTGCCGCTCGCCCTTGTCGCCGTAATACTCGTGGGCGTAATGGATGGCGTAGATCGTGTGCACGAAAAACCACGAACAGAGAATGGTGATGCCCGCGATGGCGAGGCGGAAGCCTTGTCCGCCGATCCCGCCGTCGCGGATGCCGGCGAGCTCCACCGCGATGGCGGCAAGGCTCGCGACGGACGCCGCGAGCATCAGGGCGAGCACGACGGCGGCGGCCTCGTCCTCCCGGGCGGCGCGGTTCTGCATCATGGCCGTCGAGGAGCGCGCCGCCATGGCGCCCGTCAGCGCGAGATAGAACACGACACCGAGATCCCAGGCCACGAGCACGCGCGAACTGACGGACCAGGAGGACGGCAGGACCGCGAAGACCAGAATGCCGACGAGAGTCGCTCCGAGGAGCCGTGGGCGCAGGCGGACCTGATTGATAATCGACATCACAAACTCGCAACTCGAAAGAGGCCGGGACTCTGGAGCCTGACGCCATCTGTCCTAGATCACTAGCGCATCGCGCGGAAAAGGTGGACCCGGTTTTCACTGACGTGGCCCTCCGGGTCCACCCCGAACGATGCGCTCGTCCAAGAGTGGAGCATCGGACCCAAAAGCGGATCCGCTTTTGGGTCCGATGCTCTGATCCGATCCGCAAAAGGAGATTACGATGAACCGCAAGGCAAGAGCCGTTTGGCAGGGTACCGGCAAGGATGGCACCGGCCATCTCACGTCGGATTCCGGCGTCCTGTCGTCGACGCCCTATTCCTTCAAGACCCGTT
This sequence comes from Microvirga mediterraneensis, assembly GCF_013520865.1. Taxonomy (NCBI): domain Bacteria; kingdom Pseudomonadati; phylum Pseudomonadota; class Alphaproteobacteria; order Hyphomicrobiales; family Methylobacteriaceae; genus Microvirga; species Microvirga mediterraneensis. The sequence continues at coordinate 860,570 of NZ_JACDXJ010000001.1, forward strand.
TCGAAAACGAGAAGGGCACGAACCCGGAGGAATTGATCGCCGCCGCCCATGCCGGCTGCTTCACCATGGCCCTTGCCTTCCAGCTCCAGGGTGCAGGCTTCACGCCCACCGAGCTCACCACCGAGGCGGTCGTCTCCCTCGAGCAGGAGGGCAGCGGCTTCGCGATCAGGAAGTCGGCCCTGACGCTCAACGCCAATGTGCCGGGCATCGACCGCGCCAAGTTCGAGGAACTGGCCCGCGCGGCGGAGAAGAACTGCCCGGTCTCCAAGGTGCTCAACGCCGAAATCACCATGGACTTTACCCTGGCTTAAAGCATCGGACCCAAAAGCGGATCCGCTTTTGGGTCCGATGCTTCCTTCTTTGATGAGAGCATCGTTCCGGGCGGACCCGGAGGGCCACGTCAGTGAAAACCGGATCCGCTTTTCCGCGCGATGCTCTAGAAATGCGTCATCCCGGGGCCGCAGAGCGGAACCCGGAATGAGAACGGCGCCTTTTTCTGGTGACGATCCCGGATCGGCTCATGCCGCCCGGGATGACGCCTCCCCGACAACATTCGGTCTTACATCACCGCCTTCTTGTAGCTGTCGATGATGGCCTGCCCGTCCGGGCCGGCCTTCTTCAGCCAGTCCTGCGTCAGCTGCTCGCCGACCTTCTGCAGGCCCGCCTTGAGCGCGGGGCTCGGCGGCTGGATCTTCATGCCCTTCGCGGCCATCTGGTCGACGTACCACTTGGTCTTCTCCTGGGCCGTCTTCCAGCCGCGCTCCTCGGCCGCCTTGGCGGCCTTCAGCACGGCCTCCTGGGTCGGCTTGTCGAGGGCGTCGAAGGCCGCCTTGTTGACGAAGGTCAGGTTCTTCGGGATCCAGGCCTGCGTGTCGTAGAAGTGAGACAGGGATTCCCACACCTTCGAGTCGTAGCCGGTGGCGCCCGAGGTCATGAAGGTGGTGACCACGCCCGTGGCGAGCGCCTGCGGCAGGTCCGCGGCCTGCACTGTTACGGGCTGCGCGCCGACGAGTTCGGCGATGCGGGCGGTGCCGGGATTGTAGGAGCGCCACTTGACGCCCTTCAGGTCCTCGACGGTGTTGATGTCCTTCTTGGCGAAGATCCCCTGCGGCGGCCACGGCACCGCGAACAGCAGCATCAGGCCCTGACTGGCGAACTTCTTCTCGATGGCCGGCTTCTGCACGTCCCAGAGCTTCTTCGCCTGGTCGAACGACGTGGCCAGGAAGGGCACCACGTCGAGGCCGTAGACCGGATCCTCGTTCTCGTGCAGCGACATCAGCACCTCGCCGGCCTGGGCCTGCCCGGTCTGCACGGCGCGCTTGATCTCCGGCGCCTTGAAGAGCGAGGCATTGCCGTGGACCGTGATCTGCAGCTTGCCGCCGGTCGCGTCGCCGACATCCTTGGCGAAGGCGTTCAGGTTCTCGGTATGGAAATTGTCCGCCGGATAGGCGGCGGGCAGGTTCCACTTGGTCTGCGCCACCGCGGGCGCCGCCAGGAGCAGGGCTCCCGCGAGGCTCAGTCCGAAGCGTGTCATGTGTTTCATCGTCGTTCTCCCTCTGGTTCTTATGGAAAGATCTATTCCGGGAAGGCCGTGCGCGGCAGCCACAGCGCAATGTCCGGAAAAGCCGTGATGATGGCAACGGCGGCAACGAGCAGGAAGAAGAACGGCACGGCCGCCCGGGCGATGGTGAAGCTGTCCCGTCCGCTCATGTTCTGCAGCACGAAGAGGTTGAATCCCACCGGCGGCGTGATCTGGGCCATCTCCACGAGGATGATGAGGAACACGCCGAACCAGACGAGGTCGAAGCCCGCCTGCTTCACCATGGGCAGCACGACCACCGTGGTGAGGACGATCATCGAGATGCCGTCGATGAGGCAGCCCAGGAGGATGTACATGACCGTGAGGGCCGCGATCAGCACGTAGGGCGACAGGTGCAGCGACTCGACCCAGGAGGCCAGAGCCACGGGGATGCCCGTATAGGCCATGGCCGCGGTGGTGAAGGCGGCGCCGGCCAGGATCAGCATGATCGTGACCGTCAGGCGTGTCGCGCTCAACAGGCTCTCGACGAAGGTCGTCCATGTCAGGGTGCCGGACCACCAGGCCAGGATGAGCGCGCCCGTCACGCCCCAGGCGGCGCATTCCGTCGCCGTGGCCCAGCCGAAGATCAGCGAGGAGAAGATGGCGGCGATCAGCAGGAGGACGGGCAAAAGCTTCGCCGAGCTCCGGAGCTTGAAGGCGAGACTCGTCCGGGGCTCGGGCGGCGGCGACTTGCCGGGGTTGAGCGCCGACCACAGGACGATGTAGCCCGAATAGAGCGCCATCACGACGAGACCCGGCAGGAAGCCCGCGAGGAAGACCTGGATGACGGACACGTTCGCCGCGATGGCGTAGACCACCATGGGAATGGAGGGCGGGATCAGGAGGCCGAGGGTGCCGGAACCGGCAAGGCTTCCCAGGCTCATCATGTCGTCGTAGCCGCGCTTCTTGAGTTCCGGCAGGGCGATCTTGCCCACGGTGGCGCAGGTCGCGGCCGACGATCCCGACACGGCCGCGAAGACGCCGCAGCCCACCACGTTCACGTGCAGCAGGCGGCCGGGAAGCCAGTTCAGCCAGGGCGCCAGTCCCATGAACATCTGTTCCGACAGGCGCGTGCGGAACAGGATCTCGCCCATCCAGATGAAGAGCGGCAGGGCCGCGAGCGTCCAGGACGCGGAACTCGCCCAGACGGTGGTTGCGAGGACCGGACCGACCGGCACGGTCGTGACCATGAGAATGGCCGCGAATCCGACGAGGATCAGCGCGACGCCGATCCATACGCCGAGCGCCAGGAGACCCAGGAGGAAGCCGAAGAGAACGGCCGCGGTGGCGACGAGGCTGAGATCCGAGACCATGGCCTAGAGCCCGCTCTCGGCTGCGCGATTGACGATCTCCTCGGGCGTGGCGGCCGGCGGCTTCTCGTAGCGCGGCGCTCCTCCCCTCAGCCCATGAACGAGCTCGTCCAGGAAGGCGATGGCGAGAATCGTCAGGCCGAGCGAGTATCCGAGCTGCGGGATCCAGAGCGGCACGGCCAGGACTCCTTGGGACATGTCGTTGAAGCGCCAGCTGTCATAGGTCATCTGCACGGCATGCCAGGCAAAGAACGCGATGATCGCGGATCCGGCGGCCAGGCAGACGATCTCGACCGCGCGCCTCCCGGCGGCGGGGAGGCGGTCGAGGATGAGCCCGATGCGAATCAGCTCCCCGGACCTGAAGGTGTAGGCGAGCCCCAGGAAGGCCATCGCGGCCATGGACCAGGCGGCGAAATCGTCACCGGCCGGGACGTTGACCCCGATCCCCCGTCCCAGGGACAGGCTCATCATCAGGAGGAAGATCGCGAGAAGGAAAACGCCCGCGAGATAGCCGGCGAAACGATAGAGGCCGTCGAGCAAGGTGCGGATCATGCGGTCCGTTTCGGATTCTCGGCGAGAAAGCTTGGCCGAGTTTAGGACCATTCTCCGAACGAGCAAGCGGTTCCTTGCCCAGTCGCTGCTCAGGCGGTGAGCAAAACATGAGAAACTGCCCAACGTCTCGACAGAACCAAACTCCCGCTCCGCCGTTGAGTGATGGAGACGTGACAGTGCGTCACGGATAGTCAGGAGGAATAAATGGCTTCAAAGCATCTCATGATGGCGCTTCTCGGAACGGCTCTTCTGTCGGCCCCGGCTCTCGCCCAGAACCAGCCCGCCGGTTCATCGACCAGCCCGAATGCCGCTTCATCGACCACCACGTCGGGCGGGTCCATGTCCAGCGGCAACTGGATGACTCAGGAGAAGGCCGGCCAGTGGCGCGCCTCGAAGATCGAAGGCCTGAACGTCTACAACAACAACAACGAGAAGATCGGCGACATCAGCGAGCTGCTCGTGGATCAGAGCGGCAAGATCGAAGCCGTTGTGATCGGCGTCGGCGGGTTCCTCGGCATGGGCGAGCATGACGTCGCCGTGCCTTTCGACCAGATCAAGTTCGTCAACGAGCCGCGCTCGAATGCGACCGCGTCGAACACCACGACCGGCACCGCCACCAATGCCCCGGCCACGACGGGTTCGACCGCCGGCTCGACGACCACCACCACGACCACGACGTCCGCCGGCAACAACATGAACCGGTCTGCTCCCGATCATGCCATGCTGGACATGACCAAGGATCAGCTGAAGGCCGCTCCGGAGTTCAAGTACGCCCGCTAATCCGTTTCAAGCGGAGCAGAAAAGGGGCCCGTCGGGCCCCTTTTTTGTGGCGGTTCACGATTTCTGGTGGGCGATGATCCGGTCCTTGATCGCATCGTAGGCGTTCTGCGGAATGATCTTCTTGTCGACGAGCTCGTTCTTGGCCCGATAGGGGCGGCCCTTGATGATCGCATCCGCCCGGGCCGCGCCGATCTGGGGCAGCTTGTCGAGTTCGTCCTTGGACGCGCTGTTGATGTCGATGAGCGCGCTGGTGGACGATGTGGTGCTCGGCATCGGCTTGGCGGCGCCGGTCGAAGGGGCCGCGCCGGTCATCGGCGGCTTCGCGGCCGTGCCCGGGGTGGCGGTGCCCGGAGCGGCGGTTTGCGCGAAAGCCGGCGAGGCGAGCAGGGAGCCGAGAGCGAGAACGGCCCCGAGATGAGATAAGCGCATCGTATCCTCCTTTGACGGCCGGGTTGTTCCCGAAATCCTTCACCCGGCATCATCAGAGGAGAGAATTAGAGCACAGTTAGGCCGGAGCGACCCGTTGTGAACCCTTTCGGACGCGGATCGCAAGGCCGGGTCGGGCCGCCCGCAAGCCTCTTCCCGGCGCCGGGATCCGATGCGACCTCCCGCCTCTGCTCCAGGCCTCGCCAACAGCCGATCCCCGTGCTAGAACAAATCAAGAACAATTCTGCGAAAGACCCATGGACGAGAAGCTTGCCAAGAAGCTGCGCATCCTGGCGGACGCGGCGAAATACGATGCCTCCTGCTCCTCGTCCGGTGCGCCCAGGCGCAAGGCCGACGCGGGAGGCCTGGGCTCGACGGACGGCAACGGCATCTGCCACGCCTACACGCCGGACGGGCGCTGCGTGTCGCTGCTGAAGATCCTGCTCACCAATTACTGCCTGTTCGACTGCGCCTATTGCGTGAACCGGCGCTCGTCCAACGTGAAGCGGGCGAAGTTCTCGGTCGACGAGGTGGTGACGCTCACGGTCGAGTTCTACAAGCGCAACTACATCGAGGGCCTGTTCCTCTCCTCCGGCATCATCCGCTCGCCGGACTACACCATGGAGCAGATGCTGCTCGTGGCCAAGAAGCTGCGCCGCGACCACGGCTTCCGCGGCTACATCCACCTGAAGACCATTCCCGAGGCGAGCCCCTGGCTCATCGAGGAGGCGGGCCTGTGGGCCGACCGGCTGTCGATCAATCTCGAGCTGCCGACGGAAAAGAGCCTGGAGCGGCTGGCGCCGGAGAAGGACGGCGCCTCCATCGAGACCGCCATGGCGCAGATGTTCGAGCGCATCGAGGAGGCGCGCGAGGAGCGCCGCCATTTCTCGCCGGCCGGGCAGACCACGCAGATGATTGTCGGCGCGGACGACACCACGGATGCGGACGTGCTGCGCACCTCCGCCAAGCTCTACGGCCATTACGCCATGAAGCGCGTCTATTACTCCGCCTTCAGCCCGATTCCGGATTCGAGCGCCATCCTGCCCCTGAAATCGCCGCCGCTGATGCGCGAGAGCAGGCTGTACCAGGCCGATTGGCTGCTGCGCTATTACGGCTTCGACGTGGACGAGATCGCGGTCGGGACCGACAAGGGCATGCTCGACCTCGAGGTCGACCCGAAGCTCGCCTGGGCGCTGAAGAACCGCCACCGCTTTCCCGTCGACGTGAACCGGGCCGAGCGCGAGATGCTGCTGCGCGTCCCGGGCCTGGGGGCGCGGGCCGTGGACAAGATCGTGGTGGCGCGAAAGCACACGACGCTGCGCCTGGAGGACGTCGCCCGCCTCACCTCGGGGCTGAAGCGCGCCAAGCCCTTCCTCATCACGGCCGACCACCACCCGAAAGCGAGACTCGATTCCCCCGGCCTGCGCGAGCGGCTGGTCGAGAAGCCGGAACAGTTGAGCCTGTTCGGGTGAGCGCGGCACTCCCGTCATGGCCGGCCCTGTGCCGGCCATCTCGATACGGAAAAGCGCGGCGCTTCAAGGATCGGGATCACCGGCACAAGGCCGGTGACGACGGCGGAAGATGCGCTCCATCAAGGATGACGAGAGCAAACCCATGAACCTCCATCGCATCACTCTTTCAGCCGGCGCCGATCTCGATGGTTTTCGCCAGGCGCTGCGGCGGCTGATCGCCGAGGAACTAGCACCGCAGCATGTGGTCTTCGCCGTCGATGACGCACCGGGTCTGTTCGGCGTGGAGGCGATGGGCGATGCGCCTCCGGTCACGATCCCGAAGGGCGTCGCGCGGCTGATCGAGCATGTGGTCTGCCACAGGGACCCGGAGCGCTATGCGCTGCTCTATCAACTGGTCTGGCGGGTGCTGAACGGCGAGCGGGACCTGCTCGACGTCGCGAGCGACCCGCTCGTTCACCGCATCGACCTGATGGCGCGGTCCGTGCGGCGCGACCTGCACAAGATGCATGCCTTCGTGCGCTTTCGGCGGATGCCGGGCGAAGACCTCGAGCGTTTCGCCGCCTGGTTCGAGCCCGAGCACTTCATCCTGGAGGCGGCGGCTTCCTTCTTCGTCGACCGGTTCCGCTCCATGGACTGGACGATCCTCACGCCCGTCGGCTCGATGCACTGGGATCGCCGCGCCCTGACCTTCGGTCCGCCGGGACAGCGCGACGAGGCTCCCGCCGAGGACAGTTTCGAGGAAGGCTGGCGCGGCTATTACGAAAGCGTGTTCAACCCGGCCCGGGTGAACCCCACCGCCATGCGGGCCGAGATGCCGAAGAAGTACTGGCGCAACATGCCCGAGACGGCGGCGATCCCCGGCTTGATCCAAACCGCCTCCCGGCGCGTTGAACGGATGATCGAACAGGAGGCGACGATGCCCGCCAAACGCACCCCCGAGCGTGCTCTTGAGGCCATGTGGGATCAGGAGCCGAAGAGCCTGGAGGACCTCAACGCCATCATCGCCAAGGCCGGTCCTCTCGTGCTGGGCGCGACCCAGGCGGTGTTCGGCGAGGGCCCGGCCCATGCCGAGATCGTCTTCGTCGGCGAGCAGCCGGGCGACCAGGAGGATCTGCAGGGCCGCCCCTTCGTCGGACCCGCCGGCAAGCTCCTGACCAAGGCCATGAAGGAGGCCGGCATCGACCGCGAGCAGGCCTATCTCACCAATGCGGTGAAGCATTTCAAGTTCGAGCAGCGCGGGCACCGGCGCATCCATTCCAAGCCCACGGCCGGCGAGGTGAAGCATTACCGGCCCTGGCTGATGAAGGAGCTCGAACTGGTGAAGCCCAAGCTTGTGGTGGCGCTCGGAGCGACGGCTCTTCTGGCGCTGACCGGAAAGGCGACGCCGATCACCCGCTCGCGCGGACGGGCCCGGTTCGGGCCTTATGAAGGCTACGTCACCGTGCACCCGTCCTATCTGCTGCGCCTGCCCGACGAGGCGACCAAGCGGGAGGCTTACGAGGCGTTCCTGAACGACCTGCGCCGCGTTCACGATCTCGCGAAGGCCGACCTGGAAACCGGAGAGCTGCCGTTCGCCGCGGAATAGAGCTCGTGGCACGAATACCACGCCCCGGCACATCCGGTGGTTAAGACGTTAATCCTCGTTAACCGCCCCTTAAACCGCCACATTTAGGGTGCTCCAGAGCATGAAAGGCCGGACGATATACCGGCCAGATCGATGCGGGGTTTAAGAGGTGGCGAACGGACGCGACCGGCGCGAGCCGGTCTTCGATGCGACCGCTGGGGAAGCGGGAGAGCTGGACTTTCGCCTCTCGCCCGAGGACCGGGCAGGGGGAACGATGGCGCGCAGGCGGGCTTCTTCAAACGGCAGCGGCGGGCCGCGCCGTCCGGCCAAGCTCAAGAAATCCAAGCGCAAGGGCGGCCGCTCCCTTTTCAGCAAGCTCGTCTATGCCGGTCTGGTGCTCTGCCTCTGGGGCGTCATCGGAATCGGCGGCGTGGTGGCCTATTACGCCTCGCAGCTGCCGCCCATCGACCAGCTCACGGTGCCGAAGCGCCCGCCGAACATCGCCATCATGGCGAGCGACGGCTCGCTCCTGGCCAATCGCGGCGAGACGGGCGGGCGCACGGTCTCGCTGAAAGAGCTCCCGCCCTACCTGCCCAAGGCCTTCGTGGCGATCGAGGACCGGCGCTTCTACGACCATTTCGGCATCGATCCCGTCGGCATCGCCCGCGCGGTCTACCGCAACCTCGCCCATAAGGGAGGCCTGCAGGGCGGCTCGACCCTGACCCAGCAGCTCGCCAAGAACCTCTTCCTGACCCAGGAGCGCACCGCCTCGCGCAAGATCCAGGAGGCGATCCTGGCGCTCTGGCTCGAGCGCAACTACTCGAAGGACCAGATCCTCGAGCTTTATCTCAACCGGGTCTATTTCGGCGCCGGCGCCTACGGCGTCGAGGCCGCCTCCCAGCGCTATTACGGCAAGTCCGCCCGCAACGTCTCGCTCTCGGAAGCGGCCGTGCTGGCAGGGCTCGTTCAGTCGCCCTCCCGCCTCGCCCCCAACCGCAATCCCGAGCGGGCGCAGGCCCGCGCGGAACTCGTGATCGCGGCTATGAACGAGCTCGGCTTCATCACGCCGGGCATGACCAAGACGGCGCTCGGCGCGCCCGCCGAACCCGTGCGCCCGAACGGCGCGGGCTCGGCCAATTACGCGGCCGATTACGTGATGGACGTGCTCGACGATTTCGTCGGCAACGTGGAATCCGACATCGTGGTCTCGACCACCATCGAGCCCACCATGCAGGCGACCGCCGAGCGCGTCCTCGTGGAGGAGCTCAACGCCAAGGGTCAGAAGTTCAACGTGAGCCAGGGCGCCTTCGTGGCCCTGCAGCCTGACGGCGCCGTCCGGGCGCTGGTCGGCGGCCGCAACTACGAGACGAGCCAGTTCAACCGGGCCACGACCGCCCGCCGCCAGCCCGGTTCGTCGTTCAAGCCCTTCGTCTATCTCACGGCCGTGGAGCGGGGCTACACGCCCGACATGGTCCTCGAGGACGGGCCGGTGAATTTCGGCGGCTGGGCCCCCAAGAACTACGACCGCAAGTACCGTGGGCCGATCGCCATGCGCGATGCCCTGGCGCTCTCGCTCAACACCATTGCGGTCAAGCTCAACATGGAGGTCGGGCCGAAGAACGTGGCGCAGACGGCGCAGCGGCTCGGCATCTCTTCGCCGCTCCAGGCCAACGGCTCACTCGCGCTGGGCACCTCGGAGGTCACGCCGCTCGAACTGGTGAGCGCCTACGCGCCCTTCGCCAACGGCGGCATGGGCGTCGTTCCCTACGTGATCGCCCAGGTGAAGACCACGGACGGCAAGCTGATCTACAAGCGCCCGAATTCGGGCGGGCTCGGTCGCGTCATCGATCCGAACGTGGTCGCCATGATGAACGACATGATGCACAACACCTTCGTGGTCGGCACGGCGCGGTCGGCGCAGGTTCCCGGCTGGCTCATGGCCGGCAAGACCGGGACCACCGACGACTACAAGGATGCCTGGTTCGTGGGCTTCACCGGAAGCCTCGTGGCGGGCGTCTGGCTCGGCAACGACGACGGCGCGCTCACCAAGCGGGTCAGCGGCGGCAATCTGCCGAGCGAGGTCTGGCACAACTTCATGAAGGTCGCCCTGAAGGACCAGCAGCCCGTGCCGCTGCCGGGCAGCGAGCGCTTCCGGAGCAACGATGTGCCGGTGGCCGGCGCGGGCCAGGATTCGCGCTATGCCACGGCGGGCGCGGGCGACAATGCCTGGATCGCGCCCCAGCCCGCTCCGCAGCGCCGCGCCAGCCGCGAGAAGAACTTCTTCGAGAAGCTGTTCGGGCTGTGAGGCGATGGAGTCCCCGTCTTCGCGACAGGTCATTCCGGGATGTCCCCGGAATGACGGGAAGCGTCCGAGAACCCTATAAACCATTACCTGCCACGTAATCGCCAACACTCTCTGGCCCCGGCATGCTCCCTTCACCACTCAGGAAGGAGCCTGCCATGACAACCTATGCCATCGGCCATCTGCACGACGTGAATGTCGGTCCCGATATCGTCGAATATCTGCGCCGCATCGACGAGACCCTCGCGCCGTTCGAGGGACGCTTCATCATTCACGGCGGACCCGCCACGGTGGTGGAGGGATCCTGGTCGGGGGACCTGATCGTGATCGCGTTCCCGGACGGGGACAGCGCCCGCGCCTGGTACGATTCCCCCGCCTACCGGCGGATCTTGCCGCTGCGGACCGGGAATTCGCGCGGCGACGTCTTCTTCATCGACGGCGTTTCCGCCGACCATCGGGCCGCCGACGTGATCGCGAAGCTCCCTCTGTCGGATCAGCCCTTGGGCTGATCGCCCCGGGCGCGTCCCGACGCCAGGAACAGGGCGAGCGCCAGCACGCCCGTCGTGGCGATGGTGGCGGGCAGGGGGATCGCCGAGGCGTCGAGGTTGCGTCCCAGCAGGATGCCCACGATGGCCGCGAAGGTCATCTGGCAGATGCCGAGCAGGGACGAGGCCGCGCCGGCGCGGTCCGGAAAGGGCATCAGTGCCGAGGCCATGGATTGCGGCATGGTGAGGCCGACGCCCACGCCGTAGAGCGCCATGGGGGCGCTGATGCTCAAGGACGACGGAACGCCCGCGAGCACCAGGGCCAGCATGATGACGCCGCCGAGCGCGAGGCATGTCACGCCGATCCGGATCGTGCCGTCGAGCCCGAAGCGGCCCACGAGGCGCTGCGCCAGCATGGTGCCGGTCATGAAGCCCGCCACCACGAAGGTGAAGGAGAAGGCGAAGGACAGCTCGTCCAGGCGATAGATCTTCTGCAGCACGAAGGACGAGCCGGAAATGAAGGCGAAGAGCCCGCCATAGGTGAGCATGGACAGGCCCACATAGGTCCGGTAGCCGGCATGGCCGAGCAGAAGCCGGAAGCCGCGCAGGATCGCCGGGAACGAGATCGGCACGTCCGATTTCTTGCGGATGCTCTCCGGCATGCGCCACAGGATGGTCGCGGCGAGCGCGATGCCGAACAGGATCATGACCCCGAAGGTCACGCGCCAACCGGTGAGGCGCTCGATCACGCCGCCGAGAATGGGCGCCGCCGCCGGCACCACGCCCATGATCGTGCCCATGCGCGACAGCTCGCGGCCTGCGCGCGGCCCCTCGTAGAAATCGCGCACGATGGCGCGTCCGAGCACGATGGGGCCGGAGGCGCCGAGCGCCTGCAGGAAGCGGGCGCCGATCAGCGTCTCGATATTGGGCGAGAGCGCGCAGATCAGGCTGGCCATCGTGAAGAGCCCGAGCCCGAAGAGCAGCACGGGCTTGCGCCCGATGCGGTCGGAAATCGGCCCGTAGAAGAACTGCCCGGCCGCAAAGCCGAGCAGGAAGGCCGACAGGGTCAGCTGCGTCTGTCCCGTACTGGCCTTGAGCCCTGCCGCGATCGCCGGGAGCGAAGGCAGGTACATATCCGTCGAAAGAGGCCCAAGCGCGGTGAGAAGCGCCAGAACGACGGTAAGAGCCAGCGTATCGGGTTTGAGCATGATATCGGGGCAGCCATAATGGGGAGGATCGACCTAACCCGGAACGAAGCCGCTGTCACGAAGTCATGCGAAGGGAAAGGATCCGTCGATCAGCCTGTCCGAGCGCATCCAGAGGTAGAGATCCGGATTGGACGAGGCGCAGCCGGGGATCGGGGCAAAACCTCCGAATCCCTTGTTATGACATGGCTTTTTCAAACATTGCCTTTTTGCAAGTGGACTTTGCGAAAAAGTAAAAAGCAATACTATATTGATTCATAAGAGATATTTCGTAATAAACGCAGAGATTGCACCATGCCGTTACCGAACCTGTTCGTTCGGATAGAACCTGCATCGCAACCGTTCACATATGATCCATCGAGAAAAAATTAACCGACAAGTCTTTTGAACAGGGGACTTCCGATGGATAAAATTGCTGATGATCTTATTGTTATCCAGACGGGAGATGTCTTGTCGGACATCACTCGGCCGCTTGAAGCCGACGAAGAGCCCGCGACGGAGAAGGTGACGACTTTCGGACTGGCCGCCGCCGGAAATCCGAGCGTCATCACCGGCGATGCCGGCAACAACGATCTCGGCAGCCATAGCACCACCACTGCGACGACGATTTATGGCGATCTCGGATATGACACGCTGCGAGGCGGCACCGGCAACGACAAGCTCTATGGCGGCGAGGATGACGATCTTCTGATCGGATGGCGCGGCAACGATATCCTGGACGGCGGCGACGGCTACAACGACACCGTTTCCTATGAGACGGAAACGGGTGGCGCGGGCATCGTGATCAATCTCACGACCGACATCTGGACCTATAATGGCCAGACCTATGCGTCCATGACGGGCAAGGACAGCTGGGGAGGGATCGACACCTACGCGAACATCGAGTCGTTCGTCGGCTCCCAGGGCAACGACATCATCAATGCGTCCGATACGCTGGACCAGTTCGTGCTCAACGGCGGCGCAGGGAACGATACCCTGATGGGCGCCGGAAGCAATGAATGGGACAAGGATTACCTCATCGGCGGCGCCGGCGACGACCTTTTGATCGGCGGCATCGCGTATTTCCAGGGCAACGCCGCCGTCCGGGTCGATCTCGCGACGGGCATCGCCACCGGGCAAGGGACCGATACGCTCCAATCCATCACCCATGTCATCGGCAGCAACAGCGGCGACGTTCTCAGGGCCGGCAATGAGGCGGCGACGCTGGACGGCGCCGCAGGCAACGACACGCTGTACGGCAGCGCCGGCAACGATGAGCTGTATGTGGGATCGGGCGTCGACGTGATCTACGGGTCGGCGGGAAGCGATCTCATTTATGCCAACGGGGCGACGACCCTGCGCTACGACCAGATCGTCCTGCTCAATGCCCAGGGGAAGAACATCGCCGGAGCCATCTCGGCAGACCTGGCTCAAGGATACGTTTCCAAATACGACAACGTCCCGAACTCGAGCTTCCCGAAATACGGAGAGGACCGTATTTATTCGTCGGCGGCCGATCTCGTCGGAACTCAGTACAGCGACACCGTCAGGGGCAACGCCCTGAACAATCACCTGTTTGGCCTTGGCGGAAACGACAGCATCAGCGGCTTCGACGGCAACGATATGCTCACGGGCGATTCCGGCAGCGACACGCTCGTCGGCGGCACCGGCGACGACACCCTGGACGGCGGCATCAACAACGATCTTCTCAAGGGCGAGGACGGTCACGATCATCTTCTCGCCGGCAGCGGGAGGGACACGTTGGACGGTGGGAACGGCAACGACACGCTGGATGGCGGCGTCGGTGCCGACAGCATGGTGGGCGGTGCAGGCAACGATGTCTATTATGTGGACAATCTCAGGGATTCCGTCACGGAGCTGGCCAATGGCGGCACCGATACCGTCTACATCTCGGTCAGCGGCTTCGATCATCTCAAGCTCGCCAATATCGAGAACGTGATCCTCGTCGGCGAAGGCAGCATCGATTACAGCAACCGCGCTCCGACCATTCTCGGCGCATCGGGCCCGACCAGGGTGACCGTGGCCGATACGGGAATCGTCAATCCCTTCGCGGGCCTCACGATCGACGACAATGGGTCCTGGGTCACCGTCACGGTGAAGATGAACCAGCTTCCCGGATACGCCCTCGGCACCTTCGGCAATCTGGGGACCGGCGTCTACGACCGGCTTTCCGGCACGTACACGGTGAGCGGCGACATCGCGACCGTGCAGGCTTCTCTACGGGGTCTGCAATTCAGCCCGAACGCTTCGCCCAACGCCACGTCAGCCGGCGCAGCCGGATCGATGACAAGCGATTCCTTCACGATCAGCGTGGTGGACGATCGCGGCATCGCCTCCGTGCCGAACAGCAATATCTCGGTTGATGTGGTGGCGCAGAACCGGGCGCCGATTCTAATCGCGCCGACGGCGGCCTATACGATGTCGGACACCGATAACGTGAACCTGGTGACGCCGTTCGCGAACATCGAGCTTATCGACCCGAATTTGAGCGACGTCGTTACGGCGAGGATCGCCTTGGACTCTCCCGCCAAGGGCGCCTTGATCTCCACTGGCGGAACATACGATGCCGCGACCGGCATCTACACCGTCACTGGATGGGCAGGCGATGTCCGGGCGACCTTACGGGCATTGAAATTCAACCCGACGGACCGGACCGCCGACGGCATCGAGACCACGCAGTTCACGATTACCGTCACCGATGCAGCGGGCGCGTCGAGTGGGCCGATCAGCACCATCAAAGTGAACTCCGTCCACGGCACGGCTCCTGCCAATTCGGCCCCTGTCGTCTCTGGATCGGATACGCTCTCGTATGGCGTCTCCGGTCCCATCGCGGCCTTCACCAAGCTGACGATCTCCGACAGCAGCCCGACCGTCACCGCGACGGTGGCCATGAATGACCGGAACTACGGAACGTTCGTGAATCTCGGCACCGGCGCCTACGATGCGGTGGCCGGGACATACACGGTCAGCGGCACTGCCGCTCAGGTTCAGGCGGCGATCCGGGCTTTGAAGTTCGACGCCCTGAAGACCGCAACGGTGAAGTTCACCATCACGGTGACGGACGGCTCCCTCACCACGACGAACACGAACTTCACCCTCAATCCGACGATGCCGAACCAAGCGCCGACCATTCAGGCGCAGCCCACGACGGTGAGGATCGCGGACAACGAGGAGGACGACCTCGCGACCCCCTTTGCCGGCGTGGTTCTCGACGATCCGGAAGCGACCGCGAACAACTCGTATGTCCAGCTGAGAGTCTATCTCGATGATCCGTCCAAGGGCGTTTTCGTCCCCGGCAAGGGCGGCACCATCATGTCCAACACCGATCCGGTGAACGGTTACTATTACTATACCATCTCGGGAAAGGTGCAGGATGTCCAAGCGGCCTTAAGGGCGCTGGAATACAATCCGAGAACGCGCCAGGGTGCGGAGAACGGCAGCGTCGAGGTCAGCACCTTCACCATCAAGCTCTACGATGCATCCCTTCTCACGGCCACGAACACCAATGTTCGCGTCGAGTCGGTCCACGGCGCGCTCCCGAATGCGGCGCCGATCATCGAAGGCGCTGAAGCCCCTGTGGCCGTGACCATTGCGGATACGGACATCGCGTCTCCCTTCGCAAACGTGACGATCACGGACGACAGCGCGACAGTGACGGTGACCATCACGATGGACACCGCGTCCAAGGGCGAGTTCACCAATTGGGTCATCGGAACCTATAACCGGATTGCGGGCACCTATACGGTCAGCGGCACGATCGCTGAGGTCCAGGCCGCCATTCAGGCGCTCCAGTTCAATCCGGCCGATCGCCCGGACGCGCAGGTCGGGTCTGTCGAGACGACGAACTTCACGATCTCCGTCTGGGACGGAGCCTATGCCACGACGAACGCCAACGTTTCGGTGAGCGCAACGGCGACGAACCGCGCTCCCACCCTGGAGGCGCCGGTTCATGTCGCGACCATCGCCGACGACGAGGAAACCAATCTTGCTGCGCCGTTCTCGGGCGTAACGATCGGGGACACGAACGCGAACGATATCGTCACGGTGACGATCACACTGGACAGTGCCGACAAGGGTGTTCTGGTTCCGGTCAATGGCGGTGTCTACGACGAGGTGACCGGAATCTTCACGATCACCGGTTCGGTGGCGGACGTTCAGGCGGCCGTGCACGCCCTGCTTTACAATCCGGCCCTTCGCTCCGGCGCAGAGAACGGCAGCGTCGAGACCTCGCACTTCACCATCGTGGTGACGGATGCGGGGGGGCTCTCGACCGCTCCGAGCACCACTATCAGTGTCGACTCGGTTCATCGCGAAATCCAGCAAAACCAAGCGCCGGTCATCGGCGGCGTCGATACTCCCGTGGCAGTGACGATCGCCGATACGGACCTCGCGTCGCCCTTCGGCAACGTGACGATCACGGACGACGGCGCGTGGGTGACGGTTACCGTCTCCATGGATCTTGCCTCCAAGGGCGAGTTCACCAATTGGGTCATCGGCAGCTACGACCGGAACGCCGGCACCTATACGGTCAGCGGAACGGCCGCTGAAGTGCAGGCTGCCATCCAAGCGCTCAAGTTCAATCCGGCCGATCGCATCGCGCCCGTCGGTTCAGCGCAGACGACGAACTTCACGATCTCCATCGTCGATGATCAAGAGACAGCCGGTCAGCCGGTCAGCAACATCTCCGTCACGTCTCTTGCCGGGAACATTGCGCCGGCCGCGCCCCTGTTGACGGGCGGGTCGATCAGCGACATGGCGATTGCCGGCAGTCAGGTCGGCACTCTTTCGGCCGCTGATCCGAACGGCGATGCCATCACCTACATCTTCAGCCAGGCCCTGGACGGCTCCAATGGCCTGATCAGTGCGGATGGCCGGTTCGAAATCGTCAACAACCTGGTCGTCGTTCGCGATCCCAAGCTCATCCAGGTCTCGCAGAACACCACCTTCACATACAGCGTGATCGCCGAAGACGGGCATGGCGGCCAGGCCTCCGGCACCATTTCCATCGCAGTAGCCGACATCAACAAGGCTCCGACGGACCCCCAGCTCTCCAAGACTATCGTTCAGGAGAATGTCGCCGAAGGGTATGTCATCGGCTTGGTCTCGGCCACCGACCCGAATGGGACGACGCTGACCTACACCCTGCTGAATGATGCGGGCGGCAGCGTCGAGCTCGTGGGCGATCAGCTGCGGGTCAAGGATGCGACAAAGATCGACTTCGAGCAGAACTCCCAGTTCGCGATCACGATCGCCGTGAGCGACGGATTGGAGACCGTGAACAAGACTTTCACCATCACTGTCGAGGACCAGCGGCGAGAGGATGTGGTCGGCAACGGCGGGGATAACGTGATCCGCGGCGGCGCCGGAAACGACACCCTCAGCGGTGCCGGTGGAAACGACACGCTGCACGGCGGCGAAGGGCGCGATCTGCTCACGGGCGGCACAGGAGCGGACACCTTCGTCTTCGACACGGCCGTGATGAAGACGGCGGCCGATTCGATCCTGGACTTCAGCCTCGCGGATGGAGACCGCATCTGTCTATCGCAGAAGATCTTCAACAGCGTTGGGCTCGGCCAGCTCACCGCCAACGCCTTCGCGCTCGGGACCGAAGCCCGCGATCAGGACGATCGGATCATCTACGACCAGACGACCGGGCGTCTCTTCTATGACGTGGACGGCACTGGAAGCGCGTCGAAAGACATCAAGCCGATCCTGTTCGCCATCATCAACGAGAACGGCGTGAAACCGGCTTTGACGCACGCGAGCTTCTACATCATCTGACGTGGGATGGACCGGCAAGAATTGGGCGGCTCTTCCTTGAAGAGCCGCCCTTCGCGTTCACGGCCGACGTCGTTGCCTTGAGAGGATTCGTCGCTCGTGCAGGCCTTCGGCCGGCATGAGCGACAGGTCTCAAGCCGCGCGCACGGTCGCCAGGAAGTTGTTGACCTGGTTGCGCAGGTGCTCGGCCTGGTTCACGAGAGCCGACGACGATGTCAGTACCTGATGGGCCGCCACTTCCGTCTCCTCGGCCACTTCGGCCACCTTGTTGATGTTGGCGGTCACTTCCCCCGTGCCGGCCGATGCCTGGTTCACCGAGGAGACGATCTCCTGCGTGGCCGCCCCCTGCTGGTCCACCGCCATGGCGATGCTGCTCGATACGTCGCTCATGGCCTGGATGCGCTGGGTGATGCCGTTGATCGCCTCCACGGCCTGGGACGTCGAGGCCTGGATCGCGGCGATCTGGCTCGAGATGTCGGCGGTGGCCCTGGAGGTCTGGTCGGCGGGCGACTTCCCCTCGGTGGCGACCACGGCGAAGCCCCGTCCCGCCTCGCCGGCGCGGGCCGCCTCGATGGTGGCGTTCAGCGCCAGCAGGTTGGTCTGGCCGGCAATGGCCGAGATCATGTCGATCACCGCCCCGACCCGGTCGGCGGCGGCGCTCAGCTGCGAGACGATCTCGGTCGTCAGGGTCGCGGCCTGCACGGCTTCGCGGGACATGACGGCGGATTGCTCGACCTGACGGCTGATCTCGCTTACGGAGGCGCCGAGCTCTTCCGTGGCGCTCGACATGGCCAGCACGTTGGCCGAGGTCTGCTCGGCCGCCGCCGCGACGGCGGTGGACCGCGAGGAGGTCGCCTGAGCGGAACTCGTCAGCTGCTCGGCCGTCGCCTGCATGCGACCGGCGGCTGTCGAGACGGACAGGATGATCTCGCCGATGGCGCCGTCGAAGGTCTCTGCCAGCTCGACCATCATCCGCTTGCGCTCGACTTCGGAGGCCTCGTGGGCCTGAACCGCCTCGAGTTCGAGGGCCTTGTTCCGGACCATACGGTCCTTGAAGACCTGCACGGCCTCGATCATCTGGCCGATGTCGCGGCTGCGGTTGCCGGAGGGGAGCGCGACCGCGAGATCGTCATTCGCCAGACGCCGCATGACCGAAGTCAGGTTGCGCAGGGGCGATACGATGCTGAACCGCGTCATCAGGAGGCTGATCAGAAGCCCGAAGAGGATGCCGATGGCGGCCACGCCGATCTGGAGCCTGATGGCCGCGTTCGCCCCTTCCTCGGAAGCCGAGCGCATCGCGGCGAGCTTCTTGGCCGTATAAGCGCTGTAGGCCTTCACATTGTCGGTCACATTACGCTGTGCGGCCAAACCCTTTTCGACCTCGGCATTCATGAGGGCCCGATCGCTCCCCTTGTCGGAGGCCGCCACCTTGATCATGGAGCGGATGACGTCGAAATAGGCGTCCAGGGCCACGCGCATCTGGTCGAGCAGGGCCTTCTCCTGCGCGTCTGCGACCCCTTCGAGGATCCTGAGCCGCTCGAGCATCTCTTTCGTGCGGCGGTCGGCCTCCTGGCTGAAATCGGACGCCTTGTTCGGCTGCTGCGCGACCTGGTAGGTCATCCGGCTGATGGCGATGATGTCGACCCGCAGGTCCATCGCCTCGCGCGCGGCCTCCTCGCGCAGGCCGACGATCGCCATCGCGTCCCTGAGCTTGGACGTCTCGCGCCAGCCCACCACGGCGATCACGGCCGCGACGAGGCCCATGAGAGAAACGACCGCAATCACCTTCTGCGGAATCGAGAAATTCTTGAGTGCCATTGAAAACCTGCCCCTGCAGACCTGCCTTGGCGTCCGGCTCTGAAATGGCCGGATCGGCGAGTGTCAGGTCTATTGCCCTAACGTAAAATCTGCGGGGCGCCGGTTAAAAAACCGATAAATTGTCCAATGAAAACAAGGTAATTGGAGGTGATGGAACCCGTCCGCTAGCAACGCCCCTCACCCGATCCGGTGCAAGGCGCTGCCGTAGGTCTTGAGCCAGGCTTCCGCCTCGTCGGTGCGCGGGCAGAGCTGGTAGGTGAGCTTCCAGAACCGGTTGGAATGGTTCAGTTCGCGCAGGTGGGCCACCTCGTGGGCGGCGAGGTAATCGAGCACGAAGGGCGGCGCCATGATCAGGCGCCAGGAGAAGTTCAGGGCACCGTTGGCCGAGCAGGAACCCCAGCGGCTCTTGGTGTCGCGCACGGTGATGCGCTTGGCCGGCTGCCCGAGCTGGGCCGTATGCTTCTTGACCGCGATGGCGAAATCCTTCCGGGCCTCGGCCTCGAGGAAGTCCCGCACCCGCCGGGCCACATGGGACGCCTCGCCGGACACGGCGATGATCGGCTCGCCCGCGCCGCCCCTGGTGGCCTGGGTCACGCCCCGGATCGATGACCAATGGACGATCCGGTGCGGCACGCCGCGAAAGGGCACGAGGGCGCCCGGCTCGAAGAGCACCCGCTCCGGCACCTTGGCGAGACGGGTGGCGATCCACTGGCTGTGGCTGTCGGCGAATTTCTGGGCAAGGCCCACATCGGTGCGCTCGGGGATGCTGAGCACGACCTCGCCGGTCGCGTTGGAGACGCGCAGCGTGATTCGCTTGGCCGTGGGACGGCGTTTGAGGGCCACCTTGAAGGTTTGGCCCTCATGGAAAACTTTGAGGTGAGGCGGGTCCGCAGGAACGCGGCGAAACAGGGCGGATTTCATGTCCGCAATCTGCCCCGACAGGTCGATTCTGTCAGCGCAGCCGTTTGCCGCTCCTAAGAACGCATCAAGAACAGAATCAGGCCCTTGACGAGGCTTTCCGGGCTGGTTCTCGGCTGTGATTCTCAATGAATTCAACGATTCGAGGAGCGATCTGAGCCCTGAAACGAGAACCGTTGAAGACGCCATAGTGACCGACCCCGGCCTGCAGATGATACAGTTTCTTGTCGGAGGAGAGGTTGGGGGTCAAGTCCAGGGCGGCCAGGGTCTGGCCCACGCCCGAGATGTCGTCCCGCTCGCCCTCGACCGCCATGATGGCGCAGCGCCGGATGGCCATGAGATCCACCGGCTCGTCCCGGTGCATCATCTCGCCTTTCGGCAGCTCGTGATTGACGAACACCGTCTCGATCGTCTGCAGGTAGAATTCCGCGGTCAGGTCCATGACGGCGAGGTACTCGTCATAGAACTCCCGGTGCTTCTCGGCCGAATCACCGTCGCCGTCCACGAGATGGTTGAACATCTCGTAATGGGCGGTCAGGTGCCGGTCGATGTTCATGGCCATGAAGCCGGAGAGCTGCTGGAAGCCCGGATAGACATCGCGCCAGAAACCCGGATGGGACGGCGGCACCTTGGTGATGCAGTGCTGCCGGAACCACTCGATGCCGCGCTCCTCCGCCAGCCGGTTGACGGCGGTGGGCGAACGGCGGGTGTCGATGGGACCGCCCATCAGGATCATGGAACGCGGGACGGCCGGGTCGTTCTCGGCCTCGAGACGGGCGATGGCCGCGATCACGGGGACCGCCGGCTGGCATACGGCCATGACGCTGAGGTCCGGGCCGAAGGTCCGGAACATGTCCTTGAGGTAATCGATGTAATCGTCGAGATCGAAGGCGCCTTCCGCCAGGGGCACCATGCGGGCATCGATCCAGTCGGTGATCATCACCTGATGGGTCGGCAGGAAGGTCTCCACCGTGCCGCGCAGCAGCGTGGCGTAGTGGCCCGACATGGGGGCGACGATCAGGAGCTTCGGCTGCTCCTTGGCGCCGGCATGGTCGCGCTCGAAGGAGATGACGCGGCAGAAGGGACGATCCCAGACGATGCGCTCGGTGACTGCCACCTCCTCGTTGCCGATCACGGTGGTCGGCAGGTTGAAGGCGGGCTTGCCGTAGCGCCGCGTGGTGCGCTCGAACAATTCGCAGGCCGCCGAGACGGTCCGGCCATAGGGCGTGTTGGTCAAGGGGTTGTCGGGATTGTCGAAAAAATGCTTCGTGAAATCGGACGCGGCACGAGCGGGACTCAAAAGCCAATGCGCCGTATCGTACCAAACATAAGAAAAGTTCATCACTGTCCCCAAAAAAGGCCGGGCGCCTGATTCTCGCATAATGCGGTAGGCTTTATCCTCAACCGTAATTTTAAGATTAAAGTTCCTTCAGATTATTGCAACAGACTATCTGTTCCACAGCGAAAACGAGCTACATACTTTGGTTCCAGGGAAGAGCCTAAGCACATTGTAGGAAAATAGGCCGGAACCGTGTGCTTGGCGAACACAATCACGGCCCTATTCTGTCCGGTGATGTCCAAGATCGACCAGAAAAGCCTGACTCACCATGCCCGGCACCTGCGCCTCGACACGCTCGTCCGCCTGCGCTGGCTCGCCATCGCCGGTCAGGCGGCGGCGGTCGCGGGGGTCCGATTCGGCCTGGGCTTCTCTCTTCCCTTCGCCCTCTGCTTCCTGGTCATCGGTGCCTCGGTCTGGGTCAATCTGCTCCTGCGCATTCAATATCCGGCAAGCCACCGGCTCAGCGACAACATCGCTACGGCGCTCCTCGCCTTCGACATCCTGCAGCTGACGGGACTTCTTTATCTGACGGGCGGTCTGGAGAACCCGTTCGCCATGCTGTTCCTGGCGCCCGTGCTGATCTCGGCCACGGCTCTGACCCCGGAACGGACCCTGGGGCTCGGCCTGCTCGCCATAGGCTGCGCGACGCTCCTGGTGCTCACCCATCGGCCCCTGCCGTGGTTTCCCGGGCAGGACCTCAGCCTTCCCTTCCTCTACGTGACCGGGATCTGGGCGGCGATCGCGCTCGGCACGGCCTTTACGGGCATTTATGCCTGGCGGGTCGCCGAGGAGGCGCGGCAGCTCGCCCAGGCGCTGGCGGCCACCGAGCTGGTGCTCGCCCGTGAGCAGCATCTCTCCCAGCTCGACGGCCTGGCTGCGGCCGCGGCCCATGAGCTCGGCACGCCCCTCGCCACCATCGCCCTGGTGACGAAGGAGCTGAGCCATTCCATGCCCAAGGATGGCCCCGAGGGGGAGGATTTGAAGCTCCTGCAGGAGCAGGTGGAACGCTGCCGCACCATCCTGACCAAGCTCACCTCCATGGGCCAGGAGGAGGAAGCCGAGTTCCTGGAGACCATCTCCCTCAGCCATCTGGTGGAGGAGATCGTCGAGCCGCAGCGCGCCGTGGGCTTCGACGTCAAGGTCGAGGCGCGGGGCGAGGGACCGGAGCCCATGGGGCGGCGCAACCCGGGCGTCGTCTATGGCCTGTCGAACATCCTCGACAACGCCACGGACTTCGCCGAGAGCCGTGTGACCATCGCGGCCTGCTGGTCTCCTCACGAGGTTTTCATCGAGATCAGGGATGACGGCCCCGGTTACGCGCCCGATATTCTGCTCAGGGTGGGCGAGCCCTATGTGACCACCCGCAGCGCCGCAGAGCGGACGGAGGACAGCGAGGAGGGCGGAGGCCTGGGTTTGGGATTGTTCATCGCCAAGACCCTGATCGAGCGGTCGGGCGCAGAACTGACTCTGACGAATGCCGCGCCGCCGGGCTCCGGGGCCATCGCACGGATCGTTTGGCCCCGTCATGCGTTTGAACGAGGTGCGGCAATTTCGCCGCAGGGAGACGCGCCGCCGTCTCTCAAAGGTTAGGGGAAGAATTCCCATATGAGAGAGGAGCCGGAAAGGCTCGCTCATGAAGGGATTTCATCCTCAGATGCAAGGAGAATTTCTGATGGCCGATGCGCCTGCCGCGTTCGAAGATCGCGCCGACAAGAGTCTCTTGATCGTCGACGACGACCGGCCGTTCTCGACCCGTCTCGCCCGCGCCATGGAGGGCCGCGGCTATCAGGTTCGCGTGGCCGAGAGCGTGACCGACGGCCTGGCCGCCATCGAGACCGAACCGCCGGCCTTCGCGGTGATCGACATGCGCCTCGGCGACGGCAACGGGCTCGATGTGATCGAGCGCCTGAAGAGCCGTCGCCCCGATGCCCGCGGGGTCATCCTCACCGGGTACGGCAACATCGCCACTGCGGTGACGGCGGTGAAGATGGGAGCCTTCGATTACTTGGCGAAGCCCGCCGATGCGGACGAGATCCATGCCGCCCTCATGGCCCAACCCGGCGAGCGCGCCCTGCCGCCGGAGAACCCCATGTCGGCCGACCGGGTGCGCTGGGAGCACATCCAGCGCGTCTACGAACTCTGCGGCCGCAACGTCTCGGAAACGGCCCGGCGCCTCAACATGCACCGCCGAACCCTCCAGCGGATCCTCGCCAAGCGCGCCCCGCGCTGATGCTCACTGCCTTGAAGGCCAGGGCGGAGAAGCTGCGGTCCGCAGGTTCGTCCCCGTGATCGTTCCGGTCCGTTTCTGCATCCGGAGCAGGGCAAGCCCGAACAGCGGCAGCAGGATATCCGTGTAGAAGATCACGCCGGCATTGCCGGGCGCGAAGTTGTGCGCCGCGATCATCTGCTGCACGTGACCGGCCGCGGCTCCCCAAAGGAAGCAGGCCGGGCCAATGAGGGCGGCGAGGCGCATCCCGTGACCGCCTTTGAACGCCATGAATCCCACTGCGGAGAACCCGAGGCTGGCGAAGCCGACTTCCTTCTGGAACGGGCTGGTCTGCCACCCGATGAACGCGGCAGCCATCTCGGAGAAGAAGACGTGCATGACGAAGTTATAGAAGAAGCTCACTCCGAGCGAAAAGAACAGGAACCACGACAGCAGGGCCTCGACGATCGTCCCGCGATCCCAGGGACGCGGGCGCCGCAGCAGGGCGATGAGCGATGCCATGAGCCCGACGACGAAGAGCGTCAGCGTGAAATTGCTGAGCAGAAACCTGATCGCCTGTTCCATGATCGTCCCGCAATCCCCGCCGCCTGCGCGTGAAGCGGATTATGGCCGAGCATGATCCGGCGTAAATCCCCGATTGTCATTGCGGGGCCGCAATGACCGCATCGCCGTCCTAAATCCTCAAAGCCGCCCGTCCGCGATCCGGTCCGGATCGGCCAGAGTATGCAGCAGGGAAGCGGCCGAATGGGCAAACCGCAGGGTCACGGCCTTGCGGCGCGCCCCGGCCAGCGGATGATGCGCCGCCTCGCGCATGATGGCCGCACCGAAGCTGTCGGCGACGATCAGGCCGCGATCTTCGGGCAGGATGTCGAAAGGGAGCGTCTCCGGCACGGCGAAATAGAACCGGTCGCAGAAATCCTCGTAATCCGGCCATTTCCGGTCGGCCCGGAAATCCGCCACGCTCGACTTGATCTCGATGATCGTCAGCGCGCCGTCGGGTGCGAGCGCGATGAGATCCGCGCGCCTGCCGTTGGCAAGCGTGAATTCCGGCAAGGTCACATGGCCGAGCTGCGAGAACAGGCGGCGCACGCCGCGCTGAATGCCGGCGGCGACGGACGACTGACGGCCGTCGACGGGCAGGACGATGGGGCGGGACAGAATGGCAGGCGAATCGGACATGGCGCCTAAGGTACGCTCTCGCCGGCAGGCCGCAACGGCTCCATTGTCGCGCTTGCGGCGCGCCTTAATGCAGCATCAGATGGTGCGGCGACAGGTTCTCCAGCATGTCGCGCAGATCGTCCATATGCGGGTTGATCGACAGGGCGATCTGGAAGGCGGCGCGGGCCTCGTTGAGATGGCCGTTGCGCAGGCAGATATTGCCGAAGCCCGCGATGGCGCCGAAATGGCGTGGCTCCAGCTGCAGGGTCCGGGCGATGTCGAGCAGGCTGTCCGCGTCGCGCTTCTCGATGGAGGCCAGGGTCGCCCGCTTGTTCCAGGCTTCCGCCCATTCCGGATGCTTGCCGACCAGATGGTCGAGCAGGGGCCTTGCGGTCTTGAGCGAGCCCGAGCCGATGGCCTCCACGGCGGCCATCAGGGTCTCCTCGGCCAGGCGATCCTCGTGCGATCCCCACAGCGCCCAGATCTGGTCCTCGATGTCTTCGACCGGACGCGTGGGTTCGGGCAGGGCCAGCTCCTTGAAGAGCCCCGTGAGGCGGCGCGGCAGATCCGGGCTCGGTGTTCTGTTCGGAACATCGAGGACAGTTTGGAAGACCGAATCGAGCGGCAGAGGAGACGTCATGGAAAGCCTTACGATCCTCCTTGGAAGGCAGCAGAGCGGGATTCCAAGGGGGGTGACATAGCGTTGAAGCGCGGCGCGGCGAGAGGGCCGACCGGCAAAGTTTGAAGCGACTGGCCGACGTCGTCGCCTTCCGCCTGTCTCGTGGGATCACCGGCTTAAAGCCCGTGCTCTCGATGGCCTGAAACGCCGCGCTTTTCCGCATCGCGATGGCCGGCACAAGGCCGGCCACGACGCGGCGGGGATGTCGTCTTATGTGCCTGTTGCAAGCACAGTTCCGGAGCCCCTTCGTCGACCGCATCCGGCCACCATGTGCCGCAGCGCACTTTTTAACCGCCAGGCTCGTCCCATTCGCCGAAAAATGCTTTAGGTTCCACCTACGTTACGTGAAACCCGTTCGTTGGAGTCGTCCTTGGGAGTTGTCGTGGAGCGCGATCCGCTGCGCCTGGCGTGGAAAACATCTCCTTTTCGCCATCTCGTCGGATTTGGTCTTCTGGCCCTGGCCGGCCTTCTGATCCTCGTGGGATTCCACCTCGTGCACGACGTCGTCGACCGTGCGACCGGGGGAGCGGGCGGCTGGGACGCACCGGCATCCTTCCTGCGGATAGCCATCGCGCCGCCGGCCGGTCTCCGGCCCGATCCCATCGTCCTGTTCCCCGGCATCCTGCTGGGCCCCGAGGCCTTCGCGGTGGCCTCGATCGCCGGCATCCTGCTCGTTCCCCTTCTCCTCGGCCTCATCCTGGTCGGCTTCGAATGGCTGGTGGTCGGTATCGGCCTGAGGATGCTCATGAAAACCCAGTCGGCCGCCCTCGACGTGATTCTCAAGGTGCCGTCCGCTTCCCATGACGAGATCGCCATGGTGACTGCGCTGGCGGGCCGTGGACTGGCGCGGGAAAGCGGCGTCCTGGGCGCGAGCCTGCTCATGCCGGTGAAGCTGGGTGGCATGATCGGGCTTGCCTGCGCCTATGTGTTCGTCATGGACTGGCATTTGGGCGCCACCCTGGCGGTGGTCCTGGCATTGGGCGCCATCGCGAGCGCCCGCCGTTCCCTGCTGCGGTTCGATGCCACCGCCGCCCGGCACCGGGAGGGCGACGAGGCCGAGACCGTGTTCGAGGATCTGGAGCACCGCATCCCGGCGCTGCGCGCCCACGGCACGACCCCCTACGAGCGGAACCGGGTGCGCGAGGCGCTGGCGCTGAGCCATCGGCCGGTGATGCGGTGGGAATACCGCCTGGCGCTGGCCGAGGCGGCCTCCGCGGCCGTGCTCATGGTCGCCCCCCTGTCGATCCTGGCTCTCGGTGCGTGGTTCTCGCAGGAGCGCCCCATCACGGCCGGAACGGTGGCCGCCTGCGTCCTCGCGGCGGCGCTGGCCGCCTACGGGACGCGGGAGGTGGTCCAGTGGCACCGGCTCACCTTGCGGGCGCGGGCGCTGCTCATCGATCTCGGCAAGGGCCTGGGGCCGCTGAAGCTGCGCGCGGCCCTGAAGGGCAAGGCCGTCCTGCCCGACAGCGGCGCACTCGTGGCCAAAGGAGTCTCGGCCTACGATCCCGCCAGCGGCGCGCGGGTGACTTCGGTCAACCTGAACATCGCCTTCCCGTCCCACGTGGCCCTGGTCGGCGACGGGGATGCGGGGCCACGGCTGCTCGCGGCGCTCATGAGCGGCCAGATTCCGCCCTCCTTCGGCCATCTCACCTATGGCGGCGTCGAGCTCTCGGCCGCCGATCCGGTCGAACGCAGCCGGCGCATCGCCTTCACGGGCAACACGGTGCTGATCGAGGGCAGCTTGCGGGACAACCTGCTCTACGGCGCCTCGGGCCCGGAGAGCGAACTCAAGCACCGTCTCTCCGAAGCCATCGGGGTCGCGGGCCTCGACCGCCTGACTCATGCCCGCGGCCTGTCCGGAACCATCGATCCGGGACAGGAGCCGAAACTGGCCGCCGCCATCGTGGAAGCGCGCCGCGCCGTGCAGGCGGCGCTCGCCGCCGATGCGCTCGACCGCTTCGTCGATCCCTTCAGCGCCACGCGCTACAACCGCTATGCGACGATCGGCGAGAACCTGTTGTTCGGAAAGCCCATCGGCGATTCCTTCCAGGAGGACCGCCTGTCGAGCCACCCCTTCGTCCGGGCGATCCTGGAAGCCAACGAGCTGACCAAGCCGCTGGCCCGAATGGGGCTGTCGATCGCCACGAGCATGATCGAGATCTTCTCCGACATCCCGGACGGGTCGCCGCTCTTCGAGCGCTTCTCGTTCTTTTCGGCGGCGGATCGCCCTTATTTCCAGGACCTCGTCGACCGCAGGAACGAGCAGCGGCGCAGCGACCAGACCTCGCGGGACCGGGAGCGCCTGATCGGCCTTGCCCTGCGCTACAACGAGAGCCGGCATCGCTTGGGTCTGCTCGAATCCTCCATGGAAGAGCAGATTCTCGTCGCCCGGGCGGATTTCGCCCGGATGCTGCCGGTGAGCCTGAAATCCTCGATCGAGTTCTACGACGAGGAGCGCTTCTGTGCGGCGGCCAGCATCCAGGACAACCTGCTCTTCGGGCGCATCGCGGCCGATCAGGCCGGCGCCCTCGCGTCCGTGCAGGAGGTGACGCGCCGCGTGCTGACGCAGCGGGGCCTCGACGGCGAGGTCTCGCGCATCGGGCTCGACACGCCGGTGGATCCGCAGGGCGACGACCTCACCTTGAGCGAAGTGGCCGCCGTCGATCTGGTGCGGGGCCTCGTGCGCCGGCCGAGCATCCTGGTGGTGCAGCGCGCGCTCGACGGCCTGTCGGGTCCCGCCGCCGACCGGCTCGTCACCAACCTGCGCCGCGCCTTCGTCGGGCGCGGGCTCATCCTCGTCACCCCGTCGATCTCACCGTCGATGGATCAACCGCCCTTCGACGCGGTTATCCATTTCGAGCGGGGCGAGCCGGTGGTGGATCGCCGCACCAGGCCTCTCGAGGCGCTGAGTGCGTGATATATTTACCTTGACCTGCCGTCCCGCTCGGGGGCAGCTTGTCGATGTGCGCTAGCGCACATAAGCAGGGTTTTCGATTGGTCATGATCCTGAAATGGTAAGGCGTGTTGCATCCTCTGACGCGTTGCGGGTCCGGTTTTGGGGCATACGCGGCTCCACCTGCGCATCCGGCCCCCAATTCGTCGAGTTCGGCTCGCACACGCCGTGCGTCGAGGTTCGATGCGGAGACCGCCTGTTCATCCTCGATGCGGGAACCGGTCTCTCCGCTCTCGGCACCGAAATCGGCGCCGCCGCGCCCGAGAAGATCGACATTCTCCTCAGCCATCTTCATCTCGACCACATCAGCGGCCTTCCCTTCTTCAAGCCTGCGCTTCTCTCAAAGGAGCGGGTGATCCGCACTTATTGCGGCCATCTGGAAGGGGAGAGCGCGATGGAGCCCCTGAACCGCATCTTCGCCCCGCCGCTCTTTCCCGTGCGCCTCGGCCAGCTTCCCGCCCGGTTCGAGCACCACGGCTTCAGAGCGGGCGAGCCCCTCGTCCTCGACGACGGAACACGGATCGACACTCACCTCCTGAACCATCCCGGCGGAGCCACGGGCTTCCGCATCAGCCACCGGGGCCGCAGCATCTGCTACATCAGCGACGTGGAGCACAGCGACCCCTGGCCCGATCCGAGCCTCGCTGATTTCGTGCGCGGCACCGACCTGATGGTCTTCGACGGCATGTTCTCCGACGCCGAATATTCCTATTGCCGCGGCTGGGGCCATTCCACCTGGCAGAAGGGCGTCGAGCTGGCGCAGAGCGCCGGTGTGAAGGCGCTGGCGATCTTCCACCTCTATCCCGGTCACGACGACGCCTTCCTGAAAGCCGCCGAGGCCGAGATGAAGGCCGTCATGCCCACGGCCTTCATGGCCCGCGAGCGCCAGTGCTTCGCTTTCGAGCCGCTGGAAGACGACCTGGACGCGACCTGCCCGGAACCTCCGGCGAAAGCCGAAGAGACACGTCCCGCTTCCCTGAAGGATTTCGCGACCTGAAGCCCGCGCCCGGCGCGGTTTCCCTGAACGGGTCTCCCCTTTCACGAAAAATGTTTTAAGGTGCCGGCCACTTCATCAGGCAGGCCTTTTCATGTCAGCTCCCATCCTTGTCACCGGTGCGGCCGGCTTCATCGGCTTCCACGTGGCGCAGCGGCTTCTGGCCGACGGCCATCAGGTGGTCGGGGTCGACAGCTTCACGCCCTATTACGACGTGAGCCTGAAGGAAGCCCGCTTCGGCAAGCTGACCCCGCACAACACCTTTCTAGGCGAGCGCCTGGATCTCGCGGACGCCGAGGCGACCCGCGACCTGTTTCAGCGCCATCGCTTCGGGCGGGTGATCCATCTCGCGGCCCAGCCGGGCGTACGCTTCGTCGATCCGCACCCCTATGCGGCGTCGAACCTCGTCGGCTTCATGAACATGCTGGAAGCCTGCCGCCACGGCGGTATCGGGCACCTCGTCTATGCCTCGTCGAGCTCGGTCTACGGGGCCAACCGCAAGCTGCCCTTCTCCGAGCACGACAGCGCCGACCATCCGATCAGTCTCTATGCCGCCACGAAGAAGGCCAACGAGATGATGGCGCATTCCTATGCCTATCTCTTCGGGCTGCCCTGCACGGCCCTGCGCTTCTTCACCGTCTACGGCCCCTGGGGCCGGCCCGACATGGCGGTCTACAAGTTCACCCATGCCATCGCCGAGGGCCAGGAGATCCAGGTCGCCCACGCGGGACGGGTCTGGCGCGACTTCACTTACGTGGACGATATCGTGGAGGGGATCGTGCGGCTGGTCGACCGGGTGCCCGCGCCCGATCCGGCCTGGAATTCCGTGAATCCCGATCCGGCCACAGGCCCCGCGCCGCACCGGGTCTACAACATCGGCAACGACAGCCCGGAAGAGGTGAACCGCCTGATCGCGATCATCGAGGATGCGCTCGGCAGGAAAGCGAAGCGCGTGGACGTGCCGCTTCCACCCGGCGACGTGCTGGAGACGCGCGCGGACGTGACGGATCTGCGCCGCGACGTGGGCTTCGCGCCCGCGACGTCGCTGGAGGAAGGTATCAGGCGCTTCGTGGCCTGGTACCGCGACTATCACGGGGCGTAGGATGATTGTCGTCTTCGCCCTCGTTGCCGCGACGTTTCTGTCGACCGTTCTCATCCTTGCTTTGAAACCCCTGCTCATCCGTTATGCGCTGGCGCGGCCGAATGCGCGGTCGAGCCATAAGGCACCGACACCTCAGGGTGGAGGCATCGCGGTTCTGGCTGCGACTCTTTCCGTCGTGGGTTTCTCGTCGCTCTGGCTTGTGTTTCCCGTCACCTATTTCCTGCTCGTCGCAGCTGCAGCCATCGCATTCGCTGTTCTGGGAACGGCTGACGACATCCGGCCGCTGCCGGCATGGATCCGTCTCGTTCTGCAATTCATCGTTGTCGCCGCGGTCATTTTTGAACCAGGGATCCGGATTCTTCCGGAGCCCGTTCCATTAGCTGTCGAACGGATTCTCCTCATCATAGGCGGCGTCTGGTTCGTCAACCTCGTCAACTTCATGGACGGGCTGGACTGGATCTCTGTCGCAGAAATGGTCCCGATCACCGCGTTCATCGCAGGTTTGGGGCTGATCGGCGTCCTGCCCATGTGGATCGCGGTTCTTGCAGCGGCGCTTTGCGGCGCACTGCTCGGCTTCGCGCCCTTCAACAAGCCCGTCGCCCGGCTCTTCCTCGGCGATGTCGGCTCGCTTTCGATCGGCCTCCTCGTCGGCTGGATGCTGCTGCAGCTCGCCGGAACCGGGGCACTCGCGGCGGCGCTCCTGCTGCCGCTCTATTACCTCATGGACGCGACCATCACCCTGCTGCGCCGCCTCGCGCGGCGTGAAAAGGTGTGGGAGGCGCATCGCAGCCATTTCTACCAGAAGGCCACGGACAACGGCTTCTCCGTCCTCCAGGTCAACGCCCATGTTTTCGGCCTCAACCTTGTTTTGGCCGGTCTCGCCGCTATGACCCTTGTCTGGCCCTCGGGCGTGGCGCAGGTCGCGGCGCTTAGCCTCGGCGCCATTCTCGTCGGCCTGGTTCTCAGGCGTTTCTCGCGTCCCCGCGTGTCAGTATCCTTGGAGGTTTCCCGATGAATGCACCCTTGATTGCCCTGACCGGCGCCACGGGTTTCATCGGACGACATCTCCTGAACGAACTGCCCCGGCGCGGCTACCGGGTCCGGGTGCTGCTGCGCCGGCCGTCCGAGGTGCCCGCCGGCGCGTCGAGCGCGGTGATCGGCGACATCGCCTCCCCGCACAACATGGCGGCGGCGTTGCGCGACGTGGACATGGTGATCCACTCGGCGGGGCTCGCCCATGCCATGTCGGGGCGGCCGGAGGACGATTACCGGACCATCAACACCGAGGCGACCGTGAAGCTCGCCCAGGCGGCCGAGCGGGCAGGCGTCAAGCGCTTCGTGTTCCTCTCCTCGATCCGGGCCCAGACCGGCCCGACCGCCGAGGGCGTCCTGACCGAGGAGCGGGAGCCGCGCCCCACCGATCCTTACGGCCGCTCGAAGCTCGAAGCCGAGCGGGGCCTCTCCGCCCTCGGGCTCGACTGGACGGCCCTTCGCCCCGCGCTCGTCTACGGCCCCGGCGTGAAGGGCAACATGGCGGCGCTCCTGCGGCTGGCGCAATCGCCCTGGCCCCTACCGCTGGGCGGCCTGAGCGCCAAACGGTCCCTTCTCGCCCTCGACAATCTCACCGAGGCCGTGGACACGGTCCTGCGCGCGCAGGGCTCCTTAAGGCGCCCCTTCATCGTGGCCGATCCGGAGCCGGTGACGATCCCCGAGATCGTCGCGGCTCTGCGCAGCGGGTTCGGACGTGGGCCCGGGCTCGTCCCGGTGCCGTCGTTCATCCTGCGGGGGGCGGCCGCCCTCACGGGCCGGAACGAGGCCTATGAGCGGCTGGCGGGGGCGCTGATCGCGAGCCCCGAAGCCTTGCGGCAACTTGGGTGGCGGCCGGTCAGCTCGACGCGAGACGCGCTTGCTGAACTGGCACGGCAGGCTGGGGCGCAGGCTTCCGGCGCTTGAACTCCGGGATCGCATCCTCGAACACCTGCTCGGCCAGGGCGCGGTCGCCGTCCGCGATGGAACGCATCAGGACCTGCAGCCACTGATCGACCCGGGCCCGGTCGGCGAAGATGGGTTTCGCCGCCATGACGCCATCGATGCCGATTTCCGTGCGGGGTTCCTCGCGGGCAAAAAGGATCTCGTGCAGCCGCTCGCCGGGACGCGTGCCGGTGACCTGGATCTCGATATCCTCGCCCGGCTCGTATCCGGCGAGCCGGATCATCCGTTCGGCCAGTTCGTAGATCTTCACCGGCTGGCCCATCTTGAGCACGTAGACCGAGGCGCGCTCGTCGCCCTTGGTGCGCTCCGTCAGGGCGCGGCTCTCTTCCGCGTGGGACGCGGAGGTGAGCACGAGATCCGCCGCCTCGCGGGTGGTCATGAAATAGCGCACCATGTCCGGATGGGTGACCGTGAGCGGCCCGCCACGGGCGATCTGCGCCTTGAATTTCGGCACCACGGAACCGACCGAACCCAGCACGTTGCCGAAGCGCACCGCGATGATGCGGGTGGCGCCGTTGCGGCCCATGAACTCGGCGTCCAGCGCCTGTCCGTACATCTCGGCGAAGCGCTTGGTGGCGCCGAGCATGGAGACCGGGTCGATGGCCTTGTCGGTGGAGATCATCACGATGGTGTCGGCCCCGGCCTCCACCGCCGCATCGGCGACGTTCACCGAGCCGAACACGTTGGTCTTGACCCCCTCGGTCCAGTTCTTCTCGAGATAGGGAACATGCTTGAGGGCGGCGGCGTGGAAGACCACCTCGGGCTGGAACCCGTTCATCACCTCGCGCACCCGCTCCCGGTCGCGTACGTCGGCGATGACCCCGTCAACGTTGGTGTCGCTCGAGAGCAGGGTCGGGTTCTCCAGGATGTGGTGCAGGGACGGCTCCGAGCTTTCGAGGATCATGAGGTCGCTCGCCCCGAAAGCGACCACGCGGGTGCAGATCTCGGACCCGATGGAGCCGCCGCCGCCCGTCACGAGCACGCGCTTGCCGCGAATGAAGTTCTCGAGCCGCTTCCGGTCGATCTGCACGGTCGGGCGCAGGAGCAGGTCCTCGATCTCCAGCGGCGCGAGCTCGGCGTCGCGCATGCCTTCGCCCAGGCTCGTGACCCGCACCAGCGGCAGGCCGAGGCGGCGGGCGCGGGCGAGCAGCATGTCCGGGTGCGCTTCCGGCATGAGGGCGCTCGGCGTCGCCAGGAGGCGGCGGATCGGCGTGCCCCGCTCATGAAAGTCCTGAATGACCTGATCGAGATCGGCAAAGGTGCCCAGCACGGGCACGCCGCGCATGGATTGCCCGACATCGTCGGGGCGCCAGGACAGGATGCCCTTGGGCTGCGTCTTCTTGACCGTGCCGGCCTCGATGGCGCGCAGGATCACCTCGATGTCGCTGCCGCGCCCGAGCAGCAGGGTCGGCGTGCTGGCATCGCGCTGCAGGGTGTGGCGCGAGCGGGCATACTTCATGTAGCGGAACGCCAGCCGCGGACCGCCCAGCAGGAACATCTGGATCAGCCAGTAGAGCGCGATCGTGATCTTGCCGAAGAAGAACGTGCCGCGAAGCTGCGGCGAGACGAGAAGGTAATCGACCACCAGCAGGGCGACCGCCAGGATGGTCGCGGCCCGGAAGATGTTGAACAGGTCGGGCAGGGACGCGAAGCGCCATTTGGACTTGTAGAGCTGGGAGAACCAGTAGACCACGCCCGCGAAGGCGATGAAGGGCGGAAGGAAAAGCGGCAGATGGGCGAGCCGGTCGTGAAGGACCGAACCGTCGAAGCGCACGTAGAAGGTCGCGAGGACGGCCACGCCCGTCATCACGAGATCATGCACAACGATGAGCGCTTTCTTGAGACCCTGCCGATTCATAGCCCTGCCGTACCGTAGCGCATCGTGCGGCCCCGATGGGCCGCGTGAGCGAACAATGGACCCCGTTTTCTGCGAAGAACGATGCGCCAGCAACGAGAAGAAGCACCGAATGGATCCCAAAATGTAAAATCACTTCGGGTCCGGCGCTCTGAACCAAGGGGTATCCGTCGGGCTTAGGGCTTTGTCAATGTAAGTCCGTAACAGACGGCCCATGCGCGGAATTCATTGCCGGAGGTCCGGCAGGGGGCTTTCGGCCACCACCAGGAAACCGCCCGCCTGCCTCAGAACCTGCGCCCTGATGCCGAAGGTCGCGGCGAGCCGTTCGCCGGTCAGAACCGTCTCAGGCGGGCCGGAGGCTTCGACTTTGCCCCCGTGGAGCAGCACGATCTCGTCCGCGAAGCGGGCCGCCAGCGTCAGGTCGTGCATGATGGCGACCACGGTGGCACCGGCCCGGGCACGGGCCTTCAGGACATCGAGCACGACGAGCTGATGGCGCGGGTCGAGGGCCGCGACGGGCTCGTCGGCCAGCAGCACCGGCGCCTGCGTGGCGAGAGCGCGGGCGAGCAGCGCCCGGGCCCGCTCGCCGCCGGACAGGGCCGTGGCGGGCCTCCGGCCGAGATCCTGCAGGCCGACGGAGCGGAGCGCCGAGGCGACCGCCTCCCGGCCGGTCTTCGGCAGGCGATCCGGATGTTCCCCATGGGGCAGTCGGCCGAGCGCGACCACGCCCGCGACCGGCAGCGGCCAGGCCACGCCGCCGCCCTGGGGCAAGTAGGCGATGGCGCGCGCCCGCTCGCCGGCAGGCATCCCGAGGAGGGAGCGGTCGTTCAGGACGACCTCGCCCTTCGTGGGCACCGCCAGACCGGCCAGGCTTCGCAGCAGGGTCGTCTTGCCGGCCCCGTTCGGTCCCACGATCACCGTGAAGCGTCCCGGCTGCAGGGACAGGTCGATCCCATCGAGGGCGCGGCGGGTCCCGAGCTCCACCGTCAGGGACCGGGCTTCGAGACGCGTCATGCGGGCGTCTCCACCAGCTCCGCCCTGCGGCGGGCGATCACCCAGAGGAAGAACGGGACGCCGAGCAGGGCCGTCAGCACGCCGATCTTCACCTCGGGGCCGGATGGGATGAGGCGCACGCCGATATCGGCGGCGAGCAGGAGTGCAGCCCCGGCAAGGCCCGCCGGGACGAGGGTGCGGGCCGGATCGTAGCCCACGAAGGGGCGCACGAAATGCGGCACGACCAGGCCGACGAAGCCGATGGAGCCGGCCACGGCCACCGAGGCTCCCGTGCCGATGGCGGCGCCCGCGACGATCAGGCCGCGCAGGAGCGCCACGTCGATCCCGAGGCTTCGCGCCGTCTCCTCGCCGAGGGCCAGCGCCCGCAGGCCCGGTCCCGCCGACAGGATCAGGGCCGAGGCCAGGGCGATGAAGGGTGCGCAGAGCAGCACATGGACGAAGGACCTGTCCTCGAAGGAGCCGAGGAGCCAGAACACGATCTCCGTCACGGCGAAGGGATTGGGCGAGAGGCTGATGGCCAGCGACGTGCCGGCCCCAGCCAGGGAGCCGACCGCGAGACCTGCGAGAACCAGCACCACGATGGTGGCGCCCCGTCCCGCGACCGCCACGACGAGCGCGATGGACAGGAGGGCCCCGGCAATCGCCGCGAAAGGAAGCGCCCAGGACAGGCTGCCCACGAGCCCGAAATAGATCACGAGCACCGCCCCGAAAGCGGCTGCCTGCGGCGCGCCGAACACCGCCGTGTCGGCGAGCGGGTTGCGCAACAGGCCCTGCAGCCCCGCGCCGGAGAGACCGAAGATCCAGCCCGCCGGCAGGGCCAGCAGCGTGCGCGGCAGGCGGATCTCCCGCACCACGATGACGGCCGCTCCCTGGTCCGACACGAGCGCCCGCAGGGCCGTGGACACCGTGATCGGCGCCGGGCCGACGACGAGGGACGCCACACTCAGGCATCCGAGAAGAACGATCAGGCCGGAAAGAAGGGACGACCGGGCGAGGGACATGGTTTGACGGTTTCGTTGCTCCCTTCGATAGAGCACGAAACGCCGGCAGGACAAAGCCGGCCGACCGCTCACGCTCGAGCGACCGTCACACAGCCAGCCGCTTCCGCCATTCCTTCGGCGCGGTGATGCTGCCGAGGTTGAGCCATTCGGCCATCAGGCGAAGCTCGTCTCCGAGAGCGGGGGCGATTGCGTCCGGAACCACGGAGGCCTCCGGGTGAATCGAGTGCACGATGAGGTTGCCGGCGGCCCGGTCGGCCTTGAGGTCAACGCGGGCCACGATCCTCTCGCCGAGCACGAAGGGCAGGCAATAATAGCCGAATTCCCGCTTCTCGGCCGGTGTGTAGATCTCGATCCGGTAGCGGAAATCGAACAGGCGCTCGGTGCGCGTGCGCTCCCAGACGATGGGGTCGAAGGGAGAAACGAGGGCCCGGGCCTCGACACGGCGGGGAAGTTTGGCCTGCGGGTCGAGATAGACCGGTCCGTTCCAGCCCTCGACCGTGACGGGAACGAGATCGCCGGCCTCCACCAGTTCGGGAATGCGGGCCTTCGCGTCCTGCGGCTCCAGGCGGAAATAGTCGCGCAGGCAGCGCTCGGACGCGATGCCGAGCGACTTGATGGAGTGCCGCAGCAAGGCGCGCTGCGCCTCATCAGCCGGCGGCGTCGGGACGTTCAGGATGTCCGGGGGCAGGACCCGCTCCGGCAGATCGTAGATGCGCTCGAAGCCGCGCCGCGTGGCGGTGGTGACTTCTCCGGCCCAGAACAGCCATTCCAGAGCCCGCTTGCCGTCGCTCCAGCCCCACCAGGAGCCCTGGCCCTTATGTCCGCCGGACAGCTCGCCCGCGGCCATGGGACCATGCGCGGCGATCTCGCGGCGCACCTCCTCGATGAAGGCGCGCTTTTCCTGTCCGAATTTGGCGAGCCCGCCATAGATGCCCTCGCCCCGCCGGGCCCGCTCCATGCGCCAGCGGAAGAGAGGCTGCAGGTCGAGGCGTATCAGCGAAGCTTCGTGGCCCCAATATTCGAAGGTCTCGCGCTTCCGGGCGTGCCAAGCAAGCGTCTCGAGGAGATTGCGGTCGTAGGCGCCGATCCGCGAGAAGAGCGGCATGTAATGGGCCCGCACCAGCACGTTGACCGAATCGATCTGCAGCAGGTGCGAGCGCTGAAGCGCGCGGCTCACGTGCCGCCTGGAAGTCGATGCCGGCCGGGCTTCGTGGAGCCCTTGGGCGGCGAGCGCGATGCGACGGGCTTGAGCGAGACTCAGTTTGGTGCGGAATGCCATGAGCGAACAATACCGGAACGTCGCGACAGGGCGCCAGAGCCGTGACCTTTTCGAGGCCCGGAACGAGGCGGAACCTGGGGATCTTTCCCCACCCCGCCTCTCCAAGACCGGCGGAACGCGGGGAGAAGCCGGATAGCCACGGTTTTCCGGGCCAATTCCGACGAGCGGAGGCTTTTCAGCTCTGCAAAAAATCCTCCGCCATAGGCGCGTCACTATTGCAATTCCGCAAGGTCGGCTTGGCGTCCCGGACTCTCGTAACGGCACCATCGCGGATCTATCTTCATCGCAACATTATTGATGGAGACAGCCCCATGAAGCTGACCGGAATTCACCATTTAACGGCCGTGACCGCCAACGCGCCGGGCAACCATGCCTTCTACACGCAGTCCCTGGGCCTGCGCCTCGTCAAGAAGACCGTGAACCAGGACGATGTGAGCGCCTATCATCTGTTCTACGCCGACGGAGAGGCTTCTCCCGGAACGGACATCACCTTCTTCGACTGGCCGGTCGAGCGCGAGCGGCGCGGCACGCACAGCATCTCGCAGACGGCCCTGCGGGTGAACGGCGAGAAGGCGCTGCAATGGTGGAAGGACCGCTTCGGCAGCCTCGACATCCGCCACGAGTCCATCGTGGAGCGTGACGGACGGCTCAGCCTCGACTTCGAGGATTTCGAGGGGCAGCGCCTCAGCCTCGTGGACGACGGCGGGCAGGGTGAGGCGCATCCGTGGGAGCGCAGCTCCGTGCCGGTGGAATACCAGATCCGCGGCCTCGGGCCGATCCGGATCAGCGTGCCGAAGCTCGAGCGCACGGCTCGCGTCCTGACGGAGGCGATGGATATGCGCGCCGTCCGCGAGTACCGGGTCGGCGATACGCCGGTCCACGTGTTCGAGATGGGCGAGGGCGGTCCGGCGGCGGAGCTGCATGTCGCGGTGGAGCCCGGCCTCCCTCCGGCCCGTCCGGGAGCGGGCGGCGTGCACCACGTGGCTTTCCGCACGCCGAACGAGCAGACCTATCAGGAATGCTGGGAGCGGCTGCAATCCCTGCGGGCCCCTTCCAGCGGTCCGGTCGATCGCTACTATTTCCAGAGCCTGTACTTCCGCGAGCCGAACGGGATCCTGTTCGAAATCGCCACGGACGGTCCGGGCTTCGCCACGGACGAGCCCATGGACAAGCTCGGCGAACGCCTGTCCCTGCCGCCCTTCCTGGAGCCCAGGCGGGCACAGATCGAAGCGGGCCTCAAACCGCTCTGATTGCGTGCATCGACGGCGGAATAACCGCAAAGGTTGAAAACCGCCTCGCACTCGCTTGCGAGGCGGTTTTTGCTTCATGAAATCCGATCGGAATCGATGCCGCTACGTTTGAATAACCATGGCGGAATAACGTTAGCGATTTGACAGCTTTTACTTCCGTAGCGGAGTTGTGTAACACTTTGAACAAATCTATGTGTTTCTATCGCTTAAAATTAATGTTCCGTAGGGGATTTGCATGCTCGGCGCCAAGATGAGAATGGGCCTGCTGGGAACGCTTATCGCGTTCCTGGGTATTTTCGGCGTGGCTTATGCCGCGTCGCTGCCTGCTCCCAAGGAGCGGCCGATCCTCACGATCTCCGGAAAGATCGACGTCACTAACAAGGACAATACGGCCCAGTTCGATCGCACCATGCTGGAATCGATGGGTCTTGTCACAATCGAAACCACGTCGCCCTGGTATGAGGGAAAGGTGAAGTTCGAAGGCGTTCTGCTCGACAAGCTGATGAAGCTGGTCGGAGCGAAGGGAGAACGCGTGTCCGTCATCGCTCTCAACGATTACGCCACCGAGATTCCGATCGCGGATTTCGCGAAATACAACGTCATTCTCGCCATCAAGCGCGACGGCGAATATATGCCTGTGCGGGACAAAGGTCCGCTGTTCATCGTTTATCCATACGACAGCAACCCCGAACTCAAGAGCCAGACCTATTATGCTCGATCAGCCTGGCAGGTTGCCAAGATCGAAGTGAAGTAGCAGCAGACCGGCAGGTCTCGGAGGCCTTACACATTTGTCCTTGCGCACCTTCAAAGCGATTATTGCAATCGTCATTGGCGGCTTTCTGATCGCCGGCATCTACATCTCGGTGCTGGTTGTTCAACGTCAGGGTGCATTGCAGCAGATCTCCGTCTACAACCCGGCCTGGGAGGCGGGGCAAGCCGCCTCCGAATTCGTCCGTCTCGAACACCGCCTGTCCGAATTCGGTAAGCCGGGAACGGATGTCGACAAGGAGGAAGTGGATCTGCGCTTCGATATCCTGCTCGGCAGGGCCAGGATGCTGAACGAGGGCAGTTTCCAGGATCTTCTCCAGCGCAATCCCGAACATCACGCGACACTCCGGGCTTTCCAGGATACGCTTGCCGCAGCTCAGCCCCTGATCGCGGACATCGAACGGAACCCCGACGCAGCCAGGCAGGCTCTCGATCTCCTGCGCCCGCTGGAAGGCAAGCTCGCACAGCTTGCATCCGTGGCGCACAACCATGGCGCGGCGCTCGTCCAAAGGGACCAGCAGGAGTTGATCCGTCTGCACTGGGCCTTCTCCGGCATCGCGGCAAGCCTGATCCTCGTCGGGGTCGTCCTGATCTTCCTCCTCGACAAGCACAACCGCCTGTTGGGACGTGCCCATGAGGAGCTGCATGTCCTGGCCCATCAGGACGCTCTCACGGGCCTGCCCAATCGCGTGGTGCTTCGCAACGAGCTGGAAAATGCGCTCGTGCGTCTGAAGCCGAACGGCCGCACGCTGGCGGTCTCCTACCTGGATCTGGATCACTTCAAGGATGTGAACGATTCCTTCGGCCATGAAACGGGCGACGAGCTGCTCAAGGCCGTGGCCGAGCGGCTGCGGGCCTGTATTCCGGCCAGCGAAGGCCAGGTGCGGAACCTGATTTCACGGTTTGGCGGCGACGAGTTCGCCATTCTGCAGACCGGCATCCGCCGGCCGGAGGAATGCGCCGCGCTCGCATCGCGCATCGTCGAGGCGTTGCGCGAACCGTTCAGCGTGAACGGGCAGGAGCTTTTCATCGGCACCAGCATCGGCATCGCGCTGGCTCAGAAGAACGTCACCTCGAGCCAGATCCTGAAACATGCCGACATGGCGCTCTATCATGCCAAGGCCGACGGACGTGGCACGTTCCGCTTCTTCGAGCCGGACATGGACGAGCAGCTTCAGGCCCGCCGCGCCCTGGAGGTCGATCTGCGCAAGGCGATGACCAACGGCGAATTCGAGCTGTACTATCAGCCTCAGATCAACATCCAGAGAAGCGAGATCGGCGGCTTCGAGGCTCTCCTGCGCTGGCACCATCCCGAGCGCGGCCTTGTCCCGCCGGCGGAGTTCATCCCCGTCATCGAAGATACCGGGCTCATCTCGCCCCTGGGCGACTGGATCATCGAGCAGGCCTGCAGGGAGGCATCCACCTGGCCGGGCGAGATGCGCGTCGCCGTCAATCTCTCGCCGATTCAGTTCCGCAATCGCGGCCTCGTGCAGAGCGTCAGCAATGCCCTGGCGTCGTCAGGACTTCCTCCGCACAGGCTGGAACTGGAGATCACCGAGACGGTCCTCCTGCAGGACAACGAGATGACCGTTTCCACGCTCCATCAGCTGCGCCGGCTCGGCGTGCGCATCGCGATGGACGATTTCGGAACCGGCTATTCGTCCCTGAGCTACCTGCGCAGCTTCCCGTTCGACAAGATCAAGATCGATCAGTCCTTCGTGCGGGAAATGTCGCAGCGGGCGGATTGCCTGGCTATCGTGCAGTCGGTCGCCAATCTCGGGGCCAGCTTAGGCATGCCGACAGTGGCCGAAGGAATCGAGACGGAGGATCAGCTGCGGCAGGTTCAAGCAGCCGGATGCACCGACGCGCAGGGCTATTATTTCGGGCGTCCCAAACCCGCCCGGGAACTGGTCCATACGCTGGATGCCCTCAAGAACAAAGTCAGAGTGGCTTAGGTCCGATGCCGTATCAGGCATTGAAGATGGGCGTCCGCGTAACTTCAGGCCTGAAGCGAACTGTGCTAGGTACATTTTCCATTGCCTAAACGCGAAAACTCCGAATGAATCAGTATTCGGCAAGCCGCGCCTTTAGGGCAGCGACCAATCAGAATCGACGACGGGAGCAGGATTGATGAAGACATACTGCGAATTTACGTTCGAGGCCGCGCACTCGGTGGCTCCTTACTCCGGGCTGCATGGACATACATTCATCGTCAAGCTCACTTTCGGCGGCGCCGTCGACGAGATCTATGGCTGGCCGGTCAACCTCTATGAGGTCGAGAATTACATTAAGGAAATCAAGGGCGAGCACGGATCGGGCCTGGATCACGGCAATCTCGATCTCAACCCCGAGATCGGCATCGCCTCGCTCGAGAACGTGACGACCTATATCTGGCGCCTGGTGAAGAACCGGTTCCCGAACCTCGAGGAGGTCGAGCTCAGGCGCGGCATGCCCGGATCCACGGAAGGCTGCATCTATCGCGGCGAAGCGGCGGACCGCAGCAGTCTCGCGGCCTGAGAATACGAGGCTTCAAAGTAAAAGAGCCGCCTCGTGAGGGCGGCTCTTTCGTTGTGGATGCCTGCTGCCGGTCGTCAGGGCGTGTAGCCGAACGAATAGGACACCGTCAGCCCGGCGCCGAACTGGTTCTCCGAGCCGAACTGCTTGACGATCGGGCTGTCGGCCGCGTCGCCGACCAAGCGCTTATAGGTCACGAAGGCGGTGGTCGACCATTGCGGAGACCAGTCGTAGCTGA
Organism: Microvirga mediterraneensis; assembly: GCF_013520865.1. Classification (NCBI taxonomy): domain Bacteria; kingdom Pseudomonadati; phylum Pseudomonadota; class Alphaproteobacteria; order Hyphomicrobiales; family Methylobacteriaceae; genus Microvirga; species Microvirga mediterraneensis. Next base: position 903,122 of record NZ_JACDXJ010000001.1, read on the forward strand.
TGGCCCCCGTGACGCCCACGGACGTGATGCCGCCGGACGGCCGATAGGGCGTGACCTGGCCGTTCAGCGCCGCCTCGACGGGCGTCACGCCGAAATAGGTCTCCATGAACTCGCTGTCGCCGAGGGCGAGGCGGGGGCCGACCGAGACCGTGAAGGCCCCGAAGCGCTGGACCGCATCGAGGCCGAAATCGGCCACGAAGCCCTCATGCCCGCCGAAGCCGCGCCGGATCTCGGCACGGGCCCGCAGGAACTCGAGCGGCCAGTATTCCACGAAGACGCCGGGCTCTACCGCCCAGTCGATCTTCTCCAGGCCGAAGAGCTCGCGGTTGTCCTGATAGTAGCGCCCGCCCACGAAACGCCCCACGACGCCGACGCGGACGGCGGAATCCTCCAGGAACGAGAAGCTCAGGCCATCGTCGGGAGCGCTGAAGCGCTCGACCGTTCCGGCCCGGCGGAAGCTCAAGGACGGATAGCCGATGAAGCTGGATTCGTCCGAACCCGGATAGGACGGCCCGACCCGCAGGTTGCCCTTCACGGTGACGATCCAGCCCGCGGATTCCTGCATGGGCTGGGGCGAAAAGAACAGATCGGCCGCCTGAGCCGTGGTCGTGCCCGCCACGAGGGCGGCGAGAACGGCGAGGGATGGGGCTGCGCGCATGGCTCTTCCGATTGCAATTTCCATCATGCCGTCGTGGCCGCAAACGGCCGTAAGGTCAAGCCTTCGATTGGCCTATGGTTTCGTGTTCGTGACCCGTCGGGCAAGAACTTTCGCGGGCTTGGGCGGTTGAACGAAAGACAGAATGTTGCAAGGGAGAAATTCTTGTCCGTGTTCAGCGCCAGCAGCCGTCCGCGACCGGACGAGTTCTATCCCAAGCCGCCGCCGACGGAACCGGTACCGGATGTTCCGGCACCTCCCGAGACGCCCCAGCCGGTTCTTCCCGGCGCTCCGTCCTCCCTGCCTGAACAGCCGCCGGAACCCGAGCAGCCCGTCATCCACCCGATGCCGCCGCCCGAGGTACCGTGAGGGGCTGATTCGGAAACGATCCCCGGCCTGTTCAGGCGCCCTCGACGCGAAGGTTGTTCTGCACATGCGTGATGCCGGAGGCCAGCTCCGCCAGGTCTTCCGCCCGGCGCTTGAGGCCGCGGCTCGACACGGTTCCGGTGAGCGTGACCTCGCCGTCCTTCACCACGACCTCGACGTTCGACGCATCGATGAAGGGATCCTCGGTCAGGCGTTCGCACACGTCCTCGTGAATCCGCTCGTCCGAACGCCTGTAGCCCTTGGGCCCGCGCCCGCGATGGGCGCCGCTGGAGCTTCCGGCTTCTCGGCCGGAGCGCACTTCAGGATCGTTCGGATCGCGCGAACCGAAGGCACCCAGGCCGGACCGAACATGGCTGTAGCCCGGATCGAAGCCTTCGTCGTCCGGCGGTCCGCCTCGGCCGTCGTCGATCACGCCGCCGGCAAAGTCGCCGGCATCGCCACCGTAGCCGCCCGGATATTGCCGTCCCTCGCCGCGAAAGCCGACGGCGCCGCGGGGCGGCATGTCGCCATAGCCGTTATCGTCGTTGAGAGGGTTCCGATTCCTGCGGCGGACATCTACCATCGTTCTGCTCCAGATCTTTCGCAGGAGCAACCATCCGGCTTCCCTCCGGTTCCGCATAAAAGGGGGCAGGTTTTCCGGCATGAAAGCAGATCGGCGCATCGCGCTTTTCAATGACATCTTCGACCGCGACCAGGGACGATGCGTCTATTGCGGCATTCACGCGAGGCGGCCGGGGCGCGGCGTCAAGCGCGCTCCCGATCTCGCGACACTCGATCACGTGACGCCCAAATCGGCCGGAGGTCCCCTCAACCGCGACAACATCGTGCTGGCCTGCGCCGCCTGTAACAACGAGCGCGGCACCATGGATGCGCAGGCGTTCAGGGATTTGAAAGCGCGACAGGCGAAACGACCGGGGCTTTGAAGCCGCATGGGCGTGGAACAGGTCCGTCCGTCCCGACGTTCGACAGCCAGAAGCGTCACGGCGAAAGGACATGATCGATGAACATCGAGGATCAGGTGCGCGAGGCCATCGTCGCCGAACTGAAGCGCCAGTCGGAGGCGGGCGAGCAGGGCCTTCGGGTCAAGTCGGGCGAGGCCGAGATGATCACCGTCGAAGGGCGCGTCAACCTCGATGAGCTGACGATGGCGGTCGTCGGATCCCTGGCCGGCGGGCCGTGAAGCTTCAGGCCCCTGCCGCTGCAGCCCCGAGCTGCGCCGATGCCTCCTCCTGCCGCGGATCAAGGGCGAGATAGAGCAGACGCCGCCGCACCCTTGGAGCATCGTCGAGGAGCGACAGGCTTTTCTCCATGTCGCGCGCTCCGGCAGCCCAGCGGTCGCGGATCGAGGAGGGCGAGTAGTCGAAAGCCTTGCCGGCGCGCTCGTCGCTTCCCGCGTAATAGGCCAGATGCAGCAGCGTGGCCTTTGAGCCGTCCGGCTCCCATCGGTCGCGCAGGGCATATTCCCGTTCGAGCGCTCTGAGAGTCCGTCGCGTGGAGCTGGCGAAGATGAGATCGTTTGCCCGTTCCGCCGTCGAATCGAGCGAAGCCGGCCGGGAGGCGTGCAGGTTGAAAAGCTCGACAGCGATGCAGGTGAAATCCTGATCCATCGGTTCGGCGAACGGTACATCGAGGGGCAGATTGTTGGTGTAGCCCGGATCGCAAAGCAACCGGCCGCCGATCTCGACCGGCGGGAAGACAGGCGTGATCGCGGCGCTGGCCAGGAAGTGCTCGGGCGTAAGCATGTCGCGGGTGGTGTCGAACAGGACCTCGTCACCGGATTCCAGATCGACGCAGACGACGGTGAGCCTGATATCGCCCCGGTTCAGCCGGTCGAAATCGACGAGCCGCTCCAAGGTCCGCCGCAGAGGGGCGTGGTCATAGAGCGCCACATCGTCCGGCATCCAGGGCAGCATGGACAGCATCCCGGGAAAACGATGGCCGAACAATCCCGGCCGTCCGAACAGGAGCGCCGTGATCGTGTGAAGCTCGTTGTAGCTGTGCCGAATCCTCGTGCCGCGTCCCAGCCGGCCCGGCGAGCGGATCATCGCCTCGTCCCAGAACGCTCTGAGCCGGTCCAGGCGATCCTCGGGCGCGTTCCCGGCGATGATCGCGCCCGTGACCGCCCCGATGGATCCGCCGACGATCCATTGCGGTTCGAAAGCCTGCCGCAGAAGGATTTCGGATGCTCCGGCCAGATAGGAGCCGAGCGCATTGCCGCCGCCGAGCACCAGGACGAGCGGCTGCTCCATGCCCAACTTCTCCCGACCGGCTTTCGACGAAGGGTTCATTGGAAAAGCCTTGGCAAGCCGGCGCACGCCGCCAGGTTTGATATACCCCTCCTATGCGCCCATAGGAGACGGCAGGAAACGCTCGCCTCCGGTGAGGGTTCCGGGCATGGACAGCGCCAATGCGAGGAGACGACCGTGGCAAAGCAGGACATTTCCATCCGGACTGAAGACGGGACTGCCCAGGCGGGATTGTTCCGCTCGAGCGATCGGCCTGCGGCGGGCGTGATCCTCTACATGGATGCGTTCGGGCCGCGACCCGCGCTCGATGCGATGGCCGAGCGTCTCGAGGGCGAGGGCTATCTGGTTCTCGTTCCCGATCTCTTCTATCGCTTCGGCGATTATGGCCCTCTCGATGCCAAGACGGCCTTCTCGGTGGAGCCGACCCGCACCGCGTTGAGGGGCATGGTCGAAGGGACGAGCCAGGACATGACCCGGCGGGACTCGGCCGCGTTCATCGCCGCCTTGACGGAGGCCGGCGCCACGGGCCGGATCGGCACGGTCGGCTATTGCATGGGCGGGAGCCGCGCCATCCATGCAGCGGCGGCCTATCCCGACCGCGTCGCGGCCGCGGCGAGCTTCCATGGCGGCCGCCACGCCAGCGACGCCCCCGACAGCCCGCATCGTCATGTGTCGACGATCAAGGGCCGCGTCTATGTGGGCAGCGCCGGTGTGGACGGCAGCTTCCCGCCCGAACAATCGGCCCTTCTGGCGGAGGCGCTGCGGCGGGCGGAGGTCGATCACATCATCGAAAACTATGTCGGCATGGCCCATGGCTGGGCCGTGTCCGATCACGGTGTCTATGACGAGCAAGGCGCCGAGCGGCACTGGAAGCGGCTGCTTACCATCTTCGACGAGACGCTGCGGTGAACATTCACGCCGGCTTCGACGCCTTCGACGGCAACGGGAACAAACCCATGAAGAGATGGGCGACGGCCCGATCGCCCTCGACCTGCAGCACGCCCGCCTGTTCCAGCCCCTCCAGCGACTGGCCGCCATAGATCGCGCCGGCGAGCACCGGTGGTGCTCCCGTCAGGGTCACGTCGGTCCGATCGAGCGGCGCGCGGGCGATCTCGATCCGGCCATCGGCCACATGCGCGACAAAGGTGTCCTCGCCGATGCGGAAGCCGATCCGCGCATCCATGCCCGCCGCGCGCTTCGCATCGAACATCGTCCTCATGGACAGGATCAGGGACGCGGTGCTGAACGGCAGGGTCAGGTCGTGCGACGGCGAGCGGGCGGCCCAGCGGCCCATGGCCTGGAAGATCGGCTCGCTTTCATAGCCCCATTCCGTCAGTTCGTAGACCTGCGCTGCGGCGGGCGGCGGCAGCTTGCGCCGCACGACGATACCCGCTGTCTCCAGCCCTTCGAGGCGCTGCGTCAGGACGTTGGCGCTGATTCCGGGCAGGCTCTCGCGCAGGTCGCTGAAGCGCTTCGGCCCCAGCATGAGCTCGCGCATCACCAGAAGGGCCCAGCGCTCACCGACGAGATCGAGCGCGTGGGCGGTCGCGCACGCGTCCTCGTAATGACGCCTGGAGCGACCTTCCGCGTTATTTGTTATTTTTTCTAACTTCATAGTTGCTATTTATAACTAGACGTGGAATCCATGTCAAACCACAAGCCAAGAGGGAGCGACTCAATGCCCAAGCTGATCTTCGTCAACCTGCCCGTCAGCGACCTGTCCCGGTCCATCGCCTTCTACGAAGCCCTGGGAGCGGTGAAGAACGAGCAGTTCTCCGACCATACCGCCGCCTGCATGGTCGTCTCCGAGACCATCCACGTGATGCTCCTGACGCACGACAAGTTCCGCCAGTTCACGCCGAAGAAGATCGCCGATGCCAAGGACAGCACCGAGGTGCTGATCTGCCTATCTGCCGACAGCCGCGACGAGGTTGACACGACCCTCGCCAAGGCCGCGGCCGCAGGCGGCACGATCGATCCGGGCCCGAAGCAGGATTACGGCTTCATGTATGGCCGCAGCTTCGAGGATCCGGACGGGCACATCTGGGAGGTGATGTGGATGGATCTCGCAGCCGCCAAGGACGCCATGAGCGCACCGGCCATGGCCTGAACGCAAGATGGTCAAAAGGGAGTGAGGACGATGACCGACCAGAATGCCGCTCATGAACTCTCGATCACGCGGCTGATCGAGGCCTCGCCGGAGATCGTCTACGAGGTCTGGACCCAACGCGCCGGCGAATGGTGGGCGCCGCGCCCCTACACGACGCCGGTCATCGACTGGGACCTTCGCCCCGGCGGGCGGGCCCGCACGGTGATGCGTTCGCCCGACGGCACCGACATGCCGCATGAGGGCGTGTTCCTGGAGGTCGTGCCCCACCGCAAAATCGTCGTGACGGATGCCTTCAAGCCGGGCTGGATTCCCCAGCAGGCCTTCATGGTCGCCATCTTCACGTTCGAGCCGGAAGGCTCGGGCACCCGCTACACCGCCCGCGTGCGGCATTGGAGCGAAGAGGCCGTGCAGCAGCACGAGCAGATGGGCTTCCACGAGGGCTGGAGCATCGTGGCGGGTCAGCTGGCCGAGTTGGCCGAAGGCGGGCCCGTGGCTTCGGCCGCCTGATCCATCGAGGGGAGGGCGCGAATCGTCAGGCCCTCCCCGTCGCGTTCTTCCGCATAGGATTGTAAAAGTCACCCCGGCCATGCAAGCTCAGGCAGGCAGCAGGAGAATGCGATGGTCGTTTATGTCTTGGCGCTCCTGATCGGCGTGATTGCAGGCTTGCGCGCCATGACGGCTCCGGCCGCCATCAGCTGGGCGGCCTCTCTCGGCTTCATCAATCTCGAGGGAACTTGGCTCGCCTTCCTGGGCTACCGCTTCGCGCCCTGGATCATGACAATCCTCGCCGTCGGTGAGCTGATCGGCGATCAGCTTCCCACCACGCCCAGCCGCAAGACGCCGCTTCCCTTCGCGGCCCGGATCGTCATCGGCGGGCTGTGCGGCGGCGCGATTGCCGCGCAGGGCGGCTCCTTCCTCGGCGGGCTCGTCGCCGGTGCGGTGGGCGGGATCATCGGAACCCTCGGCGGAGCGGAAGGCCGGGCGCGTCTCGCCGCCGCCTTCGGCAAGGATCGTCCTGCCGCCTTGATCGAAGACGCCATTGCGATCCTGGGAGCGGTCTTGATCGTGGGAGCGGTGCCATGACGAAAGACTTCGATGCCATCGTGGTCGGGGCCGGGCAAGCCGGACCTTCGCTCGCTGGGCGGCTGACGGCGGCGGGGATGAAGGTCGCCATCGTCGAGCGCAAGCTCTTCGGCGGAACCTGCGTCAACACCGGCTGCATGCCGACCAAGACCCTGGTGGCGAGCGCCTATGCGGCGCATCTGGCGCGCCGGGGAGCGGATTTCGGCGTGTCCATCGCGAGCCCCGTCGCGGTCGACATGAAGCGGGTGAAGGCCCGGGCCGACACAGTCTCGACCCATGCCCGCACGAATATCGAGACCTGGCTGCGCGGCATGGATGGGCTGACCGTTCTCGAAGGCCATGCCCGCTTCGAGGGATCGGATGTGATCCGCGTCGGCGAGGAGCTGCTGACGGCGCCGCGGATCTTCCTCAATGTGGGCGGTCGCGCGAGCGTTCCCGACATGCCGGGCGTCGACACGGTATCCTATCTCACCAACACGTCGATCCTCCGGCTCGACACGCTGCCCCGTCATCTCGTGGTGGTCGGCGGCAGCTATATCGGGCTCGAATTTGCCCAGATGTATCGCCGCTTCGGCGCGCAGGTCACCGTGGTCGAGAAAGGGCCGCGCCTGATCGCCCGCGAGGACGAGGATGTCTCGGACGCCATTCGCGACATCCTGACCGCCGAGGGGATCACGGTCCGCACCGACGCCACGTGCATCGGGTTCAAGCCGCATGCGGACGGCGTAGCGGTCGATGTGGACTGCACCTCGGGCGATCCGTTCGTGGTCGGCTCGCATGTGCTGCTTGCCGTCGGGCGCCGCCCCAACACGGACGATCTCGGTCTCGACAAGGCCGGCGTCGCGGTCGATGCGCGGGGCTATATCGAGGTCGACGATTTTCTTGCAACGAGCACCCCGGGCATCTGGGCCCTCGGTGATTGCAACGGCCGCGGTGCCTTCACGCACACGGCCTATAACGATTACGAGATCATGGTTGCCAACCTCCTCGACGGCGCATCGCGGCGCGTGAGCGAGCGGCTGTTGGGCTACGCGCTCTACATCGACCCGCCGCTCGGTCGCGTCGGCATGACTGAAACGGAAGCACGCAAATCGGGTCGCAAGCTTCTCGTCTCCAAGCGTCCGATGACGCGGGTCGGTCGCGCGATAGAGAAGGATGAAACGAAGGGCTTCATGAAGATCGTCGCCGATGCGGAGAACCGGAAAATCCTCGGGGCGGCCATTCTGGGGACCGGCGGCGACGAGGCAATTCACGGCATCCTCGATATGATGAATGCCGGTGCGGACTACGCCACCCTGCAATGGGCGGTGCCGATCCACCCGACGGTCTCAGAGCTGATCCCGACTGTCCTCGGCGATCTGAAACCTGTCGTTTGAGGCGATTCCCGAAACCCTCGCTCCGATCCGGCCGGCCGCATTACGGAATTGTAATTCTCCCGCAATGCAGCGAACAAACGGCCACGCCTACCGTAATCCTCGTCAGTTCGGACGGAGGACCATCCATGACTTCGAATCAGGAGCTCGATGGGCAAGGGAGGACCAAGCTATCGCCCTTCGATCTGAAGCAGATCAGGGATGCCGTCAGCCAGTTGCGCGCGGCAAGCCCCAAAAGCGCTCTGGCCGATCTGGTCGAGGAAAAAATCCGGGCGCTCGAGAGCGAGGATCCCACTGCCGCTTTGGAAGAACGGCATCAGCAGGGATGGCGGCTCTTCGGTTGATTGGAGATCAAACAGCACACGCTATCGGCATGCAATCAAAACAAAGGGCGCCCTCTCGCGAAGGCGCCCTCGGCATTCGTGGTCTAAGACAATCACACGTCCAGGTTCGCCACCGAGAGGGCATTTTCCTGGATGAACTCGCGGCGGGGCTCCACCACGTCGCCCATAAGCTTGACGAAGAGATCGTCGGCGTCGGTCGTGTCCTTCACCTTCACCTGCAGCAGCGAGCGCACGTCGCGGTCGAGAGTCGTTTCCCAGAGCTGCTGGGCGGTCATCTCGCCGAGGCCCTTGTAGCGCTGGAGCTGCAGGCCCTTGCGGCCTGACGCGATGACGGCGTTGAACAGCGAGAGCGGACCGTCGATCTGCATCTCGTCGTTCTTGCGCACGAGCTTCGCAGGCTTCGCATAGACGTCCTGCAGAGTCGTGGCGCGCTCGTCGAGCTTCTTGGCTTCCTGGCTGGCAATCAGGGCCTGGTCGAGCGTCGCGGTCTGCGTCACGCCGCGCACGGTTCGCGAGAAGACGTAGCCGCCCTCGCGAACCTCGCCCGTCCAGCCGCGTTCGAGCTCTTCCGAGATCGCATCGAGGCGCTGCGCGATGTAGGCCGCAGCGGCAGGACCCTTCTGCGGATCCTCGGCCACGTCGGGACGCAATGCACCGGCAATCGCTGCCTGCTCCACGGCCTTGCGGTCGTAGCGGGTGTGCAGGCTGTTCAGCACCTGGCGCACGAGGCGGGCCTCGTCGATCAGGCCTTTGAGCTGGTCGCCCTGGAAGGCCACGCCGGTTTCGAGCTGCAGCGCGGCGTTCTCGACGCCTTCGCCGATGAGGTAATCTTCGAGCGCGCGCTCGTCCTTCAGGTAGATCGAGGACTTGCCGCGGGTCGCCTTGTAGAGCGGCGGCTGCGCGATGTAGAGGTGCCCGCGTTCGATCAGCTCAGGCATCTGCCGGAAGAAGAAGGTGAGCAGCAGGGTGCGGATGTGCGAGCCGTCCACGTCCGCGTCGGTCATGATGATGATGCGGTGGTAGCGCAGCTTGTCGAGGTTGAACTCCTCGCGGCCGATGCCGGTGCCGAGCGCCGTGATCAGCGTGCCGATTTCCTGGCTCGACAGCATCTTGTCGAAGCGCGCGCGCTCCACGTTCAGGATTTTGCCGCGCAGCGGCAGAACGGCCTGGAAGGCGCGGTCGCGGCCCTGCTTGGCGGAGCCGCCGGCCGAGTCGCCCTCGACGAGCAGCAATTCGCATTTCGACGGATCGCGCTCCTGGCAATCGGCGAGCTTGCCGGGAAGCGACGCGATGTCGAGCGCGCCCTTGCGGCGGGTGAGCTCGCGTGCCTTGCGGGCCGCCTCGCGGGCGGCGGCGGCTTCCACCACCTTGCCGACGAGGGTGCGGGCCTCCTGCGGGTGCTCCTCGAGCCAGTTGTTGAGCGCCTCGTTCATCACGTTCTCGACGGCGGGACGCACCTCGGACGAGACGAGCTTGTCCTTGGTCTGCGACGAGAATTTCGGATCCGGCACCTTCACGGACACGACAGCGGTCAGGCCCTCGCGGCAATCGTCACCGGTGAGCGAGACCTTTTCCTTCTTCGTGAGGCCGGAGGATTCCGCGTAGCCGTTCACCTGACGGGTCAGCGCCGCGCGGAAGCCCGCTAGGTGCGTGCCGCCATCGCGCTGCGGGATGTTGTTGGTGAAGCAGAGCACGTTCTCGTGGTACGAATCGTTCCACCACAGGGCCACCTCGACGCCGATGCCGTCCTTCTCGGAGCGGATCATGACCGGCTGCTGGATCAGCGGGGTCTTGGCGCGGTCGAGATAGCGCACGAAGGCCTCGACGCCGCCCTCGTACATCAGCTCCTCGCGCTTGTGCTCCGCATGGCGCTTGTCGGTGAGGACGATGCGCACGCCCGAGTTCAGGAACGCCAGCTCGCGCAGGCGGTGCTCCAGGGTCGCGTAGTCGAACTCCACCATGGTGAAGGTTTCGGGCGAGGGCGTGAAAGTCACTTCCGTGCCGCGCTTGCCCGGCGCATCGCCGACGACCGCGAGGGGCGCCACCGCGTCGCCGTGGCGGAACTCCATGAAGTGTTCCTTGCCGTTGCGATAGATGCGCAGCTTCAGGGAGGTGGAGAGCGCGTTCACCACCGAGACGCCAACCCCGTGCAGGCCGCCGGAAACCTTGTAGGAATTCTGGTCGAACTTACCGCCCGCGTGCAGCTGGGTCATGATGACCTCGGCGGCCGAGACGCCTTCGCCCTGGTGGATGTCGGTGGGAATGCCGCGGCCGTTGTCGGTGACGGTCACCGAGCCGTCCGCATTGAGCGTGACCGTTACTTCCGTAGCGTGACCGGCGAGCGCCTCGTCGATGGCGTTGTCCACCACCTCGTAGACCATGTGGTGCAGGCCCGAGCCGTCATCGGTATCGCCGATATACATGCCCGGCCGCTTGCGCACCGCATCAAGGCCCTTGAGGACCTTGATCGATTCCGCGCCATAGGCGTCGGCATTCACGTTGATAGCAGGTTCGGCCATTTGGGATCCTTCAGGACGCGCGAAAAAGGACAGGCACGCCAGGGTTTTGATTCGTCAGATCAGATATTTAGTGACGAATCGTTGAAATTTCACCCCCGCGCGTATATGCGCGCGTGAAAAGGGGCGGGAAAATCCACCAAAATCTGCCGAATCAGGGCCTTTGAAGGGTGGTTCTTCGTCTCAGAAGACTGCAGAGGAAAAGAACCCCAAAGACAAGGGTCGAGGCTCCCCAAATTAGACCCGCCTGTTCGACCATGACTCCTTCCTCAGGGTCATAGCAGCGGCCAAGCTCATTGAAGCAGTCTCGCCAGCGCCAGTAACGGTCATAGAAAGCGAAAGCAGAAGTCAGGGTGAACCCAAGCCACAGGAGGTGTTTGGCCATCCTCATCCTGCTCAACGTGACGCAACGGCAGCCGCGGCGCCGGCCATAAGGGCGCCGGTGGTGCGGTTGAGCCTCCGGATCGCCTTTGGGGTCGTGAAGAGCTGCCGGGCCCGGGCGGCGAGCACGATATAGCCGGCAAGGACCAAGCCCAGCACGCTCAGGGTCGCGGCCACCAGCTCCGCATAGCCCAGCACCGTGATCCGGGTGAGATCGAGGATGGTGGGCAGGAGGGCGAGGTAGAACACGATAGCCTTCGGGTTGCCCAGGGTCAGGGCAAGTCCGCCGAGCAGAAGCTTGGCCGGGTGCTCGGGCCTCGTCTCAGCCGTCACCTCCCTGGCCAGCGCGGGCACCGTCCAGATCTTGTAGGCTAGGTAGAGCAGATAGGCGGCGCCGGCATATTTGATGACCAGGAACACCTCGTGAAAGGCCTGGGCGAGCGCCGCCAGGCCGAGGATTGCGAAGGTCAGCCAGACCACGTCCCCCAGGGCGATGCCGATGCTGAACGCGACCGCTTCCTTCAGCCCACGGCCGAGAACCCGTCCCACGACGGCGGCAATGCCCGGGCCGGGCGAGGCGGCGGCGATGAAAAGGGCCGATGAGAAGAGCAGCAGGCCTGCGGGATCCATGGTTCTCGAACCGGAAGAGACAATGTTGCCGTCACCATAAGGCCAAGCGGCCCGGCGCACCATCAAGGAATTGTGATGGGTTCGATCATTCCGGGCGACACCTGCAGGATGTCGGCCCGGCCTCGCAGCTCGGCGAAGAGGCCCGGATCCGCGCCGGTCATCCAGACCTGTCCGCCCAGGGATCCCAGGGCATCGTAGAGCCCGGCCCGGCGGCGGGGATCGAGATGGGCGGCCACTTCGTCGAGAAGCACGAAGGGGGCGATGCCGGTCATGCTGGCGACGAGCCGGGCATGGGCGAGTACGAGGCCGATCAGAAGCGCCTTCTGCTCGCCCGTGGAAGCGGTGTTGGCGGGAATGTCTTTCGGTCCGTGGCGGACGAGAAGATCCGAGGCCTGAGGACCGACCAGGGTCCGTCCCGCCGCCCTGTCGCGGGGGCGGGATTCGCGCAGGATCGCCCGGTAGCGGTCCTCGGCATCGACCGCCGGCAGGGTGGCGACGAGCGTGTCGAGATCGCCTTCCAAGCCCATCGTGGCGAACGGGAAGGGGGATTCCTCCTCGCGGGTTTCGAGGATGAGACTCGCCAGCCGCTCCACGGTCTCGCGGCGGGCGGCCGCGACCGCGATGGCGAGTTCCGCCACCTCCCGCTCGAGGGCATCGAGCCAGAGCCGGTCGTCGGGGTTCTCCTCGAGCACGCGGTTGCGCGAGCGCAGCGCCCGCTCGAGCGCATTCACCCGCGAGCCGTGCTCCGCGTCGACCGCGAGCACGAGCCGGTCGAGGAAGCGCCGCCGGTCGCCGGCGGGACCTCGGAACAGGGCGTCGAGATCCGGCGTGAGCCAGACGATGCGCAGGTACTCGGCGAAGGCCGTGGGCGAGGAGGCAGGCATGCCGTCGATGCGGCAGACCCGTGAGGCACGGGCCCCTTCCCGCGAGGCGCGGGAGCCTTCCCCTTGATGCTCGATGCCGGTGCCGAGCCGGTGCTCGCCGTAAGGAGCATCGAGGGTGACGGAAACGGCGAAAGAGCCCGTCCCGTCCTGGCGCGCCATCTCGCCCAGTTCCGCGCGCCTCAGGCCGCGACCGGGCATGAAGAGGGAGATCGCCTCCAGCACGTTGGTCTTGCCGGCCCCGTTCTCTCCCACGAGTGCCACCAGCGGGCGCGAGACGGTGAGGTCCAGGCTCGCATAGGTGCGGAAGTCCTGGAGGATCAAGCGGACGATTCGGGAAGCGGCAACGGGAGAGGAGGACATGCACCCCCTTCATTCAGGAGCGGATGCGAAAGATCAAGCGTTGGTGCGGCCACAGAAAAGGTCATCCCGAGGCTGTGCAGCAGAATCCGGGATCGCAAGACAAGAATGGCGTCCAATCCTGCATACGATCCCGGATCGCCACTGGCGTCCGGGATGACCAGCACTGAAGCGCTTTACACCCGCATCGGCATCAGGACGTAGAGCGCGGAGGCGCCTTCGCGGTCCTGGACGATGGTGGGGGAACCGGGATCGGCGAGCTTGAACAGGGCGGTGTCGCCGTCGAGCTGGGACGTGATGTCGAGGAGATAACGGGCGTTGAAGCCGATATCGATCGGCGCGGCGTCGTAATCGACCTCGATCTCCTCCGTGGCGCTGCCCGAATCCGGGTTGTTGACGGTGAGCGTCAGGCGCCCGTCGCCGAGCGCGAGCTTCACCGCGCGGCCGCGCTCGGACGAGATGGTGGAGACGCGGTCCACGGCCTTGGAGAAATCAGCGCGCTCGACCACGAGCACCTTGTCGTTCCCGGCCGGGATGACGCGCTGGTAATCGGGGAAGGTGCCGTCGATGAGCTTGGAGGTCAGCACCACGCCGTCGAAGGTCAGGCGCACCTTGGCGGAGGACAGTTCGACGGTGACGTTCTCGGAGCCGTCCTCCACGAGCTTGACGATCTCGGCCACGGCCTTGCGCGGCACGATCACGCCCGGCATCCCTTCCGAACCCGTGGGAGCCGGGATCTCGACCCGGGCGAGACGATGTCCGTCGGTGGCGACCGCGCGCATGACGATGGAGCCGCCTGCGTCGATGGTGTGGAGATAGATGCCGTTGAGGTAGTAGCGCGTCTCCTCCGTCGAGATCGCGAACTGCGTCTTCTCGATCAGGCGCTTGAGATCGCTGGCCGAAAGGGTGAAGCGGTGCGGCAGGTCGCCGGCGGCGAGGTCCGGAAAGTCGCTTTCCGGCAGGGCCTGCAGCATGAAGCGCGACCGGCCGGAGCGGATCTGCATCTGGCCCATGTCGGCGGTCATCTCGAGCGACACCTGGGCGCCGTCGGAGAGCTTGCGCACGATGTCGTAGATCATGTAGGCCGGAACCGTGGTCGAGCCGGCTTCCGTGATCTCGGCCGGGATCGTCTCCGTCACCTCGATGTCGAGATCGGTGGCCTTGAGGCGAAGCGATCCTTCGTCCGCGCGGAGAAGGACGTTCGACAGGATCGGAATGGTGTTGCGGCGCTCGACGACGCGGTGCACATGCCCCAGCGCCTTCAGCAGAGCGGCGCGCTCAACGGTAACTCTCATAACCCAGCACCCGATTTCGGTGAAATTCTTGGCCCGATCCCACCTAGGATGGACCTTGGGCGGGACAAGCAGGGCAGCAATGTTGGCTTTTGTCGCCTGAGAAAGCAAGGCCGGGGAGACCTCGGCCCCTGTCGCTCGCGGCGGTCGATCCGGAAGGCTTACTCCTGCAGCATCCGCTTGAGGAGTTCGACCTCGTCGGAGAGGGCGTGGTCCTCGCCCAGGGCCTTCTCGATCTTGCGCACTGCATGGAGCACCGTGGTGTGATCGCGCCCGCCGAAGCGGCGGCCGATCTCGGGCAGGGAGCGCAGGGTCAGCACCTTGGACAGGTACATGGCGATCTGGCGCGGCCGCACCACGGCGGCGGTGCGGCGCTCGGACAGGATGTCGGAGCGGGAGACGTTGTACCGGGAGGCCACCAGCTTCTGGATGTCCTCGATCTTGACCCGTTTCGGCTCGCGGTTGCGCACGAGATCGCGGATCGCCGTCTCGGCGGTCTCCAGGGTGATGGAGGAGCCGGTGAGCGTCGCATGGGCGAGCAGGCGGTTCACGGCGCCCTCGAGGTCACGTCCGTTGGCCGTGATGGCGCGTGCCACGTAGGCGATCACGCTCGGGCCCACCTCGAAGGTCGGATGGATCGTCTTCAGGGCTTCGACGCGGGTGGTGAGGATCGAGGTGCGCAGAGCCTCGTCGAGGGCGCTGACCTCGACCACGAGACCGCCGGCGAGACGCGAGCGCACGCGCTCGTCCAGGTTCTCCAGATCCGCCGGCGGACGGTCGGCGGCGATCACGATCTGACGGCCCGCATCGATGAGGGCGTTCAGGGTGTGGCCGAATTCCTGCTGGATCTGCTTGCCCTGGATGAACTGCACGTCGTCGATGATGAGCAGGTCGATGCCTCGAAGACGCTCCTTGAAGGCCAGCGACGTCTGCGCCTTCAGGGAGGCCACGAATCCGTACATGAAGCGGTCGGCGGTCAGGTAGATGACGCGGCGGCCCTGCGCGCGCACCTCATGGCCGATGGCATGGAGGAGATGGGTCTTGCCGAGGCCGACGCCCGCGTGGAGATAAAGCGGGTTGTAGATCGCCTGGCCGTTCTGGGCATGGGCGACCCGGTCGGCGGCCGCATGGGCGAGCGCGTTGGAGCGGCCGACGATGAAGCTCTCGAAGGTGAGGCGGGAATCGAGCGGCGCGCCGCCGAGATCGCCGCTCTCGCCGCGCGCCTCCTGGGGGGCCGGGAGGGACGGGGTCTTGAGCTCGCCCGAGGCGCTCGGGAGCGCCGTGGAGGCGGTCGGCGCCGGACGGGGCGCCTCGCTCACCCGGCGCTGGGCCGCCGGGTCGCGCCCGAGGGTGCTGCGTACGCCGATGGAGACGCGTTCCACGTCGCCGCTCTCGGAGCGGTAAACGGCCAGCACCCGGTCGGCATAATGGGATTCGATCCAGCTCTTCAGGAAGCGGGTGGGAACGGTGAGATAGGCGCAGCCCTCGATCACCGAATCCAGCTCCAGGCGTCCGAACCAGCTCGCGAAGATATCCTCCCCCAGCTCGGCCCGGAGACGGCGCTTGACGCGGGTCCACACATCCGATGCCGATTGCTCGCCCGGAGCTTCCATGCCGTTCTCGCTGGGAGCGGCAAAGGTGCGGTGATCTTCGCTGCGATACATCAATGTTCCTCCACGAGGTTCCGCCTCCTTTAAGGTCGGAAACCCCCACGCATGACCCGTTTCGAACACCAAGGCACAAAGGCCTCACAGGTTATCCAAAACGTGGCGCCCCCAATTGTACTAAAGATTATTTGAATGCTTTTAAGTCGAGACGGTCGCTGACTGCCGCCTCCTTCGCCTTCACTCAAGATTTACCAAGTCTACCTCTCGGTAAGGGACGAGCCTTCGCTTGCTTCTTGAGAGAATGAAACAACGACTTATCCCCGCACATGGTGTCTTTAGTTCGAGCTTTGAGTGAATGACTTCACGGCGAGCCGTTGAAGCAAATTGACCTTACACAGGGTGCGGGACGGGGTGCAATACGGCCGAGTCGAGTCGCAGCCGTTCACAGGTCCCCGGCAGCGTTCACAGCCTCGTCCACAGGTTTTGAATCTGGGCTTTAAAGTCCTGACTCTTCAACTGATTCACAGTTCTATCGCGGCCTCTCCGGAGGCCTGAAAAAAGAGTCTTTTCGCAACCTTGATTCAGAACCGATTCGCCCCGACTCGTGGGTGATTCTGATGCTTCGCGATGCTTTGCCTGCTAAGCTATTGAAGAAAATGAATGTTTTCTGTGCGGTTTGAATCTGCCTTGTGGGGCTTCCAACCTGTCGATCGGGGATAAAGTCAAGCTGGCATGTGGATAAAATTTGGAGCGCGACTCCGGCCCCGGACACGAAAAAACCCGGCCGCGAGGCCGGGTCTGATCGACGATGAAAAGACAGCCGCGAAGGCTGACTTTTAAGCGCTCAGCGCGTTGATGCGGCTCGCGAGGCGCGAGACCTTCCGCGACGCGGTGTTCTTGTGCACGATACCCTTCTGGGCAGCGCGCATCATCTCCGGCTCGGCGGCGCGCAGGGCGGCGACGGCCTCGGTCTGATTGCCGGCGGCAATGGCCTCTTCGACCTTGCGGACGAAGGTCCGCATCCGGCTGCGACGCGACTTGTTGATCGCGGTGCGCTTCGCGATCTTGCGGGTCATCTTCTTGGCGGACACGGTGTTGGCCATGGCCCATCCTCGTTCTTTAAAATCCCGATGCGCCAAGCTCGAGCCCGTCGAGAGCTCCGGCAGCGACCGGTTGATTGCATGGAAACCGAAGAGCCCGCGGGACGCGCGGGCTCATGTGAGGCGGCTTATAGACGCGAAGGCTGCGAACGTCAACGACCATAGGCCTTTGCGCGTCAAAAAAGCGCCAGGGCGGCCTTCTGAAGGGCCTGGCGCCAGGGATTGGACGGATCGAGCAGGAGCCTGAGCGCCATGAGGCCCGAGACCAGGACCAGGAGCGGGCGGATGATCCGGCTCCCCAGATGCATGGCCAGCCGCGATCCGGCCTGGGCCCCGAGAAAGGACGCCCCGGCCATGGCGAGCCCGACCGGCCAGACCACCGCGCCCGTCGACGCATAGAGAAGGAGGCTGCCGAAATTGCTCGCGAAATTGACCAGCTTGGTATGGGCCGTCGCCTTGACCACCCCGTAGCCGAGGAGCGTCACGAAGGCCAGCATATAGAAGGAGCCCGCGCCGGGCCCGAAAATGCCGTCGTAGAACCCGATGGCGACCGGCGCGGTGAGGCCGAACGCCAGCGCCGTCATGCGGGCATGGGCATCCTCGTCCTTCATCTTGCGCGAGAGGGCGAAATAGACCGCCATGGCGATGAGCAGCACGGGGATCAGCACCTCGAGCACGGCCCGGGGCAGGAACTGCACGCACAGGGCGCCGGCGATGCTGCTTGAGAACGCCACCAGGGTGAAGCCCCAGGCCCTGCGCCAGTCGATCAGCCCCTTGCGGCCGAAGGTATAGGTGGCGGAGGCGGCCGCGACCGAGCCCTGCACCTTGTTGGTGGCGATAGCCTGGGCCGGATCGAGGCCCGCGAGCAGGAGGGCCGGCACGGTCAGAAGTCCGCCGCCCCCGGCGATGGAATCCACGAAGCCCGCAAGGAAGGAGACCGCGGCGAGCGCCGCGATCATGTCGAAGCCGATATCGGTCACGTCTACTGGTTCTTGAACTCGGCCGGACGCTTGCCGACGAAAGCCGCCATGCCCTCTTTCTGGTCGGCGGTGGCGAACATGGCGTGGAACAGGCGCCGTTCGAACCGGATGCCCTCGGACAGCGAGACCTCGTCGGCGCGGTTGATGGTTTCCTTGGTCATCATGGCGATGGGCAGCGACATGGACGCGATGGTCTCGGCGGTCTTCATGGTCTCAGGCATGAGATCGGCGAGCGGCACCACCCGGGCCACGAGGCCGGAGCGCTCGGCCTCCTCGGCGCCCATCATGCGGCCCGTCAGGCACATCTCCATGGCCTTGGCCTTGCCGATGAGCCGGGTCAGGCGCTGGGTGCCGCCCATGCCCGGCATGACGCCGAGCTTGATCTCGGGCTGGCCGAACCGGGCGTTGTCCGCCGCGATGATGAAGTCGCACATCATGGCGAACTCGCAGCCGCCGCCGAGCGCGAAGCCCGCCACCGCGGCGACCATCGGCTTGCGCCGTCCCGACACCTTCTCCCAGCCGGAGAAGAAATCGGCCATGTAGGTGTGCGGATAGGTGAGCTCGGCCATCTCCTTGATGTCCGCGCCGGCCGCGAAGGCCTTCTCCGAGCCGGTGATGACGATGCAGCCGATCGTCGGATCCGCCTCGAAGGCGTCGAGCGCCTGGTTCACCTCGTTCAGCAGCGCCGAATTGAGGGCATTCAGGGCCTGGGGCCGGTTGAGGGTGATCAGCCCTACCTTCCCACGCGTCTCAACGAGAATCGTCTCAAAAGCCATGCCGGCATCTCCTCATCGTCGGATGAGACACCGGTAGGCGAGGCTTCCGGGGACGGCAAGCGGAAATCGGGAAGCCGCCTTCCGCCTTAAGACGAGGACCGCTTCTGGCATTCCGGACAATAGAAGGTGGAGCGCCCCGACTGCACGAGCCGGGTCACCGTGCTGGTGCAGTCGGGGGTCACGCAGGGTTCTCCCTCCCGGTCGTAGACCCGGAACGAATGCTGGAAATAGCCGAGCGAGCCGTCGACCTGCGCGTGGTCGCGCAGGGTCGAGCCGCCGGCCTCGACGGCCTCGGCGAGGACGTCCCGAATGACAGCCGCCAATTGGTAGGCCCTATCGGTCGGCTGTCCATCCTTCGTCGCGAGCGAGCCGGCCGGCGCCTCCGGGTGAAGGCCGGTGCGGAACAGGGCTTCGCAGACATAGATGTTGCCGAGGCCGGCGATCAGGCGCTGGTCGAGGAGGGCGGCCTTCAGGGGCGTACGCCTGCCTTGAAAGAGCCGCGCGATGGTCTCGCCTGAGAGTTCGTTGCCCAGCGGCTCGATGCCCATAGCGGCGAAGTGCTTCGAGGTCTCGAGGGTGGATCGGGGCACCAGATCCATGAAGCCGAAGCGGCGGGCGTCGTTGTAGGTGACGGTCGCCCCGTTGGAGATCCGGAACACCACATGGTCGTGGGCGCCCAAAGACCCGTGCTCGTGGTGGAACTCCCCCGGCATGCGGGTGGCGCCTTCCTTCGTCACCAGGAAGCGCCCCGACATGCCCAGGTGCATCACCAGCACCTCGCCCGAGGCGAGATCGGCGAGAAGATACTTGGCCCGGCGGCCTAAGGCCGTGATCTCCTGGCCTTCGAGGCGTTCGGCAAACCGTTCCGGGAAAGGGAAGCGCAGGTCCGGCCGGCGCTGTATCACCTTGGTGAAGCGGGCGCCGACCATGGCGGGCTCCAGGCCTCGGCGCACGGTTTCGACTTCGGGGAGTTCGGGCATCAACCATCTCTCGGCTTCTTGAGACCTCTTACATAGCCATCCGGTCCTGCTTCCGCTATGGATCGCGACATTGGCGCGACGCGTGGACCCGGAGGGCTGGGTTCTTGAAAAAGGGATCCGGTTCGGGTCCGAAGCTCCAGGTGATGACGAGAGGGTTGGTGAGGATCATGACCGACGACAACACCCATTTCGGGTTCCAGTCCGTGCCGCTCGGCGAGAAGCAGGGCAAGGTCAACGAGGTCTTCCGCTCGGTGGCGAGCCGCTACGACATCATGAACGACCTCATGTCGGCCGGGCTCCACCGCCTGTGGAAGGACGCCCTCGTCTCGACCCTTCGTCCGCCGCGCGACCGGCCGTTCCGCCATCTCGACGTGGCGGGCGGCACCGGCGACGTGGCCTTCCGCATCCTGGACGAGAGCGGCCCGCAGACCCGGGTGACCGTGCTAGACATCAACGGCGAGATGCTCAAGGTCGGCGCCGAGCGGGCCGGCCACCGATACGAGGGCCGCATCGACTTCGTTGAGGCCAATGCGGAGGAGCTGCCGCTCGAATCCAAGACCTATGACGCCTACACCATCGCGTTCGGGATCCGGAACGTGCCGCGCATCGACGCGGCGCTTCGCGAGGCGCACCGGGTGCTCAAGCCCGGCGGACGCTTCCTGTGCCTCGAGTTCTCCAGGGTCGACGTGCCGGTCCTCGACAAGATCTATGACGCCTATTCCTTCAACGTCATCCCGAAGCTCGGAGGCATGGTGACGGGCGATGCGGAATCCTACCAGTACTTGGTCGAGTCGATCCGCCGCTTCCCGCCACCGGCCGCCTTCGCGCGCATGATCGAGGAGGCCGGGTTCAAGCGCGTCACGCACCGGACATTGACGGCGGGCGTCGTCGCCATTCATTCCGGCTGGAAGATCTGACACGTGATCGGCAGCTTCGTTCATTTTACCCGGAACCTGCATGCGGGCTTCGTCTTGGCCCGTGAAGGCGCGCTCTCGCTCGTCGATCCGAGTGCCCTGCCGCCTGCCGCCCGTCTGGGTTTGCGCATCGCGCGGTTCGTCGAACGGCCGCAGGCGGGCGACGGCGCCGCGCGGCTTTCCAAGGCGCTGACGCGGCTCGGGCCTTCTTACGTGAAATTCGGCCAGTTCCTGGCGACCCGTCCCGACATCGTCGGCGTAGCGGCCGCGCGCGACCTGGAGCGGCTGCAGGATCGCATGCCGCCGTTCCCCCGGGCGGAAGCGGTGCGCATGGTGGAAGCCGCACTGGGGCGTCCCATCGACTCGTTGTTCCTGGAATTCAGCGAGCCGATCGCGGCCGCCTCGATCGCCCAGGTGCACAAGGCCCGCATCCGCACAGCGGACGGCGAGGAAACCGTCGCCGTGAAGGTGGTGCGGCCCGGCGTGCGCGAGGGCTTTGCCCGCGATCTCCAGGCCATGCGGGCGGCCGCCCGCCTGTTCGAGCGACTGGTTCCCGATGCGCGCCGCCTCAAGCCGCTGGAGATCGTGGAGGCGCTCGCCCGTTCCGTCGCCGTCGAGATGGACCTGCGCCTGGAAGCCGCGGCCGTCTCGGAGCTCGCGGAAAACACCAGGGACGACCCGGATTTCCGCGTGCCGAAGCCGGAATGGGACCTGACCGCCCGGGACGTGCTCACCACCACCTGGATCGAGGGCATCCGCCTCAACGATCTGGCCGGGATCGAGGCGGCGGGCCTCGACCGGGTGGCCCTGGGCCGCACAGTGATCCAGTCCTTCCTGCGTCATGCCATCCGCGACGGCTATTTCCACGCCGACATGCATCCGGGCAACCTCTTCGTGGATGCCGAAGGCCGTCTTGTCGCTGTCGATTTCGGCATCATGGGCCGGCTCGGCATGAAGGAGCGGCGCTTCCTGGCCGAGATCCTGCTCGGCTTCATCCGCCGCGATTACCTGCGCGTGGCGCAGGTTCATTTCGAGGCCGGGTACGTGCCGCCGCACCATTCGGTGGAGGATTTCGCGCAGGCCATCCGGGCCATCGGCGAGCCGATCCACGACCGGCGGGCCGATGAGATCTCGATGGCGAAGCTCCTGACGCTCCTCTTCGAGATCACGGCCCTGTTCGACATGGCGACCCGTATCGAGCTCGTCATGCTGCAGAAGACCATGGTCGTGGTGGAGGGCGTGGCCCGCAACCTCGATCCGAAACTCGACATGTGGACCACCTCCGAGCCCGTGGTGCGCGACTGGATCGAACGGAATCTCGGTCCTCTCGGCCGGGTCGAGCAGGCGGGCAAGGGATTGTGGACGCTCGCCGGCGTCATCGGCGACCTGCCGGAACTGGCCCTGCGCGCCGAGCGCGTGCTCAACCAGCTCGAGGACGTGACCGCGAAAGGCGTGGCCCTTAACCAGGACAGCGTTGCCGCCATCGGCCGCGCCGAGGCGCGCGGCAACCGCTGGGGCGTGGCGGCCTTGTGGATCATCGCGGCGTCCCTGATGATCATGTTGTTCAGGGGCTTCGCATGACGGCGCTTTCAGGCAAACGCATCCTCCTCGTGATCGGCGGCGGTATCGCGGCCTACAAGTCGCTCGACCTCATCCGCCGCCTGCGGGAGCGCGGCGCCTCCGTACGCTGCATCCTGACGGCAGGCGCGCAGCAATTCATCACGCCGCTCGCGGCTTCCGCGCTGACCGGCCAGCGCTCGCACACGGACCTGTTCGACCGCGAGGACGAGGCCGATATCGGCCATATCCGCTTGGCCCGCGACGCGGACCTCGTCGTTGTGGCGCCCGCGACCGCCAACCTCATGGCCAGGATGGCGGGCGGCCATGCGGACGATCTCGCCTCCACGGTGTTGCTTGCCACTACGCTGCCGATCCTGATCGCACCGGCCATGAACGTGCGCATGTGGCTGCATCCGGCGACAGAGCGGAATCTGAAGACGCTTCGTGCCGACGGTATCCACGTGGTCGGGCCCAACGACGGCGCCATGGCGGAGGCCGAGTTCGGTCCCGGGCGCATGGCCGAGCCCCTGGAGATCGCGGCTGCGGCCGAGCGCCTGCTCGCGCCGTCCGGGCCGCTCGCCGGCAAGCACGTGATCGTCACCTCCGGCCCGACGCACGAGCCCATCGATCCGGTGCGCTACATCGCCAACCGTTCCTCCGGCAAGCAGGGCCACGCCATCGCGAAGGCCGCCGCCGAGGCCGGTGCGCGTGTGACGCTGATCTCAGGTCCCGTGACGCTACCGGATCCGTCAGGCGTGACGACCGTGCACGTGGAAAGCGCCCGCGAGATGCTGCTGGCCGTGGAGAAGGCTCTGCCCGCCGATATCGGGATCTTCGCCGCCGCCGTCGCCGACTGGCGCGTGGCCAATGCGGGCGAGCAGAAGATCAAGAAGAAGGACGGCGCCCTACCGAACCTGTCGCTGACGGAGAATCCCGACATTCTCGCCACAATCTCGCATCGGACCGAGAACCGCCCGCCGCTCATGGTCGGCTTCGCGGCCGAGACCGAACATGTGATCGAGCACGCCAGGCAGAAGCTCGCCAGGAAAGGCTGCGATCTCATCGTCGCCAACGACGTGTCGACGGAAGGGGGCGTCATGGGCGGCGACAGCAACACGGTGCATCTCGTGACCGCCTCGGGCGTGGAGACCTGGCCGACCCTGGCGAAGTCCGATGTGGCAACGAGGCTCGTCGAACGCCTGGGCACCCTGATGGGGGACGCAAAGCCATGATTCGTCATCTGCCGATTCAGCGTCTCGCCCATGCCGCCGATCTGCCGTTGCCGCGCTACGAGACGGCGGGCGCCGCAGGCATGGATCTCGTCGCGGCCAATCCGGCCGACGGACCGATCGTCCTGCAGCCGATGCAGCGCACGCTCGTTCCCACCGGCCTCGTATTCCAGCTCGAGCCCGGCTTCGAGGCGCAGGTGCGTCCCCGTTCGGGCCTCGCCTTCAAGCATGGCATCACCGTGCTCAATGCGCCCGGCACCATCGACGCGGATTACCGCGGCGAGGTGCAGGTGCTTCTCGTCAATCTCGGTTCCGAGCCTTTCACCGTCTCGCGCGGTATGCGCATCGCCCAAATGGTGATCGCGCCGGTCACCATAATGGAACCCGTCGAGGTGGGAGAGGTCGACGAGACCGACCGGGCCGACGGCGGCTTCGGATCGACGGGGCTGGGATAAGGGAGCTCTCGCATGAACTTTCTCTCGCGCCGCTCGCTTCTCGCCATCGCGGCCGTCACCGACATCGCCCTTCATGCCCGCCCCATGCCGGTCTCGGCCAAGGCGCTCGCCGCCCGTCACAATCTGCCCCCGCGCTATCTGGAGCCGGTGCTGCAGGCCCTGGTTCGCCAGGGCGTGCTGAAAGGCGTGCGCGGCCCCCGTGGAGGCTATGAACTGGCCCGCGAGCGACGGCGGGTCACGGCCGGCGACATCGTGCGCATCGCCATGTCGGCCCTGGAGGAGGACGGCTCCTCGCCCCTGCCGGAATCCCGTCTTGCCGAAGCTGTCGTGTCGCCTCTCGTTCACCATGGAACCGAGGCGTTCCTGGCCGAGCTCGACAAGGTGACGGTGGAGGACCTGTGTCAGAAGGCTCAGGCCGAAGGCGTAGTCGAAGCTGCCTCTCCCGTAGATTTCACGATATGAATCGTGAAATCTCAGAAATATCGACACGTCATGCAGGAAAGGTTAAGTTTCCTCCGATCTGAAGGAGGAAACTCATGGCTGACACTCTCAATCCGTCGAACGCCAAGCCAGGGCGCGGCCGCATCTACGGCTCCATCACGCAGACCATCGGCAATACCCCGCTCGTGCGCCTGAACCGGCTGCCCCAGGAGCGCGGGATCGACGCTGAGATCCTCGTGAAGCTCGAGTTCTTCAACCCGATTTCAAGCGTGAAGGACCGTATCGGCGTCAGCATGATCGAGGCCATGGAGGCGGCCGGGAAGATCAATCCCAATACGACCCTGATCGAGCCGACCTCCGGCAACACCGGCATCGCGCTCGCCTTCGTGGCGGCGGCGCGCGGCTACAGGCTGATCCTCGTGATGCCCGAGACCATGTCCATCGAGCGCCGCAAGATGCTGGCCTATCTCGGCGCGGAGCTGGTGCTCACCCCCGGCCCCATGGGCATGAAGGGGGCCGTGGCTCGGGCCGAAGAGCTTTTGAACGAAATCCCCAATTCGGTCATCCCGCAGCAGTTCAAGAACCCGGCCAATCCGGAGATTCACCGCAAGACCACGGCGGAGGAGATCTGGAACGACACCGACGGTCAGCTCGATGCCTTCGTGGCGGCCGTGGGCACCGGCGGCACCATCACGGGCGTCGCCCAGGTGATCAAGCCGCGCTTGGCCGGAATGAAGGTGATCGCCGTGGAGCCCGAGGACTCCCCGGTCCTCTCCGGCGGTCAGCCCGGTCCGCATAAGATCCAGGGCATCGGCGCGGGCTTCATCCCGGACGTGCTCGACCGCGCGCTCATCGACGAGGTGGTGACGGTCGGCAACCAGACGGCCTTCGACACGGCGCGACAGCTCGCCCGGCTCGAGGGCATTCCCGGCGGCATCTCGACCGGTGCCAACGTGGCGGCGGCGCTCGAGGTCGCCGCGCGACCCGAGTTCAAGGGGAAGCGCATCGTCACCGTCGCGCCGTCCTTCGCCGAGCGCTATCTCTCGACCGCGTTGTTCGAAGGGCTCTGATCGTCGCATCGGGTCGGATCACAAAGGGCGGCTTCACGGCCGCCCTTTTTGTTGGCGGTCGCTCCAAGCGTAGCCAGAACTTCGCCTAGCCGGTCGGGTTCTCCTTGCTGCACATGAATTCAGACGATGTCTCAAGGAGTTCGACATGGCGGAACACAAGGCGCCTCATTCGTTGAAGGAGCAATCGGCGGACCAGATCCGCAACGAGCAGCGCGGCGGGATCGACAGCCCCGTCGACCCGAACCGGGACGGCGGCATCGAGGGCAATGCCACCATGCGCAAGGTGTGGAGCGAGCCCGGCGGCGAGGCCTACAATTACCGTCAGGGCCAGACCGGGCAGACCAGCCAGGCCGGCATGGACGGTCATGACGAACTCACCGCCGCCGAGACGCCCGAGGCCACCCGACACCTGAGCGACGCGACCCTCTCGCCCGAGGACAAGGACGCCACCGCTGAGGCCATCGAACGCGCCACCGCCGTGAACGGCAAGCAGCAGGATTGAGGAAGCACCGCCATGGGCAATGCAGGCTACGGCAATCACACCGATGATACGGCGAAGGACGTCGCCTCCAAGAGGCAGGCTCCGCAGCCGGAATCCGCCAAGCCGTCCGGCGGCAAGGTCCCGGCCGCGGGGCCGCACGACAAGCCGGACCTGACCAATCCCGATGCGACGCCCGGCACCGGCTCATTGCCGGAAGCCGGCGACCATGACGCGACGGATTCGACCAGTTCATAAGGATCGCGAGAGGAGGCGAGCATGGCTCAGCAGGAAAGCAAGAAGCCTGGTCAGGCGACGGAAGAGGACATCGGCGCGCCCCGGCTGACCCCGCAGGGCCGCGAGAACCCCGATGCCGAGGGCGAGGATTCCACGGATCCGATGGGCGAGGGCGCCAAGAAGGGGCAGGGCAGCAAGGCGGAGGGGTAAGCCTTCCCCCGGATGCCGAGGCTGTCAAAGAAAAGGCCGCCCTCAAGGGCGGCCTTTCGATTTCACGCGATGCGCCGCGTCTTTAAGCGCTCAGCGCTTCTTTCTGCTTCTCGGCGCGCTTGCGGTCGTTCGGGTCGAGGATCGCCTTGCGGATGCGGATCGACTTCGGCGTGACCTCGACGAGCTCGTCGTCCTCGATCCAGGCGAGCGAGCGCTCGAGGGTCATGCGGATCGGCGGGGTGAGACGCACCGCTTCGTCCTTCGAGGTCGTGCGGATGTTGGTGAGCTTCTTGCCCTTGAGCACGTTCACTTCCAGGTCGTTCTCGCGGTTGTGCTCGCCGACGATCATGCCCTGATAGACCTTCCAGCCCGGCTCGATCATCATCGGGCCGCGATCTTCCAGGTTCCACAGGGCGTAGGCCACGGCCTCGCCCGCGTCGTTGGAGATCAGCACGCCGTTGCGCCGTCCCGCGATCTCGCCCTTGTAGGGCTCGTAGGCGTGGAACAGGCGGTTCATGATGGCGGTGCCGCGCGTGTCGGTCAGGAGCTCGCTCTGGTAGCCGATGAGGCCGCGGGTCGGAGCGTAGAACACGAGGCGCTGGCGGTTGCCGCCCGACGGCTTCATCTCGACCATCTCGGCGCGGCGCTCGGACATCTTCTGCACCACGACGCCGGAATGCTCCTCGTCCACGTCGATGACCACTTCCTCGATGGGCTCGAGGAGCTGGCCGTTCTCGTCCTTCTCGAACACCACGCGGGGACGCGACACGGCGAGCTCGAAGCCCTCGCGGCGCATGGTCTCGATGAGGATCGCGAGCTGCAATTCGCCGCGGCCGGAGACGTAGAACGAATCCTTGTCGGCCGCTTCCTCGATCTTGAGGGTCACGTTGCCTTCCGCTTCCTTGAACAGGCGGTCGCGGATCATGCGGCTCGTCACCTTGTCGCCCTCGGTGCCGGCGAGCGGTGAGTCGTTGACGATGAACGACATGGTCACGGTCGGCGGGTCGATGGGCTGCGCCTGGATCGGAATGTCGTTCTCGGGCGCGCAGAAGGTGTCGGCCACCGAGCCCTTCACGAGGCCCGCGATGGACACGATGTCGCCGGCCTCGCCGACCTCGATCGGCTGGCGCTCCAGGCCGCGGAAGGCCAGGATCTTGGACACGCGGCCGGTCTCGACCACGTTGCCTTCACGGTCGAGCACCTTGATCGACTGGTTCGGCTTCACCGTGCCCGAGGCGATGCGGCCCGTGACGATGCGGCCCAGGAAAGGGTTGGCTTCGAGCAGGGTGCCGAGCATGCGGAACGGGCCGTCCTCGGTCTTCGCCGGGGGCACGTGCTCGAGCACGAGGTCGAAGAGCGGGGCCAGGCCCTGGTCGCTCGGGCCCTCCGGCGACTTCGCCATCCAGCCGTTGCGGCCGGACCCGTAGAGGATTGGGAAGTCGAGCTGCTCGTCGGTGGCGTCGAGCGCCGCGAACAGGTCGAACACCTCGTTGATGACCTCCTGGTGGCGGGCATCGGGGCGGTCGATCTTGTTGATGGCCACGATCGGGCGAAGGCCGATCTTGAGGGCCTTGGAGACCACGAACTTGGTCTGGGGCATCGGGCCTTCGGCCGCGTCGACGAGCACGATGGCGCCGTCCACCATGCTCAGGATGCGCTCGACCTCGCCGCCGAAATCGGCGTGGCCCGGGGTATCGACGATGTTGATGCGGGTATCCTTCCAGACCACCGAGGTGGCCTTGGCCAGGATGGTGATGCCGCGCTCCTTTTCCAGGTCGTTCGAATCCATGGCGCGCTCTTCCACGCGCTGGTTCTCACGGAAGCTGCCCGACTGCTGGAGGAGCTTGTCGACGAGGGTCGTCTTGCCGTGGTCGACGTGGGCGATGATGGCGATATTGCGTAGTTTCATACGGGGTCTTTCAAAGCAAAGCGGCCCGGTACGCGGCAAGCTTGGCCGCGCCCCTGGCTCGTACCGGGCGGAAATCTGATGCGCTGCAATATAATGATAAGAGAGCGGCTGCAATAGGGCACGGTGGCGCGTTTCTCGGCAAGGGGGGTGGGCAGCACCTTTGGGCCCGCAGCGTGCGCTGCGAGCCTGAAGGTCAGTCGAGGGAGGGTGCGGTGCATCGCCCGGCTCGCTGTGAGTGTGAGAGTGGAAGAGCCGGACGGCGCCTCGCACGCGGTTCTTTTCAGGTGGACCAGCTGGGGAGCCCCCAAGGTCGACCTCCCGCGACCACAGGTGTGCGAGACCTGCGGCGGGACCGCCTCCCGCCCCGCACTGGCTGACGCCTCGCGAGCGCGCCCCTCGGCGGGCGGGAATGCGAACGATATAGCCGAGCTTGTCCGCCCTGTCAAGAACAAAGTGAGAACATGCCATCCGCCCGACGATCCCTCCTCGCGTCATGACCGGGCTTGGCCCGGCCGCCTGCGTCTTCAACTTGCTTCAAGACGTGGGGGCCGCAACACGGGCGGCCGTGACGGGGTGAGTGTCATCCCCGGCGAGCCGAAGGCGAGGGAAGCGGATCCATGGCGTTGCGCCTGAACGTGGATTCCCTTCCCGTCCGATGGCTTCGCCATCTCCGGCTGGGAATGACACCGTTGACGCATCACGCAACGTCTCGCCGCGAAGGGTGGAGGGTGCGCCATCTCGCCAATGCAGAGAAATATTGAAGTAACCTAACGTTAGTCTACATGGAGAAGCATTCTCCGGCCTTCCGAAAGTCGGCATGTCAGCCAGAACAGCCTTGAACACACCCTGGACAGGTCGGTTTGCGGTCGCCGTCGCGGCCAAGGTCGAAACGCGTGGCTCCGGCAGCGTTCGGTCAGCCTCGCTCGCGATCGCTTGCCGTCTCACTGATCCGCAACACACGGCAAAGCCATCTCCGGCAGGCGGTCCCAATGCATCATGAGTTCGCCCCGAGTGTCGATTTCCTCAGCGGGGGCGGTGAGATGGGTGCGCTCATGCGGGCTCACGACTGGTCCACGTCGCCTCTCGGCCCTCCGGAAGGCTGGCCGCAGAGCCTGCGAACCGTCGTGAGCCTGATGCTCACCTCCAAGTTTCCCATGTTCATCGCCTGGGGCCCCCGGCTGGCCTTCCTGTACAATGACGGGTACCGGCCCATCTTCGGCGCAAAGCACCCCCACGCCCTCGGACTGCCCTTCAAGGAGGTCTGGTCGGAGATCTGGTCCGATATCGAACCCCTGGTGACGAATGCGCTGGCCGGAGAAGCCACCTATCACGAGGACATGCACCTCGTGATGGAGCGCAACGGCTATCCGGAAGATACCTGGTACACGTTCTCCTACTCGCCCGTCCGCGACGAGACGGGCGGCATCGGCGGCATGTTCTGCGCCTGCACGGAGACCACGCAGGAGGTGAAATCCCGGGCGGCCCTGAAAGCGGAGCAGGACCGGCTTCGCGAATTCTTCAAGCAGGCCCCGGGTTTCATGGCGATGCTGAGCGGGCGCGATCACGTGTTCGAGCTGGCGAACGATGCCTACCTTCAGCTCATCGGCCACCGTCGCGACGTTCTGGGAAAACCCGTCAGGGACGTCCTGCCCGAGGTCGAGGGCCAGGGCTTCTTCGAGCTGCTCGACAAAGTCTACACGACAGGCAAGCCCTTTGTCGGACGCAGTCTCCGGGTCAGGCTTCAGCGGGAGCCGGGGAGCCGCGTCGAGGATCGCTTCGTCGATCTCGTCTACCAGCCGATCACGGACAGCACGAACAAGGTCACCGGCATCTTCGCCGAGGGCTACGACGTCACGGAGCGTGTCCAGGCGGAGGAGAGCCTGCGCGAGAGCGAAGCACGATTCCGCAATCTCGCCGACAATGCTCCCGTCATGGTCTGGGTCACGGAGCCGGACGGACGGTGCTCCTACCTGTCCCGCTCCTGGTGCGAGTTCACCGGGCAGACCCCGGAGACCGGCCTGGGCTTCGGCTGGCTGGACGCCGTCCATCCGGAGGATCGCGATTGGTCGGGCAGGGTGTTCCGGGAGGCCAATGCCAAGCGCGAGGCATTCCGCCTGGAGTACCGGCTGCGCCGCGTGGACGGGACCTACCGGTGGGCCATCGATGCGGCCGCGCCGCGCTTCGGTGAGGACGGCGCCTTCCTCGGCTATGTCGGCTCCGTGCTCGACATCACCGACCGCAAGCAGGTCGAGGAGCACCGCGAGCTTCTGATCAACGAGCTGAACCACCGGGTGAAGAACACGCTGACCATCGTCCAGTCGATGGCGGCCCAGAGCCTGCGGCAGCTGGACCACGAGAGCCGCCCCAAGTTCCAGGCGTTCGAGGATCGCCTGTTCGCCCTGGCGCGTGCTCATGACGTTCTCACGCGCGAGAACTGGGAAGGAGCGGAGCTGCGGGAAATCATCGACGAGGTGGTCGAGCCTTATCTTCGGCAGAAGACGAGCCATTTCGACATCCAGGGGCCCCGCGTCCGCCTCATCCCGAGAACGGCTCTCGCCATCGCGATGGCCATCCACGAACTTGCGACGAACGCCGCGAAATACGGCGCGCTCTCCGTCCCGTCGGGTTGCGTCGTCATCACCTGGACGCTCACGCCGGGCGCCGCACCGCGCCTGGTATTGAGATGGCGGGAACACAATGGCCCACCCGTGACCGCGCCGACCCGCAGGGGATTCGGCACGCGGCTGATCGAGCGAAGCCTGTCGACCGATCTCGGCGGCGACGTTCAGTTGATCTACGACCCGTCAGGCGTCGTGTGCGTGATGAGTGTGCCGCTGAGTGAAGCGAGCGATGCGCAGGAACACGCTTCATCGCATTGAGCGAATGCCTGAACCTCCTTTCACCGCCTCAGTTTTCAAGTGAATGGGCCGATCCGGACAAAGGTGGGTGATCGAAAATTTCCGACTTCTGCTTCAGATGATGAAGAAGTGGTCGAACCTGAGGGACGCTCCCTTCGTGACCTGGGCAAACTCAATAGCCGCTTTCGACCCGGATCCATCGGGATCATAGGACAATACACCGGTCTTCTTGTTGTAGACGATGTAGTCGTCCTTATCCTTGGCCTTGTCGCCGACGGTAAAGAATTTCTTGTTCAGCTTCTTCGGGTTCGTTTCCGAAGCCTTCTTGCCGAGCAGCTTCAGGTCTTTGTTATTGAAGATCTTGTCGTCGAGCCAAATCGAATCCAGCGCGACTTTGAAATCCGTGATCTTGTCGAAATTGACCTTCCGGTCCGTTGTCGCGGTGCCGAGCTTCGTATTGAACACGAAGGCATCCTTGCCGCCATTGCCCGTCAAGATGTCGTTCCCGAGGCCGCCAAAGAGGAAGTCTCTTTCCGCGCCGCCAACGAGCCTGTCTTTTCCCGCCGTTCCTCGAATGACGTTCTCAAGGACATTGACGATCGAGATCGTGAAGGTGGCCGGCAAACCGTCCTGCTCGCCGTCATTGGCGACGACCGTGACGCGATGCTTTGTCGCCACCTCGAAGTCTATCGGAACAAGCCCCGAAACGACGATCTGATCGTCCACGACGCTGAAGCGGCCGCCCGCGTCGTCGGTCAGCCGGTAATGTACGGCATCGCCGTTGGCATCCGTTGCCTTGAGGGTTCCGACGACCGTTCCCGCGATAGCGTTCTCGACGATCGATGCATTGCTGAGAGTAGGCTCGGTCGGAGTCCAGTTCGTCTCGGCCGTCACATTGAAGACCGTTGTCCCCGATTTGCGCCCTCCCTGATCGAGGGCCGTAATCGCAACTGTCACGTTCTTGTAATGGACAAAATCACCCGGCGTATAGGCGAGGTCGCGGACGAATTCGGAGACGATATCCGGCGCCGTGGACGAGTGGAACGAAATTCTGGCAGTCGTGTCGTAGCTGCTAGAGCTAATAGAGCCGATGATGGAGCCTTTGTAGAGCAGCGTCTGGCTGGGATAGTTATTATTCAAGATCTGGAAATTGCTGCCGAGCTTGAAATGGCTCATGGGGAAAAGGTAGCCGCTGTTCGACAGTGCAATGTCGAGAAACGCTACGAAACCCTTGTCGTCCGACAGAACGGCATCGGCTTCAGGATCCAGGCGGACGATTTGACCTTGCCTGACATGAAGCTGGCCGCCGCTGAGATTGGAGAGCGTCGGTGCCGCATCCGTCCAGACGTTCGCACCTTGGACGATCTTGTCGAAGCCTTGCCGATGAAGGGCGTCCCGGGCAGCCTGAGTGGCGACTGGACCATCGAGGACGATCGTCTCTCCTTGGCTCTGAAAGGCGTCGATTTTCAGAGCGAGAGGCAGGCTCGCGACGGTCACCGTTGCATTGTCGCTCGCGAGAGAGAGATAACGGATCTTATCGAACGTCTTGCCCCGGAGATCGATGGCGCTGCCCGTCAGATAGACGCTCGTGTAGTCATATGAACTGCCGATGAACGAGATATCCGCGAGCTGCTCCCCGGAGATCCTGATGCTCGTATACCGGCCGATTCCCGCTTCGATCAGGATCTGTGAGAACCCGGACAAGAGCACGTAGTCGAAATCGAAGGCGCCGCCCCCGACGAGCACGAGGGTATCCGTTCCGGTTCCTTCAAACGCCCGACCAGGAAAATTCGCTGCCGTGACTTCGAACCGCGCCATAAGAGTCCTATCCGCCGAACATACTCATCTGACGCAACGTAATTCAACCAGAACGGGAATGTAAACTAGGACTTTAAGCCAGGGTGGCCACCCCGCCGTCGGGCATCAGCGGGCGAAGGCCCGCGACGCAAGGCGTGCTCCGCAAGGCGGAGAGGTGAGGGCCGCTCAACACCCTCCACACCATGCCACCAACGTTCTCCGACACCTCGCCGTCATGGTCGGGCTTGGCCCGACCGTCCCGCTTGTCTGAAGCGCAGCAACTCTCCCATCTGAATCACCGGCACCGGTCCCCGGATCAAGTCCGGTGAGGTGACGACGTGGCGGGTGAGGGCAGACTCAGAGAAGATGCTTCTCTTTTCTACAGCCCCAGCTTCTTCTTGCGCTGGGCCAGGGTGCGCAGGCGAAGCGCGTTGAGTTTGATGAAGCCGGCGGCGTCGCGGTGGTCGTAGGCGACGGCGCCTTCCTCGAAGGTGACGAGGTCCTGGTCGTAGAGCGTGTAGGGGCTCTCGCGGCCGATGAGGTGGACGCCGCCCTTGTAGAGCTTCAGGGTCACCTCGCCGGTGACGAATTCCTGGGACTTGTCGATCATGGCCTGGAGCATCTCGCGCTCGGGCGAGAACCAGAAGCCGTTATAGATGAGCTCCGCGTATTTCGGCATCAGCTCGTCCTTCAGGTGCGCGGCGCCGCGGTCGAGGGTGATCGACTCGATGCCGCGATGGGCGAGGTGAAGGATCGTGCCGCCGGGGGTCTCGTACATGCCGCGGCTCTTCATGCCGACGAAGCGGTTTTCCACGAGGTCGAGGCGGCCGATGCCGTTGATACGCCCAAGCTCGTTGAGCTTCGCCAGCAGGTCGGCGGGGCCGAGCTTCTTGCCGTCGATGGCGACCGGGTCGCCCTTCTCGAAGGCGATCTTGATCACCGTCGGCTTGTCGGGCGCGCTCTCCGGGCCGTCGGTGCGGGAATAGACGTAATCCGGCACTTCCATGGCCGGATCCTCCAGCACCTTGCCCTCGGAGGAGGCGTGCAGCAGGTTGGCGTCGACGGAGAACGGCGCCTCGCCGCGCTTGTCCTTGGCGATCGGAATCTGGTGCTGCTCGGCGAAGGCGATGAGCTGCTCGCGGGAGCGCAGGTCCCATTCGCGCCAGGGGGCGATCACGGTCACGTCGGGCTTCAGGGCGTAATAGGCGAGCTCGAAGCGCACCTGGTCGTTGCCCTTGCCGGTGGCCCCGTGGGCGACCGCGTCGGCGCCCACCTTCTCGGCGATCTCGATCTGCTTCTTGGCGATCAGCGGCCGGGCGATGGAGGTGCCGAGCAGGTACAGGCCCTCGTATTGCGCATTGGCGCGGAACATCGGGAACACGTAGTCGCGCACGAACTCGTCGCGCAGGTCCTCGATGAAGATGTTCTCCGGCTTGATGCCGAGAAGCTCGGCCTTCTTGCGCGCCGGCTCCAGCTCCTCGCCCTGGCCGAGATCGGCCGTGAAGGTCACGACCTCGCAGCCATAGGTGGTCTGCAGCCACTTGAGGATGATGGAGGTGTCGAGGCCGCCGGAATAGGCGAGCACGACCTTGTTCACGCGCTTCTCAGCCATAGCAAGGGTTCCGTTGATAAGGGTACCTGCGACTTAAAACGGAAGCGCCATGGGCGCAACGGGCATTTGATCGACCCGACATGCCGCCTCTGCATTCCTGGCAGGAAAACCAGGGCCTGTCATAACTTAGTGGAATGCGGTAGGCCTCTGCGAGGGGTATGAAGCGGCTCGCAGAAGGCAGGAATCGTCCTGTCGCCGAGGGCCGGCAGCGAGAGACGCTCATGATCCGCCAGCCGAACCTCGAATTCTGGTACGAATTCGCCTCCACCTATTCCTATCTCGCCGCCATGCGCATCGAGAAGGCCGCTGCGGAGGCAGGCGTCGTGCTCCTGTGGCGGCCGTTCCTGCTCGGGCCGGTCTTCAAAGCGCAAGGCATGGAGACCTCGCCCTTCGCGCTCTTTCCCGTCAAGGGACGCTACATGTGGCGTGACATGGAGCGGGAGGCGGCCCGGCTCGGGCTGCCCTTCTACCGGCCCAAGACCTTTCCGCAGAATGGGCTCCTGGCGGCGCGCATCGCGCTCATCGGCGTCGAGCCCGGCTGGACCCCGGCCTTCACGAAGGCCGTCTACACGGCCGAGTTCGGCGAGGGCCGCGACATCGCCGACCCGGCGGTGCTGGCCTTGATCCTGACCGGAATGGGGCTCGAGGCCGAGGCCGTTCTCGCGGAGGCGCAAGGGGAGGCCAACAAGACCCGCCTGCGCCGGATGGGCGACGAGGTCCAGTCTCGGGGTGTTTTCGGGGCGCCGACCTTCTTCACGGAGGACGGGGAGATGTTCTGGGGCAACGACCGCCTCGAACAGGCGCTCAGTTGGGCGGTCGCCCAGGCCCGGCGCTCGGACTGGCCTGTTTGACCCAAGGAAGTTTGACCCAAGGGCGGGGCGGGACTATGTCTGGTTCAAATCCATAAGGCCGCAGCCAGACGCCAAGAGCTGCCGCCCCCTTCCGACAATCCTTCCATTCTCTTTGCAAAGCCGCGCGCTCCCTCGGTTCGGAGAGCGTGCCCCCGTTGGAAAACGAGTCGCATGATGTTGATGAAGAACAGCGCCGCCGACCAGAAAGGCCGCCTTAAGTCGATCCTCGGCGGATCGGCCGGCAATATGGTCGAGTGGTACGACTGGTACGTCTATTCCGCCTTCACTCTCTATTTCGCCCCGATCTTCTTTCCCAAGGGCGACCAGACCGCCCAGCTCCTGAACGCCGCCGCCGTCTTCGCGGTCGGCTTCCTCATGCGCCCCATCGGCGCCTGGATCATGGGCATCTATGCGGACCGCAAGGGCCGCAAGGCCGGCCTGACCCTGTCCGTGACGCTCATGTGCACGGGCTCGCTCATGATCGCCGTCACGCCGGGCTATGACAGCATCGGCGTGTTCGCTCCCGTCATCCTCGTCCTGGCGCGCCTGCTCCAGGGCATCAGCGTCGGCGGCGAATACGGCGCCAGCGCCACTTACTTGAGCGAGATGGCCGGGAAGAGCCGCCGCGGCTTCTTCTCGAGCTTCCAGTACGTGACCTTGATCTCCGGCCAGCTCCTGGCGCTGGCCGTGCTGCTGGTCCTGCAGCAGGTCATGTCCGAGCAGAACCTCGAAGCCTGGGGCTGGCGTATTCCATTCGCCATCGGGGGCGTGCTCGCGGTGATCGTGTTCTACCTCCGCCGCGGCCTCGCCGAGACGGAATCCTACAAGAACGCGCAGGGCACCCAGACCAAGGACGCGAAGGCGCCCCGCTCCAGCGGCATGGCGCTCTTCACCCAGCACCCCCGCGAGGCCTTCACGGTGATCGCGCTGACCGCCGGCGGGACGCTCGCCTTCTACGCCTACACCACCTACCTGCAGAAGTTCCTGGTCAACACCTCGGGCTTCTCCCGCGAGGCGGCGAGCCAGATCACGGCGGCGGCCCTGTTCGTGTTCATGGTGCTCCAGCCGGCGGCCGGCGCCCTGTCCGACAGGATCGGCCGCAAGCCCCTGATGGTGGGCTTCGGCGTTCTCGGCGTGCTGTTCACCTACCTGATCTTCTCGACGCTCGCCGGCACGAAGGACCCTTACATGGCCTTCGCCCTGTGCCTCGCGGCGCTCGTGATCGTCACCGGCTACACGTCGATCAACGCCGTGGTGAAGGCCGAGATGTTCCCGGCCCACATCCGGGCGCTCGGCGTGGCCCTGCCTTACGCCATCGCCAACACGGTCTTCGGCGGCACCGCCGAATACGTGGCGCTCTGGTTCAAGCAGGCCGGGATGGAATACGGCTTCTTCTGGTACGTGACCGTCATGGTCGGCCTGTCCCTCATCGTCTACCTGCGCATGAAGGACACCCGCCAGCACAGCCTGATCCACGAGGATTAAAGATCCTTCGAGCCTCCCCGGTTGGGTTCGGGGAGGCTCAAATCCTTGAAAGCCTTGTGATCCGGGGCCATTTGGGATATTAGAACCCCCATCCGACAAGGCATTGACGGTTAACGTTGCGTAAGGGTGCGTCTGACGCGCCCTTGTGGCGTCCCGGTAAGTCCTTGCGGTAAAAGCGTTTCCATCCGTCGATGATACGCCGGCCCGCTTAGATAGAGCGGCATGCCTCGGACATGGCCCTAGAAGGGGCGTCCTCAGGCAGCGGCGGCTGGAAACGGCCCGTAAACACGAGCCGCCGGCGTTGCCCCTTTAAACGAGGGCCATTCAGGAGAACCTATGTCTGCAGCTTTGCAACAGCCGAGCCGTGAAGATTTCGCGGCCCTGCTCGAAGAATCCTTCCGCACCTCCGAGATCAGCGAAGGCTCGGTCGTGAAGGGCAAGGTGGTCGCGATCGAAAAGGACGTCGCGGTCATCGATATCGGCGCCAAGACCGAAGGTCGCGTCGCCCTGAAAGAATTTGCCGGCCCGAACCGCGACCAGACGGTCAATGTCGGTGACGAGGTCGAGGTCTATGTCGAGCGCATCGAGAATGCGCTGGGCGAGGCCGTCATCTCCCGTGACAAGGCCCGCCGCGAAGAGTCGTGGGTGAAGCTCGAGAAGGCCTTCGAGGCCGGCGAGCGCGTCAACGGCACGATCTTCAACCAGGTGAAGGGCGGCTACACGGTCGACCTCGACGGCGCCGTGGCGTTCCTGCCCCGCTCGCAGGTCGACATCCGCCCGGTCCGCGACGTCACCCCGCTCATGGGCGTGGCTCAGCCGTTCCAGATCCTCAAGATGGACCGCCGCCGCGGCAACATCGTCGTGTCGCGCCGCACGGTTCTCGAAGAGAGCCGCGCCGAGCAGCGTTCCGAGCTCGTGGCCAACCTCGAAGAGGGTCAGGTCATCGACGGCGTGGTCAAGAACATCACCGAGTACGGTGCGTTCGTTGATCTCGGCGGCATCGACGGCCTGCTCCACGTCACCGACATGGCATGGCGCCGCGTCAACCATCCGTCCGAGGTCGTAACCATCGGCCAGACGGTGAAGGTGAAGATCATCAAGATCAACCACGAGACGCACCGCATCTCGCTGGGCATCAAGCAGCTGCTGGCCGATCCGTGGGAGGGCATCGCCGCCCGTTACCCCGTCGGCGCCAAGCTGAAGGGCCGCGTCACGAACATCACCGATTACGGTGCGTTCGTGGAGCTGGAGCCGGGCATCGAAGGCCTGATCCACGTGTCCGAGATGTCCTGGACGAAGAAGAACGTCCACCCCGGCAAGATCATCTCCACCTCGCAGGAGGTTGAGGTCGTGATCCTCGAGGTCGACCAGGTGAAGCGCCGCATCTCGCTCGGCCTGAAGCAGACGCTCCAGAACCCGTGGGAAGCCTTCGCCGAGAAGCACCCTGTCGGGTCCGAAGTCGAAGGCGAGGTCAAGAACAAGACCGAGTTCGGTCTGTTCATCGGTCTCGAGAACGACGTCGACGGCATGGTCCACCTCTCGGACCTCGACTGGAACCGTCCGGGCGAGCAGGTCATCGACGACTTCAAGAAGGGCGACGTCGTGCGCGCTCAGGTTCTCGACGTGGACGTCGAGAAGGAGCGTATCTCCCTCGGCATCAAGCAGCTTGCGGGCGATCCCTTCGCCGAAGCCGGCGAGATCAAGAAGGGCCAGATCGTCACCTGCGAGGTTCTCGAGGTGAAGGACGGCGGCCTGGAGGTGAAGATCGTCGACACCGACCTCTCCACCTTCATCAAGCGCAACGAGCTCGCTCGTGACCGCGCCGACCAGCGCCCCGAGCGCTTCGCCGCCGGCGAGAAGCTCGATGCCCGCGTCACGCAGTTCGACCGCAAGGCCCGTCGCGTCACCGTCTCCATCAAGGCCCTCGAGGTCGCTGAGGAGAAGGAGGCCATGGCTCAGTACGGCTCCGCCGATTCGGGTGCTTCGCTCGGCGACATCCTGGGCGCTGCCCTGAAGGCCAAGGACAAGAAGTAATCAGGTTCTCGAGATTCGAGAATCCGATGGATCCCCGGGCTCCGGCCCGGGGATTTTTTTGTTCGGCGCATCGCGCGGAAAAGTGGACCCGGTCTTCGAGATCTCTCCAGCAAAGCCAGCCGAGTGTCAGCTTTGGAGCATCACGAGCTCCACCCGATCCGCCAGAAACTTGGTTCTGATGAACTGTATCGGCTGCCCTTCAAGGTCGACGTCGATCGCCTTGCTGATCAGGACGACCGCATCGGATGCGCAGCTCATCAGCTCGGCGTCCTTGGCCGAAACGCGCTCCGCTGTCAGGCGGGTCTCCCGGCGGCGATAGTCGACAATCCCTTCGCGCCGCAAGGCTTCGGTGATCGAACCCGTTTCGGCATAGGCGTCGACGATCCCGGGAAAACGCTCAGCCGAAAAGTACGATGTCGAGCGCGAGAGCGGAACGCCGTTCGCCACCGAGAGGCTGTCAAGACGGTGAAGCCGAGTGCCGACGCGGCACTCAAGCAGGGGCGCTAACACCGAATCCGACACAACGTAGTCGGACTTGATGAGCCGCCCCGAGGGCTCCAGCGATTGCTTCAGCATGTTCTCGGAAAAGCGGGTCCGCGACCCGATGGGATAAACGATGCGTTGCGGCTTGCTGTTCACGAACGTGCCGCGCCCACGCTCCACGCGCAGCAATCCGTCTGCGGTCAGAGCCGCGATGGCACGACGGATCGTATGGCGATTGACGCCGTAACGCGCCGCCAGCTCAAATTCGGAGGGGAGAGCGTCAGAGATAACGCCGTCATCGATATTCGTACGGATGTCGTCCGCCACCCGCCGCCAGCGTGTGACGCCGTCTATATTGGGCTTCATCGGCACCGCCTTTCGCAAAACGTCATCAGGTTGTCACGGTCGACACGCTAGAACACGAACATGAATGGTTGTCTA
The DNA here is from genome assembly GCF_013520865.1 of Microvirga mediterraneensis. Taxonomy (NCBI): domain Bacteria; kingdom Pseudomonadati; phylum Pseudomonadota; class Alphaproteobacteria; order Hyphomicrobiales; family Methylobacteriaceae; genus Microvirga; species Microvirga mediterraneensis. Next base: position 942,887 of record NZ_JACDXJ010000001.1, read on the forward strand.
GACTTTTAGACAAGTGAGCCACCGAATGCACTCTCCTCATGAAGCCCGAAAGCGGAGGCTGGAGGCCCTGGCCTCCGGCAACCCGGCCCATCTCGCGCAGCGATATGCCAAGCTGGAACCGTCCGCCCCTGCGGCGACACCCATCCGTGGCCCTGAAATCGGTACGGTCATGCTCCGGGGCCGAGCGGGCGGCGGCGGCGCCATCTTCAATCTCGGCGAAGCCACGGTGACACGAGCGACAGTGAAGCTCGTCACAGGCGAGATCGGTCATGCGATCGTCCTCGGCCGCGAACCGCGGATGGCGAGCATCGTCGCGCATCTCGATGCGCTTTCGCAGCTTCCGAACTGGGTCCAGGTGATCGAAGCCGACTTCGTTTCGCCGGCGCTGGCGGAACAGGACGCCGCGCGGGCACGGCAGGCTGAGGAGACGGAGGCCACGCGCGTCGACTTCTTCACCATGGTTCGGGGAGAGGATTGATGGCTGGCATTACCCTGTTGGATGGCGGGTTCACTGCTCCGGTCTATCAATCGCAGGCCGCATTCCGCCTCGTGATGGACGCGATGGCGCATCCTGGCCGCATCGTCGATTTGGGTCAGCCGGTTCATGCGCCTGCGCCGCTGGAGCCTGCGGCCGCGATCGTGCTGGCAACGCTCGCCGATTACGACACCCCGGTCTGGTTTGAAGACAAGGGCGTGGATGCAGCTGCGTCGTGGCTGACGTTCCATACGGGCGCGACGGTCGCGTCCGATCCATCCGACGCAAGCTTTGCGGTTCTCGCCAAGCATAGTCCGGTCGAGGGCTGGCTGAAATTCGCCATGGGCTCGGCCTCTTACCCGGACCGATCTGCGACACTGCTTCTGCCGGTGGCAAGCCTGCGCGACGGCACGCCGCTGACGATCCGTGGCCCCGGCATCGAGACCACGGCCACGATCGCACCACGCGGTCTGCCCGACGGGTTCACCCAAACAATGGCGATCAATGCGGCCCGCTACCCGCTGGGCTTCGACCTGCTCCTGGTCTGCGGCAGCGAATTGACCGCGCTGCCGCGTACCACCCGCCTTGTGGAGGCTTGAGCCATGTATGTCGCGGTAAAAGGTGGAGAGGCGGCGATCTCGAATGCGCATCGCCTCATGGCCGACCGTCGGCGGGGTGACCGCGATGTGCCGGCACTCTCCGTCGAGCAGATCGTCAACCAATTGTCCCTTGGCGTCGATCGTGTGATGGGCGAGGGTTCCCTATACGATCCCGAACTCGCGGCGATGGCCGTGCGCCAGGCGCGCGGCGATCTGATCGAAGCCATCTTCCTCCTGCGCGCTTATCGAACCACGCTGCCGCGGTTCGGCAATGCGTGCCCCATCGACACGAACAGGATGCGCATTGAACGCCGGGTTTCGGCGACCTTCAAGGACATCCCGGGCGGCCAGCTGCTGGGACCGACCTTCGACTACACGCACCGCCTGATCGACCCGTCCATGGCCAGTGACGAAGCTGTCGCGGATCCCGTCAAGCGGGAGCGCCGGGCGGATGAGAGCTGCCCGCGCGTGACCGATCTTCTCGATGGTCGAGGGCTGATCGAGGCTGATGTCCCGAGCAACGATGAACCGGGCGACCTGACGCGCGAGGCGATTGCCTATCCGGTCGGACGCGACATCCGCCTGCAGGCCCTGGCACGCGGCGACGAGGGCTTCCTGCTCGCCCTCGGCTATTCGACGCAGCGCGGCTACGGTCGAACCCACCCGTTCGTCGGTGAGATCCGGATCGGCATGGTCGATATCGAGGTGGAGGTGCCCGAGCTCGGCTTTGCCGTGTGCATCGGCGCGATCCGGGTCACCGAATGCCAGATGGTGTCGCAGTTCAAGGGAAGCGCCGATACGCCGCCCCGGTTCACGCGGGGTTATGGGCTGGTCTTCGGGCAATCCGAGCGCAAGGCGATGGCCATGAGTCTCGTTGACCGCGCGCTGAGAGCCGATGAGTTCAACGAGCAACGGCTGGCTCCGGCGCAGGACGAGGAATTCGTGCTGGAGCATTGCGACAACGTGCAGGCCACAGGCTTCGTGGAGCACCTGAAGCTTCCCCATTATGTCGATTTCCAAGCAGAGCTCGACTTGCTGCGAACCCTGCGCCGCGAGGCCGAAACGGCGAGTGTCGACACACCCATGAGCGAGGCAGCAGAATGAAGAATACCTCCCTGCCTGCATATAACTTCGCCTATCTCGACGAGCAGACGAAGCGCATGATCCGGCGTGCGATCCTGAAGGCAATTGCGATCCCCGGATACCAGGTGCCGTTCGCCTCCCGCGAGATGCCCATGCCTTATGGCTGGGGCACAGGCGGAGTGCAGGTCACCGCATCGATCCTCGGCCCGGACGATGTGCTCAAGGTCATCGATCAGGGCGCCGACGATACCACCAATGCGGTGTCGATCCGGGCATTCTTCGCCAAGGTCGCGAATGTTGCTACGACGACGCGGACGGCAGACGCAACGATCATCCAGACCCGCCACCGCATTCCCGAGACTCCCCTAACCCAGGGCCAGATCATCGTCTATCAGGTGCCGATCCCCGAGCCTCTCCGCTTCCTCGAGCCGCGTGAGACGGAAACCCGCGTGATGCATGCGCTGGAAGAGTATGGCCTCGTGCATGTCAAGCTCTACGAGGATATTGCGCAGCATGGCCACATCGCCACGACCTACGCCTATCCCGTAAAGGTCGAGGGCCGCTATGTCATGGATCCGTCGCCGATCCCCAAGTTCGACAATCCGAAAATGCACCGCTCGCCCGCGCTGCAGCTTTTTGGCGCCGGCCGTGAAAAGCGGATCTACGCGCTGCCGCCCTTCACCGATGTGGTCAGCCTCGACTTCGAGGACCACCCATTCACCGTCCAGCGCTTCGAATCCCGTTGCGCGCTGTGCGATGCGCAGGACGTGTACATGGACGAGGTCATCACCGACGACCGGGGCGGGCGTATGTTCGTTTGCTCCGACACGGATCATTGCGAAACCCGCCGGTCCGACGGGTGCCAGGGAGCAGGCTTGCCGCAGCACAGCGCGGCGAAGGCCGGCCGGGAGGCTTCAGAATGAACAGCGAACCGATCCTCTCCGTCCGCAAGCTGGAAAAGCGCTACGGCAATTTCATCGGATGCACCGACGTCTCCTTCGACGTCTGGCCGGGCGAGGTTGTCGCAATCGTCGGTGAGTCCGGCTCCGGCAAGACGACCCTGCTCAACTGCATTTCAACGCGCCTGGAGCGGAGTAGCGGCGAAATTCGCTACCGGACGCGCGACCGGCGGTTCCCGGACCTCGCGGATCTGAGCGAAGCCGAGCTCCGCTTCCTCATGCGGACGGACTGGGGGTTCGTGCATCAGAACCCGGCAGACGGGTTGCGGATGCGCGTATCGGCGGGCGCCAACGTCGGCGAAAGGCTGATGGCGATCGGCGAGCGCACCTATGGCGAGATCCGGCGTCGGGCGGGCGACTGGTTGGAGCGCGTCGAGATCGCGGTCTCCCGCATCGACGACATGCCGGTCTCATTCTCGGGCGGTATGCGGCAGCGCCTGCAGATTGCGCGCAACCTCGTCACCCACCCTCGCCTGATCTTCATGGATGAGCCGACCGGGGGTCTCGACGTCTCGGTCCAAGCGCGGGTTCTCGACCTGCTGCGGATGCTGGTCTCGGATCTGGGCCTGTCGGTGATCATCGTGACCCATGATCTGGCCGTCGCCCGCCTCCTGTCGCAACGCATGATCGTCATGAAGAGCGGGAGGATCGTCGAGCAGGGACTGACCGATCGCGTGATGGACGACCCAAACCATCCCTACACCCAGCTTCTCGTCGCCTCAATCCTGGAGAACTGAAATGGTGGCCGACAATCCCACTGCCATGGCTGGTGCTCCGCTGCTTTCGGTCGAGGACGTATCCAAATCGTTCACGATCCACCTCCGTGGCGGCGTCCGCCTTCCCGTCGTGGCCAATGTCACGTTTGATGTATCGTCCGGCGAATGCCTTGTGCTGGGCGGACCGTCAGGGATCGGCAAGTCGTCCATCCTGCGGATGATTTTCGGCAATTACGCCGTCGATGCCGGCCGCATCCTTGTGCGGGACCGCAGCACCGGTCACGTCGCAGATCTCGCATCCGGCGATCCCCGGCTGATCCTCAGTCTCCGGCGGGATCATATCGGCTATGTCAGCCAGTTCCTCCGGGCGATCCCGCGGGTTTCGGCTCTGGACGTTGTGGCCGAGCCGCTCCTCGCGCGTGGAATCGAGCGCAACCTGGCAGCAAGCCGCGCCGCTGCCATGCTCGAGCGGCTGAACCTGCCTTCGGCCCTCTTCAATCTCCCTCCGGCAACGTTCTCCGGAGGTGAGAAGCAGCGGGTGAACATCGCCCGCGGCTTCATGATCGATCATCCCATCCTTCTGCTCGACGAGCCGACAGCGTCCCTCGACGAGGCCAACCGGGATGTGGTCGTCGGCATGATCCGGGAGAAGCTCGCCGCTGGAACAGCCATCCTCGGGATCTTCCACGACATTCCGGTTCGCGAGGCGGTTGCGACGAAGGTCATCGACGTCTCGGCCTTCTCGACCAGGAGGGCTGCATGATGCCCAAGCTCAACGAACATGTGCCGCTCATCCACCCGACGGCCGATGTCGAGCAGTGCACGCTCGGTCGCTTTGTCGAGATCGAAGCGCGCTCGCGCGTGAGCGAGACGGTGCTGGGGGATTACTCCTACGTCATGCAGGACTGCGCGATCTGGTGCGCCAGGATAGGCAAATTCGCCAACATTGCTGCCGCCGTGCGGATCAATGCCACCAATCATCCCACCTGGCGCGCCACGCTGCATCACTTCACCTATCGCGCAGGCGACTATTTCGACGGTGCAGCGGACGAAGAGGAGTTTTTCGGGTGGCGCCGCTCCCAACCGGTTACGATTGGCCATGATGTCTGGATCGGTCATGGAGCGACCATCCTGCCCGGCGTGACCATCGGCAACGGTGCCGTTGTTGGAGCGGGAGCCGTCGTCTCGCGCGATGTCGCGCCCTATACCATCGTCGGCGGCGTCCCCGCGCGCCTCATCCGGGAGCGCTTAAACCCTGAAATCGGACGGCGCATGGACCATCTGGCCTGGTGGGAATGGCCACACGACAAACTTTTCTCGGCGCTCGATGACTTCCGGAGGCTTACGGCAGAGGCTTTCGTCGAGCGTTATGAGACGCTGACGTCAAACTTTCATCGAACTGACATCGAACCGTCGCCATCAGGTTATCCTGGGCCGGTAGGTTCCGACGAACAGGAATCATTCAGATGATCGCGACCAGCGTTTCCAACCTATCGAAGCGTTACGGAAAGACCCGGGCGCTCGACAATGTCAGCATCGACATCCGGCGTGGCGAGATGGTCGCACTCATCGGCGCATCAGGTTCCGGCAAGAGCACGCTCATCCGTCATATCGCGGGTCTCGAGGCCGGTGATGATGAGACGGGGAAAGTCGTTGTGCTCGGAGAGGTGTCGCAGATTGCGGGGCGGTTGATGCGTGGGCGCCCGGCCGGTCGCGTGGCGGTCATCTTCCAGCAATTCAATCTCGTCAGCCGTCTCTCGGTCCTGACCAATGTGCTCATCGGCAATCTGGGCCGGGTCCCCCGTTGGCGCGGCACGCTCGGCCTGTTCAAGCGGTCCGAGAAGGAGAAGGCGGAAGGCGCCCTGGCCCGTGTCGGCATCCCCCACGTGGCAAGTCAGCGCTCGTCGACGCTTTCGGGCGGTCAGCAACAGCGCGCCGCCATCGCGCGCACTCTGGTGCAGGAAGCGGAAATCCTGATCGCCGACGAGCCGATTTCCGCGCTCGACCCGTCCTCCGCACGGCGCGTGATGGACGTCCTGGCCGCGATCAATACGCAGGACAACATCACTGTCCTCGTGTCCCTGCACCAGGTCGAGTACGCGCGACGCTACTGCAAGCGTACGATCGCCATGCGCGATGGTCGCATCGTTTATGACGGGCCCTCGACAGCCCTTTCCAACAGTTTCCTCGCGGAGCTCTACGGCGACGCTTCGGAAGAACTGGTTCTGCCGGAGAGCCCGGCGGAACTGCTGCGAGCTCTGCCGGTCCGGCCGAACAGCCACGACCCAGTGCACATGTTAGCCTGAACCTAGGAAGATAAGCGGAGAATCTGGAATGAACGCGATGCTCAGATGGGCAGCGACGGTGTCGCTCGCCTGCACGATGTCCACGGCCGCCCTGGCCCAGGAGGTGATCAACTTCGGCATCATCTCGACGGAGTCCCAGCAGAACCTGAAGACCAGCTGGGAGCCTCTGCTCGCCGACCTGAAGAAGAAGACCGGCCTCGAAGTGAAGCCGTTCTTTGCCTCCGACTATGCCGGCGTCATCGAAGGCATGCGCTTCGGCAAGGTGCAGTTGGCCTGGTACGGCAACAAATCCGCCATGGAAGCTGTGGATCGCGCCAACGGCGAAGTCTTCGTGCAGAGCGTGCCGGTCGGCGGCGAACCTGGCTACTGGTCGGTCGTGATCGTCCCCAAGGATTCGCCGATCAAGTCGATCGACGATGTCCTGAAGTGCGACAAGTCCCTCAACTTCGGTCTCGGCGACCCGAACTCGACCTCCGGCTATCTTGTCCCGATGACTTTCGTATTCAGCGCCAAGGGCATCGACCCGAAGGCCTGCTTCAAGAACGTCACCAATGCCAACCACGAGACCAACGCGATGGCGGTTGCCAACAAGCAGGTCGACGCAGCCGCCAACAACACCGAAAACATGGCGTTGGTTCAGAAGAACCAGCCCAAGGCATTTGAGAACATCCGCGAGGTCTGGCGTTCGCCCCTGATCCCCTCCGACCCGATCGTGTGGCGTAAGGATCTCCCGGAAGCTCAGAAGGCCAAGATCCGCGAGTTCTTCCTCACCTACGGCACCGACAAGTCGACGGGCGACGTCGCCGCCGAGAAGAACGTGCTGGCCGGCCTGAAGTGGGCTCCGTTCCGCGCCTCTTCCGACAGGCAGCTGCTGCCGATCCGCATCATGGAGCTCACCAAGTCGATTGGCCAGATCGAAGCCGACGCTTCGCTCGCTGCCGATGCAAAGAAGGCGAAGCTCGACCAGTTGAAGGCGCAGAAGGCCAAGTACGAGGCCGAACTGGCCGCCGCCGGCTGAGCCAACCCAAAGGAAGTGGTCTGGAATATGGCCACTTCCCCCAATCAATGAATGTTGAGACTCGATACCGGCATGGACCAGACAGCATCGACTTCCAGTACTGCGGCTTTCAAGCTTGGAAAAGCCTTCGGGGATCGCGCCAATCCATCTCCGAAAGCCGGGCGCGAACCTGGCGGTCTGCGCAATCTGTTTCTGCTGGCTCTGCTCGTGGCTGCGCTCTCCTGGAGTTGGGGGCCGGCGGAAATAAGCCGGTGGACCTATCTTTTTACCGATTCCGGGAACATGGCCGAATACGCGTCCGGGTTCCTGCGGCCCAACTTCAATGACTGGCGCCATTATCTCGAGGAGATGATGGTCACGATCCAGATTGCGATATGGGGAACGTTCCTCGCCGTGGTCTTCTCGATCCCCTTCGGGATCATGTCGGCGCGCAACATGGCTCCCTGGTGGGTCCTGCAGCCGGTCCGGCGGGTCATGGATCTCTTCCGGGCCATTCATGAGGTCGTATTCGCGGTCCTGTTCGTCGTGGCAGTCGGTCTCGGCCCCTTCGCCGGCGTCATGGCCTTGTTCATTCACACGACGGGCATTCTCGCAAAGCTGTTTTCCGAAGCCGTCGAGGCGATCGATCCTCGCCCCGTGGAGGCCATCCGCACGACGGGCGCTTCGCGGGTCCAACAGGTGATCTACGGCGTGATCCCGCAGGTCCTGCCCCTCTGGATATCGTATTCGCTCTACCGCCTTGAGTCGAACGTCCGGTCGGCCACCGTTCTCGGCATCATCGGTGCCGGCGGCATCGGCCAGGTGCTCTTCGAGTCGGTCCGCGCCTTCTACTATCCCGAGGCTTCCGCGATCCTGATCATCGTCATGGTCACGGTCACGATCATGGATTTGATCTCGCAGCTTCTCCGCAGACTGGTGATCTGATGCGGGCAGCAATCTACTTCACTCCGGCCAAGGACGATCCGCTGACGATGCGGGCAGCCGAATGGCTCGGACGCGATGCCTTCGATGATCGTGTCGCTCGCGATCGGGATCAGGTGATGGATGCGCTCGTGTCCGATCCAGCACGCTATGGATTTCACGCGACGCTGAAGGCCCCATTCCGGCTTGCGGACGGCAGGACGCTCACCGATCTGGACCGGGAACTGGCCGAATTGTCGCAAAGGATGCCGGCTGTCCCGCTCGGAATGCTTGCGATCACACGACTTGGCCGCTTCTTCGCGCTCACGGTTCAGGACACGCCTCCGCAATTACTCGAAGCCGAGGAAGCCATCCGCATGGCCTTCGAATCATTCCGTGCTCCGCTGTCCGAACAGGAGGTGGCGCGGCGCAATCCACAAGGCCTGTCGGAGCGCCAGCAAATGAACCTGACGCGCTGGGGCTATCCGTATGTGGGGCACGACTTCCGATTCCACATGACGCTGACCAACGCGATTATGGACGAGGATGAGGCGGTTCACGTCGAGAGCCGCCTGCGCTCTCATTTCAGTCCCGTGCTCGAGACCCCTGTCGTCATGGACGCGCTTGCGCTCTTCGTCGAGCCGGAGCCGGGGGCAGCTTTCTATGTTCATTCGCGCCATCCGCTTCAAAGCGCCATCCTATCCTGAGCCCTAGAGCCATGACCCAAGAACTCGTACTCACCAATGCACGCATCGTCCTTGCCGACGAGATCATCGAAGGCACGCTTAAGATCCGCGACGGCTATATTGCCGATATCTCGAGCGGCAGCTCCAGGGCCGGCGAGGACTGTGCCGGCAATGTGCTGATTCCGGGCTGCGTCGAGCTGCACACCGATCACCTCGAGACTCATTTGCAGCCGCGCCCGAAAGTGCGCTGGAACATGGATGCGGCACTTCAGGCACATGACGGACAGATTGCAACATCAGGCATAACGACGGTCTTCGACGCGCTGCGGGTCGGCTTGGAAGGTGACACCGAGTTCGGTTCGCAGGAGATGTCGTCCATGGCAGGTGCCATCGCGGCGGCAAGTGCGGACGGACGCCTGCGTGCAGAGCACTTCATCCACTTGCGCTGCGAGGTTTCGGTGCCGGATGTGGTGGACCACTTCGACGAGCTGCGAGGGAATGAGCGGGTTCGCCTGGCCTCGCTGATGGACCATGCGCCCGGCCAGAGGCAGTTCGTCAGTCTGGATGCCTATCGTATCTATTATCAGGGCAAGAAGAAGCTCAGCGATACCGAATTCGCCGCCTATAGCGAGCGGCGCATTGCTGAATCGGCCGCGAATTCCGAGCGCAACCGCCGGCTCCTTTCCGAGCGCTGCCGCGCTGCCGGAATTTCGATTGCCTCCCATGACGACGCAACGCGCGAGCATGTGGAAGAGAGCGTCGCGCTCGGGGTCGCTCTGGCAGAGTTCCCGACCACGGTCGAAGCCGCAACCCTGTCGCGGGAGGCAGGTCTGCACGTACTGATGGGCGCGCCGAACGTGGTACGGGGCGGCTCACATTCGGGCAATGTTTCGGCCATTGACCTGCTGCATGCCGGCGCGCTCGATATCCTGTCCTCGGATTACGTTCCGTTCAGCCTCGTCCAAGCGGCCTTTCTCCTCGCCGAGCGAGCCGATATCGGCCTGCCCCACGCCATACGCCTGATCTCGGCGAATCCGGCCGATGCCGCGGGCCTGTCTGATCGCGGACGTATCGAAATCGGGCGGCGTGCCGATCTGGTACGGGTCCAGGACGACAGTGGCCGGCCTCCGCGCGTTTGCTCGGTCTGGCGCGAGGGGGCCCGCGTTGCGTGAAGGATTGTTCGTCGCGATCGTCGGCCCCAGTGGGGCAGGCAAGGACACGCTCCTCAGAGCCGTTGCGGATGACGTGTACGATCATCCGGGTATCATCTTCGTGCGTCGGGTCATTACTCGTTTGTCAGACGGCATTACGGAAGACCATGATACGATGACGCCTGAGGAGTTCGAAGCGGGACGTGCTGCCGGCCTGTTCTGCTTGAGTTGGCGCGCGCATGGCCTCTCCTATGGGCTGCCGCGATCAGCCCTCAATGATGTGAACCAAGGCAATACGGTCGTCGCCAATGTATCCCGTACCGCTCTTGCCGAGGCAGTGCGAACTTTCGATCGGGTCGCTGTCGTCGAAATCACAGCCGATCCGGAAATCCTGATCGAACGTATCATCGCGCGTGGGCGTGAGAGTGCAGACGAAGCGAGGGCGCGCATCGCGCGGTCGGTTTCCCTCCAGGTCCCGCATGCGGCATGCTTCCACGCGCGGATCGACAACTCTGGTCCAATCGCTGTCGCGAAGGAACGATTGATCGGGATCCTGAGGCCGTCATCAGAGTGATGTCCTGCAGGGATGTTGGTGCATAAGCCATCCGGAGCATCGGACGCCCCGTGATGCGGCGCTCAGCTGGAACTCAGGCCGGACGAGCTTCAAAGCGGCATCGTCCCGAACTTGATCTCCTCCCGTCACGGAGATGGACGACCGTCTATCTCGATGAGTTGATGATCGCCGGCGATCGAGGCGACCTCTGCTCTCACGCGCTGCATGATTTCGACCGCCATCGGCGTCAGGATGCGCCCTCGCCTCGAAATAACATACACGTGACGCCATGCGACTGGATCGTTGAGAGCCCGGAACCGAAGAGTCTGATTGCGCTTGTTGTCGATCGATAGCGCGGGAGCGGTCGTTACGCCGATCCCGCTCTCAAGCAGCGCCCACAATGTCGTATTCGTCGAAACCTCGAACCGGGGAGCATGCACGGACTGAGGAAGCGAAGGGATCTGGCGAACGATGGGCCCGGTTGCCGTGTCCGATGCGAGGCCCACGAAATCATAACCGTTCAGGTCAGCCCATTTCAGAGCCTTCTTTGACCTGATGAGCGGATGATCGTAACGCGCGAGAAGCCCCATCTGATCGCGAAACAGAGGCTTGAATTCGAGATCCGTGTCTTCCTCGTCCATACTCCCGAATCCGAAGTCGACTTCGTTCTGCCTCACGCGGCGGCGGACATCTGCCGAGTTACCGTCGCGAAGCTGAACGTGAAGGCCGGGATATTCGGACAGAAGTCCGCCGAGAACGCGCGGGATGATCCGTGTCGCAACCGAATGGACGACAGCGATCCCAACACGTCCCTTCCGCGCAGATGCCGCGACGCGGATGTTCTCAAGGGCAAGATCGAAGTCAGCGATGAGGCGCTCCGCGACGGGAAGAAAGTCCTCTCCTTCTGGCGTCAGCAGAACATTGCGGGTCGTGCGGTCGAACAGGCTGCATCCCACGATGTCTTCCAGTTGCTGGATGGTCATCGTCAACGACGGTTGGGATGCATGAAGCGCGATGGCAGCCCGCGTGAAGCTGCGGTGCTGGGCAAGGTTCAGAAAGGCCCGCAAGTGCTTGATGGTCACATTGTAGCTTATCTGCGAGGGCACATTCGCTTCGCTCGCAGTCGGTGACTTGTGCATCGTGCCTCCAGGCGAACAAGGCTGAACCAGAATTATAAATAGACCTGATTAATCATCCAAACATTTCAATTTGAATAATTCGCCAGCGTCAAGTCTCATCATGTCCAACGGAGCGCGGCGGTCAGCAAGTCGACCGCAGACGTTCCGATCGGAGAGGGAACAGAGATGCTGAATTATCTGACTGCCCGCCGCACGGCGGCTGTTCTGGCGTCTGCGTTACTGTTGGCGCCTGTAGGGTTGTCCACCTCGGTCTCCGCAGCGGCGATCGTGATCGGATCCGAAGGCGCCGTGCCGCCGCTCGATCCCCACCGGATGACGGGCACGCCCGGTCTCAGGGTGATCGACGCCATCTTCGATCCGCTCATCCGCGAGGATCTCAGTAAGGCGACGGAAGTGGCGCCGGAACTGGTCGGAGCCCTCGCCGAGTCCTGGTCCGTATCCCCGGACGGCCTCACCTACACCCTGAAGCTTCGTCAGGGCGTCACCTTCCATGATGGAAAGCCGCTCGACGCGGCCGCGGTGCAGCTGAACTTCAGCCGCATGATGGACAAGGATTCGCCTGTATACGACACGCGTGCCGGCGGGAACATGACCTTCCTGACGCGATGGATCAAAAGCACCTCGGCGGTCGATGCATCGACATTTCAGATCGTTCTCAAGGAGCCGTTCTCCGGTCTGCCGCGCCTGTTGAGCGATCGCCGCGCCAGCATCGTCAGCCCGGGCGCGATCGAGCAGAACAAGGGCGATCAGCTCGGCCTTCGCCCCGTCGGCACGGGTCCGTTCACGCTTCAGGCCTTCCAGCAGGGACAACAGCTCAATCTGTCGCGCAATGCCTCTTACTGGGGTCACAAGCCCGGGATCGATCAGATCATCATCCGTCCGGTCACCGATCCGACCGCGATGGCGATCGGGATGCAGACGGGACAGATCGACATCATTCCGAGTGCGAGTTCGCAGCAGGTCGCTCAGCTGAAAGTCGATCCGAGCTTGCAGGTTCAATATCCCGAGCCCGCCAACCAATATTTCGTGCGCCTCAACACCCGGTCGGAACTGACGAAGAACCCGCTGTTCCGCCAAGCGCTCAATCATGCGGTCAACCGCGACAGCCTGGCAGCGCTGCTCGATGGCCAGGTCACCCCTGCGATGGGGCCCGTACCCCTCGGCAACGAGTTGCCACGCGACCGGGCGGCCAATCCGTACCGTTACGATCCGACGAAAGCGAAGGAGCTCCTGGGCGCAGCCGGAGTCACGACTCCGGTCGTCCTCAAGCTCCTGGCGCCGAACAGCGGACCGGGCTTCGGACAGGCGGCCCAGATCATCGCGTTGCTGCAGCAGGACCTGAAAGCCGTCGGCATCGACCTGCAGCCGCAGTTCCTGGAATTCGCAACCCTCGTAACCACCGAGGGCCCGGGCTACAAGGACGATGTGCAGGGTTCCTTCAACGGATGGACTACTGGCGCCGATAGCACCTATTGGCTGGAGCGCATGTTCAGTGGCTCGCAACAACCACCGAGCGGCGTGAATCGCGGGTGGTACAGCAACCCCGACGTCGACAATCTCTTCGCATCGGCACGGGCGGAAACCGACGAGTCCAAGCGGAACGATCTCTACCGCCAGGCCGCGGATCTGATTGCGAAGGATGCTCCCTGGATCTTCCTCTATCAGGACAAGCTTCCGCGCATTCTTCGTGCCCGTGTCACGGGTGTCGTTCCGGCCCGCTCCGTCTTCTTCGATTACTCGAGGATCGGGGTGCGCTGACATCCCGACTGTCCAACGTTCTTTCCGTAATTCAAGAGAGGAGACTGTCACATGATGCTGGGTTGGCGCGCACGGATCGGCCAGATGAGGCCTGCCACCGCAATCGAAGGTGCCGAGGAGTGGCGTAGCGTTGCGCCTGTGGGAGTCGCGTTCGCCGATGCGCGGACGATCGTGCCGCGCGTGGACGACGAAGGCCTGAAGGTCATGATGAGCCAGGTGCTCGAAGCCGCACGCCAGCTCGCGACCGCCAAGGTCGATCTGATCGTTCAATGCGGCGCGCCGGGAACCTTCCTGCGCGGACCCGGCCACGACGAAGAGGTATGCGCTCAAATCCGGGATACCACCGGCATCCCCGCCATCACCATGATGGGCGCCCAGATGGACGCCCTGAAGGCGCTCGGCGCCAAGACCGTGGCCGTCGCGACCATCTATTCCGATGAGGTCAACCGGAAGATGGCGAACTACATGGAGGCCTATGGTTTCTCCGTGAAATCGATGATCGGACTCCAGATCACGGATCCGTTCGAAGCCAGCGTTCACGATGCCGACAGTGCCTACAGGCTCGGCAAGCAGGCGCTCAAGGAGGCAGGCCAAGCCGACGCGATTCTCATCTCCTGCGGCACCTATCGCACCTTCGCGACGCTGCCTTACCTGGAGATGGATACGCGCACCCCGGTGGTGTCGAGCAACCAGGCGACGCTCTGGCGCGCCTTGCGGGCCTGCGGGCTGCCCGACCAAATTCCCAATCTCGGGAAGCTTTGGACCGTAGCCTGACTTCGGCTCATCTGAGGGAACGAGCGATGACCGCGATCACGCAAGCAACTCCAGTCCCGAACCGCGCCGCCAGCGCGCTCTTGAAGCGCGTGTTGTCGAATGCCGCCCTGACTGTCGGTCTCGCCATCATTGCCATCATCATCGTTCTCGCCCTCTTTGCCAATTGGATCGCGCCATTCGATCCCCTCCATGTGGATCCGTTGGCGCGATACCAGCGTCCCTTCTCCGGGTGGCATATCCTGGGGACGGACGAGCTTGGTCGGGATATTCTCAGCCGCCTGATCTACGGCGCGCGCTTCGCGCTGCTTGTCGCTATCCTTCCAACCGTGATCGCTCTTCTGATCGGCGGCGCGATCGGGCTTTCCGCCGGTTATATCGGCGGAGCCTGGGATAGCGTGGTCATGCGCGTCTTCGACGTGATGTTTGCCTTTCCCGGCATTCTTCTCGCACTGGGGATCAGCGCTGCTCTCGGCCCTGGCCTCGGCTCGATGATCATTGCAATGGTCGTTGTCACGATTCCCGCCTTTGGGCGCATTGTCCGTGGCGTGGTGCTGGGGCTCAAGGAGGAGCTCTACGTCGAAGCGGCCCGCACACTCGGCTACAGTCATACGCGCATCGCCCTGCGCCACATCCTGCCCAACGTCCTCGGGCCGGCCGTCGTGTATGGAACGCTGCAAACCGGGCGCAACGTGATCCTCTCCGCCAGCTTGAGCTTTCTCGGTCTCGGCCCGCAGCCGCCGACGCCGGAATGGGGACAGATGCTCTCCAGCGGAAGAACCGCGATCGCGACGGCCGCGCATGTGGCGACAATCCCCGGTCTGGCGATCGTCTTCCTCGCCGTTGGCTTCAACCTGATCGGCGACGCGGCGCGGGACATGCTCGATCCCCGATTCAACAAGGATCGGAGCTGACCAATGGTCTCGTTCATCCTCAATCGCGCGCTTCAGATCATCCCTGTGATCATCGGGGTAACCCTGGCGACCTTCCTGCTGGCGCAGATCATTCCCGGCGATCCGGCCGATGTCCTGCTCGGAAGCATGGCATCGGAGGAGGCAAGGCAGCAGCTGCGCCTCGCCCTGGGGCTGAATGAGCCGATCTATGTTCAGTACGCGATCTATCTGAAGAACCTCCTCCAGGGCGATCTGGGGCAGTCCTTCACTTTCGCGCAGCCCGTCACGCAGGTCATCGTCGAACGGCTGTTCAACACTTCTCTGCTGGCGGTCGCGGCCATCCTTCTCGCATCTGTGGCTGGTGTCGCTGCCGGCACCTGGGCCGCACTGAAGCCGGGATCCCTCAGGGACCAGGGATTGTCCGTCGTCGTACTGTTCTTCAACAGCATGCCCTCCTTCTGGCTCGGCCTCGTCCTCATCCTGACCTTCGGCCTCCATCTGCGTCTTCTTCCCGTCGGTGGAATGCAGGACGCGACCGGCAGCAGCGGCCTGGGAAGCCTGATCGCTCACATGGTGCTGCCAACCATCACGCTGGCCGCATGGTCGCTCGCCGTCATCGCCCGCATGACACGGTCGGCCATTCTCGACGTGATCAACAGCGACTACATCCGCACGGCTCGGAGCAGAGGCGTTAGTGAGGCCCGGATCGTACTGCGCCATGCGCTTCCGAACGCCATGCCTTCCGTGATCACGGTCATCGGCATGCAGATGGGCTTTCTCCTGAGCGGCGCAGTTCTGACGGAGACGGTCTTCTCCTGGCCTGGGATCGGCCTTGCCATGTACCAGGCCATATCGACGCGCGACATTCCCCTGATTCAAGGAGGCATCCTCGTTCTCGCCGTCGCCTTCGTCCTGATCAATTTCGCGGTCGACATCCTCTACGCCTACTTCAACCCGAAGGTAAAGCTGGCATGACGATGTTCGCCAAATCACACCTGCCGCAGACGATGCGTCCCGACGACCCGGTTTTCGAGGTCAAGAACCTGGGCATCGCCTATGGTCGCGATGCGGCATCGATCCAGGTCGTCCATGACGTATCCCTGTCCGTCGGGCGCGGCGAGGCTCTGGGAGTCGTCGGCGAGTCGGGATGCGGCAAAAGCCAGACGATGCTTGCGGCTCTCGGTCTCCTGCCCCGCGGCGGACGCATCACCTCCGGCCAGGTCCTGCTGGAAGGGCGTAACCTGGTCGACCTTTCCCCTCGTGAGATGCGGGCGGTTCGCGGAGGCGGCATTGCCCTGATCTCCCAGGATGCCCTCACGTCCCTGAACCCCGCGATGACCATCGGCACGCAAATGGCGGAACCGATGATTCATTATGGCGGAATGTCCCGGACTGCAGCCCGGAGCCGCTGTATCGAGCTCCTGGATCTTGTCGGTATCCCTGGCGCAGCCACCCGGCTTGCGAGCTATCCTCATGAGCTCTCAGGCGGCATGCGGCAGCGTGCGCTCATTGCAATGGCGATCAGCGTCAATCCCAAGGTCCTCATTGCCGACGAGCCGACAACGGCCCTCGACGTAACCACCCAGTCCCAGATCCTGCGCCTGATCGACTCGCTGCGCAAGGAGCTGGGAATGGCGCTCGTCCTGATTACTCACGATCTTGGGGTGGTCGCCGGGGTCGCGGATCGCGTCGCCGTGCTCTATGCCGGCCGCGTCGTCGAGACCGCCTCGACGGAAACGCTCTTCGCAAGCCCTCGACACCCCTACACGAAGGCACTTCTCGACACGATCTCGCAGCTTGAGGATGAAGTCTCGGAACGATTGGGCCCGATCCCAGGTCTCCCGCCCGATCCGCGAAGCCCCGTCCAAGGATGTCCGTTCAATCCACGCTGCGACTATGTTCGCGACCTGTGCCGGACCGATCTGCCAGCTCTCGCGGACGGCATGGAGGGAGTGCTCCACCCAGTGCGGTGTCATGTCGATCCGTTTGCCGGGCCCGCTCTCACGATTGCCAGTGGAGGAGCACGATGAGCGCTCCAGCGATTCAGCTGAAGAACGTTTCCGTTCGCTTTCCGATCCGCAAGGGCATTCTTCGACGCGTTGCGGGCGAGGTCCACGCCGTCGATTCCGTTTCGTTCGACATCCCGCAAGGCGAGACCGTGGGTCTCGTGGGCGAGAGCGGGAGCGGCAAGAGCACGACAGGCCGTGCGCTGATCGGGCTTGCGCCGCTCGTCGATGGAACCGTCGAGTGTTTCGGCCGCGATCTCAGAACGCTGAGGCAGTCGCCAGGCGCTCTGCCTCGCATGTCCCAAATCGTGTTTCAGGACCCTTATGCGAGCCTCAATCCGCGCATGTCCGTCGGCGAGACCCTCAGGGAGGTGCTCGAGGTTCACGGTCTCGCCAAGGGGCGGGATGCCGACCAGAGGGTGGGGCGGCTCCTCGACGATGTGGGACTTCGACGCGATTTGGCCGAACGTTATCCGCACGCGCTTTCGGGCGGGCAGCGTCAGCGGGTCGCCATCGCGCGGGCGCTAGCCATCGAGCCGAAATTCATCGTGCTCGACGAGGTCGTCTCCGCACTTGACGTGAGCATTCAGGGCCAGATCGTCAATCTCCTTCAGGATCTGCAGCAGGAACGGGGCCTGACCTATCTCTTCATCACCCACGATCTGAGCATCGTGCGGCATGTCTCCCACAGCATCGTCGTCCTGTATGGCGGGCAGATCATGGAGAAGGGACCCCGAAAGAGCATCTTCTCCACGCCCCTCCATCCCTATACGTCGGCCCTCCTATCGGCGGTGCCGGTTCCCAACCCGGCAATCGAGCGCAAGCGCCCCCGGATCGATGTGCGCTCGGAACCGCCGGATCCCTCCGCGCCCCTGCCAGGATGCCGCTTTCAGAAATCCTGCCTGTTCGCCACTGGGATCTGCCGGAGCAGCCGACCGCAGCTTCGCTCCGTGGCCGATCGCCACCCTGACCATCTTGCCGCATGCCATCACATGCAAGAACCGCACGTGCGTGAGGCGCTCTCGCGTGCGGCAAAAGGAGCTTTGTCTTGAGTCCTTTCGAATCTCAATGCAACACGGCGTTCACATCCTTCGTCGACGGCCGGAGTCTGCCTGCCCAAGGCCAGTCAATCCCGCTTGTCGATCCCGCGACAGGCAAGATCTGGGCATATTCCCATGTCGATGAGAGTGCCGTCGAGCTTGCTGTCGGGAGCGCATCCGATGCCTATGCGAGCGCTGCATGGGCCGAACTGGCGCCCGCGGAGAGAGCGGCTCTTCTGCGCAAACTCGGCGACTTGATCGCCAGCCACGCGGAGGCCCTCGGGCCGCTCGAAAGTCTGGCCAATGGGAAAAGCCATGCGGCCACCGCCGCGGAAATGCGCGCCACGTCCCAATGGTATCATTTCTACGCCAGCGCGCTGGAAACCCACGACGACATCCTACGAACGGTGTCCCGCACCATGGAGGCGCAGGTCATCCGCGAGCCTCTCGGCGTCGTGGTCGCCATCACTCCGTTCAACGGGGCGCTCTCACTCGGTTCCTGGAAGCTCGCGCCAGCTCTGGCCATGGGAAACGCGGTCATCCTCAAGCCACCGGCCGAGGCGCCGGGATCCAGCATCATGCTTGCGGAGCTCGCGCTTCAAGCGGGATTCCCGAAGGGTATCGTCAATGTCGTCATCGGCGACGCGGTCGTCAGCGAGACGCTTGCGACGCATCCCAAGGTCGCCATGGTGAGCTTCACGGGCAGCACCGCGACGGCTCGCATCCTCGGCGCGAAGGTCGCCGGCGGAATGAAGCGGTTCGTCTGCGAGGCCGGCGGAAAGTCGGCGCATATCGTCTTTGAGGACGCCGACCTCGGTTCCGCCGTGATTGCTGCCACGCAAGGGGCCTTCTCGGCGACGGGACAGACCTGCGTGGCCGGCTCCCGCGTTCTCGTGCACGCCTCGCTGTACGATGCTTTCGTCGAGCGCTACATCGCCTCGGCGCGGCGCATCAGAATCGGACATCCTGCTTCCGCGAGAAGCCATATCGGCCCTGTCGCCTCGCGGCGCCAGTATGACCGGATCAATGCCTATATCGCAGAGGCCGTTGCCGCCGGCGGACGCGTCGTCCTCGGGGGCGCAGGCCCTTCGATGGACCCTGAGCTGGCGGAAGGCTTCTGGATCGAACCGACGATCATCGTGGATGTGACAAGTGATATGCGCGTCTGCCGCGAGGAGATTTTCGGCCCCGTCGTGACCGTGCAGAGCTTCCAGACCGAAGACGAAGCCATCGCCATCGCGAACGGGGTCGAATACGGCCTGGCTGCGGGTTTCTGGACGAAAGACCTTCGTCGCGCGCGCCGAGTCTCCAGGCGCCTCCAGGCCGGCACGGTGTGGGTCAATACGTATCGCGCCATCAACCTGCGCGTGCCGTTCGGTGGATTCAAGCAATCCGGCATCGGTCGCGAGAACGGCCTCGAGGCCCTGGACGAATTCTCCCAGATCAAGGCCGTCGTCACGGATTACGGCCCTGCTGCCGACCCGTTCGCTCATTGAGTTTCCAGGATCAAAGAAAGGAACAAGAATGTCTTATGCACTGGCACGCAAGCCGATCGTCGTCGACGCGCTGCAGTACAACAAGCCCGAGCGCGCCCGGTTCAAGGAATGGAGCGAGGGTGGCATCGGGTGTGTCCATGTCACGCTCGCCATCTGGGAGAATGCCCGCGAGACCCTGACGGCAATCGGCGAATGGAACCGGCTTCTCGAGCAGAACAGCGACCTGATCGCGCTGGCGACGACCGCCGAGGAGATCGAGCGGATTGCCGCCTCCGGCCGGACCGCCGTGGTCTATGGCTTCCAGGACACCTCGCCCTTCGAGGATGATATCGAACTTATCGAGATCTTCTACCAGCTCGGCGTTCGCATCGCTCAGCTGACGTACAACGTTCAGAACAGGGTTGCGTCCGGGTGCTGGGAGCCCGATGAGAACGGAGTGTCGAAGTTCTTCGGCCGTAATGTCATTGCCGAGATGAACCGCCTCGGTATGCTTGTGGATGTGTCGCACTGCACCGAGCGGACGTGTTTCGATGCCATCGAGTATTCATCACGCCCCATTGCGATCACGCATGCCAATCCATCAGAATTCGTCGGTACCGATATCGAGTTGAACCGCAGGAATAAATCGACGCCGCTGATCAAGCGCCTTGCCGAGACCGGCGGCGTCCTTGGCTTGAGCATGTATCCCAAGATCATGCGCGACGGCTCGAACTGCACTCTCGATACCTTTATCGACATGATATCTTGGACAGCCGATCTTGTCGGCGTCGATACGATCGGGTTCGGCACGGATTATTACGACGGATGGCCGGAATCCCAGATCAAGTGGTGGCGCGCCGGACGGTGGTCGCGAGAAAGCGCCATCCCGATCAAGGGCTTCTCCGCTTGGCCGACCTGGTTCAAGTCGTCGGTCGACTTCCCGAATATCCTGGAAGGAATGGAAAAGCGCGGCTTCTCCGGCGAGGAGATCGCAAAGATCGCCGGAGGCAACTGGGTCCGTCTGTTCAGGGACAGCTTCGTGCCGATCCAGATGCCGGCCGCTGCAAGCGCCGCTTGAAACTCTAACCGCTTGTTAATCGGATGTGACCCGTCGAAGATGGGTCACACACGCGATCACGGAGGATTTTATGGGACAGGCCGACAGCACCATTCCGATCTCTGTAACATCGGCACCGACATGGCGCAGGGTGCGGGCTTTCTATCCCGTGATATCACTCTTCGTGCTTCTTGGGGCGTGGCAGGCGGGGGTCATGCTGTTCCAGCCGGCACCCTACCTGCTGCCTCCTCCGATGGCCGTAGCCAATGTCATCGTCAGCCAATTTCCATCGTTGATCTATCACACGGGCATCACGGCGTTCGAAACGACCCTGGCCTTTGTCTTCAGCATCGTCGTGGCGATGCCGGTAGCGTTCCTCATCGCCCGATACCGCTGGTTTGAAGAGACGGTCTATCCACTGCTGGTGGTCAGCCAAGCCGTGCCGAAGGTCGCCCTCGCCCCGCTCATCCTGGTTTGGCTCGGCTTCGGCCTGAGCACCAAGGTGATGATCGGTATCCTTGTTGCATTCTTCCCCGTCATCATCAGCACCGTAGTGGGGCTGAAGAGTGTTCCCAAAGACATGGTTTATCTAGGGCGCTCCATGGGGCTCTCGGCGCAGGACATGTTCCGGAAAATCTATTTTCCTTTCGCGCTTCCGAGCATCTTCGGCGGCTTGAAGGTTTGCATCACCCTGGCGGTCGTGGGTGCCGTCGTCGGAGAATTCGTCGGTGCCGACAAGGGGCTCGGCTACCTGATCCTTCTGGCAAGCGGGCAGATGCAGACTGCCCTGATGTTCGCCGCCCTCATTTTCCTCGTCCTGATCGGCGTCGTGAGCTTCGCCCTCGTACAATGGGCGGAGGCGCGCCTCATGCCGTGGCATAGCTCCGTCCGTCAGGATGCAGGGCATTAAGGATTGGGGAGGAAATGATGGGTAAGCCAATTCGCATCGAGCACGTAACCAAGAGCTATAACGGCCTGGAAGCGCTCTCCTCCACTTCTCTCCATATTGAGGAAGGAGAGTTCGTATCGCTCGTCGGTCCAAGCGGCTGCGGCAAGAGCACGCTTCTGAGGATCGTGGCCGGCTTGGATACGCCGACAAACGGAAGGGTCTCCATCGCGGATCGGACCGTGACGAAGCCCGAAACCGATATCGGCATCGTCTTCCAAAGTCCGGTTCTTCTCGACTGGAGGAGCGTTCTCGACAATGTCCTGTTACAAGCGGAGGCGCGCAGGCTCCCTCATGACGTGTATGCCGCCCGCGCCCAGGACCTGCTAGCAGCCGCAGGTTTAAAAGGCTTCGAGAACGCCTATCCCTATCAGTTGTCGGGCGGCATGAGCCAGCGCGTCAGCGTGTGCCGGGCACTCGTTCACAATCCTTCGCTTCTGTTGATGGATGAACCCTTCGGTGCCCTCGACGCCCTGACCCGCGACCAGATGATGGTCGACCTCCAGAAACTGTGGCTTCGCTCGCGCCCGACGGTCATCTTTGTCACTCACAGCGTTCAGGAAGCGGTCTTTCTCTCCGACCGGATCATCGTGATGGCCCCGCGCCCGGGCCGCGTCGAGGCCGTTCTCGACGTTCCCCTCCCACGCTCCAGAAGGCTGTCCATGAGAGGGACGGCTGAGTTCAACGCAATCGTCGATGAGATCCTGCATCATTTCCAGCGGATGGGGGTGATCCGCGATGATGAGGGCGAAACCCCGGACAACACCACCATGGAGATGGCGCTATGAAGATCACATCGCGAATGGCCCTGATTGCGACGGTCGCGTCGGTTCTCGGCACGGGTGCCGTACAGGCCGCCGACAAGCTGAGCATACGCCTCGACTGGAGCTGGTGGCCGGGGCAGACTCCGATGCTCGTGGCCAAGGAGAAGGGCTTCTACAAGGATGCCGGGATCGATATCGAAATCCAGCAGGGGCAGGGATCGAAGACCACGACCCTCGTCGTCGGCGAGAACCGGGAGCCGATCGGGCATGCGAGCCTTTCGACGGCCGCGCAATCCATATCGGCCGGCGTTCCGATCACCGCTGTGGCAGGGTTTTGGCAGAAGGGTCCGATCTCGCTGATCTGCTCGGGCGAGGACGTGAAGAAGCCCACGGATGTGAAGGGCAAACGCGTCGGCTCCACTCCCACCGGCTCGGACGGACAGGTGCTGCCAGCCTTCCTGAGGGCCAACGGTCTCGATGTTAAGGACATCTCGCTCGTCAACATGCCGGGTGATGCCAAGTTTGCCGCCATCACGTCCGGACAATTGGATTGCATCAGCGGCGACGATTATTATTACGGTCCCCAGCTGATCGCGCAGGGCAAGAAGATCTCGATTCTTCGGTATGCCGACTGGGGCGTCACCAATCTCAGCTTTGGAATCATCGCCAATAATTCTTTCCTCAAGGAGAAGCCCGATGTCGTCCGTCGCTTCCTTGAGGCCACCCGGAAGGGCCTCGACTACACGCTGGCGAACAAGGACGAGGCTATCCAGATCTTTCTGAAGGTGACGGGCAATACGCAGCCTGCGAACTTCCACAAGAGCGTACTTGAAGCTTACGAGAGCTCGCTCCACACCGGTGCGACACAGGGGAAACCCGTCGGATGGATGGCGTCCGAGGACTGGGACGCAATGAACAAGACCCTTGAGCAGTATGGCGGCATGACCAGCCGTAAGGATCCCAGCACGTACTTCTCCAACGACTTCCTTCCCAAGTAGGTCGGATGCCGGGGCCGCCTCGGCAGCCTTCCTCACACAATGAAAGCACCGCGCACCTCCTGAAGGGTGATCGGTGACGCATGCCAGGACAAGAGAGATGCCAAACACGACGAATACGCCGACACACCGCTTCGATGCGATCGTGGTGGGCGGTGGTCATAACGGGCTGATCGCGGCCGCTTATCTCGGCCGGGCCGGGCTCAGGGTGGCTGTCCTCGAGGCCAGGGCCAGCCTCGGAGGCCCCTGCGGAACCTTCGAGTTCATGCCTGGATATCGCACGGCCTTCACCAACTCGCCGGGAAGCTTCGAGCCACGCTTTATTAACGAGCTGAATTTGGAGCAGTTCGGCCTGCGGTTCGTCCGAACCGATCCAACCGTCGTTCATCCTTTCCCCAGCAGATGCTTTCTGGGTTGGCGGGATCGCGAGAAGATCGCAGCACAACTGAATGCCTATGCGCCCGGCGAAGCGGAACGCTACTTCAATCTCCTGAATTCCCTTGAGGAGCTGGCCCGCCATCTGCGAACGACGCTCTTTCAACCCTCGCCCGACCTTCTGTCGATGGCCAGGACGCTGCCGAAGGAGCAGGAGCCCCTGTTCAACAGGGTCTTCTTCGGCAGCGTCCGCCAGCTGCTGGATGAGGAGTTGAGGTCCGAGGAGGCGAAGGCTCTTCTGGGGATGGTCGCGTTGAATGCGACGCTGACGCCTCCATCGGCACCCGGCACGGCTGTCGGATTGATGCTGAGGCCGCTGTCGCTGGCATCTTCCCCGGCCCTCGATCCAGACGATCCTCGCCGGGCTGCCCTGCGAGGATCGACGGGTCTTCCTGTCGGAGGCATGGGCGCGATCATCGACGCTCTCGAGGCCTGTTGTCGATCCTACGGGGCTGTGATCGAAACAGACACGCCCGTCGCGAACATTCTCCATCGGAACGGGCAGGTGGTCGGAGTCGCCGCCATGGACGGCGATGAATATCATGCGCCGGTCGTTATCTCGGCGATCAATCCGCGCAGCCTCTTCACCCGTCTTCTGGACGACGATGCTGTGGGAGCAGACCTTCGCAAGGCGGTTTCCGCCGTCCCGATGCGTGGATCGGCTTTCAAACTGGTCCTCGCCTTGGATGGCGTTCCCGATTATGCGGGGCTTCCCTCCGGCATGGATCCCAAGCAGCTTGCCGGGGTCCAGTTCCGCATCGCGCCTTCTCTTGCCTATATCGAACGCGCGGTTGCCGAGGGGCTGGCCGGCATCTCGGCCCGCGAGCCCATCATGTGGGGGCTCATGCCGACGGTGACCTCGCCTGACCTCGCCCCACCGGGGCGGCATCTCCTGAGCGTCAACGTCTGGCATGCGCCCTATGAGCTGCGTGACGGGACCTGGGAGACGGAAAAGGACGTGTTCGGCAATCGCTGCATCGACGTTCTGTCGGACCTCATGCCGGATCTTCGCAACCGCATCGTGGATCATCGCTTCATCGATCCCGTCGAAATGGAAGGCGAGCTCGGCCTCGTGCAATCGCATATCACGCACGGCGATATGCTCCCCGGCGCTCTGTTCGGCGCAAGGCCTCACCATTCCGTTCACAACTACCGAACCCCGCTGAAGGGCCTTTACCTGTCAGGAGCAGGCACGTGGCCAGGCGGATACGTCACGGGCATTCCCGGCTTCAATGCCAGCAATGCCGTACTCGAGGATCGCGCGCAGCTGCGTGCGAGTGCATAAGGAGACAACCATGGAATTCCTCGTCAACATCAAGCTTCGCTGGTCGGAGAACATGGATCCGAACCTGAAGGAAAGGGTCATCAGGGAAGAGCGTGCCCACGCTGCCGATCTGATCAAGCAGGGGCATCTGGTTCGGATGTGGCGCGTTCCATGCCGCTTCGAGAATTGGGGGATCTGGCGCGCGAAGGATGCAACCGAACTGCACGATATCATCACCGGGCTGCCTGCCAATCCATGGATGCACGATATCGTCGTTCACCCCCTGGCCAGGCACGCGGTCGATCCGGCCCCCTATCATGGGTGATCGCTCGGATCGAGAGCGCCGGCATTAGAGCGAGTGCGCGCCATGGACGGGTTGCCGCCGCCGCAACGTCGATGGGCCATGACGGCGGTGACAATCGCCATCGTCATGGCCGTGCTCGATGGAGCGCTGATCAATCTGGCCCTCCCGCTGATGGCACGGGATCTCGGCGCGAACCCATCCCTGGTCGTTTGGGTCGTCAGCTCCTATCAGCTCGTCATTACCATTTCCCTGTTTCCGTTCTCGGCTCTTGGGGATCGGATCGGCTATAGCAGGGTCTTCATCGGAGGGATGCTGCTCTTCACAGCCGCATCCCTGGCTTGTGCGCTGGCGTCGTCCGTTTCCTCGCTCATCGGAGCGCGCGTTCTGCAGGGCCTCGGCGCCTCTGCCCTGATGAGCGTGAACATTGCGCTCGTCCGCTACATCTACCCGAAGCACGCGCTCGGGCGTGGGATCGGCTACAACACGCTCATCGTCGCCCTCTCCGCCAGCGCGGGCCCTTCCATCGCGGCGGCAATTCTCGCCGTCGCGCCATGGCCGTGGCTGTTCGGGATCAATGTGCCCTTGGGTCTTGCAGCTTCGGCGATCGGAGTTCTCGCTCTGCCGAAAACGCCTCTTCACAATCAGGGCTTCGACCTGTCGGGCTCGATCCTGAGCGCGGTCACGATTGGGATCCTCGTCATCGCGGCCGATGGACTGGGTTACGACAGCGAAAACCGTTTCCCGGCGTCGGTTCAGGCTTTCGTGATCGTCGCGCTTCTCTTCTGGCTGTATCTCGATCAGCGCCGGAAATCGACCCCCGCCATTCCGCTCGATATCCTCCGCATCCCGAGCGTTGGCCTTTCGGCGCTTACCGCGACGCTCAGTTACGTCGTGCAGAGCCTCAGTTATGTCGGCCTGCCGTTTCTCTTTCATTCCATCATCGGCTTCTCGGTCCTGGAGACCGGTCTGCTGATGTCCGCGTGGCCGTTGGCGCTCGCCCTCGTCTCCCCCGTGGCAGGCCGCCTGTCCGACCGGTCCTCGGCGGGGATCCTCGGCACTCTCGGGTTGGCGCTTCTATGCCTGGGCCTCATCCTGCTCATCCTTGTGCCGGATCGGCCATCCGTCGCCGACGTCTTCTGGCGCATGGGATTGTGCGGGCTCGGCTTCGGACTGTTTCAGGCGCCCAACAGCAAGGCGATCATCGTGGGCAGCCCGCTTCACCGCACCGGGGCTGCAAGTGCGCTCCAATCGGCGGCTCGCCTCCTCGGGCAAACCCTGGGCGCCGCGCTCGTCGCCAATATGCTGAAGCAACCTCTGGAAACGGCCGGTCCCCGGATTCTCCTCGTGGCTCTCGGGTTCTCCATCGCCGGCAGTATCGCCAGCTTCCTGCGAATTGTTGTGAAGGATGAGCCTGCTTGATAAGGTCGATGCTTTAGGAAAAGGACTTATGCGTCTTCCTTCTTTAGCGGCTCTGCGGGCGTTCGAAGCTGTCGGCAGGACAGGAAGCATCCGTGCTGCTGGAGAAGAGCTCGCCATCAGCCCCACCGTTGTCTCGCGGCACATTCAGAACCTGCAGGCCGATCTTGGCGTGACGTTGATGGAGCACAAGGGCAGGGGGGTGATCCTGACCCAGGCGGGCGCGCAGTACCACGGGCAGGTCAGGCAAGCCTTCGATCTGCTGCGCCAGGCCACGCAGGGAACCAAGACGACAGGCCGGAAAAGTTTGACGATATGGTGCATTCCGGGCCTCGCGACGGTCAAACTCCTGGCGCGATTGCCGGAGCTCGAGGCGCAATTGGGGGGAGGAGACATCCCCCTGCAGCCCCCCTTGTCCCGCCCCGACTTTTCGAGAGGCGATGCGGATGCGGAAATCGTCTACCTGGACAATCCGCCTCGTCAGGGCGATCTTCGAGCGGAACGGCTGTCGCATCCTCGGGTCTTCCCCGTCGCGAGCCCGGCTCTGCTGGCCCGCTTCCCCGACATCACGTCGCCGCTCGATCTGCTGAGGCTTCCGCTGATCCACGAGGATTCGACGGACCAGTGGGAGTTCTGGCTCAGGCATGCGGGCGTCACGCATATTCCCATTCTTCAGGGACCGCGCCTCTGGCATGCTCATTTGGCAATCGAGGCGGCGAAGATCGGTCAAGGAATCGCTATCGCCAACGCCCTCCTCGTCGAGGACGACGTGAGGCTCGGGCGTCTGGTCGAGGTCCTGCCGTCCGAAGTCTATCTCGGATCCTATTACCTGGTCGCTCCGCGCAACAGGTGGAGCAGTCGGCCTATTCAGATGCTCTTCGACTGGCTCGTGCAGGTCTTGCAGCCGGGCAGAACCATGATTGCTGCATCCGGTGCAGCAATCATGACCAAAGAAGCTGATTGTTGAACAAGGCTCGAGATCGTTACCTCGTGTCCTGCACGCAAACGAGGCTTCCATGACGACAAATGCCGAACTTCTCACCCGCCGCAATGTCTCGGTCGCCCGCGGCATCGGGCATACGACGCCGGTTTCCGCCGCGCGGGCGCTGAATGCGGAGATCTGGGATGTCGAAGGGCGCCGCTATGTCGATTTTGCAGGCGGCATTGCCGTGCTGAACACCGGCCACCGCCATCCGAAGGTCGTGGCCGCGGTCAAGGAGCAGATGGAGCTGTTCACGCATACCTGTTTCCAGGTGTTGATGTACGAACCCTACATTGCCCTGGCCGAGCGCTTGAATGCCCTTGCTCCGATCGCCGGCCCTCTCAAGTCGGTCTTCTTCACCACGGGAGCCGAAGCCACGGAGAACGCGGTGAAGATCGCCCGAGCCGCGACCGGACGATCGGGGGTGATCGCCTTCACCGGCGGATTCCACGGCCGCACCGTTATGGCCTCGGCCCTGACCGGGAAGGTGGTTCCCTACAAGAAGGGACTTGGGCCGGCACTGCCGGAAGTCTGGCATGTTCCGTTTCCGACCGCGCAGAACGGTGTTAGCACCGACGATGCTCTGAAGTATCTGGATTTCATCTTTAAGGCGGATGTCGACCCCTCTCGGATCGCAGCCGTCATCGTCGAGCCTGTGCAAGGCGAGGGAGGGTTCCATCAGGTTCCTGCGGATCTCATGCGCTCACTGCGTGCCGTGTGCGACCAGCATGGCATCGTCCTCATCGCGGATGAGGTTCAGACGGGCTTCGGTCGCACCGGGAGGATGTTCGCGATGGAGCACTACGACGTGTCTCCGGATCTCATATGCGTGGCGAAGAGCCTGGCCGGCGGTTTTCCGCTCTCAGGTGTGATCGGCAAGGCTCCCATCATGGATGCGGCGGAGCCAGGCGGCCTCGGCGGCACTTATGCCGGCAATCCACTCGCCTGTGCCGCCGCCCTGGCCGTCCTCGATGTCTTTGAGGAGGAAAAGCTGCTGGAGCGCGCAGAAGCCATCGGGCAGCGGCTGCGGTCTTGGCTGGAGCGGGCACGGAGCCGCAATGATCTTCTGCCGATAGCGGACATCCGGGGACCTGGGGCCATGGTCGCCTTCGACATTGTAAAAGACCGCGGCAACCGCGATCCCGACGCCAATGCCACCAAGCGTGTCATCCAGCGGGCCTATGAAAGCGGCTTGATCCTTCTCTCCTGCGGAACGAATGCCAACACGGTCCGTATCCTGGTGCCTCTGACGGCAGAAGACGGGATCGTCGACGAGGGATTGGAAATCCTCGGGCAGGCCCTCGCGGCCTAAATCGGATCGGAGCCTTGGTATGACTGCGTATGCCCAACCTGCCGCCCGCACCATCCCGGACCTGAAGGACCCGTCGCTCTTGGTGGGACAGGCCTATGTGGCGGGGGCGTGGATCGATGCGCCGGACGGCCGGACCATTCCGGTCACCGACCCGTTCGACGGCGCCCTCATCTGCGACGTGCCCGATCTCGGCCCCGAGATGGCCCGGCGCGCCATCGATAAGGCGCACGCGGTCCAGAAGGACTGGGCCCGGCGCACCGCCAAGGAGCGCAGCGCCATCCTGCGCCGCTGGTACGACCTGATCGTCGCCAACGCCGACGACCTCGCCCTCATCCTCACCACCGAGCAGGGCAAGCCGCTGGCCGAAGCCAAGGCCGAGGTGATCTCGAACGCCGCCTATATCGAGTGGTTCGCCGAAGAGGCCAAGCGCATCGACGGCGACGTCATCCCCGGCGCCTCGCCGTCCCAGCGCATCGTGGTGCTCAAGCAGCCGGTGGGCGTGTGCGCGGCGATCACGCCCTGGAACTTCCCCAACGGCATGATCACCCGGAAAGTCGGCCCGGCGCTCGCCGCCGGCTGCACCATGGTGCTCAAGCCCGCCGCCCAGACCCCGCTCTCGGCCCTGGCGCTCGCCGTCCTGGCCGAGCGGGCCGGCGTCCCCAAGGGCGCGTTCTCGGTCGTCACCGGCGAGGCCCGGCCCATCGGCGAGGAGTTCTGCCGCAACCCGAAGGTGGCCAAGATCACCTTCACCGGCTCGACCGGCGTCGGCCGCTGGCTGATGAAGGAGGCCGCCGACGGCATCAAGCGGCTGTCGCTGGAGCTCGGCGGCAATGCGCCGTTCATCGTGTTCGACGATGCCGATCTCGATGCGGCGGTCGAGGGCGCGATGGCCTCGAAGTTCCGCAATGCCGGCCAGACCTGCGTGTGCGCCAATCGGATCTACGTGCAGGCGGGCGTGGCCGAGGCCTTTGCCGAGAAGCTCGCCGCCAGGGCGAAGGGGCTCAAGCTCGGCCGGGGCACGGAAGCCGGCGTGACCATGGGGCCGCTGATCGACGAGCGCGCCGTGGCCAAGATGGAGGAGCATGTCCGGGACGTGCTGGATAAGGGCGGCCAGCTCTTGGTGGGCGGTAGGCGCTCGGATCTCGGCGGCACGTTCTTCGAGCCGACGGTGATGACCGGCGTGACGCAGGGCATGAAGGTGACGAAGGAGGCGACGTTTGCGCCGCTGGCGCCGATCATCACGTTCACGGACGAGGCGGAGGTGATCGCGATGGCGAACGACTCGGAGTTCGGGCTGGCGTCGTATTTCTACGCCCGGGACATGGCCCGGGTCTGGCGGGTGGCGGAGGCGCTGGAGAGCGGCATGGTGGGGGTGAACACGCCGGCGCTCGCCAACGAGATGGCGCCGTTCGGCGGCGTGAAGCAGTCGGGGCTCGGCCGCGAGGGCTCCAAATACGGCATCGAGGGCTTCCTCGAAATCAAGTACATCAACATCGCAGGCCTGTAGGAATGAGCGAGGAAGCCTACCGGCAATGAGTCGTGAGCCTCAAACGCCGGCGCTCGCTTCCATCGGATGAAGCATGCACTAGATGAGGGGGGCGTCAGGCTCACGCGCTGACGTCGCGAAGCCCCACGGGATCGGCTGATCGGGGCCGCATCTAGAAAAAGCATTCAAACCTCTCTAGGGTGCGGCCGTCCTCATCCGACTTGGAACCAGCAAGAGACCAATCGATGTCCATCGATGCCGAAGCCATCGCCGACCGCCGCCGTCTGCGCCGCAAGCTCTCCTTCTGGCGCGTCGCGGGATTCCTGGGCCTCATCGCGGCCGTGGCCGCGCTGGGCTATGCGGCCGCCGACCGGGCGGGATACGGGGCCATTCAGAACCAGATCGCCCGCATCTCCGTCGACGGCGTGATCACCGGCAACCAGCGCCTCGCCGACCTGATGCAGCGGGTGGGCGATTCGAGCGCGGTCTCCGGCGTGGTGATCTCCATCAACAGCCCCGGCGGCACGACGACCGGCTCCGAGGAGCTCTACCGGAACATCCGCCGGCTCGCCGACAAGAAGCCCGTCGTCACCTTCGTCGACGGCACGGCCGCGTCGGGCGGCTACATCACGGCCATCGCGACCGATTACATCGTCGCCCGCGAGACCTCCATCGTGGGCTCCATCGGCGTGCTCTTCCAGTATCCCGACCTGTCGGGCCTCATGCGCCAGGTCGGCGTGAAGCTGGAGGAGGTGAAGTCCACGCCGCTCAAGGCGGAGCCCAGCCCCTTCAAGCCCACGTCGCCGGAGGCCCGCGCGGCCATGCAGTCGGTGGTCAACGACACCTATGACTGGTTCAAGACCCTGGTGCGCGAGCGCCGCCGCCTCAGCGAGAGCGAGCTGGCCGCCGCGTCCACCGGTCAGGTGTTCAGCGGCCGCCAGGGCGTGCCCATGAAGCTCGTCGACAGGATCGGCGCGGAGCGCGATGCGGTCGCCTGGCTGGAGCAGAACAAGGGCGTGGCCAAGGACCTGCCGATTCGCGACTGGAAGCCGAAGAGCGACCGTGACCTCTCCCTCTTCGCCATGGGTGCCACGGCGGCCGATCTCCTCGGCTTCGACCGGGTGGCGGACGGCTTGCGCCGCGCCTCGTCCCATGCGGAGATCGCGCAACTTGACGGCCTCCTGGCGGTCTGGCAACCTTCGGAAAAATAAAGCAACGTCAAAGATATAGCTATTCCATGATCAAATCCGAACTGGTGCTCAAGATCGCCGAGCAGAACCCGCATCTCTACCAGCGCGATGTGGAGAAGATCGTGAACGCGATTCTCGATACCATTGCCGATGCCCTCGCCAGGGGCGACCGGGTCGAGCTGCGCGGCTTCGGCGCCTTCTCGGTGAAGAAGCGGGACGCCCGCACGGGTCGCAACCCGCGCACGGGCGAAGCCGTTTCCATCTCCGAAAAGGTCGTTCCCGTCTTCAAGACGGGCAAGGAAATGCGTCAGCGGCTCAATGCTCCGGCTCCCAAGGTGCTCAAGGCCGCGGCCGCTCAGTGATTGCTTGAGAGGTGTTCGTGATTCGCTTTCTGAAGGCGCTCATTCTTCTGCCGGTCGCCATCCTGGTGGTTCTGCTCGCGGTGGCAAACCGCGCCCCGGTGACCCTGTCGCTCGATCCGTTCTCCCAGGACGCGCCGGAATTCGCCACCCGGCTGCCGCTCTTCGCCGTGATCTTCGCGGCCGTCATGCTCGGCGTGGTCATCGGCGGCACGGCGACCTGGCTCGCGCAGGGCAAGAACCGCAAGTCGCGCCGACAGCTGCGGCGCGAGACGCGCCAGCTGCGCTACGAGACCGAGCGCCTCAAGTCGCAGACTCCGGCGTCCACCACCCTGCCGGCCACGGTGTCCGCTTCTCCCAGCCCCAGGTTCTAAAGATTCTCCCATGCGTGTGGTGACATCTGCCGAGATCGACCGGGTCCTCACCTTTCCGGCCCTGATCGATGCCCTGGGCGAGGCCTTTCGCGGCGACATGGTTACGCCGGTGCGCCATCACCATGAGATCGAGCGCGCCGGCGCCCATGGCACGCTCCTGCTCATGCCGTCCTGGACCGGTCCCGCCGCGCGGGACGGCTTCGTGGGCGTCAAGGTCGTGTCCGTCTTCCCGGAGAACGGCGCCAGGGGCCTGCCCAGCGTGATGGGCTCCTACCTGCTGATGGACGGCGCCCCGGGCCAGCCCGTGGCGGTCCTCGACGGTACGCGCCGGACGGTCTGGCGCACGGCCGCCGCATCCGCCCTGGCGGCCCGGTATCTGGCGCGCGAGGATGCGAGCCGCATGGTGATGGTCGGCGCCGGATCCCTCGCGCCCTTCCTCATCCGCGCCCATATGAGCCAGCGGCCGATCCGCGAGGGGGCGCTCTGGAACCACAACGGCGCCAGGGCCGAGGCGCTCGCGGCCGAGCTGCGCCGGGAGGGCCTGCCGGTCACCGCCGTGACGGACCTCGAGGCGGCGGTGCGCGAGGCCGATCTCGTCTCCTGCGCGACCCTTTCGACGGCGCCCATCGTCAAGGGTGCATGGCTGAAGCCGGGTGCGCATCTCGACCTCGTCGGGGCCTTCAATCTCCGGATGCGCGAGGCGGACGACGAAGCTTTGCTGCGGGCCCGGGTCTATATCGACACGCCCGCCGCCAGGACGGAGGGTGGGGACGTGGCCGTGTCGCTCCAGAGCGGCGCGATGGCCGAGAGCCATATCCGAGGCACGCTCGCGGATCTGTGCCGGAGCGCGCCCGGCCGCGATGCGGCCTCCATCACGGTCTTCAAGTCGGTCGGTGCGGCATTGGAGGATTTGGCTGCGGCGATGCTGGTGTGGCGCTCGCTTGCAAAAGCGTAGTAAAGTAGCCCTTATGGATAACCTGATCAAAATCTGCGGGCTCTCGACGCCCGAGACCCTTGAGGTCGCCTTGGATGCAGGCGCGGACATGGTCGGCTTCACACGTATTCCCAGGAGCCCCCGTCACGTCAGTCTCGATCTCGCCCATCGACTCTCCCTGCAGGCCAGGGGGCGCACCCAACGCGTGGTTCTGCTGCTCAATCCGGGCGACGAGGACATCGCGCAGGCCGTCGAGGCGATCAACCCTGACCTGATCCAGTTGCATGGGAGCGAGACGCCCGAGCGCGTGGCCGAAATCCGCGCCATGGTCAAGCGCCCGGTCATGAAGGCACTGGGCATTGCGGAAGCCTCCGATCTGCAGGCACTTACCGCCTATGCTGGAGCCGATCGCATCCTGCTCGACGCCAAGCCGCCCCGCACGGCCGGCGCGCTCCCCGGCGGCAACGGGATCGCCTTCGACTGGCGTCTCCTGAACGGGCTTGACCCCCGCCTTTCCTTCATGCTGTCAGGAGGGCTCAACCCCGACAACGTGGCGGAGGCGATCCGGCTCACGAAGCCGCAGGCCGTCGACGTGTCGTCCGGGGTGGAAAGCGGGCCGGGCCTCAAGGATCCGGCACGGATCGAAGCCTTCATCAGGGCCGCCCGGACAGCATTCGCGGCTGCCCATCACTAAATTCAAGACGCGCGTCCTTCTCCCAGGGCGTGCCTTCAAGATCTTCAAGGCAGGACAGGCCGTGTCAGCTCAAGCTCAACCCAATTCCTTCCGCACCGGCCCCGACGAGCGCGGGCATTTCGGCCAGTTCGGCGGCCGCTTCGTCGCCGAGACCTTGATGCCGAACATTCTCGAGCTGGAAAAGGCCTACGAGGAGGCGAGGAACGATCCGGCCTTCCACGCCGACATGGAGTATTTCTCCAAGCATTATATCGGCCGTCCGAGTCCGCTCTATTTCGCCGAGCGCATGACCGAGCATCTCGGTGGGGCAAAAATCTACTTCAAGCGCGAAGAGCTGAACCATACCGGCGCGCACAAGGTGAACAACGTGCTGGGCCAGATCCTTCTCGCCCGCCGCATGGGCAAGAAGCGCATCATCGCCGAGACCGGCGCGGGCCAGCACGGGGTCGCCACCGCGACCCTCTGCGCGCGCTTCGGCCTCGACTGCGTGGTCTATATGGGCGCGGTCGACGTGGAGCGGCAGAAGCCCAACGTGTTCCGCATGAACATGCTCGGCGCCAAGGTCGTGCCGGTGCAGTCCGGCACGAAGACGCTCAAGGACGCCATGAACGAGGCCCTGCGCGACTGGGTCACCAACGTGTCCGACACCTTCTACTGCATCGGCACGGTCGCCGGTCCGCATCCCTATCCGGCCATGGTGCGCGACTTCCAGTGCGTGATCGGAACCGAGACCCGTGAGCAGATGATGGAGGCGGAAGGCCGCCTGCCGGATTCGCTCGTCGCCTGCATCGGCGGCGGCTCCAACGCCATCGGGCTGTTCCACCCCTTCCTCGACGACAAGGATGTCGAGATCTACGGTGTGGAGGCGGCGGGCCATGGCCTGTCCGGTCTCCATGCCGCATCCCTGACGGGCGGCCGTCCCGGCGTCCTTCACGGCAACCGCACCTATCTCCTGATGAACCAGGACGGGCAGATCGCCGACGCCCATTCCATCTCGGCCGGCCTCGATTATCCGGGCATCGGTCCCGAGCACGCTTGGCTGCACGAGATGGGCCGCGTGACCTACATCTCCGCCACCGACGAGGAGGCGCTCGAAGCCTTCCAGCTTTGCTCGCGGCTCGAGGGCATTCTGCCCGCGCTGGAACCGAGCCATGCCCTTGCCAAGGTGATCGAACTGGCCCCGCAGAAGCCCAAGGATCACCTGATGGTGGTCAATATCAGCGGCCGCGGCGACAAGGACCTGTTCCAGATCGCCGAGCACCTGGGTAACCAGATCGTTTGACATAGGGCGCAACCCAAGCCCTCCTCCCCTTGTGGGGAGGAGTTGGAAGTGGGGGTGCCGGCGCCAGACCTTGATAGGCGATCGCTCACACCCCCACCCCGACTGCTTCGCAGCCACCCCTCCCCACAAGGGGGAGGGGAAAAGCAGAGCATGCTATTGGTTTCGCCCCGCCTCCTTCTCATGCTAAAGACCCCGCCCATGACACAGCGCATCGAAGCCCGTTTCCAGAAGTGCCGCGCGGAAGGCCGCGCCGCTCTCGTCACCTATGTCATGGCCGGCGACCCGGATCCCGAGACCTCCCTGGAGATCCTCAGGAGCCTGCCGAAAGCCGGTGCGGATATCGTCGAGTTCGGCCTGCCCTTCACGGACCCGATGGCCGACGGACCGGCCATCCAGGCGGCGGGGCTGCGCGCCCTGAAGGTGGGCCAGGACACGGTCAAGACCCTCGACCTCATCCGCCGCTTCCGGGCCGATGACCAGGATACCCCCGTGATCCTCATGGGCTATTTCAACCCGATCTTCGTCTACGGCGTCGACCGCTTCCTGGCCGACGCTAGGCAAGCTGGCGTCGACGGCTTGATCGTGGTCGACCTGCCGCCCGAGGAGGACGACGAGCTGTGCCTCCCGGCCCTCAAGGCCGGTCTCGCCTTCATCCGGCTCGCCACCCCGACCACGGATGACAAGCGTCTGCCGGCGGTCCTCGCGAACACGGCGGGCTTCGTCTATTACGTGTCGATCACCGGCATCACCGGCGCGGCGACGCCCGATTTCGGCAAGGTCGCGACGGCGGTGGAGCGGATCAAGCGCCATACGCCCCTGCCGGTGGTGGTGGGCTTCGGCGTCAAGAGCGGTGCCCATGCGGCCGCGGTGGCTGAAGGAGCCGACGGCGTCGTGGTCGGCTCGGCCCTCATCGACGCCCTGAAGGGCACCCTCGATGCGGACGATCGCGCGACGGCAGGCTCTGTCGAGGCGGTCACGAAGCTGGTGAAGGAATTGAGCGAAGGCGTCCGCTCGGTGGCAAAACGCGCGGCGGCCTAATACATAAGGCAGGGCTCCTCGCATGAGGGGCTCGGTGCACAACTCTCTGGCCTCATCCTGAGGAGCCGCGAAGCGGCGTCTCGAAGGAGGCTCCAGAGAGCACTGGAGACGCCCTCGTCCTTCGAGACGGCCTGACGGCCTCCTCAGGATGAGGGCTCAAGAGTGTCCTGACACAGAGGGCGCTCCTGACAGGAAGGTAAAGCGATGAACTGGATTTCCGAAGTCGTCCGTCCGAAGATCAAGACGCTCTTCAAGCGCGAGACGCCGGACAATCTCTGGATCAAGTGCCCGGAGACCGGACAGGTCGTGTTCCACAAGGACGTGGAGGCGAACCAGTGGGTGATCCCCGGCTCCAACCACCACATGCGCATCTCGGCCACCCAGCGCCTCCAGCTCATGTTCGACGGCGCCACCTGGCTCGACGTGGCCCTGCCGGAAGTGGCCGTCGATCCGCTGAAGTTCCGTGACGAGAAGCGCTATATCGACCGCCTGAAGGACGCCCGCACCAAGACCGGCCAGCAGGACGCGTTCAAGGTCGGCTTCGGCCGGGTCGCGGACCTGCCGATGACCATCGCGGTGCAGGATTTCGGCTTCATGGGCGGCTCCCTCGGCATGGCGGCCGGCGAGGCCTTCATCAAGGGCGCCGAGACGGCGCTCGACAAGAAGACGCCCTACGTGCTCTTCGCCGGTTCCGGCGGCGCCCGCATGCAGGAGGGCATCCTGTCCCTCATGC
Source organism: Microvirga mediterraneensis (assembly GCF_013520865.1). NCBI lineage: Bacteria > Pseudomonadati > Pseudomonadota > Alphaproteobacteria > Hyphomicrobiales > Methylobacteriaceae > Microvirga > Microvirga mediterraneensis. The sequence goes on from NZ_JACDXJ010000001.1 coordinate 979,980, forward strand.
AGATGCCCCGCACCACGGTGGCGATCCGCCGCCTGCGCGACGCGAAGCTGCCCTACATCGTCGTGCTCACCAACCCGACCACGGGCGGCGTGACGGCTTCCTATGCCATGCTCGGCGACGTGCATCTGGCCGAGCCCGGCGCCCTCATCGGCTTCGCCGGTCCGCGCGTCATCGAGCAGACCATCCGCGAGAAGCTCCCCGACGGCTTCCAGCGCTCCGAATACCTGAAGGAGCACGGCATGGTGGACGCGGTCGTGCATCGCCACGACCTGAAAGAGACGGTCGCCCGCCTGTCGCGCCTCTTCACCAAGGCCCCGGCCGTCAGCCCTGTCGCGGCTCCCGTGCCGGTGAATGCCGAGATCACGGCCGCGGCCGCCGAGTAAGAGAGAGTAAGGGCGATGGATTCCTCCGATGCGCTGATCGCGCGCTTTCTCGCCCTGCACCCGAAGACCATCGATCTTTCGCTCGGGCGCATCCAGCGGCTTCTGGCCCAGCTCGGCCATCCGGAGCGCCGCCTGCCGCCGGTCATCCATGTGGCCGGCACCAACGGCAAGGGTTCGACCATCGCGTTCATGCGGGCGATCCTGGAAAGCGCCGGGCTCTCGGTCCACGTCTATACCTCACCCCATCTCGTGCGCTTCCACGAGCGCATCCGTCTGGGCCGGCTCGGCGGCGGCGGCCGCTATGTGAGCGAGGAGCGGCTCGTCGAGGCCTTCCGCCGCTGCGAGGCGGTGAACGCGGGCGAGCCCATCACGGTGTTCGAGATCACGACCGCCGCGGCCCTGCTGATCTTCGCGGAAGAACCCGCCGACGTGCTCCTGCTCGAGGTCGGTCTCGGCGGCCGCTTCGATGCCACCAACGTCATCGACAGGCCCGCCGCCGCCGTCGTCACGCCCATCGGGCACGACCACGCGGAATATCTCGGCACGACCCTGCAGGCCATCGCCCGGGAGAAGGCCGGCATCTTCAAGCGCGGCTGCCCGGCGGTCATCGCCCCGCAGGATTACATGGAAGCGGATCAGACCCTGCGCGACGAGGCGGAGCGCATCGGCGCGTCGCCGCTCCTCGTCGGCCAGCAGGACTTCTCCGTGCACGAGGAGGGCGGACGCCTCGTCTACCAGGACGAGAAGGGCCTTCTCGACCTGCCGCGCCCCCGGCTGATCGGGCGGCACCAGTTCACCAATGCCGGCACGGCGATTGCCGCCCTGCGCGCAGCAGGCTTCGAGCAGTTCGAGACCTCGGCTTTCGAGGCAGGCCTCACCCGCGCCGAATGGCCGGGCCGCCTCCAGCGCCTCAACCGGGGCCGCCTGCCGGAGATCGCCCCGCAGGGCTGCGAGTTGTGGCTCGACGGCGGCCACAACCCCGATGGCGGCCGGGTGCTGGCCGCCGCCATGGCGGACCGGAGCGACCGCTCCGACGTGCCCCTCGTGCTGATCACCGGCATGCTCGGCACGAAGGACAGCCAAGCCTTTTTCAAGAACTTCTCGGGCCTCGCCCGCGAGGTGATCGCGGTGCCGATCGCCGGCCAGATCGCCGCGCGCCCGGCCGAGGAGGTCGCGGCCATCGCGTCGAGCGTCGGCCTCACCACCTCGACGGCCCCGAGCGTCGAATCGGCCCTCGCGTCGCTCCACAACTACGTCTGGGACCATCCGCCCCGCATCCTGATCTGCGGCTCGCTGTATCTGGCCGGGGAGGTGCTGGCGGCCAACGGGACACTGCCGGAATAGGACCGGAAAGCACATTCCAGACAGAGCCCGGTGAAGATCCGGGATCGTCCAAGCTCAATCCCGCTTCCCCTTTACGTCATCACCGGCCTTGTGCCGGCCATGACGGAGCAGTCAGAACCAATAGAAAAGGGGCCTTGCGGCCCCTCTCCAAAATTTCGGAATTCTTATCCGATCAGGCCGAGGCCTGGATCCAGCGGGACAGTTCGCCCTTGGGGGCGGCGCCGACCTTCTGGGCGACGACCTTGCCGTCCTTGAACATCATGAGCGCCGGGATCGACCGGATGCCGAGCTGGGAGGAGATCTGCGGGTTCTCGTCCACGTTGAGCTTGGCGATCTTCACCTTGCCGGCCATCTCGTCGGAGATCTCTTCAAGGGCCGGGCCGATCATGCGGCAGGGGCCGCACCACTCCGCCCAGAAATCGACCACGACGGGCTCGGAGGATTGCAGGACATCCTGCGCGAAGCTTGAGTCGGTCACCTTTACGGTCGCCATGCCATCACCTTTGACTTTGAACGCGACTCAATAACGAGCCGCTCGGCTATAGGGCCAAGGTAAGAACCCGGCCTGAGGGAATCAAGCAAGGGCTCCTTCCCTCACGCCGCTTTGATGAGGGTAAGTGCGGATTCCAGGTCGGGTTCCCGAAGCTCGTGGATCACGGGCCCGGAGGTCCAGATCAGGAAGGTGCGGATGCGCTTGTCCGGATAGATCTCGGCGAGCAGCGTCCGGTAGAGGGCGAGCTGCGCCACATAAGAGCGCGGGGGCGGCTGGCCCGGCTTAGGCGCGCGCGCAGTGGTCTTGAAATCGGCCACCAGCACCTCCGTGTCGAGCACGGCCAGCCGGTCGATCTGGCCCGACACCAGGATCTCGCCCTCGCCTGTCAGCACCTGCCCGGCGATAGGCGCTTCCGCCCGCGTGCCCTGGCCGAAGAGCGGCTTCAGGTCCGGGTGGTCGAGAACCCCGAGGGCGTTGGTCAGGATCGATTCGCGCAGGTCCTGGGGGAGACGCGGGGCGCGGGCCTTGATGTAGGCACGCGCCATGCTTTCCCGGTGCTCGGGCGCGAGCGCGGGCAGGCGCTCCAGGAGCGCATGGACCAGGGTGCCGCGTAAGCGGGCCTCGGGCGCATAGGGGCCGTCGCCCGGGCGCGTCATCCGGTCGGCGGCGCCGAGAGCGCTGGAGGGACGGATCGGCGGCAGGGGCTCGGGTTCCGGAGCCGCTCTCGTGGTCAGCCAGTCCGGAACAGCGATGGGATCGAGCGGCGCCACGTCGGATTCGGCCACCAGCGTGCGCGCCAGAGGCGAGCCGTCGCGCCAGACGGCGATCTCGCCATAGGGGGCCTTGTCCAGCTCCAGGCCGCCGGCCTTGGCGACGAGCCCGTGGCGGATCATCTCGCACCAGGCCTCCTGCTTGGTCTCGTTGCCGTTCGTCCGGTAGGGGGCGATCACCAGCCGGTCCTTGGCCCGGGTCATGGCGACGTAGAGCAGGCGGTTGTGCTCCTCGTAGCCCTTGGCGTGCAGGAGGTCGCGCGCCTGCGTCATCACGCTCGAATCGGAATTCTTGCCGGGCGACCATACCGGGACTCTGCCGCCGGTCGCGGTCTGCAGCTGCAGCAGCGGCGGATCTCTCCCCAGCACCTCGCAGCCGTCGATGAGCACCACGATGGGGGCTTCCAGGCCCTTCGCACCGTGCACGGTCATCACGCGCACTTCGTTGTTCACGGAATCGAGGTCGCGCTTGATCGTGTGCGAGGCGGATTCGAACCGGCTGAGGAAGACCGTGAGCGAGGGTGTCTCGGTCATCTCCGATTGATGGGCGAAGCACAGGAAGGCGTCGATGGCATCGCCCGCCTCGCTGCCCAGCCGCGCCACGAGCAGCGAGCGTCCGCCGCGCGGCCCGAGCAGGGTGGCGAAAAAGCCGAAGGGGCCGTGGATGCGGGCAAGCTCGCGCCATGCACTCAACGCCTCGCATCCGCGCTTCGCCTTCGCGTCGCCCGCATCCGCATGGCGCGTCAAAGCGGTGTGCAGCGATTCCTCGTCAGCCCGGTCGGCCGCGATGCGGATGAGGTCGTCGTCTGTCAGGCCGACAAGGGGCGATTTCAGCGCGGTCGCGAGGGTGAGATCGTCGTCCGGCAGAAGCGCCGCGCGTCCCGCGGCCACGAGATCGAGCACGGCGATGTGCTCGCCGATATTGAGCCGGTCCGCGCCGGCCACTGGCACGCCCGCTTCCTTCAGTGCGCGGATCACCGCCTCGAAGGCAGCGCCGCGCTTCCGCACCAGCACGAGCACGTCGCCGGCGGACCAGAGGCGGCCCGTCTCGTCGCCCTTGGTGGTCCAGCACTTCACGGCCTGCGCGATGCGGCGCGCGACGACGACGGGCGGCGAATGCTGCTCCGGCTCGTCGATGGGCAGCACCCAGGCCTCGGGCTCCTCCTCCTTGGCGGGCATCTCCAGGGGCCACATCTCCACGAGGCCGGGCGCGTGGGGGCGCGCGCTCTCATGCACGGTGCCGACCGCCTTGTCCTCGAAAGACAGGCCCTTGAAATTCGCCGCGACCGCGAAGGTGGCGTCAACGGCCGACAGCACGGCCTTGGCCGAACGGAACGACATGGTGAGCGACACGTCTTCGAAGTGAAGCTCGGCGTTCTTCACCTTCTGCGACCAGCTTCGGCGCGTCGTCTCGAATTCCTGCGGGGCAGCTCCCTGGAAGCCGTAGATCGACTGCTTGGGATCGCCCACGGCGAAGAGCGTGCGCACGCGTGAGGCCGCGGCGCCAGCGCCCGACGTGAAATCCTCGGTGATCCTGCGCAGGATCTCCCATTGCTCCGGGTTCGTGTCCTGTGCCTCGTCGATCAGCACGTGATCGATGCCGCGATCGAGCTTGTAGAGCACCCAGGCCGTGTCGCCGCGCGAGAGCAGCGCCAGCGTCTTGTCGATGAGGTCCTGGAAGTCGAGGGCGCCGAGGCGCATCTTCGCCTGCTCGACGCGGGCATGGATCTCGGCCGCCAGCGTGAATAGGGCATGGGTGCGCTCGGCGGCGCGCGCGGCCTTGCGCTTGTCGATGAGCGAGCACACGCGCTCCTGCTCGCGCAGCAGCCGGTCCTTCAGGCTCTCGCCCACATCCTTGGTCAGGAACGCCGATCCCTTGCGGGGCGTGCCGGTATCGGTGAGAAAGATCGAGAGATAGTTTTCAAGTTTGTCGAGGCGCTCCTTCGCCTCGGCGGCCGCGATGAAGGACGCCGCGCGCTTCTGGTCGGTCGCCTTGCCGGCGAGCAGTTCCTGGGCGACGGCGGGCCACTCGTCCGGCCCGATGCCGCCTTCGAGCATGGCGGTCTCAACGCTCTCGAGCGTGTCGTCTGCGCCGAGCCCCAGCTCCCGGCGAAGCCGCGCGGGGCCCGCCGCATCATGCAGGAACGCCTTGCACTTCAAGGCCGCGCTGATCGCGCCCGAGAGCGCGTCGCCGACCGCATCGACGCTGACGATGTCGAGCGCCTCCGCGAGTTCCGGAAAGTTGCCGCTCGCGGCGTCGGCCATCACGTTGGCGGTGGCCTGGGACAGCATCTCGTCGGTCTGGCTCTCGTCGAGCACGGCGAAGCGCGCGGGCACGTTGGCTTCGAACGGCACGAGGTGCAGGAGCCGCTCGCAGAAGGCGTGGATGGTGTCGATCTTCAGGCCGCCGGGCGTTTCCACCGCGCGGGCGAAGAGCGTGCGCGCGAGCTTCACCTGGGCGCGCGTCGGCTTCTCGCCTTCGAGCTCCGTCAATTCCCTGACGAGGCTCTCATCGTCGAGCGTGACCCAGCGGCCCAGGCGCTCGAATACGCGGATCGCCATGTTGGCGGCGGCCGCCTTGGTGAAGGTGAGGCAGAGAATGCGGCCGGGCAGCGAACCGGCAAGCAGGAGACGCACGACGCGATCGGTGAGCACCTTGGTCTTGCCCGCGCCCGCATTGGCCGACACCCAGGCGGAGGCGCGCGGGTTGGCGGCGCGGCGCTGCGCGTCCTTGGTGTATTCCGGGATGACGAGATCGGTGCTCATTCGGATCCCTCACCGCCGCCCGCGCTTGCCAGCGACCATTCCTTCACGCGCGCCAGATGGTCGTATTCGGAGAATTTGCGCGCATATTTCGGGAAGGGCCGCGAGACGTAAGCCGCTTCGCCCTTGGCGTAGCGCACGATCATGCCCTCGAACCGGCGGCGGTGCTCCTCGACGATCTCCGGCACGGAGCGTTCCTCGTCGCGTCCGGGCTTTATCTCGCGCGGCTTGATCGGCTCGCGCCCGCCGGTGGTGTGGATGTAGATCAGATCGGGCGTGTCCTTCGCCATCGGCAGCCCCTTGAAGGCGCCCTTCATCAGCATCATGGCTTCGAGAGTCAGCTGCGGCGAGAAGCCGGCATAGACCTCGCGCACGCCGGGAGGCTGGCCCGTCTTGAAATCGATGATGGCGAAGCGGCCGTCGCGGCGATGCTCGATGCGATCGGCGCGGGCACGCAAATTGAAGATCGTGCCGTCCGGCAGCGGGATCGACAGGCGGCCGGAGCGCTCCGCATGGACCTCGACGAGGTCGGGGCGGCGGGCCTGCTCCCACACGACGAATTCGGTGGCGAGCCTGGTGAAGCGCGGCCACCATTCCGCATAGAGCTCGGGATAGGCCTCGGCAATGTCCGCGAAGGCGTCGGCGCCGAGCGCCAGCAGGATCTCCTGCGCATGGGCCGGCAGGGCCTTCGGGTGTTGCTCGGCGAAGGTGCCCAGCACGTCGTGGATGATCGTGCCACGCTCGGCCGCGCTCGGCGTCACGGCGATCGCATCGAGCGCATCGAGCTTGAGGATGTGGCGCGCGAAGATCGAATAGGGATCGCGCACCAGCGTCTCGATTTCCGTGACGCTCAGGGAGCGCGGGAACAGGGCCGGATCGGGCTTCGGCCGCGGTCGCGGCAGCGGCGGCGCGGGCTCCGGCGTGTCGAGCGTGCGCGCGAGCCGGCGGTAATATTCGCCCGCCTTCGTCATGCGCTCCCATACGTCCTTGCCGGTGAAGGCCTTCAGGCGCTGGAGGAAGCGCGAGGGCACCATGGGCGAGCCGTCGCGCTTGTGCGCGCGGGTGATCACCACGTCGTGCGTGCCGAGCGCCTGCACGAAATCGTGCGCCGTCTGGCCGATGCGCCGTTCCGGCGGCATCAGGCCGACGCGCGTGCGCATGGGCCGGTTGAGGAAGGCGTCCGTCACCGTGCGCGGCGGCCAGGAGCCCTCGTCCAATCCGCCGAGCACCACGCGGTCGACGGAGAGAAGCCGCGCTTCGAGAAGGCCGAGGATCTTCAGGCGCCGGTGCGTGGCGCGGGGCGAAGGGCTCAAGGAGCGCTGCTTGGCAAGCGCCGTAAAAAAGGTCGGATAGTCGACGAAACGGCCCACGAGGGGATGGCCTTCCTCCGCGCGGATGTCGGAATGTTCGAGATCGTCGAACAAAGCCGCGAGCGCTTCCTTCGAGGAATCGTCGTCTTGCTCCGCCGGTTCGTCGTCGGGGCCGGTCCAGAGCAGCTCGACGGCGCGGCGGTGATGCTCCACGAGAGACATGAGGTCGAGCCGGCTCTCGCCGTGCACGGACGGCGTGAAGGTCTCGAAGGCGACGCCGAGGCGCTGGAGCAGGGCGTCGGCGAGGTCCCAATCGGTTTCCGTCAGGCGCTTGCGCGGGCGCGGTGTGCGATGATCGTTCCCGGCGCGGCGGCTGGCGAGCGCGGCGCGCATGCCTTCGATGCCGAGCGCGGGAGCGGGCCCGCGCAGCACGCCGATTTCGAGCACGCTCGCCGCATGCTCGACCGTCTCACGCGGCAGGCCGAGGCGCACCATCGGGGGGGCGAGCAGCGCCAGCAGGCGCACGGGCCGCAGATCGTCGGCCGCTGCTTCCGCGGCGATGCGCGCGAGACGTCCGGCGGGCGTATCGGAGAGCGGAACGCCGGCGGAATCCTCGACGCTCAGGCCCCAGCGGGCGAGCTCCGCCGTCACGCGGGTGGCGAGCGCGCGATCCGGCGTGACGAGGGCCGCGGTCTTGTGCGGATGCGCCATGGTTTCGCGCAGCGCGATGGCGATGGAAAGCGCCTCTTCGCGCTCGTCCGCCGCCTCGATGATGGAAAGCCCCTCGCAGCCGCGCGCGCTCAAGGCCACGCGATCCTCGGGGGCGATCAGCGACCAGCGGTCCGTGGTGTCGGCGGGCCGCAGGATCTCGGAGAGCAGGTGGTTGCGGGCCTGCGCGGCTTCGGGCACCGCGCCGAGAATTGTGACGGCGGAGCGGGGGATGCGCAGATGCCTGTCCAGGAGGCGGCGGAGCGACGCCTGCGGGTGCCCGTGCACGGGATCGGTCTCGTCGTCGCCGAAGCCCCCGATGGTGGACCAGCTCTCCTCGTCGAGAGCCGTGTCGAGCCCCGGCAGCACGACGGCGCCCCTGGGCAGGCGCGCGATGACGCCCATGAGGTTCGCGGTCGCCGGTACCGAGCCGGTCGAGCCCGCGACGATGATCGGATGGCCGGGCCGCTCGCGGGTGAGGCGCCGCGCCTCCGCGTCGAGCAGCGCGTTGCGCCGCTGCGCCGGATCGCTCGCCTGGCGCTCGGCCAGGATCCTGGGCCAGTTCTCGCTCGCGATCTGCACGAAATGGCGCGTGATCTCGAAATAGGTCGAGTAGTCGGAATCCACCGCCAGTTCCAGGGCATGCCAGTCGATGCCTTCCGTCGTGAAGGCGTCCATCAGGGTTTCGAGATCGCCCGCGAGGTTCACCGCGTCGGCCGGCGAGGCCGGCACCATGAAGGGCACTTCGGGGCCGAGCTGCAGCAGCGCGCGGTCCACCTCCGCCGACCAGCGCTGCACGAGCCGCGTGAGGATGAGGCGGCGCTCCAGGGGCGGGATCGGGGGCTTGAGGCTCGCGGCTTCCTGGAGCGGCGTGCCTTCGAGGCCCGTCAGCTCGAACTCGGCTTCGTCGGTTTCGCCCAAGGGGACGATCCGGGGCAGAAGCTGCGCCCGGCCTGCGCCGCGCTCGGCGAGCAGCGCGATCAGCGCCCGGGTGGCGCGCCGGTTGGGAACATAGATCGTGATGTCGGACAGGGCCGCCGGATCATCCGGCAGGGGGCCGACGAGATGGCCGTCGAACAGCGCGTCCACGAGGGCCGGCAGGAAGGCGCAACCCGGAGGAATCGAGAAGACGCGCGGCGAAGTCCGTGAGTCATGCATGACCGGGTCGGAAAACCGGTTCCCATTGTTCCGGGTCATGCTGGGCACTCGAAAACCTCATCGCTTGCCGGCGGCGAGGCATCGTTCGGCCTCGGTAATCGCCTGAGGCTCCCCAACATGCAGCCATTGCCCCTCCATGGGCAACCCGTAGAGGCGCTCCTTCGCGATGGCGCGGTCGTAGAAGGCGTTGGCCGAGAACGCTCCGTCGGGCGTTCCATGAACGAGTTCCGGCTTCACGATGGCGACGCCCGCGTAGGCGAAAGGGGCGCTCGCGTCCGTTCCACGGCGGCGGAGGCGGCCGCTGTCGTCCATGTGGAAATCGCCCCGGCCTTCGAAGCCGATGCTTGTGGATAACGGCGCCACGAGCATCAGGATGTCCATGCGCTCCGGGTCCCAGGCCGCCACGAGACGCTTCAGATTCGGCTCTTCTCCTTCGATCCAGAGCGAATCGGAGTTGAACGTGATGAAGGGTTCGCTGCCGAGAAGCGGGAGCGCCTTCTTCACGCCGCCGCCGGTTTCAAGGAGTTCGCCGCGCTCGTCCGATATGACGATGCGCGGGCGTTCACGCGTGCGCAAATGCGCTTCGAGCATGTCGGCGAAGTGGTGCACGTTCACCACCACCGTGTCGATGCCCGCCTCGTGCAGCCGGTCGAGGGCGAAGTCGACGAGGCTTTGTCCCGCCACCTTCACGAGGGGCTTCGGCATGGTGGCCGTGATCGGCAGCATGCGCTTGCCTAAGCCTGCGGCGAGGACGATGGCTTTGCGCGGCGCGCGCGGTGAGGTCTGGGACAAGGAGCTGGCTCAGGATTCGGGAGGGAGTTCATCCGCCTGCGGGATCAGCCTCGGCAGATAGTTTTCATACCAGACCTTGAGCTTGCCCAGGGCCGGATGGGCGAGGTTGCGGATGAGATAGGCTTCGATCCGCGGCAGATGCTTGAGGTAGTGGGGCTTGCCGTCGCGCCGGTCGAGGCGCGCGAAGATGCCGAGGATCTTGGTGGCGCGCTGGCCCGCCATGATCGCATAGGCGCGGGCGAAGGCCGACACGTCGAAAGCAGGATCGTGGGCCTTCCGGTCGCGGGCATAGAGGCCGATGAGCTTCAGTTCGAGCTCGGGCGGCACGGTCACGCGTGCATCCTGGAGGAGCGACGCGACATCGTAGGCGGGCGAGCCGAGCACCGCGTCCTGGAAGTCGATCATACCGACCCGCTGCAGGCCCTCGCGACGGGGGAGCCAGATCAGGTTGGGCGAGTGGTAGTCGCGCAGGGTCCAGGTGGCCGGGGCGGCTAGGACCTCGCCCAGGGTCTCGGTCCAGAGATTGACGAACTCCGCCCGCGCGGACCCGGAGAGCTGCGTGCCGATGATGTGGGGCACGTACCAGTCGAGCAGAAGCTCCACCTCGATGAGGAGCGCTTCGAGGTCGTAGGGCGGAATCGCGTGGTCGATGCCGTCCGCCACGGGGAGCACCTGCGGCAGGGTCTGGCCGTGGAGCTGCGCCAGAACCCTGGTCGCCTCCGCGTAGCGCTCCGGGACCGGCCCCCTGGCGTCGGTGAAGGGCTCGGAGCCGAGATCCTCGATGAGAAGAAGACCCGCATCGAGGTCCTCGCCGTAGATATAGGGCGCGCTGAAGCCGAGGGCGCGCAGGCCCTTGTCCATGGCCACGAAGGCATGCACCGTCTCGGCGAGCTTCGCGATGGTCGTGTAGGGTTTGCCGCGCCGCACGGCGGGTCCGACCGGACGCGGGGGCGAGATCATCAGGAGCGCGGTCGAGCCGTCGGGCTTCACCAGGCGCTCGTAGGAGCGGATCACGGAAGCGTCGCTCGGCATGGGCTGGCGCTTCGCATCGCCCCAGCCGCAGCGCTCGACGAGGGTGCGATAGGCCTTCATGCGCTGGAGCCGGGACGCGAAGGCGCCGGTTCCGGTGAGCATGGCGAGGCGGCCGCGGCCCTGGCTGCCGGGCGCGAAATCGAGGCGGATGTCGAGATGCTCGGGGTTGAGCGCGCCGTCGGCCCGTTCCGGCCACTCGACGAGCGAGACGGCGTTCTCCGTCATCTCGTCCCAGCCCAGCTCCGCGAGTTCGTAGCCGCCGGAGAGGCGGTAGAAATCCGCATGGACGATGGGGGACTTCTGCCCGTCATAGACCTGCATCAGGGTGAAGGTGGGGCTCGGAACCTCGAGTTCCGGATCGCCCGCGAGGGTCCGTACCAGAGCGCGGGCGAGCGTCGTCTTGCCGGCGCCGAGGCCGCCCGACAGGGTGACGAGATCGCCGGGCTTCAGTTCTTCGGCCAGGATCCTCGCGAAGCGCTCCGTCGACTGGTGGTCGGGAAGCGTCACGATCCATGCGGCTTGCAAAAGGTCCTGCTCGGGCATGAGGGCCAGTCCATTCACCATCGCTGTTCCTACTCGGCTGCGATTGGAGTTAGCGCGGATTGCGCGGATCGGCCATCGGACGGCGTCTCGTGCCGGTCATTGGGGAAGATGCACGTGACCGTGGTGCCGAGGCCGGGCGTGGACGACACCTCGATGCGTCCGCCATGCAGCTCCACGAAGGAACGCACGATGGAGAGCCCCAGGCCCACGCCGCGATGGCGCGTTCCCAGCGTGTGGCTTTCGAACCGCTCGAAGATGCGCGCCTTGATCTCGGCCGGAATGCCGCGTCCCTGGTCCTTCACGTCGAAGATCACCTCGCCGCCGCGCTTGCGCGCCGACACCTGGATGGTCTGGCCGGGCGACGAGAAGCCGACCGCGTTGGAGAGCAGGTTGAACAGGATCTGGCGAACGCGCTTGCCGTCGGCCACGAAGGTGCCGATGTCGTCCGGCGTGTCGATGACCAGGTTGAGGGAGGATTCGGCCAGCCGGTCCTCGAGGCCGCGCATGGCGGCCTCGATGGTGGAGCGGATGTCGACGATCTCCGGGGTCAGCTCTAGGGAGCCGGTATCGATGGAGGCGAGATCGAGAATGTCGTTGAGGATCGCGAGCAGCGATGCCGAGGACCGCATGATGTGGTCGGCGTAGTCGCGCTGGCGCGGGTTGAGGGCGCCCACCGTCTCGTCGCCGAGCAATTGCGTGAAGCCGATGATGTTGGTGAGCGGCGAGCGCAGCTCGTAGGACACGTGGTGCACGAACTCGTCGCGCAGCCGCGAGGCGCGTTCCAGCGCCTCGTTGCGCTCGGTGAGCGCGCGCTCCACGTTTACGCTCGCGGTCACGTCCGTGAAGCTCAGGAGCGTCGCGCCGTCCGGCAGCGGCTGCGCCGCGCAGTCGAGCGCCGTGCCGTCGAGGCGTTCAATGCGGCAGGTGAGGCCCATGCGCATGTCGGCGAGGCCCGCCACCGCGCCGCGGATGTCGATCCACGGCTCGTCCTGCGGCGCCAGCAGGCGGGCGGCCCGGATGATCGTGTCGATATGCGGGTTCTCCGCCGTCATCTCGGGCGACAGGTTCCACATGTCGGCGAAGGCGCGGTTGTGCAGCTTGAGGCGCCCGTCGGAGCCGAACACGGCCACGCCTTCCTTGAGCGTATCCAGGGTCTCGGACTGGACGCGGGTCAGCGAATGGACCTGAGAGGCCAGCTCGAAGCGCTCGCTCACATCGTCGAACAGGTACGTGACGCCGCCCTGCGGATTGGGGTTGATGACCACGCGCAGGGTGCGCCGGTCGGGCAGGTGCCACCAGGTCTCCTGCTGCTCGACCGAATGGTAGCCCTGCAGGAACTCGGTCTTCCAGGCGCGGAAATCCGCCTGCTCGGGAAGCTTGCGGCCTGCGCGCAGCTTGTCGAGCACCTCGCCGTCCGTGGGGCGCGAGGCCAGGAAGGCGGCGTCCAGGCCCCAGAGCTGCTGATAGGCGGCGTTGCTGAAGATGAGGGTCTGCGACCCGTCGAAGATCGCGACGGCGGTCGGCAGCTGGTCCAGGGTGCGCACATGGGCATCCATCTGGCGCTGCAGGTCGGTGCGCACCGCTTCGAGCTCGGACACGTCCACGGCGATGCCCGCGCTGCCGCCGGCGGTCGGACGCTCGATCACGTCGAGCACGGCGCGATGGCCCGCGACGACGGCCGTGACGCGCCCCGAGAAGGTGACGCCCGACAGGCGCTGGCGCCGCGCCTCGTCCCGGGTGGCCGTGCCGAGGAGCTCGAGGGAGCGGGCGATGGCATCGTCGAGGTCCCTGGCCTCGACGGAGCGCAGATAGGCCTGGTTCGCCCAGAGCAGCTTGTCGTCCGTATCGCGGATCCAGAGCGGATAGGCCACGTCGTCGAGCAGCATCGTCATGGAGCGCAGGTCGCTGCGCGCAACCGAGAGCTGGCCCTGGATCTTCATGAGCTCGGCCCGGTCGCCGGTCACGTCGCGCAGGCGCAGGAGCGCCCGCCCGCCGATGGTGCGGCCTTCCACGTCGACGAAGCGGCTGCCCGCGGTGCAGCGCCCCGTCAGGCGGAACGCCTGGCCGCGCTCTTTCAGCTGTTCGAGGGCGCCCTCGACCGCGGCGGCATCCGCCGGGGCGAGCCAGGCACCGAAGGCGAGTGCGCGCTGGGCCGAGGCGTTCTCGCCCACGATGGTCGGGTCGCCCTGGAACCGCGGTTCCCCGTCCCGCCCATGCCAACTCACGAGGAGCTGGCGCTCGGACCCCATGAGCAGGGTCGCGAGATCGTCCGAGCCGCGCAGGGCGTCGAGCTCGTTGCGCAGGCGCTGCTCCATCCGGGCGGCGCGCTTGCGCTCGTGCATCAGCAGCAGGGCGGTGGTGGTCGAGACGGCCACGAGACCCATGAAGAGGCCGAAATAGACCGCGTTGTGCAGGTCGAAGCCGTTCAGGAAGCCGAGGAGGTCCGTGGCCCCGTCCGTGATCGGGCGCAGCAGGTCGTTGGCGAGGGCCGCCTGTGAGGTGCCGGCCAGGAGCATCAGGGACAGGGGGACGCGGGCCGAACCGGCGAGGGAGCCTGTCCCATCGCTGTTGCCGCTATGACGCTCCCATTGCCCGGCCATGCCGTGCTGCCCTTCCTTGTTGGCGGCCGAAAAACGAAGGCCAAGTTGGATCGATCCCGGCCGCGCCTTGCGGCGCTGCAGAGGTCAACCGTCTACGCATGAACGGAACTGCCGGCGCAGGTTCGAAGCCACAGCACAGCCGGTCGATTCGGGTTCACTCTAGACTACCCCCGACTCCGCCAGGAAGAGGGTTAACACCGGCTTAAACTTCCTTTGGAGAACCTGTGTGCAATTCCTCGAACCATATTGCATTTGTGACACACACATGCCGGTGCGACAGTTTTGGTCGATTCGGATCCTGGCCGGACACGAAAAAGCCCGGCGCGAGGCCGGGCTTTCGAAGGCTGATGGATGAGCCGATCAGTAGCGGTAGTGATCCGGCTTGAACGGGCCCTGCTCGGACACGCCGATATAGGAGGCCTGGTCGGGGCGCAGCTTGGTGAGCTTCACGCCGATCTTCTCCAGGTGCAGAGCGGCGACCTTCTCGTCCAGGTGCTTGGGCAGGGTGTAGACCTTGCGCTCGTACTTGCCCTGGTTGGCGAAAAGCTCGATCTGGGCCAGCGTCTGGTTGGTGAAGGAGGCCGACATCACGAAGGATGGGTGACCCATGGCGTTGCCGAGGTTCACGAGGCGGCCTTCCGACAGCAGGATGATGCGGTGCCCGTCGGCGAACTCGATCTCGTCCACCTGCGGCTTGATGTTCGTCCACTTGAGGTTCTTGAGGCCAGCGACCTGGATCTCGTTGTCGAAGTGGCCGATGTTGCACACGATGGCGCGGTCCTTCATCGCGCGCATGTGATCGAGGGTGATCACGTCCTTGTTGCCGGTGGCGGTGACGAAGATGTCGGCGCGGGGAGCCGCGTCCTCCATGGTCGTGACCTCATAGCCTTCCATGGCGGCCTGGAGGGCGCAGATCGGGTCGACTTCCGACACCAGCACGCGGCAGCCGGCCTGACGGAGCGAAGCGGCCGAGCCCTTGCCCACGTCGCCGAAGCCCGCCACCATGGCGACCTTGCCGGCCATCATCACGTCCGTGCCGCGGCGGATGCCGTCGACGAGCGACTCGCGGCAGCCGTAGAGGTTGTCGAACTTCGACTTGGTGACCGAGTCGTTGACGTTGATCGCCGGGAAGAGGAGCTTGCCCTCCTTCTCCATGATGTAGAGGCGGTGAACGCCCGGGGTGGTCTCTTCCGACACGCCCTTGATCGAGGCGGCGAGCCCGGCGAACCAGCCCTTCGGCTTCTCGGACAGGAGGCGCTTGATGAGGGCGAAGAACACTTCCTCTTCCTCGGAGCCGGGCTTGTCGAGGAACGCGGTGTCGCCGTTCTCGGCGCGCAGGCCGAGATGGACCAGCATGGTAGCGTCGCCGCCGTCGTCGAGGATCATGTTGGGCATGCCGCCGTCGTGCCAGTCGAACAGCTTGGCGGTGTAGTCCCAGTACTCCGTCAGGGTCTCGCCCTTATAGGCGAAGACCGGAATGCCGGCGGCCGCGATGGCGGCGGCGGCGTGGTCCTGGGTGGAGTAGATGTTGCAGGACACCCAGCGGATGTCGGCGCCGAGAGCCTTGAGGGTCTCGATCAGCACCGCGGTCTGGATCGTCATGTGGAGCGAGCCGGCGATGCGGGCGCCCTTCAGGGGCTGCTTCGGGCCGTACTCGGCCCGGACGGCCATAAGGCCCGGCATCTCGGTCTCGGCGATGGAGATCTCCTTGCGGCCGAAATCGGCAAGGCTGATGTCTTTGACGATGTAATCCTGCGCCATGATGGCCTCTCTCCTGCACCTGATCGGTTGAATTGGCGCTGTCTCTACCAGAGACCCGGAAGCGAGGCAATCAAGATATAAAGATGTCTTTATATGTCACTTGAGATGAAAGGTCCTGCCAGCGGCATGCCAAGCAGGCAGGCTCCTACTCGTCCTCGCCGAACCTGTTGGCGAGAAGGTCGTCGATGGCCTGGAGGCAGGCCTGGGCGTCCTCGCCCTTGGCCGTGACCGTGATGGAGGTACCCTGGGCGGCCGCGAGGGTCAAAAGGCCCATGATCGAGCGTCCGCCCACGGTCTCGCCGCAGCGGGTCACCGTCACGTCGGAATTGAAGCGCTCGACGGTCTGGACGAACTTGGCCGAGGCGCGGGCGTGCAGGCCCCGGCGGTTGATGATGGGAAGCTCCCGGACCTCGGCTCCGTCCGGCACTGGCGCCGGGGGGCAATCCTCGTCGCTGAGCCTTTGCATGACGGTCACTTTCCGGAGAGAACGCGCGAGGCGATGTTGATGTATTTGCGTCCCGCCTCCTGAGCATGGGAAACGGCGTCGGACAGGGTTTCCTCGTCGCGGACGGAGGCCAGCTTGATGAGCATGGGCAGGTTGATTCCGGCCACGACCTCGACGGAGCCGTTCATGCAGGACAGGGCCAGATTCGAGGGCGTGCCGCCGAACATGTCCGTCAGGACCACGACCCCCTGGCCCGAATTGACCCGGCAGACGGCGGCCATGATGTCCTTGCGCCGAGTCTCCATGTCGTCGTCGGGGCCGATCGTGATCGTTTCAAGCTGCTCCTGAGGACCCACGACATGCTCGAGCGCCGCTTTGAATTCCGTCGCGAGCTGCCCGTGGGTGACGAGCACCATTCCAATCATAATGTTACAAGTCCGAACGCTCCGAGAGCGGAGCCGCTATTTTGTGCACTGCGAAGCCAAGCGCAAGAGCAATGAGAGGAAAAGTTCATCACAGTGTCACGACCGTGTCGCAAACACCACTCAGGCAGGCAAGAGCGACATCCGCCGAGCTTGCCCCGGCCTGCATCCGGATGCGAGGGATCATGACGCCGCAGAGCTCGACCTGCCTGTCCTCCTCTTCGGGGTAGCGGACGGGATCGTCGGAGAGGTCGGCCACCAGGCGCACCACGGCGGCCTTTTCGAAGGGCTGGCGGATTATGCCGAGGCCGAACACCTCGATGCGGCCGCCGAGGGGCTCCACCGGACGGGCCAGGAGGCGGCCGTGATGCGCTTCGAGGCGGGTACGGGCGTCGCTGACCAGCCGCCCGAAGCGGCCCGCCCTGAGGGCGAGCGCCACCACCTCGCGGGCCAGCGTCGACTTGCCCGATCCCGACGCGCCCCGGATCAGGAGGCCCGCCTCGCCGACGAGCACGCAGCCGGCATGGATCGTCTCGCCGCCGCTCAAGGGGCTTTCTTCCCGGCGTCGCGCCTCGCCTTGTCCTTGGCCTTGTCCCGATCCTTCTTCTCCTGCTCCTTCTTGGCCTTCGCCCCCTCGACGGGCAGGCGGATGACGAAGCGGGCACCGAGGCGGATGGACTCGCCGTCCTCGTCGGGAGAGCCAAGCCGGTTCTCGGCCCGGATCGTGCCGCGATGGGCCTCGATGATCTGGCGGGAGATGGAGAGGCCGAGGCCGGAATTCTGACCGAAGCCCTGTTCGGGCCTGTCCGTGTAGAAGCGCTCGAAGATCCGGTCGAGGGCGTCCGGCTCGATGCCGGGCCCGCTGTCCTCCACCAGGATCTCCACCTGATTCTTGCGGCGGCGCATGGCGACGCTGACGGTTTCGTCGGGCGGCGAGAAGGAGCGGGCGTTGTCGATCAGGTTGTTGAAGACCTGCCCCAGGCGGCTGTCATGGCCGAGGACCAGGAAGGCGTCGCGGCCCTGGGCCTGCCTTTCGATGCTGAGCGTGATGAGCGGGTCGCCGTCCTGGCGGCGTTCGTTGGCGACCGACACCACCGCGTCGAGCAGTTGCACCATGTCCACCGGTTCCGCGTCGGCACGGGCGAGCTCCGCGTCGAGCCGCGACGCATCCGAAATGTCGCTGATCAGCCGGTCGAGGCGCTTCACGTCGTGCTGGATGATCGACAGGAGGCGCTCCCGGGACTCGTCGCTGCGGGCGAGCGGGAGGGTCTCGACGGCGCTGCGCAGGGAGGTCAGCGGGTTCTTCAGCTCGTGCGCCACGTCCGCCGCGAAGCTCTCGATGGCGTCGATGCGGTTGTAGAGCGCCCGGGTCATGTCGCGCAGGGCGCCCGACAGGTGGCCGATCTCGTCGGACCGCTTCGTGAAATCGGGAATTTCCTGACGGGACTTCGTGCCCCAGCGCACCCGCTCCGCCGCCTCGGCCAGCCGCCGCACCGGGCCCGCGATGGCGCCGGCGAGGAAGAGCGACAGGACGATCATGACCACGGCCGCCACCAGGAAGACCTGGAGCAGGGCGAACCGTTCGGACGCGATGATCGCGTCGATGTCGCCTTCCTGGGTCGACAGCAGGAGAGCGCCCTGGACCGTGCGGAAGCGCTGGACCGGCACGGCCACCGACACGATGGTCTCGCCGCGGTTGTTGATGCGCACCACGCTCGATTGCTGGCCGGCGAAGGCCTGCTGCACCTCCGGCAGGGACTTGCCGTTGGCCGGGCCGACCTCCTCCTGCACCGGGCGCCTGGTGCGACGGAACATCTTGCGGATGCTGTTCCATGTGCGCTCGATGAAGCTCGTCGTGTCCTCGACATTGGCGACCGGCGGCAGCTCCATGCGCAGGATGTCGCCGCGGGAATAGAACGACCTGGAATCGAGCAGCAGGGTGCCTTCCCGGTCGAAGATCCGGGCGCGGGTCTTGGTCGGCGTCACCAGCCGGCGCAGCAGGGGAGCGACGCGTTCGGGATTGATGGAGAACTCGAGCGACGAGAAGGATTCGTCGTTGAACCGCTCGGTCTCCCCCGCCTGCATCTGCAGGAGCTGGTCCGGATCGATCGTGATGGTGTTGGTCTCGACCGTGGCGGAGCTCGCGATCGCGCCCGCGATGATCTCGCCCTGGGTGAGCAGGCTCTGCACCCGGGCCTCGATGAGGCCCTCGCGGAACTGGTTGAGGTAGAGGAAGCCGACGAGCAGGGCCACGAGGCCGGCCAGGTTGAGCACCACGATCCGCCGCGTCAGGCTCGACGAGCCGCGCTGCACGATCATGCGGCCGAAATGCTTCAGCCGCGCCAGGATGCCCTGAGGGGCCGGCGGATCGTCGAACGCCGCCTCGGCGTGGATAGGGTCAGCCTTCATGCCACTTGTTCAAGCCCGATCCGGTTTCCTCGTCCCGGACCATGGCCGCCGTTCCGGGTTGCCCGCCAGGGTGCTTGCGCCACCAAAGCGTCAGGCTTCCTTGAAACGGTAGCCCACGCCGTAGAGGGTCTCGATCATTTCGAAACTCTGGTCAACCGACTTGAACTTCTTGCGCAGGCGCTTGATGTGGCTGTCGATGGTGCGGTCGTCCACATAGACCTGGTCGTCATAGGCCGCGTCCATCAGGGCGTTGCGGCTTTTCACCACCCCGGGGCGCGTGGCGAGGGCCTGCAGGATCAGGAATTCCGTCACGGTGAGGGTCACCGGCTCGCCCTTCCAGGTGCAGGCGTGGCGCTCCGGGTCCATCTTGAGCTGGCCGCGCTCCAGGGCCTTCGGATCGGCCTCCTTGGGGGCGGTCTGATCCTTGGGCGCGAAACGCCGCAGGACGGCTTTCACGCGCTCGACGAGAAGGCGCTGGGAGAACGGCTTCCGGATGAAGTCGTCGGCGCCCATCTTGAGCCCGAACAGCTCGTCGATCTCCTCGTCCTTGGAGGTCAGGAAGATCACCGGCAGGTCCGATTTCTGCCGCAGGCGGCGCAGGAGCTCCATGCCGTCCATGCGGGGCATCTTGATGTCGAAGATCGCCAGATCCGGAGGAGCATGCTTGAGACCGTCCAGAGCCGAGGCCCCATCCGTATAGGTCTGGATGCGGTAGCCCTCCGCTTCGAGGGCGATGGAAACAGAGGTCAGGATGTTGCGATCGTCATCGACTAGGGCGATCGTTGGCATGAACTCTTCCTTGGTTTGGCACAAACTATGTCAGACATTCGTATCGCCTGACAACGCAGGAGGCCCTAAAACGTCCCCAACTGCGCCTTTCTCGTGGCATAAATATGGTTTCCCCCGGCCATGGCCAGGGGTGGCCCTGATAGTGGTGTCTAACGGACGCCCATTCAACCGCCGATGAACGATCCATGATCGCCCGGACAGGACATGCCCCGGTATATTCCTTGACGTCATGTATCGGATTTCCAGCTGAAACGGCTGGTCAATCATACGAAAGAATGCGGAAAATACCTTGAAATTCGAGGGATTGAGCCTGTCAGAGGTCTGGCTCTCGAAAAAATAGAATGCGATGAAATGACCTGAGTTGACGACACCGTCAGCTGGCCTAAAGAAGGTTCCATGTTCAAGCGAGACGGCAAAGTCTTGCCCGAATTGTTTGACCTTACCCATGTGACGGTCCTCGGACGGCGGCCGATCCGGCTGCGCGGCGACCGCCAATCAGGAGAAGTCTTCCGTGGAAAATATCGGCGTCTTCAACAGCGCACAGGGCGCTGAGGCCTCCGGCCTCCGCAATCTCAAACGGGTCTACTGGAACCTCGAGGCGCCTGCTCTCTACGAGCAGTCCCTGACCCGGGGCGAGACCAAGCTCGTGCAGGGCGGTGCACTTCTGGCCGATACCGGCGTGCACACGGGCCGTTCGCCCAAGGACAAGTTCGTGGTGCACGACGAGACCACGGAGAACACGGTCTGGTGGGACAACAACGGTGCCATCACGCCCGGCCATTTCGACACCCTGCTGGCCGACTTCCTGGCCCATGCCGAGGGCAAGGAGCTGTTCGCCCAGGATCTCTACGGCGGTGCCGATCCGGCCTACCGGGTCAAGGCGCGTGTCTTTACGGAATACGCCTGGCACTCGCTCTTCATCCGCAACCTGCTGATCCGTCCCGACCGGGGCGAGCTCGCGGATTACGCGCCCGGCCTGACCATCATCGACCTGCCGTCCTTCAAGGCCGACCCGGCCCGGCACGGCTGCCGTACGGAGACGGTCATCGCCTGCGACTTCAAGCGCAAGATCGTGCTCATCGGCGGCACGTCCTATGCGGGCGAGATGAAGAAGTCGGTCTTCACCTATCTCAACTACGTGCTGCCCGCCCAGAAGGTCATGCCCATGCATTGCTCCGCCAATGTGGGCGACCAGGGCGACGTGGCGGTGTTCTTCGGCCTCTCCGGCACCGGTAAGACCACACTCTCGGCCGATCCGAACCGGGTCCTGCTCGGCGACGACGAGCATGGCTGGGGCCCGAACGGCGTGTTCAACTTCGAGGGCGGCTGCTACGCCAAGACCATCCGGCTCTCCCGCGAGGCCGAGCCCGAGATCTTCGCCACCACCGAGCGCTTCGGCACGGTGCTGGAGAACGTCACCATCGATCCCATCACGCGCATCCCCGATTTCGACGACGCCTCGAAGACGGAGAACACGCGCTGCGCCTATCCGCTCGACTTCATTCCTAATGCGAGCTCGACGGGCCGCGCGGGCATTCCGAAGAACATCGTGATGCTCACCTGCGATGCCTTCGGTGTGCTGCCCCCCATCGCGAAGCTGACGCCCGCCGAGGCCATGTACCATTTCCTCTCCGGCTACACGGCGAAGGTCGCGGGCACGGAGAAGGGCGTAAAGGATCCGGAGGCCACCTTCTCCACCTGCTTCGGCGCGCCCTTCATGCCGCGTCACCCGTCCGAATACGGCAACCTGCTGCGCGATCTCATCGCCAAGCACTCGGTGGATTGCTGGCTCGTCAACACGGGCTGGACGGGCGGCAAGTACGGCGTCGGCCGGCGCATGCCGATCCGCGTCACCCGCCGCCTGCTGACCGCGGCGCTCGACGGCTCGCTGTCCCGCGCCGATTTCCGCCGCGACCCGTATTTCGGCTTCGCGGTGCCGACCTCGGTGCCCGGCGTCGAGCCGCACATCCTGTATCCGGTGAAGACCTGGCAGAACAAGGCGGAGTTCGCCGAGACCGCCAAGCGCCTGATCGACATGTTCAACGAGAACTTCAAGCGCTTCGAGGGCCATGTGGACGCCGATGTCCGCTCGGCCGCGCCGCAGACGTCGATCGCGGCATAACGACGATCTCGATTCTCTTCCAACGGAAGGCGGCCCAAGGGCCGCCTTTTTTGTTTGTCCGTCCCACGAGCAGCGCTCCCCACCCATGCGCTGCGGGAATTCCGACTGACCGAAAAGAATGTATGATGACAGGCAAATAAGATGGGGCCGAAAGCCTCATGAGCCAGGTGGGATACGCCCGTGACCCGATTGACAGGTGTCCTTTTTGCGATTGCCGCAAACGGGCTTTTCGCGACCAGCGACACCCTGGTGAAGCTCCTCTCCCTGCATTATCCCATCTTCCAGATCATCGCCATGCAGGCGAGCGTCGCCTGTGTCGTGGTAGGCATCGTCATCTGGCGCGACAAGGCCTACAGGCTCTCGGCGGTGCGCAATCCGAAGATGCTGATCGGGCGCGGCTTTCTCGCCGGCGTGGGGACGGTCTCCGGGTTCTATGCCTTCTCGCTCCTGCCGCTTGCGGATGTCTATGCGATCACCTTCGGCTCGCCGCTCGTCGTCACGGTCGCGGCCGCGTGGCTCCTCGGCGAACGAACGGGGCCGGCCCGATGGGTCGCGATCCTCGTCGGCTTCTCCGGCATCCTGGTCATGGTCCAGCCGGGCTATGCGGCTTTGTCGCCCGGGCATCTGGCGGCGTTCCTCAACGTCTTCGTCGGAGCGAGCGTTATCCTGATCATGCGCACCATCGGATCGCAGGAAAACCGCGCCATCATGGTTGCGGCCGTGATGGCCGGCCAGCTGACCGCAAGCCTGCCCGGCCTGTCCCTGAGCCATGCGCCAGAGTGGAGCGATGTCGGGCTCGTGATCGTCTCCGGCCTCGTGATGGTGTCGGCGCAGTTCCTGATGATCGAGTCTCTCCGTCGCGCGCCGGCATCGAGCGTCGCGCCCATGCAATACACCAAACTCATCTGGGCCCTTCCGGTCGGGCTGTTCATGTTCGGCGACGAGCCGAAGCTGCACGTTCTCGCCGGAGCCGTCGTGGTGATCGGGTCGGTCCTGTATCTCCTCGATCATCAGCGGAGGGCGGACAACAGGGTGGCCCGCCACGAAAGGATCACGTCCAAATGTCCGGAGCCGTCACCACAGCAGGAATGAGAGCTCAGACGAGCATGTCCTGAACAACGAAGAACGGGATGTGCATCACATGCCGGTACGTTTCGCCTGGACGCAGCACGGCGGAGGGGAAATGCGGGACGTTCGGCGCATTCGGATAATTCTGCGTCTCGAGCGCGAAACCGGCATGCCTGTCATAGACGGCGCCGTCCTTGCCGGTGGCCGGAACCTTGCCGAAATGGTTGGCCGTGTAGAATTGAACACCCGGCTGGTTGGTCCAGATCTCCAACCCCCGGCGTGAGACGGGATCGACGGCCCGCGCGGCGCGTCGCAGAGGCCGTCCGTTGTCGTTGAGACAGAAATTGTGATCGTAGCCGGCCTCCGGGAGCTGCGCCGTGTCGTCGATCATCGCACCGATGGGCCGTGCCATCCTGAAATCGAAGGCCGTGCCGGCGACGGGCGCCACCTCGCCGGTCGGAATCTTTCCGGGGCCGACGGGCGTGTAATGGTCGGCGTCGATCAGGAGATGCTGTTCGCGGACATGTCCGGACCCGTGTCCGGCGAGATTCCAGTAACCGTGATAGGCAAGGTTCACGATGGTCGGGCGATCCGTCGTCGCTTCCATGACGATTTCGAGCGCCGGTTGGTCCGTCAGCCTGTACGTGACCGCCGTGGTGACGGCCCCGGGATAGCCCTCGTCGCCGTCGGGCCGTTTCAGGATCAGCCGAACGGCCTTGTTCGCCGTATCGGCCTCGCCGGTCCAGATCCTCTTGCTGAAGCCGCGAAAGCCGCCGTGAATGTGGTTCGGCGGCTCATTCGGCGAGAGGGTATAAGTCTCGCCGTCGAGGGTGAAGCGTGCATCGGCGATGCGGTTGGCGTAGCGGCCGCAGATTGCGCCCGCCGAGCCGCGATTCTGAACGTAGGACGCAGGGTCGTCATAGCCGAGGACGATGTCGGCCTGCCGCCCGTCGCCGTCGGGGACGAACAGGCGGTTCAAGGCGGCCGCATAGGTGATGATCGTGGCGCGGGCTCGTCCCGCCTCGATGTCGAAGGCTTCGACCGGCTCGCCGTCGATGGCGCCGAAGGCGTATTTCTGGATGCTCATGGGCTGACGCGAAAATGCCGGCGGCGCCGCGATGCGGCGGCACGGCCGGCCAGGGGAGGATCAGTGGATCTCGGGCTCCGGCACGCCGCCGGATCCTTCGAGGAAGTCGAAGTCGCAGCCCTCGTCGGCCTGCCGGATGTGCTGGGCGAAGAGCTTGTTGTAGCCGCGCGGATAATCGCGCGGCGGCGGCGACCATGTGCGCAGGCGATCCGTGATCTGCTCGTCGCTCACATGCAGATGGATCGAGCGGTTCGGCACGTCGACCGTGATGAGGTCTCCCGTCCGCACCGCGGCCAGCGGTCCGCCGATATGCGCTTCCGGCGAGACGTGCAGGATGCAGGCGCCGTAACTGGTGCCGCTCATGCGCGCATCGGAGATGCGCAGCATGTCGCGCACGCCCTGTCGCAGCAGCTTCTTCGGGATCGGCAGCATGCCCCATTCCGGCATGCCCGGCCCGCCGATGGGGCCGGCATTGCGCAGCACCATGATGTGATCGGGCGTGACGTCGAGGTCCAGGTCGTTCACGGCCTTCGTCATCTCGTCATAGGTGTCGAAAACGATGGCCGGTCCCGTGTGCTGCAGCAGGCGCGGTTCCGCCGCGGGCGGCTTGATCACGCAGCCCTTCGGAGCCAGGTTGCCGCGCAGGATGGCGGTGCCGCCGGAAGCCGCGATCGGCTTGTCGAGCGGGCGGATCACGTCGTCGTTGTAGACCGCCGCGCCTTCCAGTGCGTCGCGCAGGGTGCCGGTGACGGTGCGCTCGTCGAGATGCAGCATCGATGCGAGGCGAGACAGAAGGCCACGGATGCCGCCGGCGATATGGAAGTCCTCCATCAGCCATTGGCCCGAGGGCCGCACGTTGGCGATCACCGGGACCTTTTGGGCGAAATCGTCGAAATCCTGCAGCGAAACCTCGATGCCGGCGCGCCCTGCCATGGCCACGAGATGGATCATCGCGTTGGTCGAGCCGGCGAGCGCGTTGTGAACCATCAGGGCGTTCTCGAACGAGCGCCGCGTGAGGATGTCGCTGGGTTTCAGATCGTCCCAGACCATCTCGACGATCTTCCGCCCGGTGAGGCTCGCCATGCGCGGATGAGCGGCGTCGACGGCCGGGATGGAGGCGGCGCCGGGCAGGCTCAGGCCCAGCGTCTCGACGATGGACGTCATGGTCGAGGCCGTGCCCATGGTCATGCAGGTACCGGGCGAGCGCGCGATGCCGGCCTCCATGTCGTTCCATTGCTGGTTCGTGATGGTGCCGGCTTCCTTCTCGGCCCAGTACTTCCAGATGTCCGATCCGGAGCCCAGGATCGTGCCGGCATGATGACCGCGGATCATGGGACCGGCCGGCATGAAGATCATCGGCAGGTTCATGCTAATCGCGCCCATGACGGTGGCGGGCGTGGTCTTATCGCAGCCGCCCATGAGCACCGCGCCGTCGACCGGATGGGAGCGAAGGAGTTCCTCTACCTCCAGGGCGAGCAGGTTGCGGTAGAGCATCGTGGTCGGCTTGACGAAGTTCTCCGACAACGACAGTGCCGGCAGTTCGATGGGGAACCCGCCCGCCTGCCAGACGCCGCGCTTCACATCCTCGACGCGCGCACGGAAATGCGAATGGCAGGGATTGATGTCGCTCCAGGTGTTGATGATCGCGATCACCGGCTTGCCCATGAAGTCTTCACGGGCATAGCCCATCTGAAGCGTCCGGGAGCGATGCCCGAAGGAGCGCAGATCGGTGACGCCAAACCAGCGGTAGCTTCTCAACTGTTCGGGCGATCGCTTGGCCATTCTCGTTTCACTCCCCGCGCCTGACGGCGCAAAAGCCATATGTCATACAACTTTAAAAATTCGTCGTCGTTTTGAGGCCGGCTGTCAAGTGCAGCCATCCCTTTTGTACGGCTTGCCGGGTCAGGCTTTGGCGGCGGAGCGGATTTTGACGGCCTTGGGGGCGGACGCGTCGGATGCCTGCAGAATCCGCGCCGAATAACGGTTGCGGCTGTTGGCCAGATGCGCGCGCATCATGGCGGCGGCGAGGTTCGAGTCGCCCATGGCGATGGCGTCCCGGATCGCCCTGTGCTCGCGCTCGATCACGCTGAGATAGTCGCGCTGGCGCTGGTCCGTTCCCACGGGGTCCAGCTGGCCGGAGCGGCGGGGGACGGCGAATTCTCCGAGGAAGTCCAGGAAGCGTGCGAAGTAGGGGTTCTTGGTGGCGCCCGCGAGGATGCGGTGGAACTCGAGATCGGCCGCAATGCCGTAATCCTCGCCCTTGGTGATGTTCTCCAGGGCCCGGTCGAGCGCCGCCATTTCCTCGTCTGTGCGGCGCACGGCGGCCAGCGACGCGGCCTCCACCTCCACGGCGAGGCGCAGTTCCAGCATGGCCAGGATGTCGTCCACCTCGCCGTTGCTGAGAGATGCGAAGAAATCCGATTTCGGCGGGGGCGGGAGCACGAAGGCGCCGGCGCCCTGCCGGGTCTGGACGAGCTTGGCCGCCTTCAGGGCCGCCACGGCCTCGCGCACGACGGTCCGGCTGACGCCGGCGGCGGCCGCGAGTTCGGCTTCGGTCGGCAACCGGTCGCCCGCCTGCAGCCGTCCTTCGGCGATCTCGCGGGAGATCGCTTCCGCCAGATCGCTCACGAGATTGCGCTTGCGGGCGACGGTGTTGAGGGACAGGTCGGAAAGGAAGGAGCGTTCGTTCATGGGGCCGTTGATGCCTCTTGCAAGGCGCTGAGAAAGAAAGATGTCTGGATGCTGCTTCCAACTGGTTCGGAAGCGATCCGCCAAGCCCGCGCCGGGTTCCGGAGCTTCGACCGGCCGCGCGGGCGATGTGCCCGATCCGGCCGGCCAACTTGTCGTATGTCCCACTAGCTTGCCGGCGTCTCCCAAGTCAAAAGAAATTGTTATTACAGCAGCTTTCCCTGGTGGAAATCCGTCTTTGGAGCACAAGTGTGCACGGATGCGGGCCGCTTGTCAAAATTTGTATGTTGCCATACAAGATATGCCGCAAGTCCAGCGCCTAAGCTCGACAAAGGGAATCAGGGAGAGAACGCATGAAGACATGGCTCGCCGCGATAGGCCTTTCGCTTCTCGGCGCAGGGGCTGGATTCGCCTCCGCGCAGGCGCAGGGATCGGACTGGCCGCAGAAGCAGGTTACGATCGTCGTGCCCTTCGGCCCGGGCGGCACGACCGACCTCTTCGCCCGCCTCGTGGCCGAGCAGCTCCATGCGAAATACGGCAAGCCCTTCATCATCGAGAACCGTCCCGGCGCCGGCGGCAATATCGGCACGACGGCGGTCGCCAAGGCCGCGCCCGACGGCCACACCCTGCTCGTCGGCACGGTGAGCACGCACGCGATCAACCCGTTCCTCTACAAGAACCTGCCCCATGATGCCGAGAAGGACTTCGTGCCGATCACGGGCTTGGCCAAGCTTCCCAATCTTCTGGTGGTGAGCCCCAAGATTCCGGTGAAGACGTTTACGGAATTCGTCGACTACGCAAAGCAAAATCCCGGCAAGCTGAACTACGGCTCGTCCGGGGCCGGAACGTCGCAGCACCTCGCGGCCGAGCTGTTCCAGCTCAAGACCGGCGCCAAGATGACCCATGTGCCGTTCCGCTCGTCCCAGGACATCGTCAACGGGCTGATCGGCGGACATATCGATCTGGCCTTCGACAACATGACCATCGCCTGGCCTCAGGCGCAGGGCGGAACCGTGCGGGCGCTCGCCGTCACCAGCCCCGACCGCAGCCAGCAGGCGCCCGAGATCCCGACCGTCGCCGAGACGCTGACCGGGTTCGATGCGACCTCCTGGAACGGATTGTGGGCGCCGGCCGGCACGCCGCAGGCCATCGTCGATACGATCGCGGCCGATGTGAAGACCATTCTCGAGAAGCCCGAGATCCAGAAGAAGGCGGCCGAAATGGCCTCGGTCACCGCGGCGATGACCCCGAAGCAGTTCGCCGAATACATCCAGAGCGAGCGGCAGAAATGGTCCGAGGTCGTCAAGACCGTCGGCATCCAGATCGGCCAGTGAGCGCCTACCCTTGAAGAATGCGGCCGGGCAGGCCCTGGCCGCTGCAGAACTGCCCTGAAACCAGCGAGACAATCTCCATGCTGACGACCATCGACACCTCTCACCTCGCCCGTTCCGTTCTGGCGGTTCCGCCATTCGCCCTGACGGGCGATTTCGAGATCAACCGGGAGGCCAATGCGAAGCTGATCCGCCATCTCGAGGCCGGCGGCGTGTCGACCCTGCTCTATGGCGGCAACGCCAATGTCCATAACTGGCCGGTGTCGAAATTCGCCGCATGGCTCGACAGCCTCGAGGAAGCGGTGGCCGAGGATACGTGGCTGATCCCCTCGGTCGGGCCCGACTGGGGCAAGCTCGTCGACGAGGCGGCGATCCTGAAGTCGCGCCGCTATCCCGTCGCGATGGCGCTGCCGATGATCGCCCCGCAGACCCCCGAGGGCGTGGTGCGTGGGCTGCAGGATTTCGTGGATCGCTCAGGCGTGCCGCTGATCGTCTACATCAAGACCGATCAATACGTGCCCGCCGAGGCGATGGGGCGGCTCGTGGAGCAGGGCGCCGTCTTCGGCATCAAGTATGCGGTTCCGCGCGCCGACCTGACGCAGGATTCCTATCTGCAGGAGCTGATCGACGCGGTCGGCGCCGAGCGCATCGTCAGCGGCTTCGGCGAGCCTCCGGCGCTGCCGCATCTCACGCATTTCAAGCTCGCCGGTTTCACCGCAGGCTGCGTCTGCATCGCGCCGCACCTATCCATGACTTTCCTCCATGCGCTGAAGCGCGGCGACGAGGCCGAGGCGCGGCGCCAGCTGGAGGTCTTCATGCCGCTCGAGGCCCTGCGCGAGCGCCACAACGCGATCCGGGTCCTTCACACCGCCGTGTCTCTCTCGGGCGTGGCCGATATGGGGCCGATCCTGCCGCTCCTCACCGAGGCCGATCCGGCAGTTCATGGCGACATCCGGGAGGCCGCCCGGGCGCTTCTCGCGGCCGAAATGACCGCTCGACAGAAGGCCGCGGCTGCGTAATCTGGCGGGCATCATCGGTCGGCCGGCCCCGTGCCGGCAGCATGCAAGGCGTCTGTGATCTCTATGCCGGAACTCCACTCCGATCTCCTGGGCGCGCTCTCCGCGCGCCTGGGAGCCAAGCACGTCATCGCCGATCCCGCCGGGATGGAGAGCTATCTCGTCGAGGAGCGGAAGCTCTATCGCGGCACCGCCCTGGCGGTGGTCCGGCCCGGCAGCACGGAAGAAGTCGCCTTCGTGGTGCGGGAATGCGCCAGGGCGAAGGTCGCCGTGGTGCCGCAGGGGGGCAATACCGGGCTCGTCGGGGGAGGTGTGCCGCACACGGGCATCGTCCTGTCTCTGGCTAGGCTCGACCGCATCCGCGAGGTCAATCCCTTCAACGCCACCATGATCGTCGAGGCCGGTTGCATCCTGAGGAATGTTCAGGATGCGGCGGAAAAGGTCGACTGCATCTTCCCGCTGTCGCTCGCCTCGGAAGGATCCTGCCGGATCGGCGGCAACATCTCGACCAATGCCGGCGGCGTGAACGTTCTGCGCTACGGCAACACCCGCGAACTCGTGCTCGGGCTCGAAGTCGTCCTCGCCGACGGCCGGATCTGGAACGGGTTGAAGAGCCTGCGCAAGGACAATACCGGTTACGACCTGAAGAACCTCTTCATCGGTTCGGAAGGAACCCTCGGCATCGTCACGGCCGCGGTGCTGAAGCTCTTTCCGAAACCGAAGACACGCGTGACGGCCTTCATCGGCTGCGCCTCGCCCCATGCCGCGCTCGACCTTTTCGAAGGTCTGCGCCAGACCATGGGCGACGAGCTCACGGCCTTCGAGTTCATGCCGCATTTCGCCCTGGATATCGTGCTCAGGCACGCGCCCGGCGCGGTTCGCCCCTTGAGCGGCGACCATGCCGCCTATGCGCTGATCGAAGTCGCGTCGCCGGATCCCGATCTCGATCTGCGCGAGCTTCTGGAGAAAGCCCTGGGTGCCGCCTTCGAGAACGGCACCGTCGAGGACGCGGCCATCGCCGCGAGTGAGGCTCAGAACGCGGCTCTCTGGCACCTGCGCGAAAGCCTCTCCGACGTGCAGGGTCTCGAAGGAGGCTCGATCAAGCACGACGTTTCCGTGCCGGTCTCCGATGTCGCCGATTTCATCGTCACGGCGAGCCGGGCCTGCGAGGAGGCGTTGCCCGGGATCCGCGTCTGCGCCTTCGGCCATTTCGGGGACGGCAACATCCACTTCAACCTGACCCAGCCGGTCGACATGGAAAAGCCGCTCTTTCTGGCCCAATGGGAGCGCTTCAACCGGATCGTCCACGACATCGTCCACGCCATGAACGGATCGATTTCCGCCGAGCACGGGGTCGGCCTGATCAAGCGCGACGAGTTGGCACGCTACAAGGATCCGGTGGCGCTCGACCTGATGAAGACCCTGAAACGGGCGCTCGATCCGCAGAACATCCTCAATCCCGGAAAGGTCGTCGCCCTGGAGGGCGATCTTCCGCCGGCGCTGCCTATGGGGAAGAAGGGATGATGAGTGGCTTCGAAGAAGAGATCGGCCGATCAAACTCTCACCTCATCCTGAGGAGCCTGCGGAGCAGGCATCTCGAAGGAGGATCCAGAGAGCATCGGAGACGCCCTGATCCTTCGAGACGGAGCTAAAGCTCCTCCTCAGGATGAGGGCTAAGGGAAAGTCAAAGTCGTGCGCCGAAACCGGAGATCAACAAGCCGCATTCCCACCGCCCGTTTCGTTTCGGCGCCGATTGAGGTAACAACATCAAACCTGCAAGGTTGGCCGGCCGCCGTCGGTCCGTAAAATCTGGAGCTTCATGAGCGTCCCCGCCGTCAGCAAGCAAGCCGTTCGAGATGCCGAAGCGACCAAGCGGCGGATCCTCGATGCGGCGACGGCCGAGTTCGCAGGCCACGGCTATGGCGGGGCGCGGGTGGACCAGATCGCGGAAGCCGCCCGCACCAACAAGCGCATGCTCTATTATTATTACGGGAGCAAGGAGGCGCTGTTTCTCGCAACCCTCGAAGCGGCCTATGACCATATCCGCGCCGCCGAGCGCGAGCTGCACCTGGAAGAGCTTTCGCCCCTGCAGGCGCTCGAGGAGCTCGTGCGGTTCACGTGGAACTATTTCGTCCAGTATCCCGAGTTCATGATGCTGCTCAACGCGGAGAACCAGCATCACGCCAAGCACCTGAAGAAATCCACCCGGGTGCACACCATGAACTCCCCGGTCATCGAGACGATCGGGGTCATCCTCAAGCGGGGCGAGAAGGCCAGGACCATCCGTCCCGGCATCGACCCGGTCCAGCTTTACGTCTCCATTGCCGGGCTCTGCTACTTCTACCTGTCGAACGTCTACACCCTGTCCGTGGCCTTCGGCCGCGAGCTTCTGTCCCCGCCGGCCATGAAGGAGCGCATCGACCACGTGGTCGATTTCGTCCTGGCGGGCGTGCGCGCCTGAATTTTCCAAACAGCGCTTGACATGTCCGACAACCGGGCATCTAATTAACCAGGTAGTTACATAGAGCGGCTGAAGCCGCCTGCCCATGCCCTTTGGAAACGCCCTGGAGCATCGTGCGAAGAAGTGGGAACCGGTTCTTCGCGAAGAACGATGCTCCTCGAAGAAATAGAGCAAGCACTCTGATCCCGTCGGAATGCCTGCTCTAGAGGAAGACGCTGCATGACGTCGAAGCTCGCGCGCGCCAGTCAAAACCTGCTGAATTCCGCCTGGATCAAGCCGTTCGGGCTTCTCGTCCTCACGGTCGTGCTCTGGGACCTCACGGTCCGGATCTTCGCGATCCCGGCCTATCTGGTCCCGCCGCCGAAGGACGTGGCCGTGGCCTTCTGGAACGAGGGCGGCATGCTGCTCCGGGAGGCCGTCCCGACCACGACGGCCACGCTCGGCGGCTTCCTCCTGTCCGCCCTGTTCGGCATCCCGATCGCCATGCTCATCGCGGGGTCGCGAACGGTCGAATCTTACGTCTATCCGCTGCTCGTCTTCTCGCAGTCGATCCCCAAGGTCGCGGTAGCACCGCTCTTCGTGGTGTGGTTCGGCTTCGGCATGGCCCCGAAGGTGATCTCCGCGTTCCTGCTCGGGTTCTTCCCCGTGGTCGTCGCCGGCGTGCAGGGCTTCAAATCGCTCGATCCCGAAATGCGCGACCTCGTGCGCTCCATGAAGGCGTCGCGCCTGCAAGCCTTCACCATGGTCAACCTGCCGCACGCGCTGCCGGCGATCTTCTCCGGCCTGAAGGTCTCCGTCACGCTGGCCGTCGTCGGTGCTGTCGTGGGAGAATTCGTCGGCGCCAATTCGGGCATCGGCTTCGTGCTGCAGCGGTCCATCGGCAATTTCGAGCTGCCGACCATGTTCGCGGCCCTCGTCATCCTGGCGCTGATCAGCGTCATCCTCTTCTGGATCATCGATCTCGTCGAGCGTTTCACCGTGCCGTGGCACGCCAGCCAGCGGCACGACTTTGCAGCAACCGCCTAAAACAAAAAGGCGGAGCCCATAACACCATCGGAGGAAGTCCATGAAGAAACGTACGTTCCTGAAAGCTACCCTCTTTGCCGCCACCGCTCTCATGCCCTTCGTGTCGCTGCCGGCGCAGGCCGCCGACAAGGTCGTGCTGATGCTCAACTGGTATGTCTATGGCGAGCATGCGCCGTTCTACTACGGCAAGGAGAAGGGGCTTTACGCCGCCGAGGGAATCGATCTCGAAATCCAGGAGGGGCGCGGCTCGGCAGTCACCGTGCAGGCGGTGGCCGCGAAGACCGTCGACTTCGCCTATGCGGACGTTCCGACCATGATCCGCGCGGCGGTCAAGGGCGCGCCCGTCATGTCTCCCGGCGTGCTGCTGCAGAAGAACCCCATGTCCGTGATGGGCTTCTCCGAGAAGAACATCCGTAAGGCCGAGGACCTGCGCGGCAAGACGGTGGCGACGACACCGGGCGATTCCATGTCGCAGATCTGGCCGCTCTTCCTGAAGAAGGCTGGCCTCAAGGAGAGCGAGATGCGCATCGTGTCCGGTGATGCGCAGACGAAGCTCAATGCGGTGATCAACGGCCAGGCCGACGTTCTCCTCGGCTATGTCATGGACCAGAGCATGAAGATCAAGGACGCGACGGGCAAGAACGTCACGCCGGTCATGTTCGCGGATTACGGCGTCAACCTCGTGTCCTCCGGCATCATCGCGCACAAGGATACCCTGAAGGACAAGGCCGACCTCGTGCGCCGCTTCATGAGCGCCACCACCAAGGCGATCGAGGGCGCGGAGAAAGCCCCGACCGAGGCCACGCAGGCCGTGCTGAAGGCCCTGCCGAAGGCCGGAAAGCCCGATACGCTGCAGGAGGGCTTCGAGCTGACGATCCCGCTCTACCGCACGGAAGAGACGAAGAATCAGCGCCCGTTCAACGTCACCGACGCCAACATGGCCGAGACGGTGAATCTCCTCATCGAATACGGCGGACTCGATCCGGCCGCGAAGGAGAATCCCAAGGCGTTCTACACCCGCGACTTCCTGCCGAAGGCCACGCAGTGAGCAGGACCGCGCGCGCCATGGCACATCTTCGTGTCATACCAAAAAGCGAGGCGTCCGCGCCTCGCAACATGATCGAGATCCGCAACCTTGCGAAAACCTATCGCACCCGGGGCGGCGACGTTCCATCCCTGCGGCCGATCAACCTCGACATCACCGACGGCGAGTTCGTCGCCGTGGTCGGGCCGTCGGGCTGCGGCAAGTCCACGCTTCTGAAGCTCGTGGCGGGCCTCATCCCGTCGAGCGAGGGCGAGGTCCAGATCGGCGGTGTCGCCGTCCGCGAGCCGCCGGACGACGTGGGCATCGTGTTCCAGAGCCCGGTGCTGCTGCCCTGGCGCTCGGTGCTGCGCAACGTGATGATGCCCGTGGAGGTGCGAAAGCTCGACCGGGAAACCCATCTCGCCCGCGCCCGCAAGCTCCTGTCGATGGCCGGGCTCGAGGACTTTCAGAACAAATATCCCTGGCAGCTTTCCGGCGGCATGCAGCAGCGCACCGCCATCTGCCGGGCGCTGGTGCATGATCCGAAGATCGTGCTCATGGACGAGCCTTTCGGCGCGCTCGACGCCATGACGCGCGAGCGCATGAATCTCGAATTGCAGCGCATCCACCACGAGACCGGGAAGACGATCCTCCTGATCACCCACTCGATTCCCGAGGCGGTGTTTCTGGCGGATCGCGTGGTCGTCATGTCCGAGCGGCCGGGTGCGATTGCGGCGATCTACGACGTGACGCTGCCGCGGCCGCGCAACCTGGAGATCATGGGGCACCCGACCTTCGTCGATCTCACGCAAAGGATCCGCGCTCATTTCTACGCCCGCGGTCACTTGGACTGAAGACCATGTCAGGCATCAGGCTTCGCATTCGTGACATCGAGATCTTCGAGCGCCCCATGCGGTTCGCACGGCCGTTCCGGTTCGGTCTCGTGACCGTCGACGAGGCGCCCCAGGCTTTCGTGCGGGTCGTGGTCGAGGTGGAAGGCACCGGAACCGCGACCGGCGTCACGGCCGAGATGATGATGCCGAAATGGTTCGACAAAAACCCGGCGAAGTCCCCGCAGGACACGATCGCAGACCTGAAGGCGAGCCTCGGTGAGGCTGCCCGCAACTATGCACAGGCTGAGGACTGGGACACGGCCTTCGGCCACCATGCAGGCGGTTTCGCGGCCCAGAAGATGTGGGCGGCCGACCACGGGCTTCCGGGACTCGTCGCCTCCTTCGGACCCGCGCTCGTCGACAAGGCGGTCGCCGATGCGCTCCTCAAGGCCCTGGGCCTCGACTTCGCCGAGGGTCTGCGTCGCAATGTCTTCGGCATCGACGCTCGTCTTACGACGGACCTCGCGGAGGAGCGTATCCGGTCCTTCCTGGCGGACGTCCGGCCGGTTGGCGATGTTCTTTTACGGCATACGGTCGGGCTGCTCGATTCCCTCGACGGCGCGGGCGGTCTCGAAGACGAGATCCGGCTGGCGACGCTAAGGCTCTTCAAGATCAAGATCGGCGGCGACGTTGATGCGGATATCGCGCGCTTGGCGGCCATCCATAACCTCCTGTCGCGGCACGTTCCCGACTACCGCGCCACCCTCGACGCCAATGAGCAGTACGATCCGCAGCGCCTGCGGGTTCTGCTTCAGGAAATGAACAGCGGCGCCTTGCGCGCCTTCCGCGATCATCTTCTCTACATCGAGCAGCCCTTCGACCGGGCAGGGACCTTCGCCGCCCCTTTGGGCGACCTCGCGGACGAGATCCCGTTCATCATCGACGAGGCGGACGGCGATTACGATGCTTTCCCGCGCGCGGTGGAACTCGGCTATCGCGGCGTGTCCTCGAAGGCCTGCAAAGGGTTCTACAAATCCGTTCTGAACGCCGTCCGCGTATCGGTTTTGAATGAGACGCAGCCGGCGAAGTTCTTCGTCTCCGCCGAGGATCTCACCTGTCAGGCGGGGCTGGGGATCCAACAGGATACGGCGCTCGTCGCGGCGCTCGGCCTGTCTCATGCCGAGCGCAACGGACATCACTACGTCGAGGGTTTCGGCCCGGCATCGGACGCGGAAGCGGCGCGCTTCTTAGCCGCGCATCCCGATCTCTACCGGAAGCAGGGCAAGCGGATCGGCCTTGCCTTCGAGCGAGGATCGCTCCCGACCGTTTCTCTTCTGTCCGCTCCGGGCTTCGCCAGCGGCGCCGAGCCCAACTGGGACAGTCTCGTTCCGCTCGCACAACACCATCTTTCATAGGGGATATATTATGGCACAGCGCAGATTGGGCATCGTGATGCACGGCATCACCGGCCGCATGGGCATGAACCAGCACCTCATCCGTTCCGTCGCGGCGATCCGCGCCCAGGGCGGTGTCACGCTCTCGGACGGGTCGAAGGTGCAGCTCGATCCCATCCTGGTCGGCCGCAACGCGGACAAGATCCAGGAGCTCGCCAAGACCTACGGCATCGACCGCTGGACGACCGACCTGGATGCCGCCATCGCCGATCCGAAGGACGAGATCTTCTTCGACGCGGCCACGACCCAGATGCGCCCGACCCTGCTGGAGCAGGCGATCAATGCCGGCAAGCACATCTATTGCGAGAAGCCGATCTCCACGAACCTGCCGGAGGCCTTGAAGATCGTCCGCCTCGCCCGTGAGAAGGGCGTGAAGAACGGCACCGTGCAGGACAAGCTGTTCCTGCCGGGCCTGCAGAAGCTGAAGATGCTGCGCGATTCCGGCTTCTTCGGCCGCATGCTCTCCGTGCGCGGCGAGTTCGGCTATTGGGTGTTCGAGGGCGATTGGGGCCAGCCGGCGCAGCGTCCGTCCTGGAACTATCGTGCCGAGGACGGCGGCGGCATGATCCTCGACATGGTCTGCCACTGGCGCTACGTGCTCGACAATCTCTTCGGCGAGGTCCGTTCGGTCTCCTGCATCGGCTCGACGCATATTCCCGAGCGCGTGGACGAGAAGGGCAAGACCTATCAGGCGACAGCCGACGATTCGGCCTATGCCACCTTCATGCTCGATGGCGGCGTGATCGCCCACATCAATATGTCCTGGTGCACCCGCGTCTATCGCGACGATCTCGTCACCTTCCACGTGGACGGCACGCACGGCTCGGCCGTCGCCGGCCTCACCGATTGCGTGATCCAGCCGCGTCAGGCCACGCCCCGCCCGGTCTGGAACCCGGACCAGAAGCAGACCATCGATTTCTACGACACCTGGCAGCCGGTTCCTGACAACACGGTCTACGACAACGGCTTCAAGACCCAATGGGAGATGTTCGTCCGCCACGTGGTCGAGGATGCACCCTACAAGTACACGCTGGTGGAAGGCGCCAAGGGCGTGCAGCTCGTGGAATGCGCGCTGGAAAGCTGGCGCGAGCGCCGCTGGGTCGACGTGCCGCCGCTGAACGTGGGCGCCGCGAAGGAGAAGCAGCATGAACCGGCCTGAGTCCATCAGCGCCCTGTCGATCCGCCTGCCGCAGACGGATCGCAGTCTGGAGACCTACAAGCTCTCCGCGCCGAAATCCTTCCCCGAGAAGGCAAACGGGCCGATGAACCGCATCGCGTTCTCGGCCGCCCATGTGGTGGCCGATCCGCTCGCCGATGCGGATCCGTGGCTGCAGGCCGCCATCGACTGGGACAAGACCATCGCCTATCGCGAGCGCCTGTGGGATCTCGGCCTCGGCGTGGCGGAAGCGATGGACACCGCGCAGCGCGGCATGGGCCTCGACTGGCCCACCTCCCTCGAACTGATCCGCCGCTCGGTTGGCGCCGCCAAGGCGCGCGGCGATGCCCTGGTGTTCTCCGGCGCCGGCACGGACCATCTCGCACCCGAGGCGGCGCGCAGCATCGACGACGTGATCCGTGCCTACGAGGAGCAGTTCGCCGCCATCGAGGCGGTCGGCGGACGCATCATCCTCATGGCCTCGCGGGCTCTCGCGCGCGTCGCCCAATCGCCGGACGATTACGTCAAGGTCTACAACCGGATCCTCGGCCAGGCGAAGGAGCCCGTGATCATTCACTGGCTCGGCGACATGTTCGATCCGGCCCTTGCGGGCTATTGGGGCACGGCCGATCTCGATGCCGCCATGGACACGGCCGTGTCGATCATCAACGACAACGCGTCCAAGGTCGACGGCGTCAAGATCTCCCTCCTCGACAAGGACAAGGAGATCGCCATGCGCCGTCGCCTCGACGGGCGCGTGCGGATGTATACGGGCGACGACTTCAACTATGCGGAGCTGATCGCCGGCGATGATCAGGGCTATTCGCATGCGCTGCTCGGCATCTTCGATGCCATCGCGCCCGCGGCTTCGTCCGCGCTCGTGAGTCTCGCGGCCGGTGATCTCGATGCGTTCCACGAGACCCTCGCGCCGACAGTCCCGCTGTCGCGGCACATCTTCCGGGCGCCGACGCGGTTCTACAAGACCGGCGTGGTGTTCATGGCCTACCTCAACGGCCATCAGGACCATTTCACCATGGTCGGCGGACAGGAGAGCGCGCGCTCGACCCTGCATCTCGCCGAACTCTTCCGTCTGGCGGACAAGGCCGGCCTGCTGCGGGATCCGGATCTCGCGGTGGAGCGCATGCGCTTCGTCCTCGCCACGCACGGCGTGGAGGCGTGACGCATGCGTGACTTTTCCGGCGATCACCGCGCCCTGTCGATCAACACGGCGACCGTGAGAAAGCAGGGCGATCTCGTGGCCATCACGGAGGCCTGCGCCCGGGCCGACATCAAGGCGATCTCGCCCTGGCGCGATCAGGTGGCGCATGTGGGTCTCAATCGGGCCGTGGCGGCCGTGAAGGATGCGGGGCTCGAACTCTCCGGCTATTGCCGCGGCGGCATGTTTCCGGCCGATGCGGCACGGATGCAGGAAGCCACCGACGATAATCGCCGCGCCGTGGACGAGGCGGTCGCCCTCGGCGCTCCCTGTCTCGTGCTCGTGGTCGGCGGCCTGCCGCAATATTCGCGGCCGGGCTGTCACGCCTCGAAGGACATCGATGCCGCCCGCGCTATGGTGGAGGACGGGATCGCGACCCTGCTCGAGTATTCCCGCCAGGCCGGCCTGCCGCTCGCCATCGAGCCGCTGCATCCCATGTATGCGGCGGACCGCGCCTGCGTGAACACCATGCGCCAGGCGCTCGACATCTGCGACCGGGTCGATCCGGAGCGGACCGGCATGCTCGGCCTTGCGGTCGACGTCTATCACGTGTGGTGGGATCCGGAGCTGAAGGAGCAGATCCGGCGCACGGGACAGGACCGGCTGCTCGCCTATCACGTCTGCGACTGGCTGGTGCCCACCACGGACCTGCTGCTCGATCGCGGCATGATGGGCGACGGCGTCATCGACCTGCGCGGCATCCGTGAGGCCGTCGAGGCGGTCGGCTTCGCGGGCTACTCGGAAGTCGAGATCTTCTCGGAAAACAATTGGTGGAAACGTCCGATGGAGGAGGTGCTCGCCACCTGCATCGAGCGTCACCGCACGGTCGTCTGAACCGACGCTATTAGAGCATCGTACGGAAAAGTGGATCCGGTTTTCCGTACGAACGATGCTCTCATCTGAGAGGAAGCATCGGATTCGATCCCAAAAGTGCAAGTCCACTTTTGGGTCCGATGCTTTAGGATCTTTGACATCGTGTCTTTGAACATTGGCTCCCGCCTACGGGCGGGAGCCGCACAATCTCACGCGGCGAGAACGGATCGCAGCAGATACGGCGCACCGGCTGCCTCCGCGATCTCCTGCACTTTCAGTTTCAATGTCTCGGGGATCGGGATGCCCGTTGCGAGACGCTCCTCTCGGGCCGCCCATTCCGGTTCGCCCGGTATCAAGACCGGCTCGTCCTCACGGATGGGCTTCGTGGCATGGAGCGTATCGACGATCGCTTCCACGTCGGCCTGGAACTCATCGAACGGCCTGAAGGCCGCCGGGTTCAAGGCCATGAAGAAATGGCCGATATTGTCGGGATCGGACGGCTTCTGCGTCCGGTTCCTCACCGGCGAGAAGGATGCGCCGGACAGGGTGCCCGACAGGATCTGGGCGATCAGGCCGAGCCCGTAGCCCTTATGGCCTCCCATATCGCTGCCGTCGCCCCCGATGGGAGTGAGGCCACCCTCGCGGCCCTCGAAAATCTGGCGAAAAGCCTGTCCTGAATCGGTGACCGGCTGCCCCTGGCCGTCGATCACCCACCCAGGGGGAAGCTCCTTGCCCTGGAGGGCATAGACCTTCACCTTGTTGGCCGCCACGACGCTGGTGGAAATGTCGACGCAGATGTCCGCATGGGATCCCGCCGGCACCGCGACCGCGATCGGGTTCGTGCCGAGCACGCGTTCGACCCCGTTCGTCGGCACGACGGAGATGACGCGGGTCGTGGAAGAGACGACGCCGATCAGCCCGCGTTGTGCCGCCATCGTGGCGTAGTAACCGGCGGCGCCGAAATGGTGGGAATTGAACACCGTCACGATGCCGACATCGTGCGCCAGCGCCTTCTCGATGGCGAGATCCATGCCCATCAGGGCGGCGGGATGGCCGAGGCCCGCTCCGCCGTCGATCAGGGCCGTGCTGGCACTCTGCCGGACGATCCTGGGCTCGGCCCGAAGCCGCAGCTGACCGGCTGTCTGCATCTGGGCATATTGGGTCAGCATCGAGATGCCGTGCGAGTCGATGCCGCGCAGATCGGTCTCGACCATCACTTCGGCGGTCAGGCGCAGCTTGTCCTCGCCCATGCCCCAAGCGCGCAGGATCGCCTCGATCTGGGCGCGAATCACATCCGCCGAGAAATTCTCGCTCGCGACCATCGCCTGTTCTCTCGCGTTTAAAGTCGTGGCTCCCCTAGGGAGCCGGTGCGGAGGTGGCCTGCGCCACCTCCTTGTTCATCAGGCCGCGATGGCCTGCGCCGGGTCGAGCAGCTTCGAGACGCTGACCAGCTGGCCCGTCTTCGCGCTCTGGAGCGCCGCGATGCCGCACAGGACCGACATGGCGCCGGCGCGCGAACCGGCGCGCTGGTTCAGCGGGTCCGGCGTATCCGGCTTGAAGAGCATGTCCTGCAGCTTCGGGTCGCCGCCGAAATGCCCGCCCGGCTCATGCGGGACCTTGATGGTCTCGGCGCCGCCGAAGTTCCGCACCAGCAGGATCTCGTCGTGCTCCGGCGTCTCCCAGGGCTGACGTTCGAACTGGCGCATCTGGATGCGGCCCTTCGTTCCGTCGAAGGCGATGAAGTGGCCTTCGATCGGCATGTAGGTGTTCACCGAATAGGTGACCTGCACGCCCTTCCGGTAGCGGATCATGGCCGACATGGTGTCGGGGATGTCGATCTCCTCGCGGAATACGCAGGCGTCGCGCACATAGCCGTCCTCGCGCGAGGGATCCTCGTAGAGAGCCTCGAGCCAGGGATCCTGGCTGATGTCCATATAGTAGTCGCAATAGCTGGCATGCGGGCAGGTCTTGCAGCGCTCGCCGCGGAAGGGGCCGGCCTTGCCGTATTTGCGCAGGCTGGCGAATGCGGACACGTCCTCCGGGTCATCGTCCAGGTACCAGTTCATCAGGTCGAAATGGTGCGTGCTCTTGTGCACGAACAGGCTGCCCGAATTCTCCTCGATGGCGTGCCAGCGGCGGAAGTAGTCGGCCCCGTGCTTGTTGTCGAGGAACCAGTGGAAATCGATGGAGGTGACGTCGCCGATCACGCCCGAAGTCAGGAGTTCCTTGATCTTACGAACGGTCGGGGCGTAGCGGTAATTGAAGGTCACGTCGACGCGCTTGCCCGTGCGCTTCTCGGCTTCGAGGATGCGGCGTACCTTCTCGGCCGTCGTGGTCATCGGCTTTTCGGTGATGACGTTCACGCCGGCTTCGAGCGCCCGCACGATCATCTCGTCGTGGTTCGAATCGCGTGTGCAGATGATGACCGTGTCCGGCTTGATGGCCGCGATCATCTCCTGGGCGTCGGCATAGATCGGGGCATCGATTCCCAGGAAGCTTCTGGCGCGCTCGGCGCGAAGCCTGTTGATGTCGCACAGGGCGACGATCTCAACGAAGTCGCTGTAACCCTTGACGACGTTGATCCCCCACATGCTCGTGCCGCGATGGCCTGTGCCGATGAGGGCAATGCGTTTCCTGTTCGCGCGGTCCATACTCTTGGGTTCTCCTGCTGCTTCGCTCGTGGGCGTTCGCTGAGCGATTGATTTGTCAGACAAATATGAGCTTCATTTATTGGCAAACCAGAGGGGAGGGATCTTCTCTGTCTGATCTTTCTTAGGGAAGCTTCCGTAAAGGAGCTTAGATCGGCAAATTACATCATACAACTGGTTGACATACAACCATTCTAAATTTTAGCTTCATGTCGGATGGCGACAAACGAAAAGCGCACGCGTAGCGTACGAGGCGGAGGGATCGAAGCCTCGGCGCGCCGCAAGCCAAAGAAAAGAACTGTCGCCAAGTAAGAGGCAACAAGGCCGGGCGCCCGCCAAGCGGCGCCCAAGAGGGAGATACGCCACATGACTCATGACCTTAACCGTAGGACTCTGTTGAAGGCGGCCCTCGGGTCTGCCGGCCTCAGCGCTCTGGGAAGCCTTCCGGCTTTCGCGCAGGATGCGCGCATTCGCCTGTACTGGTGGGGCTCGAAGGAGCGCGCCGACCGCACGCTGAAAGCGGTCGGGCTCTACCAGGAGCGGAACCCGGGCGTGAAGATCGACGGCGAGACCCTGGCCTGGGGCGATTACTGGCCCCGGCTCGCCACCCAGGCTGCCGGCCGCAACGCTCCCGACCTGATCCAGATGGATTATCGCTATGTCGCGGAATATGCCCGGCGCGGCGCCCTGATGCCGCTGGACGAGTTCATGGGAAAGTCGCTCACCATCGGCGATTTCGACAAGGCTTCCCTCGACAGCTGCAAAGTCGACGGCAAGCTCTACGGCATCA
The DNA here is from genome assembly GCF_013520865.1 of Microvirga mediterraneensis. NCBI lineage: Bacteria > Pseudomonadati > Pseudomonadota > Alphaproteobacteria > Hyphomicrobiales > Methylobacteriaceae > Microvirga > Microvirga mediterraneensis. Next base: position 1,022,435 of record NZ_JACDXJ010000001.1, read on the forward strand.
ATATCGGCAACAATTCGAACGCTTTGATCTACAACAAGGCCGCGTTCCAGAAGGCCGGCGTGCCCGAGCCGATCGACGTGAGCTGGGACAAGTTCTTCGAACTCGCCGCCGCCGTCACGAAGGCGCATAACGGCGAATACTTCGGGACGTCGGACGGAAGTTCCGAGGAGACAGCCTTTGAGAACTGGCTCCGCCAGCGCGGCAAGGCGCTCTACACGGAGGACGGCAAACTCGGCCTCACCGAACAGGACGCGACCGACTGGTTCGCCATGTGGGCCAAGGCGCGTGAGTCCAAGGCCTGCCCGCCGGCCGACCTGCAGGCGCTGGACAAGAACAACATCGAGACGAACCTGCTGACCCAGGGCCGCGCCGCTTGCGCGTTCAACCACTCGAACCAGTATGTCGGCTATCAAGTTCTCAACAAGAACCCGCTCGGCATCACCATGTACCCGCAGGGCGCGGGCCCGAACCCCGGCCACTACCTCAAGCCGTCGATGATGTGGAGCATTTATGCCCGCTCCAAGGTGGCCGAACAGGCGGTGAAGTTCGCCAACTTCACCGTGGAGGACGTGGACGGCGCGAAGGTTCTCGGCGTGGAGCGCGGCGTGCCCGCCTCGCCCAAGGTCCGTGACGCGGTATCGGCGGAACTCGACGACATGGGCAAGCTCGTCGTGGGCTTCATCGCTCACGTCACGCCCAAGGTCGGGCCGATCCCGCCCGCTCCGCCGAAGGGCGCCGGCGAGATCCAGACGATGCAGCGCCGGATTGCCGAGCAGGTCAGCTTCGCGCGCCTGTCCCCGGCCGATGGCGGCAAGCAGTATGTCAGCGAAGCCCAGGCCATTCTGAGCCGCGCCTGACGCGACCGCCTTTGACTCACCAGGCCGACCCAGCCGAACCGGGTCGGCCTGTCCGTCTATCATGACATTGCTGTGAGCCATTCCGTATGACAACAACTGCTCAAATCCCTTTGACGATCAGCGAGCCGGAAAAGCGCAGCAAGCGCCGCGGAAGTTTGTCCCGGGCGCTTGTGTCGTATTCCTTTCTCGCGCCCTGGCTCATCGGCTTCCTCGGGCTGACCCTCGGCCCGACGCTCGCATCCCTTTATCTGTCCTTCACCAATTTCGACCTGCTGCAGGATCCGCAGTTCATCGGATTGGCCAATTACGAGCGCATCGTCACCAACGACGTGAAGTTCTGGCATTCCATGCAGGTGACGTTCACCTACGTCATCCTGGCGGTTCCGCTGAAGCTTGCCTTCGCGCTCGGCCTCGCGATGGTGCTCAACCGCGGCATCGCCGGCCTGCCCCTGTACCGGGCTCTCTTCTATCTGCCCTCGCTGCTCGGCGCGAGCGTCGCCATCGCGGTGCTGTGGCGCCAGCTCTTCGCCAAGGACGGCCTCGCCAACGTGGCGCTGGGCCTCTTCGGCATCCAGGGGCCGAGCTGGATCTCCGACCCGAACTACTCCCTCTACACGCTGGTGCTGCTCAGTGTCTGGCAGTTCGGCTCGCCGATGATCATCTTCCTCGCCGGCCTGCGGCAGATCCCGCCTGACGTGTACGAGGCTGCGAACATCGACGGCGCCAACAAGATGCAGCAGTTCTTCAAGATCACCCTGCCGCTGCTCACGCCGGTGGTGTTCTTCAACGGCATCGTGCAGACCATCGATGCCTTCAAGGCCTTCACGCCGGCCTTCATCATCAGCGAGGGCACCGGCGGCCCGATCGACTCGACCCTCTTCTACACCCTGTACCTGTATCAGGAAGGCTTCGCCTATTTCCGCATGGGATATGCGTCGGCTCTGGCATGGATCCTGCTGATCATCATCGCCTGCTTCACCGCCTTCTCGTTCCTCACCTCTCGCTACTGGGTCCATTACAATGACTGATGCTGCAGCTACGACGCAGAAAGTCGGCGGCGCCCGCTCGCTTCTGTACCATGTGATCCTGTGTGGCGTGTCGCTGATCATGCTCTATCCGCTGCTCTGGATGCTCGCGAGCAGCTTCAAGCCGGATGACGAAATCTTCGGCAACGCCTCGCTGTGGCCGGACAGCTTTACCCTCGACGCGTATATCCGCGGCTGGAGCGGCCTGACGGTGAGCTTCGGAACCTTCTTCTGGAACTCCCTGGTGATCGCAGTGCTGAGCGTGATCGGCAACGTGATCTCCTGCTCGCTGGCGGCTTATGCCTTCGCGCGGCTGAGATTCCCGCTGAAGAACTTCTGGTTCGCCCTCATGCTCGGCACGCTGATGCTGCCGTATCACGTGACTCTGATTCCGCAATATGTGCTGTTCCTGAACCTCGACTGGGTGAACACCTTCCTGCCGCTGGTGGTGCCGAAGTTCCTGGCTGCAGACGCCTTCTTCATCTTCCTGCTCTACCAGTTCTTTCGCGGCATCCCGCGCGAGCTCGACGAGGCGGCGATCATCGACGGAGCGGGCCCCTGGCGCATCTTCTGGAGCGTCATGCTGCCCCTGTCGGTGCCGGCGCTGGCCACAGCCGCGATCTTCACCTTTATCTGGACCTGGGACGACTTCTTCGGCCCGCTCATCTACCTGAACGACGCGAGCCAGTACACGGTCCAGCTCGGTCTGCGCACCTTCGTGGACTCGACGGGCAAGTCCGACTGGAGCGCCCTGTTCGCCATGTCGGTGGTCGCTCTGATCCCTGTCCTGCTGTTCTTCGGTGTCTTCCAGCGCCTTCTCATCGAAGGCATCGCGACCACGGGCCTTAAGGGTTAAGGATCGAGCGAATGTCATCATCCGGTATTCGCTTTGCCGTGATCGGCATCAACCACAACCACATCTTCGGTCAGGTCGATGCCCTTCTCGGCGCCGGGGCCACGTTCGTGTCGTTCTTCGCCCCGGAGGACGACCTCGCGGCGCCCTTCGCGGAGCGCTATCCGCAGGCGGAGCGTGTTCATGATGCCCGCCGCATCCTGGAAGACGACGGCATCGCCCTCGTGCTGAGCGCCGCGATCCCCAGGGATCGCGCGCGCATCGGCATCGAAGTGATGCGCCACGGCAAGGACTACATGGTCGACAAGCCGGGCATGGTAACGCTGGAGGAGCTGGCCGAAGTCCGCCGGGTCCAGCGTGAGACGGGGCGCATCTACTCGATCTTCTACTCCGAGCATTTCAACAGCCGCGTCACCAACAAGGCCGGCGAGCTGATCCGCGGCGGCGCGATCGGCAAGGTGGTGAACACGCTCGGCCTTGGTCCGCACCGGCTCAATGCGCCCATCCGCCCGTCCTGGTTCTTCGAGCGCGAGGCCTATGGGGGAATCCTGACCGACATCGCGTCCCATCAATGCGAGCAGTTCCTGTTCTATACGGGCGCGAAGGACGCCGAGGTCACCTACGCGATGGTGGCCAACCGTAACAATCCTCGGACGCCGGGCCTCCAGGATTTCGGCGAGATGACGCTCAGGTCGAACGACGCCACCGGCTATATCCGCGTGGACTGGTTCACTCCGGACGGCCTGCCGACCTGGGGCGACGGGCGCGTCATGGTCGTAGGGACCGACGGGTACATCGAGATGCGCAAGTACATCGACATCGCCGGGCGCGAGGGCAAGGATCACCTCTTCCTCGTGGACAAGACAGGCACGCGCCATCTCGACTGCTCCGGCGAGGATCTGCCTTACGGGCGTGATCTTCTCAACGACGTGCGGGACCGGACCGAGACCGCCATGGGCCAGGAGCACTGCTTCAAGGCCATGGAGCTGACCCTCAAGGCGCAGGCGCTGGCGGAAGCGACGCTGCCCGGGCAGGGGCCCCGCTGATGCTCGCGTTCGGCCTGCTCAAGGATGTGCGGTGCGGGATCGGCGAGAGCCCGGTCTGGGACGATCGCCGCGAGGTCCTGTTCTTCGTCGACATCAAGGCTCCGGCCATCCATTCCATCCGGCTCAACGGCTCGGAGCATCGCACCTGGACGATGCCCCGGGTCGTCGGCTCCATCGGACTCGGCGCCAGCGGCCGCCTGGTCGTGGCGCTCGAGCGCACCATCGCGGTCTTCGACCCGGATGCCGAGAGCCTCGACATTCTCGCGGAGCTCCCCGGCGAGCCCTCATGGCACCGGCTGAACGACGGCAAGGTCGGACCCGACGGCGCGTTCTGGGTCGGGTCGATGGACGACCGCCCACAGAAGGAGCCGCGCGGCTCCCTCTACCGGATCGATGGGCGAGGCCGGGTGACCCGCGTTCTCGAACATGTCTGCCTCGTGTCGAACGGGCTCGCCTGGTCGGCCGATGGCCGCACCATGTTCCACTCGGATTCCCGTGGCCCCTGGATCGATCGCTACGACTTCGAGTCCGCCTCGGGCCGCCTCGCGAACCGGACGCGCATCGCCACGCTCGACGAGACGAGGGGGCGGCCGGACGGCGGCGCCTGCGACGCAGAAGGGTTTTACTGGAGCTGCGGGGTATCGGCCGGGCGGCTGAACCGGTTCTCCCGCGAGGGAGAGATCGTGGAATCTCATCCGGTTCCCGTTCCCGCGCCCACCATGCCGTGCTTCTGCGGCGACGACCTCAAGACGCTCGTGATCACGTCCCTCAAGCCGGACGATCCCGACGCTCTGGCCGCCGCCCCGCAATCCGGAAGCCTGTTCATCGCGTCGTCTCCCGTGGCGGGCGCACGGATCGCCCGGTGGGCGGACGCCTGACGGGCCGGCCTGATCGATAAGCGCATGAATTCAGAGCAATCTGCCGGGATCGGGGCGTCACTGTTCGAATAATTCATCATATATCCTATAAATATCCTTTCGATCATCAGCATCGTGAACCAGCCATGACCTCGAACCGAATCCTGATCACCGGGGCCGCCGGCCGCCTTGGAACGATCCTCCGCCAATCCCTTGCCGGACGCTTCGCCTTGCTGCGGCTGTCCGACATTGTTCCCATGGAGGCGTCCGGAGAGGGCGAACAGGTCGTTCCCTGCGACCTTGCCGACGCGGCGGCCGTTCGGGATCTGTGCGAAGGCGTGGATGCCATCATCCATCTCGGCGGCATCCCTTATGAAACCGGATGGTCCGAGATGCTGCGGACCAACATTGCGGGTACCGTCAATCTCTATGAGGGCGCGCGGCACGCCGGCGTCGACCGTGTGATCTTCGCCAGCAGCAACCATGCCACCGGCATGTATCCGAGCGACCGGACCCTGTCCGGCGACAGTTCGCCCCGTCCCGATTCACGCTACGGCCTGACGAAGGCCTTCGGAGAGGATCTCGCGGCGCTCTACGCCTACAAGCACGGCATCCGCAGCCTCTGCCTGAGGATCGGGTCGTGCCTGCCGAAGCCTGACAACAGGCGCGCCTTGTCCACGTGGCTGTCCCATGACGATTTCGTCCGCTTGATCGAGGTGGGCCTGAGCGCCGATTACGTCCACGAGATCGTCTACGGCGTCTCCCGGAACACGCGCTCCTGGTGGGACAATTCCGCTGCGTATCGTCTCGGCTACGAGCCGCTGGACAACGCGGAGGTTTATGCGGCGGAGGTCGAGAGCATCGAGCTCAAGGCGGAGCTTGCCCGTCTCTATCAGGGCGGGAACTTCGTGCCGGAGGAGTTCACGAGCCGCAAGGAATGGCTGGGCTGAGACTGCGTCTGCCATCGACCAAGAAAAGCCGGAGCGCCGCGAGCGCCCCGGCTTTTGACATGCGATCGAGAATTACGCCCGCGCCGCGTAGCGCAGGATGTCGGCGCCTTTGTTCGCGAGGCTCCAGTTCTGATAGCGCGGATGATCCGGGCCGACCTGCAAGGTCTGCGGGCGCTCGGTCTCGATGGATTGATAGAACGCCGTCAGCAGCTCCAGCGAGCGGCGCGCATCGGCCAAGGTGATGGGAAGTTCGCCACCCGTAACGAGCGCCTCGTGATACGGGGCGAACAACCCTTCGAAGCGCGTCGGAACGAACTTCCATCCCTCGAAGGCCCGATCGATTTTCGCCTGCACCTCGGGCGATGCGGGGATGATCTTCCACGGATCGTCGCCAGGGGCATAGGGCTTCTGGCAGCTCTCGAACGTCACGTTCTCGAAACAGAAGCGCAGGCGGCTGATCTCGTCCTGGGAGCCTAGGGTCGCGGCCGTGGACGCCAGGGCGCCATTCTGCATCTCCAGGCTGCCGACGACGCAATCCTCCACCTCGATGTCGTTCACGCGGGTCGCCGCGCGGGCGAACACGGATTTGACCGGGCCCATGATGAAGGTGAGCAGGTCGTGCAGGTGGATCGCATGGGTGACGAGAACGCCGCCGAGTTCGGTTTCCCAACGCCCGCGCCAGGGATTGTCGTAGTACTTCGCGGTGCGCTTCCAGAACACTTCGACGGAAGCGAGATAAGGCTTCCCGGCGATGCCCTGGTCGATGAGGTGCTTGGCTTTCATGATGCCGTTGCCGTAGCGATACTGAAAGATCGGCAGCACCCGGCCTTTGGATTGCGTCTCGGCCGCGATCACCTTGTCCACGTCCGCCACGGACCCAACGAGCGGCTTCTCGCAGACCACGTTCTTGCCGGCGGCGAGCGCCGCCAGGATCTGTTCCAGATGGACCGCCGGAGGCGTGCAGACATCGACGATATCCACATCCTCCATCCGGAGAACGTCTGCGAAATCCTTGGTCCGCCGCTCGATGCTGAACTCGTCGCCGATGCTCGCCAGGCGCTCGTCGTTGAGGTCGCAGATGGCGACCACACGGAATTTGTCCGGATGAGCCGCATAGGAAACAATGTGAGTGCGGCCAATTCCGCAGCCGACGACCGCAACATTCTTGATCATAAGCGCATTTCTCCCTTCGCTCCGGACCGTGCAGGCTTCTCGGAGCTTGCCGATGCAAAACGGCTCCTGTGCATCATGGCAGATTGATCTGCGAACGAACGACAGTGGCTCATTGCGGCTGAGCTTCAGGAACCGTAATCTTCGCGATGCAACGTCACTCCGGCTTGCATGTCAAGATTTGTCGTGCAACATGATATGTGCTTAACTTGATCAAGCCGTAAAAATACATACGTTAGCGTAGCCGCATCAGGGTTCTGCAGGGCACCCTGAGAGGGCCGCAAACGCACAAAGTTTTGGAGGAAGCCCCGTGGCCTCAGTTGAGATCCGCAACATCCGCAAGAATTTCGGAACGGTACCGGTCATTCACGGCGTTTCCATCGACATCCAGGACGGGGAGTTCGTGATCCTCGTCGGGCCGTCGGGCTGCGGCAAGTCCACCCTGCTGCGGATGATCGCCGGACTGGAGAGCGTCTCCGGCGGCGAGCTGCGCATCGGCCCCAAGGTGGTCAACGACGTCCCGCCCAAAGAGCGCGACATCGCCATGGTGTTCCAGAATTATGCGCTCTACCCGCATATGACGGTCGCCGACAACATGGCCTTCTCGCTCAAGCTCAAGAAGGCGCCGAAAGCCGAGATCAAGTCCCGCGTCGACCGCGCCGCCGAGATCCTCGGGCTGGGCAAGCTCCTCGACCGCTACCCGCGCCAGCTCTCCGGCGGCCAGCGCCAGCGCGTGGCCATGGGCCGGGCCATCGTGCGCGACCCGCAGGTCTTCCTCTTCGACGAGCCGCTCTCCAACCTCGACGCCAAGCTGCGCGTGGCCATGCGCACCGAGATCAAGGCCCTGCACCAGCGCCTGAAGACCACCACCATCTACGTCACGCACGACCAGATCGAGGCCATGACCATGGCCGACAAGATCGTGGTGATGCACGACGGCGTGGTCGAGCAGGTCGGCGCGCCGCTCGAGCTCTACGACCGCCCGGCCAACCTGTTCGTGGCCGGCTTCATCGGCTCGCCGGCGATGAACTTCCTCAAAGGGCACCTGCAGGGCGGGCACTTCGTGACCGCGAGCGGCACCACCCTTCCGGTGGCGAACGCGCCGGCGGCTTCGGACGGCCAGCCGATCATCTACGGCATCCGGCCGGAGCATTTCATCCTGGACGATTCGAACGGGATGCCGGCGGAGGTGGCCGTCGTGGAGCCGACCGGCTCGGAGACGCAGGTGTTCGCCAAGTTCGGCGGCTCGGACGTGGTCGGGGTGTTCCGCGAGCGCGTCAACGCGCAGCCCGGCCAGCAGATCCGCGTCACGCCCGACCCCAGGCTCGTTCATCTCTTCGACGAGCAGACCGGCAAGCGTCTCTGAACGGCAAGCCATGTGAGGGCGGCCCGCAAGATGCGAGGCCGCCTTTTTCGTGAGACCGGCAATGCGGTCATGGCCGGGGTGCCGCGGCTGCCGTGGCTCGTCCGGCCGTTTCGTTCTATGCCCCGGCACGGTGAATTCCGCAGAAGGGGAGGCGGTCATAGACATCCTGGTGATCGGCGCGGGAGTCGTGGGGCTTGCCGTCGCGCGCGCGCTCGGCCTCCGCGGCCATAGCGTGATCGTGGCGGAAGCGACCGGCGGCATCGGCAACGGCGTGTCCTCGCGCAACAGCGAGGTAATCCACGCCGGCATGTATTATCCCTCCGGCTCCCTGCGGGCGCGTCATTGCGTCGAGGGGCGGCGGATGCTCTACGCCTTCTGCGAGAGCCACGGGGTGCCGCACGCGAAATGCGGCAAGCTGATCGTCGCCACCAACGATCTCGAACAGGCCAAGATCGAGGGCATCTACGAGCAGGGGCTGGCGAACGGCGTCGAGGGGCTCGCCTTCCTGACGGGTGAGGAGGCGCGCGCCCTCGAACCGAACCTCGCCTGCACGGGCGCCGTGCTGTCGCGGGAAACGGGGATCGTCGACAGCCACGCCCTCATGCTCGCCCTGCAGGGCGATCTCGAGAATGCGGGCGGCGTCATCGCCTTTCACGCTCCGGTGAAACGCATCGCGCGGAACGGAACCGGATGGGACGTGCATGTCGGCGGGGCAGAGCCCGCCGAACTCACCGTCGATGCGGTGATCAACGCGGCGGGGCTCGGCGCACAGGCGCTCGCCCGCGCGACGGAAGGCTATCCCGAGGAGCGCGCCCCGCCGCTGGTGCTGGCGAAGGGCAATTCCTTCGGCTGCCTCGGCAGGCCCGCCTTCTCGCGCCTGATCTATCCGGCTCCCGTCGACGGCGGGCTGGGCACGCATGTGACGCTCGACCTTGCCAGCCGCATGCGCTTCGGCCCCGACGTGGAATGGGTCGCGCGGGAGGAATACGAGGTCGATCCGCGCCGGGCCGAGAGCTTCTACGCCTCCATCCGCCGCTACTGGCCGGGCCTCCCCGACGGCGCTCTCGTGCCCGATTATTCCGGCATCCGCCCCAAGCTCACGGGCGCCGGCGAGAAGGCCGCCGATTTCATGATCGACGGCCCGGCCGAGCACGGCCTGCCGGGCCTCGTGCATCTCTTCGGCATCGAGAGCCCGGGCCTGACCTCGTGCCTGTCGATCGCCGAGGACGTGGCCGCGAGGCTCACCCCCTGAAGAACAGCAGCGTCACGAGCAGGAAGGTCGGGATGAGGATCGCGCCCGACCAGAGCAGGTAGCCGAAGAAGCTCGGCATCTTCACGCCGCCTTCGCGGGCGATCGCGTAGACCATGAAGTTGGGCGCGTTGCCGATATAGGAGTTGGCGCCCATGAACACGGCGCCGGCCGAGATGGCGCTCAGCGTCAGCGCGCCCGCGGTCATCAGCTTCTGCGGGTCGCCGCCGGCGAGCTCGAAGAACACCAGGTAGGTCGGCGCATTGTCGAGGAACGAGGACAGGCCGCCCGTGAGCCAGAAATAGGCCGCGTTGTTGGCGCTGCCGTCCGGATTGGTCACGAGGGCGACCAGGGGCGCGAAGGCGCCGTCCGCGCCGGCCTTCAGCATGGCGAGCACCGGGATGATCGCGATGAAGATGCCGGCGAACAGCTTGGCCACCTCCTTGATCGGCCCCCAGGAGAAGCCGTTCTCGATGCGGTTGGCCTTCGGGGTCGTCTTGAGGGAGATGATCGTGACCACGATCATGATGAGGTCGCGCAGGGCATTGGCGAGCTCGATCTGAGCGCCGAGCAGGGTCACGCGGCCGAGATCGACGGTGGCGCTCATGAGGATGGCCGCGATGATGACGAAGATCAGCAGGAAGTTCATGCCGCCCGTGACGCGCACCGGATTGTCGGGCGTCGGGTCGGGGCGGACGCGGCCTTCCTTCTTGTAGATCGCCAGATCGATCACGAAGAAGAGGGCGAGGAGGAGAAGGCTCGCGAACAGCGTTTCCGGAAACAGGTGCGTGGTGGTCCAGAAGAATTCCACGCCGCGCAGGAAGCCGAGGAAGAGCGGCGGATCGCCGAGCGGCGAGAGCGAGCCGCCGATATTCGACACCAGGAAGATGAAGAACACGATCACATGGACGTTGTGCATCCGGTCGTCGTTGGCGCGCATGATCGGCCGGATCATCACCATGGAGGCGCCGGTCGTGCCGATGAAGCTCGCGAGCACCGTGCCGATGGCGAGCAGAATCGTGTTGGTGCCCGGCGCGCCATGGATGTTGCCGCGCACGAGGATGCCGCCCGCCACCGTGAACAGGGCCAGCAGCAGCAGGATGAACGGGATGTATTCCAGGAATGCCGTGTGGGCGAGGGCATGGATCGCCGTCACCGGGCCGAAGGCGAACGCCATCGGGGCCAGCACCAGCAGGCCCCAGGCGGCTGCGATCTTGCCCTGGTGATGCTCCCAGAAATGGGGGGCCAGCAGGGGGAACAGGGCGATGGAGAGCAGGATCCCCGCGAAGGGCAGGGCCCAGGCGAAGCCGAGGCTCGCCCCGTCGAATTCCGCCGCGAAGGCTGCCTGGGGCAGGAGGATCAGCGCGGCGGCCGGCGCCAGGCTCGAGAGGCGAAGCATGTTGTCGGGTTCCCCATGCCGGCCTGGCCGGCTTTTTATCGAATGATTGCGAATGCTTTTATGGGAATCGCCATGGTGCCGCAACGGCCCGCGCACCGAAGGGTGCGCTCGTCCAGGACCGAGCATCGGACAGATCCCGAAGGGGCAACTCCACGTTCGGGTCAGATGCTTTGCCCGTTAACCGGCTATTCACCATAAGTCAAAGATAGTACAACATCATTACAGGCCTCGCTGGGGTAAGGGGTTGCCGTCAAACCATGTGCCGCTTTCTCGCCTATAAGGGAGAACCCATCTTCCTCGACGAACTCGTCTGCGCCCCGGCCCATTCGCTGGTTCACCAATCGCTGCATGCGGTCGAGGCCAAGACGGAGACGAACGGGGACGGGTTCGGCATCGGCTGGTACGGGGAGAGGAGCGAGCCGGGCATCTACCGGGAGGTCCGCCCGGCCTGGTCCGACGAGAACCTGAGAAGCCTGTGCGAGCAGGTGCGGTCAAAGCTCTTCTTCGCCCATGTGCGCGCCTCCACGGGCACCTCGACCACGCGGGCCAATTGCCATCCCTTCGCCCATGGCCGTTATCTCTTCATGCATAACGGCCAGATCGGCGGCTATGGACGCATCAAGCGGCGGCTGGAAGGCCTGATCCCGGACGAACTTTACGACCGCCGCCTGGGCACCACGGATTCGGAGGCGATCTTCCTTCTCGCTCTCGCCAACGGGCTGCCCGAGGAGCCCGTGACCGCCATGGCGCGAACCCTCAAGCAGGTGCGCGGCCTCATGGATGATGCCGGCATCGACGAGGCTCTGCGCTTCACCGCCGCCTTCACCGACGGCGAGAATCTGTGGGCCTATCGCTGGGCCTGCGATGCCAAGCCTCCGACCCTCTACTTCCGCGAGGTCGACGGCAACCTGCTCGTGGTTTCCGAGCCCATCGACGACAAGACCCGGGGCTGGCGCGAGGTGCCGAAGGGCTGCAGCATCGTCGCCCGCTCCGGCAGCGTCACGGTCGAGTGCCTGAACCAAGCCATGGGGTGCCTGGCTGCCTAAAGCATCGGACGCAAAAGTGGGAACCGGTTTTCCTCAGTTCAGGCTGTCTCCCGGCCGCGCGATCAGGGACATCAGGGCGCCTTTCAGCGCTTCCATCTGAAGCTCCGTCTCGGTCCGGGATGATCCGTCATCCGGGCTGGCGAGGGACCTGAGCCGGGCATTCTCCGTGGCGAGCCGGTCGTTCTCGGCCATGAGGATCGCGATCTTCTCCTCGGCGATCCGAAGGCGGGCCTGGATCTCGTTCCGCTCCTGCTCGCGCAACTGCGCGCGGTCGCGCCAGAGACGGATCGCAACGCCCTCGGTGTCGTCGTTCATGGTCTGCTCCTGATTGCCCGTTAAATTCGAGAGGCAGCGTGGAGGAATTGAGGCATGACACCATCAGTCCTGCCGATCCTTAAAAAGCATTTAAGCATCCAGTTCGGGATAGTGCCGGAAGATGCCCTCCTGGTTGAACGGGATGCGGCGTAGGCTGCCGAGATAGGCTTCGATCCGCGGGCGCCTCGCCACCGCGGCATGGAGAGCGGCCACGCGCGGGGTGTCCTTCAAGGCGCGCCGCGCGGCCCTGGGGAAGGCGTAAGCCAGCCCCTCCACGACCTGGAACAGGGAGAGGTCCACATAGGTCAGCGAGCGGCCCACGAGATGCCCGTCGCCTGCGGGGTTGCGGGCGAGGATCGTCTCGAACCAGTTCAGGAATTTCGGGATCCGGCTGTCGCGGAATTCCCGGGCGCGCCGGAGCGCCTCGCTCATCTGGTCCTCGTAAGTGAGGCCGACGCCGACGGGATGATGCGTATCGTGAGCCTCGGCGACGACATCAGCGATGGTGAGCTGGATCTGGTGCGTCCAGAGTCCTCCGGCCGGATCCTTGGGAGCAAGGCCATGCCGCGCCCCGAGATAGAGCAGGATGGCCGCGCTCTGCCCGATGATCGTCTCGCCATCCTTGAGAAAGGGCGGCGCGAAGGGCGGGCGCTCCGCGTCGTCTATCATCCGCATCATCGCCGCGAGGCCCTCCGGTTCCCGGGCCACGTCGACATATGCGGCCCCGGCCTCTTCCAGCGCCAGCCTGACGAATTCCCCGCGCCCCTGGATGCTCGGCCAATAATAGAGTTCATAGGACATGGTGATCTTCCCGTATGGCTCTGACACCAAGGACGATGGGCCCCGAAGGGTTCCGCCCGACGCGCCGCGCCTGACCGGATCGTCCGATCGCATGGCGGAGCACCGCCGGGATGCAAAAAGGGCGCCCCGCGAAGCAGGACGCCCTGGGAAGCCGGGCCCGGCCCGAAGAGGCCGGGGAGCTCGGTTTAGATGACGAAGAAGTCCTTGTAGGTCATCTTCAGGTTCTTGGAGAGTGTGGCGATCTTGACCTGCGCCGCGGCGCCGTTGCCGTCCGCGTCGTAGTACAGGATGCCCTTCTTGTTGTCGTAGATGATCCGGTCGTCCGCGTCGTGCGCCTTCGCACCCTTGTAGAAGTGCTTGCCCGCCATCTGCTTGGGCTTCGTGAGCGTCCCGGAAGGCGTGACCTTGAAGTACTTGTTCTCCAGGTAGATCGAATCGTCCGCGACGTTGAAGTCCGAGATCCTGTCGACGTTGTTCGACTTGTGCGGCTTCTTGTCGAACACGAAGATGTCGCGCCCGGTGCCGCCCATGAGGATGTCGTTGCCATCGCCGCCGTGAATGCGGTCGTTGCCCGCGCCGCCGTTCAGGATGTCGTTGCCAGCATTACCGTAGAGGATGTTGGCCCCGTCGTTTCCGGTGAACACGTTGTTGCCGTCGTTGCCCGTCAGCGTGATGTCGATGGCGCCGATGCCCGTGATGTTCTCGATGGTGCCGAGGCGCGCGATGTCGTAGCTCACGGCGAGATAGACGGTGTCGACACCGGCTCCGTCGACGATCTGGTCGTTGACGTCGTCGATGTAATAGACGTCGTTGCCCGCGCCGCCGACCATCACGTCGGCTCCTGCGCCGCCATTGATCACGTCGTCGCCGTCGCCGCCATCGAGCCTGTCGTTGCCGTCGCCGCCGCTGAGGTTGTCGTTGCCCGCGCCGCCGGCCAAGGCATCGGCTCCGGCTCCCCCATCCAGCACGTCGTTGCCGTTGCCGCCATCGAGGTTGTCGTCGCCGCTTGCGCCGCGCAGGGTGTCGTTGCCGCCGCCGCCGATGAGCTGGTTGTTCGCCTCATTGCCGACGATGAGGTTGTCGCTCTCGTTTCCGGTGAGGTTGATGGCATTGGTACCCGTGGCGAACAGGTTCTCGAGATGAGCGGCCAGCGTGTAGGTGGCGTCGCTGTAGACCGTGTCGGTCCCGCCGCCCGCCGTCTCGACAAGCGTCGTGCCGGCCTTGACGAAATACACGTCGTCGCCCGCGCCGCCCTGCAGCGTGCTCGCGCCGTTGCCGCCCGTGAGCGTGTCGGCGAAATTCGAGCCGATGACCCTCTCGAAGTTCGTGTAGGTGTCGCCCGCCGCAATGCCGGCCGTTCCGACGCCCGCCGTGAGATCGACCGCCACGCCGCTGCCTGCCGCCTGGAAGGTCAGGGTATCGATGCCGTTGCCGCCATCAAGGGTGTCGTCGGCATATTCGGATGGAGCGTAGATGTCATCGCCGCTGGTACCTGTTACTGAGATATTGGCGGTTCGTGCATCGACAATGGTCGTAGAAAGATTGTCGCCGTTCCCAGCGCTGCTTGTGGGATCATACCAAGAGATTGAAAGACGACCGTCCGCCATTTCCGAGATTGTCGGAGTCCTCTGTGACATGAAGGAGTCTAGAGTATTCCGACCATTGACTTTGAGCGGTTGACCCACATTGCCGCTGGCATCGATGACCGTGATGTAGACATCTCCGAGGTCTCCAGCAGCAGGATCTGCCGCGATGTACGCAAGGGCGATACCACCCGTCTTCAATGCGACAGCTGAGGCGCAATCGAAATCCGAATTAGGCTTTGCATTCGCAATCAGGATGGGCCCGCCCACATTATCGCCCCCAGAATTAATCTTCTGAGCCGTGATTGTGGTGCCGTTGTCGTTGATCACATAGAACTCACCAGTCGGGGCGTGCGTCGCGGGATCGCGCAACGCCACAACGTCCATTGCTACCACTGATGCGAGGTTGGCAAGATTGCTAACCGTGGTGCCGTTCACGACATAAAGATCGGAGCCATTATTGGATTGATAGGCAACAATGTACTTTGCTCCACCAAGCCAAGTCACATCGAGCCCTGTCGATGCGCCCGCTATCGCGACAGGTACCGGATTGCCAACGGGATCGCCAGAGGAGTTGAACTCTCTGAAAACAACGTTTCCATTGTCGATATAAGCCGTGCCCCAGCCGCCGGTAGCATTCGAAGCCATTTGCGCTCCGCTTTTACCGGTTCCATTAGCAACCGTGACAGTTGCTGTCGGAGAGCCTCCGTTCGGGTCGTACGTTCTGCTATAAAGAGAAACGTTGCTGACCCCGCCCTCTGACCAAGTAACCGCAAAGCGTCCTTCCGAACCAATTGCTTCAACAGTTGCAAACCTCGGAGTTTCACTGGAAGCTGCGGCGACGACCTGGGGCTCTGCCCACATCGCATCTCCGTTGCCGTTGTAAAGCTGAAAGGCAAATTTCGTCCCGCCTTCCAACCACATGACGACATAGCTGCCATTGGGTAGGGCAGTGATGGAAGGCAGCGTCGGTGAAACGCCAGGCAAAGTCCGAACGACGTCTTCAGTACCCCAGATCTTGAGAGTCATTTGTGTATCCTCCTGAAAGGCGAATGCGCCAGATGATGAGAGATGGTGTGCACCGCCGAGCCTGGACTCGTCGGTGGCTACAGGCGTGGAGAACCCGGCCTTGGCCGGACTCGATGAAAGCAGAGTGAGCTTTGCCCTGTCGTGTCTTCGTTCAGACGCCGCTCTCTCGACCCGCAGCCGTTCAGGCTGCCGATTCATCGGAGCGATTTACGTAACGCTATATTGGCGGAGATTCGGCCTCACAACTCTCCGTTCAGAGAGGTGCGACCGAAAGAAGGGGCGATCTCCGGTGCCGAAGCCCGCCCAGATGTCTGCCAAGTGCTTGTCGCTGCATCAGGAAAGTCGCTGCCGACGGCGATGGACAGAGTCTCCGAGACCGAGCTTGGCTGTGTGCTGACGCACATCTTCATGCCTCCCTCCTGAACCCTCTCCGGCCTCATCCTGAGGAGGTCGCAGAGCGACCGTCGCGAAGGAGGGGCTGGAGGCGCCCTGATCCTTCGAGACGCCGCTGCGCTGCTCCTCAGGAGGAGGGCGCAGGGGGAAAGGCGATGTTGTGTTCTCACTTTGTTCTTGACAGGGCGGATAACCTTGGCTATATCGTTGCCCTAGATCTGCTCTGACGAGGGGCGCGCTCGCGAGGCGTCGCAAGAGTGAGAGCAGGCACGGTCCCGCCGCAGGCCTCGCACGCCTGTGGTCGCGGGAGGTCGACCTTGGGGGCTCCCCAGCTGGTCCACCTGAAAAGAACCGTGCGTGACGAGCAGTTCGGCTCTTCCATCAACACACACGAGCGAGCCGGGCTGCCCGACGCGCCACCCTCGAACCCGAAAGGCTCGCAGCGCAAGCTGCGGGCCCCAAGGGGCTGGCTCTTTGACACAAGCATCGGCTCCACCCGCGTCATGACCGGCCCCGGACTTGATCCGGGGATCAGTCCCGGCCACCGACGTCCTGGGAACCGCACCGCTGCCAAGGCGTGGGCTTGCCCCGACCGTCATCCCGGGGCCGCGCAGCGGAACCCGGGACCCAGATCCGCCTGCGCGGGGATAACAGCGTGGTGTTTACGACGTCAGATCCTGGCCAGATTCGAAAGGGCTTCTCCCTCAAGGCGCAGATGCCTGTGATGAAGGTCGCGCATTCCGATCCGTTCGTAGAAGGAGAGGGCGGGCCTTCCCTCCTCGACGAAGAGTTCGATCCGGATCCACCCGCGCTCCAGGGCGATCCGGGCGACCCCGGCCATCAATGTCCGCGCCGCTCCGGAGCGGCGCTCCTCCGGCAGAACGTAGAGGGCATGGACGATGCCCATGGGCTTGCCGCGCCAGCCGGCATAGCCGCGAAAGAACGAGACGAAGCCGATCGGCTGGTCATCGCGCTCGGCGATCAGGGCCTCGAAGAGCGGGTCGGAGCCGAAGCCGTTGATCTTGATATCCTCCACCGAAACCCAGGGCGGCTGTCCCGGCAGATGATCCTCGATCAGGCCCGCCGTGAATCGGAAGATCGTCTCCGCATCGCCGGCCACGGCCTTGCGCACGATGAGCGAGGAAGCCTGCATGTCAGGCATCCCGCGTGCTCATCCCGCTCAATGCGCCTCATCCCAGTTCTGCGCCGCGCGGGCTTCGACCGCGAGCGGGACCTTGAGGGTCACGGCCGGGAAGGGGGCTTCCGTCATGACGCGGGAGATCACCGGCAGCGAGGCGTCGACCTCGTCGTCGGGGACCTCGAACACCAGTTCGTCGTGCACCTGCAGCAGCATGCGGGCGGAGAGGCGCTCGGCCTTCAGCGCGTCCTCCATGCGCACCATGGCGCGGCGGATGATGTCGGCGGCGGTGCCCTGGATCGGCGCGTTGATCGCCTGGCGCTCCACGCCCGCGCGCTCGGAAGGATTGCCCGACTTGATCTGCGGGTAATGGCACACGCGCCCGAACAGCGTGGTCACGTAGCCCTTGTCCTTACAGAAGCGCTTCGTCTCGTCGATATAGGTGCGGATGCCGGGGAAGCGCTCGAAATACTGCTTGATGAACGCGGAGGCTTCCTGGTTCGCGATGCCGAGGCGCGTCGCGAGGCCGAAGGCCGAGATGCCGTAGATGATGCCGAAATTGATGGTCTTCGCCTGACGGCGCAGGTCGCCGGTCATCTGGTCGAGCGGCACGCCGAACATGGCCGAGGCCGTCGCCGCGTGAATGTCGATTCCTTGCGCGAAGGCTTCCTGCAATTGCGGAATGTCGGCGATATGCGCGAGCAGCCGCAGCTCGATCTGGCTGTAATCGGCCGAGATGATCTTGTGGCCTTCCTGGGCCACGAAGGCCTTGCGGATCTTGCGCCCGGCTTCCGTACGGATCGGGATGTTCTGCAGGTTCGGATCGGACGACGACAGGCGTCCCGTCGTGGTGGCGGCGAGCGAGAACGAGGTGTGCACCCGCTTGGTCTCGGGATGCATGTGCTCCTGCAGCGTATCCGTGTAGGTGGATTTCAGCTTGGAGAGCTGGCGCCATTCGAGGATCTTCGCGGGCAGCTCGTGGCCGGCCTGCGCCAGCTCGTCCAGGAGCGTCGCGGGCGTGGCCCATTGTCCGGACGGTGTCTTCTTCGCGCCGGGCAGGCCCATCTTGCCGAAGAGGATGTCGCCGATCTGCTTGGGCGAGCCGAGGGCGAACTTCTCGCCCGCCATCTCGTGGATCTCGTCCTCGAGCCGCGCGAGCGTCTGGGCGAAATCGCCCGACAGGCGGCTGAGGATCTGCCGGTCGACCATGATGCCGCGCATCTCCATGCGGGCGAGCGTGTCGACCATGGGGCGCTCCAGCGTCTCGTACACCGTGGCGCGGTGCTCGGCGGCGAGGCGCGGCTTCAAAAGCTGCCACAGGCGCAAGGTGACGTCCGCGTCCTCCGCCGCATAGGCGGTGGCCTTGGAGATCTCCACCTTGTCGAAGGTCACCTTGTTCCGGCCCGTGCCCGCCACCTCGGAGAAGGTGATGGGCGAGTGGCCGAGATGGCGGCGCGAGAGCTCATCCATGCCGTGCGAGCCCTTGCCCGCATCGAGCACGTAGGAGATCAGCATCGTGTCGTCGAAGGGCTGCACCTCGATGCCGTGGCGCTTCAGCACGACCCAGTCGTATTTCAGGTTCTGGCCGATCTTGAGGACGGACGGATCCTCCAGAAGCGGCCGCAGGGCGTCGAGCGCTTCGGTGATCGGGATCTGGCCCTTCACGAGACCGCCGCCGAAGAGATCGGATTCATCGCGGTGCTGGAGGGGCACGTAGCAGGCCTTGCCCGCTTCCAGCGCGAGCGAGAAGCCGACGAGATCGGCCCGGGTCGCGTCGAGGTCGCTCGTTTCCGTATCGACGGCGACGAAGCCCTGCTCGCGCCCCTGCGCGACCCATTCCTTCAGCCGTTCCAGGCTCGTGACGGTCTCGTAGGCCGTTACGTCGAAGGGCAGGGACGATGCTTCCGTTGCGCGTTTGGCTGCAAGCTGCGAGGGCGTGCCGATGCCGTCGACGGGCTTGCGCGGGGTCGCGGTCTCCGGCAGGTCGAGACCCGCGAAGGGATCGACCTCACCCGCAGCGGCATCGGCCTTGCCGAAGAACGGCACGGCGTCGTCGGTCGGCGCCGTCACGCCGGTTCCCTGGCCGTTGCGCTCCCAGCGGATCGCCTCGCCGCCGGGCATGAGGCGCGGGTCGGGCCCGATGGCGGCCGGGTCCGCCTCGTAGAGCTCGGCCACGCGCCGGGTGAGCGTGTTGAACTCCATGGCCTTCAGGAAGCCGATCAGCGTCTTCGGATCGGGCTCCGGCAGGCGCAGGTCGTCGAGGGGCACCGGGACCGGGGCCTCGCAGTCGAGCGTCACGAGCTTCTTGGACAGGCGCGCCGATTCCGCATTGTTGATGAGCGTCTCGCGGCGCTTGGGCTGCTTGATCTCGGGGGCGCGCTCCAGCAGGGTTTCGAGGTCGCCGTATTCCTTGATCAGCTGGGCGGCAGTCTTCAAGCCGATGCCCGGCACGCCCGGAACGTTGTCCGAGGTGTCGCCCATGAGGGCGAGCACGTCGCCGATCTTCTCCGGCGGAATGCCCTCCCACTTCTCGATGACGGCGGCCTCGTCCAGGTTGCGCTCGGGCCGGTAGCCCGGCTTGCCCTTGGAGCCCGATTCAAAATCGTAGAAGCACACCTTCGGGCCCACGAGCTGCATCAGGTCCTTGTCGGACGAGATGATGAGCACGTCCGCCCCGCGCGCTTTTGCCTGCTGGGTATAGGTGGCGATCAGGTCGTCGGCCTCGTAGCGCTGCAGCTCCACCGGTTCGAGCCCGAAGGCCCGGATCGCTTCGCGCATGATCGGCATCTGGACCTTCAGGTCCTCCGGCGCGTCCGGCCGGTGACCCTTGTAATCCTCGTAGAGCTCCTTGCGGAACGAGCCCTCGGACTTGTCGAGCACGATGGCGAGATGCGTCGGCTTCAGGCCCGCGGCCCCGTCGCGCATGAACTGCAGGAGCTTGGACACGAAGAGCCGCACGGCTCCCGTGGGCATCCCGTCCGACGAGCGGGCATTGTACTTCTGGTCCTGGTTCATGGACTGGAAGTAGGCCCGGAAGATGAAGGAGGAGCCGTCGACGAGGAAGACGTGGTCGCCGGCTTGGACGGGACGGGAGGAAGCCATGGGTCTCTTTTGGTGAGAAATCGACCCGTAACAGATAGTGTTTTTGAGGCCCGATGGCTACGCCCGTGGCGGGGTTATGCAGCCTTGAGGCGGGCGAGGTCCAGGTCGAGTTCGCGCAGGGCCTGGATCACCACCCCTTCCGTCAGCAGGTCCATGGAGGATTCCACCACATGGATGGCGGCGAGCGCCCGCAATTCGGGAATGGTCTGCGATTCGAGCGCGGCCTCGAAGGAGGGGCGCAGCAGGTCCATGGCCCGCGTGCCGGGGCCGCAGAGGACGATGTGGTCGGGCTCGAGCGTCTGGATCAGAATGCCGACCGCATCGCCCAGGACTTCGCCCGCCGCCTGGAAGAGATTGAGCAGGGCGGGATCGCCCGCCCGGGCCTGCTCGACGATGGATCCCATCGCGTCCTCGCCCGGCAGCAGCAGGGTCGGGGCGGGGCGGTGGTCGATGAGCTGGGCGTCCCGGTGCAGGGCGTAGTCGGCCAGATAGGCCTCGATGCAGCCGCGGCCGCCGCAGCGGCATTGCGGGCCGCCGCGGCGCAGGCGCACATGGCCGAACTCGCTGCCGCCGAAACGGGCGCCGCGATAGAGCTCTCCCTGGATGAGGAAGCCGAGACCCACGCCGTCGCCGATCATCAGGCAGGCGGTGCGCCCGGAGCGCAGCTCCGCGTTCCGCTGCGTGATGGCGAAGGCCATGGCGCTGGCGTCGTTCTCCATGAGGACGGGCTTGCCGAGCCTTTCGCCAAGCCCTGAGGCCAGCGGCAGGTCGCGGGTGCCGAGCACCGGGCTCCAGGCGACGATGCCGTCCCGCGTGTCCACATAGCCCTGGCAGGCGAGGCCGATGGCCTTCACGTCGTGGGCGCCGGTCTCCTGAGCAAAGGCCGTGATCGTGTCCGCCAGAACGTCCATCAGCTCCTCCGCCCCGAGATTGCGCAAGGGACGTTCGATATGGCGGCTGGCCCGGTTGTGCCCGGCGCTGTCCACGAGCCGCAGCTCGATGCGGTTGAAGCCGGTCCAGACGCCGATCACGGCGCCGAGGGTTTCGGCGAAGTAAAGGCGGGTCTTGGGCCGTCCGCGAATCAGCCCGGAAGCCTGATCGGCCGTCTCTTCCGCGACCAGGATCCCCTCGTCGAGGAGGCTCGCCGTCAGTTCGGACACGGAGGCCGGGCTCATGCCGAGATGCTGGCCGATCTCCACCCTGGCCATGGGACCTTCCCGGCGCAGAGCATCGAGCAGGCGCCGCCGGGCCGATTCTCGTGGGGAAAGAGGGATTAGGGTTATCGCGGTCATTTGTTCGATCTACGAATAAAACTATTCCAGTGTGATTGGATATCAGACGAAAAGATAAGCTCGATGGTGCTTGAAGGCGGTCATGGCTGAGATAATTATTTCTCCGCTCGAACTATAAAGCATGGCAGAGCGAGCCTTACCGTCGATCCGGCTGGATCGACAGCCTGCCATGAGCCACGGACCTGCAAGGGAACGCAAGGTCCAGGAGGAAGCCGATGCTATCGAAGAAACACGCCCTGATCAGCCTTGCCGCCCTGGCTCTGTCCGCCACCGCCGCCTTCGCCCAGAAGGGCCCGGTCATCGGCGTCAGCTGGTCGAATTTCCAGGAGGAGCGCTGGAAGACCGACGAAGCCGCCATCAAGGCCGCCGTCGAGAAGGCCGGCGGCACCTATGTGTCGGCGGATGCGCAATCCTCGCCCGCCAAGCAGCTCACCGATATCGAGAGCCTCATCTCCCGCGGCGCCAAGGCGCTGATCGTGCTTGCCCAGGATTCGGACGCGGTGCGCCCGGCCGTCGAGAAGGCCATCGCGGAAGGCATCGCGGTCGTCGGCTATGACCGCCTGATCGAAATCCCGCAGGCCTTCTATCTCACCTTCGACAACGTCGAGGTCGGCCGCCTCCAGGCCCGCGAGGTCCTCAAGGTGAAGCCCGAGGGCAACTATGCCTTCATCAAGGGCTCGGGTTCCGATCCGAACGCCAACTTCCTGTTCCAGGGCTCGATGGAAGTGCTGAAGCCCGCCATCGATGCCGGCAAGATCAAGAACGTGGGCGAGGCCTACACGGATGGCTGGCTCCCGGCCAACGCGCAGCGGAACATGGAGCAGTTCCTCACCAAGAACAACAACAAGATCGACGCGGTGATCGCCGCCAACGACGGCACCGCCGGCGGCGCCATCGCGGCTCTCGCGGCGCAGGGCCTGGCCGGTTCAGTGCCGGTTTCCGGTCAAGACGCCGACAAGGCGGCTCTCAACCGCGTCGCGCTCGGCACGCAGACCGTTACGGTCTTCAAGGACGCGCGTGAACTCGGCCGCAACGCGGCGGAAATCGCCGTGCAGCTCGCAGGCGGCAAGAAGCTCGGCGAGATCCAGGGCGCGAAGCCGTGGAACCTCGGCCCGAAGAAGCAGAACATGACCGCTCTCTTCCTCACCCCGGTGGCGATCACGAAGGACAATCTCGACGTGGTCATCAAGGCCGGCTGGGCGTCCAAGGAGGTCGTCTGCCAGGGTGTGAAGGCCGGCACCGTGAAGGCCTGCGACTGATCGAAACTTGCTCCGTATCATCCCCGGCGAGCCTTCAGGCGAGGGAAAGGGATCCATAGCGCAAAGCGTGCGAATGGATCCCCTTCCCCTCCGCTGACGCTCCAGCCGGGGATGACATTTTTCATGAGACTTTTCATTCGTCTTTCAGCGTGACGTCATGACCGCACCCATTGCCACGACAGCCCCGCCGCCGCCGAGCACCGCGTCCGGGTCGCTCCTCTCGAAACTCGAAATCGACGTTCGCATGCTCGGCATGCTGGCGGCGCTCGCCGTGATCTGGATCGGGTTCGACATTCTCTCCGGCGGCGTGTTCCTGACGCCCCGCAACCTCTGGAACCTCTCGGTCCAGACGGCCTCCGTGGCCGTCATGGCGACCGGCATGGTGCTGGTCATCGTCACGCGCAACATCGACCTGTCGGTCGGGGCGATCCTCGGCGTCGTCGGCATGATCATCGGCGTCGCGCAGGTGCAGTGGCTGCCGGCCTATCTCGGCCTCGAGCATTGGCTGACGGCGCCGCTTGCCGTGCTGATCGCGCTCGTGGCCGGCGGCCTCATCGGCCTGTTCCAGGGCTGGCTCATCGCCTATCTCGGCATTCCCTCCTTCATCGTCACCCTGGGCGGCCTGCTCGTGTGGCGCGGCGCGGCCTGGTGGGTCACGACGGGCCAGACCGTCGCGCCGATGGATTCGCGCTTCAAGGCCTTCGGCGGCGGCGTGGAAGGGGCGCTCGGCGCCACGACCACCTGGATCATCGCGGCGATTGCCTGCGGGCTCATCATCGTGGGCCTGGGCCTGACGCGCCGCCGCCGCCTGCGCTTCGGCTTCCCGGTCCGTCCCGGCTGGGCCGACGCGGTGATCGCCATCGTCGCCTGCGGGGCCGTTCTCGCGACGGCTGCGGTCTTCAACGCCTATCCCATGCCGATGGGATCGGCCCGGGCCTGGGCCGAGGCTCGCGGCATCGCCTGGCCCGAGGGCGGGCTGTTCATCTCGCAGGGCGTCGCCCTGCCGGTGCTGATCGCCGTCCTGGTCGGGTTGGTGATGACCTTCATCGCCACGCGCCGGCGCTTCGGCCGCTACGTCTTCGCCATCGGGGGCAATCCGGAGGCGGCCGAGCTGTCGGGCATCAACACCCGCTGGACACTCATGAAGGTGTTCGGCCTCATGGGTCTGCTCTGCGGCATCTCCGCCTGCATCTCGACCGCGCGCCTGAACGCGGCCACGAACGCGGCCGGAACGCTCGACGAGCTGTACGTGATCGCGTCCGCGGTGATCGGCGGCACGTCGCTCGCCGGCGGCATCGGGACGATCGCGGGCGCCATGCTCGGCGCCCTCGTCATGCAATCGCTGCAATCGGGCATGGTGCTGCTGGGCGTCGACACGCCGCTGCAGAACATCGTCGTCGGCGCCGTGCTCGTGCTGGCAGTCTGGGTCGACAGCCTCTATCGCCGTCGCATCAAGTAGGGAGGCGCATCATGCACACCAATGGAACGACGCCTCTCGTCGAGATGCGCAACATCTCCATCGCGTTCGGCGGCATCAAGGCCGTGGACGGCGTGTCCGTCGATCTTCGCCCGGGCGAGGTGGTGGGCCTGCTCGGCCACAACGGCGCCGGCAAGTCGACACTGATCAAGATCCTGTCCGGCGCCTACAGGCCGGACTCGGGCGAGATCTACGTCAACGGCGAACAGGCCGACATCGCGACACCCCGCGACGCCAAGCGCTACGGCATCGAGACGATCTACCAGACGCTCGCGCTCGCCGACAACATCGACGCGGCGGGCAACATCTTCCTTGGCCGCGAGGTTCTCACACCCTACGGCACCCTCGACGACGCGACGATGGAGGCCGAGACCCGCAAGGTCATGGCGCGCCTCAACCCGCATTTCCGCCGCTTCAAGGAACCGGTGAAGGCGCTCTCCGGCGGCCAGCGCCAGTCCGTGGCGATCGCGCGCGCAATCTACTTCAATGCGCGGGTGCTGATCATGGACGAGCCGACGGCCGCGCTCGGCCCGGCCGAGACGCAGCAGGTCGCCGACCTCGTGCTGCAGCTGAAGAAGGAGGGCATCGGCATCTTCCTCATCAGCCATGACATCCACGACGTCTTCGGCCTCGCCGACCGGGTGAGCGTGATGAAGAACGGCAGGCTCGTGGGCTCGGCTAACGTGCAGGACGTCACGCAGGACGAGGTCCTCGGCATGATCATCCTGGGCAAATGCCCGCCCGGCGCAACGCCGGGACCGGGCGCGAGCTGATCACGTCATCCCGGACGAAGCATAGCGAAGATCCGGGATCGGTTGCAGAATGAGGCCCGATTCTGTTCTGTCGTCCTGGATTCTGCGGCGCAGCTCCGGGATGATGGAACGCCATTTCAATCAAGTGAGAAATCATGACCCAAACGACTTACGGCTCCCTGAAGGGAAAAAC
Organism: Microvirga mediterraneensis; assembly: GCF_013520865.1. Lineage (NCBI taxonomy): Bacteria > Pseudomonadati > Pseudomonadota > Alphaproteobacteria > Hyphomicrobiales > Methylobacteriaceae > Microvirga > Microvirga mediterraneensis. Next base: position 1,047,587 of record NZ_JACDXJ010000001.1, read on the forward strand.
CGTTCTCATTACCGGCGGCGCCAGCGGCATCGGCGAGAGCATCGCGCGCTCGTTCCACGCGCAGGGCAGCAAGGTCGCCATTCTCGACTACAATGCCGAGGCCGGTCAGTCCCTGGCGAAGGAGCTCGGCGAGCGCGTGCATTTCGAGCACAGCGACGTGCGCGACATCCCGGCCTTCCAGGCGGCGATCCGCCGCGCGAGCGAGGCGCTGGGGCCCATCACGATCCTCGTCAACAACGCCGCGCGCGACGACCGCCACACCATCGATCAGGTGACGCCGGAATATTGGCGCGAGCGCTTCGCCACCAATCTCGACCACCAGTTCTTCGCAGCCCAGGCCGTGCTGCCCGACATGGAGAAGGCCGGTGGCGGCTCGATCATCAACATGGGCTCGACGAGCTACATGGTGAGCGACGATTCCTTCGCCGCCTACAAGACGGCGAAATCCGCCGCAATCGGCCTCACCCGCGCCCTCGCGCGCGAGCTCGGCCCGAAGAACATCCGCGTGAACTGCCTGGTGCCCGGCTGGATCATGACCCAGCGCCAGATCGATCTGTGGCTCACGCCGGAAGGCGAGAAGGAGCTGCTCAAGCGTCAATGCGTGAAGCGCAAGCTCGTGCCGCAGGACATCGCGAACTTCGCCCTGTTCCTCGGCGCGGACGATTCCAGCGCCATGTCGGCGCAGACCTATCTCGTGGACGGCGGCTGGGTTTAATCCAAAGCCTTGAGAGACGTCGCCGGACGCAGCCGATAAGGAATGCTCTCCGTCATGGCCGGGCCTGTCCCGGCCATCCCGATCGGAGGAGCGCGGCGCCGTTCAAATCGAGATCACCGGCACAAGGCCGGTGATGACGTGGTGGGTGCCATGACCAATCACGCTTACTGTCATGACGCCCGACCTCAAGCCCTCGAGCCGGCGCCGACCGGCGCGGTTTCGAGTCCGGCCGCTTCCTCTTTCTCCGCGACCGTCTTCATCGTGTCCCGCCGGATGACGATGCACAGGATCACCAGCGGAATGGCGATGGTGGCCGTGCCGGTGAAGAGGGTCGGATAGCCGAAGTTCTCCACCACGGCCCCCGAAGCTCCGCCGATGAGCTTGCCCGGCAGGGCATAGAGCGAGCTGAGAAGCGCGTATTGCGTCGCGGCGAAGCCGGGTGAGGTCAGGCCCGACATATAGGCGACGAGGGCCGCACCCGCGAAGCCTCCGGCGAAATTGTCGACGCTGATGGAGAGCGTGAGGCCCCAGAGCGTTGCGTGTCCGGAGGCGAGCCAGGAGAACATCAGGTTCGATCCGGCCGCGATGACGGCGCCGATGAGCAGGGTCCACCACAGGCCGATGCGGGTGAGCGCCAGTCCGCCGGCGAAGGCGCCGATGATGCCGATCCAGACCCCGTAGAGCTTCGACACGTTGGCGATGTCGGCCTTGCTGAAGCCGAGGTCGATGTAGAGGGGATTGGCCATGATGCCCGACGCATAATCGGGAATCCTGTAACAGGCGATGAGCGCCAGGATGGGGATCAGCATCGGGCCCTTGCGCCGGAAGAGGTCGACCAGCGGCTCGACGATGGCCTTGGCGATGGGCAGGCGTTCCCGGGCCGGTCCTTCGTCGATGCGGGGCGCGAGCAGGGTGCCGATCAGGCCGACAACCATGAGCCCGGCCATGGCGAGGTAAGCGCTGCGCCAATTCGCGAACTCGGCAATATACAGCGCGCCGGCGCCGGCCGTGATGAGGGCGAGCCGATAGCCCAGCAGCAGGGCCGCCGCCATCATGCCCTGGCGCTCGGTCGCGGCGGCATCGATGCGCCAGCCGTCGATGACCACATCCTGGCTCGCCGAGGCGAAGGCGACGAGAACGGCGAAGAGGATCGTGAAGGGAAGGCCCGATTGCGGATCGGTCGATGCCATGCCGATCAGCCCGGCCGCGACCCCGAGCTGCGTCAGGACCATCCACCCGCGCCGTCGCCCGAGAAGGCGGGAGAGAACAGGAACGTCGTAACGATCGACGACGGGAGCCCAGAGGAATTTGAGGGAATAGGCCAGGGCGACCCAGCTCATCATGCCGATGACGGTCAGCGAGATCCCCGCTTCCCGGAGCCATGTCGACAGGGTGCTGAAGACGAGCAGGAAGGGCAGCCCCGAGGAGAAGCCGAGGGGCAGCATGAGCGCGACGCGTCCGTCGGTCAGGACGTCGCGCAGGGACAGACGGCGTTTGGCTGAGGCGGTGATGGGAACCCCCGAACATGGTTGCCGCAGGCCCGCCCCGGAATGGGCGAGCGAGCGGTTCTTCCGCTATCGTCCCGCAGAGGCGTTAACGATCTCTCACGGAAGCGGCGGCCGTGACGGTCGGCTTGGCCTCGGCGACGGACTGCTCCACCATGGCCTGAAGGGCGCCAGCCATGCAACCGGCCAGGTGATCGTAGCCCTTGTCGCCCATGTGGAAGCCGTCCGCGGAGAGCATGGAGCGCAGCTCCTCGGGGGAGCGGCTGTTCCATTCCTTCATGAGGGCATAGCGCGAGAACACGCCGACCTTGCGCTCGAGGCCGGTCACGCTGACGGCGTTCACGAACCGCTCGTAACGGGCGAGGTCCTTGATCGAGGGAAAGTATTGCTGGTCGAGGAGAACCATCTCGGTCCCGGCCTGCCGGACGGCCGAGATGCCCCGGTCGAGCAGGGCCCGGAACGATTCCTCGTCGACGCCCTTGATGGCATCGTTCGTGCCGACCTGCCAGATCACGAGGTCGTACCTGTCGGCCTTGAGGGCGGCCTCCAGGCGCTCGATGGTCTGGATGACGGTTTCGCCGCCCTTGCCGGAATTCACCACCGTGACCGGCTCCTTCCAGAGCGCCGCGAGGTCGTCCTCGAGCTGGGCCGGATAGGTATAGTCGGGCGAGGAAGCGCCGATGCCCTCGGTCGAGGAGGAGCCGATGGCCAGGATGCGGATGGGCTGGTGCCGGGACAGCTTGCCGGCCAGGGCCGGGATGGCGCTCTGCCCCTTCAGCCGGGCGGCGACGCCGGAGCACATGGGGGCGTTCTCGGCTCCGGCCGGAGCGCCTGCCCCCAGGAATGCGAGACTTAGGAGAACCGCCCCTGAGAGGCGGGCAATCCGAGATCCTTTGCCATTCCCTTCGGAGGAGCGGCCACGTTGAGCTTGTTCCATTCGAGATATCGCGCCAGCGCAAGAAGACCAATGATGCCGATGATGGTGAATACCATCCCGATCATGTGCGGACTAGCGGAGGATTTCACGGCGGCCAGCGTCATGGTGACCTGTCCCAGGGCGCTCAGGAGCGACCCGGCGGCGAAGATCATGAGCGCATTGCGGCCCAGTCGCTTCAGGTCGGGGCCGACGAAGGTGCGCTTGAGGACATCGCCCACGGGGAACTGGGTGAGGACATAGGCGAGGGCGAGAAAATGCACGATCCGGCCGAGCCCCAGGTCGTGCTTCGTCAGGTCGAAGAGCGCCTGGGCCGTCTCGGGCAGATGCGGGAAAAGCCCGAAGCCCGCCGTCGTGAACAGCAGCGACAGGGCCACGACGAAGAAGGACGCGAGCATCAGGGGGCGGCTGTAGAAGCTCTGCCGCCGGAACATAAGGATCCCTGTCACGATCCCCATGGTGAACAGGACCTGCCAGGCGAAGGGATTGAAGAACCAGGTTCCCGGCTCCGGCCAGCTCCGCAGGGTGAGAAGCTCCAGGCGGGCGAGGCCGTAAATGCCGGCTGATACCGCGAGGGCCAGGCCGAGATGGATTCGCGCCAGGACCAGCGCCACCGGAGCCCATAGCATGAGCATGATGTAGAGCGGCAGGATGTTGAAATAGCCGAGCTGGTGGCCGAGCAGGAGGATCCCGGTCACGCCCTTCGCCGTGTCGCCGAAGACCATGCTGCGGCCATGCTCTTCGATGAGGCCGATCTCCTCGCTCAGCTCATAGCCGATGGAGAAGAGCGCGATGGCGCCGGCCGTGAGGAGGAGATGCATGCGATAGAGTTCGAAGGCCCGCCTCAGGCATCGCTTCACGACGCCGACGATGTCGCCCTGCGGGATTTTCGGATAATAGACGAGTGCGACGGACAGGCCGGAGATGAAGATGAACGCCTCGGTCGAGTCGGAAAATCCGAAATTTCGCGGCGTGACATGCTCGATGAGATTGCCGGGAATGTGATTGACGAAGATGATCACGAGGACAAGCCCGCGCCAGAAATCGATCGTCGTGTTGCGTCCCAAGACCTTCATCGACCCACTCTTGAACTTGTCCCCGATGGCAACGCCAACAAGGCAAAGGGGTTGCCCAGGAGCAAACGCGCCTGTGCAGGAACCCCGCGAATCTTCTTGAATGGATGAGTTCTAGCACAAAAGCTTGACGGGTCGAGATGCGGCGTCATCACACCTGTATGATCGGGCCCGGATCCCGGGATCAGGTCCAGTGATGTGATCACGTGAGGATCTAGGGATGTCTCCACGAAAGTGGAAACATCTATCTTCTTTGCCGAGCCGCATTGTCTGACGGTGAACCGGATCCACTTCACCGAAAATGCTTTAACAATCGCCGTTCAAGCTCTCAGCTCGCGCCGAGCCGCTGCGCATGCCAGCGCAGATGGTCCTCGATGAAGGTTGCGATGAAGAAATAGGAATGGTCGTAGCCGTCCTGCATCCGCAGCGTGAGAGGCTGGCCCGCCTTGGCGCAGGCGGCTTCCAGGAGCTGCGGTTTCAGCTGACTGTCCAGGAACCCGTCGGCCGTGCCCTGATCGACCAGGAGATCCGGGAGCCGGGCGCCGCCTTCGATCAGCGCGCAGGCATCGTAGTCGCGCCAGGCCGCGCGGTCGGGCCCGATATAGCGCGACAGCGCCTTCTCGCCCCAGGGGCAATTCAGGGGCGAGGCAATCGGCGCGAAGGCCGAGACGGCCCTGAAGCGCTCAGGGTCGCGCAAGCCGATGGTGAGCGCGCCATGGCCGCCCATCGAATGGCCCATGATGCCCTGCCGGCTCATGTCGGCGGGCAGGTGCTCGGCGACGAGGTCCGGCAGCTCGCGCTCCAGATAAGAGCGCATGCGGTAGTTGCGCGCCCAAGGCTCCTGCGTGGCATCCACGTAGAAGCCGGCGCCCAGGCCGAAATCGTAAGCGCCTTCGGGATCGTCCGGTACGGCCTCGCCGCGGGGGCTGGTATCCGGGGCGATCAGGATCAGGCCGAGCTCAGAGGCCACCCGCTGCGCGCCCGCCTTCACGGTGAAGTTCTCTTCCGTGCAGGTGAGCCCGGCGAGGAACCACACCACCGGCACCTTGGCGGCGGCGGCCTGCGGCGGCACGAAGACCGCCACGCGCATGGGCGTGCCGGTTTCCTCGGAAAGATGCCGATAGACGAACTGCGTGCCGCCGAAGCTGCGCGCTTGCGAGACGGTCTCGAAACTCAACCCGTATCTCCCGATCAGTACACGATCACGGAACGGATCGACTTGCCCTCGTGCATGAGGTCGAAGGCGGTGTTGATCTCGTCGAGCGGCATCTTGTGCGTGATCAGATCGTCGATGTTGATCTTGCCCTCCATGTACCAGTCGACGATCTTCGGCACGTCCGTGCGGCCCCGCGCGCCGCCGAAGGCCGTGCCCTTCCAGACACGACCGGTCACGAGCTGGAATGGGCGGGTGGCGATTTCCTTCCCGGCTTCCGCCACGCCGATGATGATGCTCTCGCCCCAGCCGCGGTGGCAACATTCGAGCGCCTGGCGCATCACGTCCGTGTTGCCGGTGGCGTCGAAGGAGAAATCCGCGCCGCCGCCGGTCAGATCGACGATGGCCTGCACGACCTTGTCGTTGCCCACCTCTTTCGGGTTGATGAAGTCGGTCATGCCGAACTTCCTGGCCATCTCGACCTTGGCCGGGTTGATGTCGACGCCGATGATCTTGTCGGCGCCGACCATGCGCGCGCCCTGGATCACGTTGAGGCCGATGCCGCCGAGGCCGAACACCACGACGTTCGCGCCGGGCCACACCTTCGCCGTATAGATCACCGCGCCGATGCCCGTTGTGACGCCGCAGCCGATGTAGCAGATCTTGTCGAAGGGCGCGTCCTCGCGCACCTTGGCAAGCGCGATCTCCGGCAGGACGGTGAAGTTCGCGAAGGTCGAGCAGCCCATGTAGTGGAACACGGTCTCGCCGTCGCAGCGGAAGCGGCTCGTGCCGTCGGGCATGACGCCCTGGCCCTGCGTGGACCGGATGGCGGTGCACAGATTGGTGCGGCGCGACAGGCAGGATTTGCAGTTGCGGCACTCGGGCGTGTAGAGCGGGATCACGTGATCGCCGACTTTCAGCGTCGTCACGCCGGGGCCGACCTCGCGCACGATGCCCGCGCCCTCGTGGCCCAGGATCGCCGGGAACTTGCCTTCGGAATCGAGGCCGGAGAGCGTATAGGCGTCGGTGTGGCAGACGCCCGTCGCCATCACTTCCACGAGCACCTCGCCGGCCTTGGGGCCTTCGATGCGGATGGTTTCGATGGTGAGCGGCTTGCCAGCCTCCCATGCCACGGCGGCCCTGGTTTCCATGCTCGTGTCCTTAGCTCGTGATTCGATGCCGGGACTATGTGAAGCCGGGCTCCGCAAGGTCAATAGACGCGAGCCTTTCCAGCCGCCTCCGCAGCACCTATGTGTGGATGCGACACGATGAAGGAATCGCCTGTGCCAGACGTCAGCGCCACCATCATTCCCGTGACGCCCTTCCAGCAGAACTGCACGTTGCTGTGGTGCGAGAAGACGAAGAAAGCGGCCGTGGTCGATCCCGGCGGCGATCTTGACCGCATCCGCGAGGCCATCGCGCAGGCCGGCGTCACCGTGGAGAAAATCATCCTCACCCACGGCCATATCGATCATGCCGGTGGCGCGGCCGAGCTGCGCGAGGACCTCGGCGTTCCAGTCGAAGGCCCCCACGAGGCGGATCGGTTCCTGCTGGAGCGCCTCGCCGAGCAGGGGCAGGTCTATGGTTTTCCCGCCCGCGCCGTCACGCCGGATCGCTGGCTGAACGAAGGCGATACGGTCACGGTCGGGGACCTCACCCTCGAAGTGCTGCATTGCCCTGGCCACTCCCCGGGCAGCGTCGTTCTGGTGTCGCCGTCGCAGCGCTTCGCCCTCGTGGGCGACGTGCTGTTCCAGGGCTCCGTCGGCCGCGTGGATCTTCCCGGCGGCGACGGCAAGGCGCTGATCGCCTCGATCAAGGACAAGCTTCTGCCGCTCGGCGACGACATCGCCTTCATCTGCGGCCATGGCCCCATGAGCACCATCGGCCAGGAGCGGCAGACCAACCCGTTCCTGCAGGGCGAGGGGTTGCTTTGAAGCCCTCCAGTCATTCCGGGGCCGCGTAGCGGAACCCGGAACCCATAACCACAACGTCTCAAGAAAAATCGATCACCATCACGCCTCTCCCTAAACCGTCAGTGGTTATGGGTTCCGGGCTCGCCTGCGGCGCCCCGGAATGACAGTGGTGCGACAAACAAAAAAATCGGCCCGGGATCGCTCCCGGGCCGCTCCGTTTTGCCCCTACGGATATTTATTCGCTTATTCCGCAGCCTGGATCATCACGGCGCCCTTGAGGCCCATGCGGTCCGCCACGCCGAGGCCGTAGGCCTTGTCGGCGAGGTAGAAGTGGACGATCTGCCGTTTCACGATGGCCTCGGGCACGCCCTGCATCGCTTCCGCGATGTTGTCCATGAGCTGGCTCTGCTCGTCGGGCGTCATGAGACGGAACAGGTCGCCCGGCTGTTTGTAGTCGTCGTTGCCGGCGCGGTGGTCGTAGCGGTCGGCATCACCCGAGATCCTGAGCGGCGGTTCGGCCGCGCGCTGCGTCTGCACCGGGCCGCCGAAGGAGTTCGGCTCGTAATAAGCATCGCCGCGGTTCGGGATGTCGAACAGCATCGGGCCGTCTGCATGATAATGGTTCACGGCGCTGCGCGGACGGTTCACCGGCAGCACCTCGTAATGGGTGCCGACGCGATAGCGGTGCGCATCCGCATAGGCGAAGATCCGGCCCTGAAGCATCTTGTCCGGCGAGAAGCCGATGCCGGGCACGATGTTCGACGGTGAGAACGAGGATTGCTCGACCTCGGCGAAGTAGTGCTGGGCGTTGCGGTTGAGCTCGAGAATGCCGACCTCGATCAGCGGATACTCCGCATGCGGCCACACCTTGGTGACATCGAACGGATTGTAGGAGGTCTTCTCCGCATCCGTCTCGGGCATGATCTGGACGCAGAACTTCCAGCGCGGGAAATCGCCGCCTTCGATGGCCTCGTAAAGGTCGCGCTGGGCGCTCTCGCGATCCTTGGCCACGACAGCCTCGGCCTCGCGGTTCGTCCAGGTCTTGATGCCCTGCATGGACTTGAAGTGGAACTTCACCCAGAAGCGCTCACCGGCCTCGTTGATGAACGAGTAGGTGTGCGAACCGAAGCCGTGCATGAAGCGGTAGCCCTGGGGCAGGCCGCGATCCGAGAACAGGATCGTCACCTGATGCAGGCTCTCGGGGCTGAGCGACCAGAAATCCCACATGGCGGTCGTCGAGCGCAGGTTCGTCGCGGGATGGCGCTTCTGCGTGCGGATGAAGTCGGGGAACTTGACCGGGTCGCGCACGAAGAACACCGGCGTGTTGTTGCCGACGATGTCCCAGTTGCCCTCTTCCGTGTAGACCTTGAGCGCGAAGCCGCGCACGTCGCGCTCCGCATCGGCCGCGCCGCGTTCGCCGGCCACGGTGGAGAAGCGCAGGAACACCTCCGTCTGCTTGCCGATCTCGGAGAAGACCTTCGCCTTGGAATATTGCGTGATGTCGTTGGTGATGGTCAGGGTGCCGTAGGCGGCCGAGCCCTTGGCATGGACCACGCGCTCGGGAATGCGTTCCCGGTTCTGGTGCGCCAGCTTCTCGATGAGCTGGTAATCCTGGAGCAGCAGAGGGCCGCGGGTTCCGGCCGACAGGCTGTTCTGGTTGTCTGCAATCGGCGCCCCCGCCGTCGTGGTCATGGTGGGTGTTTTTGTCATCGTCGTCCCCATTGAGTGCCGCGCACCATGCCGGAGAGGCCCGATAAGGTCCAATTGGATTGATTGCGGTGAGCGATCAGATATTCTGATCCATGTCATGATCACCCTCCGACAGCTCCGATATTTCGAAACACTCGCGCGCACGAAACACTTCGGCATGGCGGCCGATCAATGCGCCGTCACGCAGCCGGCCTTGTCCATGCAGATCAAGGAGCTGGAGCGGGAACTCGGCATCGCGCTCGTGGAGCGGCGGGGAAACACGGTGGCGATCACCACGGCCGGTCAGGACATCGCATCGCGGGCCGAGGCGATCCTGAACCAAGTGCGCGAGCTGTCGGAATATGCGCACCAGCACCAGGGTGTCCTGACGGGGCCGCTTCGGCTCGGGATCATCCCGTCCATCGCCCCCTATCTTCTGCCGGCGATCCTCACCGAGGTGGCGCGGCATTACCCGGCTCTCGATCTCCAGATCCGCGAGACGCAGACGGGGGCGCTCGTCGAGGAATTGGTGCGGGGCGATCTCGATGCGGCCCTCCTTGCGCTGCCTATCCCGCAGCCGCAGGTGGAGACCATGGCGCTGTTCGACGACCGGTTCCTCATCGCCGTGCAGAGCAAGGCGGCCAAGGGCTGGACGGGCGGCGACCTGCGCGCCCGCATGGAGCGGGAGCGCCTGCTTCTCCTGGAGGAAGGACATTGCCTGCGGGATCAGGCCCTGCAGTTCTGCCACATCGCCAATATGCAGGCCCGCAAGGCACTGGGCGCCGCGTCGCTCACCACCATCATGCAGATGGTGGCGGCGGGCCATGGCATCACGCTGCTGCCCGAACTCTGCGCCCAGACCGAGGTCGACCGGCAGCGGGTCGCTCTCATCGAGTTTCCCGAGGATGCGCCCATGCGCAAAGTCGGGCTGGCGTGGCGGCGCAGCTCGACCCGCAAGGGCGATTTCACCGCCTTGGGCGGCCTGATCCGGGCAATCAAGCAGCCGGACGGGGAGATGGACAGGGGCTGAGATCGATCTCAGCCCCTTGTCTGTTCAGCAGCCGGTGAGCTTCACGCGCTCCACTTCGAGGCCGAAGAGGGGGCGCAGGCGTGTGCCGAAGACGTTGCCGGCGAAGGCGGCGACGAGCCAGACCCAGCCGTGGAAGCTGCCTGACGCGATGCCGGAGAAATAGGCCCCGATGTTGCAGCCATAGGCGAGCCGCGCCCCGTAGCCGAGAAGCAGGCCGCCGACGATGGCCGCGACGGCGGAGCGCAGCGGCACCTTCCAGGTGGGGGCGAAGCGGCCGGCGAGGGAGGCGGCGAAAAGCGCCCCGAGGATGATGCCGAAATTCATCACCGTGGTGATGTCGTTGAAGATGCTGCCCTCGAGCGCGGCCCGGCTGGCCGGGCTCGACCAATAGGGCCAGCTCGCCACATCGAAGCCGATGGCGGCCGCGATCTTCGAGCCCCAGAGGGCGAAGGCGGAGGTCACGCCCCAGGGACGGCCCGCGAGATAGAGCGTCACGAAGTTCAAAAGCGCCAGGGCCACCGCGCCCGCCACCAGCGGCCAGGGGCCGCGCGTGAACCGCGCGAGGCCTTGACGCGGAGAGGGGGCGGGCTGGATCAGCTGCCCATGGCGGCGCTTCTCGAGCGCTACGGTCACGGCCGCGATGAGGGCGAAGACGGCAAGCTGCACGGCGAGCGCCGTCCAGGGACCCCACAGCTCGATGATCGAGATCTTGGGCAGGCTCGGCAGCGCCGTCCACCAATGCAGGTGCGCCGCTCCGATGGCCGATCCGGCGATGAAACCCGCGAGCGTGATCAGCATGCGGGTGGAACCGCCGCCGACCGTGTAGAGCGTGCCCGAGGCGCAGCCGCCGCCCATCTGCATGCCGATGCCGAAGATGAAGGCGCCGAAGACCACCCCGATGCCGGCCGGCGAGACGTTGCCGGCCACCGGCTGGCCGAAGAGCGTCCCGGAGGCGAGGACGGGGAAGAACAGGATGGAGGCGATCGCCAGCATCACCATCTGGGCCCTCAGGCCCTCGCCGCGGCGGTCCGCGATGAAGACCCGCCAGGCGGAGGTGAAGCCGAAGGCGGCATGGTAGAGCACGAGGCCCAGCGCCGCGCCGAGGACGTAGAGAGCGGCCTGCTTCGGGTTGATGGCGGCCCCCAGAAGGGCCGCGCCGCCGATGATGCCGGCTGCGGCCGCCAGGGAAGCCGGGGTGTTGATGGTCAAGCTTGCACGGTTTCCGGCGGAAAGAGGCGAAGCTACGGCAGAGCTGGACATGGTCGCTCCTGAGCTTTCGTGAAATGATGGACATCCAGGAGCCTGAGGCTCTTGCATCCACACAATGTGGTTCGATATAAAGAACGTCAAGTGATGTATTTTAATTTATATTCACATGTGACCATGTGAATATCGACCGTGATCGTTCTTCCTGAATGGATTACACCTGATCCTTCAGGTTCGCGGACCTCTTCCCGGAACCAGCAGCTAGGCGCCATGACCATCCAGCCCGACGTCCCCGCCGCCATCGGCAACACGCCCCTGATCAAGCTCCGCCATGCCTCCGAACTGACCGGATGCACCATCCTGGGCAAGGCCGAGTTCATGAATCCCGGCCAGTCCGTGAAGGACCGGGCCGCCCTGTTCATCATCCAGGATGCGGTGAGGCGCGGCGCGTTGCGCCCGGGCGGCGTGATCGTCGAGGGCACGGCGGGCAATACCGGCATCGGCCTCGCCCTCGTGGCCAATGCGCTCGGATTCCGGACGGTGATCGTGATCCCGGAGACGCAGAGCCAGGAGAAGAAGGACATGCTGCGGCTCGCCGGCGCCGAGCTGATCGAGGTCCCGGCCGTGCCCTACGCCAATCCCAACAACTACGTGAAGGTCTCAGGCCGGCTGGCGGAGCGTCTCGCGGCGTCCGAGCCGAACGGAGCGATCTGGGCCAACCAGTTCGACAACGTGGCGAACCGGCAGGCGCATATCGAGACGACGGGACCGGAGATCTGGGAGCAGACGGACGGCCAGGTCGACGGCTTCATCTGCGCGGTCGGCACCGGCGGCACGCTCGCGGGCGTCGGCATGGCCCTGAAGGAGCGCAACCCGAAGATCGCCATCGGGCTCGCCGACCCGATGGGCGCGGCGCTCTACAGCTACTACACGACCGGCGAGCTGAAGGCGTCCGGTTCGTCGATCACGGAAGGCATCGGCCAGGGTCGCATCACGGCCAATCTGGTCGATGCGCCCATCGACGTGGCGTTCCAGATTCCGGACGAGGAGGCGCTGCCGGTCATCTTCGACCTGCTGGAGCATGAAGGACTGTGCCTGGGCGGATCGTCGGGCATCAACGTGGCGGGCGCGATCCGCCTCGCCCGGCATCTCGGCCCCGGGCACACCATCGTGACGATCCTGTGCGATTACGGCACGCGCTACCAGTCGAAGCTCTTCAATCCGGATTTCCTGCGCTCGAAGAACCTGCCCGTTCCCGCATGGCTCGAGAGGAAGAGCACCATCGATCCGGGGCTTGTCTAGCGCATCGGACGCAAAAGTGGGAACCGGTTCTGCGTGGAAAGATGCGCAAGATCAAAAGCATCGGACGCAAAAGTGGGAACCGGTTTTGCGTGGAAAGATGCGCAAGACCAAAAGCTAAAGAAACACATGCAAGCGCCGCGTTCGATGTCACACGAACGCGGCGCTTTTTGAAGGATCACGCGGCCGACGATGTGGCCGTTTCCGAACCCGTGGAAGACGTCGTGCCCGACGCGCTGCCGGTGTCGTCGGAACGCTGCTGCTGCGGGCGGCTGAGATTGGCCGGCGAGCGACCGGTCGTCGTTGTCGTCGTCGTCGCAGACGGCTTATGCGCGACGCTGTGGAGATCGGACTGGATGCTCTCGATCAGGTCGACCAGCCATGCCTCGCCGCCGTGAATGCGCTCGCGCAGCGCCGATTTCGCGATGTCGAGTTTGGCGGAAATCTCCATCGTGCTGCGCGACGGCAGATCGCTGAAATCCTGCTCGATGGCCGACAGCTCGCGCAGCAGCTCGTCGCGCAGCGGGCGCTGCTCCTCGGCCGTGATCAGCGGCGAGTTCAGCATGCCGCGCAGCGCAGCCCAGCGCAGGCCGAGAGCGCTTACCGATTGCGTTCCGTCCTGTCCTGTGAAGTTTTGGGAATCGGCCACAAGCATTTCCTTTTTTTGCGAGCGTTGAGAATCGAGTGTCGCAGGAAGGAGCATGGTTGTGGCGTGAATCGGGCAGCCACCCTCAAAAAGCGGCCCGACCGTGCGCTATTTCGAATATGGTTATCGAATTCACCGAATAAAGAAATACAGTGTCAGTGCCGCGCCGACCGCGATGACGAGCCAGCGGATCACGCTCGCGGGCAGACGTCGGCCGAACACGACTCCGAGATAGCCGCCGATCACGGAGGCGGCGCCGACGATCACGGTCTCGGGCCAGCTCACGAGGCCGGCCGCGATGAACAGAATCACGGCGACGAGCTGGATCAGCGTGGAGCACAGATGCTTGGCGGAATTGATCAGATGGAAATCGTCGCCCTCGGTGATCGCGAGTGCCGCCAGCATGACGATGCCCATGCCCGCGCCGAAGAAGCCGCCATAGATGGCGACGCATGTCTGGAAGGCCAGGCCCGCCGCCCACGCCTTATTGGACGGGTGAGGCCCTTCCTGCTTTCCGATCGCGCGGGCGAGCGCCACGATCTTCGGGCTCGCGGCAAAGAGCAGGGTCGCGAACAGCAGAAGCCACGGCACGAGCTTGCGGAAGGCATCGTTGTTGGTGACGGTGAGGATGTAGGCGCCGATCACGCCGCCGATGAGGCTGACGATGCCCAGCGCGGCAAAGCGCTTCACATTCGCCGCGAGTTCCCGCCGGTAGGCCCAGGCGCTCGACAGGTTGGCGGGCGTGACCGCGACCGCGCTGGTGGCATTGGCGACGACGGGCGGCAGACCTGCCGCCACCAGGGCCGAGAAGGTGAAGAAGGTGCCGCCGCCCGCGATCGCATTGACGAGGCCGGCCGCGAGGCCCGAGGCGGCGAGAAGCGCCGCAGTGGAGAGATCCATGGTTTTATCTGACGGAGAGCACGAAGCGGGAAGGTCGACGATGACCAGCCCATAGCATGGCGGGAGGACCAGGTCCCATTAGGCCAATGTCTAGGACTCCGGTCTATTCCCGGTCAATCCGCCGAAAGCAGCTTGTAGAACACGGTCGTGTCGCAGAACCCGCCCTTCGGCCAGAGGGCATAGTTCGGAATGATGCCGGACCGCGTCCAGCCCGCGCGTTCGTAGAGGCGTTCCGCGTCGCCTCCCGTCACCGTATCGAGCACGAGCACGGTCTTGCCGGCCGCCCGGGCGGCGTCTTCGGCAGCCCTCATCAGGGCCGCGCCGATACCGCGTTTGCGGGCCCGTCCGTGAACGAGCATCTTGGCGATGTCGGCCCGATGGGGCTGGTTCTCCGGCTGCTTGAGCACGATCTGCACGGTCCCGACGATCCGTCCGCCCGCCTCCTGGGCGACGAGAAGGATGCGATCGCCCCGGGCGACACCCTCGGCGACGCCCTGCCAGAAGGCGTCGGCTCTCTCCTGCGTCAGCGGGGACATGAAGCTGACCGAAGCCCCGCCCTCGACGCAGTCGATCAGGACGGCGGACAAGGCTTCGACCTGCTCGCCGGCCTCCAGCGGCGAGAGAGGGCGGATGGCGATCGGTTCGCTCATGGGATTCCTCAGCGTTGGGAACCGGTCCCGGTGCGCGCATCGGTGACGAGCGCCACCAGATAGCGGGCGGGTCGCTCGGTTCGGTTGTGAAACAGGGTCGGCCGGTCGAGGCGCATGGACAGGCAGTCGCCCGTGTCCAGGCAGTAGGTCTCCTCGCCCAGGGTAAGTTCGATCGCGCCTTCGACGATCCAGATCTGCTGGTGGACCACCGATGCGCGATGGCCGGTGTCGTAGGCCACGCGGGCGCCGGACGGCAGGATCACCTCGACAAGTTCCATGGGCGAGGGGAAGCCCGGAGCGGAAAGGTTGCGGCGCAGATAGCCGCTGTCCGGATCGCGCCAGACGCGCTGGTCGGCGAAACGGGCCAGCGGAGCGGCCTCCCGGCTGTCGGGCTCGGCGAAGAGGGATGCCAGGGTCACGCCCAGCCCCGCGGCCAGCTTGTCGAGCACGGCCGCAGTCGGGCTGCTCTCGCCGCGTTCGATCAGGGAAATCATCGAGCGGCTCACGCCGGTGCGCTCGGACAACCCGTCCAGGGTCATGCCGCTTTCCGCACGTAGGTCGCGCAGGCGCTTGGCCAGGTGGGCGTGAACGGCGGAGACGATTTCCATTAAAATAGAAAATCATTCCATTATGCTGGAGTCAACGGCCCTCTCCAGGAATCGTTCTGGGGCTCGGATGTGCAAAAAAGCCTTCGCCAGGAAGCGTGACAGCCTTTAAGGCTGCGGTTTGCTGTGGATCGCGCCCGGGTCGTCCATTGCTCTTGGCGGAACAAAAGAAGATTTTCAAAGCATGTCGAACGTGATCCCTCTCGCTCCGCGCCTGAAGCAAGGACGCCTGCCTGTCGTCGAGGCAGAGGAGAGGGCCGCGCTCGCTTCCGACCTGATCGAGCTGATCGAGCGGGTCAGGGAGCTGACCGAGCACGTAGCCGGCCTTCCCGGCCCGGCTCTGCAGATCCAGCAGACGGCCCAGCAGCTGCTCGATGCCGGCACGGCGCTCGAACGCGCCGTGGATTCCCTGACCGAAGGCGGCGAGTGGGTGCCGTTCTGAATTCCTCCTTCGAGGCTTCCGTCCCTTAAAGCATCGAACCGGAAAGCGGGCTTGCACTTTTTGGATTCGTCCGATGCTCCATCGTCTCAGCATCGCATCGTGCGAGGCGGAAAACCGGCCCTCCTTTCCGCGCCGAACGATGCGCTGTTCAGGAGCGGAGCTCCGCGCAAGGTCCCAGCAAGGGTCGGCGCATCACATTGCCGCGCCCCGGCGGCACCGCAGCCCCGAAAATTCTTATCGACCGCCGGCTCCCTTTAACGGTCCGTTAACCATAAGCGGTCGAAATCATGGGGTATTAAAGGAATCTGAACTCCCGTGACCATTGCCGTTCGCACCCGTCCGTCTCTTCGCTTCCGTGGCAGGTCCTTCATGGCCCTGGTCCTCGCGCCCGAAGTGCCGCTGAGGGACTGGCTCGAAGACCTCGATGCCGTGTCCGAGCGTTCGCCCGGGTTTTTCACCGGACGACCCATCATTGCCGACGTCTCATCGTTAAAGCCTTCCAAGTCCGAGCTGAAATTCCTCCTGGCCGCCTTCAAGATGCGCAACATCCGCATCATCGGCCTCGAGGGCGCGGCTCCCGAGAACGTCGATGCCGACATGCCGCCGCAGATCGCCGGCGGTAAGCCCACGGGCGAGATCGACGTGCCGGACGCAGCCAATGCGGCCGTCGCCGCGACCGCGTCGCCCTTCGCCGATGCGCCCGTGCCGGAGAAGTCGCTTCTCATCGAAGGCTCCGTGCGCTCGGGTCAATCGATCCTGCATCCGGAAGGCGACGTGACCGTCCTCGGATCCGTCGCGTCGGGCTCCGAGATCGTGGCGGGCGGCTCGATCCACGTCTATGGCTCCTTGCGCGGCCGCGCCATCGCGGGCTGCACGGGCAATGGCCGCGCGCGCATCTTCTGCCGCAAGTTCGAAGCCGAATTGATTGCGATCGATGGGCTCTACAAGACCGCTGACGATCTGGGGGGCAAGTTCCTCGGTCAGCCTGTGCAAGTGAACCTGGATGGCGACTCGATCATCCTGAAAACAATGGATTGAGAGAAAGAGGGCGACAATGGCCAAAGTCTTGGTCGTAACTTCCGGCAAGGGTGGCGTTGGCAAGACAACGTCTTCGGCGGCTCTGGGCGCGGCGCTGGCGCATGGCGGCGACAAGGTCGTCGTGATCGACTTCGACGTCGGCCTGCGCAACCTGGATCTCGTGATGGGCGCGGAGCGCCGCGTGGTGTTCGATCTCATCAACGTGGTGCAGGGCGACGCGAAGCTCAATCAGGCGCTCATCCGCGACAAGCGGCTCGAGAACCTCTCCCTGCTGCCCGCTTCGCAGACCCGCGACAAGGACGCATTGACGGAAGAGGGCGTGGCCCGGGTGCTCGATGAGCTGCGCCAGAAGTTCGATTGGATCATCTGCGACAGTCCGGCCGGTATCGAGCGCGGCGCCACGATGGCCATGCGCCATGCGGACGTGGCCGTCGTCGTGACGAACCCGGAAGTCTCTTCCGTCCGCGATTCCGACCGCATCATCGGCCTCCTCGATTCCAAGACCGAACGGGCCGAGAAGGGCGAGCGCATCGAGAAGCACCTGCTGCTCACCCGCTACGATCCGGCCCGCGCCGAGCGCGGCGAGATGCTGAAGGTCGAGGACGTGCTGGAGATCCTCTCGATCCCGCTGATCGGCATCATTCCCGAGAGCGAAGAGGTGCTGCGCGCCTCGAACATGGGCTCGCCGGTGACGCTGAACAATCCTGCCAGCGCCCCGGGCCGCGCCTATTTCGATGCGGTGCGCCGGCTCAAGGGCGAAACCGTCGAACTGACCGTCCCCACCGACAAGAAGGGATTGTTCGGCAAGCTGTTCGGACGGAGAGCTGCATGAGCCTTCTGAGTTTCTTCAACCGGCGCACCTCCGCGCCCGTCGCCAGGGAGCGCCTGCAGATCCTGCTGGCGCACGAGCGCGGCATCGTCGGGGGCAAGCCCGACCTCGTGGCGCAGCTGCGGGAGGAGATCCTGGCCGTCGTCCGCCGTCACGTCATGGTGGAGCAGGACAACGTTCAGGTGAAGATGAACCGGGATGCCGACATCTCGACCCTCGAGATCGAGGTCGAGATTCCCGGTCCGGCCGAAATCCGCATCTGACATGCGGGGCCATGAGAGGTGAGCCGCCCTGGCAAGCGCCGGGGCGGCTTTCTCATGGCTGCTGCTTGCTCCAGACGCCGATCTTCGCCTCGCGGGCCTTGTCGGCCGCGGCCTTGAGCTCGGGCGTCGCATCGTCCGTGGGACGGCCGCCGCCGTTGAACAGCACCACGCGGGACAGGTCCTGGCTGCCGACCTGGCACCGGTAGACGTCGTTCCCGCCCGCCGGGTCGCAGGACACCTCGCGCCCGTTCAGATACTGGGTCAGGTCTTCGGGCTTGCCCGCGCCGGGGGCCCATTCGACGCCGAACAGGCGCACCACCTCGCCGTTCAGCGACAGGGTCGCCGTATCGATCACGTCCGGCACGCCACGCAGCGATCCGACCGAGCCTGTCGAGCCCGTCGTGACCGGCTCCGGTTCCTTGATCGGGCCGGAGGCGGCCGGCGCCGTGGCGCTGGCTTGCGGGGCCGGCGCTTCATGCCCCCGGAACAGGAAGGCCCCGACGCCGAGGAGCGCGAGGAACGACACCGCCGCGAGGGCGACGGCCGGTCGCGCCCAGGAGCGCGCGGGCGTTTCGCCGAAGACATTCCGCTCATGCTCTTCGACGACGGGAATGGAATGATCCTCGGGCCGCTCCTTGGGCTCGGGCGCGACGGAAGCTCCCAGAGGCTCGACCGTGCTGTGCGCCCGTTCCGGAAGCGACGGGTTCGCGCCTCGATCCTGGGGCATAGCGCCGGCATCCTCGACCGGCCGGGATTGTTCGGGATTGATGTTCAGCCAATCGCGCTTCGGGGTCTCGCGCGGCCGCGGCGTCTCGTTCTCCTGCGCAAGCTCCGCCGCATCGGGCTTCGCCGGGCGGAACAGTACCGGATACTTGACGCGCAGCTCGTCCAGGAGATCCTGGAGCGTGAACTCCGCCGTCTGCCCATCCTTCTCGATCGTCCGGGTCTTGCCGTCGTGATCGATGATGGTGAGCTTCAGCGCGCCGTTCTCCTCGGACGGGCGCACCGAGGATTCGATGATGAGTTCGAGGGCGCGGCGCGCGTCGTCCGTGGGATGGATCCTGTCGAGCTGCGCATGGATGGCCTCGCGCATCCTCTCTCGCATCCGGGCCCAGTTGCGCCGCGGATCGGCCTTGGAATCGGGCGTGGTGGAATCGTCAATCATGCGAGACACCCTCCTGGACGAGATCTCTCCTGCGCTCCTGACCGAGAAGCGTGCTGTGTTCCGCGACAATGACCGGCTTGTCGCCGATGAAGTTTACAATGAGCTGAAGGGCGCCGGTACCCTGGGAGACGCGTCGCCGCTTGGGACTCGTCGCCTTGAAGTCGAACACCGCGTGCACCGTGCAGACTTCGCCCGCCGGGTTGCACGTGGCCCCGATGGCATCCTGGCGCGGACGATAGTCGCGCTCCGGCCAGCGCTGCGCGAAGCGCCGCTTCTCGTTGAAGAGCCGCTTCATGGTCATCTCGCGCCCATGGAACAGAATGCGCGGCGCATAGAAGGCGGCCGTGGCCTCGAGGGCGACCTCGTTCGAGGCGGACCAGGATTCGAGGTACTCGACGGCGAAGTCCCGCGCGGCCGAGGCCCGGGCTGAACGCTTGCCGCCCTCCGGCTCCCCGGGTGGTTGAGCGGCGACGGCCGGGGCCGAAGGTTTGGCCGCGGGCGGCGTCTCGGTCTGAGCCGAAGCCGGCGCTTCGGGTTTGGCCACAGGCTCCTGCGGCTGGGCCGTCCGCCCGGGCGGAGCCGTCGGCCCGGGAGCCGGCGTCGCGGCCTGAGGCGGAGGGTTTTCGGGCTGTGGGGCCGGAGGAGCTGGCGGCCGCGGCGGCGCCGGTTCGATCCGGGCCGGGGGGTCGACCCAGGTCCGCCCCGTCTGCGCGGCGGCCATGGGGGAGACTGCCGCCGTCAGCGTCAGGAGGGCGGTTATCGATGTCAGCGACCGGCCGATCTGCATGCGTTCCAAAAGGCCTCTTCTTGAGAGAAAGGGACCGGGGAAAAGCGGGTAAAAGGCTTGTCGGTTCCATGGTCCGCCCCGGCAAAGGTGTCCTGCCGGGGCGGCTGGCAATGGTTCAGGCGTAAAATGAACTAGGTGATGAAATAAACGGCGGACCCGAAAATCGGTCCTTAAAGCTGGGCGACGTCCACCGAGGCGACGCCGGAAAGCCCGATCGCCTGCGCGGAGGCTTTTGACAGATCGATGACACGTCCGTGGGCATAAGGACCACGATCGTTGATACGAACCACCACTGACCTGCCAGTCCTCTTGTTCACGACCCGGACCTTCGTGCCGAAGGGCAGGGTGCGGTGCGCGGCGGTCAAATCGTTGGTGTTGAAGGTTTCGCCGCTCGCGGTCCGCCGGCCGTGGAAGCCTGGCCCATACCAGGAAGCGCGGCCGCTCTGAATGACTTTACCGGTAGATCCCGCCGGTTCGGCGGAGGCAGCTTGGGGTAAGAAGATGGTCGATCCGGAGATGAACAGACTTGCGAGTACGAGCGATACCTTGCGTTGATCCACAATGCATTCCCTTGGTTGTTATCGATGGGCTGCAAAATGAAGGCTAATGGGGCAACATTAAGACGATATATTTGGCTAGCGTTTAACGGGTATAGCCTGAGTATCGAAAGACCTTGTTCAGTTAACCTATAAAAAATCTTTTCGGTATCGCGTTGTCGTTGAGTTTGACGCAAATAATATGATGCGCGGTTGCTTGCCCGGATCGGAATTTTTATTGCCCGGGAGGCCGCTTGGCTTCCCTTGGGGGAAGAACCATCAGTCGAAGGGCCAGGACGAGCGCCGCGATCAGCAGGAGGGCCACGAGGGCCGAAACCCCGGCCCAGCCCCCATGGGTCCAGAACACGCCGCCGAGCGTGCCGACCGCGCTGGAGCCGAGATAGTAACAGAATAGGTACAGGGCCGAGGCCTGCGCCTTCGCGCCCAGAGCCCGGTTGCCGACCCAGCTGCTGGCGATGGAATGGGCCCCGAAGAAGCCGAAGGTGACGGCCACGATCCCGGCCAGGATGAGCGTAAGGTGATGGAAGAGCGTGAGCGCCAACCCGGCAAGCATGATCGCGATCATGGCCCAGAGAACCCGCCTGCGGCCCAGGCGCCCGGCTAGTTCCCCGATCCAGGCCGAGCTCAGGGTGCCGATCAGGTAGGCGGAGAAGATTGCCCCGATGGCCGATTGGCTCAGGGAATAGGGAGCTTCCGTCAGGCGATAGCCAAGATAATTGTAGATCGTCACGAACCCGCCCATGAGGAGGAAGGCTTCCGCGAACAGGGCGCGCAGGCCCGGGTCCCTCAGATGCTCCCCGAAGGAGCGCAGCAACTGCCCTGGACGCGCCGGACGGGGGTGAAAATGAGCCGAGGCCGGCAGGCTGCGCCAGGCCGCGATGGCCGAGGCCAACCCCACGATTCCGATCAGCCCGATGGCCAGACGCCATGAACCGAGATCCGTCAGCACGCCGCTGATGATCCGCCCGGCCATGCCGCCGACCGCATTGCCGCCGATGAACAGCCCCATGGCGAGGCCGATGGATTTCGGGTCCACTTCCTCGCTCACATAGGCCATGGCGACGGCGGGAAGGCCGCTCAGGGTGATGCCGATCGCCATGCGGGCGAGGAGCAGGCCGGTCCAGTTCGGGGCCGCGGCGGACAGCAAGGTCAGGAATGCCGAGGCGAACAGCGAGGCCACCATGACGGGCTTGCGGCCCCAGACCTCCGATAAGGAACCGGCCACCAGCATCGCGACCGCGAGAAGGCCGGTCGATAGCGACAGGGACAGGCTGCTGACCGCCGCACTGACATGAAACTCCTGCGAGAATTCCGGCAGCAGGGGCTGGACGCAGTAGAGAATGGCAAAAGTCGAGAAGCCGGCGGCGAACAAAGCCAAGTTCAATCGACGGAAGGCAGGCGTTCCGCTCACCAGGCGGCTCGGCGTTTCCGGCAATTGCTCCAGCATGGATTCTTTCCGCGCCTGCCGATGAAGCAGGTCCTGATCGGCCGACCCCGAGATCAGGGCAGGCTCCGAGACGTTTATGCTTAAGGAGCAAGTGTAAGCCAGTCGACGAGGCGATCCATTCACTGAGAGCATGGACTATGTGTCGTCTTTGCACTTCTCCTGCGGAAGAAACGGTATTTTATGGAGCCACATGACCTTCTCTCTTTGAGACCCTCAGGCTCGCCGCATCGTTGCGCGAGCCTCATTTTTTGAGAGCTCCATGACCTCCGCCCCCGCTGCTCGGGACAATGCGGCGCCGGAGACGCCCGGCATGCCCGCCTCTCCGTTACGGGGCATCCTGTTCCTGATCGCATCCACGGTCGTATTTTCCGTAGCGGACGTCATCACCAAGCAGCTCGCCTCCACTCTGCCGCCGCCGGAAGTGGCCTGGATGCGCTACGTCACCTTTGCGCTCGTCATCATTCCCGTCGTGCTGATCAAGGGCGGACCGGCCCTTTTCTGCTCCCAGCGGCCTGGCCTCCAGGTGGTCAGGGGGCTGGGCATGGTGGGCTCTTCGATCATGTTCATCCAGAGCCTGCCTCATCTGCCCGTGGCCGATGCGACCGCCATCTTCTTCGTCTCGCCGATCCTGATCATGGCCCTGTCGGTGCTCTTCCTGGGAGAGACCGTCGGCTGGCGGCGCTGGACGGCCGCCGCGATCGGGTTGATCGGGGTGATGATCGTCGTGCGGCCCGGCACGGGCGCCTTCCAGCCGGCGGCCTTCCTGCCGATCGTCAGCGCTTCGAGCTGGGCCGTCGGCGCCGTGGTCACCCGCAAGATCACGGGCGACCATGCGCTTACGACGCTCGCCTATTCAGCCTCGGTCGGCAGCATCGTGCTGAGCGCGCTCCTGCCCTTCAACTGGGTGACGCCGAACGGAACCGAGATCGCGCTGGGCCTGTGCATGGGCGTTTTGTTCGCCATCGGCCACTGGTTCGTGGTCATGGCCTATCGCCATGGCAACGCGTCGCTGATCGCGCCGTTCTCCTATGTCCAGCTGATCTGGGCAGGCGCGCTCGGCTATCTGGTATTCGGATCGCTGCCGGATTCCTGGACGATCACGGGTGCCGGCCTCATCTGCATGAGCGGCTTCTACACGGCCTATCGCGAGCGCATCCGCGCCATGCAGAAGAAGTTTTCCGCCTGACCCAGATCAGGTTCCCGAATGAACGACGCGCAGGCGCGGGCGCGCCGTGCGGCTGTAGAAATTGAGCTCCACGAATTCCCCGTCCGCCTGGCCTTCGACTAGGCGATAGCCGAACTGCTCCACCAGGGCCCGCACCTGACCGAGGTTCTCGTTCGAGATCCTGCGGGAGAATTCCGTCAGATCCTGGCTCATCAGCGCGGCCACGATGCCGATCTCGACGCCCTGATCGAAATCGGCGCTCCGCGCCGGAAAACGAAGCCGCATACCCTCAGCGAGATGGATGTGGTGCATGGGACCCTGGTCAATTTACGCCTAACAACTCGCCGCGTTTATCGGGCACAAGATCCTACCGGTTGCTTAAAGTCCGGCCTGGGGTAGAGGGCGCCCGGGAGCGTGGTTAATCCTTCGTAGAGACGCCCGCGATGGATCCCGAAGGGCAGCTTTGCATTATCCTCGACAGGTTCCTCCCGCGGGTTCCGACCTGAGCGAACCGGTCTTTCGGGAAATGGCAGCGAGGCGCAGCATGAAGCAGGTTTTGATAGGGATCGCCCTGGCGGCCGGTCTGGTGGGATCCGCAGCCCAGGCGGCCGATCTGATGACCGTGTCCCGGTTCGAAGCCACCCGGATCCAGCCCGGGCGCGCCATCGCCCGGCTCGCCGATCAGGGGCTGGGCTATTCGGTCCTGCACGATGCGCCGAGCGGTCCGCAGGGCTTCTACCGCGTACATGTGACCTGTGCCATCGACGAGAGTTTCATGCAGACCTATTGTCCGACGCCGGTCTATGCCTCCTACTGCCCCAGGGCTCGGATCTACTGTGCCGACGGCGGCGCGAGCGTCCAGGCGCTGCGGCTGAAGTACTGAAGCGGACCGTCCCTAAAGCGACGATCCAAGCCCTTGCTCGCGGGGATTGCCCTTGCGGAAGCCACGAAGGTCGTCTGCTTTTCCGGCTGCCTGCCTTGTATTCGCCGTAAGTCGGCATTACATGAGGTTCATCGACATTTGGCCGGACAATCGGGCCGTTACGCCTTGGCCTTCCAGGCGCACGTTCAGACCCCCTTCCCAAACATCGACGAACCCGAGCGCGGGCGTGCCTCCGCATGCCCCGGGCTCACGTGCATACAAGCCTCTCCAAGGATATTCCCATGATTTCGGGCACCGTGAAGTTCTACAACGATCAAAAAGGCTTCGGCTTCATCCAGCCGGACGACGGCAGCAAGGACGTGTTCGTGCACGCCACCGCGCTCGAGCGCGCCGGCATCCGCGGCCTGCGCGAGGGCCAGAAGGTGTCCTTCGACACCGCCGCGGACCGCCGCTCCGG
This sequence comes from Microvirga mediterraneensis, assembly GCF_013520865.1. Lineage (NCBI taxonomy): Bacteria > Pseudomonadati > Pseudomonadota > Alphaproteobacteria > Hyphomicrobiales > Methylobacteriaceae > Microvirga > Microvirga mediterraneensis. Next base: position 1,071,938 of record NZ_JACDXJ010000001.1, read on the forward strand.
CAAGGTCGCCGTCAACAACATCCAAACGGCGTAATATCCGTTGGATCAGGCCCGGCCTCCGAGCCGCCTCGCAAAGCCGCCCTTCGAGGGCGGCTTTTTGCTTTTTCCCGAAAGGAGATTTCCGTGAGTCACAAATACACCATGGGCCAGCTCGTTCATGCCGCTGCCGCCCATTTCGCCGATCGCACGAGCGGGACCTACGAGATCGTTCGCCTGATGCCGGAGAACAGCAGCGGCGAGCTGGGCTACCGGATCCGCGATACCCTGAGCGGCGCCCAGCGTGCGGTGGGTGAATCGGAAATCCGTGCTGCCGGGACAAAGCAGGCTCGGCAGGATCATTGAGACTTACCTTCCGGATCGCAGCATAATAAGAACGCCTGCGTTCAGCGTGGGCTCAGTCACCTTGCAAGATTCACAACCAAGCGGCGTCTACGGCACGCCACCGGCCGAACTGGCCGAAACCCCCAATGGGGCGATTCAGTTCTCGCCTTTGATCCCCGGCTCCGAACGCCTGGAAGAGCAAGGGGAGGGGGCACTCGGCTCCATGGTCGTGCTGGCCCCACCCGGCACGGTGGAGCGGCGCTACACGACCGCCCTGGCCTTGCGGGCGCTCGCGCCCGGCGGGTCCCTGACAATCCTGGCGCCCAAGGACAAGGGCGGCTCGCGGATCGCCAAGGAGCTCAAGGCGTTCGGCTGCGACGTCGCCGAGACCTCCCGCCGTCATCACCGCATCTGCGCCTGTCCGCGACCGGCCCTTCTCACCGGGATCCAGGAAGCCCTGGCCGAGGGCGGGCCTCGCCTGGACGAAGGCTTGGGGCTCTGGACCTGGCCCGGCGTATTCAGCTGGAACCGGCTCGATCCCGGCAGCGCCCTCCTGGAGCAGAGCCTGACCGCCTTGAGCGGGCGCGGGGCGGATTTCGGCTGCGGCATCGGCATCCTCGCCCGCGCGATCCTGGCCTTCCCCAAGGTCGAACATCTCGCCATGATCGATATCGACCGTCGAGCCGTGGACATGGCGGCGCGCAACATCGGCGACCCGCGTGCGGAGCTGCGCTGGGCCGATATCCGCAGCGGCACCGGAATGAAGGGCCTCGATTTCGCCGTGATGAATCCGCCTTTCCACGATGGCGGTGCCGAGGACCAGAGCCTGGGCCAAGCCTTCATCCGCCGGGCCGCGGAGGCCCTTCGGCCGGGCGGCGTCCTCTGGCTCGTCGCCAACCGCCATCTGCCCTATGAGGCCGTGCTGAGAAGCCTGTTCAAGCGGGTGACGCCGAAGGTCGAGGCGAACGGCTACAAGATCTATGAGGCCGTCAAATGAGCAAGGTCCCGACGCTGCGCCTCGATCGCCTCCTCGCCAACATGGGCTATGGCTCGCGCCGCGAGGTTCAATCCCTTGTCAATGCGGGTCTCGTCATGCTGGACGGGGCCGAGGTCGAGGATGCGGACCGGCGCATCGCCGTGACGCGCGACCTGTCGGAGCGGATGCGCATCCAGGGCAAGCCGCTCGATCCGCCGCCAGGCCTCGCCCTGATGCTGCACAAGCCGCTGGGCGTCACCTGCTCGCACAAGGAAGCCGGTCCTCTGGTCTATGGCCTGCTTCCGGACCGGTGGCGCCGTCGCGACCCGGCGATCTCGACCATCGGACGGCTCGACAAGGACACGTCGGGGCTGCTGCTCATGACCGACGACGGAAACCTGCTGCACCGGGTCATCTCACCCCGGGCCAACATCTCCAAACGCTACAGGGTCGAACTCGATCGTCCCTTGCGTGGGGACGAGGCGGAGATTTTCGCGTCCGGGACGCTGATGCTCGAGAGCGAGGACAAGCCGCTGATGCCGGCTCTGATGGAGGTGATCTCCGAGACCGGCGCCTACCTGACCCTGGCGGAAGGCCGCTATCATCAGGTCAGGCGCATGTTCGCGGCTGTCGGCAACCATGTCGCGGCCCTGCACCGCGACCGGATCGGCGGTCTGACTCTGCCGGAGGATCTCGGGCCCGGACAATACCGCCTGCTCGGCGAGGCCGATCTCGCCCTCCTTCTGTCGTCCGCAGCGGGAGCGTGACCCTTCGGACGGGGCGGGCCCGGGGAAAGCCTATGGCGTCGCGGCTGCGATCAGTCCGGCGGTGTCGTAGAACTCCTCGAAATCCACCGCCTTGCCGTTATGGAAGCGCCAGATGTCGACCTTCCGGGTGTCCGCCACCTTGCCCGTCCCCTTGTGGCGCCAGACGGCCCGCCCGACCACGGCCACCCGGTCGCCCTGGGCGATGAACTCGTTCATGCTGTGGGAGATCATCTCCCAGTCGCGCATGAGGTCTTCGAGATAGGCGCGCACGCCGGACTTGCTGCTCCGGCGCATGGTGAAGGGAACTTCCGGCGAGCCTTCGGCCAGCGAGCCGAGGGAGACATCGTCCGCAATGATGTCCATCCAGCATTCGCAATCGCTGCCTTTGGTGTCGACCCACCGGGCATAGGTCTCGCGGAGTATGGAAACGGGATCATCCTGGGCTGCCATTGAGCTCTCCTATGGAAAGCAACCTTGAGCGAGTCGCCCGGACGGAATGGTGAAGCACGATCGGCCGCCTGCACAATGTCTATTCCGATCTAGCGCAACGAATGCAAAAGCGAGACCCACGATCTGCGTGAAAAGATGCGCAAAGCCAGACCCTTGGGGCATCGGACCTGAGTGCGCCATGACATTCCCGGGCTCCTGCTCAGGTTGCCCTAAGGCTATTGGCCGGGTTAGGGAGGGGTAGGTTTTCCGCTTGGGAGCCCTATCCGCTCGCATGGACAGAGCATTGGCCCGACCCCGTATTTTGCTTCCCGTCATGCAGGCACTGCTCGGGCTGGTCCTGCTCGCGTGGCTGCCGGCGATCGATCATGCGAATTCCGGGGCCTCTTTCCTCATCCAGGTCGAGGAAGCGCTTTCGCTCTCGGGCCTGTCCGATGGAGGCGAAGGGGATGGGGAGGCCTGTCCGGACACGTGGAAGGACGGTACGGGCGGCCCTGACGCTGTCCTGGCCTGGGACCTTTCCTGCCGTTCGAGAGGTAGGGCCGGGCAAGGCGTCCGTCTCGATTCTCCGCAATCCGGCAACGCCGCTCTTCTGGGCTCTCTGCGCGCGACGGGCCCCCCGCGCCCCTGAGCTGAGTTCAACCCGGCCGCAAGCTTCGCCTCGGAGGCTGCGGGCCGATCGTGTCGCGCGCCGAAAATGGCGCCATTCTCTGTCTCCGCGAGCGCCTTTGAACCGCAGGGCCCGGCCTTCATTCAGGCCATGGTCGACTTTCAGGCAGGCTCCGGTCGCTGTTCATCTCGAACGGCCAATCAAGTTCCCCGTGATGGAAGACCTTTTTCCCCAAATCCTCAAACTCCTCGGCATCATCTGGATCAACATCATCCTGTCCGGAGACAATGCCGTCGTCATTGCGCTGGCCTGCCGCGGCCTGCCGGAAGACAAACGCCGTATCGGCATGGTGCTCGGCGCCGGTGTGGCGGTGGGCCTGCGCATCATCTTCACCATCGTCGTCGCGGCGCTCCTGACGACACCCTTCCTGAAGATCGCCGGCGGGCTTCTCCTGCTCTGGATCGCCGTGAAGCTTCTCCAAGGCGACGACGAGGAGGGCGGCGTGAAGGAAACCGACCGCCTCTGGCATGCGGTCTGGACCGTCGTGGTCGCCGATGCCGTCATGAGCCTCGACAACGTCCTGGCCATTGCAGCGGTGGCGCAGGATTCCACCGTTCTGCTCGCCGTCGGCCTTGCCATTTCCATCCCCCTCATTGTGGCCGGCGCCGCCCTCATCATGGCGCTCCTGGACCGCTTTCCCCTGCTCGTCTGGGCCGGAGCGGCCCTTCTGGGCTGGGTGGCCGGGGAGATGCTGATTTCCGACCCTTGGCTGATTGGGCAGCTCGGCCAGGACATCAGCCACAAGGCCGAAATCCCCATTGCCATCGTCGGAGCCATCCTGGTGCTCGCCATCGGCTACGTCTCCCGGCAGCGGGCGGCAACCGACGAGGCCTAGAAACCCGCAGGATCCGTTCCGTCTGAACGCTGGGCAGGCCCGGTCTCGGGCAGGACGATCTAAAGGTCCAGTGCGGCCGTCTCGAGAAGGAGACGGCCGCACTCTCTCATATCGGCAGAGGTTGCCCTGCCGTTCGTAATCGGGTAGGGAAGAAACAGGCCCATCGCCTCAAGCACCCGTAGCTCAGCTGGATAGAGCGTTGCCCTCCGAAGGCAAAGGTCACACGTTCGAATCGTGTCGGGTGCGCCATTCCCCTTCCCGATCTTCAATCGCCAGAGTCATCCTGCTCCCGAGTTCTACCGTATGGATCCGGTTCGCAGGCGACAGCTGTCTCCTGCCGAAGCTGTGGGGCTTCCTCGTCAGGGAGAGCGCCCTCGTGCGAATTGCGCGGCTTCGCAGACGGGGCGATGGCAACCTGCTTGCCGGAGATGGGATCGAGAACAGTCATCGGGTCTGGTCTTTCGGTCTTGCGTGCTGCAATGCCGTACGCAGGACATGAACGTTTCACGTCCCCCTCCGTTCAGCTGTTCCATCGTGTCACGTGCGCTGCGGCACCATAGGGAATATCGGGCGGCATTACGGACCCATCTTCATCGGCACGTCACTCGTCCTCCGCCGGTCGCGTGGGGCTTCGGTTGGAACGCGGCCCAGCATGGGAACGTTGTCCACGATCGTAACCTGCCGGAGAGTGCAATGTTTTCTTCGCGTATCCTGAAGACCTGTGTGCTGGCCTTGGCCCTGTCCGGCGCGGCCACGCTTGCCTCGCTCCCGGCACAGGCCGGCGAAAGCACCGGCACCTGGCGGAACGGCATGGTGAGCGGGCCTTACGGCGTTGGCTGGTATGGGCCGGGCGGGGTCACTTATGAGCATGCCCGGACCGTGCGTCGCAGAGCCTATGTCCCACCGCGCCACCGCTACAATCGATCTTACCGTTCACATCGCTACGCGCCGAACCGCTATTACCGCGATCGCTACTATGGAAACCGCTATTACGGGAATCGGTATTACGGAAACCGGTACTATCAGCGCCGCGGATATGGCTGGTACGGGGAGCGCCCGCGTCCGGGCCGCGTGGATCGGGCGCTCGAGCAGGGGAGCCGATAGGAGGGGGACCCCTCCTCATTCTCTCGGCTCAGCCTAGGCCTCCCTCAACGCGCCCGCCGCGCGATGATCCAGACCGCATGAACGATGCCTGGGATATAGCCCAGGATCGTCAGGAGGATGTTGAGCCAGAACTGCCCGCCCAGACCGACGGTGAAGAAGACGCCGACCGGCGGGAGCAGGATGGCGAGAAGGATGCGAAGAAGGTTTGCCATGGGATCGACAGGAGAGCGTGGGACCATGGAATGAACGGAAACGTGGCCGTTCCGTTCCAATGGCCGATCATCGTCAGGTGCCTCGATACGGTCGACTCATGCGCAACATCCTCTTGGCCGCGATATGATCTGGATCAAGGCGCCGCCCGCCCGGGCGCCGAAGAATGTCTCCCGTAACAAGGAGCATGGCCGTGAACAAAGCTCTCAAGCTTCCGCATGACGGATTGGTTCTCGTCAGCGATGGCAGGAAGGCCCTTTTCCTGAAGAACAAGGGTGACGAACTTTATCCGAACCTCCAAGTAGAACGCGTCCTGGAGGCCCCGGACAACCTGCCGACCCATCTGCAAGGCACGGACAAGCAAGGCCGGACCTGGATGAACGGTCAGCGAAGCGCGGTCGAGCAGGTCGATTGGCACGATCTTGCCGAACGCAAGTTCGCCGGGGAGGTGGCCGAAGAGGTCAACGTGGCCTGCTCCGGCGGCAAGGTGAAGCACATCATCGTGGCTGCGCCTCCGCGCACCCTTGCCGAGCTGCGCACCCATTTCTCCGATGCCGTGAAGCAGCGGATCCTGGCCGAGGTGAACAAGGATCTGACGAAGCATCCGGTCTACGAGATCGAGCAGCACCTGGTGGCGAGCGCCTGACTTCTCGAGAGGCGTTCAGCGGTCCCACTTGATGGTGAGGATGCTCGCGACGAGCCGGTCGATGAGGACCGGCGCGTCGGCCGCCAGGCGCTCGATTCCCGTCACGGCTTGGCGCGTCATGCGCCCGTTCAGGAATGCGTAATCCATCACGATCGCGCTGACGAGCGCGATCACGGTTTTGAAGACGCGCGCGGCGAGATCGGACATCGTCAGGGACCTCTGGGGAAGTTCCCCATGGCTCATGCCTGATAGAGCCGGATGGATCAAGCTTTTGCGAGCATCCACTCGTGATCCGGATCGTTGTGGAACTTCCAGATCCGCTTCGGACCGGCCATCACGTTCAGGTAATAGAGCTCGTAGCCGTGGGGCGCGCCGACGGGGTGGTATCCCTTCGGCACAAGCACCACGTCGCCGTCGCTCGCGGCCAGCGTCTCGTCGAGGGAGCGGTCGTCCGTATAGACCCGCTGGAGCGCGAAGCCTGAGGGCGGATTGAGCCGGTGGTAGTAGGTCTCCTCCAGGAGGGACTCGTTCGGCAGCATGTCCCGGTCGTGCTTGTGCGGCGGATAGCTCGACCAATGGCCGGACGGCGTGATGACCTCGACCACGAGCAGGCTTTCCGCCGCTTCCGTTTCCGGCAGGATGTTGCGCACATGGCGCGTGTTGGTGCCCTGGCCGCGGGTTTCCTGACCGACCTGGTCGGGCCGGATCACGCGCGCCGGAAGCTTGCCTTCGGCCGGAGCGGTGCAGACAGCGATCTCACAATCGGTCTGCGCCTCCAGGGACCATTCGGAGCGGGCTGGCGCGTAGAGCGACCACGGATCCGGCTCGAATGGCGAGTTGCGGCTGCCGATCACGCCGAAATCCTGGCCCGAGGCCGCCACGCGCGCCTTGCCGGAGAGCAGCACGATGCAGGCCTCCCGGTTTTCCGTCTGCTGCTTCAGGGACTGCCCGCTTTTGAGCCGGTAGACCTCGAAACCCACATAGGTCCAGCCGGCGGTGTCCGGCGTGATGGCGTGGATCCGCCCGGTCGAATCCGGCTTCGACGGTTTGATGAGAAGCTTCGACATCGCACAGGCTCCTTAACGCAGGCCGGCTTCCTTGAGGTACCGGGTGAGATTGGCATAGCCCATCTTGGCATAGGTGAGCGGATGAGCCTTCTTCGGGTCCTGCTCCGCCTCGATCACCACCCAGCCGCTGTAGCCCGGCAGTTCCTTGAACACGGAGACGAAATCCACCATACCGTCGCCCGGCACCGTGTAGACGCCCTCGAGGACGGAATCGAGGAAGCTCCAGTTCTCCACGCGGGACTTCTCCATCACGCTTTTACGCACGTCCTTCGTGTGCACGTGGCTGATGCGGCTGCGATAGCGGCGGGCGAGCGCGGCAGGATCGGCGCCGCCCCAGGTGGCGTGGCCGGTATCGAGCAGGAGATGAACGGCTTCACCCGTGGAGCGCATGAACGCGTCGATATCGGCTTCCGATTCCACGATGGTGCCCATGTGGTGATGATACACCACGCGCACGCCCTCCTGGAGCGTCCGCTCAGCCACCTGTGTGATGCGGCGGCCGAACTCGGCCCAGTCGCCCTCCTTCATCACCGGGCGTTGGGACAGGGGCTTGGAGCGGTCGCCGTGAATGGCGTTCGACGTCTCGGCGAAGACGAGAACGTTCGAGCCCATGGCCTTCAGGAGGTCGAGATGCGGCCGCAGGGCCTTCATCTCCGCATCCGCGTCGCGCTTCAACAATTCGGCGGAATACCAGCCGGACACGCAGGCGAGCCCGAAGGGCGCCAGCGCTTGTTTAAGCGCTTCCGGCTCGCGCGGAAACTTGTTGCCGAGCTCCATGCCCTCGAAGCCCGCCTCCTTGGCCTCGGCGAGGCAGACCTCCAGCGGCGTCTCGCCGCCGAGTTCGAGCATGTCGTCGTTGGACCAGCCGATGGGATTGGCCCCGATGCGGATCGTCATGTTGTTGTTCCTTTCGTCCTGATCAATCGCCCACGCGCTGCGCCGCGAGGGCCGTCTCGTAATCCTTGCGGGCCGTCTTCACCTGCTCGCGTGTCGAGACTTCCGGCACCGCCACGTCCCACCAATGGCCGCCCGCATCGGTCGACGCGAGAGGATCCGTGTCGATGACGATGACGGTGCTGCGCTCGGCGCTGCGTGCCTTCCGCAGCGCATCTTCGAGTTCCGCGATGCTCTTCACCTTCATGGATTGCGCGCCGAGGCTGGCCGCATGGGCGGCGAAGTCGATGTCGGGCAACGTCACATGATTGGTGTGCTGCAGCAGGTTGTTGAAACTCTCGCCCCCGGTGGCGCGCTGCAGGCGGTTGATGCAGCCGTAACCGCGATTGTCGAGGAGCACGACAGTGAGCTTCTGGCCGAGCATCACGGAGCTGGCGAGTTCCGAGTTCATCATGAGATAGGAGCCGTCGCCCACCATCACGATCACTTCGCGGGATGGATCGGCCATCTTCACGCCGAGCCCGCCCGCGATCTCGTAGCCCATGCAGGAATAGCCGTATTCCATATGGTAGCCCAGCGCCGTGCTCGCCTTCCAGTGCTTGTGCAGCTCCCCCGGCAGGCCGCCGGCCGCGCAGACCACCACGTCGGTGGGCGAGGAGGTGCGCTGGACCGCGCCGATCACCTGCGCGTCGGAGGGAAGCTCTGCGTTGGTCGGGTCCGTGTAGCGCGCGGCGGTCTCGAACCAGCGTGCCTTCTCGTCCTGCGCCTTCGCCGTCCAGGCCTCCGGAGCTTTCCAGTTACCGAGGGCGCGGCTCAGCTCCTCGAGGCCGACACGGGCATCCGCCACGAGCGGAACCGCATTGTGCTTGGCGGCATCGAAGGTCTGCACGTTGAGGCCGACGATGCGCCGGTTCGGATTCTTGAACAGCGCCCAGGAGCCGGTGGTGAAATCCTGCAGGCGCGTCCCTACGGCGATCACCACATCGGCCTCTTCGGCGAAGGCGTTGGCGGCGCCCGTGCCGGTGACCCCCACGGCGCCGAGGCAGGCCACATGGTCGTGAGGCAGGCTCGATTTGCCGGCCTGCGTTTCTCCGACGGAGAGGCCGTGCTTTTCGGCGAAATCGGCCAGGGCCTTTTCCGCTTCCGAGTAGAGTACGCCGCCGCCTGCGACGATGAAGGGCTTCTTCGCCTTGCGGATGAGGTCTGCCGCCGCAGCGAGCTCCGTCTCGTCCGGCCGGATGCGGCGCGGGCGCCAGATCTTCTCCGCAAAGAAGCTCTCGGGATAATCGTAGGCCTCGGCCTGCGTGTCCTGGCAGAGTGCGAGCGTCACCGGGCCGCATTCGGCGGGATCCGTGAGGACGGTCATGGCGCGCTGGAGCGCCGGGATGATCTGCTCGGGACGCGCGATGCGGTCGAAATAGCGGGAGACGGGCCGGAAGCAGTCGTTCGCCGAGACCGTGCCGTCGGAGAAGCTCTCGATCTGCTGCAGCACCGGATCGGGCCTGCGGTTGGCGAACACGTCGCCGGGAAGCAGCAGCACGGGCAGGCGGTTCACATGCGCCACGGCCGCCGCCGTCACCATGTTGGTGGCGCCGGGACCGATCGAGGTGGTGCAGGCCATCATGCGCCGGCGGCGCGAGGCCTTGGCGAAGGCGATGGCCGCATGGGCCATGCCCTGCTCGTTATGGGCGCGGTAGGTCGGAAGCTGGTCCCGTACGCCGTGCAGGGCCTCGCCCATGCCGGCCACGTTGCCATGGCCGAAGATAGCCCACACGCCGCCGAAGAGCGGCAGGACTTTTCCGTCGATCTCCGTCTTCTGTGCCGTCAGGAAGCGGGCGACGGCTTGCGCCATGGTCAGCCGGATCGTGCTCATGCGTGTTCCTCTTAGAATGGCGTCGCAGCGTTTTCAGGTTTTCGCATACATGAAAAGAGGGCGCAGCCTTTCACAGGCCCCGCCCTTCGTCTTAGGCGGCTTTCGAGCGGGCGGAGACCCGCTGCCAGGCGTCGACGAGACGCTGGAAGCGGCCCGCCATGTCGGCGATCGCGGCCTCGTCCGAGATCTCGCCCTTGAGCCAGCGCCGCGCGGCGTCGTTGAAGATCGTGCGGCCCACCGCAAAGCCTTTGACCTGCGGTTCGCTCGCCGCGGCCGCGAAGGCAGCTTCCAGCTCGTTCTCGGGCGCTTCGAGGCCGAGGAGCACGATGCCACGGCAATAGGGATCGTTCTGCGTGATCACGTTGCCGATGGCATGCCACGCCGCTTCATCGCGCTGCGGTTCGAGCTTCCACCAATCGGGCTTGATGCCGAGATCGTAGAGGCGCTGCAGGATCCCCGCGACCGTGTCGGCCTTGAGCGGTCCGTGCTTGCCCGCGATGATCTCCACCAGCAATTCCCGGCCGATGCGGCGCGCGGCGTCGTGCAGGCGCAACAGGTCGCGCTCCTGGCGCTCCTTCAGCTCCGGCGGATCGTCCGGATGGTAGAAGCACAGGCATTTGATGGTGTGGCCGACCGGCCATTCCACCAGCTTGGCGCCGAGCGACCCGCCGCCTTCGAAATCGAGCGGCCGCGAACCCGGAAGCTCCACGGGACGGCCGATCCAGAACGGATGATCGGCGGCGCGGAACAGCGCCTCGCGGCCGAAAGTGCCGTCGATCAGCATGCCGAAGCCGGGGCGGCCCTCCGCCACGCGGGCGGCGGCGTGGACGGCCAGCACCTTGAAATCGGGGATGCGCTCGACGGGAGCGCCGATCTCCTTCGCCATCGCTTCCAACTGCATGCGGTGGTCGATGGCGAGCGCCATGAGCGTGTCGGGCTGCGGTCTGCGCGTCGTCGCCCAATGGATGTGGTTGATGTCCTCGTCGAAGCGCAGCGCCTTGTGGCGGCTGCCGGTCTTCAGGAAATGCTGCAGCTCCGGGAAGGTCGGGATCTCCGGCGAGCAGAGCAGGCGCGAGACCGCGAAGGCGCCGCTCGCATTGGCGTAGGCGCAGCAGGTTTCAAGCTCCTCTCCTTTAAGCCATCCACGCAGGAAGCCGGACAGGAACGCGTCGCCTGCTCCCAGCACGTTGTAGACCTCGACCGGGAAGCCGGGCCCCTTCACGCCGTCGTCCAGCGAATCCGGAATGGCGCCCGGGAACACCACGCAGCCCATGGGACCGCGCTTGCACACGATGGTGGCCTTCGAAATGGCCCGGATGGCCCGGATGGCCGTGAGCGTGTCCTCGGAGCCGCCGGCGATGTGCAGCTCCTCCTCCGTGCCGACGACGAGGTCGCAATCGGCCAGGATGGGTTTGAGATGTTCGGTCACCGCGTCGGAGCGCACATAGCGCGACTCGCCCGCGCCATGGCCGAGAAGGCCCCAGAGGTTGGGGCGATAATCCACGTCGAGCACCACCTTGCGGCCGTTCGCCTTGGCGATGCGGATCGCCTTCTTCTGCGCGGCGGCGGTTGTCTCACGCGAGAAATGTGTGCCCGTCACTACGATGGCGGCCGCGGATGCGATGAAGCCTTCGTCGATGTCGCTCTCATCGAGCGCCATGTCGGCGCAGTTGTCGCGATAGAAGATCAGCGGGAAGGAATCCTCGTCCCTGACGCCGAGGATCACCAGGGCGGTGAGGCGCTCCCTGTCGGTGACGATGCCTTCGGTGGCGACGCCCTCGCGCCCCATCTGCTCGCGGATGAAGCGGCCCATGGCCTCGTCGCCCACGCGGGTCACGAGGCCCGATTTCAGGCCGAGCCGCGCCGTGCCGATGGCGATGTTGGCCGGGCAGCCGCCGACGGCCTTGGAGAAGGACGCCATGTCCTCCAGCCGCCCGCCGACCTGCTGGCCGTAGAGATCGACCGAGGCGCGGCCAATGGTGATCACATCCAGGGCTGGCTTCATGCTATTCCTCCCGCTCCCGGCCGAGTAAAGCGTATGCGAGCCGCGCTCCCGGCTCTTGCTGTTATAGAACGTTTATTCTATTAGCATCCTATCGTGGAATTTCAATTCCAAACTTGCCGTGAGCCGGCAAAGGACCAGGGGGAAACATGATCAGAATCGCTGTTCTGGGCGCCGGCCGCATCGGCCGCATCCATGGGCGCAACGCCGCCAGCCATCCCGATGCCCGCCTCGTGGCGGTGGCCGACCCCCATGCGCCCGCCGCGCAGGAGCTCGCGGCCGCGACGGGCGCCGAGGTCGCGGCGCTGGATGAGATCGTCGAGCGCTCCGACGTGGACGCCATCCTCATCTGCACGCCGACCACGACCCATGCGGACCTCATCGAGCGCGGCGCCCGCGCCGGCAAGGCGGTCTTCTGCGAGAAGCCGGTGGACCTGTCGAGCGAGCGCATCGAGACCTGTCTCGCCACGGTCGAGAAGGCCGGCACGCCCCTGATGATCGGCTTCAACCGTCGCTTCGATCCGAACTTCGCGGCCTTGCGCCGCCGGCTCGCCGATGGGGAAGTGGGCGAGGTGGAGCTCGTGACGATCCTGTCGCGCGATCCCGGCCCGCCGCCCGTGAGCTACATCGCCACCTCCGGCGGCCTGTTCCGGGACATGATGATCCACGATCTCGACATGGCCCGCTTCCTGCTGCTGGGCGACGAGCCCGTGGAGGTGCATGCGGTCGGCTCGTCCCTGGTCGATCCTGCCATCGGACAGGCCGGCGACGTGGACACGGCCGCCGTGATGCTGAAGACCGCCAAGGGCAGGATCGTGCAGATCTCCAATTCCCGGCGCGCCACCTATGGCTACGACCAGCGCGTCGAGGTCCATGGCTCCAAGGGCATGATCCGCGCCGGAAACATCCACCGCACGACGGTCGAGGTGGCGAACGCCGCGGGCGTGACCGCCGATCCGGTGCAGGACTTCTTCCTGGAGCGCTATGCGGATGCCTATCGCGATGAGCTGACCACGTTCCTGAACGCCGTCCGCGACGGCAAGCCGTGCAACCCGACCGGTCGCGATGGCCTCATGGCGCAGCGTCTGGCCGATGCCGCCACCGAATCGGCGCAGAGCGGAAAGCCGGTGCGGCTGTAATTCTGCACGTCATTGCTTCCCCGGACGTGATTCGGGGATTCGTGCCGGTGATCCCGATGGCCTGAAGCGCCGCGCCTCATCGGATCAGGTCCGGGGCCGGTCATGACGTGAGAGGGTGCTGATCCGTTCGTGTCAAAGAGCCAGCCCCTTGGGGCCCGCAGCTTGCGCTGCGAGCCTTTCGGGTTCGAGGGTGGCGCGTCGGGCAGCCCGGCTCGCTTGTGTGTGTTGATGGAAGAGCCGGACGGCCGCTTCGCGCACGGTTCTTTTCAGGTGGACCAGCTGGGGAGCCCCCAAGGTCGACCTCCCGCGACCACAGGCGTGCGAGGCCTGCGGCGGGACCGTGCCTGCTCTCACTCTTGCGACGCCTCGCGAGCGCGCCCCTCGTCAGAGCAGATCTAGGGCAACGATATAGCCAAGGTTACTCGCCCTGTCAAGAACAAAGTGAGAACATAACATCGCCCCGATGACATTCTCCGCCCCCATCCTGAGGAGCAGCGCAGCGGCGTCTCGAAGGATCAGGGCGCCTCCAGCTCCTCCTTCGCGACGCCACGGCGTGGCGCCTCAGGATGAGGCCGGAGGGATGGCAAGCAGAACGTGCGTGGCCGGCACGAGGCCAGCCATTCACGAGAGGGTGTCATCCTCACGTTGGTTGCTGCAGGGGAAGGGGATCCGCGCTCCAGCGCCGAGCGATGGATTGCCTCCCTCTCCGCTGTACGTCCATCCGGGAATGACCCCTAGGCTGCTCCAGGGTATTGGGATATCCCGCCTACCCCTCGGCCCGCTTCTCCGCCGTGCCCACGGCCAGCGCCATCGCCAGCGCGAACGAAGCGGAGAGCGACCGGAAGGCGCCGAAATCGGCTTCCGCGACCTCGAGCCAGACGTCGGCATTCGTCACCAGGGGGCTGAAGGCCGAATCGGTGATCGCCACCACCGGCACGTCTCGCTGCGCGGCCGCCGCCGCGAGATCGGCCGTGACGGGAGCATAGGGCGTGAAGCTGATGGCCAATACCGCGTCGCGCTTGGACGCGATGGCGAGTTGCTCGGGGCCGAGCTGGCCCACATGGTCGATGAGGATGGCGCGCACGCCGAGCTTGCCGAAGGCATAGGCGCAATAGGCGATGACCGGGAAGACCCGCCGGGCGCCGAGCAGATAGATGGTGTCGGCCTTGGCCAGCGTCTCGATGGCGCGGGACAACTCCTCGGGTCTTACCGAAGCCTGCATCCGCTCCAGGGAAATGGCCGCCGCGTGGGTGAAGCCTTCGAGCAGGGACGCCGCGTGAACGTGGTGTCCCTCGGCGTCGCGCAGGCCGCGCAGGCGCTCGCGGTAATCCGGGAAGCGCTCCCGCAGGCGATCGCGGAAAATCTGCTGCAGGTGGGAAAAGCCGTCATAGCCGAGGCTCTTGGCGAAGCGCACCAGGGTGGAGGGCTGAACCCCGGCATGCTCGGCGATCCCGGCTACCGTGCCGAACGCCATGTCCTCCGGATGCTCGAGCGCGAAGGCGGCGATCTGCTTCAGCCGCTTCGGCATCGCCTCGCGGCGGCTGAGCAGGAGCGCGCGGAGGCCGTCGAAGTCCTCGGGAATGTCCGTCACGACCGCTTCAGCGCTGCCCATGCTGTCCTCTGTCTCCACCGTTGGCCTCAGACATGAGATCGGTCTTGACCCGATCCTACAAAAATGGAATAAAAATTCCAATATAGAAACAAAAAGGTTCTGACGTTCCGTTTAGTCATGCGGACGATCGGATCGGCAGAGGGAACGCTGTAAAGACGGTGATTCGCCTTTCGGCTCATTTGTTTTCTCTCTGCCCTTTGAGGCAAGCGGCAAGGCCGCGGCGGCCGCCGCAGCGCACAGGCGTTGCGGCGCTCGCGTGAGGACCATCTGGGAGGAAGAGCATGAAAGCGTTTGTTACCGGTCTGGCCGCAGCAGCGGCCCTGACCCTCGCCACCGCCGCCCCGGTCGCGGCGCAGCAGAATACCCGCATCATCGTCGTCAGCCACGGGCAGGCCAACGATCCGTTCTGGTCGGTGGTCAAGAACGGCGTGGCGGCGGGCGGCCAGGACATGAAGGTCCAGGTCGACTACCGGGCCCCCGAGACCTTCGACATGGTCGGCATGAGCCAGCTCATCGATGCGGCTGTGAACCAGAAGCCGGCCGGCCTGATCGTCTCGATCCCCGATGCCTCGGCGCTCGGCCCGTCGATCCAGAAGGCGGTGGCCGCCGGCATTCCGGTGATCTCCATGAATTCCGGCTCCGACGTGTCGAAGAAGCTCGGCGCGCTGCTCCATGTGGGCCAGGACGAGGTCGAGGCCGGGCGCATCGCCGGCGCCAAGCTCAAGGAAATGGGCGGCAAGGTCGGCCTGTGCGTGAACCAGGAGGTCGGCAACGTGTCGCTCGACCTGCGCTGCAAGGGCTTCACGGAAGGCTTCGGCGGCAAGGTGACGGTGCTGCCGGTCACGAACGATCCGGCCGATGTCCGCGCCAAGGTGAAGGCGGCGGTCTCGGCGGACAGCTCCATCGACACGATTCTGGCGCTCGGCGCCGGGACGGCGGGCGAGCCGTCGGTTGCGGCCGTGAAGGAGGCCGGAAAGACGGGAGCCATCCGCGTCGCCACGTTCGACATGTCGGCCGGCTTCCTTAAGTCCGTGGCCGCCGGCGAGGCGGTGTTCGCCATCGACCAGCAGCAATATCTGCAGGGCTACCTGCCGGTGGTGTTCCTGGCGAACTATGCCAAGTACGGCCTCATGCCGGGCGGCGACGTGGCCTCGGGCCCGAATCTGGTCACGAAGGAAAAGGCCGCCCAGGTGATCGATCTGTCCGCCAAGGGCATTCGCTAAAACAATCATGGAAGCCCGCGACCATACCGGTCGCGGGCTCTTTATTTCCTGCATTCATTCGGGGAGGCTCCCATGGTGAACACCACCCAGCCGACCGCGGATCTGTCTCCGGCTTCCGCCGTCGAGAAGATCCAGGACGAGCGCCTGCGGGAGGTCTCCCTCCTCACCAAGATCATGCGGCGGCCGGAACTCGGGGCGCTCGCCGGCCTCGTCCTCGTGACGATCTTCTTTCTCTCCACCGCCGATGCATCCATGTTCACGCTGGCGGGGATCATGAACATCCTCTCGCCCGCGGCCCAGCTCGGCATTCTCGCCATCGCGGCGGCCCTGCTGATGATCGGCGGCGAGTTCGATCTCTCCATCGGCTCCATGGTGGCCTTCACGGGCCTCGTCTTCGGCGCCTTCATCACGCTCAGCGGCTGGCCGCTCCTGCTCGCCATCGCCGGGACCTTGGTCGTGGCGGCCGTGCTCGGCGGGCTGAACGGCCAGATGGTGATCCGCACGCGGCTGCCCTCGTTCATCGTCACGCTCGCGTTTCTGTTCATCCTGCGCGGCCTCTCGCTCGTCGGGCTGAAATGGGCCACCGGAGGCTCGACGCAGATGCGCGGCATCGGCGATCAGGCAGGCGAGGGTCTCGTCCGCGAACTCTTCTCAGGCGTCGCCTTCGAGGGCGTATTCTCGTGGCTCGCGGCGCACGACGTCATCGGCAAATTCCCGAACGGAACGCCGACCGTGACGGGCGTTCCGGTCTCCATCGTCTGGTTCATCCTCTTCGCACTCGCCGCCACATGGCTTCTCCTGCGTACGCGCGCCGGCAACTGGATCTTCGCGGCGGGCGGCGACGCCAACGCGGCGCGCAATTCCGGTGTGCCGGTGGACCGGGTCAAGACGGCTCTCTTCATGCTCACCGCCTGCGCGGCTGCGCTGGTCGCCATCCTGACTGTGCTCGACGCGGGCTCGACCGATGCGCGGCGCGGTTTCCAGAAGGAATTCGAGGCCATCATCGCGGCGGTGATCGGCGGGTGCCTGCTCACCGGCGGCTACGGCTCGGCCATCGGGGCGTTCTTCGGCGCCATCATCTTCGGCATGGTGTCCATCGGGCTCACCTACACGCGGTTCGATTCCGACTGGTTCCAGGTTTTCCTCGGCGCCATGCTGCTGCTGGCGGTGCTGTTCAACAACTTCATCCGCCGCAAGGTGACGGGAGAGCGCTGATGGACAACGAAACGCCCCTCATCGACATCCGCAACCTCGTCAAGCATTTCGGCTCGGTCATCGCGCTCTCCGGCGTCTCGCTCACGGTCCATCGCGGCGAGGTCATGTGCCTGCTCGGAGACAATGGAGCCGGCAAGTCGACGCTGATCAAGACGCTGGCCGGCGTGCACCGGCCGACCTCGGGCGAGTTCTTCGTCGAGGGCCAGCCGGTGGCCTTCGCGAGCCCGCGCGATGCGCTCGATGCGGGCATCGCGACCGTGTACCAGGACCTCGCCATGATCCCGCTCATGTCGGTCACGCGCAACTTCTTCATGGGCCGCGAGCCGGTGAAGGGCATCTGGCCCTTCCGCAACGTGGATTTCGACCATTGCGACGAGGTCACCCGCGAGGAGATGCACAAGATCGGCATCGACGTGCGCGATCCGCATCAGGCGGTCGGCACGCTCTCCGGCGGCGAGCGGCAATGCGTGGCGATTGCCCGCGCGGTCTATTTCGGCGCCAAGGTGCTGATCCTCGACGAGCCCACGTCGGCGCTCGGCGTGGCGCAGACCTCCATGGTGCTGAAATACATCCATCAGGTCCGCCAGAAGGGTCTCGGCGTGATCTTCATCACGCACAATGTGCGCCACGCCTACGCGGTGGGCGACCGTTTCACGGTGCTCAACCGCGGCAAGACGCTGGGCACCTATGCGAAGTCTGAAATCCAGATCGAGGAACTGCAGAACCTCATGGCCGGCGGCAAGGAATTGCAGGCGGTGTCGGAGGAGCTGGGCGGGATGGTGTGAAGGGCTGCGTGTCCTGCCGGGAACGTCACCCGCAACGTCGTCACCGGGCTTGTCCCGGCGATCCCGAACGGACGAGCGCGGCGCTTCAAACAAGCGGGATGGCCGGGACAAGCTCGGCCATGACGTAGAACCATTGGCGCCAAGCCGTGGATCGTTTCAGGAGCATCGCGCATGAAGTCTCTGAACATCGGCCTCATCGGCACAGGCTACATGGGCAAGTGCCATGCACTGGCCTGGAACGCCGTCGCGGCCGTCTTCGGTGACGTTCCTCGACCGCGCCTCACGGTGCTGGCCGAAGCCTCGCAGGATCTCGCGGAGCGCAAGGCGCGCGAACTCGGCTTTGCGCGCGCCACCGGTGACTGGCGCTCCCTCGTGGCGGATCCCGAGGTCGATGTGGTGTCGATCACCACGCCCAACGCCTTTCATCCCGACATGGCGATTGCCGCCCTGGAAGCGGGCAAGCATGTCTGGTGCGAGAAGCCGATGGCGACGAGGCTTTTTGATGCGGAGCGCATGCTGGCTGCCGCGCGGGCGTCGGGCAGGGTGGCGGCGCTCGGCTACAATTACATCCAGAACCCGGTCATGCGCCTGATCCGCCGCCTCCTCGATGAGGGGCAGATCGGTGAGGTCAATCATGTGCGTGTCGAGATGGACGAGGACTTCATGGCCGACCCGGAGGAGCTTTTCTATTGGAAAAGCGAAGCCTCATCAGGCCATGGCGCTCTCGACGATTTCGCGGTCCATCCTCTGAGCCTGCTCTGGACGCTCGTGGGCGGGGTGCGGCGGGTGTGCGGCCACATGGCGAAGCCTTACGCCGACCGTCCGGTGCAGGGCGGCGGCCGCCGCGCGGTGGAGACCTACGACATTGCGACGGTCCTGATGGAGCTGGAGAGCGGTGTGTCGGGATTGCTTGCCGTCAACCGCTCCGCCTGGGGACGAAAGGGTCGCATCGCCGTGCAGATCTTCGGGTCGAAAGGCACCATCGTGTACGACCAGGAGCGCATGAACGAGGTCCAGCTCTACACGGCTGATGGGGGCAAGGAAACACAGGGCTTCCGCACCATTCTCGCCTCGCCGCATCACCCGCCCTATGACAAGTTCATCCCCGCGCCGGGGCATGGGCTCGGCTTCAACGATCTGAAAGTCATCGAATGCCGGGAGCTGATCCGCCGTATTGAGGGCGATGCCGCGCATCTGATCACGTTCGAGGAGGGCATCCTTATCGAGCGAACTGTCGATGCCATGGCGAGAAGCGCGCATGAGGGACGGTGGGTGGAGGTGTGATCATCCAGCGTCATGCCGGATCGCCTGCGGCGTCCGGGATGACCGCATGTGCCTGGTCTTACGCGGCATGTGCCTTCAGCACTTCGAGGAACGCATCCGCGTAGCGGTCGAGCTTGGCCTGCCCCACGCCGTGAACCTCGCCGAAGGCGCGCGCGGTGGTCGGGCGCTTGGCCGCCATGTCGATGAGGCTGCGGTCGGAGAAGATCACGTAGGCGGGCACGCCCTCCTCCTTGGCGAGGCGCGTGCGCAGGCCCTTCAGGTCGAGGAGCAGCGGATCGTCGGACGGAACCACCGATTCCGCTTCCATGCGGCTGCGCCTGCGGCGGCGCTCCGCGGGCTTCATGAGCACGTCGGAGCGCAGCTCGATCCGCTCCTGGCCCTTGAGAACGGCGACGCCCTTGTCGGTGAGCGTCCAGCGGCCGTATTCCGCAAGCTCGAGGCCGACGAGCCCGGCCGCATAGATCTGGCGCAGGAGCGAGCGCCATTCGGCCTTCGAGCGGTCGTTGCCCACCCCGAAAGTCTTCAGCTTGTCGTGGCCGAAGCGGCGGATGGAATCCGTCTCCTCGCCCACGAGGATGCTGATGAGATGCTCGGTGCCGAAGCGCTCGCCGGTGCGCACGATGGCGGAGAGGAGCTTCTGCGCCTCGATGGTGCCGTCGAACGACATGACGCCGTCGATGCACAGGTCGCAGTTCCCGCACGGCTCGGTGCTCTCGCCGAAATAGGCGAGCAGCGTCTGGCGGCGGCAGCGCGGCGCCTCGCACAGGGCGACCAGCGCATTGAGCCGCTGGCGCTCCACGCGCTTCTGCTCGTCCGATGCATCGCTCTGCTCGATCTGCAGGCGGCGCAGGCGCATGTCGTCGAGACCGTAGAGGGTGAGCGTGTCGGCGGGCGCGCCGTCGCGGCCCGCGCGGCCGATCTCCTGGTAATAGGCCTCGATGGATTTCGGCAGGGCCGCATGCGCCACGAAGCGCACGTCGGGTTTGTCGATGCCCATGCCGAAGGCGACGGTCGCGACCATCACGACGCCGTCCTCCTGCAGGAAGATGTCCTGGTTCTTGGCGCGGTCTGCTTGAGGCATGCCCGCGTGATAGGGCATGGCGCGATAGCCCGCCTGGCTCAAGGAATCGGCGAGCTTCTCTGTCGCATCCCGGGACGAGCAATAGACGATGCCGCTCTCGTGCCGGTGCTTGTCGAGGAAGGAGAAGAGCTGGCGCCTCGAATGCTCCTTGGCCTGCATGGCCAGGCGCAGGTTCGGCCGGTCGAAGCCGTGGATGAAGAGGCGCGGCTCCTCCTCGAACAGGCGATGCATGATGTCGCCGCGCGTCGCCACGTCGGCGGTCGCGGTGAGCGCGATGGTCTGCACGTTGCCCAGCCGCTGGCGCACCTCGCCCAGCATGGCGTATTCCGGCCGGAAATCATGGCCCCATTGCGAGACGCAATGGGCCTCGTCGATGGCGAGCATGTTCACGCCGGCCCGCGCCAGCCACTCGGTCGTGCCGGTATTCGCCAGCCGCTCCGGCGAGGCATAGAGGAGGCGCATGCGCCCCTCGCGCACCGAATCCACCACGCGGCGGTTCTCGTCCGAATCGTTGGCGGAGTTGAGGCTTCCGGCCTCGACCCCGAAATGGCGCAAAGCCGCCACCTGGTCGCGCATGAGGGCGATGAGGGGCGAGACCACGATGGTCAGGCCCTCGCGGGCCAGCGTGGGCAGCTGGTAGCAGAGGGACTTGCCCGCGCCGGTCGGCATGACGGCCAGAACGTCCTCGCCGGCCAGAACCGCGCGCACGATCTCCTCCTGTCCTTCACGGAAGGAGGGGAAGCCGAAAACGTCGTGGAGAATCTTGGCGGGGTCGATCACGAATGCCGTGTGGCCGATGACGGATTCAAGGTCAATGCGTCATCGGGAATCTGCCGGAAAGCCAGGACCCCCCTTGCGGCGGCCAGGCCGGTGGCGAAAGCCGCCTGGAGCAGGTATCCGCCGGTGGGCGCCTCCCAGTCCAGCATCTCGCCGGCCACGAAGACGCCCGGCATCCGCTTGAGCATCAGGTGATCGTCCAGTTCCGCGAACGGCACGCCCCCGGCGCTGGAGATGGCCCGGTCGAGGGATTTCATGCCCGTCAGCGTCAGAGGCACGGCCTTGATCAGGCGGGCGAGGGCATCGGGTTCGGCGGGAAGGGTCGGAGAGGCCTCCCGGAGCAGGGCGATCCCGACGGGGCTCAGTCCGGTGCTCTTGCGCAGGAAGGTTGAGGCGGACTGGCCCTTGCGCGGGGCGCTCAGGCGCTTCACGAGCGCCTCCCCGGACAGGTCAGGCCGGAGATCCAGGTGCAGGGTGGCGTGACCCGACCGCTCGATGGCGTCGCGCAGCACGGCGGACAAGGCATAGACGGCCCCGCCCTCGATCCCGTCCGCCGTCACGATGGCCTCGCCCTTTGCGGTTCGGCCCTCGAAGGTCAGGGCGATTCGCTTCAGGGGCTCGCCTTCGAAGCGGCTGCGCATGATCTCCGACCAGGCATGGGTGAAGCCCATATTGGCCGGACGCAGGGGCGAGACCGCGATGCCGCGCCGGGACAGGAGCGCGACCCAGCTCCCATCGGAGCCGAGGCGCGGCCAGCTCGCGCCACCGAGCGCCAGGATGGTGGCCGCGGGTTTGATTCGGACCGATTGCCCGGCCGGGTCGGTGAAGATCAGGCCGCCATCCTCATCCCAGCCTTGCCAGCGATGGCGGAGCGCGAAGCGGGTTCCGAGCGTCTCGAGCCGGGCCAGCCAGGCCCGCAGGAGCGGAGAGGCCTTGAAGGACTTGGGGAAGACCCGGCCGCTGGAGCCCACGAAAGTCTCCTGGCCCAGGCCCTCGCACCAGGCGCGCAGGTCCTCGGGACGGAACGCCTCGATGAAGGGCCGCAGCTGCGGCTGGGCCTCGGCATAGCGGGCAACGAAACGCTCGAACTCTTCCGAATGAGTCAGGTTCAGGCCGCCCCGTCCCGCCATGAGGAGCTTTCGCCCGACGGACGGCATCCGGTCGTAGACGGTGACCGTGAGGCCCGCGCGTCCGAGAACCTCCGCGGCGATCAGGCCGGCGGGGCCGCCGCCCACGATGGCGACTTCGGGGGGAGAGGAGGGCTTTAAGGACATGCGGTCAGCTGACGCGGGAGGGTGTGGAATCTGGACCCTCACGCTTCAACATGGCATGCAGCGTCATCGGGCTCATGGGTTCTGCACATGAACGCCACAGACTGTTTTTGCAAGGGGAGCGGCGCCTGAACGCCGCCCGAAGGGGATTTTCGATGCGTGCTCTCATCATCTCGGGCCTCGTTGCCCTGGGGCTGGCCGGCTGCGCGGGCGATCTGGCTCTCACCCCCAAGGACGCCGTCCTGGCAAGTTCCACTAGCGACGCCGCAGAGGCCGCCCGGCTGATCTCGGCCTACCGCGTGGCGCAGGGCCTGAGCCCGGTGACGGTGGACTCGACCCTGAACAAGGCCGCGGAGCATCAGGCCCGGGCCGTGGCGGCGGCAGGCCGGCTCAGCCACGGCAGCTTCGTCAGCCGCATGAACGATTACGGCATCATCGGCTACTCGGCCGAGAATCTCTCCGCCGGATCGGACACGGTGGACGGGGCCATCGGTCGCTGGAAGGCTTCGCCCGGCCACAACAGCAATCTCCTGATGCCTCAGGCCCGCAAGATCGGGCTCGCCCGCGCCGATGCGAACAACCGCTACGGCCGCTATTGGGCGCTCGTTCTCGGGCAATGACGAAGGCACAAAAGGAAGGTTGAAGCGTTAGGATAGACCTTCCTCTCCTTTGCGTTTCGCATGACCCATCAACAGATGCTCTCCTTCGCCATCGTCGCCGGGATGATGGCGCTCTTCGTTTGGGGTCGCTTCCGCTACGATCTCGTCGCCGTCCTGTCGCTGCTGGTGGCCGTGCTCGTCGGTATCGTCCCGCCCGACAAGGCCTTCGTCGGCTTCAGCGACGACATCGTCGTGATCGTAGCGAGCGCCCTTCTGGTGAGTGCCGCAGTGGCGAAGTCCGGCATCCTCGAGGCCGGGCTCAACCGGGTCGGGCCGTATCTGCGCACGACGCAGATCCAGGTCATCGTGCTGGTCGGCGTGGTGACCGTTCTTTCGGCCTTCGTGAAGAACATCGGCGCGCTGGCGATGATGATCCCGGTGGCGTTCCAGATCGCCCGTCGCACGAACACGCCGCCTTCGAGCTTCCTCATGCCGATGGCCTTCGGATCGCTTCTCGGCGGCATCGTCACCCTGGTGGGAACCTCGCCCAACATCATCGTCTCGCGGATGCGGCAAGAACTTCTGGGCGAGCCGTTCGGCATGTTCGACTTCACGCCCGTGGGAGTCGGCATCGCGCTTGCGGGAATCGTGTTCCTGGCCTTCGGCTATCGCCTGCTGCCCCAGGGCCGCAAGGGAGCCGCTTCCCTCGACGCGGCGCTCGACATCAAGGACTACGTGACCGAGGCACGCGTCACGTTCGAGTCCGACGTGGTCGGGCAGACGGTGGCGGATCTTCACAGGCTCGCCAACGGGGAGGTGAAGGTCGCGGCCATCATCCGCAACGAAACCCGCAGTTCCTCCCCTCTCCCGGATGCGAGGATCCAGGAGAACGACGTCCTGATGCTCGCGGGCGAACCAGATGCGCTCGAGAGCGCCGTCGCGCGGGCCGGCTTGCGGATGAGCCGCGAACACCGGTTGCCCGAAATCGACGAGGCCACGGACGAGATCGGCGTCATCGAGGCCATCGTCGGGCCGAATTCCGTCCTGAGCGGCCTCTCGGCCGAGCGGATCGGCCTTTACGAGCGCTTCGGCGTCAACCTCATCGCGGTCAGCCGAAGCGGCGAACGGTTCAAGGAACGGCTGCGCACCATTGTGCTGCGTCCGGGTGACGTCATCGTGCTTCAGGGTAATCTCAAACGGCTCCCCGACACCCTGCGCGATCTCGGCTGCCTGCCGCTGGCGGAACGGGAGATCCGCCTCGGCAGCGCGCGCAGGAGCCTCCTGCCGGCCGCGATTCTCGCCGTCACCATGATCCTGGTCGCCTTCAACATCCTGCCCGTCGCCATCGCGTTCTTCGGTGCGGGCGTGCTGCTCGTGCTGTTCGGATCGCTGACCTTGCGCGAGGCCTACGAGACCATCGAATGGCCCATCATCGTCATGCTCGGGGCGCTGATTCCCGTCAGCGAATCGATCCGGACGACGGGCGGGACGGACCTGATCGCCGGCTGGCTCTCCTCGACCGCCAGCATGCTGCCGCCGACCGGGGCGCTCGTGCTCATCATGGTGGCCGCCATGGCCGTGACGCCGTTTCTCAACAATGCCGCGACGGTGCTGGTGATGGCGCCGATCGCGGCGAGTTTCGCCACCCAGCTCGGCTTCCGGCCCGACGCCTTCCTCATGGCAGTGGCCATCGGGGCGGCCTGCGATTTCCTCACGCCCATCGGGCACCAGTGCAACACGCTGGTGATGGGGCCAGGCGGCTATCGGTTCGGCGATTACTGGCGGCTAGGGTTGCCGCTTTCGATCCTGGTGGTTGTGGTCGGCGTGCCGCTCATCATGCTGGTCTGGCCGCTGCGGTAGAGCATCGGCCCCGAGAGTGGGAACCATTCTCGGGACCAATCCGCTGCGTCATTCTCGCGGTCAGCGCAGGATGGCCGTGAGGAGCAGGGTGGTGCCGGCCACCGACGTCGACAGGGCGACGATCATGGCCCAGAGATGCAGCCGGTCCCGCTCCTCCTGATTGAGCAGGGGCCGGTAGCGCGCATCCGAGCGGCCGAAGATGAAGCTGGCGTTCCGGGCCGGCCGGGGATCGTGGGGCAGCACGCAGAAGCTCGACCGCGCCGTCTGAGGGCGGGCGCTGTAGGTCGGTTCGCGGGAGAGCTGCTGGGTCATGGTTCAAGCGCTACACAGGACTGGATTGCGAGCGCGAGGTTCGCCCTGAAGCCGTGAAGGAGTGGTAAAGGCGTGAGGTCACTTTCCGCCATCGTAAACCAAACCTTTCTCGCTCCGGGAATTTTTGCTGTGGATTGTCGGGATGCCGGGAGGGCCGCCGTTTCAATCTCTGCGTCTCTATAGCTACATTATGACGTAACTATGGAGCGGAGCTTGGTCAGGACTGCGACCCGATTGGGTGTTTTTGCAACGATGCTCGTCCTGGCGGCCTGCAATCAGACGGGAGCGCGATCGGTTGGCCTCGGCATCGCGGCTGATCTCGATCCGACGGGGTTCTCCCGAGAGGCCGTCGATCTCGCCGAGAGCGTTCCAACCGTGCAGGAGCCGGGCGCGCGGGAGATCGATTACAGCAAGTTCGCATCACGTCTCGCCGATGTGGCCGCCGGCAACACGGCGCGACCGAACTATCTCAGTGAACTCGACCGTCATAACAGCATGATGATGGCCATGCAGACGGCCGGGATCACGCAATCGGTGGCGCATGCGGCCATCGGCGGAGCGTTAAGCAATGGCGTCAGTTTGGTGGGCGCGATTCCCTCGCTTGCCAATCAAGCCGTGTCGGCGGGCATGTTG
Source organism: Microvirga mediterraneensis (assembly GCF_013520865.1). Classification (NCBI taxonomy): domain Bacteria; kingdom Pseudomonadati; phylum Pseudomonadota; class Alphaproteobacteria; order Hyphomicrobiales; family Methylobacteriaceae; genus Microvirga; species Microvirga mediterraneensis. The sequence goes on from NZ_JACDXJ010000001.1 coordinate 1,097,541, forward strand.
GCCGACCGCATGGCCCAGGTGAGGGCGCAGTCCAGTGCCGCCGCCGCCCGACTGGAGGCCGAGCGGGCGGCCGAGCAGATCGTTTCCGACGTGGACCGCCCGGCGGAGGCCCAGGCCGTTCTGTCCATCCTCGACGGCACCAGAGCTTCCAGTGCCAGCTGGTACAATCCCCAGACCGGGTCTTCCGGCAAGGTAAGCTTGAGTCCGGTCAACCGGACGATGCCCAAGGTGATGGATTGCCGCATCATCAAACGGGAATTGCGGTCCGGCAGGACGACGCGAAAGGGCGAGATGCTGGCGTGCCGCAGCAACGGGGAATGGTACGACGTCTCCTGACCGCAGAAATCGGGTCGTGCGGCGCTCTCGTTTGTGCCATTCCGGCTCGCGACTTGCGGGAAAGACACCATGGCACAGGCATCCATTCAGAAGAGCATGAATGCGTCCGATTGGGCGCTGTTGGCGATCCTCTCCGTCGTCTGGGGCGGCTCCTTCCTCTTCATCGGAGTGGCTGTCCGCGAGCTGCCGCCCCTGACCATCGTGGCGCTTCGGGTCGTCACGGCGGCCTCGGCGCTGCTCCTCGTCCTGAGGTGCATGGGGGTGTCGCTGCCGCGCGGCCGTCAGGCCTGGACGGCCTTTCTCGGGATGTCGATCCTCAACAACGTCATCCCGTTCACCCTCATCGTCTGGAGCCAGGGCCACATCGCCAGCGGCCTGGCATCCATTCTCAACGCGACCACGCCGCTCTTCACGGTCATCGTGGCCCATTACTTTACGGACGATGAGCGCCTGACAGGCCAGCGGCTCGCGGGCGTGATCGTCGGGTTCGTCGGCGTCGCCGTGATGATCGGGGCCGCGGCGTTCGCCTCGTTGGACGCGAGCATTCTCGCGCAGCTCGCGGTTCTCGGCGCGGCCCTGTCCTACGGCTTTTCAGGAGTCTTCGGGCGGCGCTTCAAGACCATGGGAATCCCGCCGCTCGCCACGGCGACCGGCCAGGTCACGGTCTCGAGCGCGCTTCTCTTGCCCACCGCGCTGATCGTCGACCGGCCCTGGACGCTGGCGATGCCGAGCACGGTGGCGATCCTGTCCCTCGCGGCTCTCGGCCTGGTCTCGACGGCCTTCGCCTATCTGATCTTCTTCCGCCTGCTCGCGCGGGCGGGCGCCACCAATGTGGGCCTCGTGACGTTCCTCATCCCGGTCAGCGCCATCGTGCTCGGCGTGCTCGTTCTCGGCGAAGCCCTGGCGGCCCGGCACATGGCCGGGATGGCCCTGATCGGGGCAGGGCTCATCCTGATCGACGGGCGGCTTGTCTCGATGCTGGGCGCCCTGTTCAGCGCGAAGCGTCCGGCTGAGCACGGAAGCGGTTGAACATCATGTCGGGTGCGCTGGTGTTGTGGCGGGAAGGAACGAGCCGTCCCATCCACGCATCGGTCGCCTTGCCGCCCTGGAAGTTCATGATCGGCTCCTCGCGCCAGGAGCGGGCCTTCTCCTCACGCACGGCGATCCGGGCCACATCCGCGTTGAACTCGGTCACGTACATGGAGCGAAGCCCCGCGAAGGGCAGGCCGGAGACGCCCTGATCGAAAGCGACGTCCAGGGTCATGCGCTCCTCGTTGAGAGCCTTGACGGCGACACTCGCCTTGCCGCCCTTCGCCAGGGTCAGCATGAAGGTCATGGTCTTCGGGTCGAAGGCGACATCCTTCAGGTTCACCACGGGGCGCTGGTCGAACTCCACCGGGCCGACGAGAAAAGAGGAGCCGTAGGACGTCCAGTCCAGGTGCTCGGGCGGGAGCGGCTTGATGCGCCAATAGCCATCGCCCGGATAGATCACGAGCACCTCCACGGCCTTGTCGCCGCGCTTCTTGAGCAGCTGCAGGAGATGGATCTTCGGCGTGACCTTGTCGCCGATGGTCACCGTGACGTCGCTCGGGCGCCAGAATTCGGTGAAGGACAGGCCCATGATGCGGATTTCGCCGTCCTCGTAGAGGGTCGACATGGTCGGGTGCGGCTTGGCCGAGGTTTCCTCGGAGATGTCCTCGCAGGCCGTCCAGTCCGGCTCCCACCGATCCTGGCGCAGGGAACCCAGATAGGCTGGATGCACGGCCTCGATCTGGAAATGCTTCACCTCCGGCGACGCGAAGTTGATCGCCACATTGTCCTTTTCGGCGCACAGCACCGGTTCGCTCGCGTTCGTCACGTCGACGGCCAAGCCGTCGAGGGTGGCGGCGGTCGCCGTCGAGGCAAGGCCGAGGAATCCGAGGGCGAAAAGCCGGGACAGGAAGAGGGGCATCGATTATGTCTTTACGGAAGCTGAAGCGCAGGGAAGCGCCAGAGATAGCGCGCTCCGACTATGCCGTCGAGCCAAGAGGCCTTTGCAGGCGAGCCTGTTGATTAGGTATGGCAGCCATCGCATCTATGGGGTTAGGGATCAGGGAGGCCTGTGGTAGGGTGAAAACCGTCCTGAAGCGTGGCTTTAAGGGCCTTTCGGCCCTGAAGATCCCCGTCTCCCGCCAGATTTGAGGCTGTTTGCCCGAGTGTTTCGAGAATGCGCCTGACCTTGAGCCTATCCGACAATCCCGCCACGGCTTCGGTCGAGCGGGCGATCATGGAGTTTCGCAGCGCCCGCCCCGTGGTGATCGATGGGGCTGAAGGGAGCGCGCTCGCCATCGGCGTCGAGGACCTGGACGAGGCCATGGGCGCCGAGATCGAGGCCGTTGCCGGCGGTCGAGCCCATCTCGTCCTGCCGGCGGCCAGGCTTCGCCGCCTCGGCCTCGAGCGGGAGGTTCCCGGCCGGGTTGCCCTGCCGGTGGTGGAGCGCAGCCGCGTGGAAGCCCTGGCGCTCCGGGTCGACAGCCGCATCGACGCGCCGGTCCGTCCGGCCGATGAGCTGGACGGGGAGGCCCTTGAACTGGCCCGCCTGTCCCTCGTGCTGCCGGCCGTGGTCGTCGTGCCCCTGGCGAAGGGTATCGAGATCGATCCGTCTCTCGTGCGCGTGTCGGGCGAGGCCATCCGGGGCTATCGGCGGGCCCGGGCAGCCGACCTCAAGATCGTCAGCCGGGCACCGGTCCCGCTGGAGGGAGCGCCTACCAGCGAATTCGTGGTGTTCCGCGGCGGCGAGGGGTTGCGCGACCAGGTGGCGATCGTGGTCGGCAAGCCGGATGTCTCGAAGCCCGTGACCGTGCGCCTGCATTCCGCGTGCCTGACGGGCGATCTCTTCGGCAGCCTCAAATGCGATTGCGGCGACCAGCTGCGCGAGACCGTGCGCTTCATGGCCTCGCACGAGGGCGGCATCCTGCTCTATCTCGACCAGGAGGGGCGCGGGAACGGCATCGCCAACAAGATCCGCGCCTACAAGCTCCAGGCGCAGGGATTCGACACCTATGACGCCGACGAAGTGCTCGGGTTCGAGACCGATCAGCGCCGCTTCGATTTTGCCGCCGTGATGCTCAAGGAGCTGGGCGTCGGCAAGGTTCGCCTCATGACCAACAACCCCGAGAAGATCGACGCGCTGGCCAAGGCCGGCCTCGAGGTCATCTCCGACCACCGGGTCCTGGGTCGTCCGACGGCGGAGAACGTCAGCTATCTCGCGGCCAAGCGCGACCGGGCCGGGCACTACATCGATCTCGACGGCATGCTGGCCTGCTCGCAGAAGGATTGAGCGCCCGTCGCGCCTCATACCTCACAAGATCCAACTTTCGTTTCTATTGCCGCTGTAGAACAATATCCTAGCTTTTTCCTGAGGCGGAAAGACCGCTTCGGCCCGACCGCCACGCCATGGGCGCCAGCCAGCGCTGGCGGGTACAGGGGAAAAGCTCATGTGGAGCCAAGTCTACAATCCATTCGGCAACGCGACGTTGTCGACCATTGCGGCGGCCATCCCGGTCGTCCTGCTCCTGGTGATGATCGCGTCCGGCAAGGTGAAGGCTCACATCGCCGCCGTCATCGCGCTTCTCGCGGCAATCGCGGTCTCCGTCTTCCTGTTCACGATGCCGGCCGGGCTTGCCACGCGCGCCGCCCTGTTCGGCGTCGCGACCGGCATGTTCCCGATCGGCTGGATCATCCTGAACGTCATCTTTCTCTACCGGCTCACGGTGGAGAGAGGATGGTTCGCGACGCTTCAGCAATCGGTCGGCGATCTCACGACGGATCGCCGCCTCCAGCTGTTCCTCGTCGCCTTCTCGTTCGGGGCCTTCTTCGAGGGCGCGGGCGGGTTCGGCACGCCCGTCGCGGTCACAGGTGCCATTCTCATCGGACTCGGATTCTCGCCTCTTGCGGCCTCCGGCCTATCCTTGATCGCCAACACGGCCCCGGTCGCCTATGGCGCCCTCGGCGCGCCGATCCAGGGCCTTGCCTCGGTCACCGGCTTCGATCCTTACGTTCTCGGCGCGATGGTCGGGCGTCAGCTGCCCTTCTTCTCGGTCATCGTGCCGTTCTGGCTGATCTGGGTCTTCGCGGGCTTCCGCGGCATGCTACAGATCTGGCCTGCCATTCTCGTCTGCGCCGTGTCCTTCGCGATCCCGCAATTCCTCATCTCAAACTACATCAATCCCTGGATCGTCGACATCGGCGCATCCCTGATCTCGATGGCCTGCCTCGTCGGTTTCATGCGGATCTGGCGGCCGAGGGAGATCTGGACCTCGCCGGCGCTTCGCACGCACGACATCTCGGCCGGCACCATCACGCGTCCGGCCCCGTTGGGCGCCGGCACGGCCAACGTGACGCCGAAGGCGAGCCGCAACGAGGTCATCCGGGCCTGGGTGCCGTGGATCATCCTGTCGGTGATCGTCGCCATCTGGGGCACGGGCTGGTTCAAGGCGCTCGTCAACCCGATCTTCACCTGGAACTATCCGGTTCCGGGCCTGCACAACATGGTGCAGAAGGTTGCGCCCATCGTGGCCAATCCGACGGCGGAGCCTGCCGTCTTCGCCTTCACCTACATGTCCTACACGGGCACGGGCGTGCTGATCGCGGCGATCATCGCCGGCTTCGTCATGGGCTTCTCGCCCCTGCGGCTCGTCACGGCCTGGTTCGAGACGATCTGGGTGCTGCGCTACTCGCTCATCACCATCGCGGCGATGCTCGCTATCGGCACGCTGACGCGCTTCTCGGGCGTCGACGCGACGCTCGGCCTCGCCTTCGCCGGGACGGGAATCCTCTACCCGTTCTTCGGCACCCTGCTCGGTTGGCTGGGCGTGGCGCTGACGGGGTCCGATACCGCATCCAACGTGCTGTTCGGCGGTCTCCAGAAGATCACGTCGGAGCAGCTTGGATTGTCGCCTGTCCTCATGGCGGCGGCGAACTCGTCCGGCGGCGTGATGGGCAAGATGATCGACGCGCAATCCATCGTCGTGGCGTCCACGGCGACGAACTGGTTCGGCCATGAGGGGAGCATCCTGCGCTTCGTGTTCTGGCACTCCATCGCGCTCGCCTGCCTGGTCGGCGGCCTCGTCATGCTGCAGGCCTATGTCTCGCCGTTCACGAGCATGGTCCTGCACTGACCGGATGACGGAAGACAAAACAAAACCGCCGCCGGATCTCTCCGGCGGCGGTTTTGCCGAGTGGATTTAAGCGTCTCGCATCCTTTCACGCAAAACCGGTTCCCGGTTTTGCGCTCGATGCTCTATCGCGCCGGCATGCCGGTTTCGACGATCTTCGCCCAGAGCGAGACGCCGTAGGGGCTCGCCTCGTCGTTGAAGTCGTAGGCCGGGTGGTGGACGCCCGCCGTGTCGCCGTTGCCGAGGAAGATGTAGGCGCCCGGGCGCTCCTCCAGCATGTAGGAGAAATCCTCCGCGCCCATGAGCGGGAGCACCGTGGTGTCGACGGCGTTCTCGCCCGCCACGGTGCGCGCGACATTCGCCATGAACTCCGTCTTGTCCGGGTCGTTCATGGTCACCGGATAGCCGCGGTCGTATTCGACCTCGGCCTTGGCCCCGAAGGCCGCGCAGACGTTCTCCACGATGGCGCGGATGCGGGTCTCGGCGAGGTCGCGCACCTCCGGCGAGAGGGTGCGCACGGTGCCGAGCAGGGTCGCAGTCTGCGGGATCACGTTGAACGCCTCGCCGGCCTTCACGGTGCAGACGGAGACCACCACCGAATCGAGCGGGTCGGCGCTGCGCGACGCGATGGTCTGCAGGGCCGTGATGATATGGGCCGAGATGACCACGGGATCGATGCAGTCGTGCGGGCGCGCCGCGTGGCCGCCCTTGCCCTCGATCTGGATCGTGAACCGGTCGGCCGCGGCCATCATGGCGCCGGGCCGGATGGCGAACTGGCCCACGGGAATGCCCGGCATGTTGTGCATGCCGTAGACCTCATGCACGCCGAAGCGCTCCAGCAGGCCGTCCTTGAGCATTTCGTTGGCGCCCCCGCCGCCTTCCTCCGCCGGCTGGAAGATCACCACCGCGGTGCCGTCGAAGTTGCGGGTTTCCGCCAGATACTTCGCGGCGCCGAGCAGCATCGCCGTGTGGCCGTCATGGCCGCAGGCATGCATCTTGCCCGGCACCTTGGACTTGTGGGGAACGTCCGTCGCCTCTTCGATGGGGAGCGCGTCCATGTCGGCGCGCAGGCCGATCACCTTGCCGGAAGTGTTCGACCGGCCCCTGATCACGCCGACGACCCCGGTTTGCCCGAGGCCGGTCACGACCTCGTCGCAGCCGAAGCTCTTCAGCTTCTCGGCCACGATGCCGGCCGTGCGATGCACGTCGAACAGCAGCTCCGGGTTTTCATGGAAGTCGCGACGCCAGGCGGTGATTTCATCGGCGAGATCGGCGACGCGGTTGATGATCGGCATGTCGTTCCTCAGGGGCAAGAATCCGGAAGCCGCCAGCCAAGCAGAGGCAATGCCCCTCCGTCAATCCTTCCCCGAGCAGAAGACAGCCGTATTAATTTGTGCGGCGCAGAACGGCCTTGGGGCGCTTCGTGCGGAACTGCCCGCGCTCGATGGCGACGAAGATGAGGACCAGGACCAGGAGCGCCGTGAACCACCAGACCTGGGTGGTGCCGATGCCGAGGCAGCCCAGGGTATAGGCACAGGCGAAGGCGGCCATGATGCTCGGCGCCACGGTGGCGCGATGACTCTCGGCGCCGACGACGACCTGATACAGCAGGACGCTGCCGGCCACGGCGCCCACGAGGCCGAGCTCGTACCAGATCTCGAACAGCAGGGTGGACGGAGCGCTCGGCGGCAGCAATCCGACGAAGCGTCCGCGCAGGGCCGTCTCCAGGCCATGTCCGGTCAGAAGCCGCAGCGGCTCATCGAGGACGATCTGGCGCCACGCCTCGATGCCGAGCGCCGTCGGCGAGCCGGCGCCGAGGAGGCCTGCCGCCAGGGGCTTCAGGAGGAAGGGCAGGGCCGGCGCGAACAGCAGCAGCCCCGCCATGACGAATCCGGTCAGGCGGGCGCCGAAAACCGGGTTCCAGGCCGTGATGACGAAGACGACGGCGCCTGCGGCCAAACCGTAGAGGGGCAGGCCGTCCCGGGTGAGGAGGGAGCAGACGGCCACGGCGAGCGCAAGGACGAGAGCCTCCAGGTTGCGCCCTCGCGAATGGAGCCATGCGATGGCGGGCCAGAGCAGCAGGACGAGCATGAGCATGCCGCGCTCCAGGCTCGGGCCTTCCGGATCGAAGCGGCTGCCGCCGGTCAGTTTCAGCCCGATGGCGATCACGGCCGCAAGGCCGACGCCGACGGGAAGAAGATAGAGGTTGGCCGAGCGCATCCGCTCTGGAATGGCGAGATACCCGCCAAGGCCCATGAGGGCCATGCCGATGATGTTGAGAAGCCGCTCGGACGCCTGCGGCAGGAAGGGGGTCCAGGCCAGGGACAGCCCGGCCCAGAGCAGCAGGACGAACCCCGCGATGCCGCCGGGGGAGGTGGCAAGGCCAATGAGCTTATCCCAGGCGTTTCTGGCGCTTCCTTCGAGCACCGAGGCGAGGACGAGGAGGATGACAGCCAGGGGGGCCATCACGACCAGGGCGCGGCGCGTGAACAGGGCCGCCAGGGGAACGGCGAAGAACAGGAGCGCGAAGCCGAGGCGCCGCAGCATGGCGGCGGCATCGGCTGACGGATTGGCCGCTTGGGCGATGGGACGGATCATGCGGGCGGTCGATCGACGGTTGAGCATTCAGGAGCGGGAAGCCTAGTGGACGAGAGTGTGAAAAGCTGTAGGTGCGATGCAACACACGCCCTCCTTTGTCTCTCCCCCAGGAGGGTTATAGCCCTCCTTCGCCGCTGCCTTCTGATGTCACGTTCCTGGATCCGGCCCGGGAGGTGATGACATCGCGGGTTGTCGTCCCCGGCGCACGCAATGCGGGAAGGGGGCCATGGCGCTGAGCGTGTGGGTGGTTTCCCTTCCCCTCCGCTGCGCTCCGGCCGGGAATGACACCGAGGATGCTTCTCCTGGTTCAGCGCAGCCCAAGTCCGCTTCGCTCAGTCCCTCTGCCCGCGGATGAAGTTGATGATCCCCGAGAAATCGTCGCCCTCGTGCCCGGCATTGTTGAACAGGGCGTAGAGCTGCGCCGCCTCCGCGCCCAAAGGGGTCGAGGCTCCGGACGCGAGAGCTGCCTCCTGGGCCAGCTTCAAATCCTTGAGCATCAGGGCCGCGGCGAAGCCCGGCTTGTACCCGTTATTGGCCGGGGAGGCCGGTACGGGGCCGGGCACCGGGCAATAGGTGGTGAGCGACCAGCATTGGCCCGAGGACGTGGAGGCGACGTCGAAGAGCGCCTGATGCGACAGGCCGAGCTTCTCAGCCAGCACGAAAGCCTCCGCCACGCCGATCATCGAGATGCCGAGGATCATGTTGTTGCAGATCTTCGCCGCCTGGCCGGCGCCCGCCTCGCCGCAATGGACGACCTTCTTGCCCATGCTGGACAGGATCGGTTCGGCCCGGTCGAAAGCCTCTTTCGTGCCGCCCGTCATGAAGGTGAGCGTGGCGCCCTTCGCGCCGCCGACGCCGCCCGACACCGGAGCGTCGAGGCTCGCCAGATCGCGTCCCTGCTCGCGCGCCATCACGTGGGCCTTGCGGGCACTCTCCACGTCGACAGTGGAGCAGTCGATCAGCAGCGCGCCTTCCTTTACGGAGGGCAGAATGTCCGCCCAGACCGAGAGCACATGCCGGCCCGCCGGCAGCATGGTGACGACGATGTCCGCATCCCTCACCGCATCGACTGTCGAAGCGGCGATGCTTGCGCCGTCGCTCCGGGCCTGATCGCAGGAGGCGGGCGACAGGTCGAATCCGGTGACGCTGTGGCCCGCCTTGACGAGATTGGCCGCCATGGGGCCGCCCATGTTGCCGAGACCGATGAACGCGATGGTGGTCATGAGAATCCTCCCGTCTTGTTATGCGATGTTGCGATGAGGGCCGCCGTCACGCGCCGCGCGCTCTCCAGAGTGCCCCGGCCAAGGCAAAGCCGTAGAACCACAGCATGAGTGAACCGAAGACCTTGTCGAGCGCCGGGTTCAAGCCCGGAAAGAATACGGCGAAATGGGACCCGACGGCCGCCATGATCAGCATGCCCGGAACGGCGACGAGCGTCATGGCGCGCAGCCCGGCTTTCGCCGGAACGCGCAGGATCGCCGGAGCCGACAGTCCGAGCACCAGGCCGAGCGCTCCTCCGATCGTGAAGTTGAGCTGGAACGGTCGGCGTCCTTCCAGGAAGAACCATGGGCCCGCGACATGGAACAGCGCGAAGATGACGGCCGCGAGGCCGAAACCGAGACCGAGGGATCGTACGATCATCGATTGCCGCGTCCAACCAGATCGCGCGCCACGATGAGCCGCATGATCTCGTTGGTGCCTTCCAGGATCTGGTGCACGCGCAGGTCGCGCACGATCTTCTCGATGCCGTAATCGGCCAGATAGCCGTAGCCGCCATGGAGCTGCAGGGCGTCGTTCGCCACCTGGAAGCCCACGTCGGTGGCCATGCGCTTGGCCATGGCGCAGAGCTTCGTGGCGTCGAGCGCCTTGGCATCGAGCGCGGAGGCCGCGCGCCACAGGAAGGTGCGGGCCGCTTCGAGTTCGGTCGCCATGTCGGCGAGCTTGAACTGCAGCGCCTGGAACTCCGCGATGCGCCGGCCGAAGGCCTTGCGGTCGTTCGTGTAGGCAAGCGACTTGTCGAGTGCGGCCTGGGCGCCGCCCAGCGAGCAGGCGCCGATATTGAGGCGTCCGCCGTCGAGGCCCGACATGGCGATCTTGAAGCCCTGGCCCTCGTCGGAGAGCCGGTTGGCGACGGGCACGCGCACGTCCTCGAAGATCACGGCGGCGGTGGGCTGCGCGTTCCAGCCCATCTTCTTCTCCTGCGCGCCGAAGGACACGCCTTTCATGTCCTTCTCGATCACCAGCGTCGAAATGCCGGAAGGACCGTCCTCGCCGGTGCGCACCATGGTCACGTAGATGTCCGAGGTGCCCGCACCGGAGATGAACTGCTTCACGCCGTTGACGATGTAATGATCGCCGTCGCGCACGGCCCTGGTCTTGAGCGCCGCCGCGTCCGAGCCCGAGCCCGGCTCGGTCAGGCAGTAGCTCGCGATCAGCTCCATGGTGACGAGGCGCGGGATGTAGCGGCTCCGCTGCTCCTCCGAGCCGTAGCGGTCGATCATCCAGGTCGCCATGTTGTGGATCGACAGATAGGCCGAGACGGCCGGGCAGCCGGTGGCCAGCGCCTCGAAGATGAGCGCCGCGTCGAGCCGCGTCATGCCCGATCCGCCCACATCGTCGCGGGTATAAATCGCCGCCATGCCGAGGTTTGCCGCCTCCCGCATCACGTCCACGGGAAAATGCTTCTTCTCGTCCCATTCGAGGGCATGGGGCGCGAGATTGTCCGCCGCGAAGGCAAGCGCCATGTCGCGGACGGCGATTTGGTCTTCGGTGAGAGAGAACTGGGTCATGGTCCTAAATCGTCACGGCAAGCGCGCTTCGTGCACCCCGACTTTGGATCTAGGGCATCCTGCAGCGAAGTTGCCCCGGTTCGCAGCCAAAAAGATGCGGTCATAAAAACAAATGGCCGGGGGATCGCCCCCGGCCATCATGATCACGCTCACTTCATCGTCGGAATGGAGAATTCGGCGCCTTCCTTGATGCCGGACGGCCAGCGGGACGTGACCGTCTTGGTCTTGGTGTAGAACCTTACCGCATCAGGGCCGTGCTGGTTGAGGTCGCCGAAGCCCGAGGCCTTCCAGCCGCCGAAGGTGTAGTAGGCGAGCGGCACCGGGATCGGCACGTTGATGCCGACCATGCCGACGTTCACCCGGGAGGCGAAGTCGCGGGCGGCGTCGCCGTCGCGGGTGTAGATCGCGACGCCGTTGCCGTATTCGTGGTCGGAGGGCAGGCGCAGGGCTTCGTCGTAGTTCTTGGCGCGCACGACCGACAGGACGGGCCCAAAAATCTCTTCCTTGTAGATGCGCATGTCGGTGGTCACCTCGTCGAAGAGGCAGCCGCCCATGTAGAAGCCGTTCTCGTAGCCCTGCATCTTGAAGTCGCGGCCGTCGACCACGAGCTTGGCGCCTTCCTGGACGCCGAGATCGACGTAGGAGCGCACTTTCTCCATATGGGCCCGGGTCACCATCGGGCCGAAATCGGCCGACGGATCGGTGGAGGGGCCGACCTTCAGGCTCTCGACGCGCGGGATCAGCTTGTCCATGAGCGCGTCGGCCGTCGCCTTGCCGACGGGAACCGCCACCGACACGGCCATGCAGCGCTCGCCCGCCGAGCCGTAGCCGGCGCCGATGAGCGCGTCCGCCGCCTGGTCGAGATCGGCGTCGGGCATGATGATCATGTGGTTCTTGGCGCCGCCGAAGCACTGGGCGCGCTTGCCGTTCGCCGCGGCGCGGGAATAGACGTATTGGGCGATCGGCGAGGAGCCGACGAAGCCCACGGCCTTGATGTCCGGATCGTCGAGGATCGCGTCCACCACTTCCTTGTCGCCGTTGACCACGTTGAGGATGCCGGCGGGAAGCCCCGCCTCCATCATGATCTCGGCAAGGCGCATCGGCACGCCGGGATCGCGTTCGGACGGCTTCAGGATGAAGGCGTTGCCGCAGGCGATGGCGGGCGAGAGCTTCCACAGCGGGATCATGGCCGGGAAGTTGAACGGCGTAATGCCGGCGACGACGCCGAGCGGCTGGCGGATCGAATACATGTCGATGCCGGGGCCGGCGCCTTCCGTGAACTCGCCCTTCAGGAGATGCGGGATGCCCGTGCAGAACTCGGCCACCTCGACGCCGCGCTGGATGTCGCCCTTCGCGTCGGCGACCGTCTTGCCATGCTCGCGGGCGAGCATGTCGGCGAGGCTGTCGGTCTCCTTGGCGATGAGTTCGAGGAACTTCATCATCACGCGGGCGCGGCGCTGCGGGTTCGTGGCGGCCCAGGCGGGCTGCGCGGCCTTGGCGTTCTCGACGGCCTGGCGCAGCTCGTCCTTGGAGGCCAGCGCCACCCGGCCGAGGACCTCGCCGGTCATGGGCTGGAAGAATTCGGTGCTGCGACCCGACTTGCCGGCAACCTGCTTGCCGCCGATGAAATGTCCGACCTCGCGCATGGCGTCGTCTCCTCCTGAGGATGTTTTTCGTGCTCTTCTTCTATCATTGTTGAAATCGCACGACTATGGGTGAAACCAAAGCACCATTGTGCGAAAATACCAATACGGCCAAGGTGAGCCCATGAGCGCTTTCGATTGGGACGATCTCCGCTTTTTCCTGGCCGTCGCCCGGGCCGGCCGCCTCACCGTGGCCGCGCGGCAGCTGGAGGCCGACCACACCACTGTGTCCCGCCGTATCTCGGCCCTGGAGGCGGCGCTCAAGGCCAAGCTGTTCGAGCGCAGTCCGCAGGGCTACACCCTGACCGAGCCGGGTGAGCGACTCCTGAGACATGCCGAGAGCATGGAGACGCAGGCGCTCGCCGTCGCAAGCGAGCTCGGCGGAGCGGATCTCGCGCTCTCGGGCACCGTGCGAATCGGCGCGCCGGACGGGATCGGCACCTACTTTCTTGCGCCAGAACTCGGGGCGCTGGCCGAGCGGCATCCGGGCCTGACCCTGCAGCTCGTGGCCCTGCCGCGTACCTTCTCGCTCTCCAAGCGCGAGGCCGACATCGCCGTGACCCTGGAGCAGCCGACGGAAGGGCGGCTCGTCTCGCGCAAGCTCACCGATTACCGCCTGAGGCTCTATGCCTCGCAGGATTATCTCGACCGCCACGGGCCGGTGACGGAACTGGCCGATCTCGCAGGCAAGACCCTCGTCACCTATGTGGCGGATCTGCTCTACAGCCCGGTGCTCGATTATTTCTCGGGCCTTGAGAAATATACCGCCCGCCGCTTCGAATGCGCCAGCGTGGTGGCCCAGGCCGAGGCTGTCCGCGCGGGCGTCGGCATCGGCATCCTGCACGATTACGCCGTGCGCCAGTTTCCGGAGCTGCGGGTGGTGCTGCCCGACGTGTCGTATCTCCGCACCTACTGGCTCGTCACCCATGCGGATGTGCGCTCCTTACGCCGGGTGGAGGAGGTTTATTCCTTCATCCTGAGCCGGGTGAGAGCCAACCGGGGGCTTTTCGTGTGAAAACGCCGTGTCATCCCCGGCGCACGCAGTGCGGGAAGGGAGGTCCACGATCACGCGCTGAGCTGGGGATTCCCTCCCCCTCCGCTACGCTTCGGCCGGGAATGGCAAGCGACATGACATCCGTCGCTTTGCCCTTCACGCGAGCCCCTTATGGGACTAAGTCAAACGCCAAAGGACAACCCACGGAGATCCCCATGCCCTCCAAGCTCGACCAATTGCGCGCCATGACGGTCGTCGTCGCCGATACCGGCGACCTCGACGCGGTGCGCCGCCTGAAGCCCCAGGACTGCACCACCAACCCGACCCTGCTTCTGAAGGCGGTCGAGACCCCCGCCTACGGCCATATCATCGAGGAGGCCCTGGCCTGGGGCCGGTCCCAGGGCGGATCGCGCGAGGACGTGGTCGCGGCCATCTGCGATCGGCTGGCGGTGGCCTTCGGCGCCGAGCTTGCGAAGATCGTGCCCGGCCGGGTTTCCACGGAAGTAGACGCCGACCTCTCTTTCGATACCGAGGCGACGGTCGCCAAGGCCAGGGCCATCATCAAGGCTTACGGGGAGCGCGGCATCGGGCGCGAGAAGATCCTGATCAAGATCGCCTCCACCTGGGAGGGCATCCGCGCCGCCGAGATTCTCCAGAAGGAAGGCATCGACTGCAACCTCACGCTCCTGTTCTCCCAGGCCCAGGCCCAGGCCTGCGCCGAAGCGGGCGTGTTCCTGATCTCGCCCTTCGTCGGCCGCATCCTCGACTGGCACGTGAAGGCGGGCGGCGGTCCCTACACGGGAGAGACCGATCCCGGCGTGCTGTCGGTGCGCAAGATCTATGCTTCGTACAAGGCGCAGGGGATCAAGACCGTGGTGATGGGCGCGTCCTTCCGCAACATCGGCGAGATCGAGGCTCTTGCCGGCTGCGACCGCCTCACCATCTCGCCCGCGCTCCTCGACGAGCTGGCGAGCGCTGAGGGCGACCTGCCGCGCAAGCTCTCGGCCGAGAACGTGGAAAAGGTCCAGCCCCTGCCGCGCATGGACGAGAAGAGTTTCCGCTTCGCGCTGAACGAGGACGCGATGGCAACCGAAAAGCTCGCCGAGGGCATCCGCTCCTTCGTGAAGGACCTGCGCAGCCTGCGCACGCTCGTGGCGCAGCGGCTCGACGAGGCGAAGGCGGCCTGAGAACGCTCCACGTTCTGGTGAAAAGGGAGGCGATGATCTCGCCTCCCTTCTTGTGACCGAGGAGCCGGTTCAGCGATTGTCCGGCCGACTTCTCACCGCCTGCAATCCCTCCCGCGTGATGCGGTAAGGACCTCCGTTCGATGATGCGATAAGCCTTTTCTGGCGCAGCATCTTGAAGAGATCCATCGTGCAGAGCGACATGAGCCACCCTTCGCGGGTGAGGCATTCGATTTCGGAAATGCGGCCGTTCTCGTCTTTGTAATGTCGAATGAGGCCGCCTTGAGCGAGCACGTGCAGCACGCGCTGGCCATTGCGTGAAACGTTCACGGGAAAACCTGAGCTTTGTTCAAGAATGCAAGAGAGGCGCGCGCACGCGCGCATTCGGCTGTGGGATCAGCCGTGCCCGCCTGTCAGGTGGCGGGCTTTACCGGGACTCGGTCTCTCTGCGCATAAAAGCTCCAGGTTGAACGGCTTCCTTATAGAAGCCGTTCTCCGGTCACGTCAATCAGCCGCGGCTTGCCAGTGCCTTCTCGCGGATCTGTGTCAGCGACATGGTCGGCGTAATGACTTCCGGGTCGATGATGCAGTGCAGGATCGCCGGCTTGCCGGAGGTCAGCGCCCGTTGCAGGGCGGGGGCGAATTCCTCCGTCATGGTCACGCGCTCGCCATAGCCGCCGAATGCCTTCGCGTAGGCGGCGAAGTCAGGGTTCTTCAGCATCGTGGCCGAGACGCGTCCGGGATACTCGCGCTCCTGGTGCATGCGGATCGTACCGTACATGCCGTTGTCGAGCAGGATCACCAGGATCGGCAGATCATACTGCACGGCGGTGGCGAATTCCTGGCCGTTCATGAGGAAGTCGCCGTCGCCGGCGAACACCACCACGGGACTGTCGGGCCGGATGCGCTTGGCGCCGACACCGGCAGGCACGCCGTAGCCCATGGAGCCCGAGGTCGGTGCCAGCTGCGTGCCGTATTCGCGGAAGGGCCAGAAGCGGTGGACCCAGGTGGCGAAGTTGCCCGCGCCGTTGCAGAAGATCGTGTCGGAGGGCATCACCTTGCGCAGGTGTGCCATCACCTCGCCCATCTGCAGGCCGCCGGCGGTGCGGATGGCGCTCGGATCGCTCCAGGCCAGATAATCCGCATGCGCGGTCTTCGTGCTCTCGCCCCAGGGAAGCGAGGCCGGGGGATGCACGCCTTCCAGGGCCGCCGTGAAGGCGACCGGCGAAGCGTTGATGGCGAGATGCGGGGAATAGACCCGGCCGATCTCGCTCGGATCGGGATGGATGTGTATGAGCGTCTGCTGCGGCGCCGGAATGTCGAGGAGTGTGTAGGCTTGGCTCGGAATCTCGGAGAGGCGCCCGCCGACGAGCAGGACGAGGTCGGCTTCCTTGATGCGCGCGAGCAGCTTCGGGTTCACCCCGAGGCCGAGGTCGCCGATGTATGAGGCGTGATCGGCGGGAAACAGCATCTGGCGGCGGAACGTGCAGGCGACCGGCAGTTCGAAGCGCTCGGCGAAGCGCACGAAGCGCTGCACCGCGACCTCGGACCAGCGGCTGCCGCCGAGGAGCGCAATGGGCTTCTTCGCGCCGTGCAGCAGCTTCTGCAGCTCGGCCATCTGCGTCAGGCCCGGATGCGTCTCGACGATCTGGTAGCGCGGCGCGTCGGCGACCTGCGCCATCTCGGTGAGCACGTCCTCCGGCAGCGCGATCACGACCGGACCGGGACGGCCCGAGGTGGCGACGTGGAAGGCGCGGGAGATGATCTCGGGGAAGCGCGCCGGATCGTCCACCTCCGTGGCCCATTTGGCGAGCGGGCCGAAGGCGGCGCGGTAATCGAGTTCCTGGAACGCCTCGCGCTCGCGCATGCCGCGCTCGATCTGGCCGACGAACAGGATCATCGGGGTCGAATCCTGCTTGGCGATGTGGATGCCCGGCGAGGCGTTCGTGGCGCCCGGGCCGCGGGTGACGAAGCAGATGCCGGGACGGCCCGTGAGCTTGCCGTAGGCTTCCGCCATCATGGCGGCGCCGCCTTCCTGGCGACAGACCGTCACGTCGATCTTTGCGTCATGCAGCGCATCCAGCGCCGCGAGATAACTCTCGCCCGGAACGCAGAAGATGTGATCGACCCCATGGGTAAGAAGCTGATCGACAAGGATCTGGCCGCCGGTGCGGGAGGACGCTGTCATGGAAGGCTCGCGATGTAAGAGGGCAGATAACAAAACGGAGGGCACTTCTGCCCTCCGTGGTGTCTTTTGGAACGATCAGGCGTCCACGTCGAACTTCACGCCCTGGGCGAGCGGGAGGGTCGAGCCGTAATTGATCGTGTTGGTGGCGCGGCGCATATAGGCCTTCCAGGCATCGGAACCCGACTCGCGTCCGCCGCCGGTTTCCTTCTCGCCGCCGAAGGCGCCGCCGATCTCGGCGCCCGAAGGGCCGATATTGACGTTCGCGATGCCGCAATCGGAACCCGCAACTGAGACGAAGGCCTCGGCCTCGCGCAGGTTGAGGGTGAAGATCGAGGAGGAGAGGCCGGCGCCGACCGCGTTGTGCAGCGCGATCACGTCATCGAAATCCGAATAGCGCATCACGTAGAGGATCGGCGCGAAGGTTTCGCGCATCACCGGGCCGGTCTGGCTCGGCATCTCGACAAGGGCCGGGCGGGCATAGACGCCCTCATTGGCCACGTCCGTGTAGCGTCCGCCGCCATGCACCTTGCCGCCGGCTGCGCGGGCCTCGTCGAGGGCGCGCTCCATGTTGTCGAAAGCCGCCTTGTCGATCAGCGGGCCGACGAGCGTGCCCTCGGCGCGCGGGTCGCCGATCTTCACGCTGCCATAGACCTTCACGAGGCGCGGAACGAGCTGGTCGTAGACGCTCTCATGCACGAAGAGGCGGCGCAGGGTGGTGCAGCGCTGACCCGCCGTGCCCATGGCCGCGAAGGCGATGCCGCGCAGCGCCAGGTCGAGGTCGGCCGAGGGAGCCACGATGGCGGCGTTGTTGCCACCGAGCTCCAGGATCGCGCGGGCGAACCGCTCGGCGAGCTTCGGGCCGACCTGGCGGCCCATGGCCGTGGAGCCGGTGGCGGAGAGCACCGGGACGCGGTGGTCCTCGACGAGGATCTCGCCGATCTCGCGGCCGCCGAGCAGCACTTCGCAGAGGCCTTCCGGCACGCCGCCGAAACGCTTGGCGGCGCGCTCGACGATGGCGTGCGTGGCAAGGGCGGTCAGCAGGGTCTTCTCGGAGGGCTTCCACACCACGCTGTCGCCGCACACGAGGGCGAGGGCCGCGTTCCAGGACCACACGGCCACGGGGAAGTTGAAGGCCGAGATGACGCCGCAGACACCGAGCGGATGCCAGGTCTCCATCATGCGGTGATCGGCGCGCTCGGTCGCGATGGTCAGGCCGTAGAGCTGACGCGACAGGCCGACGGCGAAATCGCAGATGTCGATCATCTCCTGCACTTCGCCGAGGCCTTCCGAGACGATCTTGCCGGCTTCCAGCGTCACGAGGCGACCGAGGTCGTCCTTGGCGGTGCGCAGCTCCTCGCCGAGCAGGCGGATGAACTCGCCGCGCTTGGGCGCCGGGACCTTGCGCCAAGCCTTGAAGGCGGCGTCGGCGCGGCCGATGGCGGCCTTGGCCTCCTCGGGTGTCGTCTCGCGCACATGGGCGATCACCTCGCCGGTGATCGGCGACAGGGCCGGGCGGCCGCCGGACGCGAAGGCGCTCTCCGGCACGCCGAGGCGCGCGAGAATGGCGCGGGCCTCATCCGCAACGGAAGCGGGCGCGGAGGATACAGGTTTCAGGCTCGCGGTCATGTTGGTTCTCCCTGGATGCGGGCTTGGGCCTCTGGCGGCCCACCACCCTCGCTTGTCTTTGAAACGAAACGACGGCGGCACTCATGCCACCGTCTTAATGCATGACCGGGAAGCCTGGGAACTGCTTTTCCCGAATAGGGTCATGCCAATTTGTAAAGAACTCGAAGGGCGTGGCTCGAGATGCTCTGCTCCTCACAAGGGAGCTGTCATCCCCGGCGAGCGCCAGCGAGGGAGGGGGATCCACGATCACGCGCGGCGCTATGGATTCCCTTCCCCTCCGATGACTGCGCCATCTCCGGCCGGGAATGGCATTGCCCTTACGCCACCGCGTCGAGGCGGATGTTCTTCACCGCCGGCTCGCGGCCCTCGTCGAGGCGCTCGCCCGCATAGACGCGGCCGAAGCGGTTGGTGAGAAACCTGTCGAGGTCGACCTCCTCCTGGCGCACGAAGCCCTGCTTCGGCAGCTGGCCCGCCACAAGCAGGTCGAGCATGGCGCAGATGCCGGCCGCCGTGGTCACCTGGATGGCGGTGCGCTGGGTCCCGGCGACCTTCTGGCCGTAGACGCTGCGGGCATAGGTTTCCTGCACGTAGCGGCCGCCGCGCTCGCCGGTCACGGTCACGAAGACGATGACCATGTCCTGCATGGTGGCCGGAACGGCGTTCTCCAGGATGTCCTTCAGGACCTCGCGGCGGTTGCGCAGCTGAAGGTCGTTGAGCAGCACCCGCATCAGGGCGCAGTGGCCCGGATAGCGGATGGTCTTGTAGTTCAGGTTGCGCACCTTGCCTTCCAGGGTCTCGCACAGGGTGCCGAGGCCGCCCGAGGTGTTGAAGGCTTCGTAGCGGGTGCCGTCGAGGGAGAACTCTTCGAGCTCCTCCATGGCGGGGACTTCGCGGAGCTTGCCGTCCACGACCGCCTCGCAGCGCTCGATATACTCGTTGATGACGCCGTCCGTGCTCCAGGTGAGGTTATAGGAGAGGGCGTTCGAGGGATATTGCGGCAGGGCGCCGACGCGCAGGCGCACGGTGTCGAGCTTGTCGAAGCGGCTCGCGATGTCGTGGGCCACGATGGAGATGAACCCCGGGGCGAGGCCGCATTGCGGAATGAAGGCCGTGGTGGCGCCTTCCGCCAGCTCCTTCACCATGCGGGTGGTGGCGACGTCCTCGGTCAGATCGAAATAGTTGACGTCGGCGAGGCGCGCGGCCTGGGCCACGTGGCCGGTGAGGTGGTAGGGGGCGGCGCTGAGCACGGCGTAGCGGCCCTTGAGCGCGTTCTGCAGGGCGACCGCGTCATTGAAGTCGAGCTGGATCGTCTTGATGCCACCCTGGGCGACGGCTTCGAGGGCGGCGGCGGAGGAATCCGCCACGGTGACGTCGTAGTCGCCGGTCTCGTGAAGCATGTCGACGATGGTGGAGCCGATCTTGCCGGCGCCGATGACGAGGATCGAATGCATGGAGTTCTCCCTGTGATCGCCCCAGAAAAAGGCAAAGTGCCGCAGAACGCCATGGACAAGCTGACGGAAAGACGGATATTTTTCGGCACATCGCCATAGTAACTGGTCAGGTTGATGCTCGACGCCACGGATCGTGCCTTGATTGCGCTCCTGCGGGAGAATGCCCGGATCGGCCATGCGGAGGCCGCCCGGCGGCTCAAGCTCTCCCGCACGACCGTGCAGGCCCGCGTCGAGAGCCTGGAGCGCCGGGGAGTGATCGCCGGCTATACCCTGCGTCTGGCCGAGGAGGTCGCGAGCCGCATGGTGCGGGCGCACGTGACCATCGTGGTAGCCCCCAAGGCGTCGGGCGGCGTCGTCTCGGCGCTGCAGCGCATGCCAGAATTGCGCGCGCTTCATTCGGTTGCGGGTGTCTTCGATCTGCTGGCGGTGGTAGAGGCTGAGGACGTTCCCTCCCTCGACGCGGCCATCGACAAGATCGGCGCGGTCGAAGGGGTGGAGCGCACGCAATCCTCCATCATCCTCTCAACGAAATTCGAACGATGACCTCTGCAGCTTCCTCCTCAGCCGATGTCGTGATCGTGGGCGGCGCCGTCATGGGCTCCTCCACGGCCTATCACCTGCTCGCCGATTCCGGCTTCAAGGGACGCGTGGTCGTCATCGAGAAGGATCCGACCTACCAGCTCTCCGCCTCGGCCCTGTCGGCAGCCTCGATCCGCCAGCAATATTCGAGCGCGGTGAACATCCGCATCTCGCTCTACGGCATTGAATTCCTGCGCTCCATCGGCGATCGGCTCGCGGTCGACGGCGAGCGTCCGGAGATCGGCCTGAAGGAGGGCGGCTATCTCTATTGCGCGTCGGAGGCCGGTGCGTCGATCCTCGCCGAGAACCAGGCGCTCCAGGCAGCGGAAGGCGCCGACATCCTGTTCCTGAAGCCGGACGAGCTGAAGGCCCGCTTCCCCTGGCTCAACACGGAGGACCTGGCAGCCGGCACCTGGGGGCGCTCGGGCGAAGGCTGGTTCGACGGCTGGGGCCTTCTGCAGGCCTTCCGCAAGAAGGCCCGTTCCCTCGGCGCCGAATACGTGAAGGGCGAGGTTGCGGAAATCGAGCGGGACGGCGGCACCATCGTGGCCGTGCGCCTCAAGGACGGAACCCGCATCGCCTGCGGCACGCTCGTCAACTGCGCCGGCTCCGGCGGACGGGCCGTGGCGGCCATGGCCGGGCTCGACATCCCGGTCCAGGCCAAGCGCCGCTACGTTTTCACCTTCGCATGCAAGGGACCCGTGGAGAACTGTCCGCTGCTCATCGACACCTCGGGCGCCTATGTACGGCCCGAAGGGGAGGGGCACTTCATCTGCGGCGCCTCGCCGGAAGCGGATCTCGATCCCGACTGGTTCGACGAGGATCCCGCGTCGCAGGAAATCGACCACACCTTCTTCGAGGAGTTCATCTGGCCGAACCTGGCGCACCGCGTCCCGGCCTTCGAGGCGATCAGGCCGGGCCGTGCCTGGTCGGGCCCCTACGACATGAGCCTCCTCGACCACAACGCGATCATCGGCCTTGCGGGCGGGTTCAAGAACTTCCACCTCTGCAACGGCTTCTCGGGTCATGGCCTGCAGCAGGCCCCGGCCGTGGGGCGGGGCCTCGCCGAACTGATCGTCCATGGCGGCTACCGCACGCTCGATCTGACCGAACTCGGCCACGAACGCGTCCTCGCCAACCGGCCGCTGCTCGAGCGGAACGTGATCTAGATCCCGCCTTCCTCGAATGTGCGATAGGCCCAGACCCGGCCGCCGCGGTTCAGGTAGCGCTGCATGAGACCGGGCTGGCTGGCATCCGGCCGGGTGTCGACGGCGAGTTCGTTGACGCCCTCCCGGTCGGCCCGCTCGTCGCCGCGGCGCGCGCCGGTGCCGGTCGTCGTCCCCGAGCCCTGATGGTCTTGAGCGAACCGGTCCGTCCTGAGATCCGTGGTGCCCAAATCGTCCGAGCCTTCGGCCACGAGGCCCATGCCGGGCAGGGCGCTCGTGTTGGTCATGCCGCCGGTGGCGCCTCCGGCGATTCCGGCTCCGAGCGGTGCGCCCGCGTCGGCTCCGGAACCGCCGGAGGCGTGCTCGTTCAGCCATTCGCGGCTGCTGGCGTCGAGATCGACCGGGTCGAACATCTCCAGCACCCGCAGGGCCTCCTCGACATTGTCCTGGTCGACCTGCGCGGCGATCAGGGCGCAATGCCTGTGGATACCCTGCGCGAAGAGCCGCTTGTCGGCTTCCGGCAGGTTCAAATCATGGAGAGCGTCCAGGGTCTCGTCCCGCGCCGAGAGGGCGCGAAAGCCCGAGATCGACGAGATCTCGCGCGCCTCCGCATTGCCGGCGGCAACGATTCGGTTCTGGGCGATGCCCATTTCCAGCAAGGATTGAAGGGCTTGGCGGGCCTGGGCGGGATCCCTGAACAGGGCTGCGATCATCTGGGGCATGGGTTTCTTCCGTTGAGTTAATCCCTCAACGAAGAGGCGTTCCGGCTGTTCCCGGGGGCGGCCGTTAAGTCTTTTGGCGGAAAGGGCTTCCATTTTGAAGCCGGCTATGATTGTCATGTTTTCGTCATAGAAACGTCATCCGGCCTTAATGCAGGGGTGATGAACGACAAGAAGTCCCCGACGGGATGACATGGGAGAGATCACTATGATGAAGAAGTCACTCCTCGGCGCTCTGGCCTTCGGCCTGGCGACGAGCACCTCCGCCTTCGCCCAGACCGAGATCCAGTGGTGGCACGCCATGACGGGCGCCAACAACGAGGTCGTGAACCGGCTGGCGGACGAGTTCAACAACTCGCAGAAGGACTACAAGGACGTCGTCAGCTACAAGGGCCAGTACGCCGACACGCTGAACGCCGGCATCGCGGCCTTCCGCGCCGGCAACGCTCCCCACATCCTGCAGGTGTTCGAAGTCGGCACGGCGACCATGATGGGCGCCCGGGGTGCCGTGAAGCCCGTCTACCAGATGATGGCCGAAGCCGGCGAAAAGTTCGACCCCAAGGCCTACCTGCCGGCGATCACCGGCTATTACTCCACGGCCAAGGGCGAGATGCTCTCCTTCCCGTTCAACTCCTCCTCGATGGTCATGTGGATCAACAAGGACGAGCTGAAGAAGGCCGGCGTGAACGAGATCCCGAAGACCTGGCCTGAGGTTTTCGAAGCCGGCAAGAAGCTCAAGGCCGCCGGCCACGACACCTGCGGCTTCTCGAACGCCTGGGCTTCCTGGGCCAATGTCGAGCAGTTCTCCGCCTGGCACAACATCCCGATGGCCACCAAGGCCAACGGCCTCGACGGCTTCGACACGGAGATGAAGTTCAACTCTCCGGCGCACGTGAAGCACCTGCAGAACCTCGTGGACCTGCAGAAGGACAAGACCTACGACTATTCGGGCCGTGACTCGAAGAGCGAAGGCCGCTTCACCTCCGGCGAATGCGCGATCTTCCTGACCTCGTCGGGCTTCTACGGCAACGTGAAGGCCAACGCGAAATTCGACTTCACCTCGGTGCCGATGCCGTATTACCCGGACATCCAGGGCGCTCCGCAGAACTCGATCATCGGCGGCGCATCCCTGTGGGTCATGGGCGGCAAGAAGGCCGAGGAATACAAGGGCGTGGCCAAGTTCTTCGCGTTCCTGTCGGACACCGACCGCCAGGCCAAGCTGCACCAGGAATCGGGCTATCTCCCGATCACCAAGGCGGCCTACGAGAAGACCAAGGCTTCCGGCTTCTATGAGAAGAACCCGGTGCTCGAGACGCCCCTGAAGGAGCTGACCAACAAGGAGCCGACCGAGAACTCCCGC
This sequence comes from Microvirga mediterraneensis, assembly GCF_013520865.1. Classification (NCBI taxonomy): domain Bacteria; kingdom Pseudomonadati; phylum Pseudomonadota; class Alphaproteobacteria; order Hyphomicrobiales; family Methylobacteriaceae; genus Microvirga; species Microvirga mediterraneensis. The sequence continues at coordinate 1,121,330 of NZ_JACDXJ010000001.1, forward strand.
GGTCTGCGCTTCGGCAACATGGTCCAGATCCGCGACGTGATCTCCGAGGAGATCGAGGCGGCTCTCGCCGGCCAGAAGCCTGCCAAGGACGCCCTGGACGCGGCGGTCACCCGTTCGAACCAGATCCTGCGTCAGTTCGAGCGTACCGTTCGCTAACCCCGAACGACTGAAAACAGTTTTTCATCCCGGGCGGCCGAAAGCCGTCCGGGATGATCTTATAGGACAACCTCGCAGACCGGTGGACGCCGTCATCTGCACCGTCACCGGACAACCGTAAGCGCGATGGAAAAACGAGCTCATTTTTCAGGGTGGACGCTGCCTCTGCTGCTGATCCTTCCGCAGATGGCGATCACCGTCATTTTCTTCTACCTGCCGGCCTCGCAGGCGATCTGGCAGTCCTTCCTGCGCGAGGACGCCTTCGGTCTCGCTTCCGAATTCGTCGGCCTCGAGAACTACATCGCGGTCTTCGAGCAGCCTGAATATTACCGGGCGATGATCACGACCGTGATCTTCTCGACGCTTGTGGCCTTCTTCTCGCTCGCCGTCGCCCTTCTCTTCGCCACCCAGGCCGACAAGAGCCTGCGCGGTGGTCACGGCTTCAAGACCCTGCTGATCTGGCCCTATGCGGTGGCCCCGGCCATCGCGGGCGTGTTGTGGATGTTCATGTTCCATCCGACGCTCGGCATTCTCGGCCGCCCGCTCAACATCATGGGATTCCGCTGGAATCCCATGCTCGACGGCAATGACGCCATGATCCTGCTCGTACTCTCCGCCACGTGGAAGCATGTCAGCTACAACTTCCTGTTCTTCCTCGCGGGCCTGCAGGCAATCCCGAAGAGCGTGATCGAGGCCGGCGCCATCGACGGCGCGGGACCGCTCCGCCGCTTCTGGACGATCATCTTCCCGCTTCTGTCGCCGACCACCTTCTTCCTTCTCGTCGTGACCATCGTCTACGTGTTCTTCGAGACCTTCGGCATCATCGATGCCGTGACGGGCGGTGGCCCGGCCGGACAGACGACGACTCTCGTCTACAAGGTTTATGCGGACGGCCGCTCCGGCGGCGACCTCGGTCTCTCGGCCGCGCAATCGGTGGTCCTCATGGTCATCGTGATCGCGCTCACCGCCGTCCAGTTCCGCTATGTTGAACGCAAGGTGCAGTACTGATGGTCGAGAATCGTCCCTTTCGAGATTTCATGGCCTACCTGACGCTGGTCATCGGCGTCGTCCTGGTGGCCTTCCCGGTCTATATCGCCATCATGGCGTCGACCTTCGACACCGCCACCATCATCAACGGCAACATGCCATTGACCCCAGGCGACCAGGCGCTCGAAAACTACTCCCGCGCCCTGTTCTACGGCGGCAAGACGGCCCGCGAGCCCGTGATGGGCATGATGCTCAATTCCATGATCATGGCTCTGGGTATCGCGTTCGGTAAGATCCTGATCTCGATCCTGTCGGCCTATGCGGTAGTCTACTTCAAGTTCCCATTCCGCAGGACGGCGTTTTGGGTGATCTTCATCACCCTGATGCTGCCCGTCGAAGTGCGCATCTATCCGACCTATAAGATCGTCGCGGATCTGGGTCTTCTCGACACCTATTCCGGTCTCATTCTGCCGCTCATCGCGTCGGCCACCGGCACGCTCCTGTTCCGGCAGTTCTTCATGACAATTCCGGAGGAGCTTCTGGAGGCCTCGAAGATCGACGGCGCGGGCGCGTTCCGCTTCTTCAAGGACACGCTGCTCCCGCTGTCGATGACGACGATCGCGGCGCTCTTCGTGATCCAGTTCATCTATGGCTGGAACCAGTATCTCTGGCCGCTGCTGATCACCACGAAGAGCTCGATGCAGACCATCGTGATCGGCATCAAGAAGATGATCACCACGACCGATGCGCTGACCGAGTGGAACATCGCCATGACGACGGCCGTGCTCGCGATGATCCCGCCGGTCCTGGTCGTCATCTTCATGCAGAGGCTCTTCGTGAAGGGCCTCGTCGAAACGGAAAAGTGACGCGGGGAAGACCCGCAGGACCCTCCCGGAAAAGCCGGGCGGGTCCGTTCTCACAATGTTGGAATTTCGCCCGATGCCCCTGTGGCCCGGGCAACGGTCAAAAGGAATGGAACGATGGCAGGGGTAACCCTCGATACGGTCAGGAAGATCTATTCGGGCAACGTGGAAGCCGTGAAGGGCGTATCGCTCGGCATTGAGGACGGCTCCTTCTGCGTGCTCGTCGGCCCGTCGGGCTGCGGCAAGTCCACGCTTCTTCGCATGATCGCGGGTCTCGAGACGATCTCCGCCGGCGAGGTGAAGATCGGCGACCGGGTCGTGAACCAAGTGGAGCCGGCGGATCGCGACATCGCGATGGTGTTCCAGAACTACGCGCTCTACCCGCATATGAGCGTCTACGACAACATGGCCTACGGCCTGAAGAACCGGAAGACGCCCAAGGACGAGATCGAGAAGCGTGTGAAGGAAGCGGCCCGCATTCTCGCGATCGAGTCGTTCCTCGAGCGCAAGCCGCGCGCGCTCTCCGGCGGCCAGCGCCAGCGCGTGGCCATGGGCCGGGCCATCGTGCGCAAGCCCCAGGTCTTCCTCTTCGACGAGCCGCTCTCGAACCTCGATGCCAAGCTGCGCGTGCAGATGCGCGTCGAGATCAAGCGCCTGCAGAAGGCCCTCGGCGTGACGTCGATTTACGTGACCCACGATCAGGTCGAGGCGATGACGCTCTCTGACAAGCTCGTGGTGATGTCGGGCGGCCAGATCGAACAGGTCGGCAGCCCGTCCGAGGTCTACCGCCGTCCCGAGACCCGCTTCGTCGCCACCTTCATCGGCTCCCCGCCCATGAACATCCTGCCCGGCAAGGTCGAAGGCCCCGGCCGCGTGTCGGTCGGCGGACAGGTGATCGCCGTGTCGGACATGCGTGACGGCCTCACCCCCGGCTCCGCCATCGAAGTGGGCCTGCGCCCCGAGGACGTGCAGGCGGGCAGCGTGGGCTCCAGCTCCCTGTCCATGGATGTGGATTTCGTCGAGGAACTCGGCGCGACCCAGCTCTTCCACGGCAAAGTCGCCGGCGCTGACTTCGTCGTGCAGGCCTCCACCGGCCAGATCGCGGCCGACACCCGCAAGCTGGCCCTCGCGGTCGACCCGGCCAACGTCCACCTTTTCGATCCCCAGACCACGAAGCGCCTCGGCCGCGCGTGACGGCGGAATTGCCGGTTCGATGAACATCAAGAGGCCTCGGCACAGCCGGGGCCTTTTTCGTTGAGGCCTCCGTTTCGGACACCCTCCACGTCATGGCCGTCCCCGGACTTGATCCCGGGATCGGCCCCGGCCATCCCGCCGACGTGAAGCTCGGCGTTCCATGCCATCGGGATCACCGGCACGAGGCCGGTGATGACGTGGTGTGAGGAATAGGCCCGAGGTTGCGCCGCGTTCGAAGCCTCGGTATCCCTGTGTATCCAACGTGAGGAACAGTGATGACGGTCAAGCTTGATGGCGCCACTCTCGGCATTCAGGACGTGGTGCGCGTCGCGCGCCCCGATGCTGAAGGGACATTCGCCGCGGCCGCCCTGGCGCCGGAAGCGCGTGAGCGCATCGCCGCCACGCGGGACTATATCGACCGCACCTGGATGCATGACGACGCGCCGCTCATGTATGCCTTCAATACCGGCGTCGGCCTGTTCAAGGACCAGCGCGTCCTCATCAGCGACATGGCGGCCTACCAGCGGAAAACCGTCTATGCCCACGCCACCGGAGTGGGCGAGCCGTTCTCCGAGGACGTGACCCGCGCCATGATGCTCCTGCGCGCCAATGCCTTCGCGTCGAACTATTCGGGCCCCCGCGTCGAGCTGGTGGAGCGCCTCATCGCCTTCCTCAATGCGGGCCTGCATCCGGTCATTCCGCAGAAGGGTTCCGTGGGAGCCTCGGGCGACCTTGCGCCGCTTGCCCATATGGCCGGGGCGGTCTGCGGTTTCGAGGAGGCCGAGATGGTCTATCGCGGCCGCCGGATGCCGGCGCGCGAGGCCATCAGGGAGGCCGGCTTCGATCCCGATTTCGAGCTCGGCGCGAAGGATGCCTCCGCGCTCATCAACGGTTCGACCACGTCCCTCGCCCTCGGGGCTCTCGCCACGCACGATGCGCGGCGTCTGCTCAAGCAGGCCGACATCGCCATGTGCCTGTCGCTGGAAGCCATGCGCGGCGAGCTCGCGGCCTTCGATCCGCGCGTGCACAAGGCGCGGCCGCATCCGGGCCAGGCGCGCACGGCGCGCAACCTGCTGCGCATTCTCGAGGGCACGAAGCGCTGCTCGCAGGATGCGCGCGACATCGTCTTCCCCGACGAGCCGCGCCAGCCGGGAACGCCCGCTTCTCCCCGCGTGCAGGACGTCTATTCCCTGCGCTGCACGCCGCAGGTTCACGGACCTGCCGTCGAGGCGGTCGAGTATGTGGAGCGCATCATCGGCACGGAGATGAACTCCGCCACCGACAACCCGCTGATCTTCGACGATGGCCAGAGCGGCTACGTGTCGATCTCCGGCGGCCATTTCCACGGGCAGTACATGGCGCAGGCCATGGACTTTCTCGCCATCGCCATGGCGGATCTCGGGGCGATTTCTGAGCGCCGCCTCGCGCGCCTCATCGATCCCACCATGTCCTACGGGCTGCCTCGCAACCTGCTGGCCGGCAAGCGCGGCCTCAACACGGGCTTTGCCACGGTACAGTGCTCCATGTCGGCGCTGGTCATGGAGAACCGCGGGCTTGCGACGCCGGGATCCGTCGATTCCATTCCCGGTAAATCCAATGCCGAGGACCACGTTTCCAACTCCACCTGGTGCGGGCGCAAGGCCCGCATGGTGGTCGAGAACGTGGAGCAGATCGTGGCCGGGGAATTGCTGATGGCCGCGCAGGCGCTCACCCTCGTGGAGCCGCTTGCCAAGGATCATCCGCTGGGCAAGGGCTCACGCGCCGCAATCGACGCGATCCGCAACCTTATCCCGCCGGCGCTCGACGGCGACCGCTGGTACGCGGCGGAAATGCGGCAGGCTCTCGACCTCGTGCGCTCGGGTGCCGTGGTCGAGGCCGTCGAGAGCGCCATCGGCGAGCTGGAATGAAAAAGGGCCCGGTCATCCCGGGCCCTTTCTTTTGGCTAAGCTCGATTAGCGGCAGCGGCGGATGTCGCGATACACCACGCGGCCGTTGGGACGCACCACGCGTTCGCGCACGATGCGGCAGCGTTCCACACGGCGGTTCCAGCCCGGCCGTACGCCGCAATCCCGCACGGTGCGATAGACCACGCTGCCGTTCGGGCGCACGGTCCGCACGCGCCGCGTCACGCAGGCGACATCGTCCACAAGGCTTGGCGCCTGCAGCTGCTCGGCGCCGAAGCGGGCCTGGGCTTCTTGCGGTGCGGCGAAGAAACCTGCGCCGAGGGCAAGGGCGAATGCGGGGAGAATGATGGCTCGCATGGTCCATTCCTTATGTTGTGAGGAGGGGCTGACGACAACGGCATGTCTATGCCATGGTTCCTGAAGATGGGATGAACTTCATGTTGCCACGGGTTGTGATTCGTCTCGTTCACGCCTCGGACGCCACCGAGCTGATCGCCGCCAATCTCGCCAGCATTGATCTGCACGAGCCCTGGGTCTCGCCCTTCCGCGACCATGCGAGCTTCCAGGGCTATCTCGCCCGCTGCGACGGCGACCGCTCCATCGGGTTCATCGCCCGTGAGCGGGAGACCGGCAGGATCGTCGGCATCGTCAACCTGAGCGAGATCGTGCGCGGCTTCTTCCAGAGCGCCTATATGGGCTATTACGGCATGGCCGGCATGGCCGGGCGCGGGCTGATGAGCGAAGCGGTGAGTCTCGTGGTATCGCATGCCTTCGATGAACTCGGGCTGCACCGCATCGAGGCCAATATCCAGCCGGGCAACGAGCCGTCCCGCGCTCTGGTCAAGCGTCTCGGTTTCCGCCAGGAAGGCTACTCGCCGCGCTATCTCAAGATCGGCGGCGAATGGCGCGACCACGAGCGCTGGGCCGTGCTCGCGGAGGAATGGCGTAGATAAAGCATCGAGCGCAAAAGTGGGAACCGGTTTTGCGTGGAAAGATGCAAAGACCAGAGCATCGAGCGCAAAAGTGGAAACCGGTTTTGCGTAAAAAGATGCGGGAATTCGAAAAATTGAAGCATCGGACCTGCGTTCGGATTTCCATCCGATGCTTCAAGGCGGTTCAGGCGACGGGCCCGAGCTTCTTCTGCAGGAAGAAGCGGCTGCTACCGACGGGATAATCCTTCAACTCGCCGAAGACCTCGTATCCCAAGCGCCGATAGAGCGTGAGCGCCTTGGGATTGAGCGTGTCGATCCAGGCCGAATGACAGCCTTTGTTGCGCGCCTCTTCCTCGGCCATCGCGATCAGCCGCGTCGCAAGCCCCATGCCGCGGAAGGCCTCGGGTACGAAGAGAAGCTCGATGGCAAGCCAGCCGCCATTCATGCGGCCGCAGAGGCCCCCGACCGGCTCATCGCTGTCGGGATCGCAGATGGCGATGGAAAGATCCCGGCCGGATGGATGACCGGGGAAGAGAGTTTTGTTGAACCCCCGAACTCCCTGCAGAACGACGGGCTGGAGCGCGGAGGCATCGTCAACGAACGTGATCGTGGGCAACCGGGTCATCATAGGGCGCTCACGCCGAGATCCGTTTGACGGCATCGATCAGCACGCGCGCCGCCACGTCCGCATCCTCGACCGTGATCGATTCCGCCGGGTTGTGGCTGATGCCTCCCTTGCAGCGCACGAAGAGCATGGCCGAGGGGCAGAGATTGGCCATCGCGACCGCATCGTGGCCCGCGCCGGAGGACAGATGCAGCGGCTCGATGCCGAGGCTTCTCACGGCTCGTTCGAGCTGTGCGATCAAAGTCTTGTCCATCGGCGTGGCGGGGGATTCCATGAACGGCTCAATGGTGAAGTCCACATCGCGCCTCTGGGCGGCAGCCCGGCATTCGGTCACGATGTCCTCGACCATGGCTAGGCGCACCGCATCGTCCGGGGAGCGGGCATCGAGGGTGAAATCGACCCGCGCGGGAATGACGTTGATCGCGCCGGGCTGCACCTGTGCCACGCCCACCGTCGCCACCGTGTCGGTGCGCGTGGAGCCTGCGCGCTCCACGATACCGATCATCTCGGCCACGGCCGCGAGCGCATCGCGGCGCATATTCATCGGCACGGTTCCCGCATGGCCCGCCTCGCCGATCACGTGGGCGCGGGCACGGGTGATGCCGTTGATGGCGGACACGATGCCGACGGGCAGGTTCTTGGCCTCGAGCTGCGGGCCCTGCTCGATATGCACTTCGAGATAGCCGCGATAGCGCGCCGGGTCGCGCGCCAAGGAGGCGCCAGCATCCGGATCGCCGCCGAAGCGGATCAGCGCATCGCGCAACGTGGTTCCGTCCTGATCCCGGCCGTCGAGCCAGGCCGGATCGAAGCGGCCGGCCAGGGCCTGGGACGTGGAGAGATTCGTCGGGAAGCGCACGTTCTCCTCGTCGCCGAACGCCACGACCTCGATGGGGCAGGCGAGCTTGATGCCCTGCTGTTTCAGTGCCTCCACTACGGCGATACCGAGCACCACGCCGAGATTGCCGTCATAGCGGCCCGCATCGACGACGGAATCGATATGCGAGCCGATGAGGAGCGCGGGGGCATGCGGATCGGCGCCCTCGATGCGCCCGACGACGGAGCCGAGCGCGTCGATATGGGCGTTCAGCCCTGCCTGCCGCATCAGGCGCAGCGTGGCGTCGGCGGCTCTGCGATGGGCGTCGGAGAGATAGAGGCGGGTGATCCGGCCGGGTTCGTCCGTATACTGGGCCAGCTCCTCGATCATCGCCATCACGCGGCGGCCGAGGGTGAGATCTGTCGCGTTCGTCATGGGACCGAGAGTTTCAGGAACGGGATCGCTTCGCAAGGGGGAAAGGCGCGGCGCTTCCCGAAAGCGGATGGCCGGCACAAGGCCGGCCATGACGTGGAGAGTTTGCGAAACGCCCTCAGGCGGCCACGCCGAGCTTCTTCTGGAGGCTCGTGGAGGAGGTCGTGTATTGGAACAGGAGCCTCTTCTCGGGATAGACGTAGCGGTGCACCTTCTGGGCCGCGAGCGCGCCCTCGTGGAAGCCGGATAGGATGAGCTTCAGCTTGCCCGGATAGGTGTTGATGTCGCCGATGGCGAAGATGCCGGGCACGTTGGTCTCGAACTTCTCCGTATCGACCGGGATCACGTTCTCATGCAGGTTCAGGCCCCAATCGGCGATGGGGCCGAGCTTCATGGTCAGCCCGAAGAAGGGCAGCATCACGTCACAATCGACCGTGAACTCCGAGCCGTCGTCCTTGCGGATTACCGCGCCTTCGAGAACCGGCGCCTCGCCCTTGAGGGAGGTGACCTGGCCGAGATGCAGGTCCATGTCGCCGGAGGCGACCAGCGAGCGCATCTTCTCCACCGTGTGGGGCGCGGCCCGGAAGGCGTCGCGGCGGTGGAGCAGGGTCAGGCGCTTGGCGATGGGCTGCAGGTTCACCGTCCAGTCGAGGGCGGAATCGCCGCCGCCGACGATGAGCACCTTCTTGCCCCGGAACATCTCCATCTTGCGCACGGCGTAGTACACGCCGGTGCCCTCATAGGCCTCGATGTTGTCGATCGGCGGCTTCTTGGGCTGGAACGAGCCGCCGCCGGCCGCGATGATCACCGCCTTGCAGGTGAAGGTGGTGCCGTTCTCGGAGGTCTTGACCCGGAACAGGGGCGCTTCCGGCGTGCCGATGGATTCCAGGCTCTCTACCATCTCGTTGAGGTGGAAGGTCGGATGGAAGGGCTCGATCTGCGCCATCAGGTTGTCGACGAGGCCCTGGCCGGTCACCATCGGAAAGCCCGGAATGTCGTAGATCGGCTTTTCCGGATAGAGCTCGGCGCATTGGCCGCCCACCTTCGGCAGGATGTCGATGAGATGGCATTTGATGTCGAGGAGGCCTAGTTCGAACACGGCGAACAGGCCCACGGGCCCGGCACCGATGATGACGACGTCCGTTTCGATATGGTCGGTCATGAACAGGCTCCTTCGAGAGACCTTCTGGAAACATGGTCTCTCAGTCTAATCAATAGGGCAGGGTGACGGTCAGGCCCCGGTCGGCGCCAGGGTGACCTCCAGGCCGTCGAGTTCGGGGGTCCAGAGGATCTGGCAGGACAGGCGGGAATTGGGCCGCGTGATCACGGTGTCCAGCTGGTCCTCCTCCTCTTCCGTCGGAGGATAGAGCTTGTCCAGCCATTCCTCGGCGACGAAGACGTGGCAGGTCGCGCATTCGCAGGCGCCGCCGCACAGGCCCTCGATGGGCAGGCCCCAGTCGCGGATGATCTCCATCACCCGCCAGCCCTCGATGGCCTCGAGGGTGTGGCGCTGGCCGGCCCGGTCGGTCACATGGATGACGCCCATGAAGCGGGAAATCCTTATGTCGTGCATTCTGGGGTGAGGCGCGGAGGGGTTGCGCCGGAGGGGCTGATATCGTCCTTTCGGCCCGGTCCGTCAACGGTTTAGGGCACTAAACCCCGAGGGTTTCCGCCCGCAGCGCCGTGTCGGCCATCAGCTCGGCCATGGTGCCCTGGAAGCGGATCTCGCCCCGCTCGATGACGCAGGCCCGGTCGCTGATGCCGGACGCGAAGGCCCAGTTCTGCTCGGAGAGGAGCACGGCCACCCCTTCGGCCTTCATGGCCCGGATCGCCTCGGCCATCATCTGGACGATGACGGGGGCGATGCCCTCGGACGGCTCGTCGAGCAGGATCGCGTCCGGGTTGCCCATGAGGGTCCGGGCGATGGAGAGCATCTGCTGCTCGCCCCCCGACATCTGGCTGCCCCGCCGCCCGCGCATCTCGGCCAGGTTGGGAAAGAGCCTGAACAGCCGCTCCGGCGTCCAGGGCTGGCGACCGTCCCCGGCCGGGCGGCGTCCCGTTTCCAGGTTCTCCTCGACGGTGAGGTCGGTGAAGATGCGCCGGTCTTCCGGCACGTAGCCGAGCCCCAGGCGGGCGATCCTGTAGGTGGGGAGCCTGCCCAGGGAATGCCCCTTGAAGGTGGCATGAGTGGCCGTGGCCGAGATCAGCCCCATGATGGCCTTCAGGGTCGTGGTCTTGCCGGCACCGTTGCGGCCGATCAGCGCCACCACCTCGCCCGGGTAGAGATGGAGCGACAGGCCGAACAGCACCTGCGCCCGGCCGTAGAAGGCATCGAGGTTCCGGATGTCGAGGAGCGCTTCGCGTCTCATGCAGGACCCGGTCCTTTCGGCCGCTCCAGGGCATGCTCGTCGCCGAGATAGGCGCGTCTCACCTGCGCGTCCCGACGGATCTCGTCGGGCGTCCCGGCGGCGATGATCTGGCCGCGCAGGAGCACGAGGACCCGGTCCGCATGGCCGAAGACCACGTCCATGTCGTGCTCGGTGAAGAGAACCCCGATCCGCCGCGAGGCCGCGATGGTGGCCGTGAGGTCCATCAGGTCGGCCCGCTCGCGGGGAGCCATCCCGGCCGTAGGCTCGTCCATGAGGAGGAGCTTGGGCTCCCCGGCGAGCGCGATGGCGAGTTCCACGCGCTTCACGTCGCCATAGGCGAGCGCCGAGCAGGGAATGTCCGCCGCCTCCGCCATGCCCACCTGGGCGAGCAGCTCGACCGCCTTCTCGCGATACCGTTCCCGGGCTGGAGCCCAGAGGCCGAGGCTTCGCCGATGGCAGCTGATCAGCGCCATCTGCACGTTCTCGGCGGCATTCATCGAGGCGAAGGTCTGGGCCACCTGGAAGGTGCGTCCCACGCCGCGGCGAAACCGCTTCTGCGGTGCCGCGTGGGTGATCTCCTGTCCGTCGAGTCGGACCTCGCCATGATCGGGCCGCAGCTGGCCGCCGACCATGTTGAACACGGTGGACTTGCCTGCGCCGTTGGGCCCGATGATGGCGAGCATCTCGCCTCGCTCGACGCTGAACGTGACGCTGCGGGCCGCCACCACGCCGCCGAAGGATTTCTGCAGGTCTTTCACGAAAAGAAGCGTCATGCCCGCTCCTCGCGCCAGTGCTGGACCGTGCCGGCGAGGCCGCGCGGGAAGATCAGCACCATGGCGATGATGATCAGGCCCAGCATCAGGCGCCAATGCGCCGTGAGCGGCATGACGAAGTCGCGCAGGAAATGCAGGGTGGCGGCGCCGACGAGCGGCCCCGCCACCGTCTGGATGCCGCCGAGGAGCAGCATGGTGAGCGCGTCGACCGAGGTGGAGATGCCGAGCAGGCTCGGATCCACCGAGCCGCGGGAGAAGGCATAGAGCCCGCCCGCGAGCCCCGCCGCCGCGCCGGACAGGATGAAGGCGAGCCAGCGGTGCGGACGGATCGTCAGGCCGATGGCTTCGGCGCGGGCTTCCGAGTCGCGGGCCGCGCGCAGGGCATAACCGAAGGGCGCGTCGATGATGCGCATCAAGAGCAGCACCGCCATGAGCGTGAGCGCGGCGGTCAGAAGATAATAGGCGACAGGGCCGGACGCCCAGGTCGACGGCCACACGCCGACGATGCCGTTGTCGCCGCCGGTCACGTCGACCCATTGGAAGGCGACCGCATAGATGATCTGGGCCGCCGCGAGCGTCATCATGGCGAGGTAGATGCCGGACAGACGCACCACGAACGCGCCGATCAGCGCCGCTCCCAGGGCGGCGAGCGCTAGCCCGAGGGGAAGGGCCGCCTCCATGGACGCGCCGAACCATTTGACCGCCAGGGCCGATCCGTACGCGCCGAGGCCGAAGAAGGCCGCATGGCCGAAACTCACGAGACCGCCGACCCCGATGAGAAGCTGCAGGCTGAAGGCGAACAGCGCGAAGATCAGGATCTCGGCCGCGACCTTGAGCAGATAGGCGTCGGCCACGAGCGGGAAGCAGGCGAGAAGGGCGGTGATGGCCAGCAGGATGAAATGTCGGCCCGGCAGCGGCTTGCGGCTGGCGATCCCCACCGCGTGGGTCGCGCCGATGATTTCGGCGCGCCCGAAGAAGCCGTAGGGCCTGATCGCCAGCACCACGGCCATGAGCAGGAACACCACCACGAGGGTGCTCTTCGGAAAGATCAGGATGCCGAAGGCCTGCAATTGTCCGATGACGAGGGCCGCGAGGAAAGCGCCTGGCACGCTGCCCATGCCGCCGACCACCGTGACCACGAAGGCCTCCGCGATGATGGAGAGGTCCATGCCGGTATTGGCGGACACGCGCGGGATCTGGAGCGCGCCGCCGAGCCCGGCGAGGAAAGCGCCGAGAAAGAGCGTGCCGGTGAAGAGCATCGCCTGATTGACGCCGAGCGACGCCACCATGTCCCGGTCCTGCGTGGCCGCGCGCACCAGCATGCCGAAGCGGGTCCTGCGCAGGAGAAGCCACACGAGCCCCAGCACGATGGGCCCGGCCGCGATCAGCACGAGCTCGTAGGACGGAAAGCGCCGTCCGAGAATGTCGACGGGCGCGCGCAATCCCGGGGCCCGGGGCCCGAGAATGTCCTCCGGTCCGAACACCTGCACCACGAGATCCTGCACCACGAGCACGACACCGAACGTGGCGAGCAGCTGAAACAGTTCCGGCGCGCCGTAGATGCGGCGCAGGAGCAGCACCTCGATGAGGACGCCGATGAGCCCGACGATCAGCGCCGAGGCCAGGATGCCGGCCCAGAACGAGACGGGCCCGAAGGAGAGTTCGAGCAGGCGCGGCACCAGGGTCGCGGCCGTATAGGCGCCGATCATGTAGAGCGAGCCGTGCGCGAAGTTCACGATCCGCGTGACCCCGAACACGATGGTCAGCCCGCAGGCCGTGATGAACAGCGACGATGCGCTGGAGAGGCCGCTGAGGGCCTGAACGGCCAGGAATGAGGGATCCACTATTTATCCTCCCCTAGAGGGGGAGGGTCGGCCGTCAGGCCGGGGTGGGGTGGGAAGCGCTAGCGATTCCGATTGAAGTGAGCCGTACAAGGCGGCGTATATGGTGTCGAGAACACCGTTCAAATTCTCGAACAGCTCAACATTCCAGAACCGAACGACACGATAGCCTTCTTTCTCAAGCCATTGCGTTCTAGCCGCATCTTTCGCGGCAACATCGTCCTGCGAATGATGACCGCCATCAAGTTCGAGGACGAGGCGCGCCTTCAGGCACGCGAAATCGACAACATAAGGCCCGATGGGCACTTGGCGTCGGAAGTGACTGCCGTGGACGGGAATAGCTTTCAGAGCGCGCCAAAGGCGCTGCTCCGGCTCGGTGGCATTCGAGCGAAGCTGCTTTGCTCTTTCACGTCTGAAGCGGCTGATATCGGCCATGGTCGTTTTCTGTCGCGGTACCACCCCACCCCGGCGCTGAAGCGCCGACCCTCCCCCTCAAGGGGAGGGTACGTGCGCGTCGCGCACCCAAAGACTAATCCTTCCGCACCGCCTTCACCTCGGCCTCGGTCGGCATGAACGACGTGCCGTCCTTGTAGGTCCAGTCCGTCATGCCGCCCGTGGCGCCCTCGAGCGCGAGCCTGCCGACCCAGGCGCCCATGGTGGACTGGTTGTCGATGCCGCGCATAGTGACGGGGCCGATGACAGTGTCGAACTTCGCATCCTCGAGCGCCTTGATGACGGCTTCCGTGTCCGCCGAGCCCGCGCGCTCGAGGGTGTCGCGGATCATGTAGACGACCATGTAGCCCAGCAGCGAGCCGAGACGCGGCGTGTCGTTGAACTTGGCCCGGTAGGCGTCCACGAAGGCCTTGTGCTTGGGCTCGGTGATCTGATCCCAGGGATAGCCCGTCACGGTCCAACCCTCCGGCACCTCGTCCTTCAGCGGCAGGAGCCATTCGGGCTCGCCGGTGAGGAGAGAGAGCACCGTCGCGCCTTGGAAGAGGCCGCGCGTGTTGCCCTCACGCACGAACTGCGTGAGGTCGGGGCCGAAGAGCACGTTGAAGATGCCGTCGGGCTTGGCCTGTTCGAGGGCCGACACGGTGGCGCCGGCCTCGATCTTGCCGAGGGCCGGGTATTGCTCGGCGACGATCTCGGCGCCGGGCACGCGCTCCTGGATCAGGCGCTTGAAGGCCTGCGCGGCCGATTGGCCGTATTCGTAATTGGGCGCAACGATGGCCCAGCGCTTCGCGCCCGAGGCTTTGGCCTGATCGACCAGCATGCCGACCTGCATGGTGTTGTTGGGCCGGATGCGGAAGGTGTAGCGGTTGCCCTGCGCCATGGTGATGGCGTCGGTCAGGGGCTCGGCGGCGATGTAGACGATCTTCTTCTGGTTGGCGAAATCCGCCATGGCCACGCCCACATTCGACAGGAACGAGCCGAAGAGCAGCGAGACGCCCTCGCGGCTCACCAGCTCGTCGGCCACCCGGGTGGCGTCGCCCGTGGTGGCGCCGTCCTCGCGGGAGACGATCTCGATCTTGCGGCCGAGCACCCCGCCCTTGGCGTTGATCTCGTCGAGGGCCAGCTGCCAGCCATTCCGGTAAGGCACGGTGAAGGCCGCCTGCCGGGCGTAGGAATTCAGCTCGCCGATCTTGATCGGGGCCTGCTGCGCGTGAAGCGATGGCGCTCCGAGCGCAAGCGCTGCTCCGAGAGCCAGCCAGCGGATCGTTGAAATCTTCGCCATAGCGCGTTCCTTGCAATCGAGGGACCGCCTGGATTTAGGGCCATTCCAGGTTTGATGAAAGCCCAAACTGCCGAGCTTGGCGAATTCCTGTCTTGCTCGAAGCACGGAGGCAATGACACATTTGCCGCCTTCGTTCCTCAGAGCCCCGACAGGACCCATGTTCCTCGACCGTGACCCCGCCCGTGCCTTCATGCCTTACCCGGCCGTTCCAGTCCCTCATGCCCCGAGCGGCCCGCTCTCGGGCCTGACCTTCGCGGCCAAGGACCTGTTCGACGTGGCTGGCTATCCGACCAGCGCGGGGGCGCCCCACATGCTGGCCATGTCCGGCATCAAGACCCGGACGGCACCGACGGTCCAGAAGCTTCTCGACGCAGGAGCACGGCTCGTCGGCAAGACGATCACCGACGAACTGGCCTTCTCCATGAGCGGCAAGAACGCCCATTTCGGCACCCCGGTGAACGGCGGCGCGCCCGACCGCATTCCCGGCGGCTCGTCCTCGGGCTCGGCGGCGGCCGTTTCCAACGGATCGTGCGATTTCGCCCTCGGCACCGATACGGGCGGGTCCGTCCGGGCGCCGGCCAGCCATTGCGGGCTCTTCGGCATCCGTCCGACCCACGGCCGGGTGAGCCTCGAAGGCTGCCACGACCTGGCGCCCTCCTTCGACACCTGCGGGTACTTCACCCGCGACGGAGCCACCTTCCTGCGCGTCGGCGAGGTCCTGCTCGGCCCGGACAGCGCTCCCCTGCCGCAGAGCCCCCGGGTGATCCTGGCGCAGGATGCGTTCGGCCTGCTCAAGCGGGAGGTGCGGGCCGTGCTCGCTCCGGCCCTGAGCCGGGCGGAGGCCGTGCTCGGTCGTCCCGAGCCGGTCGACGTGGCGCCGGAGGGTTTCACGGCGCTCTATTGGGCCATGCGCTACATCCAGAGCCGGGAGGCCTGGACTGTCGACGGGCCGATGATCGAGCGCTACCACCCGCCGCTCGGCCCCGGCGTGGCCGACCGGTTCGAGTTCTCGAAGGCGGTGACCGATGCCCAGGTCGCGGAGGCCCAGGTGATAAGGGCGGCTTTCCGCAAGCGGTTCAGCGCGCTTCTCGCCGATGGCGCGGTCCTGATCCTGCCGTCCATGCCGGACATTGCGCCGCTCCTTTCGGAGAGCGACGAGTCCCTGAACGATTACCGCAACAACGCCCTCAACCTGCTCTGCCTGTCGGTTCTGTCGGGCCTGCCCCAGGTGTCGATCCCGCTCGCCTCCCGGTCCGGAGCGCCGCTGGGGCTGTCGATCATGGGACCCGCCGGGTCCGACCTGAGCCTCGTAGCGCTCGCGGATCGAATCGCCCGGAGCGCGTCGGCGTAGCGGGACCCATCGCGCCCGGCCGGAGTTACCGGCAGGAGCGGGAAAGCGCACTGGTTATCTCCCGAGGGGAAGACACATGACACATCCAGCCGTGCATCCGGAAACACCCCATGTGGCGGTGGCGAGCGCCTGTATCCTCGGCGAGGGGCCTGTCTGGGACCACCGGTCCGACACCCTGTTCTGGGTCGACATCAAGAACCCGGGCGTCTGGCGGTACCATCCGGACACCAAGGAGCATTACAGGGTCGATGCGCCCGAACGGGTCGGTTTCATCGCCCTGACGCCCGACCAGGATGTGGTCATCGCCGGCTTCAAGTCGGGCCTCGCCCGGTTCAATCTCAGGACCGGCGAGGTGCAGCCCATCGTGTCGCCCGACAGGGACAAGCCGAACAACCGGATCAACGACGGCCATGTGGGGCCGGACGGCGCCGTCTATTTCGGCACCATGGACGACGAGGAGAAGGAAGGTTCCGGGGCCTTCTGGCGCTGGGACGGGAAGGAGCTGACCCAGTTCCATTCCGGCATCATCGTGACCAACGGCCCGGCCTTCAGCCCGGACGGGCGGCGGCTCTATGCGACCGATACGATCGACGGCACGGTCTACGTCCTCGACGCCCAAGGCGGCCGGATCGGCGAGCCGCGCCCCTTCGTCCGCTTCGCGGAGGGGTGGGCCCACCCGGACGGCATGGCGGTCGATGCGGAGGGCTATGTCTGGGTCTGCCACTGGGGAGCCTCGCGCATCACCCGGTTCGCCCCGGACGGTTCCGTGGAGCGCATCGTGCCCGTTCACACGGCCCAGGTGACGAAATGCGCCTTCGGCGGTCCCGACCTCACCACGCTCTACATCACCACGGCGGCCATTGGCCACGATCCTCACATCGACCCCATGGCGGGCCATCTCTTCAAGGTCGAGACCGGCGGCATCCGGGGGCTGCGGGCCCATATTTTCGAGGGGTAAGGAACCATGACCATCGAGCGTTTCGGCACCCTCGACGGGCAGGACGTGCTGCAGGTCTCGCTGCAGGGGCCCGACGGCATGGACGCGAAGGTCCTCACCTGGGGCGCTGTGGTGCGGGACCTGTCCGTGCCGGTGGCGGGCGGTTCCCAGCGGGTCGTGCTGGGGCTCAACTCCATCGAGGACTACGTCGCCCATTCTCCCTACTTCGGCGCCATCGTCGGGCGATACGGCAACCGGATTGGCAGGGCACGTTTCAACCTGAATGGCAGGACCTACCAGCTCGATGCCAACGAGGGCGAGAACCAGCTTCACGGCGGAACCAAGGGCTTCGGCTCGCGGATCTGGAGCATCGTCGACCATCAGCCCTCCAGCGTGACCCTGAGCCTCGTGTCGGAAGACGGCGACATGGGCTATCCGGGGCGCCTCGCGGCGACCTGCACCTACACGCTCCTGCCGTCATCGCGCCTGCGGATCGAACTCGACGCGACGAGCGATGAGCCGACGCCGGTGAATCTGACCACCCACGGCTATTTCAACCTCGACGGCAGCCCCGACATCTCCTCGCACGAGCTGACCATCGCCGGCGATTACATCACCCCGACCCGGCCCGACCTCATCCCGACGGGCGAGATCACGGCGGTTACTGGCACCGACTACGATTTCACGACGGCGCGGACGATCCATGGCCCGGCGCATACGCTCTACGACATCAACTATGTCCTGCGCGGGCCCTATGGCGAGCTGCGCCATGCTGCCACGCTGGCGTCGCGCCGGAATGGTCTTTCGATGGAGCTCTGGACCACGGAGCCCGGCGTCCAGTTTTATGACGGCCACCTGATCGATATGCCCGTCGAAGGGCTGGGAGGTGCCCGGTACGGGCGTCACGGCGGACTTTGCCTGGAGCCGCAGCGTTTTCCCGACAGCCCCAATAATGCCCATTTTCCATCGTCTATCCTGCCGCCCGGGCAGGTTTCCCGACAGGTCAGCGAGCTCAGGTTCTCCCGCTGATCGAGGGAACTTTTGTCGGTGTAAGACTGTTCTTCTTTGTAGGCGTTGCGTTCCCGGACAAACACGAACCAAGAAGGGACAGTCCCCATGCCGGTGCTCGATGCGAAAGCCCTGGAGATCGATCCGAAGGGAGCGGCTTTCCTGAAGAGCGTCTTGCGTCCCATGCCCGCGCCCGAGACCCCTCCGAAAGACACGTCGCGAATCGTCAAGATTCGCTTCTACGCGCTCAAGAGGTCCAGGGAGTTTGCGACCGGTACGGCGTGAAGGGCCGCTTTCGCGGCCCCCAATCTGCCAACCCTCACGCATCTTCGACCACAGGCGCCAAGCCACGCTTGGCGAGAAGCGCGTCCGCCGTGGGCAGGCGCCCACGAAACGCCGTATAGGCTTCGGCGGGATCGCGCAGGTTGCCGGCGGAATAGATGAAACGCTTCAGCTTGCCCGCCATGTCCTTGTTGAAGGCGTCGCCCGTTTCCTCGAAGGCCGTAAAGGCATCCGCGTCCAGCACCTCCGACCAGAGATAGCTGTAATAACCCGACGAGTAGCCGTCGCCTGAAAACACATGCGTGAAATGCGGTGTGCGGTGGCGCATGATGATCTCGCGCGGCATACCGATCTTTTCCAGAATCTGTGCCTCGAAGGCTGATGCGTCGAGATTGCTCAGATCCTTGCGGCGATGGAGTTCCAGGTCGACGAAGGCGGAGGACAGGTATTCGACCGTCGCGAAGCCCTGGTTGAAGTTGCGCGCAGCCATCAGGCGGGTGAGCAGCTCTTCCGGTATCGGCTCGCCGGTCCGGTAATGGGTCGCGTAGCGACGCAGGATGTCCGGCTGCGACAGCCAGTGCTCGTAGAGCTGCGACGGCAACTCCACGAAATCGGTCGACACGGCCGTGCCCGCGAGCAGCGGATAGGTCACGTTCGAGAGCAGGCCGTGCAGGCCATGGCCGAACTCGTGGAACAGGGTTCGCGCATCGTCGAAGCTCAGGAGCGACGGTTCTCCCGCGGCCCCCTTGGCGAAATTCATCACGTTGACGATGATCGGCCGAACGTCGCCGGTGAGTTTTTCCTGTGACCGGAAGGCGCTCATCCATGCGCCGCTGCGTTTGGAGGAGCGCGCGAAATAGTCGCCGATGAAGGTGCCGACAGTGTTGCCGTCCGCATCCGCCACCTGCCAGGCGCGGATATCGGGGTGATAGCGCGGGAAATCCTTCAGCTCCTTGAAGCTGAGGCCGAAGAGCCGGTTGGCCGCCTCGAATGCAGCCTCGATGATCCGGTCGAGCTGGAAGTACGGCTTGATGGTCGCCTCATCGAGATTGTGACGCGTCATGCGGACTTGATCGGCATAATAGCGCCAGTCCCAGGGCTCGATGACGATGTTGTCGCCGATGGACTGGGCTTGAGCCTGCAGGTCGTCCCGCTCCTCCCTGGCGCGGGCGATGGCCGGCGTCCAGACGTCGCTCAGGAGCTTCTGCACGTTGTCTGGCGTCTTGGCCATGGTGTCGGCGAGCTTGAAATCGGCGAAGGTCTCGTAGCCGAGAAGTTTGGCGCGCTCCGCCCGCAGGGCCGCCGTCTCGGCGATGATGGCCTTGTTGTCGGTCGCGTTGCCGTTGTCCCCGCGCGCCGCCCAGGCTTTGAAGGCCTGCTCGCGCAGGTCGCGACGCTTGGAGAACTGCAGGAAGGGTTCGATGCTGGAGCGGGAGAGGGTGATCACATGCTTGCCAGGCAGGCCGCGCTCCTCGGCGGCCTGTGCGGCCGCTTCGCGCAGGAAAGAGGGAAGACCCTCGAGATCCGCCTCGCCGTCGAGAACAAGCTGATAGGATTTCTCGTCCGCCAGCACGTTCTGCGAGAACTGCGTGCCGAGGCTCGCCAGCCGTTCGGTGATGGCGGCAAGGCGCTTCTTCTCGTCCGGTCCGAGCTTGGCGCCGGCGCGCACGAAAATGGTGTGATAGCGGTCGAGGACGCGGGCCTGCTCGGGTGTCAGGCCGAGGGTGTCGCGCTTCTCGTAGAGAGCCGCCACGCGCCGGTAGAGTGCCTCATTCATGAAGATGCTGTTGCGATGCTTGGCGAGGATCGGCGCCATCTCGCGCTCCACCGCCTGGATCGCATCGTTGGTGTGCGAGCCCGCCAGGTTGAAGAACACGCCGCCGACTTTCTTCAGCGCCTGACCGCTTCTCTCCAGTGCTTCGATGGTGTTCGCGAAGCTCGGCTCCGCGGCGCTCTCGGCAATGGCCGCGATCTGTTTCTGCTGCTCGGTCAGCGCCGCGTCGAAGGCAGGCTTGTAATGCTCCGGCGCGATGGCCTCGAAGGGCGGAAGTCCGAACGGGGTTTCCCACGGCGTGAGAAGGGGATTGCCTGCGTGAGCCGCGTCTGAAACCGTCATGATCGCTCCTGCCTGATGATCGTCGAGTTGCAAGTTTTAATCATCTCACCCGCCGACGGGAAGGGCCCTCGCCCCCGACGAGGCGTCCACGCTGGCCAGATATCGCTGCAGGAAGGCGAGGGATCGGGCGGAGGCATCGTCTTCCGCCTTCCCCCTGAAGCCGTGGCCCTGGCCGGGGTAAACCTTGATCTCATGCGGCACGTTCTGCTGGCGCAGCAGCGCCTCGATCGCATAGGCGTTCGACACCGGCACGATGGGATCGACCGAGCCGTGCAGGACCAGGGTCGGCGGCAGGTTGGACGTGGTGGCGATCGCACCCTGCGGCAGCGGTCCGAAATAATTCACCAGCGCTTTCACACGGACGTCCGAGCTCGCGACGGCGAGCCCCAAAGCCGCCCCGAGGGAGATGCCGATGATGCCGATGCGATGCGGGTCGGCTCCCGGGTGGTTCGATGCGAAGGCGAGCGCATCCTGGACGGTGCCCATCCACGGCATGAAGTTCTGGAAAAGGGTGCCGAAGGAAGCTCGCTTCTCGCCGGTGCGGTCGAGATAGTGGACGAGGTGAACCTGGTACCCGGCGGCCGCTACGTTGCGGGCGCCCTCGCGATATTGTGTGTTGTAGCTCAGGCCGTCCGCACCGTGCAGCATCAGGACCGCCGGGCGAGGCTGGGAGCCAGCCGCCTGGAAGGTCTCGACGGCAATGGCCTTGCCTCCACTTTTGAAGCTGTTTCGTTGGGTCGTGACGGGCATCGCGTTCGGCTTGTCCTGTTGGGCATGAGCGGTCGACGAGGCAGCCAGGGCTGCTCCGATCAGAAGATTGCGTCTGGTGAAGGGCATGGAGGTTGGAACGGAAGGGCAAAAGTCTCAGGGATTTTCATGAGATGGGAGCGGATTTCCGCGCATGGAGATGGCAAAAGGTCCCAGCTTTTCCGGGCGGAAGAGCCTTGTTGCCACGCTCAAGGATCGTTTGGCCGTCGAAGACGTTGTTTGCAGGTCGGCGAGAGTGTCTCGCGGCCCAGCAGAGATCCCTCACATGCGTCCTGGCCCTCCCACCTTGCCTCCTTCGGAGACGGAGATCGAGCCTCCTGCGGTTCCTGGGCTCTCCGGGCTCATGACCCTGGCCGTCGGGGTCGTGGTGCTCGCGGGCCTCTATGTGGGCCGGGAAGTCTTCCTGCCCGTCGTGATGGCGATCCTGCTGGCCTTCGTGCTGGCTCCCTTTGTCGAAGTGCTGCGCCGGTGGCGCTTCGGCCGGGTTCCGTCGGTCATTGTGGCCGTGCTGGTCGCCGTCGGGATCATCGTATCTCTCGGGGCGGTCATTGGTTTCCAGCTGGCCGGCCTAGCGAGCGACCTGCCGCGCTATCAGACCACCATCGAAACGAAGGTCGGCTCCCTTCGTGAGGGAACGCTCGGAAAGCTGCCGAGCCTCCTGAAGGATTTCGGCCGCCGCTTCGACCGGGCCGTTGCGGAGCCGCCGCCGGAACAGGCCCCCGCGAGGCCTGCCGCATCGGCGCCGCCGGCATCCACGCCGGCAGAGCCTTCCGGCCCGCTGCCGGTCGAAGTCCACGAGCCTGAACCGACGCCGTTCCAGATGGCCCGCGACGTGCTGCTGCCGGTACTCGGGCCGCTCGCCACCATGGGCATCGTGTTCGTGGTGCTCGTCTTCATCCTCATGCAGCGGGAAGACCTGCGCGACCGGATGATCCGCCTCTTTGGGGCGAGTGATCTTCATCGCACCACGGTCGCCATGGACGATGCGGCGCGCCGGCTCAGCCGGTACTTCCTGACCCAGCTTGCCCTGAACGCCTCCTTCGGCGTCGTCGCGGGCATCGGGCTGTGGCTGATCGGCGTGCCGAGCCCGGTCCTGTGGGGCGTCTTCGCCGCGCTCATGCGCTTCGTGCCCTATATCGGCTCGTTCCTCGCGGCCCTGCCGCCCATCCTCCTGGCCGCCGCCGTCGATCCCGGCTGGTCCATGGCCCTCATGGCCATGGCGCTGTTCCTGATCGGCGAGCCGCTCATGGGCCATGTGATCGAGCCGATCGTCTATGGACAGAGCACGGGCCTCTCACCCTTCTCGGTGGTTATCTCGGCCATCTTTTGGACCTGGCTCTGGGGACCGGTCGGCCTTCTTATCGCCACGCCCCTGACCCTCTGCCTCGTGGTGCTGGGCCGGCATGTGGAGAGGCTCGAATTCCTCGATGTCCTGCTCGGCGACAGGCCCGCTTTGACGCCGGCCGAGAATCTCTACCAGCGCATGCTCGCCGGAGACCCGGACGAGGCTCTGGATTCGGCGGAGCTTCTGCTGAAGGAGCGTTCGCTCACATCCTATTACGACGAGGTCGCCCTCAAAGGTCTTCAGCTCGCGGCCAACGATGCGACGCGCGGGGTTCTCACCCAGCGCCAGCTCGAACAGGTCAAGGATGTGATCCGGGCTCTGGTTCAGGATCTCAGCCCTCACAGCGACGTGGAGCCGCATCCGCAGGAGACCAAGGATGAGCCGGTTGCGTCTCCCGCGAGCGAAAAGCCGGACAACAAGGAGCCGGCGATCAAGCAGCCTATGCCGCCGGACAGCAACATCCCCGACGCCTGGCGCGCAGATGGGGCGATCCTCTGCGTCGCCGGGCGCGGTCCGCTGGACGAAGCCGCGTCGGAGATGCTGGCGCAGCTTTTGAGCAAGCATGGACTCGGCACCCGCGTCATCCCGCATTCGGCCGTGTCGCGTCGGAAGATCTTCAATCTCGACATGACCGGCGTGCAGATGGTGTGCATCAGCTATCTGGAGATCAGCGGTACGCCTGCGCACCTGCGCTATCTCCTGCGCCGCCTGAAGCAGAAGGCGAAGGCGCCTGCCCTGGTGGGGCTCTGGCCGGCTGAAGACGCTGTCCTGAAAAGCGAGGCGATGCGCGCAACGCTCGGCGCCAATTACTACGTCTCGTCGTTAAGGGATGCAGTGGTGCAGTGCCTGAAGACGGCGACCGGCGAGGATAATCTGCCGGAGCCGGCCAATGCGCCGGCTGTCGAAGAGGCAATGGCAGCCAAGCGGCTGCCGTTGCCGGCATGATGTGAAGACCCGCTCAGGCCGCGTTCTTGCGGGCCAGACGCGCCTTGATGCTCGCGGGATCCGCGCGCGGCGTCGCGGCGAAAAGCGTCTTGGTGTAGTCGTGCTTCGGGCTCGAGAACACTTCGTCGCGGGTGCCGTACTCGACCGCTTCGCCGAAATACATCACCATCACCTCGTCGGCGATGTAGCGCACCACCGACAGGTCGTGGCTGATGAAGACGTAGGTCAGGTTGAACTCGTCCTGGAGATCGGCCAGCAGGTTCAACACCTGCGCCTGAACCGAGAGGTCGAGGGCTGAAACCGGCTCGTCGAGAACGAGCAGGCTCGGATTGAGCATGAGGGCGCGGGCAATCGCGATGCGCTGGCGCTGGCCGCCGGAGAACATGTGCGGATAGCGGTTGTAATGCTCCTCGCCGAGGCCGACCTTCTTCAGCATCGCCATGGCACGGTCGCGGCGCTCGGACGCCGGCACGTTGCCGTGGATCACCAGCGGCGCGCCCAGGACGTCGCCGATCTTCTGGCGGGGATTGAGCGAGCCGTAAGGATTCTGGAACACGATCTGCACTTCGCGCCGAAGATCCTTCGTAAGGTCT
Source organism: Microvirga mediterraneensis (assembly GCF_013520865.1). Lineage (NCBI taxonomy): Bacteria > Pseudomonadati > Pseudomonadota > Alphaproteobacteria > Hyphomicrobiales > Methylobacteriaceae > Microvirga > Microvirga mediterraneensis. The sequence goes on from NZ_JACDXJ010000001.1 coordinate 1,145,300, forward strand.
CCTTTGGCGATGTCGACCTTGTTGCCCTGGATGAGAAGATCGCCGGAGGTCGCGGGGTCGATCAGCGTGAGAATGCGTGCGAGCGTGGACTTGCCGCAGCCGCTCTCGCCGACGATGGCGAGGGTTTTCCCCTTCTCGACCGTGAAGCTCACGCCCTTAACGGCGTGGACGGTCCGGCCCTTGGAGAAGAGACCTCCGGGGACATGGTAATCCCGGACGATATTCCGGGCTTCGAGAACAACACTCATGATACGGCCGCTCCGGCGATCTCGCTTCCGTCCTTGAAATAATCGGCGATTGTAGGCAGGCGGTCGCCCGTCGCATTGTCGGGCAATGCCGCCAGGAGGGCCTTCGTGTAGTTGCTGCGCGGGTTCTCGAACAGCGTCAGAACATCCGCCTCTTCCATCTTGCGGCCCTTGTACTGGACCACGACGCGATCGGCGGTCTCTGCGACCACGCCCATATTGTGGGTGATCATGATCATGCCCATCCCATGCTCGGCCTGAAGCTTCACGAGAAGGTCCAGGATCTGCTTCTGGATCGTGACGTCGAGCGCGGTGGTCGGCTCGTCGGCGATCAGCAGCTTCGGATTGCAGGCGATGGCCATGGCTATCATCACGCGCTGGCACTGGCCGCCGGACATCTGGTGCGGGAACGAGCTCAGGCGCTCGGCCGGATTGGGAATGCCGACCGCGGTCAGAAGCTCGATGGCGCGGGCGCGCCGCTCCCGGCGTCCGAGACCGAGATGGAAGCGCAGGACCTCCTCGATCTGAAAGCCGACCGTGTAGCACGGGTTGAGGCTTGCCACCGGCTCCTGGAAGATCATCGCGATGTCCTTGCCGACGATCTTGCGCCGCTCGGAATCGGACAGCGTGAGAAGGTCGCGGCCGTTGAAGGCCATCTTGTCGGCCGTCACCTTCGCGGTCCATGGCAGAAGGCCCATCACCGCGAGCATCGAGACGGATTTGCCCGAGCCGGATTCGCCGACGATCGCCAGGACCTCGCGCTCGTCGACCTTGAGCGACACCCCATCGACGGCCCGGAACATGCCGGCCGTGGTCTGAAACTCGACGACGAGGTTCTCGATTTCAAGAAGTGCCATGATCAGGACCTCTTCAGTTTCGGGTCGAGGGCATCGCGAAGGCCATCGCCGAGAAGATTGAAGGCGAGCACCGTGATCAGGATGGCGAGACCCGGGAAGGTCACAACCCACCAGGCACGCAGCACGAACTCGCGGGCATCGGCCAGCATGGTGCCCCATTCGGGCGAAGGCGGCTGCGCGCCGAGACCGAGGAAGCCGAGCGCGGCGGCATCCAGGATGGCGGTCGAGATGCCGAGCGAAGCCTGCACGATCAGCGGAGCGGTGCAGTTCGGCAGCACTTCCTTGAACATCAGGCGCATCGTACCGGCGCCGCTCACCCGGGCTGCCGTTACGTACTCCTTCGAGGTTTCGGTGATCACCGCCGCGCGGGCAAGGCGCACGTAATGCGGCAGGATCACCAGTGCCACCGCCAGCATGGCGTTCATCAGGCCGGGCCCGAGCACCGCCACGATCACGATGGCGAGCAGAAGGCTCGGCAGGGTGAGGACGATGTCCATCAGGCGCATGATGAAGATCTCGGTCAGGCCGCGGAAGAAGCCCGCAACGAGGCCGAGCACCGTGCCGATGACGATGGAGATCGTCACCACCACGATGCCGATCAGGAGCGACAGGCGCGCGCCGTAGATCATGCGCGAGAGAATGTCACGGCCGATCGGGTCGGTGCCCAGCGGATAGGCGAACGAGCCGCCCTCCTGCCAGAACGGCGGCTTTAGGGCGATGGTGGTATCGGTGACATAGGGCGAGTGCGGGGCCAGCACGTCGGCGAGCAGCGCCACGAGCACCACCACAACGATCACGACGAGCCCGGCAACGGCGCCGTGGTTGGCGCTGAAATAGCTCCAGAACTCGCGGAGCGGGTGGGGAGGGGTGGCCGTCGGAGCTGCGACAGCCGGAGCTTCCATGGTTTCAGTGGTCATCGCGTATGCCTGATACGAGGATTGATGAGACCGTAGGCAAGGTCGACGAGAAGGTTCACGCTCATCACGACAACGCCGAGCAGCAGGGCTCCGCCCTGGAGCACCGGATAATCGCGGCGGAAGATGGCATCGATGAGCCATTTGCCGACGCCCGGCCAGGAGAAGATGGTTTCCGTGAGGATCGCGCCGGTGAACAGCACGCCGACCTGCAGGCCGATCACCGTCACGACGGGGATCAGGGCGTTGCGGAGGGCATGCAGGGCGATGATCCGGAACCGGGGCAGGCCCTTGGCCTTGGCGGTGCGGATGTAATCCTCGCCCAAAACCTCGAGCATGGCCGAGCGCGTCATGCGGGCGATCACGGCCAGGGGCACCGTGCCCAGGACGATGGTGGGAAGGATCAGGTGGTTCACCGCGGACCAGAAGGCTTCCGGCTCATCGGAGAGGAGGGTGTCGATCAGGAGAAAGCCGGTGATCGGCTCGATGTAATAGAGCACATCGATGCGGCCCGAGACCGGCGTCAGGTCGAACTGCACCGAGAAGAGCAGGATAAGGATGAGCCCCCACCAGAAGATCGGCATGGAATAGCCGGTCAGTGAGATGCCCATCACGCCGTGGTCGAAGATCGAATTTCGTCGGATGGCCGCGATGATGCCCGCCGGAAGCCCGATCACAAGAGCGAAGAGGATCGCACAGAGCGCCAGCTCGACCGTTGCGGGGAACAGCGACGAGAATTCGTTGAGAACGGGCTCCTGGGTGATCATCGACTTTCCGAGATCGCCCTGCAGAACGCGGGACAGATAGATCCCGTATTGCACGAAGATCGGCCGGTCGAGGCCATATTCCTTCAGGAGTTGCTCATGGCGGGCAGGATCGATGCCGCGCTCGCCAGCGAGTGTTTCGATGGGATCGCCCGGGACCAGGCGGATCAGGAAAAAGGCCAGCAGCGTGATCCCGAGGAAGGTCGGTATGATCAGGCTGACGCGAGTGAAAATGAATCTGAGCATCGTCTGAACGTAAAAAGGCGGAGCGGCTTTTTTGAGCCGCTCCGCCGTAGGTTGAAGGGATGAGCTTACTTGCCCTTGATGTCCACGCCGTAGAAGGTGTGGCGACCGAACGGCGAGAGCTTGAAGTCTACGACTTCCTTGCGGATCGGCTTCAGCTGCACGGCGTGAGCCACGGTGAACCAGGGAGCCTGCTCCTTGAAGACTACCTGGGCCTGCTCGTAGAGCTTGGTACGCTCGGCCTGATCGGTCGTGACCTTCGCCTTCGTGACGAGATCATCGAACGGCTTGTAGCACCACTTGGCAATGTTCGAGCCCGAGTTGCTCTGTGCCGAGGCACAGCCCAGCAGGGTGTGCAGGAAGTTGTCCGGATCGCCGTTGTCGCCCGTCCAGCCCAGCTGAGCCATCTGGTGCTCACCGGCCTGCGCCCGCTTGCGGTACTCGCCCCATTCGAAGCTCTTGATCTCGGCCTTCACGCCGATCTTGGCGAGATCGGCCTGCATCAGCTCGGCGATGCGGCGGGCGTTCGGGTTATAGGGACGCTGCACCGGCATGGCCCACAGGTCGGTCTCGAGACCATTCGGGTAGCCGGCTTCCGCCAGGAGCTTCTTGGCGGCTTCGGGGTTGTACTCGTCTTCCTTTACGTTGTCGTTGTACGACCACATGGACGGCGGGATCGGGTTCTTGGCCGGAACGCCCGAGCCGAGGAACACGGCGTCGACGATCGCCTTCTTGTTCATGGCCATGTTGAAGGCCTTGCGGACGCGCACGTCATCGAAGGGCTTCTTCGTGGTCTGGTAGGCGAGATAGCCGATGTTCAGGCCGGGCTGCTCGAGAATCTGGACGTTCGGGTCCTTCTTCATGGCCTCAAGGTCAGCCGGGTTCGGATACGGCATGACGTGGCATTCGCCCTTCTGGAGCTTCGCCCAGCGCACGGAGGCGTCCGGGGTGATCGAGAAGACGAGGTCGTCAAGAGCAGCCTTGCCGCGGAAATACTCGGGGAAGGCCTTGTAGCGGATGATCGCGTCCTTCTGGTACTGCACCAGATAGAACGGGCCCGTGCCGATCGGCTCCTGGTCGATCTTTTCAGGGCTGCCGGCCTTCATCATGGCATCGGCATATTCCTTCGACTGAACGCTCGCCCACATCATGGCGAGGTTGGCCAGGAACGGGGCCTCCGGCTGGTTCAGGGTCACGCGGACGGTGTAATCGTCAACCTTCTCGACCGACTTCAGGAGCTTGGGCATGCCCATGTCGCTGAAGTAGGAGTGGTTCGGGCTGGTGACCTTGAAGTAAGGATTCTCTTCCTTCCACTGACGCTCGAACATGAACACGATGTCGTCGGCGTTCATGTCGCGGGTCGGCTTGAAGTTCTTGTTGGAATGCCACTTCACGCCCTTGCGCAGGTGGAAGGTGTAGACCGTGCCGTCAGCGGAGACGTCCCACTTCTCGGCGAGGCTCGGCTGAACCTTCGTGCCGCCGCGCTCGAACTCGACGATGCGGCTGTAGATCTGCTCGCTGGCATCGAACGAGGTGCCGGTGGTGTTCACGCCAGGATAGAAGTTCTCGGGGCTGCCCTCGGAGCAATAGACGAGGGTTTTGGCAGCCAGCGGGGCGGCGGCCAGAAAAGCCGGAACGCAGATGGCTGCGAAAAGGGCTGATTTTTTCATTACCTAGGTCCTCTGAGACGGCTCTACTCGTGGCCGTTCTGTGACGGAGTTAAGGTGCGAAGCCCCGATAATGTCAATCTGTCCATGAAACAATGGATAATTTTTAAAGGAAATTTACCATTTTCTGCCGTTGGGGCAGCCGGAATCGGGGGCGGTCAGGGTCAATTTTCCGCGATTCCGAACACTTTTTGTCCACAATCCGAAGATCCTGAGATCTGTCAGGCGGGAGTGCCGCAAGCCTGATCCAGGTGAGCGGCCTCGGCTACCTTCGCGGCGAGGTCGGCGCGGCTGAAGGGCTTGTGGAGCATCAGGTAGTCGTCCGGCAGCCGCTTCGGGTCGGCATATCCCGTCACGAGCAGGATTCCGAGGCCGGGCCGGACCTCCCGCGCCTTGCTGGCGAGGTCGGTTCCCGTCATGCCGGGCATCGCAAAGTCGGCGATGAGGAGATCCAGCTGATCGTCCGCCTTCAGGATATCGAGGGCCGACGATCCGTCCGCGGCCTCCACGACCCGGTGCCCCATTTCGGTCAGGTACGCAGCCGTGACCGTCCGGACGTCCGCATCGTCGTCGACGAGAAGAATGCGCACCTTGGGCGCGTTAGGTGAGATCGCCTGCTGCTCCTGCGGCCCTTTCTCCTGTTCTGCAGCGGCACGGGACAGGTAGAGCTCCACCATCGTTCCCGATCCGACCGTGCTGTGGATGGTTACGGTGCCGCCGGATTGCTGCGCCAGCCCATACACCATGGGCAGCCCGAGGCCGGTGCCCTTCCCCACCTCTTTGGTCGTGAAGAAGGGTTCGAGCACCCTGGTCAGAACCTCCGGGGGAATGCCGCTTCCGGTATCCGCGACCGAGATCACCACGTATTCGCCGCCGCTCAACTCAGGGATCCGACCTTCGTTCACCGTCTCGTTACGGGTCGAGAGGGTCAGAATGCCGTTCTCGGCCATGGCGTCGCGGGCGTTGATGCAGAGGTTGAGGATCGCGAGTTCGAGCTGGTCCGGGTCGACCATGGCGGTCCAGAGACCTTCGCTCAGATGCCGCTCGATCCGGATCACGCCGCCAAGGGTGCGGGTCAGCAGGTCGTTCATGCCGGTGATGACCTGGTTCACGTCCACGGCCTGAAGCCGCAGGTCGCGCTGGCGGCTGAAGCTCAGGAGCCGCTGGGTCAGGGAGGCGCCCCGCTCCGCGGCGTAAGTGGCGTTCTGCAGGAGCCGGGTCAGCCGGGGATCGTCGGGAGCCCGGCGGGAGGCGAGATCCAGGCTGCCGAGGACCGCCATCAGCAGGTTGTTGAAATCGTGGGCGACGCCGCCCGCGAGGGTTCCGAGAGCCTGCATCTTGTCCGCCTGCCGCAGGCGCATCTCCATCAGCTTGCGCTCGGTGATGTCGCGCTCGATGGTGGCCAGGTTCGTGACGGTTCCGGCTTCGTTCAGGATCGGGATGTGGTTGATGAGGATCCACTGGGTCGTGCCGTCGGGCGTGGTCCGCTCCTCGATCACCTCGTCGGGCGCGCGCGCCGAAACGGCCCGGCGTTCCGCCTCCTCGATCATCGTGGCCCGCTCCGGCGGGACGTAATCCCGCTCCTTGCGGCCAAGGCAGTCCTCCGTGCCGCAGCCGAGGCTTCGCGCCTTGCTGGCGTTCAGGCGGACGAAGCGGCCCTCCAGATCCTTGAACGAGATCAGGTCGCCCGTGCTTTCCATCAGTCCGCGCAGAAGGGCTCGTTCCGTGTCAAGCTTGCGGGCCAGCATGCGCCGCTGATAGGCCGCGGCCACCATGTTGGAGAGGGCGGCCGGATCCCAGGGCTTCGGCACATAGGCCATGATGCGGCCTTTGTTGACCGCCCCGATGACGGCCTTGAGATCCGCATATCCGGTGAGAAGGATCGCATCGGCATCGGTCTCGTGGCGGGCCTGAGCCAGGAATTCGTCTCCCTGCATCTCGGGCATGCGCTGGTCCGAGATGATGATGGCAATGTCGGGCTCGTGCCGGATGATGTCGAGCGCCTGGAGGGGCGAGGAGGCCGTCAGGACCCGGTAGTCGTTCTCGAACAGATCCTCGAGCGCAATCAGGATGTCCGGTTCGTCATCGACGACCAGGATCGTGCCATTTGTTGATTTCATCTCGCTCGGCAGGGTCATGAAACAATACGCCTCGGGATCGTGATAGTGAAACGCGCGCCCCCCTGGGGGCCTGCATCCACCGCAATCGATCCTTTGTGGGCCTGGACGACGCTATAAGCGATGGCAAGGCCAAGTCCAGTTCCAGACCCTACGGGCTTGGTGGTGAAGAACGGTTCGAAGATGCGCTCCCGCAATTCTCCCGGAATTCCCGGCCCAGTATCGCTGATCTTGATGCTATAGGTTGTCTCGTCGCTCTCAGTTTCAATGTCTATGCCGCCGGTTCCCTTGATCGCATCGGCGGCATTGCCGACGATGTTCATGACCACCTGGTTCAGAAGGGCGGGCGAGCAGTAAAGATCGGGAACCGCGTTGTAATGGCGGCGCACATCGATCCGGGTGCCGAGCCTGTGGCCCAGAAGAGCCAGGACGGTTTCGATCGATTCCGGCACGTTGACCGTCTGGAAATCACCTTCGTCCAGGCGGGAGAAGCGTCTCAGGTTGAGGACGAGCTCCTGAATCCGGGCAAGGCCCAGCTTCATGGCGCCGACCCGGTCGCGGGATTTCTGCACTTGCCGTTCCAGACCGGCTTCCGGCGGGGGCTTTGCGGCGATCTCCGTCAGCAGGTTCTCCACGGTTCCCTGGTGCGCCTGGATGAACGCGAGGGGATTGTTGATCTCGTGGGCGATGCCCGCCACCAATTCGCCGAGGGACGCCATCTTGGCGGCTTGGACGAGCTGCGCCTGCGTGCCTTTGAGGAGATCGTTAGCCTCCGCCAGCTCGCGATTGGCATTGGCGAGCGCCTCGGCGGAGGCTGCCTCCGCCCGGGCCTTCGCAAGGGCGAGCTCTCGCTCGCGCAGTTCAGCCTCGATGCGCCAGTTCTCATCCTGCATGAGCTTGCGCCGGACGAGCGCGCGGATGCGCACGCGCATCACGTCGGCCTCGACCGTTGAGGGAACGATATCGTCGACACCTGCGGCAAAGGCACGGGCGAGCAGGTCGCCGCCATCTTCGTGGCCGAGTCCCACGATGGCAAAGCTAGGGGCATCCGCTCCGGGCAGGGGCGCAAGGCCGCGATAGAGGTTCAGCTGACGGCATAGCTCGATCCCATCGAAACCCGGACTGAGCAGGTTGACCAGAACGCAATCCCAGGTGGCATCCACTCCGCGGACGAGCCGGAGAGCCTCGGTCGGCTCCGAGGCCGGCGTCACCGCGTAGCCTTCATGGGCCAGCAGGTTCTGGAGGTAGGTGCGGTGCGTCGTGCTGTCGTCCACGATCAGGACGCAGGCGCGGCGGAAGGTGCCGAAACTCGGGGATTGCCGCTCTTCCTGGGAGTTCCCGATGGGAGACGAGCGCCGACGCAGCAGCGCCTTGATCCGCAGAACGATGAGTTCCTGCTCGGCGGATTTGGAGATGTAGGCGTCCGCGCCGCTCTCCAGTCCCTGCCGCTCGACGGTCCGTTCCCTGGCTTCGGTCAGCATGATGACCGGGATTGCCCGTGTCCGGACGTTGAGGCGCATCTGACGGGTCAGCTCGTCTCCGTTCATGCCGGGAAGATGGTAGTCGGCGATGACGAGATCGGGCAGCTTCTCGTTCAGGCTGTCGAGGGCCGCTTCCGCCGTGGATCGCCAGGAGACGTTGAACCCGTTCGTCTCGAGCATGTGGCGCAGCTGAAGGGCCTGGGTTTCCGAATCCTCGACCAGGAGAATCTCGGCCGCCTGTGCGACGGAACCGGCACTCATTCGCCCTCTCCCCGCGCCAGCCTCAGGATCCGGGGGGCAATCAGGTCCAGGGGCAGGCTGACATTGGCGCCGCCCAGGCGGGCCGCAGCGGCGGGCATACCGTAGACCACGGCGGTGCTTTCGTCCTCGGCCAGTCCATAGCCTCCAGCCTGGCGCAGCTCGACGAGGCCCTGCGCGCCATCTTCGCCCATGCCGGTGAGGATGACGCCCAGGCCCCTCCGGCCGACGGATCGGGCCATCGATTGAAACAGCATGGTGGCGGAGGGCCGCTGGTTGCCCAAAGGAGGCTCGGCGCTCACCTTCAGGGTGCCCGCAGGGGAAAGCAGCAAGTGCCGGTCGCCGGGCGCCACATAGACATGGCCTGCAACCGGGATTTCCTGATCCTGCGCCAAGCGGACCTTCAAGGGCAGCAGCCCGTTCAGCCAGGAGGCGAAGCCCTCCATGAACGGCGCGCCCATATGCTGGACGAGGAGGACCGGCAGGGAGAAATCCGCCGGGAGAGCCCCGAGGACCTTCGCGAGAGCCGGCGGTCCGCCCGTGGAAGCGGCAATCCCCATGATGCTCGGGCGCGCCGCGCGCCATTCCGGGTCGCGTCTGACCGGCGCGACGGCCGTCTTCTCGCGCCATGGCGCGAAGGAACGCTGCCGGACCACAGGCACCTGGCTCATGATGTAGAGCTGGGTGCAGATGGTGCTGGCGATCCCCGCATAATTGGCGCTGGAAAGACCCACGGGCTTTTCCACCACCGTGAGCGCGCCGGCCCGCAGCGCGTTCATGGAGATCTTGAGCGAGGAATCCTCGATGCTGTCGGCGATGACTACGATGGGCGTCGGATGTTCCGACATGATTCGGCGCGTGGCCTCGAGCCCGTCCATCCCGGGAAGCCGGATATCCATGGACACCACATCCGGCTCCACGCGGCCGATTTCCTGGAGGGCCTCCTCGGCCGAGCTGACGGCGGCGGCCACCACGAGGCGGGGATCGCTGGCGATGATATGGACGAGCAGCTGACGGACGACGAGGGAATCCTCGACGACCATCACCCGCACCCTTGGCTGAGACGCCATGCTCATCGCCGCAAACTCACAACACCTGCCCGATCGTCGCCAGGAGCTCGCGCTGATCGAACTTCTGCTTGGTAATATAGGCGCTCGCGCCCAGATCCAGACCCTTGCGCACGTCCTCCGGATCGGCCCGCGACGTCATGAGAATGACCGGCAGGGTGGACAGCCGCGGATCGTTCTTGATCGCCTGCAGCAGCCCGAATCCGTCCATGCGCGGCATTTCCACGTCGGCGATGACGAGATCGACCATGGCCTCGCCCGACCGCAGGACGTGTAGGGCATCGATGCCGTCGACGCTGAGGAGGACTTCATAGCCCTGCGCCTCCAGAATGCTCTTCTCGAGAGTGCGGGTGGTGATGGAATCGTCGACCACGAGAATCGTCCGCGCCCGCCGTTCTTCCTCGGGAGCCCACCGGGCAAGCCCGAGGCCTCCGGCCGCGAGGCTGCCTTCGTTCTTCACCCAATGCTCGACCAGCTTGTCGGGGCTCAGCACGAGGGCCGGCATCTCGCTTTCCAGAAGAACGGTGCCCGAGACCAGCTCGTTCATCCCGACCGCCTGGATGTCGCTGACCAGCATCGTCCGGACATCGTGGAAAGTATTGACGGCGAGCGCGCAGGTGCGCGCGCCGTGGCGGACGAGCACGGCCTTCACGTGTCCAGCCTCGGTGGGGAGGGGGGCATTCGGGGATCCTGTCAGGGCTGCGAGGGCGACGACTGGAACGATAACGTCCTGTCCCCCGATCTCGATCCGTGCCGTAGGACGGCCTTCCACACTTTCCAGCGTGTCGGCGGGCAGCCGCAGGAGGCGCACCACCGCGTGGGAGGGCAGGCCGAACATCCGCTCCTCCGCTTCCAGGAGCAGCAGCGGCTGGCGCGCCGCCGTGAAGGGCACGTTCAGCAGGATCTCCGTCCCATGGGGATAGCGCGGCCGCATCAGAACGGAGCCCTGCAATTTGCGGGCGGCCTCGGCGACCACGGACAGGCCCATGCCCCGGCCCGACAGCCGGTCGACCTCGCCGGCCGTCGAGAAACCGGGGGCGAAGACGAGGGACAAAAGCTGGTCCATCATCGGCGGCGGATGGCCTGCGGCCCGTGGCTGCAGCAGCCCGCGTTCGACGGCGACCTCCTCGATCCGCGCCAGGTTCGGTCCCCGTCCGTCGTCGCGGACGGCGATGACCAGACGCCCGCCGCGGGAGGCCAATTCCAGGGTGACCTCGGCCCGCTCCGCCTTGCCTTTTGCAAAGCGTTCCTCCGGCGGCTCGATTCCGTGGCTCACCGCATTGCGCAGGAGGTGCATCACGGGATCCTTGAGAGCCTGAAGCACCTGCCTGTCCGCCTGGATGTCGAGGCCGATGCTGCGGACGTTCACGTCGCGTCCCGCCTTGCGCGCGATCTCCCTGACCATATGGCCGAAGCCGCCGAAAACCGTCTCCGCCGAGACGAGGGAGACGCGATCGATGTTGTCGCGAACCTGACGTGCCGCCTGTTCGATGGACCAGCTCGACTGCCGTCTGTCCCGGGATAGGGCGGACAGCCTGCGGAACAGCGCTTTCAGCCCCTGGTCGAAATCGCGCAGGCGCGGGGCGAAGGACGGGATGCTGCGGGAGCCGGCGCCGTCGGGACCGCGCTGTGCGGTCGAACTCAGCGTGTTGACCTGCCCGTGAAGCTGATCCCAGCTTCGCCTGAGGCCCCGGACCTCGAGTTCGATCTGCCGCAACGTGTCGTCGATTCCCTCATTGGCCTGCAACTCGGCCAGAAGCTGATGCATGGAATCGGACAGTTCCTCCATCTGTCCGGTGGCGACACGGAGATAGGCTCCCGCGCCGGCATCAGCATGTGCATCAGCCTTCGGGACCGTTGGTTCCGGCTCGATCGGCGCTGGCTTCGAAACCGGGGCCGGCGCCGTCTCCTGTTCCGGCGGCTTCAGGACATCCGCGACGAGATCCTCGATGAGGTCGAGGTTCTGCCTCACCGTTGCGATGGCGGGCTCATCCAGGGATAGCTGGCCGTCGAGCACCTGGGAGAAGAGCGCTTCGAGCTGATGGGCCACTTCCTCCACGGCCGGCAGGTCGACGGCGCGGGCCGCGCCCTTGAGGCTATGCGCCCGGCGAAAGACGTCGGTCAGGTCAATCTCGCCCCCGCCCGCGTGGTCGAGCGCGGCCCGGATCGCCTGAAGATGCTCCCGGTGCTCGGCCTCGAAGGCTGCCAAAAGCTGCTTGCGAATATCCGTCACGACACGCGCGTCCCCACCCTCTGCCGGTTACAGGCGGTAGCGCTCGGCAAGGCCGAGAAGCTGCTGTGCGAGGGACGACAGGTTGGCGGCGGCCGTATCGAGCTGGCGGGTGCCCGCGGCCGTCTGCTGGCTGGCCTGGCGGATGTTCTGGAGGGCTCCCATCACCTGCTCGATGCCGAGCTGCTGCTGGTTGGTCGACGCGATGATCTGCTGGAAGGTCTGGACGCTCTCCTGGATCTGTCCGGAGATGCCGGTGATGGTCTGCTGCGTGGTGTCCGTACGCTCCTTGCCGGCGGCCACGCGCTTCACGGCCTCTTCCGTGAGCATCACGGACGAATTGATGCCGCGCTGGATGTCGCCGAGGATCGAGCGGACCTGCAGGGTCGCGTCCTTCGCCTGGTCGGCGAGCGTCTTCATCTCGGAGGCCACCACCGCGAAGCTGCGTCCGTTCTCGCCGGCCGCAGCCGCCTCGATGGCGGCGTTGAGGGCGAGAAGATGCGTGCGCTCGGAGATGTCGTTGACGGACGTGATGATCTCGCCGACGGCCTGCGTCTTCTCGCTCAGGGCGACGATGTTCTCCGCCACCGCTTCCGCCTGCTCGCGGATGGCATCCATGGCGCGGGCCGTTTCCTCGACCGCCTGCAATCCCGAAACGCTGGTCTGCGCCGCGGCCTGGGCCGATGCGATGACCTCCTGCGCGCGCTTGCCGATCTGGGTTCCCGAATGGGTGATCTCGTCGACCGTTGCGGCGGTTTCCTGGACGGCTGCCAGCTGCTCCTCGACGGAGGCCGCCTGCTCCTGGGTCGAGGCACGAATTTCCGCCGCGGCGGCGTTCAGGTTCTCCGTCGCCTCTCGGCTCTGTTGCGCGAGTTGGCGCAGGCCGTCGACCATGGTGTTGAGCGTGGCGCCGAGATGCCCGATCTCGTCCTTGCCGGCCATGGCCTTCTGGCCGCCGAGTTCCCCGCGCCCGACCCGCTCGACGAAGCTCATGAAGTTGCCGAGAGGGCCGGTAATGGAGGAGCGCAGCGCATAGGTGATCAGGACGCTCAAGAGCGCCGCGATCGCTACGGCCAGAATGATCGACATCCGGCTCTGCTCATAAACTTCGCCGATCCGTCTCTGCCCGATCGTGATGGCTTCGCCGAGGACGCTGCGGGCTTGAACGAGATTCCTGTTCCAGGATTCACGGCTGGCGTTGAGGCCGTTCTGGGTCGCGGCGACGGCGGCGAGGTCGTTGCTCTGCTCGGCGGCGAACTGTCTCTCCGTCAAGATGCGGATCTGGCGCAGGTCCCCGCTGGCGCGGCTGAAAATCTCGGCGATGCGCCGCCAGGCGTCGGCTCTCTGCGTGGTGACAGATCGGGTGACGAAGTCGTTCACCGTCGCGATGGCCTGCGCCATCGCGGCTTCCGTCCCAACGGCCTGCTGCTCCCACGCGCGGGTCAGGTCCTCGCCCGACGATTGCTGCTGGCCCAGGGAACGCAGGTAGAAGCGGGAGAGAATTTCCTCGCGCAGGCCCCGCATGTTGTTCTGCAGATCGCCGAGCTCCTCGATCTGACGCATCAGCGCCAGATCGCGGGTCACGATCGTCTCCGTGGACTGGCGGACATCGTCCAGCTGGTTGATGGCATAGACGCAGAGCCCGACCATCAGCGCGACGATGAAGGCGAAGCCGAGAAGAATGCGGTTGGCGATCGAGATCGTCACGTCAGACTCCAGGAACAAGAGGTGTGGGCAGGAAGGGGCGCAGAAGGCGCTCGGTATCGAGAAGAGAGAGCGTTTCGTCCTGCCCGTCCGGGCCGGATTGAAATTTACCGTACCCGGTGACCGCATCATTGCGGAAACCGGTCGCATCGTCGCCCGCCAGGGGGAGGATATCCTCGACGGCATAGGCACGCTCGACCCTCAGCGCCACCTGCGGCTGCTCGTGCCGGAGCAGGACGAAGTGCTGGTTCTCGTTCTCCGTGGCGGACGGCTCGAGGCCAAGGGCGAGAGCGAGATCGATCACGCTCACCAATCGACCGCCCCGGCCGAACAGGCCGATGAGGGCCGGCGGACCATCGGGAACGGGCATGCATTTCTGGGGCGGCATGACCTCGGCCACGGCATCGACCGAAAGGCCGAAGCGCTCTCGGCCCGTACCGCAAACCAGGGCGCGGAGAAGGATTTCCGCCGGAGCCCCTGCGCCGTCTTTTCGTGCCGCGAGGCGTTCCGTGCGCTCGTCAAGAATATGTTGCATGCGCTCCTCGGCGGAGCGGACACGGACACGTTCCATCAGTTTCAGCTTCCGGCGCGCGGATCTCGCCACGATCAGCTCCTGTGCCTGGGCGGAGTCGCCGCTTCGAGGTGGATCCGGACCAGGTTGCGCAGATCCCCGGCGGTCAGCCCGTCGGCCTCGTTGAGCGGAGCGTCTTCGGGCATCGCGGCGGCGATGCGGGCCGCATTGGTCAGGGCACGCCGGCCGGGGGTCGAACGCCCTTCCGCAAGCAGCAGCAATCCAAGATGGTAATGGGCCATGGCAAAGCTTTTATCGAGATAGATGCTCTTAAGGAAGCTTTTCTCGGCATCGTCCGGCCGTCGGAGCCCGTGCAGGATGAGGCCATGGTAAAAATGAAGGGCGGCGCTCAGGGGCTCCATGACCAGGGCCTTTCGGCACAGAGCGTCGGCCGCGGTGAAATCGCCCGTATTGGCGCTCGCCCTGACCTCGTCCAGCAGGGAGCCAGATGCCGGAGGAGGCTGGGTGACCTGCGCCTGAGGCCGCAAAGCCGTGGGCGGAGCGGGACGCGGGCGCTCGACCGGCTCGACGTGCTTGGGTGGGGGAAGCAGCGGCACCCAATGCCCCGGGACAGGGCTGGCTCGTTCGACAGGGTAAGCCTCAGGCGCCGTCCCCGCGCCCGGCCGGTAGGCCACGGTCCCCGGCAGGTTCAGGGTCTGCATCATGGCCGAAAAGGCAGGGTTGGGCTCCGCATGGCCCAGCAGCATCCAGCCGCTCTCCGTGAGACGGTCGCGCAGGGCCTCGACGATCCGGACCACTTTGTCCGGATGAAAATAGATCAGGACGTTGCGGCAGAGAATCAGATCGAAATCGGTGAGCTCGAGGGGGGATGTGCCGTCGAGGAGACTCAGGAGATTGTGCTTCTCGAAACGGACCAGGGAACGGAATTCCGGCCTGACCTGCCACTGGCCCTTCCCGGCATCCAGGAAATAGCGCTCCCGTTCCGCGGCCGGCATGGAGCGGAGGGCCCATTTCCCGAACCGCGCCTGCCTGGCGAGGTTGAGGAAGCTGTCGTTGATGTCCGTGCCGACGATGCCGACGCGCCATGTGCCGAGGCGCTCGCTGAGGATCTCCTTGACGAGGATGGCGAGGGAATAGGGCTCCGCTCCGGTCGAGCATCCGGCGCTCCAGATGCGCAGCCGCCGGGTGTCGCCCTTCCTGTCGATGATCTCGGGCAGGATCGTCTCCCGCAGGGCCGCGAACTGCTCCGCGTAACGGAAGAAGAAGGTCTCGCCGATGGTGATCTCGGCTTCCAGCTTGCCCCATTCGGCCGGGCCCGAGATCGCATCGTCCAGGAGATTCAGATATTGCGTCGAATCGGCGAGGCCCGTGGCGCGCAGGCGCTTGCGCACCCGCTCCCAGAGGAGGTCGTCCTTGTCCTGGTAGTAGAAATGTCCGGTGTGCTCGATTATGCGGCTTTTCAGGTTTGGAAAGCCGGGATCGATCAGCGGGACAGCGATGGCCCGTGTGGCCATCAGGCCTCGACCGCCCATTCGCTGAGCCGGTTCTGCGCCTGGCGACCGAGCTCCGCCAGGGCCTGCTGCTCTTCTGCGAGGAGAATGCGTTCGACGGAAAGCAGGTGGACGAGCCGCTCGTCCCACGTGACCTCCGCCTCGACACAGCCGTTGAGGGTGCCCTCCTGGCTGACGGGCGACAGCTGCGACGGCGCGATACTTGCGACATCGAGAACCCTATCGACGAGAAGCGCCGTCGTTCCAGGCCCGGTGAACCGGTCGACGAGGATCAGATGCCGATAGAGGTTCGCCTCGGCGCCGTCGCCCATCTTCTGAAGGCCGAACAGCACGTCGAGCCGAAGCACCGGAACCGCCTGGCCACCCAAGTTGAAGAAACCCGCCACCGGACGAGGCAGGGCCGGGGGACGCCACAGGTGGGGCAGGGGCAGAAATTCGCGCACGGCGCTTCTATGCAGGGCACAGGCGGTGCCGCACACGTCGAACACTATGATCTGCAAGCTGGCCATGGATTCGGATCGAGGGAGAAAACCGGGTTTGGGCATAAGCCCATTCGGCCATTAGATAGGGGCGGGACAGGCTCTGGCAACAGGCCTGAGTACCGCTCGCTAATACCGCATCTGGCCGGTGACTTCCGCGATGGCGTTCAACCCGGCGGCGGCTTCGTCCGAATATCCCGTCTGCTGCACGGCACGGAAAACCTTCGCGGCATCGTCGTAGCGGCCGAGCTTGAGATAGGACCAGCCGCGAATGAGCAGAAGGTCGTTCTGCTCCGGGACGATACGGGCCCGCTCGGTCAGGGCGAGAAGGGTTTCCACGTAGCGCCCGTCCCGATAGGCCGCCAGCGCCCGCTGCGTCAGGATCGAGGCGCCGAGCTCCACCCGGCGCTCTCGGGTCTGCGGCGCCTCGGCGGCCGCGATGGCCGCCTCGGAGGTCAGGTTCTTGCGCAGATAGGCGAGAGACTTGCCGTAAGCCGCTTCCTCGCGGGTACGGCTGCTGCCGGAGGCGATGGCCTGATCGAAAGCCGCCACGGCTTCCATGGGGCGGTTGATCTCCATGAGACACCAGCCCCGGGTGAGGGCGCTGTCGCCGGCCAGACCGGCCGGATTGCGCGTCATGGCGCAGCTGCGCCCCAGGGTGGACCGGGCCTGATTCTGTCTGCGCCGCACATTGGCTTCCGTCCGGGTGAACGTCTGCTCGGTCTCGACCCGCTCTACCGTGACCCGAGGGGCAACCGGGCGAGGCTGCACCGGCGGGGGAGCGCTCTCGACGGGCTGAGCCATGGGGATCTGTGCGACAATGGCCGGCGTAGCGGCAGGCTGCCGCCTAGCGGCCGGGTTCGTGCCATCCGCCAGTTCGGCGATGCGTTGCGAGCGGCCGCGCCACTGCGCGACCACGGCGTTGAAGCCTGCCCGGTCGTTCAGGCGCTGGGTCGTCAGGGCCAACCCATAGGCGGAGGCCTCGTCGTCGGCCTTCCAGGTGAGGGCCGTGCGGAACCAGTCGCGCGCCGTGCGGATCTGCTCTGTGTTGTAGGAATACCAGCCGAGCGCCTGGGCCGCGTCCGAGAAGCGCTGCGCGGTGACGACCGGGACGATCCGGGCAAGTACCTGCGGTTCGAGGCGCGGCGGCGGATCCTGGCTGAGGAGCGCGGTCGTCACGTCGAGATAGATCTTCATGTTCTCGGGTGCGCGCTCACGCCATTCATAGGCAAAAGCTTCGGCGTCCGTGAGGCGCTCGAGGGCGCGCAGCGCCATGGCATAGCCTTCCGCCGCCTTCGGCCCGCCGTCGCGGTCCAGGGCGGTCTTGAACAATTCGAGCGCTCGCGCCGGGTTTCCGTGGTGATAGTTGTACCATCCGAGGATCAGCACGGGGCCGGCTTCGTTCGTGTTCTGGATCATCCGCTCGACCACGGCGAGATCCTCGGCCGAGGCCGTGAGCTTGCTGTCGAGGGAGGCGCGCTCGACACGGCGACGGGCCAGTTCGTCCCGGATGGACGTGAAATCGTCCGGGCTCTCGCCGGTCTTGCGCTCGAATTGGAGCAGGGCGGTCACCTGCGGCTCGGGCAGCAGGGTCAGAGCCTTTTGAAGAGTCGCCAGACGTTCGCCCGGGTTGGCGCAATTCTGCAGGAGATAGGTGTAAACGTCCCGCGTCCGGTTCGGCTGGTCCGTCCGGGCGAAAGCTTCCGCTACCCGCCACATCACGTCCACGTTCGTGCAGGTCAGGAGGCCCGGCGTTTCCGTCGCCACCTGCAAGACTGTCCGCCATTGGCCCGTATCGGACGCATTGGTCAGGCGGCGGCGCGCCTCGACCATGTCGAGGGCCGTGACGAGCTCCTCCGGCGGTTTCCAGTTCGGGTCGGAGGTCTGGCGCTCGGTGATGGCGGCGCGGACCTCGGCGATCCGGTCTTCGCGATAGAGGTTCCACAGGCGCTCGATGAGCGGGTCGGGCATTGCGGCTCCGGCGGCGCCGGAGAGCTGCGAGAGGTCGCTCGGCGGCGTCCAGTTGGGATAAAGCGCGCGCAATCGCGCGATTTCCGCATTCACGCGGCGAGTATCGCCTTGGGACGCGAAATAGCGCAGAGCGGATTCGTCGACCTGAGGCTGGGATCCGTTCGCAGGTGGCGTCGGGGCCGGCGGCGATCCGGCGGGCGGCTGATTATTGCCGGTGCCTGTTTGCTGCGCGATGGCTGCGAAGCCCAGGATTGCGACCGCAATCGTTATGGCACTGCCGACGAGACGCATTGCGGATATTTTTCACCAAGCAGGGATTTCGCCAAAAGATACAGGGTCGACGGATAATAGAGGGTCGGCTCGAAGGTTTTCAAAGCCTCGGGAACAGGCGTTCCGTCGAGAGCGCAGGCCAAGGCCGCGGGCAGGATGGCGTAGCCCTGGTCGGTCAGTCGCTCCCGGATCTGTCCGGTCACCACATTGACCACGGCAACTCCCTCGTTATCCGCAGACCAGCGCTGCCTGAGAGCCCTCAGCCACTCCATATCAGTCATTCCTGCTCTCAACAGGTAAAGCGGTATCCTTAACGAGTTGTAACCAAACTCGGGAGGAAAGCCATCCGCCGGTTGCGGCTGGAGCCCGTTGTGCAGCGAGATCCAATCGGCCGGGAGCCTGACGCGGCCTGAGATCGTCTGCTGCAGCAGCATCACGCCGTCCCGCCAGACCCGGTTCCATTCATATTCGGGCGCCAGGGCGGCCATCACCGGAAAGGCTTCGAAGACCCAGTAGGAAAGGTTGACGACGGGACCGTCGGGGCGGTCGGACGCGCCGAAGCCGTGAGCGCCGGGCAGGAGGGTCAAGGATTGCCCGTTGCGGGCGAACGTGGTCTTGCCGATGGCCCTCGCGAGTTTCTGCGCGGCCGTCGTGTAGCGGGGCTCCTGCCAAGCCGCGCCGGCCTTGGCCAGGGCGTAGGCGATGAGCAGGTCGCCGTCGGTGGCGTTGTTGCGATCCGTCACCCGCGGCTTCGCGGCCGGATCCCATTTCCAGGCAGCCAGACCATCGTCCCGGATGAGAAGCTCGGTAAAGGTGAAGTTCCAGATCTGCTCGAACGAGCTCCTGTCGGCGGCCGCCAGGGCAAGCAGCAGCCCGTATCCCTGACCCTCGCTGTGGCTGATATTGCCGTTGGCCGTATCGACCACGCGCCCATTGTCCTCCACGAAGCGCGAGCGATAGGCCTCCCAATCGGCCGGGGAGACGGTTCCCACCACATTCAAGGGCTGAACGGACAAGGTCTGGGAGGATGCCATCGGCGCCATGAGAAGGAACAAGGCGGCACAGAGCCTGGGCAGAAGCGGGTTGGGCCGGCGCATTCTCACTCTCATGAGCGGCGTCCCAGGCGGTTCAGGAGCAGCGAGGTCGCGATGCCCAGGAAGGTACAGCATGCCAACATGAGAAGCGCGTAGGGAAGAATGTTGGCGGACATCCAGTTCGCCGCGACCAGGCGCAGGTTCGTCAGCGACGGGGGCTGCGTCTGCACGAAGCGGTATTCCTTGATGGGCTCGACCTGCAGCTTCATCTCGCTGGGGTCGAGCGCGACGGCGCGGCCGGCAATCTGGGACCAGATCATCGGGTTCGCCAACCGGGCTGTCTCGGCGGCAAGGGCCTTGTCCGTACGGGCCGTCACGAGAGTCCAGACGCCGGACGATTCGGTGCGGCTCTGCGCCACGAGCAGGGATGCCCGCTGCGGCGGCTCATAGGGCGCATCGGCGCGCTCGTTCAGAGACAGGGATTTGAGGGAGAGGCTGAACGTCTTCTCCATCCAGTCCTGCACGGTGCCGATCGTCTGCTGAAGAACGCCGCGACGCTGGAACGTCTCCGACCAGCGCTTGCGGACCTCGTCCGTCGAGGCGGCCGCCATGCGGTCCGGTGAGCCCTGGGGAGCAGGGAGGCTGAAATCCGTGTTGGCCGTCTGCGGCCCGGCCCGGTCGCCCGCGGTCGGCGTCGACGGCCAGATCATGCGCAGATGCTCCGACACCTTCACCCGGTTGAGGAGGCCGGCGGGAATCTGATCGACGGCGCCGATGAAGAGCACCGATTCGTCGTCCGCCGAGGCCGCGTTGGCAAATTGCGCGCGCACCGGCGCGCCGGCGCTGCGCGCCATGCGTGCGAGCAGGGTTCCGGCTGCGGAATAGTTCAAGGAATCGGGCCGGGCCAGAACCACGGTCGTCGGAAGATCCTCGTCGGGGAAGCGCCCCGAACTCAGGACCGCGAGATCCGGCAGGCGCCCGATGCGCCCATAGGTGGGAAATTCGATCGTGGTGGTGTCGAACAGGACGAAGCGGTTCGTCTCGGACAGGGTCTCGCCCGGGGTGCAGCGCTCATCGGCATCCGTCAGCAGCGCGGCCTCGATGGTGATGTGGTTGAGCCCGGATCTGAAATTCTTGAGCGGTACGCGGACATTGTAGCGCTTGACGATGTCTCCCTGGGACGTGATCGTCATCTGCGTGCTGATCATGCCGTTGACGAACACGTTCACATGGCTGCCCGGCCGCACAGCCGACGTGTACGCCGCATCGAGATGCAGGATGGTCTCGCCGTATTCGGTGGCGTAGAAATCCGGCGGCAGGTTGATGGAAAAGCCCACCTTCAGCCGCCGCCCGGAGAATTCCTGCGTCGGGACGCCGAGATCGGCAAAGCGGAAGCTCTGGGCGCCGAAGGCCGTCGGGACTTCCGGCCACTGCCATGAGGCGGTGTCGATCATGCCGCGCTCGGCCTGGGAGGCGCCCAGGCTGCGGGTTCCGACGATGCCGATGGCGGTATCGAGGTCCTGCCAGGACGGCCCGGAAACCACCAGGGTGGAGCCCAGGGAGCCCGGTTCCTGCATCATCATGGTCAGCGGCTGGATCGAGGCGGCGTCCGGCACACCCGTGATCAGGCCGCGCAATTCGCTGGCCAGGCCCATGGCCACCTTGATCGTGCCGACCGGGGAGGGACCCGGATCGGACTCCACCACCTGGATCACCGGATGGGCATAGCGTCCGCGCAGGGCGACGAGCTGCACGAGACGCAGCAGGCGGTCGCGGATTTCGGGGCGGTAGATCTTGGGGGCGACCACGCGGATCGTCGTCACGCCTTCATTGTCGACGCCGACGGCGGGCAGATCGTCCAGACCGCGCAGCGTCTTGGTGGCGCCTTCGGCGAAAACGAGCTTTGTGGAGGCCGAGTCCACATCGGTCCAAAGCTCGTATGTGGCGTCGACCGTGCAGTCCGTCCGGTGGCGCTGGAAGGCTTCCATGCGGACGATGTTCTGCCCCGCCCGCAGGAGGCCGGGACGGATCGAGGCCGTCAGGCGCTTGATGTCCGTGGACGAAGAGATCGGCGTATCGACGACGGATTCACCGTTGATCGCGATCCGCAGTCGCGAGCCTTCGGGCATCACCACGACCGCATTCTTGTAGCCGAGCGCGATGCTGGCGCCGCTCGATGCCTCGTCCTGTGTGAGGTGGACGGTCCAGGACCGGGCATCGGTTTCGCCTTCGAGGCGGAGCGTCTCGAAAGGAAGGATGGGGCGTTCGATCCGCGCCGTGCGGCGGGCCGCAGGGGCTCCCGCGGCAGGGGCGGCCGATCTGGCGGGGGCCGGAGCGCCGGCCTGAGCCGGAGGAGCCGGGCGCTGGGGCGTGGCGTTGAAAGGCGTCGTCCCGCCGGACGGGGGAGCGGCCGGCGGTGCCGTGGATGGGCTGGACGGCGCCGCGCCTTGCTGGCGCATCTCGAAGGGAGCCGCAGCCGGAGCCTGCTGCACCGGAGCCTGCTGCGCCGGTTGCTGCTGCGGAGCTGGCTGGGCTGCCGGCGGCGTGCTCGGTGCAGCGGGCGACATGCTGAAGGGCGTCTGCGCGACGGCGCCCTGCGCGCCCAGCGCCTGGATGGCCAGCAGAGAGGAGATCAGGACCCGACGCACGATAGACCTCTATTTGGCAGCCGAAGGGACGGCCGGCACCTGAGGCTTCGAGGCGCCGATCTTCTGCAGGCCGAAGAAATAGGAGAGACCCCGTCCCGTCTGGTAGAACGCGACCATGAAGAACCAGAGCGTTCCCCGGAGGACCCCGATATCGTGGTGCCGGTTCTTCTGGAACTGACTCCACTGGTCGGCATTCGCAAAGACCAGATCGGCGATCATCCGCCGATGCTCCGGCTTCTCGATCAGGAAGCGGCAGCCGAGCAGCAGCCCCTTGTCGTCCATGCCGACCTTGCGGATCTCCATGGGCAGATGCTGGACGGGCAAGCTGGAGAACGGTTGGAACTCGAGGGTGCCGGAGGTTCCCTTCTTCAGCTTCGGCTCGGCCGAGGGCGGAACATGAACTCTTGCGCCTCCCACCGAGACGTCCCTCACGACCGCGTCGATGGCCTCGTCGCCCATGATGAAGCGGCACGGACGCTCGACCCGGACACGATGGCTGTGGCGCCTCGTGGCCCGCTCGGACACCACGCCCAGGGCGCAGCCCGCAATGATGAGGTTGAGGACGTTCCAGGCGCCCGTCACAAGGGTGAGATCCGCCTTGTAAGGCTCCGCCCAGACGCGGACCCCGGTCGCGATGACGCCGAGGATCAGGATGCCGAAAATGATGAAATACGGCGTTCCCAGCTCCGAGACGCGGCTCTCCGCCATGGACTCGTTCTTCGCCGTGACCTTGAAGGTGGGCTTGCTGGGATTGGCGATCACCGACAGCACGGCCGGCAGGAGGTAGATGGTCTGGATGTACTCGTAGAGATCGGAAATCCACGGCCAGCGGTAGCGGCCGTAGAGGTAGTTCTGCATCATGAAGTTCACCATCATGTAGGTGAACGTGTAGGCGAGGAACTCGCCGCCCGATGCGGTGAAGATCTCGAGCGAGAAGAAGAGATAGCAGAGCGGCGAAACGAGAAAGCAGAACCGCGAGAACGGGAACAGCCAGAACATGCTGCTCGACATGTAGCAAAGTCGCTGCGAGATCTTCAGTCCGCGCTTGAGGGGCGGAAACTTGTAGCGCAGGATCTGCATCATGCCCTGCGCCCAGCGCGAGCGCTGACCGATGAAGCTGGCGAAGCTGTCCGGCTGAAGGCCCGCGATCAGCGGCTTGTCCACGTAGACGCTCGTCCAGCCGCGGGAGTGGAGCTCGAGGGCGGTCTCGCAATCCTCGGTGATGCTGACACCGCTGAAGCCGTTGGTTTCCTGAAGGGCTTCGCGCCGAAGCACGGCGGCCGAGCCGCAGAAGAACGCCGCATCCCACTTGTCGAGACCGCGCTGGATGACGCCGTAGAACATCTCGTTCTCCGACGGCATGGTCTGGAACGTGCCGAGATTGCGCTCCAGCGGATCGGGATTGATGAAGAAGTGCGGAGTCTGAACCAGAAACAGGTTCTTGTCCTTGGTGAAATAGCCGACCGTCTCCATGAGGAAGCTGCGCGCGGGAGCGTGGTCCGCATCGAACACGGCCACCAGGTCACCGGTCGAGTTGTCGAGGCCGTTGTTGAGATTGCCGGCCTTCGCGTGCAGGTTGCGCGCCCGGGTCAGGTACTTCACGTCCATGACCTCGCAGAGCGCCTGCAGTTCCGCGCGGCGCTCCCGGGCCTCCTGGGCGGTCTTGGCGTTGCTCGAATTGCACTTCTCGTCCGTGCCGCCGTCGTCCAGAAGCCAGACCGTCACCTTGTCCTCAGGATAGGTCATGGCCTTGGCGGCGGCCAGGGTCGTCGCCAGGAGGTCGGCGCCCTCGTTGTAGCTCGGCACGAAAACGTCGACGGTCGGCAGGTTCTCAGGGTCGATCTGCGGAGCCGTGCGGGATTTCAGGGGGCTCGACACCACGAAGAGGCTCAGGAACAGCATCATCACGCTGTACATCTCGGCCAGATAGAGCAGGAAGCCCGGGATGAAGCTCGTGATCTCGGTGATCGGCGGGATCGTGCTGGTGGTGCGCCAGAAGACGTAGCGCAGGACGATGGCGGTGCCGAGAGCCAGCGCGATCAGCCGCCAGATGCCCTGGGCCCGGAAGAATTTCAGGATGATCATGCAGGCCACGACCGTGAGGCCCGCAACGAGATGTGCCTGGATGCTGATCGGAAGAGCAACGATCGAGATGATCAATACCGCCGCCACAGCCCAAAAGGCCACGATAAGACCTGCTCGCATCGTCTGGATTCTCGGCTCAAGGTTTGCGTGGGAGATCGCACGCTTAGTTCAAGACTAAAGTCGGGTCTATTAATATATCTATAGTGACGTTTAGGCCTAATGTCACAGCAGTAAACGGAACATTACTTTAAGTAATGTTATTTCAATAAAATATGGCGCTACTGAGCTGGGGGCGGCGGTACGATGGGATAGCCGCTCGACGCTGCTGGTTCCGTTGCGGCAGGGGGCGGCACGGCGGGGACTATCGTGTCCTTGTCGATGGTGCGCCGGGGAGCCTGCGCGGAAGGCGTGATCTGCCGCGTCCTCTCAGTGATGGTCCGCCGCCGGACAACCGAGGCCCTTCCTTCGCTGTCACCGAGGCCCAACGGATACATCGGGGCGTCCTTCTCTCCGAGGTGCTGAGGCGGCGAGGGCGGATTCCCGTAAGGGTTCCAGGATTCCTGACGGTAATAGGCGGCAATCGTATAACCGTAAAAGACGCGTAGCAGCTGATCCACATTGGCGTCCGCATCGCAGAGGCGCAGGCGCACGGAGACCGCCCCGCCCGGCACGAAGATGGCGGGCTCGCCTGGCTCGATCTTCTGCCAGGCGTACAGGCACAGGTCGCCCGTGGAGGAACGCCCGGTGGCAAAGCCGAAGGGGCCGAACCGGTTCTGCACGTAGACGAGCGAGGTTTCCATCTCGACGCCCGGCATCCGCTCCTCCATCTCGCGCTGGAGGCGGTCCGGGGTCATGGAGGGAAGGGACAGGGAGTTCGGGACTTCCATGTTGCCCGCGGTGTTGTTGAGCAGGCTTACGTAAAACGCGTTCTGACCCGTGGTCAGGGAGGCTGTCGAGAGGGCGATCTCCTGTGAAAGGCCGTCCTGGTATTGCTGTTGCAGCACAGCGACCACGGAGGGGCCGCCGGGTGGAGGAACGACGATCGCCCGCGTCGCCGGAACTTCGGACATGAGGCTCGCATACCCCAGATCGGACCGGCCAGCACAGGCGGACACGGCCATCAGGATGGCTCCGGCAGAAAGGCAGCTCAGCACTTTGCGTCCGCGCACCCAAATCGAACCGGTGTGTGGCGCGGAATGCGGAAGAGCGAGACGCGTCTGATTCGGGGGCATCGAGGCGGTCATGAAGAACTTCGATATCTCTAGGATTGACCAGGCGGCCGGGCTGGCTGCCGTGAAGGAGGACGGGACTTCGCGGATCGGCCCATCCGGCTGGATGGTTAATCAGCTATGACCATTCATGGTTAACGAAACGTAAGTGTTATAGCCAGGGCGGACTATAATCCAATGTCGGATAACGTCCGTCTTGAACCGTGGCGCAGGAGGGCCTAAAAGGAGCGCCTATCCTGCGGTGCTCCTGACCTTAGGTGAGCCGGGGTCATTTCCGTTCAAATTGATTGACCTGTTCCTCCCATGGACAGGCCGTTTTCTCAATCCCGGCTCGTCGGTCGGGGCTACGAAAGCCGTTCCCCATGAAGTCCGCCTTTTTGCGCAACGCGCTCGTCCTCGGCATGCTCTCGGCTGTCGGGCCTTTCGCCATCGACATGTACCTGCCGTCCTTCCCGGCCATTGCCCGCGAGTTCCAGGTGGATGTCAGCGCCGTGCAGATGAGCCTGATGAGCTTCTTCCTGGCGGTGGCGGTCTGCCAGATCGTCTACGGGCCGCTCTCGGACCGGTTCGGTCGCAAGCCGCCGCTCTATTTCGGCCTGGGCCTTTTCGTCCTGGCGGGCATCGGCTGCAGCTTCGCGCCGAATGTCGAAACCCTCATCGCGTTCCGGTTCCTGCAGGGTGTCGGGTCCTGTGCGGCCATGGTCATCCCCCGGGCCATCATCCGGGACCTCCATACGGGCCACGAGGCGGCCCGGCTGATGGCGACGACGATGCTCGTCTTCAGCGTCTCTCCCATCCTGGCGCCGCTCGCCGGCAGCACCCTGACGGCTTTCTTCAGCTGGCGCGCGATCTTCTGGGCCATTGCCGTGATCGGCCTTGCCGGCCTCGCCGTCGTTCTCTTCCTGCTGCCGGAAACCCACAAGCCGAACACGGAGCGCAAAGGCATCGGACATGCCTTTTCCACCTACCGAAGCCTTATGAAGGATCGTCGCTTCCTGGGCCTCGCCTTCATCGGCGGCTTCAGCCAGGCCAGCTTCTTTGCCTATCTTGCCGGCTCGTCGGTCATCTTCATCGAGCATTACGGCCTCACGCCGTCCGCCTACAGCATGGTCTTCGCGTCGAACGCCATCGCGTTCATCGGCAGCGCGCAGTTCAACAGCGTCTTCATGCGCCGCTTCGGCGCCGAGCGGGTGGTGAGAACCGCCATCTCGTGCTTTGCCGCCCTGGTGATCCTGCTGTTCGCCCTGACCATTCTGGGCGTCGACAACGTCTATGTTCTCTGGGGCCTGCTCTTCGTCTCCTTCGGCTGCCTCGGCTATGTGATTCCCTCGACGGCCGTGCTGGCGCTCGAGGAGCACGGCCCGGTGGCCGGAACCGCATCGGCACTCATGGGAACGCTCCAGCTCAGCACCGGCGCGGTGATCATCGTGCTCGTCAGCGCCTTCTACAACGGCACCCCGCTCTCGATGGTCAGCGCCATCGTTGTCTGTGGGATCGTCGCACTCACCCTGAGCTTGCGCATCATGAAGCCGAATCGCGTCTATCCCTGACGGATCTCGCTCAGGATCCAGTCGCGGAACGAGCGCAGGAGCGGCGTCTCCGCCTTGTGCTCCGGATAGACGAGGTAATAGGCGCCACTGCTGACGAGGCTCTGGGGAAACAGGATCTCGAGGCGGCCGGACGCCAGTTCGTCGGCGATGAGGAAGTGCGGGATGAGCGCGGCGCCGAGCCCTGCCGCGGCCGCCTGGGCCACCATGGCGAATTGCTCGAAGCGCGGACCGCGCAGCGGATTGCCGATCGTCACGTCGATGCTGGCGAACCACTCCGCCCAGGCCGTCGGGCGGGTGCTCTGCTGGAGCAGGGTGGCGCGGGTGAGATCCTGCGGCGTGCGCAGGTTCTCCCGCTCCCGATAGGCCGGGCTGCAGACGGGCACGACCTCCTCGTTCCGCAGCAATTCACAGACCGCGCCCGGCCAGTGCGGCTCGCCGAAATGGATGGCCGCGTCGAAGGGATCCGTGTCGAAATCGAAAGGGACGAGGCGCACGCCGAAATTCACCGTCGCGCCCGGGTGCAGGGCGAAGAAGCCTGGGATGCGCGGGATGAGCCAGCGGGTGCCGAAGGTCGGCAGGGTGGCGAGATTCAGGACGCCGCTCGTGCCCGACAGCGCGATGGCCTGATGGGTCGCGTCGGACAGCTCGGACAGGGTGCTGCGGACCTGGGAGGCATACCTGCGCCCCACATCGGTGAGCACGACCCGTTGCCGGGAGCGACTGAACAGGGAGACGCCGAGGGATTCCTCGAGCTGCTGGATCTGGCGCGAGACGGCGCTCTGCGTCAGGTTCAGCTCCTCGGCGGCTCTCGACACGCTGCCATGGCGGGCTGTGGCCTCGAAGGCCAGGAGATTGCCCACATTGGGCAGAAAGCCGCGACGAAACACGTTCATTCCATTTGAGAATAACCTGCTGCGAAGATGTCGATTTACATTTTCCCTGTCCAGCGCGATTTTGCCGCTCAAATTCAATGGCTTTGGTCGGCCTGGGAGGCTGGCCGCGCAAACTTTCGGGAAGGATGACCGTCATGGCCGGTGCTCAGGAATATGCGAAGTTCAAATGGGATGACCCGTTCCTCCTCGACGAGCTGCTCACCGACGACGAGCGCATGATCCGCGATACGGCCCGCGCCTATGCCCAGGACAAGCTCATGCCGCGCGTGATCGAAGCCTATCGCGAGGAGAAGACCGACCGCGGGATCTTCAACGAGATGGGCGAGCTGGGCCTCCTCGGCGTGACCCTGCCGGAGGATTACGGCTGCGCCGGCGCCTCCTATGTGGCCTACGGTCTCGTGGCCCGCGAGGTGGAGCGGGTCGATTCCGGCTACCGCTCCATGATGAGCGTGCAATCCTCCCTGGTCATGTATCCGATCTACGCCTACGGCTCCGAGGAGCAGCGGCGGAAATACCTGCCCAAGCTCGCCTCGGGCGAGTTCGTCGGGTGCTTCGGCCTGACGGAGCCGGATGCGGGCTCCGACCCGGCCGGCATGAAGACCCGCGCGGTGAAGACCGATGGCGGCTACCGCCTCATCGGCTCCAAGATGTGGATCTCCAATTCCCCCATCGCGGATGTGTTTGTGGTCTGGGCCAAGTCTGAGGCGCACGACAACCAGATCCGGGGCTTCGTGCTGGAGAAGGGCATGAAGGGCCTCTCGGCTCCGAAGATCGGCGGCAAGCTCTCGCTCCGCGCCTCGATCACCGGCGAGATCGTCATGGACAACGTCGAGGTGGGCGAGGATGCGCTGCTCCCGAACGTGTCGGGCCTGAAGGGTCCGTTCGGCTGCCTCAACCGGGCGCGCTACGGCATTTCCTGGGGTTCCCTGGGGGCTGCCGAGGATTGCTGGCACCGGGCGCGCCAGTACACGCTCGACCGCAAGCAGTTCGACCGGCCGCTCGCCGCGACCCAGCTCGTGCAGAAGAAGCTCGCCGACATGATGACTGAGATCACCCTCGGCCTTCACGCTTCGCTGCGGGTCGGCCGCCTCTTCGACGAGGGCCGGGTGGCGCCGGAGATGATCTCGCTGGTCAAGCGCAACAATTGCGGCAAGGCCCTCGATATCGCCCGCCAGGCCCGCGACATGCATGGCGGAAATGGTATCCAAGAGGAATATCATGTCATGCGCCATGCGCAGAACCTGGAAACCGTGAACACCTATGAAGGCACGCACGACGTGCACGCCCTTATTCTGGGCCGGGCGCAGACGGGCCTGCAGGCGTTCTTCTGAGAGAGGACTGGTAGCTCATGCCACTTCGGATCACCCTGGCAGGATCGACCGGCTGGGTAGGCCGGGCCCTCGTGGCGGCGATCGCCGCCGCCGACGATCTCACCCTGGTGGGGGCGGTCGGCCGCAGCGCCGCCGGCCAGGATGCGGGCGAAGCCGCGGGGCTGTCCCGCCTGGGTGTTCCGGTCAGCGCGACCCTCGAAGAGGCGCTTGCCGTACCGTCCGACGTGGTGATCGACTACACCAAGCCCGGAGCCGTGAAGGCGCATGCCCTTACGGCACTGACGCAGGGGCGGCATGTGGTCATCGGCACGTCCGGCCTCTCGGCCGAGGACTATGCGGAACTCGACCGCTATGCCCTGGCGGCGGAGCGCGGGGTGCTGGCGGCCGGCAATTTCTCGATCACGGCGACGCTTCTGCGCCGCTTCGCCTTGGAGGCGGCCCGCTACGTGCCGGACGTGGAGGTCATCGACTACGCGTCCGCCAAGAAGCCTGACACCCCCTCCGGCACGGCCCGGGAACTGGCGGAGCTTCTCAGCGAGGTGCGCCAGCCCGCGACGTCGAAGGCGGTTGAGGAACTGGCCGGCGTGCAGGAGACCCGCGGCGGCGCTCTGGGGGCTAGGGAGCCGGTGCAGGTCCATTCCCTGCGCATGCCGTCCTTCGTCCTGTCCTGCGAGGCGGTGTTCGGCGCGGACAACGAGCGGCTGGTGATCCGCCACGATGCGGGTTCGTCGGCAGCCCCCTATGTGGCGGGCACGCTTCTCGCCGCCCGTCGCGTTTCGTCCTTCATCGGATTGAAGCGCGGCCTCGATGCCGTGATGGATTGATGCTCATGAAGCCGCTTGAAGGCCTCAAGGTCCTGGAACTCGCGCGCATTCTGGCAGGCCCCTGGGTCGGTCAGCTTCTCGCCGATCTCGGTGCCGACGTGGTGAAGGTGGAACGGCCCGGCGCCGGGGATGACACCCGCGGCTGGGGCCCGCCCTTCGTGGAAGGCGCAGAGGGCGACCATCTCTCGGCCGCCTATTTCCATTCCTGCAATCGCGGCAAGCGCTCCATCGCGGTCGATTTCGAATCGCCCGACGGGCAGGAGCTCGTGCGCAAGCTCGCTTCTCATGCGGATGTGGTGATCGAGAACTTCAAGGTCGGTGGCCTGAAGAAATACGGGCTCGATTACGAGAGCCTCAAAGCCGTCAATCCGCGCCTCGTCTATTGCTCGATCACCGGCTTCGGCCAGAACGGCCCCTACGCCTCCCGGGCCGGCTACGACTTCATGATCCAGGGCCTCGGCGGCATCATGGACCTGACGGGAGACCCGGAAGGCGAGCCGCAGAAGATCGGCGTGGCCTATGTGGACATCTTCACCGGGGTCTATTCCGTCGTCGGCATCCTCGCTGCCCTGCGCAAGCGCGACGCCACAGGGGAGGGGGCGCATCTCGACATGGCGCTCCTCGACGTGCAGACGAGCGTGCTGGCCAATCAGGCCATGAACTACCTGGCCTCCGGCAAGGCGCCCCGGCGCATGGGCAACGCCCATCCCAACATCGTGCCCTATCAGGTGTTTCCGGTGGCCGACGGTCATGTGATCGTGGCGGTCGGCAATGACGGCCAGTTCGGCCGCTTCGTGTCGGTCCTGGGCAGGCCCGAGCTGGCGCAGGACGAGCGTTTCAGGACCAACGCGGGCCGCGTCGGCCATCGCGCCGAACTCGTGCCCGTGCTGACGGAGCTAACCCTCAAATTCACCCGCGAGGATCTCCTGGCCGCCCTGGAAAAGCAGGGGGTTCCGGCCGGGCCCATCAACACGGTGGCGGACGTCTTCGACGACCCGCAGGTGATCGCCCGGGGCATGAGGATCGACCTGCCCTCGCAGGCCGCCAGGGGCGGGTCCATCCCGTCCGTCCGCTCGCCCATCGTCATGGACGGACAGGCGATGGCGGCCAGCCGGCCTTCGCCGCGCCTCGGCGAGCATACGGACGAGGTTCTGAGCGATCCGTCCTGGATGGCTTGAGAGGGGGAAACTCTACTCGGCGATGCCCTTGACCACGACCCGGTCGATAGCCTTGACGATCCGGTCGCGGTCCTCGTCCGTGAACGGGCTGAGATTGTGCATCTCGAGATTGCTGAGGCCCTCGGTCGCAAGCCAGCCCACCAGGGCGGCGTCGAGATCGTCCGAGCTGGCCTTCAGCTGCTTCAAAGTGTTGCCAATCACCTGACGGACCGGGTCGAGGAGGCCGGGGTTCTCGGCTGTGGCGGCCATCATGCCGGTGGCGAATTCCTGCATCTTGCCGCCGCAGCAGATGTTGAGCAGAGTCTTGGTGACCACGCGCGCTTCCAGGTTGGGCCCGGGCTCGACCGTCTCCCTCAAGGCGTCCTTCTCGGAGGTGACCTGGTCGATCATGCGCTGGATCATGCCCTGCAGCAGCGCTTCCTTCGTGGGGAAATTATACAGAAGCCCACCCTTGCTGAGACCGGCCTTCTCGGCAACGGCATCCAGGGTGAGCCGGCCGGCGCCGATTTCGGCGACGAGTTCAGCCGCCGCGTCGAGGATTTTCTCGCGGGAACTCTTGCGGCCTCTGGTACAGGGAAACAGCATCTACATCTCTTGTCTTGTGCGCGGACGCACTTGCAACTAAACCGTCCAGCCGGTATATAAATTCCCTCTCACGGCATGGGCGTCAAGGTAAAGTACGCTGTTGCCGCACCCACCATAGTCGTACAGGGCTCTCAGGAATGGGCCCTAACTCTCGGAAAAAGCCTATGAAACGGCGCATTGTAGTTGCTCTCGTCTTTATTCTTGCAATCGGACTTTGCGCCGGACTGATCTGGTTCAACTTTTTCCGCGACAAGATGATCACCCAGTTCTTCGCCACCATGCAGCAGCCGCCGCAGGTGATCTCGGCCGCCAAGGTCGAGGCCAAGACCTGGACGCCGAGCATCAGCGCCATCGGCACGGCCAAGGCCGCCAACGGCGTCGAGCTGGCCTTCGAGACGGCGGGCATCGTCAGCGAGATCAAGTTCAAGGCGAACCAGAACGTTCGCCAGGGCGAGGTCCTCGTCCAACTCGACGATTCGGTCGAGCGCGCGGACATCCAGGACGTCCAGGCGAACGTCAAGACCGCCGAGAGCAGCTTCGAGCGCGCCAAGACGCTCTCGTCCCGCGGCTACGGTACGGAAGCCAACCTCGATCAGGCCAGCGCCCTGCTCGCGGCGGCGCGCTCCCGCCTCGCGCGCCTGCAGGCGACCATCGAGCAGAAGGCCCTGAAGGCGCCCTTCTCGGGCGTGATCGGCATTCCGCGCGTCGATGTCGGCCAGTACCTGCAGCCGGGAACGGTCATCGCGAGCTTCCAGGACCTGTCGTCGATGAAGGTCGATTTCACCGTGCCGGAGCAGCGCGCCGGCGAGGTCAAGCTCGGCCAGGAGATCCACCTCGGCACCACCGAGGGCAACCTGCCCTTCAAGGGGCGCGTCACCGGCAAGGATCCGCGCGTCGATCCCAAGACCCGGCTCGTCGCGGTCCAGGCCCTCGTCGAGGACAACAAGGACGGAGCCATCCTTCCCGGCCAGTTCCTCCATGTGGAGGTGATCCTGCCGGAGCAGCCCAACGTCATGACCGTGCCGCAGACGGCCGTTATCGCCAGCCTCTACGGCGATTACGTCTACACGATCGACGAGGAGCAGAAGGACGGCAAGGCGGTTCTGGTCGCCAAGCAGGTCTTCGTGAAGACCGGCCGGCGCCGCGGCGGCGCTCTCGAGATCGTCTCGGGAGTCAATGCGGGTCAGCAGGTGGTCGCCTCCGGGCAGAACAAGCTGCAGTCCGGCGCGACGGTCAAGATCGACAATACCATTGATGTGACGAAGCTCGACGCGTCCAAGCTGGCGAGCGGGCAATAGGCATAAGCCATGAGTTTCACCGAACTTTTCATCCGCCGCCCCGTCCTGTCGATGGTGGTGAGCCTCCTGATCCTGCTGCTCGGCGCGCAGGGCCTGATGAGCCTCCAGGTTCGTCAGTATCCTGAGGTCGAGGAAACCACGATCACGATCACGACGACCTATACGGGCGCCAGTGCCGATCTGATCCAGGGCTTCATCAGCACGCCCATCGCCAAGTCCGTGTCTAGCGCGGAAGGCGTGGACTATGTGACGACGCAAAGCCGCCTCGGCATCAGCACGGTGTCGGTGCGCATGCGCCTGAACACGGATCCGAACGCCGCGCTCACCGAAGTCACCGCGAAGGTGCAGCAGGTGCGCGCGCAGCTTCCCTCGGAGGCCGAGGATCCGGTGATCATGAAGGGCACGGGCCAGAGCTTCGCGCTCATGTACCTGACCTTCGGCAGCACGGAGATGAATCCGGAGCAGGTTTCCGAATTCCTCACCCGCGTGGTGCAGCCGCGCTTCGCGACGCTCGACGGCGTCGGCAATGCCGAAATCCTCGGCGGTCGCGACTTCTCCATGCGCGTCTGGCTCGACCCCGTGCGCCTGGCGGCTCGCGGCGTCACGGCGGGCGATGTCGTTCAGGCGATCAATGCCAACAACTTCCTCGCGGCGCCCGGCAAGACGCAGAGCGATTACGTAGCCTACCGGCTCGACATGCAGACGACGCTGCAGACGCCCGAGACCTTCGGCATGCTGCCGATCCGCTCGGCGGGCGACCAGGTCGTGCGCCTGCGCGACGTGGCGGATGTGGAGCTCGGCCCCAAGAGCACGGATACCATCGTCAGCTTCAACGGCAGCCAGGGCACCTTCATCGGCATCACGCCGACGCCGTCGGCCAACCCGCTGACCGTGGCGGCCGAAGTCACGAAGGCCATCAACGAGATCCGCCCGACCCTGCCGAAGGGCATGAGCGTCGAGATCGTCTACGACGCGTCTAACTTCATCTCGGCCTCCATCGAGGAAGTGTTCAAGACCATCGGCGAGGCGGCCCTCATCGTCGTGGTGGTGATCCTGCTCTTCCTGGGCTCCTTCCGCTCGGTGCTGATCCCCATCGTGACGATCCCGCTCTCGCTCATCGGCGTGTGCTTCTTCCTCTATGTGCTGGGTTATTCGATCAACCTCCTGACCCTGCTGGCAATGGTGCTCGCCATCGGTCTCGTGGTCGACGACGCCATCGTGGTGCTGGAGAACATCCACCGTCACATCGAGGAGGGGCTCAAGCCCGTCGACGCGGCCATCGTGGGCATGAAGGAGATCTTCCTTCCCATCGTGTCCATGACGGTCACGCTGGCGGCGGTGTACGCACCCATCGGGTTCACGCAGGGGTTGACCGGCTCGCTCTTCCGCGAGTTCGCCTTCACGCTCGCGGGCGCGGTGATCATCTCGGGCATCATCGCGGTGACGCTCTCGCCCATGATGTCGTCGAAGCTGCTGAAGGCGCATGGCGGCCAGGGTCGCTTCGCGGCCTTCGTGGACCGCACCTTCACGCGGCTCGAGAACTGGTATGCGCGGCGCCTGAAAGGCTCGCTGGATTATCGCGGCGTGACCCTGGTCATCGTCGCCGTCCTGCTCGGCACCACGGCGTTCCTGTTCACCAAGACCTCCTCCGAGCTCGCGCCGGAAGAGGATCAGGGCGCCTATCTCGGCATCGTCAACGTGCCGAAATACGCCACGGCCGAGTATACCCAGGCCTTCTCCAAGCAGTTCACGAAGGCGGGCGAGAAGATCCCCGAGATCGAGGACAGCTTCCTCATCGTCGGCATCGACGGCGGCGGCGGCGGCTTCTTCGGCTTCAAGCTGAAGGAGTGGAGCGAGCGCGACAAGAAGGGGGCCGCGACCAAGCAGGAGATCCAGAACCTCCTGAACGAGAACGCGGGCGTACAGGCCTTCGCCTTCGCGCCGCCGTCTCTTCCCGGTGGCGGCGACGGCCTGCCGGTCCAGTACGTGCTGCGGACCATCGGCGACTCGTCCCAGGCCTACGAGGTGGCCGAGGAGATTCGCAAGCGCGCGATGAAGTCCGGCAAGTTCATCGTGGTTCAGAACTCCATCTCCTACGAGACCCCGCGCGCCCGCATCACGGTGGACCGCGACCGGGCCGCCGCTCTTGGCGTGCCGGTCTCGGAGATCGGCAACACGCTCGGCGCCCTGGTGGGCGGCGCGCCGATCTCGAAGTTCGACCGCGACAGCCGGAGCTACGACGTGGTCAGCCAGGTCCGGCAGCAGGACCGCCTGAATCCGGAACGCCTGGCCGAGTACTATGTGCGGGCTTCCGACGGGTCCATGGTCCCGCTCTCCGCGCTCGTCAGCATCAAGACGGACGCGGCCCCGGCGGTCATCGAGCAGTTCAACCAGCTCAACTCGGCGACCGTCTCGGCGCTGCCCATGCCCGGCGTGACCACCTCTGAGGGGCTGGCGACGCTGCGCTCCATCGGCAAGGAGGTCATGCCCCAGGGCTTCTACGAGGATTATGCCGGCCAGTCGCGCCTGGAGATCCAGGAAGGAAGCTCGATCTTCCTCGCCTTCGGTCTCGCGGTCATCGTGATCTATCTGGTGCTGGCGGCGCAGTTCGAGAGCTTCCGCGATCCGTTCATCATCATGATGTCGGTGCCGCTCTCCATGTTCGGCGCCATGATCTTCCTGAATGTCGGGCTCGCGACGCTGAACATCTACACGCAGGTCGGGCTGATCACCCTCGTGGGTCTGATCACCAAGCACGGCATCCTGATGGTGGAGTTCGCCAACGATCTGAAGGAGAAGCACGGCGTCAACAAGCGAGAGGCCATCGAGGAGGCGGCGCGCGTGCGTCTTCGCCCGATCCTCATGACCACGGCCGCCATGGTGCTCGGCGTCGCGCCGCTGCTCTATGCCAGCGGCGCGGGCGCGGCGGCGCGCTTCTCCATGGGCCTCGTCATCGCCTCGGGTATGTCGATCGGCACGATCTTCACGCTCTTCGTGGTGCCGATGTTCTACACCTTCATCTCGAAGGAGACGGTGCGGGCCGGCCGGGCCGAGGATGCGCATCCCCATCGCCAGGCCCTGGCGGCCGAGTAGGGCATCCGCTCCATCGCGACAAGGAAAAGGCCGGGCAATGCCCGGCCTTTTAAGTTTCAAGACAGGAAAGGCAGGGTTCCGAAATCGTTCCCGCCTTCCTGCCTGCGATCAGTGGGCGATTTCGCCCTCGACTTCCATGAAGGGCGAGACGGACTTGAAGCCGGCCTGCTCGGCGGCCTTCTTCACGGCCTCCGCGACCTCGGTGGAGTGGACCTCGATGGTCTCGCCCGTCTTGGAATCGACGAACATGATCTTCATCGCGTTCACGTCCGGCTGGCCGTGGGAAATGACGTAGGAGTTCTGGGTCGCCAGACGGTGGACGAGACCGGCATCGCGCAGGAAGTCGAGCGCGCGATAGATCGTCACCGGGGCGAGCCGCTTCTTCTCGCTGCTGAGACGGTCGACGAGATCGTAAGCTCCGACCGGGCCGCCGCTCTGAACCAGCTCGCGATACACGCGCTCGCGAATCGGCGTGAGCCTGAGATTGTTCTGGCGGCACAGATCGTCTGCACGACGGAGGAGGTTTTCCTCTTCTTCTTTCCTGAGGGCCTTTGTGCTCATGAGCCACACTCCTGTTATTACGGAACCTACATATTTATATAGGGAAAATGTGCGGCTGACAATGTGCTATCGTTACTGGAAGGGCTTGCAGCTGTGCATATTCCGTAAAGGAATTTGGCGTTGGAGTAAAAGCACGGCCTATTATGGGGAATTGTCGTCGAAATAAAGTAACAATATAGGTCGACGTTCCTGAGGATAAGCTTTACTTGGCGCAGCTTTCGCACAGGCCGCGGATCTCGACCGTGACTTTCTCGGTGCGGAACGCATGGTCATCGCCCCAATGGGAGAGGCGCTCGCTGATATGCGGGTCCGTGAATTCCTTCACGAGGCCGCAGCTCTCGCAGATGGCGAAGGCCGCCATGTCGTGCTCGTGGTGGGGGTGCTTGCAGGCCACATAGGCGTTGAGGCTCTCGAGCCGGTGGGCGAGGCCCTTCTCGATCAGCTTGTCCAGGGACCGGTAGACCGTCGGCGGCGTGACGGCGCCCTTGGCCCGCATCTTGTCAAGGACCTCATAGGCCGAGAGCGGGTTCTGGGCGGAGCACAGAATCCGGTGCACCCGCTTCTGGGTGTCGTTCAGGTCCTCGAGGCCGTTGTGGTGATGCGTGGAAGCCATCTTGAAATCGTCTGATCCGCGTATGGGCGATGAACCTATACGTCATGATTGCGGAGGCGATTTCAAGGGAAGAGGGGTGGGGGCCGGTGAAGCCGGCCCCCTGTTCCCCGTCTAAAGATCGACCCAGGCGGCCTTGCGCTGCGACGAGCGCACCGCCGCTTCGATGAACCGCACGCCGCGCACGCCGTGCTCCACGGTCGGCACCTGGAGCGAGAAGGGGTTGGGCTCGCGGTTCTCCATCCGGGCGGCGATCTGCTCGGCCACGTCCGTGTAGAGCTGCGCGAAGCCTTCCAGATAGCCTTCCGGATGCCCGCCCGGGATGCGCGAGGCCGCGCGGGAGACATCGTCGGCCCCATAGCCGTTGCGGCGGATCGTGCGCGGCGGCTCGCCCAGGGGCGAGAAGGTGAGATAGTTGGGGTTCTCCTGATGCCATTCGAGACCGGCCTTCTCGCCGTAGATGCGGATCTTCAGGCCGTTCTCGAGCCCGGCCGCCACTTGGCTGCACCAGAGCA
This sequence comes from Microvirga mediterraneensis, assembly GCF_013520865.1. Classification (NCBI taxonomy): domain Bacteria; kingdom Pseudomonadati; phylum Pseudomonadota; class Alphaproteobacteria; order Hyphomicrobiales; family Methylobacteriaceae; genus Microvirga; species Microvirga mediterraneensis. The sequence goes on from NZ_JACDXJ010000001.1 coordinate 1,183,044, forward strand.
TGCCCTTGGCGCCCGACGCGAAGCGCAGCATCATGTGCGCGTTGTCGTCGAGCCTGCGGCCCTCCACGAAGGTGTGCAGCTCCGCCGACAGGGACGTGACCTCGTCGCCTGCGATGAACTCGGCGAGGTTGAAGGCATGCGTGCCGATGTCGCCGACCGCGCCGGCGGGACCCGAGCGGGCCGGATCCGTGCGCCATTCCGCCTGCTTGCTGCCGGTCTCCTCCATGCGCGTGGCGAGCCAGTCCTGCGCGTATTCCACCTGCACGACGCGGATCGCGCCGAGCTCGCCCGCCTGCACCATGGCGCGGGCCTGCCGCACGAGCGGGTAGCCCGTGTAGTTGTGCGTCACCGCGAAGACGAGGCCGGATTCGCGCGCGAGCTTGGCGAGCTGATCCGCCTCGCGCCGCGTGGTCGTGAGCGGCTTGTCGCAGATCACGTGGATGCCCGCCTTGAGGAAGGCGCGCGCCGCCGCCGCGTGGGCGTGGTTCGGCGTCACGATGGCGACCGCATCGATGCCGTCCTTCAGCCGCCGCTCGCGGCGGGCCATCTCGTCGAAATCGCCGTAGATGCGGTCCGGCTTCAGGAGCAGATCCTCTCCGGAAGCTCTGGCCCGCTCCGGATCGGACGAGAGGGCACCCGCCACCAGTTCCCAACGGTCGTCGAGACGGGCGGCGATGCGGTGCACGGCGCCGATGAAGGCGCCGCGTCCGCCGCCGACCATGCCGAGGCGCAAGCGGCGGTTCAGCTTCTGATCCGGTGATCCTGCAATCGTCATAGGTGCCCCCTTGTCGCTTAGCCGGCGTCGATGCCGAGCATCCGGCGGTTCGCCGCCTCGTCCGTTCCGCCGGCGGCGAAATCGTCGAAGGCCTTTTCCGTCACGCGGATGATATGCGCGTTGATGAACTCGGCGCCTTCGCGCGCGCCGTCCTCGGGATGCTTCAAAGCGCATTCCCATTCCAGCACGGCCCAGGAATCGTAGTCGTACTGCGCGAGCTTGGAGAAGATGGCGTTGAAGTCCACCTGCCCGTCGCCGAGCGAGCGGAAGCGTCCGGCACGGTTGATCCAGCTCTCGTAGCCGCCATAGACGCCGACGCGCCCGGACGGGTTGAACTCCGCGTCCTTGGCGTGGAACGCCTTGATGCGCTCGTGATAGAGATCGATGAAGGCCACGTAATCGAGCTGCTGCAGCAGGAAGTGGCTCGGGTCGTAATTGATGCAGGCGCGCCGATGCTCGCCCACCGCGTCGACGAAGCGCTCGAAGGTGGCGCCGTCGTGGATGTCCTCGCCGGGGTGAATCTCGTAGCAGACGTCGCAGCCCGCATCCTCATAGGCATCGAGAATGGGTTTCCAGCGGCGCCCCAGCTCCTCGAAGGCGGTCTCGACGAGACCGGCCGGACGCTGCGGCCAGGGATACATGAAGGGCCAGGCGAGGGCGCCGGAGAAGGTGACGCTGGCATTCAGGCCCAGGCGCTTCGAGGCTTTCGCCGCCATGAGCATCTGGTTCACCGCCCATTCCTGCCTGGCCCTCGGATTGCCGCGCACCTCCGGGGCCGCGAATCCATCGAAGGCCTCGTCATAGGCGGGATGCACCGCGACGAGCTGGCCCTGCAGGTGGGTGGAGAGTTCCGTGATCTCCATCCCGTGCGAGCGCACGATGCCGGTGATCTCGTCGCAATAGGCGTCCGATTCCGCGGCCTTCTCGAGGTCGAACAGGCGCGGATCGAAGGTAGGAATCTGCACGCCCTTGTAGCCGAGGGAGGCGGCCCAGCGGCAGATCGCGTCGAGCGAGTTGAACGGAGCCTCGTCGCCTGCGAATTGCGCAAGGAAAAGGCCGGGGCCCTTCATGGTCTTCATGGGTGAACTCCCGAGGTGGCGTGGGTGAGGGTAAGAACTGGCAAGGGGAAGCCGCACGGAGATCGAGCGGCTTGCCGTTGCCTCGCCTCTCCCGGTCGAGAGAGGCGAGGGCCACGCCATCAAATTAGAACGGCGAGTTGGGGAAGTAGTGATCCTTCGCGTTGTCCTTCGTGATCAGCTGGGCGTTGAGCACGTAGGTGCCGCGCATCGGAGCGTTGCTGTAGAAATGCGCTGCGGTGACGCCCATGGCGGTGGAGATCATCGACGGCGGATAGGAGACGTCGGCCGGGATCATCTTGTCGCCGTCCATCACCTTCTTGATCATGTCCTTCATGCCGGCGCCGCCGAGGACGAACTTGATGTCCTCGCGCTTGGCCTGCCGGATCGCCTCCATGATGCCGAGCGCCATGTCGTCGTCCGAAGCCCAGACCGCGTCGATCTTCGGGTGCTTGGACAGGAAGTCCTGCATCACCTTGAAGGCGTCGTCCCGGTTCCAATTGGCGTATTGCTTGTCGATCACCTTCACGCCCGAGCCTTCGAGCGCCTTCTCGAAGTTCGACACGCGCTCCTCGTCGATCACCGTCGGAATGCCGCGGAAGACCACGACGTTGCCCTGCTTCAGGTTGTCGACGAAGTACTTGCCGGCGACGCGGCCGAATTCCGGGTTGTTGCCGGCGACGTAGATGTCCTGGATCGACGGGTCCTTGAGGCCGCGATCGACAACCGTGACGAAGGTGCCGCGCTTCTTGATCTCGCGGACCGGGTTCGTCAGCTCGTCGGAGTTGAAGGGCAGCACCACCAGCGCGTCGACCTTCTGCGAGGTCAGGTCGTCGAGGGCGTTCGCCTGGGAAGCGCCGTCCGGAGAGGTCTTCACGATGACCTTGAGGCCCGGATAGCCCTTCTCGAGCAGCTTGGCGGTTTCCTGCGCGTGGTAGACGACGCCGCCCGTCCAGCCATGGGTCGCGGCCGGGATCGAGACGCCGATCGTCACGTTCTTCTGCTGGGCCATGGCCCCGGTGGCGCCGCCGGCCATGAGGCCTGCGGCAACCGCGATCTTCAGTACCGTTGCTTTCATTTCATTCCTCCCTGAAGCATTGATTTCAAGCCCTTTGTCCCTTGTCCGGTGGGCTTGAGCCCGGTTTCATCGCCCGCGGTGGACTGACCGCTGCACGAGCATGGCGACAATGATGATGGCGCCCTGGACCGCGCCCACGAGAAACTCGGAGACGAAGTTCGACAGCACCATGATGTTGGCGACGAGTTCGAGGATCACGGCGCCGACCACCGTACCCCAGACGCGGCCGACGCCGCCCTTCAGCGCGGTGCCGCCGATGACCACGGCCGTGATGGCCTGCAATTCCCACAGGAGGCCGGTCGTCGGCGTCGCCGAGCCGAGGCGCGGCACGTAGACCAGCACGGCGATGCCGACGCAGATGCCCTGGATGACATAGGTCAGCGTGCGCACGCGCCAGATCGGCACGCCCGAGTAGCGGGCTACGTCCTCGTTCGAGCCGAGCGCCACCACGTGCCGGCCGAAGGAGGTGCGATAGAGGATCAGCGCCCCGATGGCGGCCACCACGAGGAACGCGATGATGGGAATCGGAACGCCGAGAAAGCTGTCGAAATAAACCGGGCGGTAGAGCTCGCGCAGGTCGTAGTTGCGCATGGTGATCGTGCCGCCCGCCGCCAGCCAGATCACGAGAGAGCGATAGATGCCCATGGTGCCGAGCGTCACGATGAAGGGCTCGATGCGCCCGAACGTGACGATGAGGCCGTTCGCCAGGCCGCAGGCGGCGCTGAGCGCGATGGCGGCCAGCATGCCGAGCGCGAGCGTTCCCACGTCGCCGCCGCCGAGATTGTTCAGGGTCAGGATCATGACGCCCGCTGTGAGCGCCGCCATCGAGCCGACCGAGAGATCGAGTCCGCCGCCGGCGATCACGAAGGTCGCACCGACCGCGATAATGGCGATGAAGGCTGAGCGCGTGACCACGTTGAGCAGGTTCGACGCGGTGAGGAAATCCGGATTGATCAGTGCGCCCGCGATGATCAGCACGATCAGCGCAATGAAGGGCGAAAGCGCCCGCATGTCGACATTGAGCCGGCGCTTTTCGGCGGTGGAGCGCAGAACGGTTTCGGTCATGCGTGGCCTGCGGCGATGTCCGCCGCCCTTTCCTCATGGACGCCGGTGGCGAGATAAACGATGGAATCCTCGGACAGGTCGGACTGGGCGACCTCGCCCGCGACGCGCCCGTTGCGCATCACGACGACCCGATGGCACAGGCCGATCAGCTCCTGCATCTCGGACGAGATGACGACGACGGCGCGGCCCTCGGCGGCGAGCGAGGCGATGAAGCGGTAGATCTGCTCCTTGGTGCCGATATCGACGCCGCGCGTCGGCTCGTCGATGACGACGATGCGCGGCTCGACTAGCATCATCTTGGCGAGCAGGAGCTTCTGCTGGTTGCCGCCGGAGAGCTGTCCGGCGAGAAGATCGCGGCGGCGGGTGCGGATGTCGAAATCCTTGATCGCCTTGTCGAGGGCCTGCTCTTCGCCGCCGCCGTCGAGAAAGGAGCCTCGGCTGAATTTTTCCAGGGCTGCCAGGGTCAGGTTCACACGCAGGTTCTGCTGCAGCAGCAGGCCTTTGCCCTTCCGGTCTTCGGAGAGATAGACGATGCCCGCTTCCATCGCCTCGCGGGCGTCGCGGAAATGAACCTGCCGGCCGTCGAGGGTGATCGTGCCGTGGCCCGGACGAAGACCCACCAGGGCCTCGAACAATTCGGTCCGGCCCGCTCCGATCAAGCCGCCGAAGCCAAGGATCTCGCCGCGATGGAGCGTGAAGGAGGCGTTCTCCACATAGCCCGGTACGGCCATGTCGCGCACGGTGAGAAGAGCCTGATCGGAGGCGGTGGCGGGCTTTTCCGGGTAGAGCTTGGACATGTCGCGGCCGACCATGAGGCGCGCCATCTCGAGCGGCTCCAGGCCTTCGATATCGCGGGTCGCCACATGGCGTCCGTCACGCAGCACTGTGACGCGATCCGCGATCGCCTTCACCTCGTTCAAACGATGCGAGATGTAGAGCACCGCCACGCCCTGGGAACGCAGCTTGCGGATGATCGCGAACAGGCTTTCGGCTTCAATGGGCGTGAGCACCGCGGTCGGCTCGTCGAAGGCGACGACCGTGTGCGGCACGAGCAGTGCGCGGGCGATCTGCACCAGTTGCCGGTCGGCGATGGACAGGCGGCCGACCTCGCGGTCGGGGTCGATCCGGGTGCCGAGCTCACGCAGGATGGACCGCGTCCGCTCGCGCATGGCCTTGTCGTCGACGAAGCCGAAGCGCTTGATCTCGCGGCCGAGGAAGAGGTTCTGCGCCACCGTCAGGTCGGGCGCGAGGAGGATCTCCTGGTGCACGAGAACGATGCCGTGGCTCTCCGCGTCCACCGGTCCGGAAAAGGTAATCGCCCGGCCGTTCAGGTGGAGGCTGCCCTTCGTGGGCGCGATATGGCCCGAGAGGATCCGCATCAGGGTCGATTTACCGGCCCCGTTCTCGCCGATGACCGCATGGACCTCGCCGGGTTTCAGATCCAGCGAAATGCCGCTCAGGACCTCGATGGGTCCGAAGGATTTCGAGATGTTCTCGGCGCGAAGAACGGATTCCATAACGGCTCCAGATGAGCGGCATCGCTCGCTTCCACGGGGGAAGACGACCATCAAGGGATTGTGCGGTGCGGATCAGCCGGATGTGGCTTGGGCTGGCATTCGTTTCCTCCTGGATTATCAGCTTTGTCCTCTTGCCGGGACAATCGACGATGTAGGGTGATCGATGGGTGCGGCAACGGCCGCATGTAATCGATTACATGAAACTTTACCGAAACCCCGGGTTCTGTCAAACAGAACCATGGTAGGGGGAGGTTCATGGACGACATCGGGCACACGGACAGGCCGGAGCACGAAGGCATCTCGGTCCGCGCGACGCGGATCCAGGATGTCGCCAAGCTCGCCGATGTCTCGACCGCGACGGTCAGCCGGGCCCTTGCGACCCCGGAGCGGGTCTCGCCCGAGGCCCGCGCGCGGGTCCTGGAAGCCATCGCCAAGACCGGCTACGTGCCCAACCCTGCCGCGCGCACCTTGCGCTCGCAGAAGACCTACATGGTCCTGGTCGTCCTGCCTGACCTGGCGAATACCTTCTTCTCCAAGATCCTGCGCGGCATCGAGGAAACCCTCTTCGAGGCCGGATACGGCATGATCATCAGCGATCTCGACGGCTCGCCCGAGAAAGAGGCGCACTTCGCTGCCTTCACGGCGGCGGGCCGCGTGGATGGCGCGATCCTCCTGAACGGCCATCTGTTCGGACAGAGCCGCGAAGGGGAGGGAAAACCGGCCCGCATCACGATTCCGCTCGTGGCGCTCTGCGAGGGCATTCCCGGCGCCGACATTCCGCAAATCGAGATCGACAACCGCGCGGCGGCCTCCCGGATGACCCAGCATTTGGCCTCCCTGGGACATCGCAGCATTGCCTATGTGAGCGGCCCCGCGATCAATATCCTCGAACGCGAGCGCTTCCAGGGCTACATGGACGGACTGGCGGCCTCCAGGCTGCCGTTCGATCCGGCCCTCGTCATCCCGGGGGATTACACCATCGAGTCGGGCACGCGGGCAGGGCAGGACATCGTGGCACGCCAAGACCGCCCGACGGCCGTGTTCTGCACCAGCGACGAGATGGCCATCGGGTTGATGCGGACACTCTTCTCCGCAGGGCTCAGAATCCCGGCGGACATTTCCGTGGCCGGTTTCGACGATATCGAGTTTGCCGGCGTGGCTGAACCGGCGCTGACCACCATCCGCCAGCCGCGGCGGGAATTGGGGCAGGCCGCGGCATCGGCCCTGATCGATCTGCTGCAGGGGCGGCCGTCCCCCAAGCGGATCCGGTTGGAGACGGAGCTGGTGATCCGGGACAGCGTGGCGTCGCGATAAACCTGATCAGAAGATCGAGACGGCACCCACGAACAGGACGAGCACCAGCCCGATGAAGCCGACGAAGGCATAAAGGGCCTTGCGGGAATCCTTATGGGCATAGCTGTCCTTCTCGGCGCCTTCCTTCCAGCGTGCGGAGGATTCCTGATGGCGGGCCTGATCGACCTGCGCCGGCGTCGGCGGCGTACCGGCCGCCTCGTCGTCGGTGCCCAGCGGAGAGAGGCCGGGATCGAACACCTGTGTCTTGTCGCCCGTGCGGCCGCTGTCGATGTCGCCCTTCAGCTGCGCCGTGGTCGAACCCTCGGTCAGAGGCGGCGCATCCATGGGCTCGGCGGTCCGTGTCGGAGGAATGTCGGCGTGATGATTGTCTGAACGGGTGGACATCTGACTCTCCCGGGCTCCGTTGGAGGGGAAACCGTCGGGTTTCCGGGATGTTCCGGTCCTGCAGCGCCTCAGGAATCCTGCCTTCAGGCAAGAAAAAAGGCCGTTGTTGCCAACGGCCCGAAGTTTAGGGAGGAAACGCCCAAGAAGGGCAGCAACGCTGCGACGCCAATCGCCGTGTTGCATTGCAAGAAATAAGGGGTCGGGAGGCCCGTTTCAAGACCAAAAGGTCAGCATCATTGCCCAATTTTTCGCCGCCCTTGAACCCGCGGTTTTCCAAGGCCGACTGGACATGGACAGGACGTCCGTGGGCAAAATGCAGGCAGTGAGATTGGGACGAGGCCGGATATGCCCACGTTGAATGCCGTTCTCGAGACGGCGCTCTATGTCGACGACCTGACGCGCGCCCGGGCCTTTTATGAGGAGGCCCTCGGCCTGAGGGCGCTTTTCGGCAACCAGCGCATGTGCGCGTTCGATGTGGGCGGAAAGAGCGTGCTGCTGCTCTTCCTGCGCGGTGCGTCCCGGGAGGATATGACCACGCCCGGCGGGACGATCCCTGGCCATGACGGGCAGGGGCCGCTGCATATCGGCTTCGCCGTTTCAGCCGACGAGCTGCCGGCGTGGGAAAGACGCCTTGCGGAGCGCGGCATCCCCATCGAGAGCCGGACGACCTGGTCCCGGGGCGGGACCAGCGTCTATTTCCGCGATCCCGACGGCCATCTCCTGGAGCTGGCGACGCCGGGGCTCTGGGAAACCTATTAGGCCTGTCAGGTTACGACGCTGGGCTCGTTGCGGCCTGTGCGGGCGGCGATCTCGGCGATCTCGTTCGCGGCCTGGACGATGGGAGCCAGGACCTCGGCCGTCGGCCTGTCGTGCCGGTCGGTATTCGGCTCGAAGCGTTCGAGATAGACGCGCAGGGTCGCACCCGACGTACCGGTGCCCGACAGGCGGAACACCGCGCGGGCATCTTCCGCGAAGAGAATGCGGATGCCCTGCTTCGGCGTCACGGACCCATCGACCGGGTCCGTATAGGCGAAGTCGTCGCAGGACTGGACCGTGAGGTTGCCGAAGCGCTGGCCGGGCAGGCTGGGGAGCTTGGCCCGCAGCGCATCCATCAGGGCATTGGCCGGCGCCGTCTCGAGTTCCTCGTAATCGTGGCGGGTGTAGTAGTCGCGCCCGAACATGGCCCAGTGCTCGCGCACGATCTGGTCCGCAGGTTTGCGGGTGACGGCCAGGATGTTGAGCCAGAGCAGCACGGCCCAGAGGCCATCCTTTTCGCGGATATGGTTCGAACCCGTACCCGCGCTCTCCTCGCCGCACAGGGTGATGAGGCCCGCGTCCAGAAGATTGGCGAAGAACTTCCAGCCCGTGGGCGTCTCGAAGCAGTTGATGTTGAGCTTCGCCGCGACCCGGTCGGCCGCGCGGCTCGTCGGCATGGACCGGGCCACGCCGGAAAGGCCCTTGGCGTAGCCGGGCGCCAGATGGGCGTGACTCGTGAGGATGGCGAGGCTGTCGCTCGGCGTCACGAACAGGCCCTTCGCCACGATCATGTTGCGGTCGCCGTCGCCGTCGGAGGCGGCGCCGAAATCGGGCGCGTCGGGGCCGTACATCAGCTCCATGAGGTCATGGGCGTGGACCGGGTTCGGATCGGGATGGTGGCCGCCGAAATCGGGCTTCGGCTCGCCGTTGACCACCGTGCCGGCCGGTGCGCCGAGGCGGCCTTCGAGAATGGCTTTCGCATAGGGGCCCGTGATGGCGCTGAGCGCATCGAAGCGCATGCGGAAGCCGGAGCGGAACAGCTCGGCGATGGCGTCGAAATCGATCAGCCGCTCCATCAGCTCGGCGTAATCGGCGACGGGGTCGATCACCTCGACGGCCATGTCGCCGACCTGGCTCCGCCCGATCGTGTTGAGGTCGATATCCGGCACATCGGCGATCCTGTATTCCGTGATCGCGCTCGCCTTCTGGAATACGGCCTCGGTGAACGATTCCGGCGCGGGGCCGCCGTGGGACATGTTGAACTTGATCCCGAAATCGCCGTCCGGCCCGCCCGGATTGTGGCTGGCCGAGAGCACGAGGCCGCCGATGGCCTTGTGCTTGCGGATCACGCAGGAGGCGGCCGGCGTCGACAAAAGGCCCTTCCGGCCGACGAGGACGCGGCCGAAACCGTTCGCCGCCGCCATCCTGATCGCGGTCTGGACGACGGATTCGTTGAAGAAGCGCCCGTCGCCGCCGATGACCAGGGTCGAACCGTCCTTGTTCTCGACGGTGTCGAAGATCGACTGGATGAAGTTTTCCACATACCGGGGTTGCTGGAAGACGGTGACCTTCTTGCGCAGGCCGGACGTGCCGGGACGCTGGTCGGAAAACGGTGTCGTCGGAATACGGGTGGTCACCATCGGTGCAGATCACTTCCTTGAGGCGGCCCCGCCGGGGCCAGGTCTCGAAATCCTTTGCCGATCCCGGACGGGATCACGGACCATTTTAGGGTCACTCAGGGCAGATGCCACTGCCAAGATGAAGGCAGGATGAAGGATCCGGCAATCGACTGGAAGGTTCTGCCGCAATCCCTGGCATATCCTTGCGATAGGACATGCCAGAGACGGGCGAACGAAGCAGGCTAGGGATTGTTGCCGCCGGAGGGCTGCTTGTTCGCCTTGCCCGCCTGGGCGGGATCGGCGTCCTGCGGAGCGTCGCACACCGGCTTGACCTCGTCCGGGTCGGATACGGCCGTGTTCACTGGCTCCCGCGCGGGCTCCTTCTGCGGAGGAGGACCGGCCACGGCCGAACCGCCCATGTAGGAGGGCGGGTCGCTGGCCGGGAAGGAATATTCCGAACCTGCATCGACCAGTTCGTCTTCTTCTTTTTTCACGCCCATAGGTCATCTCCTGTCTTGGCGAGGCTTTGCGTGCTCAAGAGGAGAATGCTGGGGGGGGCCGCCATGTTCAGGCAAAACGCTAAAAAACCGCGGATCGTCCGCATCCGGGCCTCAACTTAGGTCGGCCTTGTGGCTGCAAAGGGCCACGCTATCTCCCGCCGATCAACAAGCCTTGGAAACGGGGCCGGTCCCCGGGAGAACGCCATGAATCCGACCCGCCGAAACCTCCTCAAGACCCTGGCCGCCGGATCCGCCGCCGCGACCCTGGCGCCCTGGCCGGGCTTCGCGCAGTCGGCGTACCCCACCCGGCCCGTGCGGGTGATCGTGCCCTATGCGGCCGGCGGCGGAACGGATTTCTTCGCCCGCCTCGTCTTCGGCGCCATGGGGGAGAAGCTCGGTCAGCAATTCGTCATCGAGAACAAGCCCGGCGCGGGCACCAATATCGGGGCCGACACGGTGGCGCGCGCGGAGCCCGACGGCTATACGCTGCTCCTGGGCGATACCGCGACCTTCGCGACGAACCGCACCCTTTACCGGAAACTGTCCTTCGACCCGTACAAGGACTTCACCCCGATCTCCCTCACCGGGCGCTTCGCCCTGGTGCTTCTCGTCAACACGAACAGGCTGCCGGTGAAATCGGTCCAGGACCTCATGGCCGAGGCGAAGAAGAACCCCGGCAAGATCAACTACGCGACGCCGGGACTGGGCAGCCCGTTCCACCTCGCCACGGAACTGCTCGGTCAAGGAGCCGGGATCAAGCTCACCCATGTGCCGTACCGGGGCGCCGCGCCTGCCGTGCAGGATCTGGTTGCCGGGCAGGTGGACATGATGTTCATCGATTTCGCCACGGCCCGCTCGCAGCTCTCCGGACCGGTCCAGGCGATCGCGGTCGCTTCGCCCAAGGAATTCGCGGGGCTTCCGGGCGTCCCGCCGGTGGCGGCCGACCAGCCGGGCTTCGAGGCCTGGGCCTGGCAGGGCTTCGTCGCGCCCGCAGGCACGCCGCCCGAGCTCGTCGCCAAGCTCAACGACACCTATCGCAGCGTGATCGGCAATGCGGAGATCCGCGACAAGCTGATCGGCGCCGGCATCGACGTGCTCCAGAGCTCTCCCGCCGAGATGTCCGCCTACATGCAGGAGGAAGGCGCCAAGTGGGAGAAGGTGATCAGGACGGCCAACATCACGCTGGAATGAGCCTTAACCTCAGATCTTCAGATCACGTCAGTTCCGGTCCCAGCGATACATCCCGCGTTCGCCCTCCTGGCAGCTGACGGGCGGCTCCGCCTGGACTTTTTGGATCAGGGACGGCGCGGGGAGGGCCGCGATCTCGCGGATGATCTTCGTGCGGATGGCGTCGGCGAATTGATGGCGCTCCTGCACGGGGACGAGGAACGCGCCTTCGCCGCCGATGACGCAGGTTTTGTAGTAGAGGTCGAGGTTCTCCATATCGCCGAAGCCGGTCGGGCGCTTGAGCATGATGGGAAGCCCGTTGATGGTGATACCCTTCGCGACGGCCTCGTCGCGGGCCGCGACGACGCTCCTCCCGCTGCTGTTGGGGCCGTCGCCCGAGATGTCGATCACGCGGCGGATGGGCTCGACGCCTGTCTGCTCCAGCAGCTTGGCGCCGAAGTCGATGGCGCCGGAGATCGATGTCCGCCGCAGGCGGCCGATGGGATTGTCGTGCAGGCTGGCGGCGAACCTCACGGCCGCCTCCGGACCGTCGATGACCGTCCAGGGCACGATGACGTGCTGGTATTCGACGCCCGACCATTCGAAATAGGTCACGATGATGCGACCCAGCATGCCGTTCCTGATGGCATCGTGCACCTGCGGCGAGCGGAAGGCCTCGATGAAGCCCTGGCGCTGAAGCTCCTGCTCGTCCGGATCCATGGAGCGGGACACGTCCACGGCGAGGACGAGGGCGACGTCCACTTCCGTTTCCGCCCTGGCGGCGGAGGCGGACAGCCAGGGCGATGCCGCCATGAGAGCCGCGACCAGAGCCGCCACCGTGCTGAGACGCCTGAAACCCATCCCGACCTCCATGTCGTCGACGTCCGGCCCATGCGCCCTCCGACAACGCCAGAACTCGCGCGCTTCCCTCCCCCTTGAGAGGAGGAGAGACCCCGCGCCTTACGAGCCTGGTTCTCAGGATGAGGGGTGATCGATGAGGCGGATCATCCGGAGAGGCTGACACGAATCTCCCGCCGGGCAAGGCTGGATCGTCTCGGGGTGGGAGCCGGAAGGCTCAATTTAGCGTGAGGAACGAGGCTGGACCTCCGCGCGGGATAACCTCTCCCAGCAGGGAGAGGTGGGCCGTGGCGCTCTCGGGAGCGCGCGAGATCGATTCCGATGCACCGGCCCGCGCTCCACCTCCCCGGATCCGCTTCCGAGGACGCAATGGCCGAATGTCCCGGCCGCCTTATAAACCCGGTCGGCGGAGGCCCGGGCTTGCCTGGGTGTTCCGATCACAAGCAGAAGGTTTCCATTCGCATGTTCGCCACCCTCGACCGTTGGTCGCCCCATGCCCTGGCCGTCCTGAGGATCGTCACGGCCCTGATCTTCATGGAACATGGAACGCAGAAGCTGTTCGGCTTCCCGGCTCCTCCGGAGGGTGGCGTGCCGCCGCTCCTCTCGCTGTTCGGGATCGGCGCGATTCTCGAACTCGCCGGAGGCTTCCTCATCCTCATCGGCTTGTTCACCCGACTCGTCGCCTTCCTGCTCGCCGGCGAGATGGCCGTGGCCTATTGGATGTTCCATGCGCCCCAGAGCCCCTATCCGGCGCTCAACGGCGGCGATGCGGCGATCCTCTTTTGCTTCGTGTTCCTGCTCTTCGTCTTCACCGGCCCGGGCGCCTGGAGCATCGACGGCGCACGACGCCCGGCAGGACCGAGACATTCCTGGGAACGCTGATTCGCGGCGGTGATCCGTCCCATGTCTTCACCGGCCTCGTGCCCGCGATCTCGCTTCCGTTGAGCGCGGCGATTCGAACGGGCGAGAGGCCGGCACGAAGCCGGCGGAAGAGCGTCCGTGTCCATCCGAACATCCATGCGCGGCGATTCCGAGAGCAGGCGCCTCACAACACCGGCTTAATCCGGAAGAGAAAGGCCACTTTCCCGGCCCTGCGATTATTCTCTGGAACGGTTTTCAAGAACCGCTCGTTTTCGATGCAGGCCCCATGACCTTTGCGTCGGAAGAGGATAAAGCGGGGCACGATGTATTGCGTGGAGTAGGACATGGCGGAGATCATCGCGTTCAAGGATCTCAAGAAGATTGCCGACCGGTGCGAAGTGCTGACGCTGTTCGAGCCGAAGCGTCCCGTGAAATCGAGATCCCGCTCCGAGCCCAAAACCTTCGAGTTTCCAAGCGCCCGCCCTTTCATCTCCGGAAACCTGACGGACCTGTTCGAGCAGGCGAATGCCGTCGCCATGCGGCACTATCATGGCGATCCGAAAGTGGCGGCCGTCGTTGCCGCGAAATGCATGGAGCTCATTCAGGCATTGGAAGAGCACGCTCAGCCGGAATGATCGTTGGGGCGCCGTCGATTCAAAGAGACGGGCTTCCTCCATGTCCCATGAGCCGGACAATCCGCCTTGAGAGATTCCCGCTGGAGCCGGTCATACGCTCGGCAATGCATTCTTTCCCGAGACAAGGCGCATGCTGCGCCGGCCATCCATCGGCTCCTGCAATCGGACGAGGATCGGGAAACATGCATGGGACGTGAAAGGCGACGCCTGTCTTTCACGTGCTCCATGCCATGGGCAATGCTCCCCTTATGCGCCGAGTCGAACGGAACAGGGCTCTCTTTGGGGCCCGCGCCAGGAGTAAGAGTTACCCCTTCGGGGGCCGTAGTATCAAGGAACTAATGCCTGTAGGAATTGTTGTTGCCACGCTCGATCCGATTGGGGATCGGCTTAATGGATCAGGCTCCTTTCGATCAAGGCTTCTCGCCTCGTGTTGCATGCGAACGGTGTCACGATCCTGCTCGACATATCGCTGAACTAATTGGGGGCACAGCACACATGAGGCACGATGTTGTCTACAAAGAACAAATTTCTGCCGTCGCGCAGGATCCTTTCCAGAGCGTCGCCACGGTTCTGATCTGTCAGAATCTCCTGCTTCGCACCGGCATTGGCCACGTGCTCTCCGGCACACGCTTCGCCTTGACGGCAGAGCCGTGTGACGATCCGTCGAATCTTCCGGCGCTCGACGATGCAATGCCCGTGCTTTTCATGATCTGCGAGAACAGGTCGACTGAGGAGCTCGTCGCCATGGTGGATGCGCTCAAGACGCAGCACCCGTTCTCGCGCGTGGTCGTCCTGGCCGACACGATGGATCCGGACGCCGCCATTCAGCTCTGCGGCGCCGGCATGGACGGGTTCTGCCCGACGAGCATGGATCGTCATGCCCTGGTCAAGGCTCTCGAAATCGTCGTCCTCGGCGAGACCTACATCCCGGCTTCGATCGGGCTGGCCCTTCTGGAACTGGCCCGACAGGGCCGGGCGCAATATGCCCATGATGGTGCGGGCGCGCCGTTCACCGCCTCCGCGGAGGCCCTCGACAAGCTGTCGGAACGGGAGGCTCAGATCCTCCGCTGCCTGACCCGTGGCGCCTCGAACAAGGTGATCGCGCGCGAGCTCGGCGTGGCGGAGGCCACGGTGAAGGTGCATATCAAGGCGATCCTGCGGAAGGTGAAGGCCACCAACAGGACCCAGGCGGCCATCTGGGCGACCGGGCACTTCGATCTTGCACAGGATAATGTCCGGGCCCTGGCGGCGGGAGAGTGAGAATAAGTGCCGTTTCCATGACCGAAACCGGCCGGATTCCGCGAATCTTCCTATTGTGACGGGCCGCCGACGGGCGGCCTACTCCTTTGGAGGTAGCTCATGTGGCGAGTTGCGGATCAGCCGAGGTGGACTGTAAGCCTTATATCGTCCTGGCGGCGGATCGTTAGAATTATCAATGTAAGTGCGTATTTTGCGCCGCGGGTTCAATGCGAAAACAAAATCACCTGAATGGTGAAGCGGGGCATCATGGATTATCAAGTGGAGCTGGTTGCTCGCGCATTTTACGATGCCGAGTATGAGGACTGCCTGTGGGATGCCGAGGCTGAGGCCATCAGGCAGGACTTTCGCGAATACGCGCGTAATGCCATCGATCTTCTGAACGAAGACATCGGCGTTTTGCTGATGGCTCTGGAGAATGCGGCGGCCGAGGAGAATCCGGGCCGGTCGCGCGCCGCTGCCTGAACAGCCTCTCCCGCCGGAGAGGGTGTGGCGCATCGTACGCGAGCGGCGGCGCCGGTTTAACCTGACAAGCTGCAAGACAATCAAAACCTGAGAGCATCGTGCGGGCCGCTGGGCCGGCACGATGCTCTTTTTATGCGCGCACTATCTTCAGTGCGAATCCGGCGGCAGATCCACGATCCGCTTGATCTCGTAAACCACCAGCATCAGGAACACCGACATGATCACGAGGCCGACGGCACTCGTGAACACGCTCGGGCTGACTCCCGACGTCGACGAGACGAGAGCGAGCAGGATCAGGAACGGAAGGCCGACGGCAAGCGACAGAACAGCGAGAACGGACCGTGACATGGGTGTGATGCCCTGAGGGTTTCCGGGAAAGCGTTAGGTAGCCCAAGAATCGTGGAGAAAATGAGGTTGCGGATCGTGCGGCGCTTTGGGTTCGCATCCGAACGATGCGTTGTTCAACGAGCAGGGCATCGAATCGGATCCCATAGGGGGAGCGGAATTTCTCTGGCGCGGGCCTGCGGGATCGGGGGACGATGCGCAGCCCGAAGAAGGGGCACCGTCCCCCGCTTCAGAAGTCCCAGCGCTGCGCCTTGGAGACGAGGAAGTCGCGGAAGACCTGGACGCGCGCGACCGAGCGCATTTCTTCCGGATAGACGAGGTAACTGTCGAGGGTCGGCATCTCCTCGTCGCGCAGGACCTGCTTGACCCGTGGATTGGTGCTCATCGCGTAGTCCGGCGCCATGCCGATCCCGGCTCCGTTCTCGATCGCCTGCCGCAGGGCCAGGCTGTCGTTGACCACGAACCGGCTCGGACGAGGATCCCTCGGGTTGCGCCCGAGCGTGGTCAGGCGATGCAGATCGAGAATGAAGGACGGTTGGTCGCCGCCGAGGCAGAGGATGGAGTGTTTGTCGAGATCCGCGATGGTTTCCGGCTCCCCGCACCGCTCGATATAGGTATGGGCCGCGTAGGCATGGTACTGGATGGTGAAGAGGCGGCGCTGGATCAGGTCCGGCTGGGCCGGCAGGCGCAGGCGGATGGCGATATCCGCCTCCCGCATCGCGAGATCGAGTTCGTCGTTCGTGAGGATGAGCTGGATGCGCACCTCGGGATAGAGGTCGAGGAACTCGGTGATCCGCTTGGCGAGCCAGATGCCGCCGATGCCGACCGTCGCGGTGACGCGCAGATCGCCCGCGGGCCGTTCGCTGGTTTCGGTCAGGCGCTGACGCGTTTCGTCCAGGCGCAGGCGGATGTCCTGCGCGGCCCTGAACAGCACGTCGCCGTGTTCCGTGAGAACCAGACCGCGCGGGTGACGGTGGAAGAGCGGGACCTTCAGTTCATGCTCGAGGGCGCTGATCTGCCGGCTGATGGATGACTGGTTGACACCGAGCTTCTCGCCGGCACGGGTGAAATTCCCCGCGTTGACGACTTCGTAGAACAGTCTGATCTTGTCCCAGTCCAATGCGGATCCTTAAGGCTGGATGGTGGGCCTGCGGCAGCGGGCGACGGCCAAATGGAGAACAGGGCGGCCGTTCAGGTCAAGCTCAATCTTCACGGTGAAGAGCGACGCTCGTCGGGCCGGTCGTCCTCGTCCGGGCCGTCCGAGGGGTGGACACGGCCCAGGAGGGCGGTTCGCGGGTTGATGGGAAGCGCGATCACGCAGCGGACGCCGCCGGGTGTAAATTCCAGCGCCGTCTGCGCGTCGATCTCGGACGGGAGGGTACGCTCGATCAGCTCGGTGCCGAATCCGCGCCGTCGTGGGGCTGCGCTCGCCATGTGGACGCCCGTTTCCCGCCATTCCAGCTTGAGCATCCGGTCGCCGTCCATGCCTGCGGTACTCCAGGTCACGTCGATATGGCCGCCATCCTCCGCGAGGGCGCCGTATTTGACCGCGTTGGCGGCGAGCTCATGGATCGCCAGTCCCAGCTTGTCCGCAACCGCCGTCCGCAGCCGCACGGACGGTCCCTCGACATGGGCCTTCTGGTCGTCTCGCACCGCATGGGCGAGCAACTCGTCCCTC
Organism: Microvirga mediterraneensis; assembly: GCF_013520865.1. Lineage (NCBI taxonomy): Bacteria > Pseudomonadati > Pseudomonadota > Alphaproteobacteria > Hyphomicrobiales > Methylobacteriaceae > Microvirga > Microvirga mediterraneensis. The sequence goes on from NZ_JACDXJ010000001.1 coordinate 1,200,394, forward strand.
ACCAGTTCCTCGAGATCGACAAGGGGAACAGCAGAGCGCGTCGCCATGATCTGCGTGCGGGCGAAGGCCTCGATCCGCCCTTCGAGATGCATGGCATAATCGTCGGCCGTATTGCTGTTCGCCGCGGTCCGCCGCGTGATGGAGCGAACGACCGCGAGGGTGCTCCGGACGCGGTGCTGAAGCTCGGCGAGCAGGAGCTTCGTGTGCTGCTCTTTCTCCCGCAGGGCTTCCTCCGCGCGGACGCGCTCGGTCATGTCGATGGCGACGATCAGGCAGCCCACCACGGCTCCGGCCGCATCGCGCCGGGCGTTGACGTTGTTCCGCACCCAGACGATCGAGCCGTTGGGGCGGCGATGACTTATCTCGTCGATGGACGTTTCGCCGCTCAAGAGCGCACGCGCGAGCAGGGCGTCGCCACGTCCCCGTTCATCGGGCGGCGTCAGCTCCTGGATGGCGCGGCCGACGATCTGCCCGCGGGCGAGGCCGAGGATCTCGCAATAGCGGTCGTTGACATAGATGGCGCGCCCCTCGCGATCCGTCATCGCGATGCCCACCTCGGCCTGTTCGGCCATGGCGCGGAAGCGCTCCTCGCTCTCGCGCAGAGCCTGTTGCGCCCAGGTGAGCGGGGTGACGTCCAGAAAAGTGACGACGGCGCCGCCGATGTCGCTGTCGATGCTGCGGTAGGGCAGCACGCGCGCCATGTAACACGTGCCCGTCGCGGGATCCTCGATTTCGCGGGTGACGCTGCCGAGAGACCGGATCACGCGCCGGGCATCGTCCTGGAGTTCGTCATAGGCGATGCGAGGCTTGATGTGTCCGATCGGACGCCCGAGATCGGTTGCGACGAGATGGAAGATCTCTGTCGCGGTCGGGGTGTAGTGTGTCACGCGCATGTCGCTGTCGAGGAAGATCGTCGCGATCTGCGTGCTCTCCATCAGGTTCTTGAGGTCGCGGTTCGAGCGGCCGAGTTCCTGTGCCTGGTAGGCGATTTCGCCGGTGGCGGATTGCAGCTCCTCCTTGGAGGTCTCGAGCGCCTCGTTCGTGTTCTCGAGTTCCTCGATGGTGGCCTGGAGCCTTTCTCGTGCAACGCGCAGATTCGTTTCGAGGTGCCGCACATGCCCGTCCCGCAGGGCGCCGCCGGCGCGGGGGGCGGCTTCCACCTCGGAAGATCCGGGCCGGTCCTTGAAGACGACCACGAAGCCCGGGGCACCGTCGGGCTGATCGCGCACGGGCTCGACGACGATGTCGACGTCGATGCGCTTGCCGTTCTGGCCCATCCGGAGCCCATCGACCTGAACGACCTGGCGTTCCTCCGAGGCCCTCGTCAGCGCAGTCCGCAGGCCGAGGCGCAGGTCGTTATGAACGAGGGCCAGCAGGTTGAGGGTCGCGGTTCCGCCGGCAGGCTCGAGGAAGCGTCCCATCCGGTCCGAGAAATGCGTGACGTCGAAATTCCCGTCCGTCACCACATAGGCTGGCATGTAACGCTTCGCGATGGCTTTGGCCTTGCGCGCGAGCTTGGCGTCGACCGCCTTTGCCTGGACGCTCCGCACGCGGCGCGGCCTGAGGCGGTGGAACGTGTTCGGCGTGCCGCCGTGCAAATCAGGGCCTTTATCGCCGTGCGCGATCGTGGCGATGCCGGCCGGGGCACCCGAGATTCCGGCGGCCTCGTCGTACCGGGCCGCGTGGCTCACATGGAGCTGCACGCGTTTTGCCATCTCCTCCGGAGGCAGGACGAAATCCGCGATGGCGCCCCTGCCGTGGCTGGGAACGATCCCCCCGGCCGAAAGCTCCGTGCCTTCCTCAGCCAGCGTCAGGCCGCCCGCCTCCTTGATCGCCGTGATGCCGAGCGCTCCATCCCCTTGCGTGCCCGAGAAGAGGATGCCGATGGCTTTCTTTCCCGTGTCTTGCGCCACCGAGATGAGGAAACGGTCGATGGTTCCCCGCTTGCCCGGAGGTTCCTGAGCATCGCGGATCCGAAAGCGCCCGTTCTCGATGGTCAGGATCGTGTCGAGGGAGGCCCAATAGATCCTGCCGGGTTCGACAAGGGCGCCGCGAGCCGCCCGGGTGAGGGTCCGCCCCTGTTTCGACAGCGCCTCCGTGAACCGCGCGTCGTCGAGCGCCTTCCGCGAGTGGAAGACCAGGACGACCGCCATCTCCTCGCCGACCGTCAGCTCGGCCAGGAACCGCTCCAGGGATAGGCTTTCCGCCCCCGGGGCTCCCACGGCGGCGATAAAGGGAGCGCTTTGGGACCCGGCTTCGGCTTTTCGGGCATTTCCGGAGGCTGTCGTCTTATTCCTCTTGGCGGCCACGATGGAGATTCCCGGCTCAAGTGGAGACTTCGCATGCTATGGAGAATTGCACCACGTTTCAAAACTCATGGCCATGGCCAACCCGGCGTCCCCTTGTCCGCCGTCGCTCATGCGAGAGGCGCGGGGCATCACGATGATATCACGATTGCTCATGAAGTGGACCCTAGGTTGCACTCCATAAGGAAAAGACATTCTGAGACCGCCTGTTCCTCGAAACCTGCTCACAAAGCAGATATTTGGCGAGGAGACGCAACAGAATGCTCCGCGCCCGCATTGACGATGGAGCGATGTGTTCATGGGGCGTGGCGAGCGTAACCATTCCCGGCCCTTGGCTGTGCTATAGTACGCTTCACTATAGTACTCTCCCGGCAGGGCATGAGGTGCTATGATGAGCTTCGCCATGCACAAACAGGCCAACAACAATCCTCTGCTGCGGAAGCTCGACAGCATTTTCAGCCTCTCCGATGAGGAGAAGCAGGCGCTTCTCGACCTGCCGATGAGCGTCAAGGTCCTGGAGGCGGATTGCGATATCGTTCGCGACGGGGACCGGCCTTCTGAATGCTGTCTGGTCCTGAGCGGCTTCGTCTGCCGGTACAAGGTTCTCTCCGACGGCAGGCGGCAGATCATGGGATTCTATATTCCGGGCGACATTCCCGACCTGCAAAGCCTCCATCTGAACGTGATGGACCACAGCGTCGGGACGCTCGTGACGAGCAGCATCGCGTTGATCCCGCACGAGAGCCTGCGCGATCTCCTTGATCGGTATTCCAACCTCGCGGCCGCTTTCTGGCGCGATACCCTCATCGATGCGGCCATCTTCCGCGAATGGATGATCGGCCTGGGGCGCCGCTCGGCCTATCAGCGCATCGCCCACCTTCTCTGCGAGCTTCAGGTGCGCCTGAAGGCGGTCGGCCTTGCCGGCGATGGCGGCTATGACCTGCCGGTGACACAGAACGAACTTGGCGATGCGCTGGGCCTCTCGACCGTTCACGTGAACCGAGTCCTCCAGGATCTGAGAAGCGAGGGTGTGATCGTTCTGCGCGGAGGTTCGCTCCACATCCCGGATTGGGAGGCCCTTCAAATGGCGGGCGACTTCGATCCTGCCTATCTTCACCTCAGGTAGTGAAACCGGGACCTGGTTTTGGAACCGCTGAATCCCCGAAAAGATATCCTTCTGCAATCCGAGAGGCAGTCCATGTCGCATGCGAAGCTGTTCACGCCCTTCCGGGTCGGAGGCCTTGAACTCGCCAACCGGATCGTCATCGCGCCCATGTGCCAGTATTCGGCCGAGAACGGCTGCATGAACGATTGGCACCTGATCCATCTGGGCCAGCTTGCGCTCTCGGGCGCGGCGCTCCTGACCATCGAGGCGACGGCGGTCGTGCCCGAGGGCCGGATCACCTACGGGGATGTGGGTCTCTACTCGGATGAATGCGAAGCAGCCATGCGCCGCGTCCTCGACGGAATCCGGCGCTGGTCCGACATGCCGATCGCGATCCAGCTGGGCCATGCCGGACGCAAGGCCTCCACGGAGGTCCCCTGGAAAGGCGGCAGGCAGATCGCGCCCGGCCATGCCGACGGCTGGCAGACGGAGGCCCCTTCCGCGATCCCGCACGGAGCCGGCGAAGTGCCGCCCACGGCGCTCGATCAGGACGGGCTCGCGCGGGTGCGCAATGCCTTCGCCGATGCGGCGCGGCGGGCCGGACGTCTCGGCCTCGCGGCCGTGCAGATTCACGTGGCCCACGGCTACCTGCTGCACCAGTTCCTGTCCCCGCTGTCCAACCGGCGCGACGACCATTATGGCGGCTCTATCGAGAACCGGATGCGCTTCCCGCTCGAGGTGTTCGATGCCGTTCGCGCCGCGTTTCCGGCGGAGCGTCCGGTGACGGTGCGCGTGTCGGGCACGGATTGGGCCGAGGGCGGCTGGACCATCGAGGAGACGGTGGAATTCGCGAAAGCCCTCAAGGCCCGCGGCTGCAGCGCGATCCACGTGTCGAGCGGCGGTCTGACGCCGGCGCAGAAAATCCCCGTGGGACCGAGCTATCAGGTGCCGCTCGCCCGCTCCCTGAAATCCGTCGGAATGCCCGTCATCGCCGTGGGCCTCATCACGGATTACGTGCAAGCCGAGTCCATCCTCGTCACGGGCGACGCCGATCTGATCGCCATCGCGCGCGCGGCGCTCTACGATCCCCGCTGGCCCTGGCACGCCGCCGCGCATTTCGGCGCGGCCGTCAAGGCGCCGCCGCAATACCTTCGCTCTCAACCAAGGCAACATCCCGACCTCTTCAAGATCCGGGCGGATGATTGATCGGAAGAGGCGAAGGAGGAACGCCATGTCGGGGGAGGATCGAGGGACACGCCCATGGAACTGAGCGAGACCGCATGCGACATTCTCGATTACATTCGCGAGACGCACCGCAGGCCGGGAGCGCGCCTCACCATGGCGACGCTGGACGCGCATTTCGGGACGGATCCCGCGGTGGCGGTGGCCGTATCGGAGCTGACTCATCTCGGGTATGTCGCGGTGCCCGATGCACGAACGATCGAACTGACGGATCGCGGCTTCGACGCGATCCATGGCCGAACATACCGCGACAGTCACGAATGATGTCTGCGCAATGTCGTCCGTTGCATCAACGCCAGTCCGCTCGGCCCACGCGCGACTGATTGCGCTCAGGTCCGTGGCTCACTTCGATCGAAGAAGGCAGCGGGCGGACTTTCTCATCCTGCGCCGCAGCTTGTGCGGCCGGGCCGCCGGTGATGAGGCGCGCGCCCCGTTGGTAGGTGAGATAGTTCCACAGCCAGGTGAACGCCACGACCGCACGGTTGCGCAAGCCGATCAGGAAATAGACATGCGCGATGCCCCAGAACAGCCAGCCGATGAAGCCGGTGAGGTGTATGGAATCAAGCTTCACCACCGCAGCCTTGCGGCCGATCGTGGCGAGGTCGCCCTGATGCCGGTACCGGAACGGTCCCGGCGTAGTTCCGTTCGCGGCCTCCGCAGCAATGACCTCGGCCACATAGCGGCCCATCTGCTTGGCCGCCGGAGCAATGCCTGGCACCGGCTTTCCATCTGAATCGATGACTGACGCAGTGTCGCCGATCACGAAGATCTCGGGCCTGCCGGGAACCTTCAAGTGCGCGTCGACCTTGACCCGCTCGGCACGGTCGTGTTCCGCTCCAAGCCATTCGGCTGCCGGGGAGGCCACGACGCCCGCCGCCCAAATGACCGTTCCGGCGGCGATCTGTGTCTCTCCCAAGTCGACGCCGGTTTCGGTGCAATCCGTCACAAGGGTATTTGTCCTGACCTCCACGCCCATCCGCTCCAGGGACTGCCGCGCATAGGCCGCGAGATCCTGGGGAAAGGCGGGCAGCAGGCGCGGCCCCGCCTCGATCAGGATCACCCGAGCGCTATGGGGATCGATCCTCCGAAACTCGGTCGACAGGGCATGATGCGCCACCTCCGCGATAGCCCCCGCCATTTCGACGCCCGTGGGGCCGCCGCCCACGATCACGAAGGTGAGCAGGCGGCGCTGCTCGTCGGCGTCGTCGGTCAGTTCGGCGTGTTCGAAGGCGAGAAGGATCTTGCGGCGGATCACCGTCGCATCCTCGATCTGCTTCAGTCCCGGCGCGACGGACGCCCATTCCGGATGCCCGAAATAGGAGTGCGTGGCGCCGGTCGCGAGGACGAGGTAATCGTACGGAACGCACAACGATCCCGCGTGGACGATGCGTGCCTGTGCGTCGATGCCGGCGACATCCGCCAGGAACACCGTCGCGTTCTTCTGGCGCCTCAGAATGCCGCGGATCGGCCATGCAATGTCGGCCGGGGACAGGGCCGCCGTAGCGACCTGATAGAGCAGGGGCTGGAAATAGTGAAAGTTGTGCCGGTCGATGATCGTCACATCGACCGGAGCCCGCGCCAGGGATTGAGCCGCGGTGAGCCCGCCGAACCCCGCTCCGACGATCACAACCTTTGGTCTTCGAGCGGTCATCGCGGCCCTCGCTTTCGTCGCATGGGAATGGCCGGCTGTGCGGCGCCATCCTCACTCAGGCTAAGTGGCGCGGAGCCATCGATGTTCCGCGCTCGCGGCGGCTTGAATCCCTCAAATCTGGTCGTCCAATGATCCTCCAGCTCAGCCGAACTTGGGCGTATAGCGATAGCTCTGGGTCGGCCGGTCGAGGACGCGCCGTCCCATCAGGCTCGCCACGAGATCGACCATGAGCAGGGCCGTGCGGCCGCGCTCGTCGAGGAATGGGTTGAGCTCGACGAGGTCGAGGCTGCTCACGAGGCCGCTGTCGTGCAGGATCTCCATGATGAGATGCGCCTCGCGGAAGGTCGCGCCGCCCGGAACCGTGGTGCCGACGCCGGGCGCGATCACAGGGTCCAGGAAGTCGACGTCGAGGCTCACGTGGAGAAGCCCATCCGCCGCCGCCACGCGCTTGAGGAAGGCATCGAGGAGCGACACGACGCCGTTCTCGTCGATGGAACGCATGTCGTGGACCGTCACGCCCGCGCCCTGCAGGGCCGAGCGCTCCGCGGGATCGACGCTGCGGATGCCCATCATGCAGACGTTCTGCGGCTTGATGGGGGCGGACAGCGGCGGGAAATAGCCGTCGAAGCCCTCGCGACCCGTGGCATAGGCCATCGGCACGCCGTGCAGGTTGCCGCTCGTGGTCGTGGCGAGGGTGTGGAAGTCCGGATGCGAGTCGAGCCACAGGACGAAGAACTCGCGTCCTTCCTCGGCGGCGCGGCGGGCGAGCCCGCTCATCGAGCCGGCCGAGAGGCTGTGGTCGCCGCCGGCGAAGATCGGCATCCCGTCGCCAGCGGCCCGATAGGCCGCCTCGGCGATGGCTTCGGTCCAGGCGACGGTCTCGGGCAGGGCCTTGATGGCGGCGTTCGGATGCCGCAGGTCCCGCAGCGGCCGGGGCGCGATGTTGCCCCGGTCTTCCACCTGGTAGCCGAGGCTTTGCAGCTCGGTGAGGAGGCCGGCGGTCCGGAAGGCGCTCGGGCCCATGTCGCAGCCGAGCCGGCCGGCGCCCTCCTGAACCGGCACGCCCAGAACGATGCACGGCTTCGAAGTCATTCTGTTCTCCTCGAGATCCGGTCGGTCCCCTGTGCGGAACACGACGTTCGCTTTCCGGTTGCCTCCATAGCACGAACCTCTCCGGAGCCGACAATGACGGAGCCGCAGCTCAGCTCGTTACGCAAGGATTTCCGCATTTTCCGCGACCGGGGCTTCCTGGTGACGCTTGCCCTGATCGGGCTCCTGGCGGCTGCGGCGGCGATCATTCTCGTGCTGGCCACCAATGAATACGGCATTCCCGTCCGGCAGTTCTGGCCCTGAGGTTCCCGACGCTCCAGATCACATTTTCGGGAACATCAACGAAGCTGAACGGTTAGAGTCGAGCCGCCTCGTGGCGGCGCTGTTCAGGCGTTCCGGAGAATAACTTTGGGTGGAGCTCGCCTTGCCCTCGTCCTGGCTCTTCTGCTGATCGTCCAGCCTGTCTCCCCGACTCCGGCCCAGACCGCCCCGCCTCAGCTTGCCGCCCCGTCCTTCGTCTCTGCGCCCGAGGACGGGCAGTGGACGATCCCGCAGAAGAATGATGCATCGACGCGCTTCAGCGACCTGTCCGAGATCACCGCCGAGAACGTGAAGAACCTGCAGGTCGCCTTCACCTTCTCGACCGGGGTCAACAAAGGACAGGAGGCCGCTCCGCTCGTGGTCGGCGGCACGATGTACGTGCTCTCGCCCTATCCCAACATCCTCTACGCCCTGGATCTGACCCAGCCCGGCGCGCCGCTGAAGTGGCAGTACAACCCGAAGCCGGCCGCCGCCGCGCAGGGCGTCGCCTGCTGCGATGGGGTCAATCGCGGTCCTGCCTTCGCGAATGGGCGCATCGTCTTCACGACACTGGATGCCCAGGTGCTCGCGGTGGATGCGGAGACGGGCGAGGAGGTCTGGAGACCCCGCCTCGGCGACATCACCCGTGGCGAGACCATGATCATGGCGCCCCTGGTCGTGAAGGACAAGGTGATCGTCGGCGTTTCCGGAGGCCAGTTCGGCGTTCGCGGCTGGATCGAGGCGCTTGACGTCAATTCCGGCAGAAGCGTTTGGAAAGCCTACAGCACGGGCCCCGATCAGGACGTGAAGATCGGCCCGAACTTCAAGCCGTTCTACGACAGCGACAAGAGCAAGGACCTCGGCGTCGCCACATGGCCGGCTGACGGCTGGCAGCAGGGCGGCGGGACCGTCTCGGGCTGGCTTTCCTACGATCCCGATCTGAACCTCGTCTATCACGGCACGGGCAATCCCGGTCCCTGGAATCCGAACCCGCGCCCCGGCGACAACAAGTGGACGGCGGGAATCTTCGCCCGCGATGCCGATACGGGCGAGGCGCGCTGGTTCTACCAGATCGCACCGCACGATCTTCACGGACGAAGCGGCACCAACGAGACGATCCTCCTCGACATGGAGTGGGAGGGAAGGCCGCGCAAGGTGCTGGTGCATCCGGGACAGACCGGCTTCGTCTACGTCATCGACCGCACGAGCGGCGAAGTGCTGTCCGCAAAACCCTTCCACGCCCTCACGGCTGCAACGGGCGTCGACCTCAAGACAGGGAAAATTCAGTACAGTGCCGACAAGGATCCGGTGAACAATCGCGTCGTTCGCGACATCTGCCCGGCGGCGTCTGGTGCGAAGAACTGGAATCCCAGTGCCTTCTCTCCAAGGACGGGTCTTCTCTACATCCCGCATGTGAACCTGTGCATGGACTGGGAAAGCACCGAGCCGAACTACATCGCCGGAACGCCTTATGTCGGCGCCGAGATCCGCATGTTTCCGGGGCCCGGCGGCCATATGGGCGAGTTCTCCGCCTGGGACATCCGGCAGGGCAGGGAGCTCTGGACCATCAACGAGCGCTTTCCCGTCTGGAGCGGCGCGCTCGCGACGGCGGGCGACCTGGTGTTCTACGGAACGATGGACGGCTGGTTCAAGGCCGTGCATGCGCGCACCGGCGAAGTGCTGTGGCAGTTCAGGACGTCGTCGGGGATCGTCGGGCAGCCCACCACCTATCGCGGGCCCGACGGCCGGCAATACGTGGCGATCCTGTCCGGCGTCGGCGGATGGGCCGGATCGATCGTGTCGGGCGATCTCGATCCGCGCGACGGGACGGCCGCGCTCGGATTCGTCAACGCCATGCGGGAGCTGAAGAACGTCACGGTCAAGGGAGGAACCCTGCATGTGTTCAAACTCCCTTAAGGCCGTTGCCGTGCCGGTTCTCCTGACGGCTTTCGCTCTCGCGGCGTGCCAGCGCGAAGAGCGGGATTTTCGTTCCAAGTCCATGACGGACGAGACGGAGGAACAGGTCTCGCTGGTGCCTTTGTCTCCGGGGCCGAGCGGTCCCGTCGAACAGCGTTCCGGCACGGCCAAGAAATACGAGGAGAATGCCTACCAGATCGCGCAGGGCCAGCGCCTCTACGCATGGTTCAACTGCAACGGCTGCCACGGCAACGGAGGCGGCGGGTCCGGACCCGCACTGATGGACGACACGTGGATCTATGGAGGCCAGATCGAAAACATCGTCCAGTCCATTCGCGAGGGACGGCCGAACGGCATGCCGTCGTTTCGCGGGAAGGTCCCCGACGAGCAGATCTGGGAAATCGCCGCCTATGTGCGCTCCATGGGCCGCAATGTGCCGAAGGCGGCGGCGCCCGGCCGCCGGGACGACATGAGTTCGGGACCGGCAGAGCAGCGCAGGCCGCCCGGCCAGGTGATCGACGGCGGACAGACGCCGCCATCCGCTCAGATGCCGCAATGAGGCGCAGATGAGAAAGGCCGGTCCATTCCTCACGCTTGCCGTCCTGCCCCTCGGAGGCTGCCAGGGCTGGCAATCGGCCCTCGATGCGCAGGGTCCGGCGGCACGCACGCTGGCCGACATGTTCTGGATCTTCATCGCCGTTCTCGGCGCGGTGTGGATCCTCACCATGATCGCTCTGCTCCTGTCCCTGCGCCGGCGCCGCAGCGCCGACGCGGATCCTTTGGCGACGGATCCGGAAACCGAGCGGCGGATGATCGTCACGGTCTCCATCGCCGTCGGCCTGACGCTCGTGACGGTCATATCCCTGACGGGCCTGAGCTACGCGGCCCAAAAGGTGCTGTTCGCCCGCAAGGATGGTGCGCTGACCCTGCTGGTCACCGGCCGGCAATGGTGGTGGGAAATCACCTACGAGGATGCTCAGCCGAGCCGCGTCTTCACGACGGCGAACGAGATCCACATCCCGGTCGGCGAGCCGGTTCTGATCAAGCTCGAAGCGGGCGACGTGATCCATTCGTTCTGGGTTCCCAGTCTGACGGGCAAGATGGACCTGATTCCCGGACGCCAGAACCAGATCCAGATCCAGGCGGATCGTCCCGGCCTCTATCGCGGACAATGCGCCGAGTTCTGCGGCCTCCAGCATGCCCATATGGGGATGCTCGTCATTGCGGAGCCGAAGGACGACTTCGAGCGCTGGCGCGATCGGCAGGTGTCCTCCGCGATTCCGCCGGGCGATCCCCAGCGGCAGCGCGGTCAGGAGATCTTCCTCTCCAAGCCCTGCGTCATGTGCCATCAGGTGCGCGGCACGGATGCGGGCGGCAAGGTCGCCCCCGACCTCACCCATGTGGGAAGCCGCCGCTCCATCGCGGCCGGAACCCTGGAGACCACGCGGGGCAATCTTGCGGCCTGGATCCTCGATCCGCACGGCATCAAGCCGGGAGTGAACATGCCGGCCGTCGAACTCGAACCCGATGAGGTTCAGCCTCTCGCCGATTACCTGGAGGGGCTGAAGTGACGCGGGCGATCACATCAAGCGATCTCGATGCCGTTCCCGAAATCTCGCATCTCGCCACAGGCGAGCGCGGCGGTCGCCCGGGCGTGCGGAGCGAGGCCGATGCGCCGGTCAATCCTGACGAATTGCGCGACGATCAGGTGGACGGACCGGAGCTGACCGTGCGCCTCGCCAGGACCTGGGGCACGGACAAGGGGATCGTCGGCGCCCTGTCGACAGTGGATCACAAGGTCATCGGGCGCCGCTTCATCGCCACTGCCGTCCTGTTCCTGTTCATGGGCGGCCTCTCCGCCATCCTCATGCGCATGCAGCTGGCCCTGCCGGAGAACAGGCTGATGGGGCCTGATTTCTACAACCAGCTTTTCACCATGCACGGCACCACGATGATGTTCCTCTTCGGCGTGCCGATCGGGGAAGCCTTCGCGGTCTTTCTCGTGCCGCTCATGGTGGGCACCCGCAACATCGCATTCCCGCGCCTCAACGCCTACGCTTATTACGTCTATCTCATCGGCGGCCTCATGATCTGGGTGGCATTCGTCCTCAATATCGGGCCGGATGTCGGCTGGTTCGCCTATGTTCCGCTCTCGGGGCCGGAATACTCGCCCGGCAAGCGGGCTGATTTCTGGGCCCAGATGATCACCTTCACGGAAGTGTCGGGCATCGCCGTGGCGATCTCCATCATCGTGACGGTCTTCAAGTTCCGCGCGCCCGGCATGACGCTCGATCGCATTCCGCTCTTCGTCTGGGCGGAGCTCGTCAACTCCTTCGTCATCATCTTCGCCTTGCCGGCCGTGGTCACGGCCTCGGCCACGCTGATGATGGACCGGCTCGTCGGCACGCATTTCTATAACCCGGCGGAAGGCGGCGATGCGTTGCTCTACCAGCATCTGTTCTGGTTCTTCGGTCACCCGGAAGTCTACATCATCTTCCTGCCCGCCACCGGCTGGGTGTCGGCCATCGTGGTCACGTTTTCGCGCCGCCAGGCCTTCGGCTACATCGCCCTCGTGCTGTCGCTCATCGCCACCGGATTCCTGTCCTTCGGCCTGTGGGTGCACCACATGTTCACCACCGGCCTGCCGCAGCTCGGCGCGAGCTTCTTCACGGCGTCCAGCATGCTCATCGCCATCCCGAACGGCATCCAGGTCTTCTGCTGGATCGCGACCCTGTGGGATGGGCGGCCGGTCTTCCGCGCACCGCTTCTTTTCGTCATCGGCTTCTTCTTCATCTTCGTGGCCGGCGGATTGTCGGGGATCCTGCTCGCGTCCGTGCCGCTCGATACCCAGGTCCACGACACCTTCTTCGTCGTCGCGCACTTTCACTACGTGCTCATCGGCGGCAACGTGTTTCCGCTGATCGGCGCGGTGTATTACTGGTTCCCGAAATTCACCGGCCGCATGATGAGCGAGCGGCTGGGGAAGTGGCATTTCTGGCTCGCCTTCATCGGGTTCAACGCGGCCTTCTTCCCCATGCACATCCTGGGCCTGATGGGCATGCCGCGCCGGGTCTACACCTATCTGCCGGAAATGGGCTGGGGGAGCCTGAACCTCTTCTCGTCCCTTGGGGCGGTCCTGTTCTTCGCGAGCTTCGTGCTCTTCCTCTACAACATCGTGTCGAGCGCGCGGCGCGGCGCTGTCGCCGGTCCCAACCCCTGGAACGCCGGCACGCTCGAATGGGCGGCAGCATCCCCGCCCAGGCCGCAGAACTTCGACCGCATCCCCGTCGTGACGAACCGCGAGCCCCTGTGGGCCAATCGCGACAGCCTGCCGGTGGTTGCGGGCCTGAGCGTCGAGAACCGGGAGCAGCTCGTCACGACGGCCACGGATGCCCGCGCGGACCTGCGCGAGACCACGCCCGAGCCTTCGATCTGGCCTTTCCTGGCGGCGATTGCGACCACGATCCTGTTCGTCGGCTCCATGTTCACGCCCTGGGCCCTGGTGTGGGGCAGCGTTCCGCTCGCGCTGGCGCTCATGGGCTGGTTCTGGCCGAAGCCGAACACGGAGGACGAGAAATGACCCTGGGTCCTCAGCCCGACGACGCCATGATGCCGCACAGGGTCGTGATGAGCGCCAGGAACATGCCGGGTTACGCCTATGGCCCGCGCAGCCCGATCTGGTGGGGAACGGTGGGCTTCGCCGTTGCCGAGGGCATGGGTTTCGCCATCGCGGCGGCCATGTATTTCTATCTCGTCTTCATCAACGGCAACTGGCCGCTGAGCGCGCCGCCTCCCGATCTCCTCTGGTCGGGTCTGTTCAGCGCAGTGCTTCTCGTCAGCATTTGGCCGAACCAGCTCGCCAAGAGGGACGGGGAGCGGGAGGAGCTCGCGAAAACCCGCCGCAATCTCGTGATCATGAGCCTCTTCGGCGTCGTCCTGCTGGTCATCCGCGTGTTCGAGTTCGGCACGCTTCACGTGCGTTGGGACCAGAATGCTTATGGGTCCGTGGTGTGGCTCCTTCTCGGCCTGCACACGCTGCATCTTCTCACGGATCTCGGCGACACCATCGTCCTCGCTGTGCTGATGTTCACGCGCCACGGCCATGGCAAGCGCTTCTCCGACGTGGGCGACAATGCCTTCTACTGGTATTTCGTCGTGGCCTCCTGGCTCCCGATCTATGCGATCATCTACTGGTTCCCGAGGTGGTGGTGAGATCATGACGGCATGGCTCTCCCGCGGCGTTCCATCGGCCGGCATCTATGTCGGACCGCTCGCATGGCTCGTCAACACGCAGTTCGGCTACGCTGCGGTGCCGTGGGTCTGCGCCCATCAGGTGCCGCTCATTCCCCTCTTCGCCCTCGCCATGGCGATCCTTAGCCTGTTCGGCGGCTTCCTGTCATGGCGCGGCTACGCCGCCGCGGCACCGACGCCGCGGGCGGACACGACGGGAGCGGGCCGTCCGCACCGCTTCATGGCGCTCATCGGTGTGTCCATCGCCCTGCTGTTCACGGTCGTCATCCTCCTGCACGGCGTTGCCGGACTCGTCTTCGAAGGGTGCGAGCGATGAGTGTCCCGGGGATTTTCCGTGCGCGACGCTGCCGACAGCAGGAGAGAGACGCTTATGCGGCGCGTTAGGACCCTGGCATTGCTGGCCGTTCCGGTGGCCATCCGGTTGGCGGGAGTTGTCCTCGGCGTCCGGCGCATGGGATCGGCAACCCGCCCCGTGGGCGTGCGGGACACGTCCCCCGGCCATGAGACGGCGCTGCACGGCACGCGCATGAACAGGCGAACCCGTTCCCTTCTCGTCTGGGGCTCGGCGGCCCTCGTCCTGCTCCTGTTGATCGGCGGTGGAATCTACACGGGATATCGGGTGAAGTCCGACCGCGATGCCCGCGCCCGCGCCGTTGCGCTCACCGGCGGCGACCCGGATCTCGGCCTTCGCCTCACGCAGCGCTATGGCTGTGCCGGCTGCCATATCATTCCGGGCGTTTCCGGACCTCAGGGCAGAGTCGGCCCGACGCTTCAGGCTTATGCGGCACGGATCTATGTCGGGGGCGTCGTCCCGAATTCGCCCGACAACCTTATTCGATGGATCGAGAATCCGCGCTCCATCGATCCCCGTTCAGCCATGCCCGTCACGGGCATCACGCGGGACGAGGCGAGGCATGTCGCGGCTTATCTCTACACGCTGCGCCCATAGCGCATCCCCTCAGCGCAGCGAATAGAGATAGGTCGCGATATCGCGGGCATCGTGTTCCGAGACGCCGAGATTGGGCATAGCGGAGAGCGGGTCGATCCGCTGGGGATCGCGCAGCCATGCGATCATGTGATCGGGCGTATTCCGCAGGACTCCGGCGATGTAGAGCTGTCCCGCGATGCCGGCCAGCGGCGGGCCCACATGCGCGTCCGGACCCCTGATTCCCGGAATGACGTGGCAGGTCTCACACGCATATTGCAGGATCGCCACGCGACCGCGCTGGTCAGCGTCTTTCGGATCCCAAGGAGCCTCAGGCTGCCGCGGCTTGGGCTGTTCCTCGCTCGCGGGCTGCTTCCGTCGCGCCCGATAGTCGGCCGGCGTGATGTTGAGGGAGCTTTTCAAGAACGCAACGAGAGCCCAGCGCTCGGGCTCGGTCAGGCGAAATTTCCAGGCGGGCATTCCGGTCAGCTTGATCCCGTTTGAGATCGCCCAGTGGATCTCCGGTGCCGATAGGTCGCGCGCCATCTGGGCGAAGTTCGGCGGCGCCGGCATCATGCCGAGGCCGATGGCATCCGGCGGAAGCCCGGGCGCGCCATGGCACTGCCTGCAATGCTGGTCGTAGAGGGCAAGTCCCGTTGCGACGACATTCGCATCCGTCAGGTTGGCCGGAGGCGTCTCGCCGATGACGCGAGCCCGGATCGACTGGCGCCGCGCCGTTGTGAGGGCCCAATAGACCGGCGCTATGTGCTGCTTGGTTGCCGCGATGTCGTAGATTCCGGAAGAGATGTAGGCCAGCGCGCCGCCCGCCGCCAATACCAGGAGAAGCACTCCCCAGAAAATCAGACGAGGAAGCGAGCGTGGCATCGAACTCTACCTACCGACCTTTCCGAAACGCCGTCTGCTTCGGGCAAGCGATGTCCGACGGCGGTGCATCCATGACGCGCGGAGCGTACCGGGCATCCAAGCATGGTACGCCGTCAACCAGCTTGGCAGGCGCTAAGTTCCGCTTGGGTCAGCGGCCTCTGGCCCGGCCAATCGGCACGAGCTCGATGTGAGCGGGGTTGGGCGTATGATCCAGCATGGCGCCGTTCGCGGCATCCAGCACCAGGCCGACCGAGCCGCCGGGCAGCACCGCATTGCCGATCACGCCGGGGGCAGCTTTGTCGGTGAGAGTGGATTTCACCAGCAGCGAACCGGGCCTGTACCCGCGCGCCTCGGCATAGGCGGTGAACTCCGCCTTCCGTTCGACCTTCACCACGCAGGGGGACCGGGGGCATGTATGACCGAGCGACGTCCTGATGCGCGCGGAGGCCGGGCTTGCGCTGATGGTCACCTCCTCCATGGTCCCGCGCGTCCCCGTATTGCAGGCTGTCAGGGAGAGAAGGCTGCCGACGGCGCACTTAAGAATTCGCATCCGCATGGATCGTCCTTGCCGCGAGAAGGGACCCGCAGGCCCCGCCTCGACAGCAGATAGCGCATACGGCTCAGTCTGCCAGACCGCGCCCTACGACCGGCGCGGCGGGGCTCCGCCCGGGGACTGGACGGAAAGGGCGCCGGCCTCGATCCCCGCCGCCAGACTTGCCTCGATGTCGGCGGTGCCGAGCCAGGAATGCAGGAAGCCCGCGTTGAACGCGTCTCCCGCTCCCGTCGTGTCGACCACGGTGACGGGCAACGCCCGTGCCGAGACCGGGGTCGCGCCTCGCGAGGCTACGGCGCCGTGTTCGCCGCGCTTCAGCACGACCAGGGGAAAATGCTCCCGCAAGACGGACAGAATGGTCTCGGGCGACGTTTCACCGGTGAGAGCTTCTCCCTCCTCCACGTTCGGGAGGAAGACGTCGACACCGGCGCAGATCTCGAAGAACCCGGCATCGCGACGGATGAGCTCGTCGTCCCAGCTCGGATCGAGCGAAACCGTCAGGCCACGATTCTTGGCCATCGCGATCACATCGGGGTTGTCCTTCAGGGTGGCGAATTCCGCGATGTGGAGATGAGCGATGTCGGGCGCCGCGAGCGCCTTCTCCAGGGAGGCTGGCCGGGAGGTTCCGGCGCGCCGGGACACGAAGGCCCGCTCCCCGTCCTTCACCAGGGCGACGGTCGGCTGGGGACCGGCATCGCGGGACCGCTCGACGAACGCCAGGTCGATCCCGCTGCCCTCGAGTTCAGGACCGAGACCCTGCGAGAGAGGGTCCGTCCCAAGACGGGCGAGCAGCGCGGACGGCCGTCCGAGGGAGGCAAGATGAGCCGCCGTGATATAGGCGCCGCCGCCTGCGACGACCGTCACGTCGTCCGCGAAGCGTTCGCGTCCGAGCACCGGCATGTCGCGCAGGCCGGTGAAGATGATGTCGCAATAGACCCGGCCAAGGCACAGGACCTTGCTCCGCTCAGAGACTCGTCCGGTCATTGGGCGGCCAATGCCTTCTCGGTCGCCTTGTCGAAGTAGTACAGCCTCTCGGTCGGAGCATGCAGGGTCAGCTGCTCGCCGATCTTCGGGATCTGCCGTCCCGGCGCCGAGCCGATGACGGTCTGGTTGCCCTTCTCGATGTGAACGAGAGTCTCGGAGCCCAGGGTTTCCACGACCACGACGGTGCCCGACACGGCGAGGCCCGGAACGCCGAACGTCGCCGGCGTCAGGTCCTGCGGGCGAACGCCGACCAGGATCTCGGGCGACGTCGCCGAGACGGGCGGCACCTTGATGGAACCGCCCACCGATAGATTCGCGTGACCGTCCTTCAACGAGGCCGGAAGCAGGTTCATCGTCGGGCTGCCGATGAAGCGCGCCGTGAACACGTCGACGGGCTTCTCGTACAGCTCCAGAGGCGAGCCCACCTGCAGGATCCGCCCGTCGCGCATGACGACGATCCGGTCCGCCATGGTCATGGCCTCCACCTGATCGTGAGTGACGAACACGGACGTGGTGCCGAGCCGGTGATGAAGCCGCTTGATCTCGATGCGCATCTGGGTGCGCAGCTGGGCGTCGAGGTTGGACAGGGGCTCGTCGAACAGGAACGCCGCGGGATCGCGGACCATGGCCCGCCCGATGGCGACGCGCTGGCGCTGGCCGCCCGACAGGGCCGAGGGACGGCGCTCCAGCAGATGCGAGAGGCCCAGCGTCTGCGCAACCTGCTCCACCCTGGTGCGCTTCTCGCTCTTCGAGAGCTTCGAGCGGTAAAGGCCGAAGGCAATGTTGTCGGCGACGGTCACGTGCGGATAGATGGCGTAGTTCTGGAACACCATGGCGATGTTCCGGTCCTTGGGCTGGAGGTCGTTGACGACCCGCCCGTCGATCCTGATCTCGCCGCCGCTGATCTCCTCGAGACCGGCGATCATCCGAAGTGTCGTGGACTTGCCGCATCCCGAAGGGCCGACCAGGACGACGAATTCGCCATCCTGGATCGCGAGGTCGATGCCGTGGACGACGGCCGTCTGCCCGTATCTCTTGACGAGGCGATCGATTTCGATGGTCGCCATTAGCGGGCTCCAAGAAGTGCGTTGAAACGGGATTGAAGGTCCTGGGCGGAGGCCTGGGCGCGGCGCTGTGCGTCCTGCATCCGCGCGCGGATCGCCGCGATGTCCTGGTTGTATCCGGCGATGGCCTGCGACAGCGCCTTGGGCGCCGGTCCGCCGAACCGGTCGCGCACGGCGACGAAGTTCTCCGCCGAGACGATCTCGGCGAACCGATCCGGCGCGACGGTCGTGTCGCGGCCGGCACAGCGCCGGAAGGCTTCGCGGAACGCCGCGTATCCGTCGGCCGCGATGTCGCCGCCGATGGCTACGATGGCGCGGGCGACCTCGGCGGCGATCTCGTGCGCCTCGCGGAAGGACAGCCCTTCCAGGCGCACGAGGCTGTCGGCGAGTTCCGTCACAGTGATGCAGCTGCGGCGGATGTTCTGGCGAACCCTTCCCGCGTCGATCCGCAGCGATGGGACCAGGGCGGCGAGGAGGGCGAGGCCGCGCCCGCCGCTCTCGAAGGCCCCGTAGCCGAAGCCTTGGCTCTCGCCTTCGCTGTCGTTCATGTCGGTGAACGGCGTGTTGTGCATGATCGTGAGCATCGCCTGCGCCCGACCGACCGTCTGGGACGAGAGGTGGCGCATGTGCTCGATCGGCACGGGATTGCGCTTCTGCGGCATGATCGACGAGATCTGCACGAAGGCATTGGGAACGTAGATCTGCCCGACCTCGAAGCTCGTCCAGAACTGCAGGTCCTGAATGAAGCGGCCGAGATGCAGGAAGATCAGCTCGATGGCCGAATAGGTGGACGTGATGTAGTCGATGGACGCGATGCAGCCGTAGGAGTTCTGCAGGGGACGGCTGAAGCCGAGCAGATGGGCCATCAGTTCGCGGTCGATGGGAAAGCCGCTCGTGGTGATGGCGGCGGCGCCCATGGGGCTGCGGTCGACGATGTCCCGCGACGCCTCGAGGCGCGCGATGTCGCGCAGCACGGTTTCGAGAACGGCGGACAGGTAATGGCCGAAGACGGTCGGCTGCGCCGGCTGCCCGTGGGTATAGGCGACGATCAGCGTCCTGCTTTCCCGCTCCGCCACGGACGCGAGGGTCTCGGCCAGATGCACCAGGCGCTCCAGCAGCGGGTCGATGCGGTGTTTGAGGCCGATCTTGAACAGGGTGTGGTCGATATCGTTGCGCGAGCGTGCCGTGTGCAGGCGCCCCGCGAGGTCGGGCCCGAGGCGGGTGCGCAATTGCTTCTCGATGAGGAAGAAGAAATCCTCGACCTCGCCGGTATAGGTCAGAGTGCCAACATCGACCTCGCGGTCGATGTCCTCGAGCGCCTGGGCGATGGGCCGCGCCTGCTCGATGGTCAGAATGCCCGTCTCGTGGAGCATGACGAGATGCGCCCGGTCGATGAGACGGAAGCCCTCGACGTGATGATCCTTCGCGCCGTCGAACAGGGGACGCAGGACGGTCTCCTTGTAGACCGGATCCGGGAAGGTGGACGTATCGTTGAAGGTGCCTGCATTCATCGGCTTCAGCCTTTAAGTCCGGCCAGCATCACGCCTCGGACGATGTAGCGTTGGAGGAACAGGAAGATCAGGAGGGTGGGAAGGGTGGCGATGCTCGCACCCGTCATGATCTTTTCCCACTGGATGGATTGCTCGACCGCGAAGCTGGAGAGCCCGACCGGCAGCGTGTAGAGCTCCGCGCTCGTGGTCACGATGAGCGGCCAGAAGAAGGCCGTCCAGTTGCCGAGGAACGTAAAGATCGCGAGGGCCGACAGGGCAGGGGTGACGAGCGGCATGGCGATCTTCCACCAGATGGTGAACTCGTTCAGGCCGTCGATCCGCGCCGCTTCCAGGAAGTCGTCCGGCACGCCCTCGAAGAACTGCTTCATCAGGAAGGTGCCGAAGGCCGTCATCATGCCCGGGAACATGATGCCCCAATAGCTGTCGAGCCATCCGAACTGGCTCGCCATCAGATACCAGGGCAGCACCAGCATCTCGGTCGGGATCATCAGCGTCGACAGGATGGCGATGAAGACGATGTACCGGCCCCGGAACCTGAACTTGGCCAGCGTGTAGCCGACGAGGCTGTCGAAGAACACGTTCGAGAGCGTGACGAGCACGGCCACGATCATGGAGTTGACGAACCAGCGCGTGAAGCGGCCGTCGCCCAGGATCTCGAAATAGTTGTCAAGGGTCGGCGCCGCCGGAACGATGCGCAGGTCGTAGACCTGCGAGGCGTCCTTGAGGGATGTCGACAGCATGAAGAGGAGGGGCGTCACCATGATGACGCCGCCGATGAACAGGAGCGTCCAGGCGACGATCCGGCCCGGCCTGATCCGGGGCATGGGCAGAGACCCGTGGGACGATACGGCTTGGGTCATCAGCGGTCTCTCATGATGCGCAGTTGAACGAGGGAGATCACGAGCAGGATCAGGAACAGAACGACTGTTTGCGCCGCCGCGTATCCCATCTCGTAGGAACTGAAGGCCGTCTGGTAGATCATCAGCACGAGGGGCTTGGTCGAGTTCAGCGGGCCGCCGGGATCGTTCGTGTTGATGTTGTAGACCTGATCGAAGATGCGCAGGAAGCCGATGGACGAGAACACTACCAGGAAGACCAGCGTCGGCTTCAAAAGCGGAATCGTGATCTTGCGCAGGATCGCCCCTTCCGACAGGCCGTCGATGCGCGCGGCTTCGTAATAGGTCGAAGGGATCGCCCGCAATCCGGCGAGGAAGATGATGATCTGGAAGCCGAGGCCCGCCCAGATGGCTGGCGCGAGAACGGCCGGCAGGGCTTGAGTCGTCGAGCGGAGGAACGGCTGCTGCGGGATGCCGAAACTCGCGAGGATGTCGTTGATCACGCCGATGGGGACGGGCTGGTAGAACCAGCGCCAGACCCATGCCATCGCGGCCGCGGTCGTGAGAAACGGCAGGAAATATAAGGCGCGGATGAACGAGTGCATGAACCGCACCCGATCGAGGTAATAGGCCACGACGAACGAGATCAGAAGGCTGATCGGCGTGCCGAGGATCAGGTACAGGAAGGTGTTGCGGAACACCTGCCAGAAGAGCGGGTCGGCATAAAGCCTCTTGTAGTTCTCGAAGCCCACGAAGGAGGCGGGCCGCGTGATCGTCCAATCCGTCACCGACAGGTAGAAGGCCTGGAAGGTCGGCCAGAACCGGATGACGACGTAGAAGAGAAGGGGAACCGCGAGGAAGCCCCACGCCCAGATCAGCTGCTTCTGGCCAAGGCTCATCCTCGACCAGAGGCCGCCTGGGGCGGCCTCCCGATGTGCGACGACGGACATGAATGGTTCCTCGCGGTCTCGACGTGTCAGCGCTTGGCGCGATCGATGATCGCCTGCTCGGCTTCGGCCGCCTTGGCGAGCGAGGTCTTGGGATCCTCCTTGCCGATCAGGACGCGGTTCGCCATGTCGATGGCGACCTGACGCTGGGCGGCCTCATCCTTGAACAGGGTCGTGTGGGCGTATTCCAGTCCCTTGAGGAACGGACCGTAGACCGGATGCGCGGTGTTCTCGGGCGTGAGGGCCGCGGCGCGGCGCGCCGGCAGCTCGCCGACGACGTCCATCCAGATCTTCATGGCTTCGGGCGAAGAGACGTATTTCAGGAACTTCTCGGCCGCCGCGAGCTTCTCGCCTTCTGCCTTCGTGGTGATCGCGTTGGCGAAGTAGCTGGCATAGTTGCTGCGCACGCCCTGCGCGTTGGCGGGAAGTTCGGTCACGCCCCATTCGAATCCCTTGATCGTGTTGAACGATCCGAGGCGGAACGTGCCGTCGATGGTCATGGCCGCGAGACCGGCCCGGAAGGCGGCCTGGCCTTCGTCCATGAAGCCGACTTGGCCGACCTTATGCTTCGTCTGGAGGTCCGTGTAGAAGGTGAGCGCCTTCAGGCCCGCCTCGTCGTTATAGGCGACCTTGGTGTCGTTGTCCGTATAGGGAACGCCTCCGAACTGGCGGATCAGGACTTCACGCCACCATTGGTGATCCTGCCCGCCCATGTCGAGCGTCAGGCCGGCGGAGACGATGTTGCCGCTGCCGTCGCGCTTGGTGGTCTTTTCTGCGGCTGCGACGAGCTCCTCGAGATTCTTGGGCGGGTTGTTGGGATCGAGGCCCGCATCCTTGAACGCCTTCTTGTTGTAGAAGAGCGCAAGGGAACGCACGGCAGTCGGCAGGCCGTAATAATCGTTGCCGCGCTTCATGGCGTTCACGATCGGGAAGAAGTCGCGCTCGATCTCCGCAGCCGGGAAGGCTTCTGCGCGCAGCGGGCGGATCATCTTGCCGGAAATGAAGTTGTCGGTCCAACCGTAGAAGAGCTGCACCACGTCGGGGCCCTGGCCGGCCAGGATCGCGGCGGCGACCTTCGTCTGGTAGTCAGCATAGGGGAAGGTGGTCTGCTTGACCTTGATGTCGGGATTGGCTTCCTGGAACTTCGTGATCAGCTGGGTCATCGCCTTGACCCGCGTGTCGAAGACATATTGCCAGTATTCGATCTCCACGGCCTTCGCGCCGGTGGCGGCCAGGGTGATAGCGCCCAAGGCGACGCTCGCGAGCATGTGACGAAAACGCATATCCCTCTCCATTTTTTTGTCGGCGCGGGGCACCGGCATCTCTCTGGTGTGGCGGCCTTCGGACGGGGCCGCTCCAATCCCAAGGCTCTTCTAGAGTCATCCACCTGTCAATAAGATAATTCACTTGAGTTATTCATTGCTCCGGTTCATCGTCGTGATCGCGGAGTGGTCAGATGCCCAAGAAAGCCAGAGCCGGAACGCCATCGACGATCGGGAGCAATCCGGAGCGGAACCGCTCCCACAACCGGCGGGTGGTGCTGGATGTGGTGCGCCAGCTGGGGCCGGTCGGGCGGATGGAGATTTCGCGCCACGCGCATCTGAGCACCCAGGCGGTTTCGAACATCGTCGAGGATCTCGTCGCCGACGGGCTGCTGATCAGGACCGGGCGCCTCAGGGCCGGCCGCGGGCTGCCGCCGATCCAGTTCGCCGTCAATCCGAACGGCGGCATGACGGCCGGCATCGAGATCGCCGCCGATCACCTCTCGACGCTGCTGGTGGATATCGGCGGCCGCATCCGCGCCCAGCGCAGCATCCCACTGCCGCAGAACGATCCCGAGACCGTGCTCCCCGTCATCAAGGCCGAGATCGAAGCGGCGCAGGCGCAGCTGGAGGCTCCCGTTCCGCAGCTCCTGGGCGTCGGGGTCGTGATGCCGGGACCGTTCAATGTCGAAGGCATGACGTCCGTGGGGCCGACGACCTTGTCCGGGTGGCTCGACTTCGATGCGGTCGCCCGCATTGGCGCCATGCTGGGCGCGCCCGTGACGCTGGAGAACGACGCCACCGCGGCGGCCGTCGGCGAGCGTCTGCACGGCGTGGCCAGGAACCTGAAGAATTTCTGCCTGATCTATTTCGGCCAGGGCCTCGGCCTGGGGATCATGATCGACGGGCGCCCCTATCGCGGGGCGAACGGCAATGCGGGCGAGATCGGGCATGTGCTGGTGGCGAAGGGCGGGCGCCTCTGCTCCTGCGGGCAGCATGGCTGCCTCGAGGCGTATGCCTCCTTTCATTCTCTCGCGCAGCATCTGAAAGCGGCCGGAATCCACGGGATCGACTACGCGGACCTGGAGCGCCTCCACCGCGAGCGGCACCCCGTCGTCCTGGCCTGGATCGACGAAGCCGCCGGGTATCTGGCACCGCAGGTGGCGATGCTCGAAAACCTGTTCGATCCGGAAGCCATCGTGCTCGGCGGCGTTCTTCCTCCCGGCCTGCTGGAGGATCTCGTGCAGGCCATGCAGCCGCTGCCCCTGTCGGTCGCGCGGCGCAGGAACCGGAGCGAGGCCCGCCTGATCCACGGGCGGACCGGCGGTCTGACGGCCGCGCTCGGCGCCGCCGCATTGCCGCTCCTGGAAACGATGACCCCGCGACTCGACACGGCCCATGCGGCCGAACGCGAACAAACGAACGAGGAGACCTCCCTTGCCGGATGACCATAGCCGTCTCGCCCGCGCTGTTCATCAGCCGGCCCTTGTGCGTCTGCACCGTGCCCTGAGCCGCCTGCCGTCCGTGGTGACCGTGATGAACACGGGCGCGCATCCGGACGACGAGCATAACGGCCTGCTGGCCGCCCTGCGCTTCGCCTATGGCATGCGGATCGTCGTCGCGTGCTCGACTCGGGGGGAGGGCGGGCAGAATGCCCTCGGGCCGGAGCGGGGCGGCGCTCTCGGCGTCCTCAGGACCGCCGAGATGGAGGAAAGCGCTCGCCGCATCGATGCCGACGTGGCATGGCTCGGTCATGGGCCTGACGATCCCGTGCACGATTTCGGGTTCTCCAAGAACGGCGACGATACTCTTCGGCGCTGGGGCGAGGAGCGGATCGTCGAACGGCTCGTCCGGGCCTACCGCCGGTATCGGCCCGACATCGTGCTCCCCACGTTCCTCGACGTGCCGGGGCAGCACGGCCATCACCGGGCGATGACGCGCGCGGCCGAAACGGCATTGGCCCTGGCAGCCGATCCTTCCGCCTTTCCGGAACAGAACCTCGCCCCCTGGCAGGTGTCCAAATTCTATCTCCCGGCCTGGTCCGGCGCGAGCTACGCCTATGACGACGAGGTGCCGCCACCGCCGACGACGCTCAGCGTCCGGATCTCGGGGGGCGATGCGGTCACGGGCCTAGCCTACCGGCAGCTCGGCGAATGGTCCCGTGCCGCGCATGCGTCCCAGGGAATGGGCATGTGGCGGGACGATCCCGTCGACCAGTGGAGTCTCCACCTGAAGCTCCGGGCCGGCGGGGACCCGGGGCCGGAGCAGGATATCCGCGATCATCTGCCGGCCGGGCTCGGCGATCTCGCGACTCAGCCGGGCGTGACGGACGCGGCCGGCGCCGTCCTGCGGGAAGCGCAGGCGTACCTCGATGCCGCCGTGGCGGCGTTCCCTGATCGTGAGAGGATCGGCGCGGCGCTCGGCGCGGCGGCGCGGCTGATCGAGGGCGCGCGGACGGGCATGGACCGGCCCGTCCTCGACCGACTGGGTCATCGCCTCGACAGAAAGCTCCGGGAGATCGATGCTGCGCTCTTCGAGGCCCATGTGAAGGCCGCAAGGGCGGTCTTCCAGGGCGCGAGCCATCCGGGCGCCGAGATGGCCCTGGATGTCGCCGTCGACGCGCCCGGTCTCGCCGATCTCGCGATCACCCCCCGGCTTCCCGACGGGATGGAGGCGGCGGAAGCCTCCCGTGACCCGGGACGGGCCCGCTATGCGATCGCCGTTCCTGAAACGACTCCACATACGGGCAATTACCCGGAAGCCTTCGACCCCATGGGCGGCAACGGCCCGGCCGGGATCCGCATCGCCGGCACGCTGCACGGCCGCCGGATCGGGATCGATCTCGATCCCGAGGCGCCTTTCACCATCGGTCCGCAGCAATCCCTGTCCGTCGACCCGACCGTCGCCGTCGTGAGGATGGGCGAGCCGGCATCCGGCATCCGGGTCAGGGCCGTCGGGGCAAACCCGACGGACTGGCAGGTGCCGCAGGGCTGGAGCGTCCGGCGTCAGGACGGCGACTGGATGATCAATCCGCCGCATGCGGTCGAGCCCGGAATGTCCCGGCTCGTTCCCATGGTCGAGGGCAGGCCCGCGAGTTCGGTGCAGACCATCGCCTATCCTCACATCCGTCCAGCCTCGTTCGTGGCTCCAGCGGAATTCAAGGTCCTGACGCTCGACGTGACTCTGCCGCAAGGGGCCCGCATCGGCTATGTCGGCGGCGGAAGCGACAATGTCGGCCAGCATATGCGCCGCCTCGGGCTCGACGTGACGGATCTCGCGGAAGGGGATCTCAAGGACAGCTCGCTGTCGGCCTTCACCACCATCGTGATCGGCATCTTCGCCTTCGGCCTGAGGCGCGACCTTCAGGCCGCGGCCGAACGCCTGCATGGATTCGTGGAGGAGGGGGGGCATCTGGTGACGCTCTACCATCGCCCGACCGATGGCTGGGATCCGGATCGGACCCCGCCCCGCCGCCTCGCCATCGGCTCGCCGTCCCTACGGTGGCGCGTGACCGATCCCGCCGCTCCGGTGACGATCCTGAAGCCGGACCATCCCCTGCTCAAGGGGCCGAACAGGATCGAGGCGGGCGACTGGCAGGGCTGGGACAAGGAGCGAGGGCTTTATTTCGCGGCCGATTACGATCCGGCTTACGAAGAGCTTCTGTCCCTCAACGATCCTGGCGAGGATCCGCTCAAGGGTTCGCTGATCTCGGCCCGCATTGGCCGGGGACGGCACACCCATGTGGCGCTCGTGCTGCACCATCAGCTGGACAAGCTCGTGCCTGGGGCGTTCCGCCTCCTGGCGAACCTCGTTCAGCCCGCCTGACGGAACATGGCAGCCGAGCCGGAAAGTCAATCGGGCGCGCCTGCTGTTCCTCTCTGGATCAGCGCGGGATGGCTCCTGCTCGACATGGCCCTGGTCACGACCATGCAGGCCCTGGTCAAGGCCGAGGGCGAGACCTATCCGGCGATCCAGCTGGTCTTCCTGCGGTCGCTGGTCGGATTCATCTCGGTGGCGCCGCTGGTGTGGCGCCACCGCCGGAAGCTGGCGGACCTGTCGAACATTCGCGGCCATCTGGCCCGCGTTGCCTTCAACTCGGCGGCGCTCACCCTCAATTTCGCGGCCTTCGCGGCTCTGCCCCTGGCGCTGGTCACGGCCATCGGGTTCACCCGGCCGCTCCTGCTGCTGGTGATGGCCGCCATGATGCTGGGAGAGCGCGTGAGCAGGACCCGCTACGCGTTCACGGCGCTCGGCTTCATCGGCGTCATCGTCATGGTGCAGCCGGACGCGATCCCCTGGAACATGGGATTGGCGGCGGCTTTCGGATCCGTGTTCTTCGGGACCCTCGCGGTCGTTCAGACCCGGCGTCTCGCCGGCGAGGACACCGTGGTCCTGATGCTCTTCTACACGGTCGGGCTGACGCTCCTGACATCCATCCCGGCCGCTCTCGCCTGGGTGCCGATTCCCTGGAGCGAGGCGCCCACCATCATCCTCGTCGGCGTGCTGGCACAGCTCGGCCAATATTGCTGGCTGCAGGCCTACCAGAAGCAGGAGGCGCGCCTCCTCGCGCCCATCGGGTACCTGTCGATCCTGTTTTCGGGATTCGCGGGCTGGCTCTATTTCGGCGAGATCCCGTCCCTGTCCCTTTGCATCGGCGCCGCCATCGTGGTTCTCACCACGGTGCTGGCGACGCCTGCGGAACGCTGGCTGAAAGCCCGCAACAGGGCCTGAGCGGAAAGCAGTCTTCACTGCAAATTCGCACGCATCGGTAACGGTCTGTTAACGTCTCGGGCGCAGCCTCGTCATGTGCCGAAACGGCACGGTCGTTGTTTCCTCTGGAACTGGCCGTGAAAGGCGGCCTCCCTCGAGCGCCACGGGCAACTGGCGCTCTTTCTTTGATGAATGCTCCGTGCAACCATTGGACATGTCGGCGGAGATCGACATGACGCATCGAGCGATGCGCCAGCCAAGAAAGGGAGCCGCGGATCAATCCCAAAAGGGGGCACATCTCACGTTCGATGCTCGAGCCAAAAAGAAAAGCATCGGAACGGATCCCGAAAGTGGAATCCCCTTTCGGGTCCGATGCTCGGGCGTCAGTCAATCAGCATCGCGACGGTTTCGGAGCGAGGGCTCGGACCGTCTCTGTGCATCGACCGAATCTCAAACGGTACAGAGGGGAATAGTCATGACTTTCCGCATCATCACCGCCACGGCACTTCTGCTGACAGCGACAAGCGCCATGGCCGCACCGGCAAAGCCGGCTTCGGCCGTCCTCGTCACCAATGCCCGCGAGGTCGCCGTGACCGACTTCACCGTCGAGGCTGGTGGAAAGACCGTCAGGCTTGCGAAGCCGCTCGCGCCGAAGGCCAAGACCACGCTGAAGCTGCCGAAAATGTCCGGATGCATCGTGACCGTCGCGGCGACATTCGAAGACGAGTCGACCGCCGATCTGTCCGAGTTCGACGTGTGCAAGGACAAGAACGTCCGCTTCACGGATTGATCGCCGACCTGCGACGCGCATCCTGCGGAGAAGACGTCCGGCTCCGCACGATGGGCCCTTCGTGGAGCCGATGCTCCCGGTCTCGGCGCCTTGATTTGGAACCATCGCGTTGCGATGGTTCCGGCGCCATGATTCAGAAAGCGTCTTCCGTTTGCGTCGTCCTCTTCGGCCTCGTACTTTCCGGTTCAAGCCCCGATGCCTGGGCGCAGGCCGAGCCCGGCGGTGACCCGCACGGATTCCCGAACGCCATCGATCCATCTCTCCATGGTCCGGGCGGCGTGTATGCGAAGATTCCGGCCAGGGACGATCTCGGGCGGGATCAGCTCGTCATGTTTCGCGCGTGGAACCCGGATCCGGTGGGATCCCACGAGGCGAATCTCAGGGCTCTCAATCCCGTCCTCGCGAGCGTGGTCCGGAAGGCCCAGGACGACATCCAGGGCCAGCGTTTCGTCATCGGTTCCGGCAAGCGGGACGGGAGGCTTCAACGGATGGCCGTGACCTGGGGCTGGTCTCGGACCCAGGACAGCATGCACCGGTCCGGAAACGCCGTCGATCTCTGGCCGCTCGATCGGGACGGGAGGGTGATCTTCGACCGGACGGCTCAGAGCCGGATCGCCGAGGCGATGAAGAGGGCCGCCATGGAGCTGGGCGTGGCTCTCCGCTGGGGTGGCCATTTTCAGAGCTTCAAGAACGCGGACCGGTCGCATTTCGAGCTCGCCGTGCCGTGACGAGGCTTCTCAGATCAGCCGCTTGAACGCATCCGTGAAGAAATAGGGCCCGAAGCTCCACAGGCCCGCCCAGAGTAGCGCCCCGAGGGCATTCGCCGCGACGAAGTGAGGCCAGGGCATCCCGGCCGACCCGGCGATGAGGCCATTGAGCTGCCGCAGCACAACGACGAAGCGCGCCGTGAGAACCATGAAGAAACCCTTGGTCTCGACCGTTTTCTCGAGCCGGGACAGACGTTCCGGCGTAAGCTTCACCACATAGCCGAACCTGTTCAGGAGCGGCCGCCCCCCGAGCCGGCCGATCAGGTAGCCGGTGCTGTCGCCGAGCACGGCCCCGAGCCACGCCGCCAGGAAGACATGGCCGATCGCGAGGTCGCCGCGGACGGCCAGGAGGGAGGCGGCGATCAGGGCGCTCTCGCCGGGCAGGGGAACCCCGAACGATTCGAAGTAAAGAATGACGAGCAGGGCCAGGACGCCGTAGGTGACGATGGCAGGCTCGATCCAGGCCAGTCCTTGGTGGAGAAGGTTCATCGAGAAGCCCTGAATTCCTGGGAGAAAGCCCTGACACGCCCCTGCCGCACTTCCTGTGGGTGCGTCACAAACGTCTTGGCTCCGGACCTTCACAACGGTGTCATATTGCCTATAGTCTAATCCAACGGGATACGACGCTTCTCTTAAGTTGAAGAGGAGGTGAGGTGACGATACACGTCCAGCCTGTTGTGCGACCGGAGGCCTGCCCGGCCCTCGTTCTCAATGCCGATTACCGGCCGTTGAGTTACTACCCCTTGTCCATCTGGTGTTGGCAGGATGCGATCAAGGCGGTGTTCCTGGACAGGGTCAACATCGTCTCGGAGTACGACAAGGTCGTGCGAAGTCCGACCTTCGAGATCCGCCTTCCCTCGGTCATTTCGCTCAAAACCTACGTCAAACCGTCACGTCACCCGGCCTTCACCCGCTTCAACGTCTTTTTGCGCGACCGCTTCAGCTGCCAATATTGCGGAGACCGCGAGGACCTTACCTTCGATCATGTGATCCCCCGGTCCAAGGGCGGGCAAACCACTTGGGAAAACGTCGTCGCCGCCTGCGCGCCCTGCAACCTCAGGAAGGGGGACAAGCTGCCCCGCGAGGTGGAAATGTGGCCCCGGCAGAGCCCCTTCGCCCCCACGGTCCATGACCTCCACTCCAACGGCCGGCTCTTCCCGCCCAACTACCTCCACGACAGCTGGATGGACTATCTCTACTGGGACAGCGAACTGGAGCCTTAAACCTTCTCTCGCCGGTCAGGTCAGGCGCCCACGGGCCGCGACGGGCAGTTCGCCGACGATGATGTCGCCCCGCACGGTGACAAGCCGGTCCACCATGTTCACCACCACGCAGACATGGTTCGGCACGATGCGCACCACATCGCCGATGCTGGGGCGGTCGTTGCAGGCCGAGAGATCGAGGAACCCGTGCTCCTCGGCGAAGCGGGCGATCTTGGCCTGCGGATGCTCAAGGATGAGGCCGTGCCCTTCGAGGCCGCCCGTGTCGCTGGTGAGGGTCTTCGAGCCGGAATCGAGGATGCCGCGCTCGGGACCGGCGCGGCTGACCACCGTCGCATAGACGGTGAGCGCGCAATCCTCCAGCTGGGCCATGCCGGCGGCCATGACCATCCGGTCGTTGAAGACGGCAGTCCCGATCCGGTGTTCGGTGGCACCCTTGATCTTGCCCAGGTTGACCAGATTGGGTGTGCCTCCCGACGAGACGATGCGCGGCTCAAGGCCCAGCTCCCGCACGCCAGCCGTGGCCGCATCGAGGAAGGCCTGTGTCTCGGCCATGGCGCTCTCCGGCGGATACAGCATGAAGCCGGCAAACGAGAGCCCGGGGCGGGAGGCGATGTCCTTGGCAAGCGCAACCGCCTCCGCGACCGTCTCGACGCCGGCCCGCTTGCGGCCCGTATCGCATTCCACGACCACGTCGAGCTCGCGCCCGGCGAGGGTCGCCGCCTGAGGCAGGCCCGCGACGACGACCGGGTTGTCGGCCGCGACCGTGATCTTCGCCCGGGACAAGAGCCGGCCGAGCCGGTTCAGCTTCTCCTCGCCCAGGATGTTGTAGGAAATCAGGATGTCGTCATGGCCGCTCTCGGCCATGATCTCGGCCTCGCCGAGCTTCTGGCAGGTAATGCCGCGCGCGCCCGCATCGCGCTGCATGGCGGCGATGACCGGGCTCTTATGCGTCTTGATGTGCGGGCGGTTGGCGACGCCCGCCGCATCGCACAAGGCCTGGACCCGGGCGATGTTGCGCTCCACCACATCGAGGTCGATCACCACGGCGGGTGTGCCGAACTGCCGTGCGACTTCTTCTTTCAGGGCTTGGATGCTCATGGAAATATCCCGCGAAGTTGTAAGCGAGGCTTCAGCCCCCGATGCGGAAGCCCTTTCGGGCGGCGGCGCTGGCCGCGAAGGCGGCCAATCCTAAGGAAATCAGCACGTTCCATCCCGCCAGCGACAGGCCGAGAAAGCGCCAGGCCGCCTGCGTGCAGCTGACGACCCGGGTGGTCTGCAGCTGGTTGAGGAAATCGCCCATGTTGCCCGCGCCTGCGCCCGATCCGCCGCCGCAATCGCTGGGCCCGATGAAGAAGCCCCATTCGACGCCGGCATGATAGGCTCCAAGTCCCGTGCTCACGACGAAGGTCAGAGCCAGGAGCCAGAGTCCGGCACGGGCATATCGGGGCGGCAGGAGCGCGGCCGCGAGACCCAGCGGGATGGCGATGTAGTAAGGGTTGCGCTGGATCAGGCAGAGCTTGCAGGGCACATAGCCGAAGACGTGCTCGAAGATGAGCGCTCCGCCGACGGTTGCCGCCGCTCCCAAGGCCACGGCCAGAGCGGCCTGCCGCATGGTGAGGCTGATCCGCATCGAGCTCTCCCCCTAGAAAAGGTAACGGAAGGCGACGAAGCCGCCGACGAAGGCCACGATGGCCAGGGTCGCCACCAGGTTGAAATGGTTGTCGATGATCGCTTTGATCCGTGGCCCGAACTTGCTCATCAGGAGGGCGACGATGAAGAAGCGGGCGCCGCGGGTCAGGATCGACAGAAGGATGAACCAGCCGAGGTGATAGCCCGCAAAGCCCGAGGTGATCGTGACGAGCTTGTAGGGAATGGGCGTCAGGCCTTTCAGCAGGATCACCCAATGGCCGTATTCGGCATAGGCGTGCCGGAACGTCTCGGCGCCTTCGGTGAGGCCGTAGAGCTGGAACAGCCAGGCCCCGATCGAGTCGTAGAGCCCCAGGCCGATGAAGTATCCCAGGATTCCGCCCAGAACGGACGCCACGGTGCAGATCAGCGCGTATGACCAGGCCTTGTCGGGCCGCGCCAGCATCATCGGCACGAGCATCACGTCCGGCGGAACCGGAAAGAACGAGCTTTCCGAGAAGGACACCAGGGCCAGCGCATAGGGGGCCGAAGGTCGGGCCGCGAGGGACAGGGTCCAGTCGTAAAGGCGTCTCAGCATGGGGGTCCGACAGGTTCAGATCCGGATCGGGGCCTTCGCCCCGCGCCTCTTTGAGCACAAGGCGCGCGGAATTGCGAGGGGTAACGCATCGTGCGGAAAAGTGGCCCCGGTTTTCGCTGACGCGGCCCCCTGGGCCCGCTGCGGGCGATGCGTTCTTCAAAAAGTGGAGCATCGGGTTTGATCCCAAAAGCGGAAACCACTTTCGGGTCCGATGCTCTTAGCCGTGCGGCTTCCCTTCACATCTCGCGCATTGACCAACCTTCGCCGCCCATGGTACGTCGCGGGTCCTTGCCCCTGTGGCGGAATTGGTAGACGCGCTCGACTCAAAATCGAGTTCCGCAAGGAGTGCTGGTTCGATCCCGGCCAGGGGCACCATTCCGGTTTTATATGCCTTGAACCCGGATCTCGGGCGGCACGATCCGCCGACATCCTGAAGGCCCGCCGAAAGGGCCATGGCTCTTTTCTCCCGTCATCAAGGCTATGGCTCGTCCTCCACGACAGGTTGACCGGTCGTGTCTTGAATCGGACCCTCGTCCTGGCTCTTATGGACTTTCGGATGCACCTTCTCATGGGCCGGGGCACTTTTCCCGGCTCGACTTGTCGCATCGATGCCCGCCTCGGCCTCTCGCTTCACCTCTGAGGCCTCGTGTCGTGGTTTCGTGTCCTCAGGTTTTCTCGCCATGGGAGCCCCTCCGAGCTTCACGAAGGACGGGCCAACCGTCGTTGGCCAGCATTCTCGACGCCTCGCGAGAGGCGCCATGAAGCCAACAACCAGAGCTTGCGCGCGTTCCGAAACCCCAATGCCCATGCTTTCGGGTTACCCCCTCTTCAGGCTTGCGGAGGCCGATTCCTTTCGAACAAATGGCCGAGGCCGAAGAGAGATGCGGATTTCGAACATCGGGGCGGCGCGAAACGGCGCCATGGGGGGATTTTCGGCAGACATCGTTGATTGTCTCAAAGCCGCGAGGAGGGGCTTGTGATGGACGCCGAAATCGAATTCGTTGCGCGTGCTCTCTATGATGCCGAGGATGATGCGCAAACCTGGGATTGCGAGCCCGACATCATCAAGGACGAGTTTCGCCGTTTTGCCCGCGCGGCGCTGGATCTGCTCGCTGAACATCGCAAGGCGAAGATTCGCGGTGCGCAGATCTTCGTCGTCCCCTACGCCGCATAAGAGGCGTTCGCGACAACGGGCTTCACATCCGATCGCTCCGGAACGTCGAAGCCCGCGGCAGGGCGGCCGCGGGCTTCGTTCTTTCAGGATGGCTTCACGACAATGAGGCCGATCAGCCCCGATGCTCGATCACCGTCACGATCCGCCGCGTGCGCGGCTCGACGATCACGACCTGATCCTTCACGACCACGTACTTGCACTCCGGGAGGCCGGTTAGGATGCGCTCGACATTGTCCGGGCAGTCATAAAGGGTCGTCACGGAGGTCGGAATGGTCGAGCCGACGCTCACGCTGAAGTTCACGTTCGTGAGCGGCTGAACGTGCACGCTGCTGAACGATTGCGAGAGCTGCGTGCGCTGCTCGGACGTCACGTTGATGTGCGAGGCATTCGAGGAGGACGTGCTGCCGGTCGTATTGTGGGCGGCCCCGCCCGTCTGGCCGGCTGCATTGCCGGTCGTGCCCGTGGTGCCGCTCGTTCCACCCGAAGCGTTGCCGGAGGTCGTGCTGCGCGCGCTGCCGGATGTGCCGGAGGACGTGCTGTCCGCCGAGCTGCCGGACTTCTCGGAAGGAGCGTTCGTGCCGCTGGACGCAGAGCCCGAGGTCGTGCCGCTCGAGGTGCCGGATGCGGAGCCGCTCGCGCTGCCTGCGCCGCCGCCCGACGAGCCGCCGGGCGTCATGATCGTCGAACCACCCGAGGCGCCACCTGAGGCTCCGCCCGCCGCGCCACCGGAAGCGCCGCCGCTCGTACCGCCGCTGGTCTGGGCCATGGCCGCCACGCTCAAGGAAAGAGCCGCCGCCGCAACCGTCGCCATCATCGTCGTACGCATCGAAGATCTCCTATGATTAGAAGGCTCGGTCGAGCCCTCAGCATGGCGTGTCAACGAGATGTTTTGGGCTGTGTTCCGCTCTTTTCCAAAAGGACTTGATGTGTACATCTGCCATTCATCTTCATGAATGGGATACACGGCGAAGTTCATCGGTCTGACTGCTGAGATAGACGCGGATCGCCTAAGCTTGAGCTATGAGAATTCGTGTCCCGAGCATCGAACGCAAAAGTGGGAACCGGGTTTGCGCGAAAATATGCTCAGCTTCAAAAGCCTGAAGCGCATCAGGGATGATCGGAGGCTTGGAGATTCTGCGACGAGAACGGCGCGAACGCCTCCACGACCTTCTCGTAGACGGGCCGCTTGAAGGGAATGATCAGTTCGGGAAGACGGTGCATCGATTCCCAGCGCCACTCGTCGAATTCGGGCCTGTGGCCGCCGCCGCCGGGCTGATGAATGTTGATCTCGCTCTCGTCGCCTTCGAAGCGGAAGGCAAACCATTTCTGGTTCTGCCCGCGATAGCGCCCGCGCCAGGCGCGGCCCGCAACCATCGACGGGAGATCGTAGGCGTACCAGTCCGGAGCTTCCGCCAGGAGGCTCACCGAGCGGACGCTGGTTTCCTCGTGGAGCTCCCGCAAGGCGGCTTCGTATGGCTCCTCGCCCGGGTCGATGCCGCCCTGGGGCATCTGCCAGGAATATCCGTCGGAGGCCGCATCGGCTTCCGAACGGCGTCGGCCGATGAAGACGAGGCCATCCTTGTTGATCAGCATCACGCCGACACAGGAGCGGTAGGGCAGATCCTTTCTGGCCTGTGATCCTCTTGCGCTCCTCATACGATACTCACTCCTTCGATGGCGGGACCATCCGGCAGCCGGTTCTTAAAGAGTGCCGGTGCCGACGCATGGTTCCAAAACAGGCTAGCGCATTGTGCGGAAAAGTGGATCCGGTTTTCCGCTCCGCACGCTGCGCCGAAAGAGTGCCGTTTCGTAAAGCCTTTCACAAGCCTTTCGACCCTTTTGCCGGCGGACGGATGTAAAAAGGGCCTGACGGTGCGATCCGTCAGGCCCTTTTGCATCTTTGTTTCTCGAGCGAAAGAACGAGAGCGGATCAGTTGGGTGTCGTGGTCGTGTTGGCCGCACCCTTGCGCACGCCGTGCAGCAGGTCATAGGCAGCGAGAAGCTGCTTGTCCTTGGCCGGATCCGGCGGAACGTAGGCGGAAGATCCGCCGCGCTCTTCCTTCTCGCCGCCATTCTGCAGGTGGCCGCGCAGACCGGCTTCGCCCTTGGTCTCGTCCTTGCCCTTCAGTTCGTCGGGCACGTCCTGCAGCACCTCGATGTCCGGATCGATGCCCTTGGCCTGGATCGAGCGGCCGGACGGGGTGTAGTAGCGCGCCGTGGTCAGGCGCACGGCTCCGTTGCCGCCGAGCGGGATGATGGTCTGCACGGAGCCCTTGCCGAAGGAGCGGGTTCCGAGAACCGTCGCGCGCTTGTGGTCCTGCAA
Organism: Microvirga mediterraneensis; assembly: GCF_013520865.1. Lineage (NCBI taxonomy): Bacteria > Pseudomonadati > Pseudomonadota > Alphaproteobacteria > Hyphomicrobiales > Methylobacteriaceae > Microvirga > Microvirga mediterraneensis. Next base: position 1,236,394 of record NZ_JACDXJ010000001.1, read on the forward strand.
GGCGCCGGCCACGATCTCGGAGGCCGAGGCCGAGCCGCCGTTCACGAGAACCACCAGGGGCTTGCCCTTGGTCAGGTCACCCGCCTTGGCGCTGAAGCGCTGGGTATCCTCGGCGTTGCGGCTGCGGGTCGAGACGATCTCGCCGCGCTCCAGGAACGCGTCGGAGACCATGATGGCCTGGTCGAGCAGGCCGCCCGGATTGTTGCGCAGGTCGATGACGAAGCCCGCCACCTTGTCGGCGCCGATGTCGCTCGTGAGCTTATCGATGCCCGCGCGCAGGCCCTCGTAGGTCTGCTCGTTGAACTGGGTCACGCGCAGAACGCCGATGTCACCCTCGACGCGGGCGCGCACCGGACGGACCTTGATGGTCTCGCGGGTCAGCTTCACCACCACCGGATCCTTGGATTCCTTGCGCTGGATCTTGAGGGTGACCGACGAATTGACCGGACCGCGCATCTTGTCGACGGCTTGGTTCAGGTTGAGGCCCTGGACGGGTTCGTCGTTGATGTGGGTGATGACGTCGTTGGCCAGGATGCCGGCCCGAGAGGCGGGCGTCTCGTCGATCGGGGTCACAACCTTGACGAGGCCGTCTTCCATGGTGACCTCGATGCCGAGACCGCCGAACTCGCCGCGGGTCTGCACCTGCATGTCGCGGAAGCTCTTGGCGTCCATGTAGCTCGAATGCGGATCGAGGGAGGTGAGCATGCCGTTGATGGCGGCCTCGACGAGCTTCGATTCTTCCGGCTTCTCGACGTAATCGGTACGGACCTTCTCGAACACGTCACCGAAAAGGCTCAGCTGGCGGTATGTGTCAGCCGAGGCGGCGACTGCGCTCATGCCGGACAGGAGGCTCGTCTGCGACACCATGGTCGCGCCGCCTGCGCCGATCGCCGCACCGAGAATCAAAAGGGATAGTTTGCGCATTATCCGCGAACCTTTTCGCTTTGCGATTTTGCCCACCAGGGACCTGGGTCAATTGAACCGCCGTCTTTCCTGAACTCAACATAGAGGACGGGATTGTTCTTTTCTATGGCGGCGCCGATCAAACTCATGAGAGGGGCTTCTCCCATGGTCGCAACGGGTTCGCCTGCGAGCACGAACTGCCCGACATCGACGTTGATATGGTCCATCCCGGCCAGAAGAACATAGTATCCCCCACCGGCATTGATGATCAAGAGTCGGCCATAGGATCGGAACGGTCCGGCGAAGGACACCCATCCGTCCGCCGGTGATACCACGTTTGCCTTGGGCCGTGTCGTGATCGAAATGCCACGCGTCGTTCCGCCATAGCCGTCGGGGGCTCCGAAATCCAGTGTCGTGTCGCCGCTGACGGGGCGGGGCAGCAGGCCACGGGCTTCCGAGAACGGAATTTTCGGCGCCAGCCGGGCCGGATCCCGGAAGGCCAGCTGGGCGAATTTCTCCCGCGTCTCGCGCTCCTGCGCCTCGGCGGCCTTGCGGGCCTCCACGGCGGCCCGCTGGGCTCCGGCGATTTCCGCCTCCATGCGGTCGATGAGTTCCTTGAGGGTCCCGGCCCGCTGGGCGAGCTCCTCGGCCTTCTGCTTCTCCGCGCCGGCATTGCGCTCGACTTCCGCGATGCGGCTCTGCCGGGCCTCCATGAGGGCGGCGAGGCGCTCCTGCTCCCGGGTGAGGGCTGCCAGCTCCCCGTTCAGGGTCACCCGGTCCTTGGTGATGGCCTCCTTGAGGCGCACCAGCTCGGCGAGATCGCCGGCCAGAACCTCGGCCTCCTGACGCAGCTCCGGAAGGACCGCGCCGAGCATGATCGAGGCGCGGACCGCCTCCAGCATATCCTCAGGCCGGACCAGGACGGCCGGGGGAGGGCGGCGGCCCATGCGCTGGAGGGCGGCGAAGACTTCTATGATGACGCCGCGCCGGCTCTGGAGGGAGCGGCGAATGGCCGCTTCGCTGGAGCCGAGGGTCTGGAGCCTCTGCTCCAGCTCGCGGATCCTGTCCTCGGTGCCGCGCACGCGCTCGGCCGTCTCGATCAGGGCCCCGTTGAGCTTGGCCCGGTCGGCCTTGATGGCATTGATTTCGGCATCGAGGCGCTTGCGGGCCTCCGCATTGGCCGTGATGGCCTCTTCCAGCACCTTCAGGTCCTGCTCGCGCCGCGCCTTTTCCTCGGGAGCTCCGCCAGGCCTGGCCTGTGCGGCGGGCGCGGCAGGAGTCTGCTGGGCCCAGGCGGGGCTCAGGCTGGCAGCAACCATCCATGCGGCAAAGCCGAGGGCTTTGTAAGGAAATGAGGACTTGATGCGGGTCATCCGTCAGGAATCATCGTGGCCGGCGCGATGATAAGGGTGTCCGGCTATGATTGTCAGGGCCCTATAAAGCTGTTCGGCGACGAGCGCCCGCACGATCTGGTGCGGCATCGTGAGCGCCCCGAAGGAAACGACGAGGTCGGCACGCTGGCGCAGCGCGGGATCGAGCCCGTCGGGCCCGCCGATCACACAGGCCACTCCGGAGCGGCCTTCGTCGCGCCAGTGCCTGATTTTCTCGGAGAAAACTTCGCTGGAAGGGCTTTTGCCACGCTCGTCGAAGACGATCAGCACGGACGAGCCGGCTTTGTCGAGAAGCGCGGCGGCCTCTTCCGCGCGCCGGTCGTCCTCGCGGCGCGCCCGGCTCTCGGGCAGTTCGACGATGTCGAACCCCGCAAGGCCCAAGGCACGGCCCATGCCTTCGACCCGCTGCTTGTAGCGTTCGACGAGCTCCCTCTCGGGGCCGCTCTTGAGACGGCCCACGGCCAGCAAGCTCAGTCGCACGATCCTGGCCTTATCATTTCAGTGCCGCATGATCCTGTTCGGGCAACCGGTTCCCACTTGCCCGGATCATGCTTCAGCTGACGCGGTCCTGCGGACGGTCGGCGCCCCACATCTTCTCGAGGTTGTAGAAGCCACGGACCTCGGGACGGAAAACGTGGATGAGCACGTCGCCGGCATCGATCAGCACCCAGTCGCAGGCGGGCAGGCCCTCGACGCGCGCGTTTCCGAACCCCTTGTCCTTGAGGTCCTTGACCACGCGTTCGGCGATCGCACCCACATGGCGATCGGAACGACCCGATGTCACGATCATGGTGTCGGCGAGCGAGGTCTTTCCGGCCAGGTCGATCTCGACCGTGTTCTCGGCCTTCATGTCCTCGAGGGAAGCCAGGGCAACGGCCCGGATGTCCTCATCGTGCGGAGCGTTCGCTCCGGAGAGAGGCGGAAGCGGGTTCTTGTCCGCTTCGGCGGAAGATAGTCGGTTCAGGTTCAGACCCTTTCTCAACGGCACGCGATGGTGCCGATCCATAAGATAATGTGGGAAGGCCCCATTTTTCAACGTCCTCGGAGAGAGGAAGTTCGTCTCAACTGGCGCAGCTGGGTGGACGAAAGGTGCGAGCGGGGCCCATGCAGGAAGACCCAGGCCGGCGGCGGAAGCCCTGCCAGGGCAGGGGCCTCGGTCTCGCTGATCCGGCTGGAAGACAGGGCCGTGGCGCTTCGGGAACGGGTGGCTTTCAGGGTCCAGCCCGGCCGGTCGATCACCGCCATGGGCATCATCCCGGCGATGCGCCGCCAGCCGCGCCAGCGATGGAAGCTCGCCAGATTGTCCGCCCCCATGATCCAGACGAAGCGAACGCCCGGATAGCGGCGCTTGAGATAAGCCAGGGTGTCCACCGTGTAGCGGGCCCCGATCTCTTCCTCGAATGCGGTCACGTCGATGCGGGGATCGTCGGAAACCTGCCGAGCCTCCTCCACGCGCATGGCGGTCGTCGCCAGTTCGCCGGTATCTTTCAGGGGATTGCCCGGGGTGACGATCCACCAGACCCGGTCGAGCCCGAGCCGCTTCAGGGCCATGCGGCTCACGTGGCGGTGGCCGGCATGGGCCGGGTTGAACGAACCCCCGTACAATCCGACCCGCATGCCGGGGGCGATCCGCGGCAGACGGGGCAGGCCCGAGGGCCTTATACGGAAGCGGGACAGGCTCAGTTTCACGGACGGGTCTGGCCCGTGCCGCGAATGCGGTACTTGAACGACGTCAGCTGCTCCACACCGACCGGGCCGCGGGCATGCATGCGGCCCGTGGCGATGCCGATCTCGGCGCCGAACCCGAACTCGCCGCCATCGGCGAACTGGGTCGAAGCATTGTGGAGCACGATGGCCGAATCGACCTCGGCCAGGAAGCGCTCGGCGGCTTCCTCGTCGTCCGTGACGATGGAATCCGTGTGATGGGAGCCGTAGGTCTCGATATGCGCGAGCGCGGCATCGAGATCCTCCACGACCCGGGCCGAGATGATGGCGTCGAGATATTCGGTGCGCCAATCCTCCTCGCTGGCCGGAGCGGCACGCGAATCGGCCGCCTGGACGGACTCGTCGCCGCGCACGGCGCAGCCTGCGTCGAGCAGCATGGACACGAGGGGCTCGAGATGCGTGCCCGCGCAGGCCCGGTCCACCAGCAGGGTTTCGGCGGAGCCGCAGACGCCCGTGCGGCGCATCTTGGCGTTCAGCACGATCGTCTTGGCCATGTCCAGATCGGCGGCGCCATGCACGTAAACGTGGTTGAGCCCTTCGAGATGGGCGAAGACCGGCACCCGCGCTTCTTCCTGGACCCGTGCCACGAGGCTCTTGCCGCCGCGGGGCACGATCACGTCGAGATTGCCGTCAAGGCCCGAGAGCATGGCGCCCACGGCGGCCCGGTCCCGGGTCGGCACGAGACGGATCGCATCGGCGGGCAGGCCCGCCACTTCCAGCCCTTCGCCCATGGCCTCCGCAATGGCGGAGGAGGTGCGGAAGCTCTCCGAACCGGCCCGCAAGATCGCGGCATTGCCGGCCTTGAGGCACAGCGCCCCCGCATCGGCCGTCACGTTGGGGCGGCTCTCGAAGATCACGCCGATCACCCCGAGCGGCGTCGCCACCCGCTCGATCTCCAGGCCGTTGGGCCGCTCGAACCGGGCGAGCACGCGACCCACCGGATCGGGCAGGTCCGCGATGCTCTCGACGGCCTGTGCGATCGCTTCGAGCCGCTCCGGGTCGAGGATGAGGCGATCGATGAAGGCGGAGGTCTGGCCCTTGGCCTTCGCATCCGCCAGATCCTCTGCATTAGCGGCCAGGATTGCGTCGGTGCGGGACCGGATGCGGGCCGCCATGGCCCGCAGGGCCGCGTTCTTGTCCTCGGTGCCGGCCAGCGCCACCCGCCGGGACGCCTTGCGGGCGCGGCGGCCGAGATCGCCCATGAGAACCTGGATGGCTCCGCCTTCGGTCATCGTGAGATCGTCCATGATCCGTCTGCTTCCTTACGCTCCCCCGCGCATGTCATCGGGCGTCGTCGCCGATCGCCAGAGCCATGTCGTCCCGGTGAATCATCTCGGTCCGGCCGGGATAGCCGAGGATTCCCTCGATCTCGCGGCTCGGGCGCCCAATGATGCGCGCCGCATCCTCCGCGTCGTAGGCCACGAGGCCCCGGCCGAGCACGCGGCTTTCGCTGCGGATCGTCACCGCATCGCCGCGACGGAAGGCACCCTCGATCCGGCGCACGCCCACCGGCAGCAGGCTCGCGCCGCCCTGGAGCGCGCGCTCCGCGCCCTCGTCCACGTAGAGCGTGCCGCGCGGCTCGAGCGCTCCAGCGATCCAGGTCTTGCGCGCGGTGGCGGGATTGGACGGGGTGAGGAACCACGTGCAGCGCCCGCCCTCGGCCACGCGCTTCAGAGGGTTCTTGGCGCGCCCGTCGGCGATGATCATGTGCGTGCCGCCGGCCGTGGCGATCTTGCCCGCCTCGACCTTGGTGCGCATGCCGCCCCGCGACAGCTCGGAGGCGGCCCCGCCGGCCATGGCCTCGATGGCGGGCGTGATGCGCTCGACCACCGGAATGTGCTCGGCCTTCGGGTCGGATGCGGGCGGCGCCGTGTAGAGTCCGTCGATGTCGGAGAAAAGGACCAGAAGGTCGGCGCCGATCATGGTGGCGACGCGCGCGGCCAGGCGGTCGTTGTCGCCGTAGCGGATCTCGGAGGTCGCGACCGTGTCGTTCTCGTTGATCACGGGCACGGCCCGCATCTCGAGCAGCTTCAGGGTCGTGGCCCGGGCGTTGAGGTAGCGGCGGCGCTGCTCCGTATCGGCGAGCGTCACCAGGATCTGGCCCGCCGTGATGCCGTGATGCGCCAGCACCTCCGACCAGGTGCGCGCGAGCGCGATCTGCCCCACGGCGGCGGCGGCCTGACTTTCCTCCAGCCGCAGCGGCCCGGAGGGAAGCCCCAGCACGGTCCGTCCCATGGCGATGGCGCCCGAGGAGACGACGAGAACGTCGGCGCCCTGCGCATGAAGGTCGGCGATATCCTCTGCCAGCGCCGCCAGCCAGGCGTGGTTCAGCCGTCCCCGGGCCCGGTCGACCAGCAGCGCGGAGCCGACCTTGAGGACCACACGGCGGAATTGGCGAAGATCGGGGCTCACGGATGCCACTCTTCCTGGGGGCTGGCAGGCTCGTCCTCGGTCTTGGCCTGGTCGATCACGGTGAGGAGCGCCTGAAGCACCTCCTGCACGCCCTGGCCCGACGCGGAGGAGATCACGTAAGGTGTCTGCTTGGAGGCCTTCTTGAGCTTCTTCAGCTGGTCTTTGAGCGTGTCCTCGTCGAGGGCGTCGGCCTTGGAGAGGGCGACGATCTCGGGCTTGTCGGACAGCCCATGGCCGTAGGCCTCGATCTCATGGCGGACGGTCCTGTAGGCCTCGCCCGCATCCTCGCTGGTGCCTTCCACCAGATGCAGCAGCACCCGGCAGCGCTCCACGTGGCTCAGGAACTTGTCGCCGAGGCCCACGCCCTCGGAGGCGCCTTCGATCAGGCCCGGAATGTCCGCCAGCACGAATTCGCGGCCATAGGCGCGCACGACCCCGAGACCCGGATGGAGCGTTGTGAAGGGATAATCGGCGATCTTCGGCTTCGCCGCGGTGGTCGTCGCCAGGAAGGTCGACTTGCCCGCATTGGGAAGCCCGACGAGGCCGGCATCGGCGATCAGCTTGAGCCGCAGGATGAGCGTGCGCTCCTCACCCTCCTGGCCCGGATTGGCCCGGCGCGGTGCGCGGTTGGTCGAGGTGGTGAAATAGGCGTTGCCGAAGCCGCCGTTGCCGCCCTTCGCCAGAAGCACCTTCTGCCCCACATGGGTCATATCGGCGATGACGGTCTCGCCGTCCTCCTCCAGGATTTCGGTGCCGGCCGGGACCTTGAGGACCGCATCGGCCCCCTTGGCGCCGGCCCGGTTCTTGCCCATGCCGTGGCCGCCGGTCTTGGCCTTGAAATGCTGCTGGTAGCGATAGTCGATCAGGGTGTTCAGCCCCTCGACGCATTCCGCCCACACGTCGCCGCCGCGGCCGCCGTCGCCGCCGTCCGGCCCGCCGAACTCGATGAACTTTTCTCGGCGAAACGACACGGCGCCGCCGCCGCCATTGCCGGAGCGAATATAGATCTTGGCTTGGTCGAGAAATTTCATAACCCGCATCCTTTACGGGACTGGAGCATTTTTCGCAAAAGCCGATCGGCCCTGCGGTTAAAAAATGCTCCCGTCCATAGGATGGCGCGGGAGCAGCGCAGACAAGCGGGAAGCGCTCCTCAGATGGCGGAAGCGCTTCCCTGTTTTTCAGCTCGCGAGAGACATCTCCCGGTCCACCTCGACCTCGACCGAGATGGGCTCGCGGACGAAGCCGGTGTGGCTCCAGCTCTTGAGGCTCTCCCAGGCCCGCCGGTCGAGGCGGAAATGGTCGGCCGGGTAAAGTCCGCCCCGGGCCGGCAGCTCGACGAGACCCGCGCCCTGATAGGCGAAGCCGCATTTCTCCAGAACCCGCCGGGAGGCCGGGTTGATGACCCGGGCCGATGCGGTGAGCTCGTCCCCCTCGCCATAGGCGAAGAAGGCGTCAATCAGCGCACGGGCTGCCTCGGTGGCGTAGCCCTTGCCCCAGTAGGGCGTGCCGAGCCAGTAGCCCAGCTCGGGCTTGCCCGTGTCCGGACCTGGACCGATGCCGACCATGCCGATGAGGCTGTTGGGCTTGCCCTTGGGCGTGATGGCGAGCTGCAGGCCCTGGCCGTCCGCATTGGACCGCCGGGACATGAAGATAAATCGCTCGGCATCGTCCGGGTGATACGGATGCGGAATTCGCGCCGTCATCTCCGCGACCGATTTCTCACCGGCGAGGCGTACGATGGCTTGGGCGTCCGCGAGGCGAGCCCAGCGCAGCCACAGGCCGCGGGTCTCGAGGCGGAAAACATCGTCACGGGTGAGGTCGGGAAACATCGTCTTGCTCCGATCCGTTGGGCCCTCCCTGGGCCCGAGAAATGACGAAGGGGAGGTGGACATCCCACCTCCCCTGTCGATTTCGGATCGGAGCTTGGCCTTTTAGGGCCTGTCTGGAGCTCTGAACCCGCCGGGTCGGTGTGATGCCGGCAGGAGCTCCTTCGTTTCGCTCTTGCCGTTTACTCTGCGGCCTCTTGGGCCGGTACAACCGATACGAAAGCTCGGCCTTGACGCGTAAGGAATCGGACTCGGCCATTGGCCGTGGCAAAGAGGGTGTGGTCTTTGCCCATGCCGACATTGGCGCCGGCATGCCATTTCGTGCCACGCTGACGAATAATGATGTTGCCGGCGACAACCTGCTGATCGCCGAACTTCTTGACGCCCAGACGACGGCCTGCGGAGTCGCGGCCGTTGCGAGACGAACCGCCTGCTTTTTTGTGAGCCATGGGTTACTCCCGTGTTCCTGTGTGATGCCTGCGCTTATTCAGCGGTGGCCGGCGCAGCTTCGTCAGCCGCAGCCTTGGTGGTCTTCTTGGCCGCAGCCTTCTTGGGCTTCGCGCCGCCGGCGAGGATCTCGGTGATCCGCACCACGGTGTAATCCTGGCGATGCCCGCGCTTGCGGCGCGAATTCTGGCGACGGCGCTTCTTGAAGGAGATGACCTTCTCGCCGCGGGTATGTTCCACCACCTCGCCCGCCACGGTCACGCCCTCGACGAGGGGGGCGCCCACCTGGGTCGAGCCGTCGTTCGTGACCATGAGAACCTGGTCGAAGGTGACGGCGGTGCCAGGCTCGCCTGCGAGCGTGGCGACGGTGATGACGTCGTTGGCGGCAACGCGATACTGCTTGCCGCCGGTCTTGATCACTGCGAACATCTTGATCCTCGTGTTCAAACCCAATTCTCAGCGGGGAGAGCCCCGTTGGATTGGCTTTTTGGCAGTTTCCGGCTTCGGTTCACGGCAGCCTGCGCTGCCGCATGGATATGAGCAGGCACTCGTGCCCGTTCATAGAGGACGCCTACCTACGGGCCGTCCTTGCATTTGTCAATCAAAAACCTTGCTTTTGGTGCTTGAAGACCCGCCAAGCCCGTGATATCCACCCGGCCTCAACCAGCGGGCCCGACGGCCTTCGCACCCCGGAGAGGTGGCAGAGTGGTTGAATGCACCGCACTCGAAATGCGGCATACGGGCAACCGTATCGGGAGTTCGAATCTCCCCCTCTCCGCCAACATCCCCTAGAAAGCCTTTGTTTACGCCAAGTTGAAGCCCGGCTTGGGTTTGCGGCTGCCATCCTGGTACAAAAGGGTGGTACAAAGGTCATGCGCGTGGCAAGCCCCTGGAAGCATCCCGACACTGGCATCTACTACTTCCGCCGCGGCGTTCCCGAAGCGCTGCGTCCGCTCGTCGGCAAGCGCGAGGAGAAGGTCAGCCTGGAGACCCGCGACTGGCGCGAGGCCGGTCCGCGGCACGCCGTGGTGGCCGCCGAAGTCTCAGCCCGGTGGGAGCGCCTCAGACAGGCGGCGGCGCCAAAGCCGCTCGTCAGGCTCACCCACAAGGAGGTCGTAGCCCTTGCAGGCGAGGTCTACCGCCGCCGGGTCGCGGCGCACGAGGCAGATCCCGGCGGCCCCGACCGCTGGCGGGACGAGTTGCTCATGGATGGCCTCTCTCATTCGCCCAAGGCACGGCCCGTCGATCGCTTTCTGGCCCGGCAGTTGCACCGTCCAGCGGTCGAGACCATCCTGGCCGAGCGCGGGATTGAGGTCGATGCAGCCGGTATGGCGACCCTCATCCGCTTGGCAGCCGAGGCTGTGGAGCAGGCGGACGAGCGCCTCCTGCGGGCAGCACAGGGCGACTATTCCCCTGACCCTCGCGAGGCGCGCTTCCCGCCTTTAGGCGCTCCTCAGGCCAGTCTGGTCTCATCCTGTGTGCCGTTCGAGTCGGCCTGGGAGGCTTACCTCGCCGAGAGAAAACCTGCTGCGGGGACAGCGAAGAGCTACCGCGGCGCGATGCGCAACCTGCTAGCCTTTGTTGGCACCGACGATATCGCTCGAGTGACCGAAGCCGACGTGCGACGCTGGAAGGCTCACCTGATCGAGCGCGGCCTCGATCCCAAGACGATCAAGGAGTCGAAGCTCGCCGCCGTCAAATCCTTCTACGGCTGGGCTGTGCATGAGAAGAAGGTCGAGGCGAACCCTGCGGCTGACGTCCGGATGAAGGTTCCCAAGAAGCCGAAGCTCCGCGAGCGCGAGTTCAACGAGCAGGAGCAGAAGCTGATTCTCTCAGCGACCTTTGCCCAGCCTAGCCGACTGATCTCGCCCGAGCACGCAGCCGCCCGCCGCTGGGTGCCGTGGCTGTGCGCCTATGGTGGAGCGCGCGTCAACGAGATGACCCAGCTCAGGGGTCAGGACATCTATGAGGAGGACGGCGTCTGGGTGATGCGGATCACGCCGGAGGCCGGCACCGTGAAGACGGGGGTCGCCCGCATCGTGCCGCTCCACCCGCACCTCATCGAGCAGGGCTTTCTCACGTTCGTCCGATCCCGGGGCAAGGGGCCGCTGTTCTACTCCCCGGCGCGCCAGCGGGGCGGCTCGGCCGAGAACCCAACCTATGTGCGCATGGGCCAGAAGCTGGCCGAGTGGGTGCGAGGGCTCGGCGTGGACGATCCCAACGTTGATCCGAACCATGGCTGGCGACACCTGTTCAAGACGCGCGGCCGGGCAGCCGGCATTGCGTCGGACAAGCTCGATGCGCTGCAGGGGCATGCCGCCGGCAGCGTGGGCGCCAAGTACGGCTCCTATCCCGCGAAGGTGCTGATGCAGGAGATCGCCAAGCTGCCCCGCTTCGACGTGACGCCCACCCAATCCACTGATCGGCGCCGCAGCGGAGTGAGGGGCGTCGTGCAGGCTGCATCGCAAGAGACAGCATGAACGTTGGCGTGACTTAACTCTTTGTTAACCTTGTCCGACAGTTCCCACCATCCTTCGTGGCGGTAGGGCTAGCTTGACGGACAAGGGCACCCTATCCTTACAGCATCCGGGGCACCCGCCTCGGTGGTGATCGGATGCCGCAAGCGGCTGCCAGCAGGGAATTGCAGTCCCCGCCAGCAGCCTGGCCATCCCGGTCCCCTGCTCGTGACAGGAGAATCAAGATGGTTACCTCCATCTCTAGCGGAGTCGTGCTCGCACGCAACTCCCAACCCATCCCCGCATCGCTCGTAATCGGCGACACCGTCGCCCCCGTCCTGCCCGAGCTCCGCCCGGCAGGTGACCTCGACATCGCGCCCCAGCCCGGCTTCGCGCTCGCCGCGGACCCGCAGGTCTCCCCCGCCGTTGCCGCCTTTGTGCTGGCCATCCTCGCCGAGGTCGAGCACGCCTCGCTCGATGAGCTGTGCGCCTGCCTGCCCTGGCACCCGCAGCCCGCCGCCGTCATCCTGGCGCTCGTGCGCGCCGGCCACTTGCGGCTCGACCTGACGCGGCCCCTCTCGGGCACAACCCAGGTCTGGCACGCGGCAGCGTAAAACCCTCTCCCCTCCTTGCGCCTGAACTGCCGGCGGGCTGCGCCCGTCGGTCACCCTCCGCCTTTGTCCTTGTCCTGCCCGCCGTGCGCTGTGCGCCGGCGTACCCTGGAGCTTGCCCATGCGCCTCAACCGCTTCGAGGTCACCTTCCCCGTGCCCAACGCCTGCATCGCCGTCTTCACCAGCAAGGTCTGCCGCGTCGAGGTCATCCGCGCCCGCTGGTCCGACCTGCCCCTGCTCCTGCGCCACCCCTTGCTCAAGCAGGCCGCGACCTACCTGTTGGGCGGCATCGACCCGCTCACGGGCGAGTTCCGCCTCTACAATGGCGAAGGCGGCAAGCTCCCGTGCCGCCTGCCCGACCACCGCCGCAACCCTGAGCGCGCCTTTGTCGAGACCATCTACATCCTCACCAGCGACGCCTTCGACAAAACGGATGTCGTCTACCTGCAGGAGCGCCTCAGCACTCTGATCCGCCAGGCCGGCACCGCCCGCCTCGTCCAGGGCTGCGGGCCAACCTCGCAGCCGATCAGTGCCGCCAAGGCAGAAGAACTCGACATGGTGCTCCACTTCGGCCTGCAGTTGCTCGAGCACGCCGGCTGCCGCGGCCTGGAGGCGCTGCCCTGCGTCCTGCCGCGCCTGCGGGTCGCCTGACGCCTGCCAGGGCAGCGGGAGCCCGGCTCCCCTCTGCCTGCCCTGCCCTCCAATCTTGCACGCAGTGAGATCACGCCGTGGCTAAACACCCCTATGCTAAAGTGACAGGCGCCGCACGCCCGCCAAGCCGTCTGGAGGCGCTGCGCCGGCCGCCCACGCACGACGAGGAGATTGCGCTTGAAGACCTTGCGGGCGCGGTGACGCCGTGCGGCAAGGCCCCGGCAACCCTGCCGCGCCTGCTCGAGCTCGTGCTCACCCCAGATCTCGAGCCGTATGTGATGAAGCCGGAGATCGCCAGGATGATCTCGCAGGGTGTGCCGGCACTCGCCGAGGCGGCCCAGGAGTGGGCCGGTGGCGGCGGTGACGGCGAGAGCCTGTCGCAGCTACTCTCCGAGCGGGCGGTGGAGCGGGATGCACCGGGACTGGCACGCCTATCGGACGAGGTGGCATTCCTGACGCTGGCCACGACGCGTGAGCGCGGCGCCTCCGCTTTCTCCCGCACCATGGTGAGCCGGATCGGCGAGGCCTGTGAGCGGCTCGACCCGCTCTCAGTCGATCCGCTCATGCTGGAGCGACTGCGCCGGGTGGTGCTGTGCTGGCAGGCCTGGGCCGGCGGCGCGGGCGGGCTGCATGCCGCGTTCGTGGATGCGCACCGCATCGTATGCGATCTGGCGGCGGGGCTTGAGCCCGAGCCGCAGGCGCAGAGCGAGAACCCGGACGAGGCGCCCTCGCCCGTGCCGGAGACCAGGGAGGAGCCTGCCGTCACTCCAGCTGATCCCAGGCTATCGCGCATCGTGCTGCCGGCGCTGCCGCTGGCCGGCTCGCGCGAGGCAAGGCAGGCGCTCGATGCTTTCGAGGCGATCGAGGCGCTACCCCTGCCGCTGGCGCCGGTGCCGGATCTCGCCGCCGTCAGAGCCCGCCTGCTGCGGCAGCTGCCGCACTGGGAGAGCATCATCGATGCCGTTCTGCGCCAGGTGGGCACGCGACCCTATGCCCAGCTGCGGCTGCTGCTCGTCGGCCCGCCCGGAGTGGCCAAGACCTATGGCGCGAGTGTTCTAATGGATACGCTGGGCATCCCGCATCGGGTGGTCGACTGCGGCTCGCTCTCGGATGCAATGGTCATGGGCTCGTCCAGAAAATGGTCGAACGGGGCGCCGGGCAGCCTTTGGGATCTCGTCCTGGCGCATCGGGTGGCCAACCCGGGGCTGGTGTTCGATGAGATCGAGAAGGCGGGCGGCTCGAACCGGAACGGTGACATCAGGAGGTCCCTGCTGGGCCTGCTCGAGCCTCAACGGGCAGCAGCCCTGCTCGATCCCTACCTGGAGGTGCCGGTCGACCTCTCCGGGGTGAGCGTGATCCTGACGGCGAACTCTCTCCATGGCTTGTCGCGCCCGCTGCTCGACCGGTTGCAGGTGGTCGCGGTGCAAACGCCCGGACCGGAGCACCTGGAGCCTCTGGCCTCGTCGCTGCTGCGCACGGTCTACCGGGAGTGCACGGGCGATGAGCGTTGGGCTGACCCGCTCACAGGAGGTGAGATCGACCTGCTGCGCCGCTACTGGCGTGCCGGCTCGATCCGCAGCCTGCGCTGCCTCGTCGAGCAGGTGATCAGCACGCGCGAGACGTTCATGACCCGGCACTGATGCGATCTCGGATCGCCAGACCAACACGCTCCACGGCAGCCATCACGGCTGCTGTGGTTCAAGGAGCGCCTTGAGCTTGATCTGAGCATCAGTACTCATGGCGAACGACGAACCTCGGATCTGTTGTCAATGCCGTTTGAATCGTCCCCAGAAGCGCCGAAGTAAATTTCCCCACTTGTGCCGGCTACGTCCCCAGGGGCATCGGACCACTTTTCGGAGGTCGGCCTCGCCGGCGCAGCACCGGCGCCGGATCGGGCGGCGTAATCAGCGCCTTCGAGCGTACATGCTCGGGCATCAATTCGGCGTGCTGCCGCAGGCGGTAACTTGAGCCCTCGATCTGGATCACCACCGCATGATGCAGAAGCCGATCCAGCAGGGCCGTGGCTACCACAGGATCGCCAAACACCTCGCCCCATTCCGCAAATCCGCGGTTCGAGGTCAGGATCATCGCCCCGCGCTCGTAGCGGGCATTGACCAGCTGGAAGAACAGGTTGCCGCCCCCAGACACCACCGGCAGATAGCCGATCTCGTCCACAATCAGCAGCGCGGGCCGGCAGAAGAACCGGATCCGCTCCGCCAGACGCCCCTCGCGCTCGGCACGCGCGAGCAGGCCGATCAGATCCGCCAGCGTACAGAAGTACACGCTCCGGCCGGCCTTGACCGCCTCCACTCCCAGCGCCGTGGCCAGGTGGCTGTCCCGACGCAACGGGCATGACACCATAGTCCTGCGTGCCATCCTACTACTTCGTGGCTGGCGATGGGGCATTGGTCTGCCCCCCTCGACCCTATACAATCGGTTGCGGCACGGACCCGCGGCATCTCGGGGCTAGGTGCCAACAGACGGCGGAGGGCGGACGCCCCCGCATCCGATCGGGGGCGTCCGGCGAGGAAGAGCGGCCCATGACCGACCCGCAGACCGACACTTACTTCCTGGCAGGAATCCTGCTGCGCTTTCTCGTCCGTGACCCGGCTGCCGGGTACTGCCTGGTCGAGGGGCTGGTCGCGCCAGGGGCCGGCCCGCCGCCTAACCGGCACCCCGGCGACGACGAGGCCTTCTACGTCCTCGACGGCACGTTCGAGTTCGGCATCGGCGGCGAGACCCGCGTCGCCACGGCAGGCGACTTCGTCAGGATCCCGCGGGGCGAGGTGCACACCTTCCGCAACGTCGGCCCGGCTCCGGCGCGGACGCTGATCCTCAATGCACCGGGCACCGCCCACGTCGGGTTCTTCTCGCAGGCCGGGCAGCCCATGCCGCCGGGAACCAGCGATCTGCCGTCTCCGTCAGGGCCGCCGGACGTCGCCCGCCTGCTCGAGATCGGGCGGCGGAACGGCATCGAGTTCCTGGTGCCGCAGCACTGATGCCGAAGAGATCCCGCCGCGACCGGGCGGCCTGATCCAGGGCGGAGCGCCAGTGGCCCGTTGCGTTCCCGGGAACCGCGGGTCAAGGGGACCGCCCGTCATGAGGCCTCCTGCCTCCGCCCGTCCGCACTCCGCCTCGCGCGCCGCCGGGCCGGACGGCGCGTGGCGCCGGTCCCTTGTCAAGGCAAAGGCCCGGCCATAGTTATGCGCCGGATTCGTCCATCGGGTTCCCACTGCGAATGCCATCAGTTCAGACCGTCTCCCCGCCGGACAGGGCGGACGCGACCGATTTCGAGTTCCTGGGCGACAGCGAGATGGGCCGGCGAACGCTGGGCCATGACTGGTCGCGCACGCCGCTCGGGCCGATCGCCACATGGCCCCTGAGCCTGAAGACCACGGTCGGCATCGTCCTGCGCTCGCCGGTGCCCATCGTCCTGCTCTGGGGACCTGACGGCGTCATGATCTACAACGATGCCTACTCGGGCTTCGCCGGCGGTCGTCACCCGCTCCTGTTTGGTTCGAAGGTGCGCGAGGGCTGGCCCGAGGTCGCCGACTTCAACGACAACGTGATGAAGGTGGGCTTGAGCGGCGGTACCCTGTCCTACCGCGACCAGGAACTCACACTCCACCGCAAGGGGGTTCCCGAGCAGGTCTGGATGAACCTCGACTACAGCCCGGTCCTGGATGAGAGCGGCCGGCCGGCGGGCGTGCTCGCGGTGGTGGTGGAGACCACGGAACGGGTGCTGGCCCAGCGGGCGCTGGCAAGGACCCAGGAGCGCCTGTCCCATGCGCTGAATGCTGCGGGCATGGTGGGCATCTACGACTGGCACATCCAGACCGACACCTTCTACTCGGACGCACGCTTCGCGGCGCTGTTCTCGGTCGATCCCGATAAGGGTGAGATAGGTGCCCCGATCGCCGAGTACTTCGGGGGGATCCACCCCGACGACCGGGAGAGGATCGGCGAGGCGGTCAATCAGACGATCGCAACCGGCTGCAAGTACGTGCAGGAGTACCGCCTGCTCCAACGGGACGGCACCACCCGCTGGATCGATGCGCGCGGGGAGTGCCTGTACGATGGCGACGGCAAGCCGTGGCGCTTCATCGGCACCGTGGTCGACATCACCGAGCGCAAGCGGGTCGAGGACCGGCTCGCCGAGACCTCGCGGCGGCTCGACGCGATCCTGAACAACACCAAGATGGCGGTGTTCATGATGGATGAGCGCCAGCAGTGCGTCTACATGAACAAGTCCGCCGAGGACCTGACCGGCTACACGCTCGCCGAGACCCGGGGCCGCCCCCTTCACGACGTCGTCCACCACACCCGTCCCGACGGCTCGCCCTATCCCCTGTGCGAATGCCCGATCGACCAGGCGCTCCCGGAGAACAACCAGGAGCAGGGCGAGGAGATCTTCGTCCACAAGGACGGCAGCTTCTATCCCGTGGCGTTCACCGCCAGCCCGATCCGGGACGAGGCCGGGCGGCCCATCGGCACCGTGATCGAGGCGCGCAACATCGAGGAGGAGCTGCGCGCCAGGGCCGCGCTCGAGGCGTTCAACGCGACCCTGGAGCAGCGCGTGACGGATGCCATCGCCGAACGGGAAAAGGTCGAATCCCTGCTGCGTCAGTCACAGAGGATGGAGGCGCTGGGCCAACTCACGGGCGGCGTTGCCCATGACTTCAACAACCTGCTCCAGGTGATCAGCGGCAACCTGCAACTGCTGACGAAGGACGTCGCCGGCAACGAGCGCGCCGAGGCGCGGGTGCAGAACGCGCTCGCCGGCGTCTCACGCGGCTCCAAGCTCGCCTCCCAGCTTCTGGCGTTCGGACGGCGCCAACCACTGGAGCCCAAGGTCGTCAATGTCGGTCGCTTCATCAAGGGCATGGACGACATGCTCCGGCGTGCGCTCGGCGAGGAGATCGAGGTCGAGACCGTGGTCTCGGGGGGTTGTGGAACACGCAGATCGATCCGGGCCAGATCGAGAACGCCATCCTGAATCTGGCCATCAATGCCCGGGACGCCATGGACGGCCGCGGCCGCCTGACCATCGAGGCGGGCAACGCCCTGCTCGACGACCGCTATGCCCTCCAGCATGATGTGGCGGCGGGCCAGTACGTCATGCTAGCCGTGACCGACACCGGCAGCGGCATCCCGCCCGAGATCCTGGAGCGGGTCTTCGATCCCTTCTTCAGCACCAAGCCGGAGGGCAAGGGCACGGGTCTAGGCCTGTCGATGGTCTACGGCTTCGTCAAGCAGTCCGGCGGCCACATCAAGATCTACAGCGAGGTCGGCCAGGGCACGACGGTCAAAATCTACTTGCCGCGGGTGCACGAGCAGGAGGATGTCCTGACCGACCTGCGCGCCGCGCCGGTGCGGGGCGGAACCGAGACGATCCTGGTGGTGGAGGATGACGACGAGGTCCGCGAGACCGCGGTCGCGCTCCTGTCGGACCTCGGCTACCGCGTGCTCAAGGCGCGCGATGCCACGAGCGCCTTGAGCATCATCGAGAGCGGGCTGGAGATCGACCTTCTGTTCACCGACGTGGTCATGCCGGGCCCGTTGCGCAGCCCTGAACTGGCCCGCAAGGCGCGGCTGCGCCTGCCGCACATCGCGGTGCTGTTCACCTCCGGGTACACCGAGAACGCCATCGTGCACGGCGGCCGCCTCGATCCTGGCGTCGAGCTTCTGCCGAAGCCGTATTCGCGCGAGGACCTGGCGCGCAAGATTCGCCATGTCCTGGCCAACCAGCAGCAGCGCAACCGCGCCGCATCCGCGCCTGCCACCCATGCCGAGGCGGCAACGACGAAGGTCGCGAACATCGCGCACTGGACGGTGCTGCTGGTGGAGGACGACGACCTCATTCGGGGCAGCACGGCCGAGATGCTGGCGGAACTCGGCCATACGGTTCTGGAGGCCGGGGATGCGGCATCGGCCCTGAGGCTGCTCGAAACCAAGTCCGTCGAACTCCTGGTTGCCGATGTCGGGCTTCCCGATGTTTCGGGAACCGAACTGGCACGGCGCGCCCTAAGGATGCGGCCGGGTTTGGGCGTCGTCTTCGCCACCGGGGACGAGGCCGTATCGGCCGAGCCGGATCTGGCGACCGCGGTCGTCTTGGTCAAACCCTACGCCGGGGAGGACCTTGCGCAGGCCCTGGCTTCCGCCGTCGCAAAAGCGAAGCTGGACGCGGCGGAGTGATCCGCTGCCATCGCCAAGCAGGGTCGGCCATTCCGCAGCCGGCAGTCATGATGCCCCACGAGGCCGCATCCGGGTCGGACGGAGTTGTTGGATGTCCGTGCTGAGTGGGTTGCGCCTCCTCCTGGTGGAAGACGAGAGCCATGTGGCCATGCTGGTCGAGGACATGCTGGCCGGCACGGGCTGCCAGGTCGTGGCGGGCGCGGCCAGGGGTCTCCGAGACCTTGGAGCTGATCGAGGCGACGGACCTCGATGCAGCCGTGCTCGACGTCAACGTCGCCGGCGAGAAGGTCTTCGCCGTTGCGGAGTGGCTGCGGAATCGAAAGTTCCCTTTCGTGTTCGCGACGGGGTATGGGGCCGAGGGGGTGCGCGAGGACCTGCGTGCCCATGCGGTGATCCCCAAGCCGTTCCCGCA
The DNA here is from genome assembly GCF_013520865.1 of Microvirga mediterraneensis. Lineage (NCBI taxonomy): Bacteria > Pseudomonadati > Pseudomonadota > Alphaproteobacteria > Hyphomicrobiales > Methylobacteriaceae > Microvirga > Microvirga mediterraneensis. The sequence continues at coordinate 1,255,424 of NZ_JACDXJ010000001.1, forward strand.
GCCGCAGCCCCAAAAGGCCTTGATCAGGGCGACCGGCCGTTCATGATGGGCGCCGAACGGCTCGCGCAGGCACCCTCCGGCCCCTTGCATCACGCCGGCATTCCGAGAGGACTGAGCCGATGGTGTGCCACAGGGAATGGGGTTGCTCCAGCACGGCCATGTTCTAGGTATCCGGGCGCTCTGCCATCGACGCCGGAACGGGCGTGCACTTCGGCTGACAAATGCGGGACATGACACGTGGAGACTCCGAGCATCCTCGCCTCTCGAGGTGACGACACTGCCGAAAGGAACACCCCGTAATGTACGGCAGGCCCGACCATGACGCAGCCCTGGAGTTTGTCTCGGGCGGCGGGCGCCTGGGAGCGTTGATCCGCGCCCATGACTGGGCGGCCACCCCGCTTGGCCCGCCCCAGGCCTGGTCGCAGACGCTCAGGACGCTGGTCAGCGTCATGCTCGGCTCCTCCCAGCCGATGTTCATCGCCTGGGGGCCCGAGCGCACCCTGCTCTACAATGACGCGTACGCCGAGATCCTGGCCAACAAGCATCCGGGTGCGCTCGGCCGCGATTTCCTGGAGGTCTGGTCCGAGATCCGCGACGATCTCGTCCCCATCGTCGAGCAGGCCTATGCCGGCGAGCCCGTCCACATGGACGACATCACCCTGTTCATGATGCGACGCGGCTTCCGCGAGGAGGCCCACTTCGCCTTCTCCTATACGCCCATTCGGGACGAGACCGGCGCGGTGGCCGGCATCCTCTGCCCCTGCATCGAGACCACGGCCCAGGTGATGGCCGAGCGGCGCCAGGCAGCCGAGAAGGCGCGCCAGCAGCGCCTGTTCGAGCAGGCGCCTGGCTTCATCACCGTCCTCACCGGACCCGACCACGTGTTCGAGTTCGTCAACCAGGCCTATGCGCGGCTGTTCGGGGACCGGGACTATGTCGGCAGGACCGTGCGCGAGGTGTTCCCGGAGCTCGAGGGCCAGGGCTTCTTCGAGTGGCTGGACCAAGTCTATGAGACCGGGCAGCGGTTCGTGGCCAACCATGTCCCGGCCCGCCTGAAAGCCTCGCCCGAAGCACCCGCACGGGAACTCGTTCTCGACTTCATCTATGAACCGGTGATCGACGAGACTGGCATCATCGGCATCTTCTGCGAGGGTCACGACGTCACCGAGACCCACCTTGCCCAGCAGGCGCTTGCCCGGGAGAAGGAGCGCCTGGAGATCCTCAACCGCATCGGCTCGCAGCTTGCCTCGGAACTCGACCTCGACACCCTGGTCCAGGCCGCCACCGATGCCGGCGTGGCCCTGACCGGGGCGCAGTTCGGCGCGTTCTTCTACAACGTCGTGAACCACCAGGGAGAGAGCTACATGCTCTATTCCCTCTCAGGGGTGGCGCGCGAGGCCTTCTCCCGGTTCCCGATGCCGCGCAACACGGCCGTGTTCCACCCGACCTTCGCGGGCGAAGGCATGATCCGGTCGGACGACATCCTGAAGGATCCGCGCTACGGCAGGAACGATCCTCATTACGGCATGCCCAAGGGTCACCTCCCCGTTCGCAGCTATCTCGCCGTACCGGTCATCTCCCGCTCCGGAGAGGTTCTGGGTGGCCTCTTCTTCGGCCATGAGAGGCCGGGCGTGTTCACGGACGAGCACGAGAACCTGCTGGCCGGCATTGCCGGGCAGGCGGCGATCGCCATCGACAACGCCCGACTGTTCCGGGCCTCGCAGCACGAGATCGCGGAGCGCACGCGGGCCGAGGAGGCGTTGCGGGATCTCAACCAGTCGCTGGAGGCCCGCGTGGCGGAGCGCACCGCCGAGCGTGACCGGGTCTGGAGGAACTCGCGCGACCTTCTCGTCGTCATCGGCGCCGACGGGATCTTCCGGGCCGTGAACCCCGCCTGGACCGAAATCCTCGGGCACGCTCCGGGGGAGGTGGTCGGGCGTTCGTTCCTCGACTTCATCTGGCCCGAGGATGCCGCCCGCAGCCAGGGCGCGCTCGATGACGCGGCGGCCAGCCGGGACCTGACGAACTTCGAGGATCGCTACACGCACAAGGATGGCACGCCGCGCTGGATCTCCTGGCGCACGTCAGCCGAAGGCGGTCTCGTCTACGCCTATGGCCGCGACGTCACGGCCGAGAGGCGGCAAACGGAGACGTTGCGGCAGACCGAGGAGGCGCTGCGGCAGGCGCAGAAGATGGAGGCCGTGGGCCAGCTCACCGGCGGCATCGCCCACGACTTCAACAACCTGCTCACCGGCATCGTCGGCTCGCTCGACCTGATGCAGACCCGCATTGCCCAAGGGCGCACGGAGGCGGTGGAGCGCTACGCCAAGGCGGCCATGAGCTCGGCCCAGCGGGCGGCCGCCCTCACGCACCGCCTGCTCGCCTTCGCGCGCCGGCAGCCGCTGGCGCCCAAAGCGGTCGATACGAACAAGCTCGTGGTCTCGATGGAGGACCTGCTCCGCCGCACCCTCGGCGAAGCCATCCGGATCGAGTTCGTCACGGCCGGCGGGCTCTGGCTGACGCGCTGCGACCCCCACCAGCTCGAGAGCGCCATCCTCAACCTTGCCATCAATGCGCGTGATGCCATGCCGGATGGCGGCAGGCTCACCATCGAGACCTGCAACACCCACCTCGACCGCGCCTACGCGGCTCTGCACCCGGGGGTGCGCCCCGGCCAGTACGTCTGCGTCGCGGTCACCGACACGGGCACCGGCATGCCGCCCGACGTGATCGAGCGCGCCTTCGAGCCGTTCTTCACCACCAAGCCGCTCGGCCAGGGAACCGGGCTCGGCCTGTCGATGATTTACGGCTTCGCGCAGCAGTCGGAGGGTCATGCCCGGATCTATTCGGAGGTGGGCCGGGGCACCACGGTCAAGATCTACCTGCCGCGCTTCAACGGGGCGGTGGAGGACGAGGCGGGACCGGCCGGGCTGGCGGACGCGCCGCGGTCGGAAGCGGGCGAGACGGTGCTCGTCGTCGAGGACGAGCCGGTGGTGCGCGATCTCATCGTCGACGTGCTCAAGGATCTCGGGTATCGGGCCCTGGAGGCTGTCGACGGACCGTCGGGCCTCAAGCTGCTGGAATCCTCGCGGCGGATCGACCTTCTCGTGACGGATGTCGGGCTCCCGGGGATCAACGGACGCCAGCTCGCGGATAGGGCCCGCGAGCAACGTCCCGATCTCAAGATCCTGTTCATCACCGGCTACGCGGAGAACGCGGCCGTGGCGAGCGGTTTCCTTGCCCCGGGCATGGAGATGATCACCAAGCCCTTTGCCGTGGAAGCGCTCGCGATCCGCATCCGCGAGATCATCGAGCGGTGAGGCAACCGGCCGATCCCGGTGCGTCACTGCCGGAAAGGGACCGCCAGGCTGCCGTCGGGCCGCCATGCACTCCTCCGGTAGCGCTGCGGATCACCCTCCGTCGAGCATCCGACGCACCTTGGCGGCCAAGTCGGCATAGGTGAAGGGCTTGCCGATCAGGTGCATCCCCGGATCGAGCCGGCCGTGGTGGACAATGGCATTGGCCGTGTAGCCGGTCGTGTAGAGCACCGGGAGATCCGGCTTGCGCCGTTTGACCTCGTCGGCCAGCGCCCGTCCGTTCATCCCGCCGGCCAGAACCACGTCGGTGAACAGCAATGCGATCTCGGGATGCCGCTCGGCGGCTGCCAGGGCCTCCCGCCCATTGGCCGCCTCGAGCACGCGGTAGCCAAGGTCGCGCAGCGCCTCGACCGCATAGGCCCGCAGGGCGGGTTCGTCCTCGACCACCAGGATGGTCTCGCCGGAGCCCTTCGTCATCGCCGGGCGCTTCGCGGGCACCTCGGCCGGCTCCTCGTCGGAGCCGATCAGGCGCGGCAGGTAGATCTTAATCGTCGTGCCCTCGCCCAGCTCGCTGTAGATCCTGACGTAGCCATTGGACTGGCGCACGAAGCCATAGACCTGGCTCAAACCCAGGCCCGTGCCCTTGCCCACTTCCTTGGTGGTGAAGAACGGCTCGAACACCCTCTCCATCGTGGCCTCGTCCATGCCGGTCCCGGTATCGGAGACCGACACCTGTACGTACTGCCCCGGCGGCACGGGTTCGGCCAAGGCCTCCACATACGCCTCGTCCAGGCGGGCGTTGGCCGTCTCGATGGTGAGCTTGCCGCCATCCGGCATGGCGTCGCGCGCGTTCACCGCCAGATTGAGGATGGCGTTCTCCAGCTGGTTCGGATCCGCCTGCGACCGCCAGAGGCCGCCGGCGAGAACCGTCTCCAGCATGACCGTCTCGCCCAAGGTCCGCCGCAGCAGCTCGGACATGCCGGCCACCAGCTTGTTGGCGTCGATGGGCTTGGGATCGAGCGGCTGGCGCCGCGAGAAGGCAAGGAGCCGCTGCGTGAGGGTTGCGGCCCGTCGTGTCGCTTCCATGGCGTGATCGGCCGCTCTCTCGAGCCGCTCATTCCCCTCGGGCAGACGACGCTGGATCAACTCGATGTTGCCGACGATGATCGTCAGCAGGTTGTTGAAGTCGTGGGCGATGCCGCCGGTGAGCTGGCCCACGGCTTCCATCTTCTGCGCCTGCCGCAGCGCCTCCTCGGCCTTCAGGCGCTCGGCCACCTCCTCGACGACCCGCTGTTCGAGGGTCTCGTTCAACCGCTTGACCTGCTCGGTCGCTTCCTCGGCCTTACGGCGGGCGAGCAGCAATTCCCGCTCGTAGGTTCGCCTGTCGGTGGCATTGAACAGGGTGATGCGATGCACCATCGGGCGCCCGGCCGCGTCCAGCTTCTGGACCGTGTTTGCCAGGACGGGCAGGTGCCGGCCGTCCGCGCAGGCGAGATCGAAGGCGATCTCGTTCACGTATCCCTGCATCCGCAGCAGCGGGCCGAAGTGCGTATCGTAGAAGATCCTGCCGCCGATGCTCAGGAGGTCTTGGAAGCACTTGTGACCGACGAGGTCCTGCCGGTCCATTCTGATCCAGGTGAGGAAGGTCTGGTTGGCCCGAATGATCGTGCCGTCGGGCAGGGTCGAGAGATAGCCGCAGGGGGCGCTCTCATAAAGTTCCTCGGCCGTCTCGATCAGCGAGCCCGGATCCATGGTCACGAAGCAGCCACCTGTTCGGGGGCTGGGGCGCGCAGGAAGGCTTCCATAGCCTCAATCGTCTCCTCGGGCGCACTCAGGTTCGGGCAGTGCCCGGTCGCCTGCATCAAGATGAATTCGCTGTCCGGAAGGTTCTGCTGGATGTAGCGCCCGACGGCCTCGGGAGCGATTACGTCCTGGGAGCACTGAAGGATGAGCGCCTTGGTCCTGACCTTCGGCAGGTCAGCCCGGTTGTCCGACAGGAAGGTCACGCGGGCGAAGTGCTTGGCGATCTCCGGGTTGGTGCGGCAGAAGCTATTGGTGAGCTCTTCGCCAAGCTCGGGCCGATCCGGATTGCCCATGATGACGGGTGCCATGGTGCTCGACCAGCCGAGATGGTTGCTGTCGAGGAAGTCGAGCAGGCCCTCGATGTCCTCTCGCTTGAACCCGCCGACATAGTCGTCGTCGTCGATGTAGCGCGGCGAGGGGCCGATCAGGACCAGACGCTCGAACCGCTCCGGCTCCTGGATAGCGGCGAGAACCCCGATCATGGCGCTGACGGAATGGCCGACGAAGATCACGTCCTCCAAGCCCAACTCGCGGCAGATCGCCAGCACGTCGTCGGCGTAGCCCTGGAGGGAGCCATATCGGGACTGATCGAAGGCGGCCGCGTCCGACTGGCCATGGCCGACATGGTCGAAGAGGACGATCCTGTAACGGTCCTCGAAGGCGGGAGTGATGAAACGCCACATGTTCTGGTCGCAACCGTAGCCATGGGCAAACAGCATGGGCTGCTCGCCGCGGCCGAAAACCTTGACGTTATGGCGTGCGAGAACGGCAGACATGGGCGCTCCGTGCAATCCAAGGACTGATGAGGGCGCTTGCTTCAGGCGATGAATGCAAGCTGTGCAGTTCAGGAGGCCGATGTAGGTCTCCCTATCCTTGTTTCAACACCGCTGGAGCTTGTCAAATATCCGGTGACGTCACAAGCGGAGCATCGACCGTACAGATGACCCCTTCCGGAGTGAAGCTGATGTCGGCCTGGCCGTTCAGGTCGCTCGCCAGGCTGCGCTCGATCAGACGCGTACCGAAGCCACGGCGACGGGGTGCCTGAACCGGCGGCCCGCCCTCCTCCGACCACACCAGATGCAGGCGTGGAGTGTCCGTCCCGATAACCTGCCACCGGATGCCTAATGTCCCGGTGGGGTTGGAGAGGGCTCCGTACTTGACCGCATTGGTTGCCAGTTCCTGCAATGCCATGGCAGTGGCCAGCGCCATGCGCGGGGCAAGCCTCACAGGCGGCCCCTGCACATTCACCCGGTTCTCCCGCTCGTGGCGGTAGGGCGCCATCGCCTCACGGACGATGTCCCGCAGGTTCGCGCTCTCCCAGTTCTCACGGGTGAGCACGTCATGAGCCCGGGACAAGGCGAAGAGGCGCGACTCCATGGCGAAACGGGCCTCGTCCATCGTGCTCGCATTGCGCAGCGTCTGGGAAGCAATCGACTGCACGGTGGCGAGCGTGTTCTTCACCCGGTGGTTCAGCTCGTTGATCAGGAGCACCTGATGCTCCTCCCAACGCTTGCGATCCGTAATGTCCTGATGAATGCCGACCACCCGTTGCGGAGTGCCGGATCTGTCACGATGCACGATCGCCTGCGAGCTGACCCAGCGCTCCCTGTCGTCCTTTGCCCGAACTCGGAATTCGGTCCGGTAAGGCTCCTTGCCCTGCAAGGCGGCATCAAAGGCGGTATTGAGCCGCGCCCGGTCATCGGGATGGATCACGGCCTGCCATGCCTCGCGCTCGAGGAGTTCGTCGGCCGGAACTCCGAAGATCTCCGCTGACCGGGGCGACAGCAGGCGGCGCTTGGAGGCGATGTCCAACTCCCAGGTGCCGAGCTTGCCGGCCTCCAGGGCCAGGCGCAGTCTTTCCTCGCTCTCCCGCAGCCCCTCCTCCGCCCGGTGCCGCTCCTCCAGTTCACGCTGAGCTTCTCGGCTCTTCTCGTCAGCAGCCGAGCGCGCCGTGATCTGGGCCCAGAGCACGCCGGAGACCAGGACCGTGGCCATTAGGCCTCCGCCGAAGAAAAGGGAGATGAGCGACCGGGGTGACCTCTGTTTGCGTATTCCAGGGATGGTGATCGGTGGTTCCACACGATCATGATCACTCGTTCTGGTGATCGTGATCACCGTCAGCGTTCACTTGGTGGTTCGCTGAGCGGGGATGAAGCGGCCAGTACCGCTGGCAGTTGTAAGGTGGTCTGGAAACAGCCTTCAGGTCAAGCCCGCCGCCGCAGGCTGTCGCCCTTGAGTTCAATCCGATGTGCATTGTGAATGACGCGATCCAGGATCGCATCGCCGAGAGTGGGATCGGCAATCACATCGTGCCAGTGTGATACGGGAACCTGGCTGGTGATCAGCAGCGAGCCCTTGTCGTAGCGGTCGTCAACGATCTCCAGAAGATCCCGGCGCTGCTCGGCGGTGAGCGGCTCCGGGCCCCAGTCGTCGATGATGATCAAATCCGTGCGCTCCAGGGCACTCATCAGACGCGCCAGACGGCCTTCGCCGCGAGCCTGGACCAGATCGGCAAACAGGCGCGGCGCCCGGCGATACAGAACCGAGAAGCCGTCGCGACAGGCCTTGTGGCCGAGCGCACAGGCCAGCCAGCTCTTCCCCGTCCCGGTCGGGCCGACAATCGCCAGGTGATTGTGATCGCGCACCCACTGGCTGGTGGCCAGCGACTGGAACAAGGCCCGGTCGAGACCGCGCGAGCTGCGGTAGTCAACATTCTCTATGGTGGCGCTCTGGCGCAGTTTGGCCGCGCTGAGGCGGCGCGCCAGACGACGGTTGTCGCGGAACGTCACTTCCCGATCGACCAGAAGACCAAGCCAGTCGGCATGGGGCATCGCCGCGGCATCGGGGTTGGTCTGCAACTCGATCAGCGTGTCGGCCATGGCGCTCAAGCCAAGAGCCCGCAGGCGTTCGACAGTGGGGTGAAGCAGCATGAGGATCTCCTGTTCAGTGGTAGTAGCCGGGGCCACGGATGTTGGCATGGACGAGCACCGGCGCGTCCTGCGCCGGCTGGGAGGCCTTGGGCATGCCGCTCTTCAGAATGGCGGCAACCGAGGTGTAGGACCGGGTGTTGATCGCCAGAGCCTGCGCGCAGGCGGCATCGACCCCCTCCGCCCCATAGCGCTTGACCAGTCCGAGAATGCCGATTGCCGAGCGGAAGCCCTGCTCAGGATGCGGCCGGGAGCGCAGGATGACGTCGATCAAGGTGGCGGCGTCTGGTCCGACCTTGCCCGCCTCGCGGCGGATGCGCTCATGCGTCCAGTCGCGGTAGCGCCGATGCGAACTCGGCATGTGCTCGGACACCGTGGTTGGCCGATGCGGACGATGGGACCGCATATGCGAGGCCACGCGCTTGCCGCGCCAGAAGACTTCGACGGTTGCGGCCGTGATCCGCGCCTCGACCTCCTGACGCACCAGGCTGTGCGGCACGCTGTAGTAATGCTTGGCGATCTCGATGTGGTAATCGAGACCGACCCGGCAGCGCTTCCACTCGGCATACTCGTACGGTTCGGCCGGCAGCGGCAGGAGCGCCGGGCGGTCGAGCGCCTCGAACAGCTCGCGCCGGCTGCGGCCCCAGCCACGCAGGGGCCGGTCATTCAAGTCATGCAGCAGATCCTGGATGGCCGCGTTGAGCGCCGACAGCGAGAAGAAACGGCGGTTGCGCAGGCGGGCCAGGATCCAGCGCCCGACCACCTGAACGCCCACCTCGACCTTCGCCTTGTCGCGCGGCTTGTAGGGCCGGGCCGGCACGATGGCGGTGCCGTAGTGACGCGCCGCGTCGGCATAGGTGCGGTTAACCATCGGCTCGTGGAAGCAGGCCTTGGTGATCCCGGCCTTGAGATTGTCGCTGACCGTCTGGCGGGTGGCGCCGCCCAGGAAGGCGAAGGTGCGCACATGCGATCCAATCCAATCCGGCAGACTCTGGGTGAAGGTGGCCTCGGCATAGGTGTAGTTCGAGGCCCCGAGCACGGCGACGAAGATCTGGACCGGGCGGACCTCGCCGGTGAGCCCGTCGATCACCTCCATGGTGTGGCCGGAATAGTCGACGAAGAGCCTCTCGCCGGCAACATGGACCTGGCGCAGCGTGGGCTTGAGCCGGCCCGCCCAGTCCTTGTAGTGCTCGCAGAACCAGGAATAGCTGAAGGCCTCGGGCGTGCTGTCGCAGTATTCCTCCCACAGGAGCATCAGAGTCACGCCCGGCCGGCGCAGTTCGCGATGGACCAGCGTCCAATCGGGCTGGCTGCGTTGCTCGGTGGGCAGATCGGAGGGCGGTGGATAGAGCCGGCTCTCCAGCAGGACATCATCATCAAGCTCGGGCGGCAGGGGCCAGGTCAGGCCGGCGCGCCGGGCACGATTGATGTATTTGCTGACGGTGCCCTGGGCCAGGCCCAGGCTGGTTGCGGTGGCGCGCTGGGAAAGCCCGACAGCGTGGTGCAGGCGTAAGACTTCACGGATGTGGCGCATCGACAGTCTCTCGGTGGGCATCTTGGTCCTCGGCTGGAAAGCAAAAGCCAAGATTACCGTAGGTTGCGGACTGCCCGCGGACAGCACCTCTTCCCGGTCTCGGAGACTGATCACGATCGCTGGAACGAGTGATCACGGCCCTCTGGAAACCATGATCACGATGCCCTGGAACGGATGATCACGATCATCTGGAATCCGTGATCACGATCGTCTGGAACGCGCACTCTGTTCCAGTTGCGGGCTGCTGAGATAGGCAATCGTCCACTGGCGACCGGCGACGTCGAGCGTGCGAGTGTCGGTGTGACGGGCCGCCCTTTCGCCTGAACCGTCAGGCTGAAGGCCGGATCGGTGCAGGAGGTTCTGGGGGGAAGGCGGGCCGTCATAGACCCGCAATTCCAGTCCCGGGTTGCGCATGCCCAGGAAGATGGCGGTGAAAAGATCATCCGCTCGGAAGGGGCTGTAGACGAACCCGGCCAGCCCGTCCTGCCGCTCCGAAGTCGTCTTGGGCGTGGCGCCACCGCGGTACACCGGCACATAGATCAGGAACCCGGCCTGCTTGGCCTCATCGATCTCCTGGACCAGCTCGACCCTGCCGCTTGCCGCCGGCTGCCCCGTGTCCCGAGCCTGCTCCATGGCTGCCCTGCGGATCGGCTCCGAGAACATGTCAAAGCCGATGGCGGCCTCGTTGCGCCGATCCTGCGGCTCAAGATAGATGATGGAGTGGAACTCCGGACCAGGATGATCGGGCCAGGTCCTGAACGACGGACGGCCCTGCTGTCGCTGAACCGTGACGAAGGCCTCGCGTTCATCGGGCTGCACGCGGGCGGTGTACCCAATGCCCTGAATGCCCGGGTAATCCTTGTTCAAGCGCAGTCCGGCCGCGAAGGCCCGAAATGCCTCCCTGTCGATGTCGAGATGGTTGGCGTTGAACAGGCCGACACCGGCCCGCAGCAGGGTGACGTACGTGTCGAGACGGTCCCGGATCGCGTCCTGGGCCTGGTCCACCCGGCGCTCGAAGCTGAGGCGGTCACGTGCGTCGACGACGTCCAATAGGCTCACCGCCACGAGCACCGACGCCGTCAGCCCACCCAGCAGGGTCGCAAGAGGAATGAACATACGCCAGCGGCGTGGCTGTTGGAGCATTAGCGGTCCGAGGTGATCGCAGGCGGCACAGGAGGAGGAATGATCCGCTCCGGTGTCCGGCAAGAGCACAAGGATTAGGAGAGCCGTCAATATAGGTGGCGGTGCCGGCCGTGAACAGGGCGGCGCCTCGGTTCAGAGGACGCACGTTTGTGAAACGGCACTGCCGTCATGGATCGGAGATCATCCTTCGTGCCGCGGTCCCCGCCCCTGAACTGAGGCTGGGGCCTGTCGCTCGCGGCCCCTGTTGTCGAGGGCAGCGCGCACCCGATCCGCCAACTCCGATCGCCGGTACGGCTTTCCGATAACGTCGGCTCCGGCCGAGGCCTTTCCCTTCGTCAGAAGATCGTCGTTGTAGCCGGTCGTCAGGAGGATCCCGGTGCCCGGCGCCCGCTCCCGCACGACATCGGCCAGCGCCAGCCCGTTCATGCTGCCCGGCATCACCAGATCGGTGAACAGCAGGTCGATCCCGACTTTGGCCTTGTCGAACACGACGAGGGCCTCGTCGGCATCGCGGGCAGTGAGTACGGTGTACCCGAGAGAGGTCAGGTGCTCGCACGCGAGGGCGAGGACATCGCTGCTGTCCTCGACTACGAGGATCGTCTCGGACTTGCCTCGCGGTTCAGTTTGCGCCGGATTCCGGCTCGGCTGACGGGGCACCGCAGCCTGTGCGTCGGCGGCTGGAAAGAGCATTCGCAGCGTCGTTCCCTTGCCCTGCTCACTGTCGATCTCCAGCCGCCCGAGGGACTGCTGCACGAAGCCGTGCACCATCGCCAGGCCGAGTCCGGTTCCCTTGCCCTGGCCCTTGGTGGTGAAGAACGGCTCAGTCGCCCGCTCCAGCACGTGCGGCGGCATGCCCTCGCCCTCATCGCTGATCGTCAGCGCCACATAGTCGCCCGGCGGCAGGTGATGGGCGGCTGCATCCCCGTTCAGATGCACCTTGGAGGTGCCGATGGTGACGATTCCACCCTTCGGCATCGCATCGCGGGCATTGATCAGCACGTTGAGCACCGCCATCTCCAGGTGCACCGGATCAACCAGAGCCGAGGGCACCCGGGGGCGCAGGTTGAGCTGGACCTCGATCTGCGGACCGACCGAGTTCTCCAGCATCTCGCCGAACTCAATAATCAGGTTGTTCAGGTTTGTGGGCTTGGCCTCGAGGCGCGTCTTGCGGGCAAAGGCCAGGAGCTGCTTGGTCAGCCTGGCACCGCGCTCGGCGGCCCGGCTGGCGTTCTCCAGCGGACGGCGCAGGGACTCGTCGTCTGTGCGCGAGAGCGCCAGCTCCAGGTTGCCCGAGACCACCTGGAGAAGATTGTTGAAGTCGTGCGCCAGTCCGGCCGTGAGCTGACCTATGCTTTCCATCTTCTGCGCCTGGCGGAAGGCCTGCTCCGAGGTGCGCCGCCGCGTCACGTCGAGCTGGGAGGCGAAGAAGTAGAGGAGCCTGTCTGTGATTCAGCATCGAATATGTCCCCTTGAGCCGACTGCCGTTACGTACATGACATTGATGGAGAATTTGTCGCGTCAGCGGGGTCATCATCGGCGCCAATTGTGACCCCACCAAATTCCCATTTTGCGTCGCTGAACCCAGGCGTTGCGCTCCGCTCGAGAGGGGTTAGTTCTTCGGTGCCGATTCACAACCTGCTCGCCGATGAGGCCGAAAGGCACGGAGTAGAAGAAGCCTTCCACCTCGATGTGATAGTCCAGCCCGACGCGGGCGAACTGCCATTGCGCGAACTCGTAGTCTTCCGCCGGCAGGGCCGCGAGGGTGGGTCTCTCGATGCTCTCGAAGAGCTCACGCCGGCTGGTTCCAAGACGGCGCATAAGCGAGGCGTTCATGCGCTCCACCGCTTGTGCGATGGCGGCATTGGCCTCGGCGAGCGAGAAGAAGGTGCGGTTGCGCAGACGGCCGAGAATGTAGAACTGGGCAAAGCGCACGCCCACCTCCACCTTGCTCTTGTCCCGAGGCTTGCGGCTGCGGGTGGGCAGGACGCCGACGTCGTAATGGGCCGCGAGCTTGCCATAGCTGCGATTGAGCTCGGGATCGTAGAAGGACGCCTTGTGCACGCCGCTCTTGAGGTTGTCCGGCACGATGAGCTTTGGCACGCCGCCAAAGAAGCGGAACATCCGCACATGGGCCTCGATCCAGTCCGGCAATTGCTGCGTCCAGGTCGCCTCGGCGTAGGTGAAGTTGGAGGCGCCGAGCACCGCTACGAAGATCTCGGCATGGCGCACCTCGCCGGTGGCAGGATCGACGATGGGCAGCTTCTTGCCCGAGTAATCAACAAACACCTTGTCGCCGGCCACGTGGTTCTGGCGCATGGTCGGCGACAGGCGGCGCTCGAACTCGCGCATCAGGTCGCAGAAGCGCGAGTAGCCGTAGCCATCGGGGTAGGCTGCCCTGTACTCCTCATGCAGGATGGTCATCGTGACGCCCGGGCGCTTCATCTCCCTGGCAAGAGCAGCCCAGTCCGGTTCGGGTCGCCGGCGCAAGCCTGTCTTGACGCCGCTCCTGGCGAACAGACGCTGCTCGAGGAGGGTGTCGGTGAGATCGGCGGGCAAGGGCCAGGTCAGCCCGGCGGCCTTGGCCCGTTTGAGGGTGTCTTGCACGGTAGAACGGGCGGCTCCGACGGATCGTCCGATCGACCGGTCGCTCGCGCCGCTGGCGTGCAGGCGCAGGATATGACGTATGGCTCTCATGGTCAGCCTTCTCTTTGCCGGCATGGCCGCTCCTTGTTTGCAACAATGGAGCCTTCATGCCTGATCGGCGGACCCTGGGAATACCTCTTGACGCTGTCTCAGCCCCTGGCCGGACAATGATCGGAATGGTGGCCGGATTGATCTCGGAACGGCGGCCGGAGATTGATCGGAATCGTGGCCGACTTCATCTCGGAATCTCTGGCCGGATGAAATCGGAATCTGCACCAGATGACGCTGCCGCGCGGGCGGGCTCATCCCAACGGCAAGCACGGTCATGTGGTCGATTACCGGCACGTGATCCACTCGCTGCGGCGCAAGCCCATGGCCCTGATGGGGCTGGTTTACCGTGACCAGCTCTTCCCCCGGCAAGCCTATGCCCGGGCCTTCGAGGCGATGATCAGGAAACTGCCGGCCCGAACCGCCTGCCGTACCATGGTCGATCTGCTCGCCTTAGCGCACGAGCGCGCCTGCGAGGCCGAACTCGCCGCGCGCCTCGACGAGGATCTCGCGTCCGGGCGGCTGCCGGATCTCAAGAGCTTGCGCGTGCTCTTCAGTCCGGATGCCGGTGCCGTGCCTGATATTGTGGTCTCTCATGTGCCGCTCAGTGCCTACGAGGAGCTTGCCCGCGTGCATCAGGGAGAGGTCGCATGACGAGCCCCGATGCCATCGATGTCGGTCGCCTGACCCTGGCTTTGAGTGATCTGCGGCTGCCCGCCATCAAGACGATCTGGCCGGACTTCGCCGCCCGTGCCGACAAGGAGGGCTGGCCGGCGGCCCGCTTCCTGGCGGCCCTGGCCGAGCACGAGATGGCCGAGCGTGCCAGCCGGCGCATCCAGCGCCATCTCGACGAGGCGCGGCTGCCACCCGGCAAGACCCTCGACAGCTTTGACTTCGAGGCGGTGCCAATGGTCAGCAAGGCGCAGGTGATGGCGCTGGCGGCCGGCGACAGCTGGCTGGAGAAAGGGGCCAATTTGCTGATGTTCGGCCCACCCGGCGGCGGCAAGTCGCACCTGGCGGCCGCTCTGGGCCTGGCCCTGGTGGAGAACGGCTGGCGGGTGCTGTTCACCCGCACGACCGATCTGGTGCAGAAGCTGCAGAGCGCGCGGCGGGATCTGCAGTTGGAGGCGGCGATTGCCAAACTCGACAAGTACCACCTGCTGATCCTCGATGACCTTGCCTATGTCAGCAAGGATCAGGCAGAGACCAGCGTCATCTTTGAACTCATCGGCGCCCGGTACGAGCGTCGCTCGCTCTTGATCACGGCCAATCAGCCCTTCGGCGAATGGGGGAAGATCTTTCCGGACCAAGCGATGACGCTCGCCGCGGTGGATCGTTTGGTGCACCACGCCACCATCTTCGAGATGAATGTCGAGAGCTATCGCCGCAGAGCCGCCATTGAGCGTAAACGCGGTCCAGGCCGTCCGCCGACCCGCGCGACAATCAAAACCTCATCCTGATTGACGCTCGCAACGACAATCAAGAAAGCGCTTGCATCTCTGTCGCGGCGCGACAATCATCGTCCTGCCGCGACAGCCAATCACCCGATCCTGATCGTCGCGCTCTCCATCCAGATTGTCGCGCTATACCTATAACCTGAAGCGGATCATCAACATCCTGGGTGTCGGGCCTCTGCTAAGGGCGCTGGCAGCCTGAACCCTCTTGCCGCCGCCGACCACGCCCAACCAGCGGCCATCGCACGTCGCTCGAAATCGCGTTTCCACACAACCTCGGTCGAGCTGGTTTGGAAACCCTGAGCAACGCACGACCAAGCTCCAACGTCAGAAATGCCATCGGTCATCCAAGTCGCCTGTGTAATCAATACTCTGGCACTAGGCGGTCCTCGATGAGGGGGATTTCCATGTGGCAGGATAGGCCCTCAGGATCATAGGCGATGCTGATCGTTGCATGGCATTGATGGGTCAGTACCCGATGCAGCAGGGTTGATCCAAAGCCCTTGCGCCGTGGCTGTTCCACCGGCGGACCGCCCCGCTCTATCCATTCGATGGCAAGGCTGCGCCCTGCGGCCCCGTCGTGCATCGTCCAAGCCACAGTGATCTGCCCGCCCGGAACCGAGAGAGCCCCGTGCTTGGCCGCATTCGTGGTCAGCTCATGCACGGCCATCCCGACTGGCACGGCCAGATCAGCCGACAGCTCCACGGGCGGCCCGTCAAGGGTGATCCGCCGCGCCCCGCCGTCGTCGTAATGGGCCAGCTCGTTCCTGAGCATCTCGATTAACGGCGCCGTCTGCCAATAGTCCTCGGTCAGGAGGTTATGGGTGTTGGCCAGCGAGACGATCCGATCCGCAAACGAGCGGTAAAACTCGTCAACGGAATGCGTCGAGCGGGCGGTGGCCCCGAGGAGCCCCTGGACCGTCGCAAGGGTATTCTTCACCCGGTGATGCAGCTCGCGGATGAGCAGGGCCTGGCGCTCATGCGTCTGTTGTCGTTCCTGGAGGTGCGCCGCCACCTCCCGTTGCCGCAGCCTTGCGCGAAGAGCGGAGCGTACGCCGTTCACGAGAACGGAGGGGTGGAACGGTCGCTCCAATACTGTGACATTGCCGAGTAGTTCGGTCAGGTGCTCGACAGGCTCGCCACCACGGTGGGTCAGCAGAATGAAGGGAAGGTCGGACCAGGGCGGCTGCACCTTGATCCACTCGGCAAGCTCCCGCCGGTCGGCGCTGAGAAGCGCCTCCTCTGTGATCACCGCGCAGGCCGACCCATCCAACCCTGTGACAAGGGCCTCAAGGCTGAGACATATCGTGGCTTTGATCCCAACCTCGCCAAGAATAGCCGCTGCCACCGTGCCATCCCGCCCGTGGGGGGCGAGGATCAGTACGGACACCTCATCGGCCTGCGTCATTGTCGGTCTCACGCTCCTCGAGAAGCGAGGCGCGCTGGCCCTCGAACGTTGGTACGCCTGTCAACACGCCCCTGAACTGCTCCAGCGGCGGACCAACGCGCAAACCCTGGCTGTCGATCCGGAACTCCCGGATCGTGTCCTCGTGCGAGCCCGTGCGCCGCTTCACCACCGACAGCGCCCGCCGGATGCGGCCGTTCGCCTCGAAGAAACGCAGCAGCACAACCGCGTCGCTGAGGTAGGTCAGATCAATGGGGGAGACCATCTGGCCGACCATTCCGTGCTGAGCCAGGATCAGGATCGTGACCACGCCCTGCTGGTTCAGGTAGGTCAGGAGTTCGTGCATCTGGAGCACGATGAACGGCTGCTCCGGCATGGCGTTCAGGTACCCGGTCAGGCTGTCGATGACGACGACCTTCGCACCGCCTTTCTCGACGGCTTCCCGCACGCGGCCGGCGAACTCGCCGGGCGAGACGTTGGCTGGGTCGATCTGTTCGACGCGAAGCCGCCCGGCTTCGACGTGAGGCGCCAGGTCGAAGCCGACCCCTTTGGCTCGTTGCAGCAGAATACCGATGGTCTCGTCGAAGCTGATCATCAGGGCAGGCTCCCCGCGCTCCAGGGCGGCCCAGAGATAGCCCAACGCCAACGTGGACTTGCCCGCCCCCGACGGGCCAACCACAAGGGTGCTCGTGCCGCGGCTCAGGCCGCCGCCAAGGATGGTGTCGAGTTCACCGATGCCGCTGGGGATCGCATCAAAGGCAAACTCTCTGTGATGATCGGCAGCCGTGAGGCGCGGAAAGATCCGCAACCCGCCACGCTCGATGATGAGATCGTGGTAGCCGCCCCGGAAGGCCGTGCCGCGCATCTTCGTCACCGTGATCCGGCGCCGTTCCGAGCCGTATGCCGGTACGATCTGGTCGAGGCGGATCACCGCATGGCTGATGGAGTGCAGGTTGAGGTCGTCCTGCTCGGACGTGAGGTCGTCGAGCATGAGGACAGTCGCATCGTTGAGCAGGAAGTAGCTCTTGAGAGCCAGAACCTGCCGCCGGTAGCGCAGGGAGCCTTGCGACAGAAGCCGGATCTCGGACAGCGAGTCGAACACAACTCGCTTGGGCTTCACCCGTTCGATCTCCGCGAGGGCCATCTGCACGGTCTCGCCGAGCTCCAGATCGGAGGAGTAGACCAGGCTCTGCTGCTGCTTGGGATCGAGGCTCAGCTCCGGCGGGACAAGCTCGAAGATCTCGATGCCTTCAAGCGACCAGCCATGGCGGGAGGCGACGGACAGCAGCTCGCGCTTGCTCTCGGATAGGGTGATGTAGAGGCAGGTCTCCCCCAGCCTGGCACCGGCCATGAGGAATTGCATACCCAGCGTTGTCTTGCCGGAGCCGGGCCGTCCCTCGATCAGGTGGGCGCGGTTGGCGGCATAGCCACCCGCCAGGATGTCATCAAGGCCTGGAACCCCCGTCGGAATTGGAGCGGCATCGGAAGGCGACGAAAGCGTCATGGACAGTCTCAACAGGTAAGCGATTTCGATTGGGCCGGCGGTCGAACCGCGATGCTGCGCATCAGGTCCGAGTCCGTCGCACAGGCCGGTAGATCGTCGTTTGAAGCGCACTTGCGTGTCCTTGTAGACAGGAACTTGTGATCTGTCTGTCCACATGTGCACACTTGGTCAACGTTATGTTCACAATTGAACGTAAGTTGCCTTAGGACGTTGGACGTACCGAAGTGGTGGAGAAATGACGCCTAATGCATCTTCCAATGATCCCGTCACGGCTGAGGGAGAGGATTGCCAGCAACAACTTGCTGAGCGCTCTCAAACCGGAAGACCTCGCCATCGTGGCGCCGTCGCTTCAGGAATGGGAGGGCGAGGCTGGAGCCAGGCTGTACCAACCAGGGGACGAGGTCAGATTCGTCTACTTCCCTTGCGGCCCAAGCCTGGTGTCCTTCGTGGTTGAGCTTGAGGATGGACTGACCGTTGAGACGGCCCTGATCGGACGTGAGGGGGCAGTTGGCGGGATCGTGAGCCAAGGGCGTCTGCCAGCTTTTGCCCGCTCCGAGATCCAGTTCCCGGGTCCCTTCCTGCGCCTGTCCACAGCCGACCTGGAGGAGTTCGAGACCCGATCCACGAGCCTGCGCCATCTCTTCGCGCGCTACGCGGACTGCATGCTGGCGCAGGTGTTTCAGTCAGTGGCATGCAACGCGGTCCATACGATCGAGCAGCGAACGGTGAAGTGGCTGCTGGCTGCCATCGATCGGACGGGCGATCACGACATCCCGCTGACGCAGGAGCAGTTGGCCAGCATGATGGGTGTTGGCAGAAGCTATGTCAGCCGGGTCATCCAGTCCCTGAAGCGCCGACACCTGCTGGAGACCCGCAGGGGTGGGGTTCGGGTCCGCGATCTGGACGCTCTGGATACCCTGTCATGCGGCTGCAACACCGCGCTACGCCGGCATTTCGACCAGGTGCTTGCGGGCGTGTATCCAACGGTCGAAGCGAGTTCGGCTCAGAAGGCGGAGGCGGGCGGCAAGCGCCCTGGATCCAGGATGAAAGACTGACAACGGCGTTGCACCGAAAAGCTGCACGCTCCTCATAAGGCCGTCGTCGACCAAAAAGCGAGGCGTGGCCTTCTGTAGGACATCCGGCCCAATCGCGTTTGAGCACTCCAGGAGGAGAGGTCGGCGACGCCACACTCCGACCCCTCTCCGCCCGGTCCCGAACACCAAGGGATTTGCCGCATCTCCAAGGCATGCAAACCATAGCCGCCTTCGAGCATCTTGGCATCAGGACGATTCCCCTAATCCGAGGATGTCAGCCGTTGCGCCACTGCCTTTCCTGCTCGGCCTGTCATGAGATCAAGTCCGGCAACGGATTTGTCTCCTCTACCCCAGATGGAGCAGGAACCTGGAGAGCTAGGCTACGTTGCTCCTCATCAAGGGAGGCGGGAATGTCAAAGCCCCGAAGCCAGTTCGTGTTATCAGCGAGATCATGCAGCGTGCTGGCCGCGGCCCTGATTCTCCCGTTCGCGATCGGCGCCGTTCCTGCCCAGGCGCAGGGTATCTTCGGGCTGTTCAGGGCCTTTTCCCAGCCGGCAGCCCCGGCCCCACCACCCCCATCATTCGGGTATCAACCCGATCCGGAAGTCGAGAGGCCCCGGCGCAAGGCCCGGCCTCGGCCGAAGCCCGTGGCCGTCGAGCAGCCGGAGGTCAGGAAGCCGATCGAGCCGAAACCCATGGGCGAGATCGACAACCCCGTTCCGGCGCTTCTGGCCGACAGCACGTTGCGCCGGGGCGACATGGTGATGTTTCCCGATGGGTTGCGGGTCTTTGCAGGACGCACTGGCGGGCCACACAAGCTTACCGACTTCAAGCCCGTGGCGCAGGCCGGCAAGCTCCTCTCGCGCGAGACACGAAAGCTGGTCAAGCATCTGCTCCCGGCAGAAAACATTGCGTGGAGCACGGATGCGGTCAGGTCCGGCGGTAAGCTTGCCGTCAACGATGATGTCGCGACGACCGGAAGCGTCAATCCTCCCAAGACCCGAAAGGTGTCACGGTCCCGCTGATTGCCGCGGGGCATGTCGGACAGGAGCGGATCGCCACTGGCTTCGCCGAGGATGTCAGGCTGCGAGTGAGTTCAACGGCTTGATCAGCGATTGTGGGACGGCACTGCCGTCATGGATGGGTGATCACCCTTCATGGCGCGGTCCTGGCGCTTGGATGGAGGCCGGGACCTGTCGCTCCCGGCCCCTGTTGTCGAGGGCAGCGCGCACCCGATCCGCCAACTCCAATCGCCGGTACGGCTTTCCGATGACGTCGGCTCCGGCCGAGGCCTTTCCCTTCGTCAGCAGGTCGTCGTTGTAGCCGGTCGTCAGGAGGATGCCGATACAAGGCTCCCGCTCCCGAACGACATCCGCCAGCGCCAGCCCGTTCATGCTGCCAGGCATGACCAGATCGGTGAACAGCAGGTCTATCTTGCCTTCAGCCCTGTCGAACACAATAAGGGCCTCATCGGCGTCCCGGGCGGTGAGCACCGTATAGCCAAGCGCGGTCAGGTGCTCGCGCGCGAGGGCGAGGACGTCACTGCTGTCCTCGACCACGAGGATCGTCTCGGATTTTCCTCGTGGTTCAGTGTGCGCCGGATCCCGGCTCGGCTGACGAGGTGCCTCTGCCCGCTGGGAAACAGCCGCCGGAAAGAGCATACGGATGGTCGTACCCTTGCCCTGTTCGCTGTCGATCTCCAGCCGGCCCAGCGACTGCTGGACGAAGCCATGCACCATGGCCAGCCCAAGTCCGGTGCCCTTGCCCTGGCTCTTGGTGGTGAAGAACGGCTCGGTCGCCCGCTCCAGCACGTGCGGCGGCATCCCCTCGCCCTCGTCACTGATGGAGAGCGCCACATAGTCGCCTGGCGGCAGGTGGTGAGCCGCCGCATTCCCATTAAGGTGCACCTTGGAGGTGCTGATCGTGACGGTGCCTCCCTTAGGCATCGCGTCGCGGGCGTTGATGAGCACGTTGAGCACTGCCATTTCCAAGTGCACCGGATCGACCAAAGCCGAGGGCACCCGCGGCCGCAGGTTGAGCTGAACTTCGATCTGGGGACCGACTGAGTTCTCCAGCATCTCGCCGAACTCGGCGATCAGGGTATTCAGGTTCGTCGGCTTGGACTCAAGCCGGGTCTTGCGGGCAAAGGCCAGGAGCTGCTTGGTCAGCTTGGCACCGCGCTCGGCCGCCCGGCTGGCGTTCTCGAGCGGCCGCCGCATGGCCTCGTCGTCCGTGCGCGAGAGCGCCAGCTCCAGGTTGCCCGAGACCACTTGGAGCAGGTTGTTGAAGTCGTGCGCCAGCCCGGCCGTGAGCTGGCCGATGCTCTCCATCTTCTGCGCCTGGCGGAAGGCCTGCTCCGAGGTCCGCCGCCGGGTGACGTCGAGTTGGGAAGCGAAGAAGTAGAGAAGCCTGTCCTCCTTGTCGAACACGGGTGCGATGAAGCATGCATTCCAGAACGGGGTTCCGTCGCGCTTGTAGTTCAGAAGCTCGACCGAGACGGCCCGCTGCTCGTGGACTGCTTCGCGAAGCTCGGCCACAGACTCGCGATCTGTATTGGCTCCCTGGAGGAAGCGGCAGTTGCGTCCAAGCACCTCCTCCTCGGTGTAGCCGGTGAGGTCCTGGAAGGCGCGGTTGGCGAAGACGATCGGGTTGTCCGGCAGATTGGGATCCGTGAGGATCATCGGCATCCGGGTCATCTCGATAGCGGCAAAGAACACGCTGCCCCGTTCATCGAGACCCGGCCTGGAGATCGTCGCCTCCTGCCAGTGGTGGATGCCCGGACCGCCCGTGGGGTTGTAGGAGACGTGCTCGTGCTCGCCCGCTGCTGGCACACCAGCGCTCTGCCCGTCGCCCTGCACATCGAGAGGCGGATGACTGGCTTCATGCCTCGGGTCTTCGTTACGTTTCATGGAAAGCCTATTGCGCCGCAAGGCAGCGATACCGGGTGAGCCGTCAGTGATGCGGCGTACGAAGGGCGGTAGCTATCGCAGGCCGCCAAGGTGTCAATTCCGACGTGGGGCATCTCGGACGAGGCGACCACGGCGGCGGGATGCGGGGTTCCCAACGGGCGCATCCGACGATGGTTTCGCCGGAGGGATCCCGCCCCCCGCTTCGACTAACGCGGCGGGAGCGCTGCGCTGATCCGGACCCGAAGGCCGTCTGGCGCAAACGTCGTCTCGACCTCGCCGCCCAATTGCCATCCGAGCGCCCGCTGCAACAGCACCGAGCCAAAGCCCTGTCGGGTCGGCACCTCGACGGCCGGCCCACCCTGCTCCTGCCAGTTCAACGTCAGCTTGCGCCCATCAGCTCGCGCCTCGAGGTTCCAGGCCACCTCGATGCGGCCACTGGGCAGGGAGAACGCGCCGTACTTGGCAGCGTTGGTGGTCAGCTCATGCACCGCCATGCCGAATGCCACCGCGATCTCGGACGGCAGCGGAACATCGGGACCAGCGAGCCTTACCCTGCGGCCCGTGCCGTCGTCGTACGGCGCCAGTTCGGAGGCCAGGATGTCCTGGATCGAGGCCCCGTCCTGCTCCTTCTCGATCAGCAGCGTGTGGGTTTTCGCCAGCGAGGTAATGCGCTCGGTCACGGCCTGCTGGAACTCAGCAGTGGTATGGGCGCGCCGCCCCGTCGAGGCCACCACCGCCTGGACCGTCGCCAAGGTGTTCTTGACCCGGTGATGGAGCTCGCGGTTGACCAGCAGAAGTTGCTCCTCCAGGCGCTTTCGCTCGGTGATGTCGCGGGCGATCTTCGAGGCGCCGATGATCCGGCCGTGGCTGTCCTTGACCGGAGACACCGTCAGCGAGATTTCGACCGGAGTGCCGTCCTTGCGGCGGCGGACGGTCTCGTAATGATTGACGCGCTCCCCGCGGCGGATCCGTTCGAGGATCTTGGGCTCCTCGTTCTGGCGGTCCTCCGGGATGAGGATCAGGATGGGCTTACCAATCACCTCATCGGCGCGGTAGCCGAACAGCCGTTCCGCCCCACCATTCCAGCTTGTGATGATGCCGTCGAGGTTCTTGCTGATGATGGCGTCGTCGGACGACTCGATGATCGCGGCAAGCCGCTGCTCGGCCTCTTCGGCGTTCTTGCGGGCGCTGGTGTCGATGGCGAACTCGACGATGGTCCCGTCGCCCAGGTCCCGGCCGGCGAACAGCATCCAGGAGCGGGTGCCATCCTTGCGCAGGTCCTCCTTCTCGTACGGGCCGAGATGACCCGTCCGCCGCAGCGCGGCCATCTGGGCCTCGCTGGCGGCAACCCACTCGGGCGGGGTCATCCGGCGCCAGTCGAGAGTGCCGCTGCCGATGTCCTCGCGCGACCAGCCGGTCTTCCTCAGGAAGACCTCGTTGGCGTCGATGAGCGTGCCCTCGTGGTTGAACAGCAGGATGCCCACCGCGTCGGTCTCGAGCACCCGCCGCAGCCGCTCCTCGCTTGCTTGCAGCGCTCCTGCTGCCTCATCGCGCTGGCGCTGGGCCACGTGCCGGGCCGTGGTCTCGAAGAGAGTGACGAGCACGCCGGCGATGACGCCGTCCTCGTCCCGCAGCGGGCTGTAGGACAAGGTGAGCCAGACGTCCTCGAGAACACCGTTGCGGGCCAGCGGATAAAGGGCATCGTCGAACGTGACGGTCTCGCCGGCCCGGACGCGCTCGTAGATCGGCTCGTTGATGTGCCACACCTCGGGCCAGCACTCGCGGGTGGGCTGGCCCAGTCCGGCCGGATGCTTGAGACCCATGATGCGGGCATAGCCCTCGTTGTAGACCTGGATGAGCTGCGGTCCCCAGAGGATGATCATGGGAAAGCCGTTGGGAAGGATCAGGTCTACGGCGCTCCTCAGGCTCTGCGGCCACGTTTCCAGCGCCCCGAGCGGCGTGGCCTCCCAGTCATGGGTGCGGATGCGCCCAGCCATTTCGTCGTTGCCGGAGGGCCATTCTCTTGCTCTTGCGTCCATGGCAGCCAAGGTTTTCGTGGGGGTTTCGTTCAAGGGGTGGCACCATGTCCTGCAATACACAGTCCATCGTCAGGATTGCAAGGAAGGAGGCATCCGCCGACCGTCCCCGACCCGCCGGACCGGCGCAACCTCCCAAGACGGCAGATAAAGCTCCCCCTCCGGATTGATCGATGGCGCTGGGCGGGTCGCTCGAAGGCTCTCCGGTTGCCCGTCAAGCGGACTACGTACTGACGAAGGCCCGCCTGAAAGCGGGTCTTCGGATCTTCTTGCCGCAGGGACGGGTCAGGGACAGAGATAGCCGCGGTTTCCATCCGAGACGCACCGTGCCCCATTCGGGAGGATGATCCCGCCCGTGCCGTCAGGCGGCACGACCACCCCGTTCGACAGCGTGAACCCTCCACCCGGCTGCGCAGCCACGGCCGTGCCGTCGGGCAGGGTGTACCTGCCGTCGCCGTAGGTCACCCGCCTCGTGTACCTGGGCGCGGATGTCGGCGCCGGGGCGGCGGATGGCATCGATTGCGTCGCCCCCAGGTTTGCAGGCGGCACGGGCTGCCCTGCCTGCTGGCCTGACGAGACGCACGCTGACACTGCAAGAGATATCAAAACCACGGACGGCAGGCGCATGAAAGGTCTCCAGGTTGGAACAGGACCGCGGTATGTCCGTTCGGTGGTGCCGCGGCCAGGAAAGAAGAGACATTTGGAAGCTCAGCCTGTCCCCGCAGCGGAGCCCGGGCCGCCGAACATCGACAGCATCCCGAAATGCTCGGCCAACAGATAGTAGAGGGTGACACTGTTCTTCGTCCGGTCGCCCTTCATCCTCTCGCCGACAGCCATGATCGACTTGTCGAGATCAGCATCGGGATCGGTCAGACCAAGCTTCTTTTTCAGGAAACTCTCCCGCACCCGGGTGACCTCCTCCCTGTCACTCAGCGAAACCAGGGACGAATCCCGCTTTTGCAACGAGATGCCGCAGTAGCGGACTATCCCATTGATCGCATTCCGATCCGCGTTTGGGGAGTATTTCTGAACGTCCAGGCCCCAGTCTTCAGTCATTATTCTATCCCGCACCTCTCAAGTGGACCTGTATGGTCCCATGACACCATCCTCGCATGCCCGATCAGGAACGCGGCAGGTCCGTCGTGTCGGGAAGGCGCCCGTCTGGGGTGACCTTGTCCACGGTTTCCGGCAGCATCGTCGTGAGCCGCGACAGGAGTTCCTCCCGCGACAGCCCGGTCTGCTGGGTGAGGGTCGCGAGCACCTCAGGACCGATGGCCTGTTCGAGCTGATCGGGAGCGATGGGCTTGTTCGGTCCGGTGCCGACCCAGGACTCGGCGACGTCGCCTTGACCCTGCTGCCTGAAGCTCTCCATCAACTCACCCAGGCCGCCGCCGAGCAGGCCTCCGAGCCCGCCGCTCCCCAGGCTTCCGAGAAGGCCGCCAAGGCCAGCCTGGCCCGGAGTTCCGGCACCGCCGCCCAGGTTGCCGAGGAGACCGCCCAGGCCACCCTGCTGATCATCCTGGTCCGGAATGCCATGGGCGCTCGAACCGGCTCCCCTCAGCATCTCGGCGATCTTGTCCCGGTTCTGGAAGCCTGCCACGGCCAGCAGGCCCAGCAGGGCCGTCATCGATGGAAATCCGCGGCTCATGTCGATGCTCCTTGGGTTGGTTGGCGCGGGAGGATCTTCAACAGGGTTCAGGCCACTCCCGCTTTCGAGCCCGAACCGCCCCAGATGGCACCATGCCTCACGTTGCCGGTCGGATCGGCGGACGGCCGCCTGTGGGTTCAATTCCCGTAACCTGGGCCGAGGGCTCCTCGCTGAGCCAGCGGTACAGGATGCCGCCGAGCACTCCACCGATCAGCGGCGCGACCCAGAACATCCAGAGTTGGGCCAGGGCCCAGCCGCCGACGAACAGCGCCGGACCGGTGCTGCGGGCGGGATTGACCGACGTGTTGGTGATCGGGATGCCGACAAGGTGAATCAGCGTCAGCCCGAGGCCGATGGCAATGGGGGCAAAGCCGACCGGTGCCTTGCCGTGGGTCGATCCCATGATGATGAACAGGAACATCATGGTGAGCACGATCTCGGCCAGTAGTCCCGAGAACAGGGTGTACTTGCCCGGCGAGTGATCGCCGTAGCCATTGGCGGCAAAGCCCTTGGCGAGGTCGAAGCCGGGTGCCCCGCTGGCGATGGCGTAGAGGACCGCGGCAGCAATCACCGCGCCGATGACCTGCGCCACCACGTAGGGAACGACGTCCTTCGCCGGGAAGCGCCCGCCTGCCGCGAGTCCGACCGTCACCGCCGGGTTGAGATGGCAGCCGGAAACATGACCGATGGCGTAGGCCATGGTGAGCACGCTCAGGCCGAAGGCAAGCGAGACGCCGAGCAGGCCGATGCCGACCTCCGGGAAGGCGGCGGCGATCACGGCGCTGCCGCAGCCGCCGAAGGTGAGCCAGAAGGTGCCGATCGCCTCGGCGACGCACTTGCGAAGGTCCATGCTTGTTCTCCCCTCAGAGGAATTCCGGAATGTCTTGCGCACGGTCGGCCCCTCATCTGCGGGACCGGCGCTCTCACGGGCCCCTCACCGGCTTGATGCCGGCACCGCCTGCGGCCTGACCCGTCGCGAGGAGGTCCCTGATCTCCGACAGCAGCTTCACGTCGGCCGGGATTTCCGGAGCCTGGGGCACGTCGGTCTTCGCGTCCTCCTGACGCTTCAGCTTGTTCATCCCCCGGATCACGAAGAACAGCACCCAGGCGACGAGCAGGAAGTTCAGGGCCACCGTGATGAACTGGCCGTAGCCGACCACCGCCCCCTGCTTCTTGGCGTCGGCGTAGGAGGCCCCGTCCTGCACGGCCGAGGACAGCGGCAGGTAGTAGTTCGAGAAGTCCAGACCGCCCGTGGCCGCTCCGATGATCGGCATGATGATGTCCTCGACCAGCGAGGTCACGATGGCGCCGAACGCCACGCCGATGATCACGCCGACCGCAAGGTCGACGACATTGCCCCGCAAGGCGAACTTCTTGAACTCCTCAAGCATAAGTCAGACTCCGTTGGTCGTGGTTCACGATCGGCTTCGGGATTTGGTTTCCGGCGGACGCGAAATGCCCTTTCGACGGTGTTCGCGTTGCGCCTCCTGCGTCGTTCGCGTGAGCGGCTCCCATCAGGAGCACCCCGAGGCAGGTGGCGATCAGCAGGACGAGAAGCGCGCGTGGGTCTAGTGTCATGAACGTGTCCTTGCCCTTCGCCTGTGGGGATCGGGGAACGTTCAGGCGTCTTCCCGTCGGGGTACCTTGCCCTTGGCCGAATGCGGCCTCGCCGGGCGGCGCGGGCGACGTGTCTTTCGGGCGGGCGGCGTCCCGTGTCCGGAGGATGGCCGTGGCCCGGTCCACGGCGTCATCGACGCGCTTGGCGAAGCCGTGAACGGGTACCCTCAGCACCTTCCCGGTCTTGGCTGGCATCGCGTCCCTCCTCTAGGGCGCCAGGGAATCTCCTGCGCCGCATGGATGCCCTAGTGCAGATTATGTACCCGTTGCCATGCGCGGGCTATGAGCGTCACTGCCCGCGCCAGCTCGGCCGCGTCGAGTTCGGCACATTCGCAACTGTCGACGACGGCGTGCCTGGCGTGGGAATAGAGATCGAGCCGCACCCCTGGGGGATCGGGAAGCCGATGCGTCTCCTGAATTCCGGTCAGCCACGCCTCCAGCATGCCGAACCGGAGAACGGTGAAGGTGCGGGAGCCGGCCGTCTCCGGCGACCAGGCGAGATGGATATAGGCCCGTATGATGCGCCGTTCGATCTCGTCAGGGCTCATGCCGGTCCTGGCAAGGCTCAAGGCCGTTCCTGTCATCCCAAGCATTGCGTGTCCTCAACCGTCGCGCCGCGATGGCCGCGCGTCCTACGCCCCGGCTTTCGGCTCCGGTCGCGGATGCGATGATCGCCTCGTCGATCCTTGCTCCTGCCGTCCGCCACACGGAAACGAGACGCCTCCAAACCCTCACCACGATACCTCGGCCTCATTCCCATGGGCGGGACGTCGCCTCCCGTCCCGAAGCGCCATCTCCATTCATAAAGGCGCATCAGGGCCGGGATTGGAATCAGGTCAGGACCGGAGGAGAAGGTCAGGATTACCCTACCATCCGGCTCACCCCAGCCTCTCGACGGTCAGGACAATGCTCAGGTTCAGCCGGGACCGGCCCTGTTCATCGCGGACTCTGACCCGAACCAACCGCGCGGATGACAGCCAGGCCTGTCCGAGCTCAATCGCCGTCTGCGTCGCCTGCCGCTCGGCAGCCTCCAGGCTGTCGGTCTCGAAGCCGTCTGGATCCGGGATGAGTTCCGGTCCCTTATGGATGTCGAAATAGAAGCGCGGCATGTCCGTCCCCACCCGGTTCATGACTCGGCGGGGAGACCTTGGGCCATGCAGACCCCGCCGAGCACCGCCACCCAGGGGAAACCGGCAGCACCTGGATTGGGATCGGGGCACGACCGGAGGAGCGGCTCGGGATTGCCCTGATGCCGGAAACGGCAGGGTCAGGGCTCGACCAGCTTGTTGCGGACGGCATAGAGGGCGAGCTCCACGCCCGATCGCAGGTTCAGCTTCTTCATCGCCGCGGTACGGTGGCTCTCGACGGTCTTGATGCTCACCTGCCAGCGCTCGGCGATGTCGCGGTTGTTCCGCCCCTCCGCCACGAGCTGGATCACCTCCCGCTCGCGCGAGGTCAGGGTCTGCGACGCCACCACCTTGTCGCTGGTCAGGAAGGTGTCGAGCAGGGTCTCGGACACCTTCGGCGAGAAGTAGGGTTGCTTGCGCAGCAGGGCGTGCACCGCCCTGACGACCTCGGCATCGTCCTCCGTCTTGAGCAGGTAGCCGCGGGCCCCGGCTCGCAGCACGTCGCGGATCACGTCCTCGTTGTTGTGCATGGTGTAGATCAGCACCTCGGTGCCCGGGCTGGCGAGGCGGATGTGGCGGGTGGCCTCAAGGCCGTTCATCCCTGGCAGGGAATAGTCGAGGATGGCCACGTCCGGCCGGTGCTGGGTCGCCAGATCGACCGCCACCTGCCCGTTCTCGGCAGTGGCACAGACCTGCCAATCCGGCTCGGCCTCCAGCAGGGCTTGCAAGCCGCGGCGAACGATGGCGTGGTCGTCGGCGACGAGGAGCTTTCTATTCATGGCACCCCTTTGGACTCCGGCAATCCTTATCCCCGATGCCGCTTCGGTCCTATCGGGTCTGGACCCGAACCATGGCTCGGGATTTCCCTGAGAGCAGCTTCAGGCTGAGTGTGCAATTCACCGGATCGAGCCGTCTCGGACCCGGAACGTCCGTCGACCTGTTCGTCAGGCATCATGACAGGGAACAGGAGGCGTACTATCGTGCCGCGACCCTCGCGACTCTCCAGCTCCACGTCCCCGGCACTCTGCTGGACGAAGCCCAGAACCTGACTGAGACCCAGGCCGTTGCCCTGGCCCTTGGTCGTGAAGAAGGGATCGAACGCGCGCTCCAGCACCGCCGGGGGCATTCCGATGCCCGTATCCGTCACCGTGATCTGAACCCACCGCCGGTCGGCGTTGTAGGCGCGACGTCCTCCCGGATCGGACGGGCGGTCGATGCCTGTCGTCTCCACGGTGATGGTGCCGCCGTCCGGCATGGCATCGCGGGCGTTCAGGACCAGGTTGAGCAGCGTCGCCTCGAGTTGAACAGGATCGAGCCGAGCGGCGTGACCCATGGCGGAGAGCCTGAGATCGAGGGCGATCCTGGGGCCCGCCGCCTGCCTCAGGATGGAAGCAAAGCCCTCGATCCGCCCGTCGATGACCGTGATCTCCGGCCGGAGTTCCTGCCGTCGCGCGAAGGCGAGCAGGCGTTCGATCATCGCCGTTGCGCCCTTGAGGGTTTGGTCGGCATCCTTGACCAGGGACAGTGCGTCCGGGCGGTCAGCCAGGGAGGGACGCAGGAGCCGGAACGTGGAATGCATGATCCGGATGGTGTTGCCGAGATCGTGCGCGATGCCGCCGGCGATCCGCCCCAGTCCTTCGAGCCGCTGCGCCCGGCTGAGCCGGGCCTGCTCCGCTTGCTCGCGCCGGCGGCTTTTCTGGACGAGGGCGATCAGGGCGCCCGTCAGGCCCAGCAGGATGGCCGCGGAGATGGACACCACGATCGCATGCTCCCGCCAGGGCCGGAGGACCGTCTGCCGCGCCAGCCCCACGTTGACGACGGCCGGCACGGTATCAAGGGCACGATACCCGATGACACGGGTCATGCCGTCGATCGGGCTGGCGCCCCAGAAGATGCCTTGAGGGCTTCGTGACAGGTGGGTGTTGAGCGGCTCCACGGCGGCGAAGGACTTGCCGATCGCCTCCTCCGACGCCGGGCTGCGGGCCAGGAGGGTACCGTTGCGCAGCAGGAGTGCGATGAAGCCGTCCTCCCCGACCGAGAGCCCGCCATAGAACCGCTCGAAGTAGCGCGGCTCGACGGCTGCGACGACAATCCCGCCGAAGCTGCCGTCGGGGCGGTTGATCCTGCGGCTGAAGCTGACGAACCAGACCCCCACCGATCGGCTGCGCAGCGGCTGCTCGACGTGCATGCCAAGGGCGGGATCCTGCTGGTGAGCCTTGAAGTAGGGCCGGTCGGCCAGGCTGACCCGCGGTGTCGAGGGATAATCGGTATCATGCGCGATGAACCCGTCCGGACCGATGACGTAGAGGGCGCGAACATACGGCAGGGCCTTGAGCCGCTCCTTTAGCGTCTCGCGGAAGCGGTCATCGTTCTCGGGCATGCTAGTGGCAGCCGTCAGAGCATCCCGAATGCCCAGGAGGGTAAAGTCGACTGCCTGAAAGGTCCGCTCCGTCTGCTCAGCCAGCACGTCAGCGAGGTTCCTGGCGTTCTCCTCGCCGCGACCCGCCGCCTCCTTGTAGCTTTGCAGAAGTTCCAGCGTTCCCAGCAGCAGGATGCCAAGTGCGAGAACCACGGCCGTAGCAAGCGGCAGCGCGAATCTCGTGGGCCTGGGCCTCATGCAATGGATCCCTCAAGGCAGGGCGGAAGTGAAGCAAAGGTTACTCTAGCAGGCCTGACGCAGCCAGCCATCAGGAACGCATCGGCCCTTTCGGGTGGGGCAGGTCTCCGAGGCTGCCTGGCGACGGCTCCATCGGGGACAAGCCGCTGAGGTCCCGTTCGTTGGGCGGTGTGCCGCCGGCGATCCCTCAGGGTGCCGCGGAGCCAACCGTCAACTCGAAGGAGACATGCGGAACGGGAATTCGCTTGGGCCAGGACTTGATGAAATGGGCGTCACGCTCAAGGATGCCAGAGGGACCGGGATCGGCACCGCAGTGCATCTCTGCCTCAGAGGTGCCGCTGGAACGCGGCACTGAGCGAGCCTGAGCGCCGAGCGTCCTCAAGAGCAATACCGCAGAGGGAAGCCTTCGCGCTCGCAGCGCCACTGCGGGTCCAAGGGTGCATATGCTGCCTCTGCTCGGTGACGAGGGCCTGTTCCGGCAGCATACGCTGGCTGGGGTGAAACCGCTGCGCTCCTAGCTTCGAAGGTCGTCGGGAACCTTGCCGCCGCTCGCCGCGAGCTTGGCCATGACCTGCTTGTGCAGCCAGATGTTCATGGAGGCGGAGTCGGAGGTGTCTCCGGTGTAGTTCAGCTCCTTGGCGAGTTCCTTGCGCGCATCGAGGCTGCTGTCGAGGTCGAGCAGCTTCATCAGGTCGACGATCGACTTGCGCCAGTCGAGTTTCTGACCCTTCTTCGCGGCGAGGCCGGTCAGCACGGCCTCGACGTCGACCTGGGACATCGGCGCGCTGCCCGATGCCGGCGTGCTCGCTGTCCCTTGCGTGGTCGAAGCGGTCGTTCCGGCAGGGGCTGCGCCAGCTCCCTGAGTGGGCTGTGCCGGGGCGGATGGCGCCTGAGGCGCTTCCTGCGCCGTCGCGGATCCGAAGATGGCGTCCTTGATCCTGCTGAAGATGCTCATCGTATCCTTCCGTTGAACTGCGTTCCCACAGGCTGCCCTGTGGCCAAGGAAGTAGAGCCGATCTCGGCCAGGGCAACGGCCGCCGTCCAGGCGCGGTTTCGACAGACCTTCCGATCAGCCAATGCTGCCGGACAGCGCAGGCGGACCCCGTCACCGCCGTGGCTGGCGATTGAGCCAGACCGTGGCCTGCATGCTCGTCCAGGCCGACAGGACCAGGAACTCGTACCACTGGCCGTCGGGCGCCAGGAGCCGTCGCACGTCATAGTCAGCGGATGCTTCCCTTGACGGGGTCGAAGCCCTGTCCGCCGGAGACATGGCAACGGCGTCCTTCGGCGCGGACAGGCGAATTCGCCTCTCGTCGATCGTGGTGTGGAGCATGCCGTCGCATGGGCCTCCCACGCATCGGTAGGTTCGCTCCCGCGTCGCCATCGCGAACCGCACTCACTCGGCCGGGGTGGCAGGCGCGATGCCGGTGACCTGCGCGGAGGGTTCCTCACTGAGCCAGCGGTAGAGGATGCCGCCCAAGGCCCCGCCGATCAGCGGCGCGATCCAGAACATCCAGAGTTGCGCCAGTGCCCATCCGCCGACGAACAGCGCCGGGCCGGTGCTGCGGGCCGGGTTCACGGAGGTGTTGGTGATCGGAATGCCGACGAGGTGGATCAGCGTCAGGCCCAGGCCGATGGCGATAGGGGCGAAGCCGACCGGCGCCTTGCCGTGTGTGGACCCCATGATGATGAACAGGAACATCATGGTCAGCACCACCTCGGCGACGAAGCCCGAGATCAGGCTGTACTGGCCCGGCGAGTGCGCGCCGTAGCCGTTGGCGGCAAAGCCCTTGGCAAGGTCGAACATGGGCGAGCCGACGGCGATGGCAAAGAGTGTCGCCGCGGCGATGACGGCGCCCACCACCTGCGAGGCCACGTAGGGTCCGATGCAGTTGGCCGGGAAGCGGCCGCCGGCCCAGAGACCCACCGTGACGGCGGGGTTGAGGTGGCACCCCGAGATGTGGCCGATGGCGTAGGCCATGGTCAGCACCGTCAGGCCGAAGGCGAGCGACACGCCGAGCAGGCCGATGCCGACGTCGGGGAATCCCGCCGCGATGACCGCGCTGCCGCAGCCGGCAAAGGTGAGCCAGAATGTGCCGATGGTCTCGGCGGCGCATTTGTGCATGGTGCTGCTGTGCATGGGCTCCTCCCGTGGGTCACGCAAACCAACTCGGGGACTGGAGCGACGTCGACAGAGGTGCCGATCAAAGCAGGCTCATCGCGAGCCTAGGTCCAACGCAGGAACGCTTCTTCGTTTGGACGCGAGGATACCTCGCCTCGGTTGCGGTCGTCGAGAAGGATTTCCGGCCGATGCCGCAGGCGGGTCGGGACGCCTCGCGCGCCGCCCCCTGACACACCTGCGGCGCCCACCGGCTCACAACGGGCTTGAGCTTGCTCACCGACGTTGAGATGATGGAAGCTGGTTCATGCCAGAGATGTGGTTTCCGATCATCGGCTTCATTAGAGCCAGAACCAGACCGAGACCGGTCGCGGCGGCTGGTTCGCTCGAAAGCTGCCCTATCGATTTTCCAGCCTTGAAGCTGAGGTGTACACTGGGCCAATCAACTTCTTGGGAATGGAGGCGGCGATGGCCCGCTTCACCGCAAAGGTTCTCGGACTGCTCGCGTGGCTGCCGGTGTTCCTTTGCGCTGCTCCTGTCCATGCGGACCCGTTCTTCGTCCGGGTCTATGGCAGGACGTACAAGATTGACCCTCGATATCCGACCAGCGAGCCCAAAGGTCCAAAGCCGCAGGAGGCCATGAAAGCCCTTCCTTCTGACCTCGCGAAAGGTCCTGGCTTCAAGCCGTCGCACGAGCAGGTGCTCGCTGAAGTCGAGGAACGGGTCTGGATCGCGCGCACCCAACTCGATGAAGCATCAGAGAAGACCACCCCCTCACGAGGCGCAGGGACGAACGCCACGGAGGTGACACGATCCCTTGCGGCCAGAGTAGAGCAGAGTCGTTCACCGGAGGTGCAGAAGCTCTCCGATCGCCACAGGGCTCTGAACCTCCTCGTGCAGGAGTTGCGCAGGTCTATGGATCTGCCGGTGAGGACACCAGAGGCTGGGTTCTCCCGGCCAAAGCTGTCACCTGAGATTGAGGCCGATTTCCGCAGCCTGAACTTTGATCCCCTGGAGGCCTACTACAGCTTCAGGCGCGTCAAGGCGGCTTTTCGATCCAACGACATCCAACTTCTCGCCAGGGTGATCCACTATCCTCTATTGGTGACGGGAAAGATTAGACGAAGCATTCGCAATCGTGATCAGCTCATGGCGGCGAAGGAAACTGTTCTGAACCCGCGCATTCGAGAGGTCGCTGCGAAATCCACCTTTGAGACAGTCTTCGTTCGGGACAAGGGGATGATGCTTGGCGAGGGAGAGGTCTGGATTACTCACGATAAGGCGGGCTTCGGTTTAGGAGCGATCAACGTGGAATAGCACTTAACGCACCTGCGCCTTGGTCCTGCTGGCAGCTTCCCCACCGCCGGAAAGGGCACAATGTGACGGGCGCGAAAGCCAGTCGTCGCACCTCATCTCAGTGTGAAAGGATGTACGAATGTTCGTGGCCCGGCAATCTAAGATCATCGCGTTCGTAGCCTTGGCGTCACTCGTGGAAATAGCCAACACGGCAGACGCAGCGCAGTGCGGCAGTACGGCGACTGGCTTTGAGGCTTGGAAGCAGCAGTTTGCCACTGAAGCAAGAGGAAGAGGCGCCAGCACCACGGCTATCGCAGCTCTCATGGGCGCTACCTATGCGACAGCGACCATCGCGGCTGATCGAGGCCAGAGGAGCTTCCGTCTGTCGCTTGATCAGTTTCTTGCAAAGCGGGGCGGCGTGATGATCACCGCTCGAGGGCGTGCACTCAAGCAGTCTCAGGCGGCGCTCTTTGCCTCTCTTGAACAGCGCTATGGCGTCCCGCCAGGGCCGCTCTTGGCGATCTGGGGCATGGAGACGGCATTCGGGACCCAACGTGGCAACCAGAACACTCTGTCGGCTGTGGCAACGCTCGCCTACGACTGTCGACGGTCAGCCTTCTTCACCGACCAGCTCTACGCCACCCTGACCCTGATCGACCGTGGCATTCTCTCGGCGGGCACGCGCGGCTCCATGCACGGCGAGATCGGCCAGACCCAGTTCCTGCCCAAGAGCATCCTGAACTACGGCACTGGCGGCGATCTCAACAATGCTGCTGACGCACTCGCCTCGACGGCCAATTTCCTCAAGGCCCATGGCTGGCGTGCCGGTGCGGGCTACCAGCCCGGGGAGCCCAATTTCCGTGCGATCCAAGCTTGGAATGCCGCTTCCGTCTACCAGCGCGCCATCGCACTGATTGGCCAAGAGATTGATGAGCGAGAGCGCCCGTCGGCCAGGCGCTAGCGGTTCTACGAGTGACCTTCGGCTGGCTGCGCATCCATGTGTCAGAACCAAGCACGATCAACCAATCACCCTATCTGAATTCCATGCCGGTGCCGAAGCCGATATAGATCCAGGCTCTGTGTCGTTGATTTCTTTGTAACCTCCGGGCTTCTGATCAGTCCCAACCTGAAGGGCAGCTTCGGGTCAGGCAAGGTCCTCAAGGGTGGCCGTGTGACGGTCCGCTCACCCTGCAACGGCGGCTTTCGCTCATGGCAGCACCTGACAGTAAGGGAGATCCGAGCAGTCATGGTAGCTTCTGCTACCCGCCTTTCGCAGCCATCATTGGCAGTCGTGCAATAACTCTGGCGCAACGAAGGCATTCTTTCCGCACGGTCGAGTACATGCTGCCTATTGCCAAGCTTAAGAACCGACACATTTCGTGATTGGTTCGCTTCCGTTCATCTCAGGTACGCTACAAGACATGCGATTCAGTGCTTTGAGCGACCAACCCACGAGGATGGATTCCGCTTTGACGTTCCGACCACGCTGCATGCGCCGGATCCACGGCTGAGTCGCGGGCCCGAGAGGACAGCATGGCACACTGGTGGCGACACACCCTCATCGCAATAGCAGGCCTTGCGGCTGCCTTCCCCCTGCGCATCCAGATCGATCTCGGCCACGGATCCAGCATGCCCCTCTTCGACGGATCAGCACTCGCCAAAGGCGGCGATGGTGGTGGCAATGGCGGGGGGAACGGAAACGGTGGTGGAAACGGGAATGGTGGCGGCAATGGAGGTGGCAGAGGCGACGGTGGCGGGAACGGCAACGGGAACGGCGGCAATGGTGGAGGCAACGCTGGCGGTGGGAACAGCGGTGGCTCGGCCGGAGGAGGCGCAGGAAACGGCAACGGCGGGGATAACGGCAAATCTGACGGTGGCGGGAACGGAAACAGTGGTGGCAAAGGCGGCGGCGGTGGCAATCAGGGGAATGCTGGCGGCAACGGCAACAACGGAGGTAAGGGCGGCAACGGAAACGCTGGTGGGAAGAGCAATGGTGCGGCCGGCGGTGGAGCAGGAAACGGGAAGGGCAATGGCGGCGGCAAAGGCAATTCCAACGCCGGCGGCATAGGCGGCGGGGCTGGCAGCGCCGGTGTGGGGAAGGGTAACAACAATGCCGCTGGCAACAGCGGCAAGGCCAGCCCTGGCAATAGTGGGAAAGTCAATTCCAGCAAGGCCGCGAGTGCAGGTGCAGGTCAACGCAGCAGCAAGGGCAGTTTGAAAGCCGGCACACCGGGTGCCGTGGCCGCATCGAGCGGCAAAAGCCAACGAGCTAATGACAAGGCCCAAGCGAGCAGCGGCAAGACTTCAACGAGCCGGAGCAAGGCTGCGGCATCTACCCCTCAGCCAGCCAGCCGAGCCAAAGCGGCCGCCCAGGTGCAGGCGGCGAAGCCTGCACCTGCGGTCACGGCTCAACCGACCCGTGCCGTGCCTGTCGTCGAAGAGATCGACCGCCGCCCCAAGCCGCGGCGATCCACGCGCTCCATTGTGGCCTCTGGCTTGTCTCCGGCGGACCTGGCCCGACTGACGGCGCAAGGGTTCAGGATCGAGACCCGGACCCAGGGTAGCATCGCGACCGAGGTGATCAGGCTTCAGGTCCCACGTGGCGTCTCGGTGGCGCAGGCCCGGCAGCGGGTCCGCCTCGTCGATGCGCGGGCCTCGGTCGACTTCGACCAGTTCTACTACCTTGATGAGAGCACCCCCGCCTGCATGGGCGCCGAGTGCCTGTCCAACTCACTTGTGGACTGGGCCTCTCTCGTGCAGTGGTCAGGGTCGAACGCTTCGCAATGCGGCCCCGCTCCCCTCATCGGGGTGATCGACACCGGCATCAACGTCGAGCATGACGCTCTGAAGGACCAAGCCATCCAGATCATGGCTCAGCCCGCCCGCCGCGCCACGCCCTCGTTGCAGGATCACGGCACAGCCATTGCGGCTCTCCTCGTCGGTCGGCCAGGAAGTCAAAACCCCGGGCTTCTGCCGGACGCGAAGCTCGTTGCCGTGGATGCCTTCTATCGCGACGGCGGCACGGCTGATCGCACGGACGTGACGTCCCTGGTCTCGGCGATCGAGGCCTTGGCCGAGCGCGGGGTGCGGGTGATCAACATGAGCTTGTCCGGCCCTGCGAACGAGGTCCTCCAGAAGGCTATTGCCGCGGCTCAGGCCAAGGGCATCGTGATCATCGCGGCGGCCGGCAACAATGGGGCCGGTGCCGAGCCATCCTATCCGGCCGCCTATCCGGACGTCTTCGCCGTCACGGCTGTTGATCATGAGCTGAAGGTGTACCGGCGCGCTACCCAGGGCTCCTATGTCGACCTGTCCGCCCCTGGGGTGAATGTCTGGACGGCCTCGGCCCAGGGGACCGGCTCTCTCAAGTCAGGCACATCCTATGCAGTTCCCTTCGTCTCGGCCGCCGCAGGGATGCTACTCGCCTCCAATCCGGCATTGGACGCCAAAGCCCTTCAGACCCGCCTGGAAGCGTACACCCGTGACCTTGGCAGGCCTGGGCGGGATCCCACGTTCGGGTTCGGCCTGATCCAGATGGCAGGCCTGTGTGAGCCGCCGGCAGACGCTCCGGCGATCGCAACGGTTTCTGATCAACCGAATGCGCTGGCTGGCAAGGGGCAGACCGTGGACATCCCCTGATCCGTGAGAAGCACCGAAGCAGAATAGGCTGGATTGGTGGCACACCGCCAGAGGACGCTAGACCGCAAAGCTTTCCCCAGCCACCAAGGTAATTCGGGCGTCCTCACTGAATAATCAACTATGTGCCTCGACCATCCCAGCGTCGTGGACCGCAGACCCACTGCAAAGTCACGGCTCGAGCAAGCAGGCGATGCCAGAGGCGCCAGAGGAGCTACAGGCAGCCGAGGACTAGGCCCGCTCGGCCCGACCCGGAGTGTGGAGGCGCGGACATAGAGTCCGCACTCTTATCCAGGTCCCGCTGCTTTGACGGCGGCTCATTTTCGCCGCGAATCGCCGATAGCACGATCAAGTAATGAGAGAAGTTCTTCCA
This sequence comes from Microvirga mediterraneensis, assembly GCF_013520865.1. Lineage (NCBI taxonomy): Bacteria > Pseudomonadati > Pseudomonadota > Alphaproteobacteria > Hyphomicrobiales > Methylobacteriaceae > Microvirga > Microvirga mediterraneensis. The sequence goes on from NZ_JACDXJ010000001.1 coordinate 1,293,614, forward strand.
AAGATAACCAATGCATCTGGGAGGAGACGGTATGCCTAAGTATTCCAATAATGCATACGACTCTTATAATCCCGCGCTGTTTGATGTCATCAGGGAAGTTCTTCACAGAATTGGCGACATCGACTCTCAGCATGATGCTGAACTCGGCAAGGTGGACGCCGCCTCAACCGACGGAGAGCTGAAGGGTTACATCAAGCAAAGGATTCGGGCAGCCCACCAGAAAAGGCGCCAGCCCTATGTTGATCTGCTGACCATCCTCCGGTCGAAGCAGCAGGGCTGACGAAATCGCTTCCGGTGCGATGTGGCTACGCTCTATGGGAAACCGTGTCCCAGGACGGGCCAGAAGCGCTCGGCCGGGCCGAGTGCCCCGCCCACTTCCTGGGCAAAGGCCGTCACAGCGCCGCGGAAGTCCTGGGTGAAGCGGAAGATCACCGGCACCTGACTGGCATAGCAGGCAATCGCCTCCAGCCGCTGCTCCAGCGTCTCGGCAATTGGCACCAGCACCGGCTTGCCTACCTTGCCCTCCAAGGCGGCCAAGCGGACGCGTTGGCCTTCAGGCGTATGGATGGCATACGGGCAGTCCTCGTAGGCATAGACCTCCACTCCTTGTGCAGCGAGGCAGCGGCCGGCCTCGAACACGAGCTGGTGGTCCACATGTGAGCCGATCCCTAACGGCACGAACACGCGGTTGCCCTCCCGCCACTCCGGCAGGTGGCGGATCTCCTCGGCCAGGTGAGAGGCCAGCTCTCGTTCCTCGGCAGGCAAAGGACCGAACAGCTCCTGGTCCGAGGTGTAGCGGTCGCGGTAGATCGCATCCGGCAGCCCGAGCCAGCGCACGCTGCATCCCAGCGCGTGCGCTGCGGCAGCGTCCTCAGCTCGCCTAGCCTCCAGCACTTGGTCAGGATCGGTGAGCTTCCAGCGCTCGTGTTTCCAGGCCGCGAACTCGCCGACCATCTGCGGCAGCAGCTCGCTGGCAAAAACCGTCACCATGTGCGGCTCGTGTCTGTTCCTTGCGAGCAAGGCCACCGTGCCGCCGCAGGAGAGCGGGACGTCATCGTAGTGCGGCTGGATGAAAAGGGCGGAGCCGGAGGTGAGTTTAGGCATAGAGCCGTTCTAGGGCACTACCTCGGAAGAGGCAAAGCTGACCTACATATGTGGAGCCATAGCCGAAGGAGAGCTTCGATGCGACTACGTGCCGAGGTAACCTAACCTCAAGGGCCTCTCATGGCCTGGTCTGATGGGCCGAGTTGATCGCGAGGCCCCGACACCGGCCGATCAGAGGACGCTTGAGCCCGTTCGTGCCGGCGTCGCCCCTTGGCTGTGAGGAATTACTTCAAACTTCGTTGGAGGCGGCAAGCTGTGCATCCCCTGGGTCAGGACCAAGCGGCCGAGTACCGCCGGCAGGCACAGGAGATCCGGCTGATCGCCCAGAGGATCTCGATCAACGAGGCTCGCGAGCAACTCCTTGAGTCGGCCGAACGCCTCGAACGGCTCGCCGAAGCGGAGGAGCGCAAAGACAATCCCAAGGGTTTCATGCCAGAGCTTAACTCACAGGAGCGATGACCGCGTTCCCCGCCAAGCCACAGCTCAGTGACGCTCCTGGCCCCGCAAACTGCCTCTCATCTCCTTGGTTCCCAAGACACGGCGGCAGGGAAGCGGTTCCTAACTCCACGATAGTGAACGTCGTTGCGGCACGATGATCCGGATCGTAGAATTAAGGGTGCCTGACGGGCGGGGTTGCTGCGATCATGGAGGATGCCATGGGACGCAAATTCATCGACTGCCGTGCCTTTCCGAGCGAGATGAACTGCTCGATCACCATCATCGCCGACACCGAAGCCGAACTGCTGGACGCGGCTGCTCAGCATGCGGTGGCCGTGCACGGGCACCAGGATACGCCCGAGCTGCGCGACCAGCTCCGGGGCGCCATCCATGACGGCATGCCGTCCGAGGCAGCGCCGTCCCGCGCCGCCTGACGGGCCTCGCGCCGCCGATCGCGTCACTACCACCTTCGGACAGGTTGCGTCGGGCTGCGCCTGATCCCACGTCGCGGCCAGAGCCGGCTGCCGTCGGAGGAAGACCGTGTCCATCGCACCTGGACAATCTTCTCGTTCGGCCATGGGGAGCATTCCCCACGTGTACCCGCCCGAGATCCAGCCCCTGCTGCAATCGATCCTCGCCGCCTTGGCCGACATCGATCTCGTGCATGAGAGCGAGGTCGCCATCATCAGGGACAGCGATGCGGACGAGTGACTCAAGCAGAGCGTGATCCGCCGGCTGGAGGAGCGCCACCGCGAGCGACGGGCGCAGCATGTCCGGCAGCTCGAGGCCGTGCAGGAGCGCATCCGGGCGCTCGCGGCCTGACTGAACCAGACGGCATCCGCAGAGGCCATCGCGGCGCAGGTCTCACCCGGTTCAAGCCGCCTGCTGTCCTGCCGATCCGAGCGGAATAGCAATGGTGCAGCACACGCCCTCACGCTCGTACCGGATGTCGAGCTGTCCGGCGAGTTCGCGGGTGATCGTCTGTCGCAGCAGGCGCGAGCCGAAGCCTGAGTTGGGTTCGGTTTCGAGCACAGGCCCACCCAATTCGCACCAGTCAATGGTCAGGATGGTATCTCGGCCCGTTTCATTGATCGTCCAGTCCACCTGCACCCGACCCGAGGGTGCTGACAGGGCGCCGTACTTGGCTGCATTCGTGGTGAGCTTATGGATAGCTGATCGAAACGCCGTTGAGCCTTCGGGCTTCTGTACGGGTGCGGGGCTGGTCACAAGCAATCTTTGCCTTCGTGCGGGCCCCAGGCCGCACCTGAGCGCACAAGTCGGTAGCAATCGATGCGAGCTTGCGCACCCGCGCGGAGCGCCAGCCTTTGCGCCCTGAAGCATAGTGGGATCCATTTGTGTCGGCGCTGGCGTGGCCCATGCGCACAGCGATCTCCTCGCGGCGGACCCCAGCGGCCGCGAGGTTGGCCCGGTATTGATGACGGCTTGTATAGAGGCAAATCCGATTGCGCTTACCCTTCCCGCGGACCTTGCGGAGCACGGCTTGCATGCGACGAAGCGCAAGCTCCGGACTCCCTGCCTTCTTGACTACCTGCCCTACCGTCTCAAGCAGATCAATCAGGAGGCGGATGTCTCCCTCATCGTAGTCGTCGAGGGGGACATCCCGAGTGGCGGCCAGTGCCCGACCGTTTTCGGGTGAAAATTTTGCACTCCGACAGCGCAGCACGTTTCCGATGATCTTAGCCTCTGGCCATTCTGACGGCCTCAGACCAAGGTAGCAGCCGTGCTTCAGGATTCCAGCGGCCGCCCGAGCTTCGTCGGATCCTTCGCTATACAAAGCATGGACGATGCTCTCTAGGCGTCTTTCAGGCAGGTGACGTGCTCGCCCCGCCGACGTGCGCCAGCGCCTCCTACCTTTCGAGCCTATCGCGGCCTCGTCAGGTCGCTCGATCCTGCGCAGCTTCGCCTCGAGTTCCTCGATCCGCTCTCTCGGGATCGAGCCCCCGTCCCACATGTCGCGCAGCTCCTGCAGGATGGCTGCGCGGTACTGGCGGAAGCTCGCGGGTTTCAGGTCGTGCGCACGAGCGACGACATCGTCGATGACGTCATCGATTGACACGGTTGGGCAACCCAGCTCTCGGCTCAGACGCCGGACCATGCCTGCATAGCGGATGCGATACTGGTCCTCAGTCTTCGACGAGCGGGCCTGCACCCTGCCGCCAGCATCCGGGCGGGACAGGCAATCAGGATAGGGAGAAGGTTTCAGCATTCTCAAGTCCTGGGCTACGTTACAGTCCCAAGAGACTACGCCTTTGCGATGAAAGTATCCCGCTCGGCTGGAATGGTGGCTCTGCCCCGCAAGGGAGCAGGTGAATCAGGAGGTTACACGGCTCAGCCGTCGGTGAGTCTGCGTGAAATTCGGCGCATCCGTCACCCGAAATCATCCTGCGCCAGGGGCCCTGAAAAGAGGATTCGGTGATGAAGTGCGCCTGATCTGAGGGCTCAGAGAGGTAGTCTGGTGGAGCCAAACTGATTTCCATTTCGCTCCCCGCTGCCAAGAGCAAGGATCTGGTCAGGCATATCGCTCGGGTATCAGACTGCCGACCCTATTCGCGAGGTCCACTGAAATTGGCGTGAGTTGCGGTGGACCTATTGTAACTCGGGGCGATGCGTTTGGCTTCGCCGAACTTACGTTCGTATTCGTCGGACTAGTGTTAGTGTTCACCGTTGGTGCGTTTGTATTGACCAGAAGCGCGTTTGGAATCACCGGAAAAGCGTTACATACGGTACATCTCGGGATCTAAAGTGGGTCATTCAGAATGGACTGAGCTTCTTCTCCCCCTCAAGAGGATCCTGTGAACTTTTCCGCGAAGTGCAGGCGCTACGCGAGCGCATGTAAGAACCTCTCTAATCCCCCCTTGCGAGCCAATTGGCAGGTGATCGGGGGAGGCGCATCTATTGGCGGTGAATATAGGCACAGATAATTCCATCAATGTTTATCGACAAAGTTATATTCGAGCAGATGCACCTCTACACAATGGCCAAATTACGCTAAGGCACTTTCGGACAACTTCTTGCCCCTTGCTTGTTTTGGCAGCTTTCTTTTACGTTCTGTAACAGTAATGAGCATTTCTTTGGCTCCCGATGAATTCCATTACAAACGCCTGTCTTCGGGGATCCCACGCAGCCGCCGCTCTAAAGCAGACCCAGATTGATCTCGGGGACTTTGGACGCGGGAAAAAGTTGTGATATCCGGCGGGTCTCCATTGCGGGTCGGCCGCTGCCGTCCTTCACTGGACCTTACCTGCCCCCTCATGGATCAGACTATTCCCCCATGGCCTCTTGGATGCCCCCTCACCAGCGCTGGTACTGGCAGGCCCTACTGGAGCGACCCTGCGGCGGCTGCACGGCGACGCCTTCCAAGGCTTCTTCTCCGACGTCATGTCCGAGCTGCACGGCGACGACTTCGTGCCGGTGGGCGCGTTCGGACGCCGCGGAGACAAGGGGTGCGACGGGTATCTCTTCCAGTCGGGACAGCTCTTCCAGTGCTACGACAAGCTGCACGATGCGGGGCTGGACGTCGACGGGATGGTCGGCAAGATGGAGAAGGACTACGGCAAGGCCGCCGCTGGCCTCTCCGTGATCATGAAGGAGTGGCACTTCGTCCACGACCTGTTCGACGGCTTTCCGGTGGAGGCCATCCTCAAGCTGAAGGAGCTCGAGGCCGCAAACAGCCAGCACAAATTCGGGTTCATCGGACCACAGGGGTTCGAGGACCGGGTGCTCCGGCTAGACGAGGAACACGTGGTCGCCCTGCTCGGCCCGGCGGCGACCGCCGCGGACACCCAGAACATGCGCATGGAGGAGGTCAGTGATCTGATCAAGGCGGTCATGGCGAGCGTCGACGCCGACCAGCCGGACACAGGCCCCATCACCGTTGTGCCCTACGACAAGCTTGAGACCAACAAGATCACCGGATGCTGGCATCACCTGCTGGTGGCCGGGTTCAGCAACGCCCCGCATGTCCGCCACTACATCGACCGTCACCCCGACCCGGAACTCGGAACGCACCTGGCCAGGGTGTTCAAGGCCCGCTACGAGAACCTGAAGCTGCAAGGACTGAAGCCGAACGCGATCCTTGCCTCGCTCTACGAAGGCATCACCGGCGTCGGAAGCGTGTCGCCGGAGCGCCAGGTCGCCGCACATGCCCTGCTCGCCTACCTGTTTGAGGCTTGCGACATCTTCGAGGATCATCCCTCCAAGGTGAACGCATGATTCTTCCCGGCAAACATCTCTCTCCCCACCGCGCCCTTATCGGCGTCGGCGCGGAGATCCTTGCCCAGTTGGACCGCCCCCGCGCGGTGTCCGACCTGTGGGATCGCGTGCGTGCGGCACGGGGTGGCCGCCAGGCCGCGGCACCCCTCTCCTTTGACTGGTTCGTGCTTGCCCTGACGTTCCTGTACACGATCTATGCGGTGGAGGACGCGGACGGACTGGTGCGGCCCGGGCAGGGTGCGCCATGATCGTCTCCATCAGCAGCAGCCTGCTGACATTCAAGACCGTGAGGTTCCACGGGGGCCTCAACGTCGTCCTGTCGACGAAAGCTCCGGGCTCCAACGACAGGCAGACCCGCAACAGCGCTGGCAAGACCAGCCTGATCGAGATCATCCACTTCCTGCTGGGAGGGAAGGCCGATCCCGACAGCCTCCCCCGCCACAAGGCTCTGGCCGCCCATACCTTCAACGGCCGGTTCGTCATCGGCGGTCGGGAGGTGGACGTCGCACGCAGCGGCGCCAAGGCGTCGCGGGTGTTCATCGACGAGGGCAGCGCGAAGCATTTCGGGCTGGCCACGAAGAAGGACAAGGAGACCGGCGCAGAGTTCGTGTCGAACGAGGCCTGGAAGGACTTCCTGGCCCACCGGTTCTTCGACTTCCCCGCGGTGGTGGAGGGCTCGCCCTTCGAGGAGAGCTACACCCCGTCGTTCCGCGCCCTGTTCGCGTACTTCGCGCGGCGCTACGGATCGGGCGCGTTCCTGCACCCGAAGAAGCAGGCCGAGGCGCAGCAGCGCTGGGACTGGCAAGTGAACCTTTCGTACCTGCTCGGGCTCGACTGGCGCATCCCCCGCGATCTGCACATGGTGCGGCAGCGGGAGGGCCAGCTGGAGGAGCTCAAGAGGGCGGCAAAGGGCGGAGCGCTCGGCCACCTAATCGGAACCGTGGCGGAGCTCCGCCCAGCCCTGGTCCTCGCCGAGGCCAGGGCGACCAAGCTGCGCGAGCAGCTCGGCCGGTTCCAGGTCCATGAGTCCTACCGGGAGATGATGGACCGGGCCGCCCGCGCCAAGACGGAGATGCAGGCTCTCACCCGCCGGGCCGTCTCGCTTCGCGAGACCCTTGCCCATCTTCAGGAGGCACTGAAGCGCGAGCGCCAGCCTGAACGGGATGACGTCAATCGTCTCTATCAGGCGGTCGGAATCGAGCTGCCCGAGAGTGCGAAGCGGCGGTTCGAGGATGTCGAGCGTTTTCATCAGTCTGTGGTGGAGAACCGCAGGCTGCGCCTCCAAGAGGAGATCGAGGGCATCGAACGTGAGCTCGCTACTGGCGAGATCAGGTCGGCGGATCTGGATGTCGAGCGCAGCGAGATCCTCCGGATGCTGGAGGGACGAGGTGCCCTGGAGGATTTTACCGCACTGCAGAAGCGGCTTGCCGACGCCGACGCGGAAGCCGCCTCCCTGCGCGAGCGGTTCAAGGCGGCAGAGGCCCTTGAGAGCGAGACCACACAGCTCGGCATTGACCGGAAGAGCATCAAGCGTCGGCTGCAGGAAGACCATCAGCTGCGACGGGACAGGCTGGACGAGGCGATCCTGCTGATCGGCGAAGCCATCGGTCATCTCTACGAGGAACGGCAGGGCAAGTTCGAGGTGGAGGCCACCGAGAACGGGCCGGAGTTCCGCATCTCGATCCAGGGTGACCGGGGCGGCGGGATCTCCAACATGGAGATCTTCTGCCTGGATCATGCCCTGTTCGCAATCTGGTCAGGTCGCAAGAAGGGGCCAGGCCTCCTCATCCACGACAGCCATCTCTTCGACGGAGTCGACGCACGCCAGGTCGCGAACGCGCTCGACCTCGGAGCTGTCACCGCCACGCGGTTCGGCGCCCAATACATAGTGGCTCTCAACTCGGACATCTTCGACAACCTGCCCCTGCCGGACACCATCGACCGCGACGCCATCGTGGTGCCGACCCGTCTCTGGGACGAGAGCGAGACGGGCGGCCTGTTCGGTTTCCAGTTCGACTGACGAGCACAAGCGCTTGGTCCGAATGAGGTTCGGTCATATTCCATATGCGGTGCCACGACAGCGCCATCGGCTTGAGGGTCACCGTTGTAGACGATGGTTTCAAATCTGACCTACTAACATCCAGCCCGAACGTTGCATCAAGGGCTAACCACCTTCTGGATCGGCGCTGGAGATCCGAATCCCATTGTATTCTACATCACCCCTTGAGCAGGTAGTCATCCTACTCGAAGCAGTCCACCATGCGGCGTTGATGAGGATGTAACGCGGCGTACACTGCACCATAGTAGCAGCCTATTGGCCTCCTCCAGCTTCGACTGGGGGCATTGACTACGATAATCGGCTGTATTCTGACATATTATGAGGTCATGGGGAGTTCAGCGCGTGTTCACGGTGCAAGTGTCAACCCCTGAAACACATAGAACGCAAAGTGCACTCACTTTGTCACCAGTATCGGCAGCCATCACGGATTGTTAGAAGCAGGGAGTGCGTATACGGGCTTTCTCCTGAACTACGAGTTATGTCTGCGAAACAAACAATTCGCGGACTGCCCTCCAGTTGAAATCCTATCCGACAAGATTTATACTACCAGCCGTACATATATGTATGAGGCCTCGTTATGCGGCTTACGCCGCGCCCTGGCACAGGAAGCCAATTGGTCGCGGCGCACCACAGAGGTAGGAGTGCTCGATGCTGCGGATCGTGAAGCCTGCCCTGTCTAGGAGCTTTTGAACGGGTGGGTCAGATTGCATCGCACGGCCAGCCTGCACCAGATCGGTTGAGTTGCTGCTGCCAAGTGACCACGCCAGCTTCGCATGACTTGCCGTGCTCCAGGAACAGGACGCGTCCACCCAGCCGCAGCACGCGCAAGACCTTAACCGGATCCTCCACCAAGCACGGAGTGTAGGTGGTGACCGCCGTGTCGACGGAGGCATCCGCCACAGACAGCGCCGTGACCGACACCTGTGATCTTCAGCGGGACCGGCGAGCGGCCCCGCTTCATTAAGTCCGCTCGGGATCGACACTGATCACGAGTGTGACGCGGAAGGATCGTACAGCGGCTGGTTCAGCCCCAGCCCAATCCCGATCTCAAGCACCATGCCAGAGACCCTCGGGCAACTTTCGGACGTTTATTGGCGCTTGCCTCCATTGAGCAGATACAGTTGACGAGCCGCGGATGGATAAAATGCGTATAGAAGCCGATGACGGAACTCTCCCGGGCTGCGACAGAGAATGGATACGCTGTTGGCCACATGCTTGCGAGATCGCGGTACGCCGTGACCCAGCACACGTTGCGCAGTCAGTTGTTTAGTTCCCAAGCATGGGCAGGCTGGGCAAGATGAACTCAAGCGGTCTTTGTCCATGAGGGTGGACGAAGGTACAAAGGGCTGGTACAAAGGCTATACATCACGGCAGCCAAAAAACCTTGTTCAGCAACGGTTTTCGCGAAGCCGGCGGAGAATCTCCCCCTCTCCGCCATTTAACTTCCTGAAATAGCAGCTTTTCACAGGGTTACCGGTCGGGGTATCGAACCTTCGAGCGATTATTGCCCTGCGCACAGGATCGAAGCCGTCCGCGTTGCGGCGGGTCTCAGATTTTGCGGATGTGCGATTGCGATCAGGATGGGTTGGCAACCGTGTCGATTCCCGCAGCCGCGGTCTTGCCGGAAGGCTCAGGAGGGAAGTGTTCCAGGCCTTCTCGTCATCGGACATGGGGTAGGGCCGCAGGACCGGCAGAGGGGCGGGTGTCCCGCCCTTAAACTCTTGAGTTGGCCTTCAGCGGGTCGGAACCGGCTTCTCGCCGCGATAATCGTAGAACCCGCGCTTGGTCTTCCGTCCGAGCCAGCCGGCTTCGACGTATTTCACTAGGAGCGGGCAGGGGCGGTACTTGGAATCGGCCAGGCCCTCGTGCAGCACCTGCATGATCGACAGGCAGGTATCCAGGCCGATGAAATCGGCCAGCTGCAGCGGGCCCATGGGATGGTTGGCGCCGAGCCGCATGGCCGTGTCGATGGCTTCGACCGAGCCCACGCCCTCGTAAAGGGTGTAGATCGCCTCGTTGATCATCGGCAGCAGGATGCGGTTGACGATGAAGGCTGGGAAATCCTCGGACACGGTCGAGGTCTTGCCGAGCTTCGCGATGAATTCCTTGGCGGATTCGTAAGTATGGTCCTCGGTGGCGATGCCGCGGATGAGCTCGACGAGCTGCATGACCGGGACCGGGTTCATGAAATGGATGCCGATGAACCGCTCCGGCCGGTCGGTCGCGGCCGCGAGGCGCGTGATCGAGATCGACGACGTGTTGGTGGCGAGCAGCGCGTCGGGGCGCAGCGAAGGGCTGAGATTGGTGAAGATCTTGCGCTTCACCTCCTCGTTCTCGGTCGCGGCCTCGATGACGATATCGCAGACCGCCAAGTCGTCGTAGGTGCGGGCCGGTTTGATCCGCTCGAGCGCGGCCTGCCGGTCGGCATCGGTGATGACGCCCTTTGAGACCTGGCGCGCCATGTTGCCGTTGATCGTGGCGAGCCCGGCATTGATCCGATCTTCCGAGAGATCGTTCAGCCGGACGTTCAACCCCGCGAGCGAGCAGACATGGGCGATGCCGCTGCCCATCTGTCCCGAGCCGACAACGCCAACCGTTTTGATCTCTATGCCCATCTGACCTTCTGCCTGCATCCAATCGCCACATGCGGGCCGGGCGGAGAGCCGCCCGGTCCGTCGCTATTCCTGACCTTATTGACCAGCTTTGGTCAACTCCTCCTTCAGCTCCGGGAGGATCTGGAAGAGGTCGCCGACGAGGCCGTAATCGGCCACCTGGAAGATCGGGGCCTCCTCGTCCTTGTTGATCGCCACGATCACTTTGGAATCCTTCATGCCGGCCAGATGCTGAATAGCCCCTGAAATACCCACCGCGATGTAGAGATCGGGCGCCACCACCTTGCCGGTCTGGCCCACCTGCCAGTCGTTGGGAGCATAACCCGCATCGACGGCCGCGCGCGAGGCGCCCATGGCCGCACCGAGCTTGTCGGCGATCGGTTCGATGTACTGCTTGAAGGCATCCGCCGAGCCGAGCGAGCGCCCGCCCGAGATGATGATCTTGGCCGAGGTCAGCTCGGGCCGGTCGGTCTGGGCGATCTCCTCGCCCTTGAACGACGACACGCCCGGATCGTCGGCAGAGCCGACAGCCTCAATTGAAGCAGAGCCGCCTTCGCCCGCAGCCTGGAAGGCGGCGGTCCGAACCGTGATGACCTTCTTGGCATCGGTCGCCTGCACGGTCTGGATGGCGTTGCCGGCATAGATCGGCCGCTCGAAGGTGTCGGGCGACACGACCTTGATGATGTCGGAGACCTGCATCACGTCGAGCAGGGCGGCGACGCGCGGCATCACGTTCTTGCCCTTGCTGGTGGCGGGCGCCACCAGGGCGTCGTAGGAACCGGCCAGCGACATGATGAGGGCTGCGGTCGGCTCGGCGAGCTGGTGCTCGTAAGCCGGAGCATCGGCGAGCAGCACCTTCTCCACACCTTCGAGCTTGGATGCAGCCTCGGCCGCCGCCTTGGCGTTCGAGCCGGCGACCAGAACATGCACCGGAGCCCCCAGGGCCTTGGCCGCCGAGAGCGCCTTGTGGGTGGCGTCCTTCAGGTGAGCGTTGTCGTGCTCGGCGATCAGAAGAGTGGTCATCGTTCTTGTTCTCCTTAGAGCACGCCGGCTTCGACTTTGAGCTTCTGGACCAGTTCGGCCACGGAGCCGACCTTCACGCCCGCCTTGCGGCCTCCGGGCTCGGCGGTCTTCACGACCTTCAGGCGCGGGGCGACATCGACGCCGAGCGTCTCAGGGCTCGTCTCGTCGAGCGGCTTCTTCTTGGCCTTCATGATGTTGGGCAACGACGCATAGCGCGGCTCGTTGAGGCGCAGGTCCGTGGTGACGATGGCCGGCAGCTTGAGGCCCACCGTCTGCAGGCCGCCATCGACCTCGCGGGTGACGTCGATGGAGCCTTCGCCGACATTGACCTTGAACGCGAAGGTGCCCTGCGGCCAGCCCAGCAGGGCGGCGAGCATCTGGCCGGTCTGGTTGGAATCGTCGTCGATCGCCTGCTTGCCCATGATGACGAGATCGGGCTTTTCCTGCTCGACCACCTTGGCCAGGATCTTGGCGACGGCGAGCGGCTCGACAGGGGCGTCGGTCTTGACCAGGATGCCGCGGTCGGCGCCCATGGCCAGCGCGGTGCGGATGGTCTCGCCAGCCTGCTGCGGACCGATGGAGACGGCGACGATCTCGGTGGCCTTGCCCTGCTCCTTCAGGCGCACGGCTTCCTCGACGGCGATCTCGTCGAAGGGGTTCATGGACATCTTGATGTTGGCCAGTTCCACGCCCGACCCGTCCGGCTTCACCCGGATCTTCACGTTGTAGTCCACTACCCGCTTCACGCACACCAGAAGCTTCATTCGTTTGTCCTCACCAAAGGTCGGATCCGGATATGGCCGAAAGCCAGCTCTCCGGACATATAGGAAAAAGGCGGATGGGAACCTAGAGCATCGGGCCGAAAAGTGGAAACCACTTTTCGGCGCCATCCGCTGCGGCGGCCGTTCCGGTCGTCAGCGCGGCGCCTGGAGTTCCTGCGCCTGGGCGCGGGCGAGCACGGGGTCGTACCGGCGGCGCATGAGGGGGATGAGCATGGCGCCCACAAGGAAGCCGCCGAGATGGGCGAACCAGCCCACGCTCTCGTCTCCGCCCAGAAAGGCCGAGGCGAGCTGCAGGGCGAACCAGAGGCCGATAGTCCAATAGGCCGGAAGGTGAAGGGGAATGCCCTTCAGGAACAGGCCCCAGATCTTCACACGCGGATAGAGGATGAGATAGGCGGCCACCACGCCCGATACGCCGCCGGAGGCTCCGATCAGGGGCCTGTGAGGCTCTGTGGTGATGAAGGCATGGGCCAGGCTCGCGGCCATCCCGCAGAGCAGGAAGAAGACGATGAAGCGGACATGCCCCATCGCGTCCTCCACGTTGTCGCCGAACACCCAGAGGAACAGCATGTTGCCGATCAGGTGGAACAGCGAGCCGTGCAGGAAGATGTTGGTGGCGAGCGTCATCTCGGCCGGGACGAAGGGATAGCCTTCCGGCAGGACCTCGGTTCCGAACAGGACCGACGGGATGAATCCGAGACCGCCCACCACCGCGTCCTCGCCGAGAGGCCCATAGAAGGTGAAGAGATAAGCGACCACGCAGATGCCGATCAGAAACCGCGTCGCGAGCGGCGTCTTCATGTTCTTGAGCGGGACGCCATCGTGAAGCGGTAGAAACATGGGTCCGATCCTAGCGCATCGTGCGGAAAAGTGGACCCGGTTTTCCGCTCCGAACGATGCGATCTTCAAGGGCGCATCGTGCGGAAAAGTGGACCCGGTTATGGGTTCGGTTCTCTAACGGTTCTGTCCGGGCACCCAGAGGACGTCGAGCGCGCCCTTGTCATTGACGTATCGGGACGCAACGAAAAGGAAGTCCGACAGACGGTTCAGGTACTTCACGGTTTCCGGAGACACCGTCTCGTCCGGCTTTTCCATGAGTTCCACCACAAGGCGCTCCGCGCGCCGGCAGACTGTGCGGGCGAGGTGGAGGGCCGCTGCGGCGGGAGTGCCGCCCGGGAGGATGAAGGAGCGCAGAACCGACAGTTCCGCGTTGAGCCGGTCGATCTCCTGTTCGAGTCGATCGACCTGCCCCTGCGTGATACGCAGCGGCTCATAGGGAAGGGGCTTGTCCGTCTCGATGGTGGCGAGATCGGCGCCGAGATCGAACAGATCGTTCTGGATGCGGCCGAGCATCGCGTCGATCTCGTGGCCTGCCGTGTGCAGGCGAACCAAGCCGATGCAGGCATTGGTCTCGTCGACCGTGCCGTAGGCCTCGATGCGCAAATCGAATTTCGGGCGACGTCCGCCGGCGGCGAGGGCCGTGGTGCCCTTGTCGCCGGTGCGGGTGTAGATGCGGTTGAGAACGACCATGCGAAACCCGAAGGTTGGACTTCAATCAGAACGAATACCCAACCCGCGCGCCGACATTCGTCAAGCCTCTATTCTCGTCGGAGCAGACGCCGCCATTGGAGAGATGTTCGACGGTCGCCATCACGCTCCAGTTGGCCGAGAGCCGAACGCCGACTGAACCCGATTCGCGGAAGAGGGGCGAACACCCGAGTTCCTGGCGGTGGGCCAGCGGATGATCCTTGCCGCTGTGAAAGGCACCGCCGATGCTGCCCTCGACGAAGATGTCGGGCGTGACGTCGACGGTCCAGGACAGGCCCGCATAGGCGAAGCTGGTCCGACCGTCGAAATTCAGGCTGCCGCCCACATGCGGACGGGGGATGAAATAGCTGGTGAAAAGGTCCGAAGCAGTGAACGGTTTCGAAAAAAGGATTTCGCCGGTGATGTTGGCGGAGCCGTCTTTTCCTTCCGGACCCCACGGATCCTGCGCGGAGAATCCAAAACGGAACTCCGACAGCAGGCTCGGCTGGGCTGAGGCCTGGGAGGAACTCGTTTGCCGCTTTTCGGAGCCTAGGACGCCCGACGTCCCCATGAAGAGGACGAGAAGGCTCATGCCTATGGCTGGGCTGATGCGCATCAAGAGATCCGTAACTGAATAAAAAATGAGGCCAACAGGCTATGCCGTTATGGCTAACGTTCTCTTAATACAAACCGTGGCGAAAAAGTGTCAATACGAAGGTGACGGGCGCCTCATGTGGCCGACAGGCACAGGTTTTTGCACCTCTCCAAACGTCATGTCGGAGCGTCATGCAGCGCGCCACCAGATCACGCCCATGATCACGATGATCGCCACGAACTGAAGCAGGACGCGCAGGCGCATGAGGTGCTGCGACCGATTGGCATTGCCGCCGCGCAGCATGTTGATCAGGCCCAGAAGCAGCACGAAGGCGACGGCCACCACGGCAATCGGCACAAGCAAGTCCACAAAACTCGTCATCTTGATTCCATCGAGAAGTTCGGGCGACCGTGGCCTGAACCCAGAGGAGAGGCAAGAGGGCCGTTTGCCCTCCTGTCAATTCCGCCGCAGCAGCCGCTCGAAATAATCGAGTTCTTCCTGCGGTCGGCTCGGATCGCCCAGCTTGCGCCGCAATTCTTCCAAGATCCGCTGCGCCCTTTGGGCGGGCGACTGGTTGGCGCTGGGAACGTCGACGCGGCCGTCGGAATAGTCCCGGTTCCGAGTGGGCCGTCCGAGAGGATCGGTGTCGCGCTGGCCCGCCTGCTGGTTGCCTTGCGGATTGCCCTGGCCGGGCTGGTCGCCGGCCTGTTCGTTCCCCTGGCCGTCGCCCTGCTGCATCTGTTGCATCTGCTGGGCCATGCCCTGCATGCCGCGCCGGAGATTTTCCAGTGCCCGGCCCTGGGCGTCCACCGCCGGGCCGTCCTGGCCCTGGCCCAGGGCGCCTTCGGCCTCGCGCATGGCCTGCTCGGCATCGCCCAGGCCCTGCTCGTTCTGCATGCCCATGCCCTGCATCCGGCGCTGCAGTTCTTCCAGCCTTTCCCGCAGAGCCTGCTGCCTCTGCCGCAAGCCTAAGGGATCCTGGTCCTGACCGCCCTGGCCGTTCTCGGCCTGATCCTGATCTTCGCCCTGCTGACCCTGCTGACCTTGCTGGCGCTGTCCCTGCTGACGCTGGCCCTGACGTTGCCCCTGGCGAGGGCGGTCGCCCTGCTGCATCCGGCGGTTCTGGCCGTCGCGGAAGGTCTCGTCGCGCAGGTTCTGCTGCTCGCGCGCCATGTCCTCCATGTCCTGCATGGCTTGGTTCATCTCGCGTCCGAGCGGATCGGTCATGCGGCTGTTGGGCTGGGCCGTCTGCAGATTCTCCAGGATGTTGCGCAGCTGCTCGAGCAGGCGCTGGGCCTCGGCCACGTCGCCCCGGCGCATGGCATCCTCCATCTGGCGCAGCATGCGGTTGAGGTCGTCCTGCGAGATCATCCGGTCCGGCGGCGTGCGCTGGTTCTGATCCTGGGATTGCTGGTTCTGCTGCATGCGCTGGGCGAATTCGCGCAGGAACTTGTCCATGGCCTGCCGCAGCTCGTCCGTCAGGCGGCGGATCTCCTCGTCCGGCGCATTCCGGTCCATGGCCTCCTTCAGGCGCTCCTGGGCGGCGCGCAGGTCCCGCTCGGCATCGGACAGGTTGCCGTCCTCGATCTGGAGCGCCATGGCCCAGAGCCAATCGGCCACATCGAGCAGCTCCTGGTCGGTCCTGGCGACGCGCAGGCGCTCCGCACCGGTCCGCAGGCCCATGAACACGCCCCATTGCGGCGTGTATTCCTCCGGGGCGATCAGCAGTGCGTCGAGCGCCACCTGCACGCGCTTGCGGTCGTCGGGTGCGAGCACGAGATTGCGCCGCTGTTCGACAAGCGCTTTGGCGAGAGGGTTGGTGAAGGGGCGCTGCGGCAGGGTGAAGGTGATCTTCTCGCTGAGCGCCTCCTGGCCGGCTTCGTCCTTGGCCTTGAGCTGGATCGTCACCGGCGCGCCGGCCCAGGCGTGGTTCGTGAGGTCGACCGGCGACTTGGTGTCCGGCGCGTTCTCCTCATGGCTTGGGAGGGCCAGGGTGAGCTGGGGAGCGGGGACGAGGGAGCGCCCCTTGCTGTTGTCGGCCTTCTCCACGATGCCGTCGAGCGCCACGATGCCGTAATCGTCCTTGCCCTTGTAGCTCAAGGTGAAGGTGCCGCGCGCATTGACCTCGGGCGGCGTGGTGAAGGCGATCTCGGGCAGCCGGTCGGGAATGGCCTCGATGGCGAGCGTCACGCTGTGCGCGAAGCCCGTGCTGACCGTCAGCTCGCTCGATCCGTCGAGGACATAGCGCTCCTCGCGCATGTCGGCGCGTTGGTTGGCCTTGGCCGGGAGGGGCGTCAGGCCCTTGCCCGGCGTGACCTCGGCGCTGCCCTCGCCGGCGATCCGGATCACCACGGTCGAGTGGATCGGGGCGCGCAGGTTCTGTCCCCGCGCCAGGTCGATCATCAGCGGCGGCGTGCGGGTATAAAGGGGCGGGTCGATCCAGCCATCGATGCGGAAGGACGGGGAGGCGGTCTCGATCTTCCGCCAGTCGAAGGCCGCGGCGAGCCGCGAGCCGATCTCCGGTCCCGCCACGAAGGCGCTCGCCACCAGGGCGAGAAGCCCTGCGGCTCGAAAGGCATAACGGTCGCGCTGCGGCATGTCGGGCCGGGGCAGGCCGACGCGCATGCGGCTGACGGCATCCTCCGCGCGCTTACGATGAAGGGCCCAGAGCGCTTTGGTGCCGGGATCGGCCGCGCCGAGGGCCAGCGTATCGTCGAGGACGCGGGCCGGGCCGTGACTCAGGCCCGTGTCGCGGTCGAGCCGGTCGAGTGCACGCGTCCGGCTGGGCATGCGCAGGCGAAGAAGCGGCCAGAGCGACAGGAGGAAGGCCAAAGCGAAGAGGCCCAGGCCGATGGAGCGCCAGAAGGGCGTGAGATCGAGCCAGAGCCCGAGCCAGGAGAGGGTAAAGAACAGGAGCACGATGGCGAAAGGCAGCCAGAGCCGAGGCCAGGCTTCCTCCCACCAGAGGGACCAACGCGCATGAGCGACCAGGCGCCCGAACCGCTGGTTCAGGGGGCTGCGTCCCGGCGACGGGTTCGGGCCTTCGCTCATGCCAAACATCTCCCGCTGCACGGAATGTGCAGTGACCCCCGGTTGAAAAAGCTAGCACGCGAGACCCGGATGACCAGCGGTCAATTGCGCGCGGAGCTTCAACAAGAGGTGAGCGGTCAAACCCTCAATCGTTCAGATGGCGCGTTGTTCGAGGCAAATCGGAGATTCGCGCGAGCGAAAGACCGCGTGTCGGTTCCGAAATGGTGGCTCTCAAGCCAGCCAGTCCGGGACCCGGTCGAGCCCGATCAGCTCTTCGTAGGTCGGGCGCGGGCGCACCACGGCGTGGTCCTCGCCGCGGACGAGCACCTCGGGCACGAGACGCCGGGTGTTGTAGGTGCTGGCCTGGACCGCCCCGTAGGCGCCGGCGGTCATGATGGCGATGAGGTCGCCGGCCTTGACCTCCGGCATGTCCCGGGAGAGGGCGAGATAGTCGCCGGTCTCGCAGACGGGGCCGACCACGTCGGCGACGATGCGCGGCGTATCGGGCGTGGCCTCT
This sequence comes from Microvirga mediterraneensis, assembly GCF_013520865.1. Lineage (NCBI taxonomy): Bacteria > Pseudomonadati > Pseudomonadota > Alphaproteobacteria > Hyphomicrobiales > Methylobacteriaceae > Microvirga > Microvirga mediterraneensis. The sequence goes on from NZ_JACDXJ010000001.1 coordinate 1,311,534, forward strand.
GCGACCGGCTTGATGTCGTGATGGGCTTCGTAGAGCGTCGGACGGATGAGGTCGTTCATGGCGGCATCGACGATCACGAAGGGCTTGTCGGCACCCTGCTTGACGTAGATGACACGGGCGACGAGCACGCCCGCATTGCCGGCGATCAGGCGGCCCATCTCGAAGACGAGCTTGAGGCCGAGATCCTTGGTGTGGCGCTTGATGATCGCCGCATAGGCCTGCGGATCGGGCGGCGGTTCGTTGTTCTCGCGATAGGGGATGCCGAGGCCGCCGCCGAGATCGATATGGTGGAGCTTGTGCCCGTCGGCCATCAGGTCCCGGGCCAGCTCGGCCAGAAGGGCGGTCGCGTTGTCGTAAGGGGCCAGATCGGTGATCTGGCTGCCGATATGCATGTCGACGCCGGTGACAGCGATCCCCTTGAGCGCCGCCGCCCTCGCATAGACCTCCCGGGCCCGGGCGATGGGGATGCCGAACTTGTTCTCGGACTTGCCGGTCGAGATCTTGGCGTGGGTCTTGGCGTCCACGTCCGGGTTGATTCGGATCGACACGGGCGCGCGCGCGCCCTTGGAGAGCGCGACCTCGGACAGCGCCTCGAGTTCCGGCTCGGATTCCACGTTGAAGCAGAGGATGCCACTGTCGAGGGCGAAGGCCATCTCGGACCGGGTCTTGCCGACGCCCGAGAACACGATCCGCTCGCCCGGGACGCCGGCGGCCAGCGCGCGGCGCAGCTCGCCCTCGGACACGATGTCCATGCCGGCCCCGAGGCGGCCGAGCGTCCTGAGCACCGCCTGGTTGGAATTGGCCTTCATGGCATAGCAGACCAGGGCGTCCGTCTCGGCGAAAGCCTCGGCGAAGACCCGGTAGTGCCGCTCCAGGGTGGCCGAGGAATAGCAATAGAACGGGGTTCCTACCTCGTCCGCGAGGCGGCGCAGATCGACGCCCTCCGCGTGGAGGACGCCGTCACGATAGGCAAAGTGGTGCATCGCAAAGCCTAGAGCAGCGGGTCGAGGATAAACGGCTTGTCCGGGATCGTGTAGCCCCGGTTGGCTTTGGAGCGTGGGGTGCCGACCGGGGAGGGCAGGGCCGTATCGCTCGCCGGCACCTGGGTCTGGGTCTCGGCCGCCTGGGCGGAGGCATCCGGCGGCGGCTCAAGGGCGCCGCGTCGGCCGCAGGCGGTCAGACCGAGGACGAGAAGGCCCGCAACCACAACCGCGCGGGGAAAAGTCAGGCTGGACGACATTACAAGCTCCGAAACGTGGCCGCACCATAGCGGGAAGCGTTTGAGGATGCGAGAGGCAAGGTGTGAGAGACAACAGGCCCCTTGCTCAACGCTTTCGTGATGGGTCAACGGTCGCGTTTTGGACGCAAGGGCTTGAGGCCCGCGCGAAAAAGCGCCACATCAACGGCCATGTCGAACGCAGTGAATTCCCGGAAAAGCTGGCTTCTCGGTCTCGGTGCTCTTGCCGTTGCCGCAGGCGCGGGGGCGGCCTGGTATGGCCTTGCGCCCCGTGATCCCATGGCGGCCGGCGTCGCCGAATGCCGTGCGTCGCAGCCCACGGCCGAGCGCCTGAAGCCGCTCGCCAAGGGTGAGGTGGCAGCCGTCGGGGTGAGCCATGCCCCGAAGCCTCCGCCCGTCATCGCCTTCAACGGCCCCGAGGGGCAGCCGATGAGCCTGTCGGACTTCAAGGGCAAGACGATCCTGGTCAATCTCTGGGCGACCTGGTGCGTGCCGTGCCGCCAGGAAATGCCCGCCCTCGACAAGCTCCAGACGGAGCTGGGCGGCCCCGATTTTCAGGTCGTCGCCATAAACGTAGACACCCGCAACCGCGAGAAGCCGAAGGCCTGGCTGCAGGAGAACGGCATCCGGAACCTGGCCTATCACGCGGATCCCGAAGGCAAGCTGCTGCAGGTGCTGCAGAAATCCGGCCATGTGGTCGGCCTGCCGACCACCTTCGTGATCGATGCGGCGGGCTGTGAGGTCGCCCTGCTGAAGGGACCGGCCGAATGGGCTTCGCCCGATGCCGTCGCGTTCATGAAAGCGGCCCTGAATCGCTCCAGATCGTCAGGCCGCGTAAAGCTGGACGGGAGCCTCGAAGCCTTTCAGGCGATACTCCCGCCCTTCGCCTTTGACCGTGTCGCGCCCGGCCCTGTCGTAAACAGCCTGAGTGACTAGGATTTCACCCGTTGCCGCCGCGGCCTGGGCGCGGGCGGCCGTGTTCACCACGGGGCCGATCGCGGTCAGGTCGCGATGCGAACGGCCGAATTCCCCGAAACTCGTCACCCCCGAGTCGATCCCGATCCCGACTCCGAGATCGGTGTCGCCAAGGGCCGCATGGTCTGAGAGCAAAGTCTTGCGGCGGATCTCGCAGCGGCGCAGGATCTCGCGCCCGGCCCGAACCGCCTGCTCGGCATGGTTCGGCTGCTGGATGGGGAAATTGAACAGCGCCATGACGGAGTCGCCGATGGTCTTGTTGAGCAGGCCATCATATTCCCAGATCGCCTCCGCGCATTCGTCGTAGAAGGCATCGAGCAGAGATGAGACCGCGTCGGGCGGGAGCGACCGAGACAGGGTCGTATAGCCCCTGAGGTCCGCGAAAAGGACGGAGACGTCGACGGGAATCTTGCGGGCCTTCATGATCCGCGTGAACATGAGCTCGCAGACCGTGCAGGTATTCGGGTTCATCCGGCTTGGGCGAATGCCGAAGATGCGGAAAGGCACGGAAGCCGGCCCCCGGAGAGGCACGGGAATGTGCAGCTGCTGCCAGCAACCCTTGCAGATCCTGGAATGGACGGGCGCCATGGGTGAGCCCTTCAAGATCGCAGCGGAACCGACCCGACGGGCGGAGTGATCCGGCTGCCCGTCGCCGCATGAGGATGTCGGCCCCATAGGGTACCACCGCCCACGGGAGCGGCCAACAGTCAGGCGGGAAAGGCCCCGCCGCCGTCGGGAAGTCCGATCTCGCCGGAAAAAGCCGGTTTCGAGAGGCGCCAGGGGCGGTCCATGGCGGTGCGGGCCTCGCCGCGCCGGAGCCGACGCGGGGTGCCGTCCGCCAGGATCTCCTCGATCACCAGGAAGCCGAGGGCCTGGAGCATGACGGCGGCCGCCTTCGTGGCCCGGTCGTCCGACCGGACCGAGAGCGATCCCGCGGCATAGATCCGCTCCATCAGGCTCCTGGGATGATGAGCCACGGCCTTGCGCGGCTTGAAGGCGACGACATTCGTCTCGGGTTCGACCATGGAAAAAGCCCCTTCTCGCCGCTCCTTTTTATTCTGTGACGAGCGGCTCTTCTGTTGCGTTCAGCACAGTTATTGTGCCGGAAGCTGAGCCGGTTGAGGAATGCGACATAACACGCCCCCTTCCCCGCAAGGGCGCAAACGAAAAGGCGGGGCCATGCCCCGCCTCGGTTCGGACGAAGCAATCGCCGTCAGGCGCTCTGCTGAACCTGGATGCCCTTGTCGGCGAAGAGCTGCTGCAGCTCGCCGGCCTGGAACATCTCGCGGGTGATGTCGCAGCCGCCGACGAACTCGCCCTTCACGTAGAGCTGGGGAATGGTCGGCCAGTTGGAATAATCCTTGATGCCCTGGCGGATGGTCTCGTCCTCGAGGACGTTGACGCCCTTGTAGGGCACGCCGAGGTAGTTGAGGATCTGGACCACCTGACCCGAGAACCCGCACATGGGGAATTGCGGCGTGCCCTTCATGAACAGCACGACGTCGTTGGACTTCACTTCGTTGTCGATGATCTGGTTGGCGTCAGCCATGGATGTCTCCTTCGTCCGGGCGGTCAAGGCGCCGGGCTTGTCTCAATTGTCGGGTGCCACGGTCGTCAATGCAAGGGCGTGAAGCACGCCCCCCATGCGTCCTTGCAGCGCTGCATAGACCATCTGGTGCTGCTGGACCCGCGACTTCCCCTTGAAGGCCGAGGAGGTGACGGTGGCGGCATAGTGATCGCCGTCGCCGGCGAGGTCCTTGATCTCGACCACCGCGTCGGGCAGCGCGGCCTTGATCATGCTTTCGATTTCACGGGAATCCATCGGCATGGATCAAACTCCTTATGACTTGCCGGTCATGTATTCCGGCAGCCAGGCTTCGTGCGCTGCCTTCAATTGCTTCACGGATATGGCCTGCTGGCCTGGCAGAATCAACGCGTCGCCCCCCGTGACGCCCAGGGTCACGGCCGGAATGCCGACGGCGCCGGCCGCGTAGAGGATGTCGGCGGCCGCGTCCTCGTCGACGGCGACGAGGTAGCGGGCCTGATCCTCGCCGAAGAGGAAGGCATGGAGGGGCAGGCCCTCGGGAACGGCCGTGATCTCGGCGCCCACATTGCCGGCGATGGCCATTTCGGCGAGCGCAAGGGCGATGCCGCCGTCCGAGACGTCGTGGACGGTCTTGACCTGACCGGAGCGGATGAGCTGGCGCACGAAGTCGCCGTTGCGCTTCTCCTGGGCCAGATCCACCGGCGGCGGAGCGCCTTCCTCCCGGCCGCAGACGTCGCGCAGGTAGATCGACTGGCCGAGCCAGCCCTGGGTCGCGCCGATGAGGATGATGGCCTCGCCCTCCTGCCTGAAGGCGATGGAGGCGTTGACCGTCACGTCGTCGAGGAGTCCGACGCCGCCGATGGCCGGGGTGGGCAGGATGCCCTGGCCGTTGGTCTCGTTGTAGAGCGAGACGTTGCCGGACACGACCGGGAAGTCGAGCGCCTTGCAGGCCTCGCCGATGCCCCGGACGCAGCCGACGAACTGGCCCATGGATTCGGGACGCTCGGGGCTGGCGAAGTTGAGGTTGTCGGTGAGGGCGAGCGGCAAGCCGCCGACCGCCGTGATGTTGCGCCAGGCTTCCGCCACCGCCTGCTTGCCGCCCTCGAAGGGATCGGCCTCGCAATAGCGCGGCGTCACGTCGGTCGTCAGGGCCAGGCCCTTCGGGCCGTCCTCGACGCGCACGATGGCGGCGTCGCCGCCGGGCGTCTGGACCGTGTTGCCGAGGATCAGGTGGTCGTACTGCTCCCAGACCCAGCGCTTGGAGCACTGGTCCGGCGAGCCGACGAGCTTCAGGAGCGCCTCGGCTTCCGACATCGGGGCCTTCACGCTGTCGGGCGCGATCACCGGCTGCCGGGGGCTCTCGACCCAGGGACGGTCATAGAGCGGAGCCTCGTCGCCGAGTTCCTTGATCGGGAGATCCGCCTTCACCTCGCCCTGGTGCTTGATGACGAAGCGGAGCGTATCGGTGGTCTTGCCGATGACGGCGAAATCCAGGCCCCATTTGTGGAAGATGGCCTCGGCCTCCTTCTCCATGCCGGGCTTGAGCACCATGAGCATGCGCTCCTGGCTCTCCGACAGCATCATCTCGTAGGCGGTCATGCCCTCCTCGCGGCAGGGCACCTTGTCGAGGTCGAGCTCGATGCCGAGATTGCCCTTCGCGCCCATCTCGACCGCCGAGCTTGTGAGGCCGGCCGCGCCCATGTCCTGGATGGCGATCACCGCGCCGGACTTCATGAGTTCGAGGCAGGCTTCGAGCAGGAGCTTTTCCGCGAAGGGGTCGCCGACCTGGACCGTCGGGCGCTTCTCCTCGGACGCGTCGTCGAATTCGGCCGACGCCATGGTGGCGCCGTGGATGCCGTCGCGGCCGGTCTTGGAGCCGAGATAGACGATCGGGTTTCCGACTCCGGTGGCTTTCGCGTAGAAGATCTCGTCCGTGCGGGCGAGGCCGACCGCCATGGCGTTGACCAGGATGTTGCCGTTGTAGCGCTTGTCGAAGCCCACAGAGCCGCCGACGGTCGGCACACCGAAGGAATTGCCGTAGCCGCCGATGCCCGCCACCACGCCCGAGACGAGGTGAGGGGTTTTGGGATGATCCGGCTCGCCGAAACGCAGGAAGTTCAGCGACGCGATGGGGCGCGCCCCCATGGTGAACACGTCGCGCAGGATGCCGCCGACGCCCGTCGCCGCGCCCTGGTAGGGCTCGATGAAGGACGGGTGGTTGTGGCTCTCCATCTTGAAGATGCAGGCCAGCCCATCGCCGATATCGATCACGCCCGCGTTCTCGCCTGGACCCTGAATGACCCAGGGAGCCTTCGTGGGCAGGCCGCGCAGGTGGATGCGGGAGGACTTGTACGAGCAATGCTCGTTCCACATGGCCGAGACGATGCCGAGCTCGGTCATGGTCGGCTCGCGGCCGATCAGGTTCACGAAGCGCTCGTATTCATCGGGTTTCAGCCCGTGCTCCTTGACCAGCTCCGGGGTGATGGCGACGTCGTTGCGGATCATCGGGGTCTCGCGATTGGTAAGGATCAGGCGGCGCGGGGGAAGGACGACACGAGGCTCTCGAACAGGCCGCGCCCGTCGGTGCCGCCCACGAGGTCTTCGATCAGGTTCTCCGGATGAGGCATCATGCCGAGCACATTGAGCTTCTCCGAATAGATGCCCGCGATCGCGTTCATGGAGCCGTTGCGGTTGGAATCCGCCGTGATGTGCCCCTGCGCGTCGGAATAGCGGAAGGCCACCAGACCTTCGCCCTCGAGGCGCTTCAGGGTTTCCTCGTCGGCCGTGTAGTTGCCTTCGCCATGCGCCACGCAGACATCGATCGCCTGACCCTTGGCATAGGCCCGGGTGAAGGCGGTGTCGTTGCGCTCGACGCGCAGGAACTGCCGGTGGCAGATGAACTTCAGGTTGGCGTTGCGCATCAGGATCCCGGGGAGAAGCCCGGACTCGCACAGGATCTGAAACCCGTTGCAGATGCCGAGCACGAGGCCGCCCCGGGCCGCGTGCGCCCGGACCGCATCCATCACGGTGGCGCGGCCGGCGATGGCGCCGCAGCGCAGGTAGTCGCCGTAGGAGAAGCCGCCCGGCAGGACCACGAGATCCGTGCCCTTCGGCAGCTCGGTCTCGGCGTGCCAGACCTTCTCCGCCTGGGACCCGGCCGATGTGAGCGCCCGCAGCACATCGCCTTCGCGATTGGAGCCGGGGAAGACGATGACGGCAGATTTCATCAGTTCATCCTTCTAACGTCATGGCCGGGCTCGTCCCGGCCATCCACGCCTGACGGCGCGGCAAAAACGTGGATGCCCGGAACGGGTCCGGGCATGACGGTCAGGTCAGTTCGACGCGGTAATTTTCGATAACGGTATTCGCCAGCAGCTTCTCGCAGGCGGCCTTGAGCTGGGCTTCGGCCTGGGCCCTGTCGGAGGTTCCGAGCTCGATGTCGAAGACCTTGCCCTGGCGGACCCCGTCGATGCCTTCGACCCCAAGGGATTTGAGGGCGCCTTCGATGGCCTTGCCTTGGGGGTCGAGAACGCCGTTCTTGAGGGTCACGGTGACACGCGCTTTCATAGGGGCCTCGGGCTGTTGAGATTTGGCCAAGGCCATAAAGAATTTAGCCGCAAGAGACAACGGGCTTGAAGCACGATCCGGTGAAGTGGATGCCGGTTCAGCGAAAGATCGTGCGGCCGGCTCGATCAGCCTAACTCTATGAGCCTAATTCGCGGGCGGCGACTTCCTTGGCCCTTTCGCGCACGGCATCGGGGGCTTCGCCGATCGCCAGGACGACCTCCAGGTCGCTTCCGGACCGCCGCCCGAGGGCTGCTCCATAGGCCGGCCGCTTGCCGCCGTCGGACGGGGCGAGTTCGATGGCGAAGCCGGGATAGGGAGAATCCTTGAGACGCTCGACGCTGATCCGGGTCTTCACCGGCTTCTCCCGGCCTGCGGGCGAGCGCAGCGCCCGGGCGAGGCGTTCAGGGTCCTTCAGGACGGCGTCCGTGATGTCCGCGTCCTTGCCCGTGAGGCGAATGACGCTCACGGCAAGGCCCGGGCTGCATTCCGGCGGAGCGCAGAAGGCCAGCGCGATGGGCTCGGCCCGGTCCTCGGCCAGCCACTTCCGTAAAGGCAGGGCATCCCAAGGAGGACCCGAGGGCAGGCCCGCGACCTGACGGGGAAGATAGCCGCAGCTCGCGACCGCCAGGCCGAAGGTCAGGACGAGCAGGCTGGAACGCAACAGGCGAAATGGCATGGCCCATCTATGCGCGAAACCTGTCCGGAGGGAAATGGGCAGAAGTCGGAATCTCCATGTCCTTCCTCCGCGCTTCGCGGCCTTCCGGACATGAGACCCTCCACGTCATCATTGGCTCGTGGCGCTCTTCCAATCGGGATGGCCGGTACGAGGCCGGCCATGACGGGCGGTGCTGATCCGTTCGTGTCAAAGAGCCAGCACCTTGGGGCCCGCAGCTTGCGCTGCGAGCCTTTCAGGGTTCGAGGGTGGCGCGTCGGGCAGCCCGGCTCGCTCGTGTGTGTTGATGGAAGAGCCGGACGGCCGCTTCGCGCACGGTTCTTTTCAGGTGGACCAGCTGGGGAGCCCCCAAGGTCGACCTCCCGCGACCACAGGCGTGCGAGGCCTGCGGCGGGACCGTGCCTGCTCTCACTCTTGCGACGCCTCGCGAGCGCGCCCCTCGTCAGAGCAGATCTAGGGCAACGATATAGCCAAGGTTACTCGCCCTGTCAAGAACAAAGTAAGAACATAACATCGCCTCGCACCCGGAGCCCTCCTCCTGAGGAGCCGCGCAGCGGCGTCTCGAAGGATCGTCCAGGGCGCCTCCAGTACTCTCCAGCCCCTCCTTCGCGACGCCACGGCGTGGCGCCTCAGGATGAGGCCGGAGGGTGTTGGCCCGGCAGGACGGGGATGGCCGCAACACGTGCGGCCATGACGGAGAGCTTCCCCTGGCCGTCATCTCGGGTCGCTTCAGCGGAACCCGCATGATCCAGCAAAAAGCCCGGCGCTGAGGCCGGGCTTTCGGGTCGTTAAAGGGCAGGCCGCTTACTGCACGAGGCGCGGACCGCCCGTGACCGGGTTCTCGTTCTCGGCCAGGATGCCGAGGCGCCGGGCGACCTCGGAATAGGCCTCGACCAGCCCGCCCATGTCTCGGCGGAACCGGTCCTTGTCGAGCTTGTCCTTGGACTTGATGTCCCAGAGGCGGCAGGAATCCGGGGAGATCTCGTCGGCGACGACGATGCGCATCAGCTCGCCTTCCCAGAGACGGCCCGTCTCCAGCTTGAAGTCGACGAGACGGATGCCGACGCCGAGGAAGAGGCCGGACAGGAAGTCGTTGACCCGGATGGCGAGCGCCATGATGTCGTCGATCTCCTGGGGCGAGGCCCAGCCGAAGGCGGTGATGTGCTCTTCCGACACCATCGGGTCGTTGAGAGCGTCGTTCTTGTAATAGAATTCGATGATCGACCGCGGCAGCTGCGTGCCCTCTTCGATGCCCAGGCGGGTGGCCAGCGAGCCCGCCGCCACGTTCCGCACCACGACCTCGAGGGGGATGATCTCCACTTCGCGAATCAGCTGCTCGCGCATGTTCAGGCGCCGGATGAAGTGGGTCGGGATGCCGATGTCGTTCAGATGCTGGAACAGGTATTCCGAGATCCGGTTGTTGAGCACGCCCTTGCCGTCGATCACTTCATGCTTCTTGGCATTGAAGGCGGTCGCATCATCCTTGAAGTGCTGGATGAGCGTACCGGGTTCCGGGCCCTCATAGAGGACCTTCGCCTTGCCCTCATAGATGCGACGGCGACGATTCATAGGGGTGTACCGTGGTTTGAGAAAATCCATTTGCCGTGGCTCCTGGGGATGTTCATTTTTTAGATCCGCGGCTGGCGTTTAAGCGCGGCTGTTGACCGGCGCTCCGCTTGAAGGGGCAACCTATCCGATCCCTCGGGCAAGCACAACGCGGGGAGAATGGGCTGCAATTCTGCAACCTGCCGAAAGCACCATTTGAAAGATGGGGGGTGTCTGGCATCCTCGCGAGTGCGCCCTTATATCGCATGAAGCACAGCCAAGGAGAACAGGGCCGATGACCACATTCGACGACCGCAGGGACGCCTTCGAGAAGCAGTTCGCCCATGACGAGGAGTTGCGATTCAAGGCGACGGCGCGCCGCAACAAGCTGTTCGGCCTCTGGGTCGCCGAGCGCCTGGGCAAGACGGGCGCGGACGCGGAAGCCTATGCCAAGAGCGTCGTTCTCGCCGATTTCGAAGAGGCGGGCGATGCGGATGTCCTGCGCAAGGTCAGCCAGGATCTCGAAGGTGCCGGGCTGTCCATGGCCGAGCCCGAGCTGAGGGCCAAGCTCATCCAGTTCACCGAACGAGCCGTCGAGGACATCAAAGCGGGCCGGTAACGGCCCGCCTTCAGCCGCAAGTCTTCTGAATTTCCAAGAACAGCCTGCCGAAAGGGCATCATGCCGACCCATCCATCGTTTTCCGAGCGGCTGAAAGCCGGTTCTCCCGTCCTGACGGCCTGGTGCGGCATGCCGGACCCTTCCGTAGCCGGGCTCCTGGCCCAGGAGGCCTTCGATGCCGTCGTCATGGACCTGCAGCACGGCTCCATCGACTTCGCGGCCGCGCTTCAGGCGGTGCCGTTGATCGCGGCCGCGGGAAAACCGGCCCTCGTCCGCGTCCCGGTAGGCGATTTCGCTTCCGCGTCGCGCTTCCTGGATGCGGGCGTGTCGGGCGTGATCGCGCCCATGATCAACACGATCGAGGATGCCAGGCGCTTCGCCGCCTTCACGAAATTCCCGCCCATCGGGGAGCGCAGCTGGGGTGCCTACGGGGCCTTGTCCCTGACCCGGCTGGAGCCCGGCGCGTATCTGCAGCAGGCCAATGACCTGACCGTCTCCTTCGCCATGGTGGAGACCCGGGAGGCGCTGGCCATCATCGACGACATCCTGGCGGTGCCGGGGATCGACGGCGTCTTCATCGGCCCGTCGGACCTCTCGATCGCCCTCTCGGGAGGGAGGAGCGTCAATCCCACCGGCACCGAGGTCGAGAAGGCGCTCGACCACGCGCTCGCTCGCGTGAGGGCTGCCGGCAAGGTCGCGGCCATCTATGCCGGGTCGGGCGTGCGGGCGGCGGAATTGTCGGCCAAAGGCTTCCACATGGTGTCCATCGGCAGCGACATCTCGATGCTCATGGCCGGAGCCCATGCGGCTCTTTCAGCCGCCCGAGATTAGAACCGTTCGGGGCGCAAGGGCATCATACGGGAGCGCCCTCGCGGGATTTGCCCTTGCGGTAATAGGCCCAGAGCATCTTGGCCGCGACGCCCCGCCAGGGGCGCCAGGTCTCGGCCAGGGCGGCGAGCGTCCTGGTGTCCGGCCGCTCCTCCAGCCCGTAGGCGAGGCGGGCCGCCTCCTGCACGGCCAGATCGCCGCCCGGAAAAGCGTCCGGGTGCCCGAGGCAGAACAGCAGGTAGACGTCGGCCGTCCAGGGGCCGATCCCCTTCACCCGGGTGAGGAAATCGTGGGCCTCCTCGGCCGGGCGGTTCTGCAGCTCGTCGAGGGGAAGCCTGCCCTCGGCGATGTCCGTCGCCAGGCCACGCAGGGTCCTGACCTTGCCGGCGGACAGCCCGGCCGCCCGCAGGGTCTCATCGGAAAGCCGCAGAAAGACGTCAGGCGTCGGAGGTTCGAGGACCTGCCGCAGGCGGTTCCAGATGGCGGTCGCGCTGGCGGTGGAAACCTGCTGGCCCACGACGATCCAGGCGAGCCCCTCGAAACCGGGCGGCCGCCTGCGCAATTGCGGCGTGATCCCGCTCTCGGCCAGCCTCGCCATCACCGGGTCCGCCAGAGCCAGCTCGCTCAAGCCCCTCTTGAGAACCGCGTCCGTTTCGAGGAGGGTGGCCATTCCTTCGCATCCCTTGTTCGCAGGCTCCCGTGACGAAGCCGGTTTTTCGATTCGCTCCCAGTCCCAACGGACGGCTTCACCTGGGCCATGCCTATTCCGCCCTGCTCAACGCCGACTTCGCCCGCCGCTTCGACGGTCGCTTCCTCCTGCGCATCGAGGATATCGATATCACACGGTGCCGGCCCGAATTCGAGGCCGCCATCTACGACGATCTCGCCTGGCTCGGCCTGCGTTGGGAAGAGCCGGTCCGCCGGCAATCGGACCATTTCGCCGATTATCGCGCCGCCTTCCAGAGGCTGAAGGGCCGGGGAGCGGTCTATCCGTGCTTCTGCACCCGCAGGGATATCGCCGAGACGATCGCCTGCCGGGAGGCGGAGAGCGGCGAGACGTGGCCCCGCGATCCCGACGGCGCGCCGCTTTATCCGGGCACCTGCCGGGCCATGCCGGCCGGCGAGGCCGGGCGCCGGATCGCGGCCGGCGCGCCCCATGCCTGGCGCCTCGATGGGGCGGCGTCGGACAGGCTCGCGCCGGGACCGCTCCGCTTCCGTCGCTTCGAGCGGGACGGCCGTGAGGATGCGGTCACTGCGCAACCCCGGCGCTGGGGCGATGCGGTGATCGTCCGCAAGGAGATCCCGACGAGCTATCATCTCTCCGTCGTCGTGGACGATGCGCTCCAGGGCATCACCCATGTGGTCCGCGGCCAAGATCTCGAAGCCGCGACCGACCTCCACGTGCTGCTCCAGTCCCTGCTGGATCTGCCGACGCCCCGCTACCATCACCATGGCCTCCTGCTCGATCCGGAGGGCGACAAGCTGGCGAAGAGCCGCCGGTCGAAGTCCCTGGCGGAGCTGCGCGAGGAGGGGGCGACGCCGGAGGCCATCCGGCGGCGGCTCGGATTTTAGAGCATCGGACGTGACTTCGAAGCCGCGTCCGATGCTCTCAGTTTTTGCTTTCCCGCATCTTTCCACGCAAAACCGGTTCCCACTTTTGCGCCCGATGCTTTAGCCGACGCCCAGCACGGAGAGCCAGGCCAGGGTCGTGCCCAGGGCGAGGAAGGTGGACAGGGTGATGGCGCTCGAGGCGAGGGCCACGCCCTCTCCATATCGCTCGGCGAACAGATAGGCGTTGATGCCCGAAGGGCAGGAGGCGAAGAGCACCGCGACGCCGGCCCAGACCGGCGGCACGTGGAAGACCTGCGTGGCAAGCAGCAGAACCAGCAGGGGATGCACGACGAGCTTGAGGAACGAGATCACGGTCGGCAGCTTCCAGCCCGTCTGCAGCCCGTAGCGGCGGAGCGCGATTCCCATGGAGATCAGCGCGCAGGGAACCGCGGCGCTCGCCAGGAGATCCATGACCTGCCAGGCCGGGGCAGGCACATGGGCGGCAATGGGGCGGCAGGCCGATCCGGCCAGGATGCCGACGACGATGGGATGGGTGAGGAGGCGGCGCAGGATCAGCAGGGGAGAGGCCTGGCGTCCCTCGGCCAGGATCGTCGCCAGGGTCATCGTGACGGGGAGATGAACCGCGATCAGGAGAAAGAGCGGAACGGCGCCCTCGTCTCCATAGGCCTTGAGGATCATCGGGACGCCGACGAAGACGGTGTTCGCCTGTCCGGCCGAGAAGCCGGCGACGACGCCGGATACGCCCTTGATGCCGAAGAAGCGCCGGCCGATCATGGTGGCCAGGAGCCAGACGACGCCCACGCCGACGAAATACGAAATCCAATATCCCCAGGGCTGGACCGCCGGGATCTCGGCCCGCACGAGGGTGCGGAAGATCAGGCAGGGGAGGGACAGGGTGAAGACGAATTCCGACAGGCCTTCGCCGGCCCGTTCGGAAATGAACCCTGTCTGGCGCGCGACATAGCCGATGCCGATCAAGCCGAAGACCGGCAGCACGATCGCGAAAAGCTCAAGCATAGGCTCTATCGCAACTCGGCTCGCTGGGAGAGCGCCGCGGAGGCGACGCTGTGGGCCATCAGTTCGTCGACCTGCTCGCGCTGGCGCTTGAAGTCCACCAGCCCACGGCCTTCGAGCTCCCGTCCGCGCGGCAGGCGGATCTTGAGGGGATCGACGAAGCTGCCGTTGATGAGCACCTCATAGTGGAGATGAGGACCGGTCGACAGACCCGTGCTGCCCAGATAGCCGATGACCTGACCCTGCCGGACCCTGATGCCCTGGGCCATGTTCTTGGCGAAGCCCGACATGTGGGAATAGGTCGTCACATAGCCGTTGGCGTGCTGGATCTCGATATGGCGTCCGTAGCCCGATTTCCAGTCGGCAAAGCGGATGGTGCCGTTGCCTGCGGCAAGGATCGGGGTGCCGACCTTGTTGGCCCAGTCGATGCCCGTATGCGGCCGCGAATAGCCGAGGATCGGATGGAAACGCGACCCGAATCCCGAGCGCAGGATGCCGTCCGAGATAGGTTTGCGGATCAGGAATTTCTTGAGGGAGCGTCCCGCTTCGTCGAAAAAGTCGATCGTGCCGTCCTCGCCCTGGTAGCGGTAGACGCGGCGCGCCTCTCCTCCCACGGTGAGCGAAGCATAAAGGATCTCGGGCGCTCCGCTCTCGTCGTCGGAGCCGTAGAAGACTTCGAAGGAATCGCCCTGCGCGACGCGGCGCTGGAAATCGACGTCGTAGCCGAAGATCCGCACCAGCTCGTCCACGCTCTCCCGGGGGAGCTCGTTCTTGAGCGCCGTCTCGTAGAGGCTCTCGTAGAGCCGCGCGCCGCCGCGCCCGTCATCTTCCTCCTCGTCCTCGGAAGCTTCGGCCATCTGCCGGTTCCGCTCGTCGGCCGGGGGCGTCACCGACACGAAGACGCCGCGATCGTTGGTGGCGGCGATCCCCTCGATGCCCCGTTCCCCGAGCGTGATCACGCGTACGATCTGCCTGGGATCCCCGAGACGGGGGCCGGGCGCGATGAGGATGCGCAGCCTCTGGCCTTCGCCCATTCCGTCGACCTTGATGCGGGCGGCCAGGGCCGATGTGATGGCGGCGATCTGCTCGGGAGTGCCCCCGTAGCTGCGCAGAACGGTCTCGAGGGTTTCGCCCTTCTTGAGAACGACCTCACGCTCTTCGAAGAGGGGCGCCATGGCCCGCTGCTCGACCTTGGGAAGGTCGGTCACGTTCTCGGGAACGACCCGGACCTCGATCGTGCTGAAGGGAGCGTCGACGACACGGGCATAGCCGAGAGCATCGCCCAGGCCATCCGGCTGGCGCAGGGTTCGGGACAGCATCTGCTGGGCGGGGATCGGCACGGACGTCCGGCGCCCGGCCTCGTTGAAGACCCGCCGCTCCTCTTCCAGGATCGCCAGCACGTCGCCATCCGTCAGGGAGGGGGCGCTCGCCGCGATGGACACCAGGGCAAGGTCGCGCCTGAGGACCGACACGTCCGCGTCGGCGACCTCCGGGGGCGGCTCGACGCGCTGCTCGTCCATTCCCTCGGCGAAGAGGCGCATGGGGTTGAAGGGCGGAATGTCCGACGCATAGGTGCCGGCGGTCAGGGATAGGTTCGTGGCGACGCGCACGAAGTTGCGGACCTTGATCGCCTCGCGATCGCCGATGCGCATCGTCATCGGGGCCTTGAAGCTCTGCCGGGCGGAGGACGTCAGCTCCGTCATGTTGAGCCGGTCGGCCTTGCGGGCCACGTTCGAGGACCGTTCCTCGTCGGGCGCGAAGGTGGACCGGGACCCGAGGGCGGCACGTTCCGGGGGGAGGGCCGAAATGGCCGCGCCCTGGAGGGCGACATGAATGGAAGCCCCGATCAGGACCGCACCCGTGACGCCGGTCAGGACGCTCGCGCCGAGCCAGCGCAGGTTCACCTCCCTCTTGTCGACCTCCGGGGCCGCGCTTCCGCTGGTGTTGAGCGGCGGCTCATGTCCGAGATCGATGCCGGACGACAGGCGCGAGGCTTCCCTGCGGAAACCCTTGGCACGGCTGTCATCGGGAGGAAGCTGACTCATATGTCTCTGTCTGATGTCGATCGGGGTGGGTTGCTGTCACAGACACCAGAGGCCATCTAGCACACGAGACGACAACCGCACATATCCATAGATAAGCTTGGTCGGCGCGCCAACTCTCCGGCAAAGGAGGTTCGGGGAAAAGAGCGCCTTCGCGGCCCTGCTTCATGCCGCACTGTGACCGCAGTGAGGCAGGTCGGAAAATACCTGTGCGGCAGGGGGACGGCGGTCGAAAATCGACCGGCTGTCAAAAAAGTTTCACAAGCACGTTGACAGGCGAAACGGGTTCGGCCTATATACCGCCCATCGACGCCGCCGCTGACGCGAACGGCGCCCAGATCTTCCACAGAAACCGGGCTGTTGGGCCCGACTTCGGTCGGGAACAAGCACTGTTCTGCGGAAGTCTGTTTTTATCGGTGGCATCGAAAGATGTCTTGTTCTTTGACATTGTTGAGAGGGAAGAGAAGCGTAGGCGGCGGTGTCCTTGCGCCGGACCTTTTGGTTCGGGTGAATAGACATCGACCCGTTCTATGCTTTGATTGGTGAGTACACCGCTTCAGGGCGACCTGGAGTGAGATGGACTCTGTCAATTTGCGTAGTGACGACAGTCGAGATCAAATTCTTCAACTTGAGAGTTTGATCCTGGCTCAGAACGAACGCTGGCGGCAGGCTTAACACATGCAAGTCGAACGGGCCCTTCGGGGTCAGTGGCAGACGGGTGAGTAACGCGTGGGAACGTGCCCTTCAGTTTGGAATAACCCAGGGAAACTTGGGCTAATACCGGATACGCCCTTTGGGGGAAAGATTTATCGCTGAAGGATCGGCCCGCGTCTGATTAGCTGGTTGGTGAGGTAATGGCTCACCAAGGCGACGATCAGTAGCTGGTCTGAGAGGATGATCAGCCACATTGGGACTGAGACACGGCCCAAACTCCTACGGGAGGCAGCAGTGGGGAATATTGGACAATGGGCGCAAGCCTGATCCAGCCATGCCGCGTGAGTGATGACGGCCTTAGGGTTGTAAAGCTCTTTCGCACGCGACGATAATGACGGTAGCGTGAGAAGAAGCCCCGGCTAACTTCGTGCCAGCAGCCGCGGTAATACGAAGGGGGCTAGCGTTGTTCGGAATCACTGGGCGTAAAGGGCGCGTAGGCGGCTTTGTAAGTCGGGGGTGAAAGCCTGTGGCTCAACCACAGAATTGCCTTCGATACTGCGAGGCTTGAGACCGGAAGAGGTTAGTGGAACTGCGAGTGTAGAGGTGAAATTCGTAGATATTCGCAAGAACACCAGTGGCGAAGGCGGCTGACTGGTCCGGATCTGACGCTGAGGCGCGAAAGCGTGGGGAGCAAACAGGATTAGATACCCTGGTAGTCCACGCCGTAAACGATGAATGCCAGCCGTTGGCGAGCTTGCTCGTCAGTGGCGCAGCTAACGCTTTAAGCATTCCGCCTGGGGAGTACGGTCGCAAGATTAAAACTCAAAGGAATTGACGGGGGCCCGCACAAGCGGTGGAGCATGTGGTTTAATTCGAAGCAACGCGCAGAACCTTACCAGCCTTTGACATGTCCCGTATGAGGAGTGGAGACACACCTCTTCAGTTCGGCTGGCGGGAACACAGGTGCTGCATGGCTGTCGTCAGCTCGTGTCGTGAGATGTTGGGTTAAGTCCCGCAACGAGCGCAACCCTCGCCCCTAGTTGCCAGCATTTAAGGTGGGCACTCTAGGGGGACTGCCGGTGATAAGCCGCGAGGAAGGTGGGGATGACGTCAAGTCCTCATGGCCCTTACGGGCTGGGCTACACACGTGCTACAATGGCGGTGACAAAGGGCAGCGAACCCGCGAGGGGGAGCTAATCCTCAAAAGCCGTCTCAGTTCGGATTGCACTCTGCAACTCGAGTGCATGAAGGCGGAATCGCTAGTAATCGTGGATCAGAACGCCACGGTGAATACGTTCCCGGGCCTTGTACACACCGCCCGTCACACCATGGGAGTTGGTCTTACCCGACGGCGCTGCGCCAACCGCAAGGAGGCAGGCGACCACGGTAGGGTCAGCGACTGGGGTGAAGTCGTAACAAGGTAGCCGTAGGGGAACCTGCGGCTGGATCACCTCCTTTCTAAGGACGATCTCTTATGAGAAGGCTTCTCGCCTGCTCTATCGGATCGCTTGGAACAAAGAGCTTCAGTCAGAAGCTCATTCTGCGGGACGCTGCCGTCTTCGCTTCTCTTCTCAATTCCGGAACACATCGGTCGGGGTTGGCGCGGATGCCGCGCCTTGCTTCGATTGGGGCCTGTAGCTCAGGTGGTTAGAGCGCACCCCTGATAAGGGTGAGGTCGGACGTTCGAGTCGTCCCAGGCCCACCATTTTGGGGAAGCCTCAAGCGCCGGCAGGGACGTCCGTCCCTTTGGCTGTCCGCCGAAACGTCGGCGGCGCCCGGTCGGGCTTGCGACGCTCGCGCGTCGGTCCTGGCGCCAGCTCTTGCGAAGGCCGACCGGCCGCCGCGCCCCATGGCGCGGGAAGCCAAGAAAGCGGACGCTTTCGCCGGCGTCTGAGGCCAAAGCCAAAACGGGGCCTTAGCTCAGCTGGGAGAGCGGTAGCTTTGCAAGCTTCAGGTCGTCGGTTCGATCCCGACAGGCTCCACCATTTTTTGTGTTCTGGAAGTCCATAGGCCATGACCTTGTTCATGGCCGTGGATCGTCAAAGGAATTCGTGCCCTCCCCTTGGGGGTGAGCGGCGCGGATGTTTGAAATCGTAAAGAGGCAGCATCTTCGACCAGCGGACGACCTAGTTCCGCGCACCAGCCCCGGCCCGCAGCCGGGAGCGTCGGAGATGCTTGGCAAGCAAAATCGTCTT